>CAJJCB010000027.1 GCA_905182565.1 Acidimicrobiaceae bacterium | reverse complement strand
ATTGGAGATGCTACAGCTTTCGCTGTTCTCAGCAGGGCCTGGGAATTTGGGGCCGAAATGCTCTTTTTGGGAGCAGCTAGTTGGTGGGAGCACAAAAAAAGGGGTTCCGCAGCTGAAAGGCAAGCAACTTAGTAGGTATCTACACTTTGTAACGCCAAGCTGTAACTAGTGACTCATCGTGATCTCATTGTTATCGGCGGCGGACCTGCAGGTGCTGCGACAGCTATTAGAGCTGCGCGCGCTGGAATCAAGGTAACCGTTTTCGAAAAAGGTGTATACGGACGTGACAAGGTATGCGGCGATGGTCTTACCCCCCGAGCAGTAGGCGCACTCCAGGGACTAAATATTAAACTTAATGATGCGCATCAGATTCGTGGCCTTCGCATGATCGCAGGCAAAAAAAGTAGAGAGTTGGATTGGCCTACAACCGAACATTTCCCCAATTATGGTGCTGTTTGGCCACGCAAACGACTTGACACATCTCTGATGGATGCAGCCACTCAAGCAGGCGCCGAAATGATTTATAGCTCCGAAGCGTTACCAATCATGGACGGTGAAAGAGCTATTGGGGTGGAAGTAAACGGAAAGCGTTGGACTGCAGATCTTGTTGTACTCGCAGCGGGGGCTCAAGGTAAAGCCGCCAGAATCCTCGGAGCACACAGAGACCCTAATGAACCTTTCGGCTTAGCAATTAGGACATACGCAGCTACGCCAAGAGATAAAGACCAACATTTGGAAGCCTGTTTAACGTTGAAAGATGACCAAGGTACTGCTGTTCCGGGTTACGGCTGGATGTTCCCAGCCGGTGATGGGACAGTAAATATTGGTGTCGGGGCATTGAGCACTATGAAGGGTCTCAAGTCTCTTAATCTGAACACTCTTTGTGACACGTACCGCGACCTTGTCAGAGAAGATTGGGAACTTGGCCCCTATCTCGAAAAACCTCGGGCATGGCGACTACCTATGAGCGTTGTTAAGCGTCACGGCCCGGGTTGGGTAGCTGTGGGTGATGCCGCTGGGCTGGTGAACCCAATGAACGGTGAAGGTATTGATTATGGGCTTGAAACTGGGGTTCTTATAGCTGATCTTTTCGAAGCAGATCCAGCAACAGCACCCCAAAAATATGATGCGATGGTTGCTGAAAAGTTTGATTCATTTCTTCGAACTGGTCGAAGATTCTCATTTCTGATCGGCCATCAACAAATATTGAGGGCCGGCCTCAAAGTTGCAGTCGGGACAGACACCATAGCGAAAATAACGTTACAAGTTATGGGGAACCTCATCGACAATAAGACCCCAGGGGTAGCTGGGTTTGTTATGTCTGCCGCCGACAAGCTTTTAGCTGTAGCTGACCCTATTCTGCGGCGAACTCGGGCCACAGCCTAACCAATAACTAACTTACTCTTTCGAGATTTTTAGCCGAGTAAACCCATCTCGCTCACTGCGTCTCGTTCTTCAACAAGTTCAGCCCACGAAGCTTCAATCCGGACTTTGCTAAATTCATCCAACTCAAGTCCGCTCACGACGCTGTAAACCCCATTTTCGGTGGTGCAGGGGAACGACGTAATTATGCCCTCTGGGGCGCCGTAGTCGCCTGTTGATGGAATGCCCATCGAAACCCAGTCACCTGCGGCTGTTCCGAGCGCCCAGTCTCGCATGTGATCGACTGCCGCTGACGCTGCTGACGCTGCTGACGAGGCTCCTCGGGCTGCGATTATTGCTGCCCCGCGCTGTTGAACTGTCGGGATGAAGTCAGTTTCAAGCCAGTTCTGGTCATTCACCAGAACTGCAGCGTTATTTCCATTGACTTCAGCGTGGAACAAGTCGGGGTATTGGGTGGCTGAGTGGTTACCCCAAATAGTCATATGTTTGATGTCGTTAACAGAACACTGAGTCTTTTGGGCGAGCTGCGCCATCGCGCGGTTGTGATCTAAACGAGTCATAGCTGTGAATTGTGCGTCCGCGATATTCGGTGCGTTTCTCATAGCAATTAAACAGTTCGTGTTTGCTGGATTGCCCACTACTAAAACTTTGATAGATGAGTTCGCGCTCTCGCTTATCGCTTGTCCTTGACCGGTAAATATGCCGCCATTGGCTGCCAACAGATCGCTACGTTCCATTCCAGCTTTTCGAGGCATAGACCCCACAAGTAGCGCATAGTCTGCACCGTCAAAGGCTTGGTTCGCGTCTGCTGTTTCTACAGTTCCAGCTAACAGAGGGAACGCGCAGTCATCTAACTCCATTTTTACGCCAGCTAATGCACCTAACGCTGGTTCAATTTCAAGCATTTGAAGAATAACTGGCTGATCTGGGCCGAGCATGCTTCCTGATGCGATTCGAAAAAGAAGCGAATAGCCGATTTGGCCAGCGGCTCCGGTAACGGCAACGCGAACTGGATCCTTCACGATAGGTCCTTCCATAGCGAGGTAAATAGATTGTGTAATGGTTCTAGCGCAAACTAAGTAACTAGTTCTTATCTATCCAGGCGAGTATTTCCAACCCAACTGGCATGGAGATTCGCATATTTCTTTTTCATTCCAAGTAATTCGGTGTGAGAACCTTGCTCAACCAACTTACCTCCATCGAAAACGAGGATCAGGTCCGCATTTTCTGCAGTCGATAATCTGTGAGCAATACTAATCGTTGTGCGCCCCTCAGCTAATCGATATAAAGCTCCTGTTAAGGCTTTCTCCGTACGAGGGTCAACGCTACTCGTTGCTTCATCTAGGATTAATAACCCCGGATCCGCTAGTTGCGCTCTGATGAGTGCAACAACTTGTCGTTCCCCAACCGATAACGACTCACCACGTTCGCCTACTTGCGTTTTTAAGCCATCGGGCAACAAGCCAACCCACTCTTCCAAACCAAGAGATCTCACTGATGCAATTACTTCAGCTTCAGTTGCAGAAGGTTTTCCGTACAAAATATTTGTTTGGACATCAGTGTTAAAAAGAAATCCGTCTTGAGGAACCATCCGAGCTGCTCCGCGTCGAGACTGCGCATCCACATTTTGCATCTCCACATTATTTAGTTTCAGCGACCCTGATGATGGATCAGCTAAACGAACTAACAGTTTGGCGAACGTGGTTTTACCTGAACCAGTTTCACCAACAACAGCTACCTTGATCCCAGCAGGAATCGAGACGTTGATATCTTTTAGAACAGTGTCTCCGTTTCCATAAGCGAAACACAGGCTCGTTGCTTGAACCGACACGGGGCCAGCCTGCAGTATTGTCCCATTTGAAGGCTCAAATATTTCAATCGGAATCTCCAACAAATTTAATATTTTTTCCCAGCCCGCTAACGCTATTTGAGTCTGATCTAATATTTCTGAAAGGTGCCCGATAGGGCCAGTCATAAGCGTCACCAAAAAAACGAACGCAAGGACCTGCCCTAATTCAAGGTCCCAGGTTTGCTGCTGAGTAACAGCAGCAACAGCAATGCTTGACAACGCTACGGCCCCAAACACATCTCCTAAAGTAAACAAAACAGCAAAAAATCTGACCGCTTTCATCCGAGCCTTATACTGAATTTCTATCGCGTTAAACAGTTTTTTCTTCGCATTTTTTTGAAGTCCATACAGACGAATAGTTTGACCGCCGCTTATTGCTTCGCTGAACTCACCGAATGTTTCCCCTACACGAGTCCTAAGCATGCTGTAAGCAGCGAGTTGCCTTTTTTGGATCCATTTGACGAGCGGTAACACTGGCAGAAATGCCAATAACGTGACAATTGTTAACTGCCAACTTACCGCAGCCATGACTATCACAATCCCGATGAGCAGGGTGCCGTTGATGATCCATGACATTCCGCCCCATTCAAAGAACTTTGCGAGCTGTTCTACGTCGCTAGTCACTCGGGCGACTGTTGTCCCGAGCCTCGAACGGTTGTGCTCTGCAATACTTAAACGGTGCACGTGTTCAAAAGCTTTAATTCGTAGGTCAAACAGTGTGCCTTCTGTCATTTCGACCAGTCGCAAAAACGTCAGTCTGCTTAGGACAAACACCAGAATTATAATGCATGCGGTTATCAAACACGAGATAGCCACGAACGCTGGGCGGGGTTGCTGACCGGGTTGTAATCCTCTGTCGATCGCCACTCTTATAAGAATCGGTATCGCTAATTGCCCACATGCGCTAAGGACAGCTGCGAGCGCAGTTAATGCAAGTCCTTTTTTTAGTTTCGGTGTTGTAGAGATTCCTTTTCGAAGAATTTCGAACGCAGATTGAGATGGCCTATCTCGTTCCGATAGATCATCTGCTTCGCTAGTCATTTCGAGTCTCGTTCGTAGGCTTTTACGAGGTCGGCGTAGTCCGAATTTTCGAGCAGCTCTTCGTGGGATCCTGAGGCAACGATGCTTCCCTGGTGCAAAAACAGGACGCGCTTAGCAAGTTTTATTGTCGACAACCTATGGGCTACTACGAGAGTTGTTGTCGAAAGATTCTTTCGTAAAGCTTCAAGAATTTCTCCTTCGAGAATTGGGTCAATAGCTGACGTCGAGTCATCAAGCATCAAAAATCCGGGGTCTCCAACTAACGCTCGCGTTATCGCAATGCGTTGTCTTTGCCCACCTGAAAGAGTGACTCCTCGCTCACCTACTAAAGTTTCCCACCTGCCCGGCATTTCATTAACGAAATCTGCTTGAGCGGTTTTTGCGTGTTTGTCTACTTCACTATTATCAATCTGCCTGTAAAGTTTCACATTTTGTTTCAGGTCATCTGCGAACAAGAACGTTTCCTGCGACACAAGCGAAATGTGTTCTCTGAGTATTTCGGGGTTTATTTCTGGCAGTTGATAATTCCCTATCTTTATCGAGCCACGATGAGGCTCAATTAGCCCAAACAACAATTGTGCAATGGTTGTTTTACCCGACCCGGTTTCTCCTACAAGGGCAACTATTTCACCCTTATCTATTTGAAATGAGCAGTCTTTAAGAACAGTCTGGTTTCCGTAACCATATGTCACATTATTAAATTCGATTATTAGTGGGCCCTTATCAAGCGTTTCAGTTCCAGCGGCTGCCAACGGAGCACTGACTTTAAAAGCTTTTTTAAGCCGCCTTGCAGCTACTACCGACATTGCGTTTTCTTCCAAAAAGAAACCAATTATGCGAATCGGAAATGCCAACTGTTGAAAGAGAATCATCGCTTGGATTACTTGCCCGGTTGTTACGTTGCCATCCGATATCCTCCATGCCCCGATTGCTAAAACAGCAACCATGCCAAGGCTTGGCAAAGTATCAAGAGTGGGTTCAAAAGTTGCTCGTAGTCGTCCAATTTGGGTACGAGTTCTTCGGAGTCTGTCTGCAGATTCTGTTAAGCGTTGCACCTCGTCTGCTTCGCGTCCAAGGGTTTTGACTACTAACGCACCGTCCAGACTTTCATGGACAACTGCAGTGACATCTCCTACAGCTTTACGAACTTTACTTGCTGGCGCTATTACTTTTTGGGTGAAAATTCGGTTCGCTAACCAAGTCGCCGGGAAAACTAAACTAGCAACACCAAGCAGCCAAATATCTATCGACAACAGGCTTATAGAGGCCGCTGCGGCAAGCACAAACATGCCAAGTGTGAAAGGTAACGGTTGCAACAACATAGTGGAGACTTCAACATCGGTGTCTGCGTGGGCCAGCAACTCACCGGTTGGTCGCGCTTTTAAGTCAGTGATTGATTGATCAAGGTACGTTTCGCCCAGGGCCCGCCGTAAATGTTTATTGTTGCGTTCGGTTGTCATCGCGCCGAAGTACCTGCGCATCACAACTCCGCTAGATCGCAACACCGATATCCCTATCAGCGCCGCTACCAGCCATCCGAGGCTCCCTCGCTCTGCGTCACTATCGAAAGTTGGGATGAGTATTTCGTCTGTCGCGTATCCAATTACTTCAGTTCCCACTACGAGCAGCACGCCATATATAGCAGCACCCAACACTGCAATCGAAAAAATCGCTTTGCAGCGTTTCACGTACGTCAGGCAAAGCCGTGCCCCTTCTGCGAGTACTTTCCCCGCAGCTGAGCTACCTACATCAGTGCCATCATCATCTTCAGTCGCGGGGGTAGTCACAGTTTCTTAAAAACTTTTACTGCAGCTCTAAAAGCGTTTTAGATATCTCTACATGTCCTTCATGGACGTAAGCATCATGATTCTCTTCGATGTAGTCAAGCACGTATCGATAGTTGACCATCATCCCTAATGATTGTTGTATACCTTCAGGTCGGGTGTTAGCTAAGAATCTGACCTGTTCAATTCTCGCTCCGTTACTCAGATGGAAGTTAGCCACCGGATCTGAGATTCGTTTACCTCGTTTTACAGAAGTTAAGTAGTAGGCGCACAGCTGCGACAATACTGGTTCAAGCTGTTGACTCATCTCCTGAGAATCATGCCATTCCGGGTTCTGGAGCGCTGCCTGCACCGCGTCTAAAGCTGTTTGTTGTTCCCTCGTGAAAATTGGTAGATCGTTATGCTCAATCGCCGACTTTAACCATTCAGCGAAACCAGGAATAGGTGACAGAGTAGCAAAATTTTTGAGACTTGGAATCTCTGCTGAGAGCAACGACACGACCCGTTTGATCAGAAAATCTCCGAGACGTACCCCAGATAAGCCTGGTTGGCAGTTCGAAATTGAATAAAAAATAGCGGTATCTGAATCCTTTGGATCAAGAATTTCAGTTGCTGGGTCAAGGAGATCATCAATGCTGTGAGCTAAACCTTTCATGAGTGCAACTTCAACAAAAATTAGTAGGTCATTTGGGAGCGCTGGATGCTGAAAGGCATAAAGCCGCCGGTCTTCTCCCAGGCGTTTACGCAAATCATCCCAACTTTGAATTGCATGAACAGCTTCGTATTCGATGAGTTTTTCTAGTAGCGCCGCTGGTGAACTCCATGTGATTTGATGCAAGGTCAACAAGCCAACATCGAAGCATTGGTTAAGTAACGATTTTAATTCTGAATCGAGAGACGCGAACTGGGGGTCTTTATGTTCAAGCAGATCCGCTCGCAAGGTGACAAGGAAAGCCAGCCCAGCGTCAACACCCACAAACCGCCGAAATAATTGCTCTCTTCTCGGTTCTAGAGCAGCTCTAAGATCAGCCTGTTCCTGGTCTGAGGTCACCTCAAAATTTTGGATCACATTTCGAACCGCGTTCTGATCAACCCCATAGTCATTTCTGAGGAGATCAAAAAAACTGTGCTGTTGTTCTTGGTTCAGCTCGAGGAACGCGTGAGCAATTATCTCTGCCCGTTTCCGGGCTGCCACTTCTCCTCCCCGAGCTTCGATCACATCATCGACATACTTTTTTATTACCTCAGGGTTATCTAACGAGGTGAGTTCGTTTCGGTAATTGCCGAAACGTTGTGTTCTGGTTACCTTCGCTAATACTTGTTGAAGACGTTTACGGTTCAGTGCCACAGTCGATGTCTTTTCAATTAATTTCGAGCTTCGGCGCGTTTGGCTGCATCTAACGTGTTCTGGAGCAGCATCGCTCGCGTCATTGGACCGACGCCGCCTAACCGAGGTGTCACCCAGCCAGCTTTTTCAGCGACAGATTCGTCAACGTCAGACAAGATACGTTTCCCATCACGTGTTATGCCTCCACCGATGACTGCCGCACCTTCTCGGATCATGTCTGGTTTTACTAGGTTAGGGACACCTGCTGCAGCGATGATTACGTCTGCCTGCTTAGTGTAGGCCGCTAGGTCCGCTACCCCAGTGTGTATAACCGTTACCGCTGCGTTCGCAGTTTTTCTTTTTAACGCCATAAGAAGCGCCATGGGTCTACCAATTGTTAACCCGCGTCCGATCACAACAACATGGGCACCGTCGACAGGAACCTCATATTCTTCGAGTAGTAGTTGAATCCCTCGAGGGGTGCACGGCACGGGGCCTTCGACTCCCATAACGAGCCGTCCGAGGTTTGTTGGGTGAAGTCCATCGGCGTCTTTATTCGGGTCGATAGCTAACAGAGCTTGTTCTTCACTGAGTTGTTTTGGGAGTGGTAACTGCACTATGTACGCGTGAACAGCATCATCATTGTTGAAGTCGTTAATTGTGGCCATTAACTCTTGGGCGGTGGCGTCTTCAGACAAATGGCGGTGAACGGATTGGATACCTACTTCTTGGCAATCACGAATTTTTGCGCCAACATAGCTTTCCGATGCTGGGTCGTTCCCAACAAGAATCGTCCCTAAACCGGGGGTGATCCTGAGTTTCGCTGTTTCGACGCGAACGCGTTCTTTCACCTTGTCCGCTAGTGCTTGTCCATCGAGAATTACTGCAGTCACAGAACTTAGGCTACTGCTCATTTCTAAATGCTCTTCGCGTTGAGGAGACGTTTTCGTTTTGATGCGTTTCTTTCTTCGCGAGCTAACTAGCTTTAGTGCCTGAAATGCCGTTCTCCAGTAAATATCATCGCTATTCCCAGTTCGTTTGCTCGAGCAATGACATCGTTGTCGCGCATTGCTCCTCCTGGTTGAATAACGACTGAAACTCCAGCCTCAGCAGCAGCTTCGACCCCATCGGGGAAAGGATAAAACGCGTCGCTGGCACACGCGCCACCCGTCGCTCGTCCAGCTGCTTTATTTGCCGCTATCTGGCCTGACTCAACTCTGTTTTGTTGCCCAGCACCGATACCCCACGCTGTCCCATTTTTGGTAAGAACAATTGCGTTCGATGTGACGTGGCCTGCAACACGCCAAGCGAACGCGGCGTCTTTCCATTCAGATTCTGTTGGCTGCCGTTCAGTTGTTACTACCCAGTCGGCTCGTTCAGCTTTGAAATGGTGAGCTGTTTGGGCAAGCCATCCACCTGTGATTTGGCGCAGTTCTGTTCGTGGCTTCTCAGGAGCTGGGGCTTCAAGAATTCGAGTATTTTTTCGTTTAGCTCTAATCCGTTCAATCACTCCATCTTCATATCCCGGAGCGATTATCAGGTCTGCCTGAGCAGATTGTTCTATGGCTTTTACTGTCGCAAGGTCAACTACATGATTAAACGCGACGATCCCGCCGAATGCCGACCGAGGGTCACAGTCATATGCTCGTTGATAGGTTTCAGCGAGATCAGAACCGACTGCTGCACCGCACGGATTTGCATGTTTGATGATTGCTACTGCCTTCTCTTGAGTCCCTGCAGCAAGATCGTGGACTATTCGCCATGCAGCATCGGCATCAAAAAAGTTTAAGTAACTGAGAGCTAAACCTTCATGTTGTACTACGTGATCCCACCACGGAGAAGTTTCAACTAGTCGATACCTAGCTCCTTCTTGATGAGGGTTTTCTCCGTAACGACAGTCATCTGCTTTTTCTAACGCCAGATGGATAGTTGGTGGCAGCGGGTCATCCGCATCAAACCAGTCAACGATTGCTGCGTCATACGCGGCGGTGTGCGCAAAAGCTGCTCGAGCGAGCCTTTTCCGAGTGCTTTCCGACAATGCACCACTTTGGGCGAGTTCGGTCAGGACAGGTTCATAGTCTGCGGGTTCTACGACGATTCCTACCGATCCATGGTTTTTTGCTGCAGCTCGCACCATGGTGGGACCACCGACGTCTATCAGCTCAATACTCGGATCGCTTCTGAATGGGTACAAGTTGCATACGACAAGATCGATGGCGGTAATGTTTGCGGCTGTAAGCGATTCCATATGTGCAGGTTTTGTGCGATCAGCGAGGATTCCGCCGTGAATGCGGGGGTGCAACGTCTTAACTCGACCGTCCAACATTTCGGGGCTGCCGGTAACTTCCTCTACCTCTAAGACTCTTATACCAACAGCTTTCAACGTCGATGCCGTACCGCCGCTAGAAATAATTTCCCATCCCATTTCAGTCAGGGAATTGGCAAAGTCCACTATGCCAGTTTTGTCATAAACAGAAATGAGTGCTCTCAAGAGTTTTTCTCCAGTGTTTCGATAAACCGTTTTATTGTCTCGGGATATATTTCTCGTTCAACTGCTTTTATGCGCTCGTGAAGGCTGGTTTCATCATCATTTGATAAAATTTCGATGGCTCGTTGCGCAAGAATTGGGCCGGCATCAACTTCGAGTGTCGCTATATGAACCGTACAGCCGGTTACTTTAACGCCGTGTTGCAGTGCATCTCGCACACTGTGCCACCCTGGGAACGAAGGCAGCAGAGATGGATGTGTGTTCAGAACCCGTGCTTCGAACGCCTGGAAAAAGGACTCTCCCAGAACAGTTCCAAAGCCGGCCATCGCAATAACGTCAATGTTTTCGTCCTTCAAAGCTTGAACTACTTGTTGAGTGAAAACAGGGCGATCAAATTTTTTGCCGAATTCGGCACGAGTTATTTCTTTTGAGCTGATTCCGTAGCTTTGAGCTAGTGCCATAGCTTTGCAGGGTCGATCGGTAATTACGAGCGATACTTCTATCGATTCGCCCAGAATTGCTTCAAGGATCGTTCCGGCACCTGAGGCCAAGACTGCTACTCGCACCTCTGCGAACATAGTTGCCAAAAATGACTATGGGGCGCCGGTTAAGCCCGGAGCCCCACATTTTTGAATTTATTTCTAATTATTGCCTAAAAATGGGATCTAGAGAGCCTCTACGATTTCTGCCATCAGTTCACCGGCTTCGGTTGGGTTAAGCCCAACTTTTACTCCGGCGTCTCTTAACGCTTCCATTTTTGCTTCGGCCGTTCCTTTTCCCCCTGAGACAATTGCTCCGGCGTGTCCCATTTTTTTCCCAGGAGGGGCTGTCACACCGGCCACGTATGAGGAAACTGGTTTCGTCATATGATTTTTTATGAAGTCGGCAGCTTCTTCTTCGGCCGAGCCTCCGATTTCGCCGATCATCATGACAGCTTTTGTTTCAGGGTCTTCTTCGAAAGCTTTCAAGCAGTCGATGAATGAGGTACCCGGCACTGGATCCCCGCCAATACCGACGCATGTGGTGACGCCAATATCTTTTTGTTGGAGTTCGTACAAGGCTTGGTAAGTGAGCGTTCCGGAGCGACTTACGATCCCTACTGGTCCACCACTTTTGGCTATGTGTCCTGCTGTGATCCCAATATTGCATTCTCCCGGTGTAATGATCCCTGGACAGTTAGGTCCAAGGAGTCGCACATTGGGGTGGTCGCGGCGCAGGAGATTGAAAAATTTTGCTTCATCGTGAGCTGGGACACCTTCGGTAATGCAGACAATAAATTCAACACCACCTTCTGCGGCGTCCATGACAGCATCGAATACGCCAGCTGCCGGAATGAAGATACATGAAGCTTTCGCACCGGTCGCTTCAACAGCTTCTGCACAGTTCGCGAAGATTGGTACTCCATTGACTTCAGTTCCAGCTTTTTTTGGGTTGGTCCCTGCTACTACTTGCGTCCCGTACTCGCTGTTCAGCGCGCCGTAGTAGCGTCCTTGTGACCCTGTAAGGCCCTGGTATATGACCTTGGTGTCTTTGTTTACGAAGATGCTCATGGTCGTTCTCCTTAAGCCTTAGCCATGGCGACGGCTTTGCGTGCCGCGTCTAGCATGGTTGGTTCCATCATCAGATTGTCATTTAGGTGTGGCCGCAAAATTTCGCGACCCTCGTCTGCGTTCGTGCCATCCAACCGGATAATGATCGGGGCGTCAATATTCACACGGTTAAGTGCTTCAATAATTCCGTTCGCGACTTCTTCACCTCGGGTTATTCCCCCAAAGATATTAATAAATATTGATTTTACTTCCGGGTCATTGTTGATGACCTCGAGGGCACCAGCCATAACATCGGCGTTTGCACCTCCACCAATGTCTAAGAAGTTGGCAGGTTTACCGCCGACCTGGTTAATTACATCTACGGTGCTCATAGCTAATCCAGCTCCGTTGGCGATCACGCCGACGCTTCCCTCAAGCCCGACATATTGCAAGCCTTTTGAGTGCGCTGCTTCTTCTCGTTCATCACGTGGCTGAGTTTCATCAAACTCGACATATTCCGGATGGCGAAACACTGAGTTTACATCAAGAGTTACTTTGGCGTCTAACACATGCACTCTCTGATCAGGTGTGAGTATCAAAGGGTTAATTTCTACGAGATCCGCATCGCCGCCTACATACGCTTCGTAGAGCTGAATCATAATATCTACAGCACCTTCAACCGCCGCTGGGTTAAGATTTGCTCCCTCGACCCATGCCTGAGCAGCTTCGCGAGAAAGCCCTTCAGCGGGATCAACATGAATCTTGCTGATTGCATCCGGGTTTTCCACTGCGACTGTTTCTATTTCAACTCCGCCTTCTGCAGAAAGCATCCCTAAATGTTTTTTAGCGGACCGATCGAGAGTGAAGCTTGCGTAATACTCTTCTGAAATATCACTAGCTTTTTCGATCCATAGCCGTTGGACAATATGACCATTAATGTCTAGTCCAAGAATGTTTTCGGCATGAGTACGTGCATCATCTACCGAAGCAGCGAACTTAACTCCGCCTGCTTTCCCGCGGCCTCCTGTATGCACTTGGGCCTTCACCATTACTGGAGTGCCTAAGTCCTCAGCTGCCTTTACTGCTTCGTCAACTGTGAAGGCAACAGCTCCTGGGGAGACTGGCATGCCGTACTTTGCGAAGAATTGCTTTCCTTGATATTCAAAGAGGTCCACTCGGGCGCTCCTATGTCGGTTGATGTGAGCCGCACAATTGGGCCCACGAATTAGACATACTAGGTCGGCGAGGGCGACTAACGTCTACCTGAAGAGGGGTATCTAGTGACAAATTTAAATACCGGCACAGATGTGATGTTGGCAAAACGAGTTGGCAGGGTCGCGATTTTAAGTTTTAACCGCCCAGAAGCTCGTAACGCTTTGCATCCTGAGACTTACGACGCATTCAATCGGATGCTTCCTTTATTAGCCGAGGACCCTGATGTAGGGGCCTTGATGATTACAGGGACAGGGGGAGCATTTTGTGCAGGGGGTGACCTGAAGTCTATGAACGCCCGCAATACTGGGGTTTCATCTGAAGCCGCTACAGATGATTTAAGAGCTAGACAACGGGCAGTTTCTTTTGCCCTCAACACATTCCCAAAGGTGACTGTTGCTGCGATTGATGGAGCAGCAGCAGGCGCAGGTATGTCAATTGCGCTGGCTTGCGATTTACGAGTTGCGTCGGTTCGCGCAGTATTTACTACCGCTTTTGCGAAAGTTGGTTTTTCAGGGGATTTCGGTGGAAGTTATTTTTTGACTCAACTGGTAGGAGCCGGAAAAGCCAAAGAATTGTATTTAACAGCTGAACGTTTTGATGCAAAGACTGCGAACGAACTTGGGATCGTCAACCAAGTTTTAGAAGGTGATGATTTTGAAAGTCTCGCCGTTGCCTATTGTCAACAATTTGCAGATGGGCCGACCATTGCTCATCGTTATATGAAAGAAAATCTGAATCGGGCTCTGGTCGCTGATTTAGCAACCTGCCTTGACGCTGAAGCAACAGCCATGACACGTTGCCGTTCCACTGACGACCATAAAGAAGCGGTCGAAGCTTTTGTAGCTAAACGAACACCTATTTTTCATGGTCGTTAGATTAACTTTGTCTAACTTTTTTGAGATTGGCGTATATAAGAACCAGCGTTTTTTGTCCAGCTTCAACGAAATTAATCGTTACCTCAGCATTTTCTCCTTGTCCGGATAGGTCAATAATTACCCCTTCACCAAATTTAGAATGACGGATATCTTCGCCTATTTTGAACACAGAAGTTTCCGAGGGCAACGAATTTGGTATTTGGCTCGCCATCGCGCGTTCAACGACACGTTCTTTAGCTTTTTCTCGACGTTCTTGTCTGCGATCTTCTGCCCTTCCGGTTCCGCCAACGACTCGGGTTCCATCAGTCTCATCTTTGGGTCGTGCTTTAGAATAAGTTGAGGTACTCATCGTGCTGTAGCTAGAACGCGTGGATTTATCAACAATCAAAGATTCAGGTATTTCTGACAAGAACCGGCTTGGAGGGTTGTATTGGGTTGATCCAAAGAGTGTTCGACTCCAAGCATGACTGACATATAGCTGCTCGCGAGCTCTCGTGAGCCCAACGTAAGCTAAGCGACGTTCTTCTTCTAGCTCATTTGGATCACCAAGAGCTCTTAGGTGAGGAAAAACACCATCTTCCATACCTACTATGAAAACATACGGAAATTCGAGGCCTTTGGCCGCATGAAGAGTCATTAGAGTGACTTGCGACTGGTCATCTAGAGCATCTGTGTCTGAGACCAAAGAAATCTCTTCGAGAAAAGCTTCACATGACTCAAATTCTTCTGCAGTACCAACTAGTTCCGCAAGATTTTCCATTCGTCCTTCAGCTTCTATCGAGCGCTCATTTCGCAACTCATCAAGATAGCCCGAAAGTTCGAGGGCGGCTTTAAGAACTTCTGCTGGGCCTTCATCCAAAAGACCGCTGATTTTCTCTATAAGAGAACTGAAATTTACGAGCCCTTTTTTAGCTGCTCCAGTGACTCCTGTTTCCGGCCAAGACCGGACAGCTTCAATGAGGGTTGTCCCCTGGTTCGCAGCCCACTGATCAAGTTTGGCTACGCTACTGTCACCAATCCCACGCTTTGGAACATTAATAACTCTTTTTATCGCAACTTCGTCCGACGGATTCACAACCAATTTGAGATAGGCGAGAGCGTCTTTGACTTCTTTCCGGTCATAGAACCGAGTTCCTCCAACAACTTTGTAAGGGATCCCATTTCTCACAAGTCGCTCTTCAAGAACCCTGCTTTGCGCGTTCGTTCTATAGAAAACAGCAATATCGCTCCACA
Source organism: Acidimicrobiaceae bacterium (assembly GCA_905182565.1). GTDB lineage: Bacteria > Actinomycetota > Acidimicrobiia > Acidimicrobiales > Poriferisodalaceae > UBA9040. The sequence goes on along the minus strand of CAJJCB010000027.1, from coordinate 353,231 downwards.
AAGCATTCTCTTCTGAATGAAGTTCTGTTAATTGATTTACAACAAACGCAGCTTCATCAGATTCGTCTTCGCCTTGGAACTTAACTATTTTTTTTCCGCCAGCTTTATCAGTCCACAGATTTTTAGGTTTGCGGCCTTCGTTCTGAGAAATCACTGCATTCGCTGCATCCAAAATTACTTGAGTTGATCGATAATTCTGGTCAAGGACAACTACTGCTGTGTCTGGAAATGCAGTTTCGAAATCTAGGATGTTACGAATGTCTGCTCCACGAAATGCGTAGACCGATTGGTCACTATCCCCAACGACGAAAAGGTTCCGGTGCTTGCTAGCTAATTGAATGATGATCTCATTTTGGGCTCGGTTGGTGTCCTGATATTCGTCAACTAGTACATGCTGAAACCGTCGCTGGTAATGCTCTAGAGCAGTGGGATTTTTCTTGAACAATTCGACCGTTAGGCTCAGTAAATCATCGAAGTCCATTGCTCCAGCTCTGCGCAGCCGCTTTTGATACTCCACATAGCTCTCAGCGATTTTTCGTTCAAAGATATTTGAAGCTTGTTCGAGTGCAGCATCAGAACTAATTAATTCATTTTTGTAGTTTGAAATACGGGCGTGCACGGTTCGCGGCGGGAACTTTTTGCTATCTATATTCAGGTCACGAAGAACATAGCTAGTAAGTCTTACCGCGTCAGCCTGGTCGTAAATAGAAAAAGCCGATGGGTAGCCCAATAGAGAACCATCGCGTCGCAGAATTCGAACACAAGCAGAATGAAATGTTGATACCCACATTTTTTCTGCTACCGGGCCAACGATCGCACCAACCCGATGTTTCATTTCTTCTGCGGCTTTGTTCGTAAAAGTAATAGCTAAAATTTCGAATGGGCTTATGCGGTCTTGTTCTATTAAATGAGCAATCCGGTGCGTTAGAACTCGCGTCTTTCCGGACCCAGCACCAGCAACTACTAACATCGGACCATCACGGTGAAGCACAGCGTCGTTTTGAGCTGGGTTTAGACCATCTAGTATTTGCTCGACAGTCATGTCGTATAGTCAGCGTTTATTCGCACATATCCGTCGGTTAAGTCACACCCATACGCTGTGAACTGTTCAGTACCAAGCTGAAGAGAAACATGAATGAGAATTTCATCTTGATTTAAATATTTCGCAAGTTGTTTCAACAATTCGGCGTTCGCTTGATTCGGGTACACCTCATGCTCCCCAAATTTTATGACGACCGCATTTTGGTCTATCCCAGTTTCTTCTTCGCATTTTCCGATAGCCATAGCGACACGGCCCCAGTTCGGGTCACATCCATGAACCGCAGTTTTTACTAGCGGTGAGTTGACTATCGATTTCGCTATTTTTTTCGCCTGGGCGCTGCTCTCAGCCTGGTCGACTGTTACAACTATCAGTGTTTCTGCGCCTTCTCCGTCAGATGCGAGCTGCCTCGTCAACTCTAAACACACGTTTCTCAATCCATCTTCGAACGCATTAGAGTTAACGCTGCCTGCATGACCTGATGATAGAACTACAGCCATATCACTTGTTGAAGTGTCTGTGTCGATGCTAAGAGCGTTGAACGTAGTCCCAACAACTTTTTTGAAGGTCAGGTCTAACTCAGCCGTTGAGAGCTCGGCGTCTGTCATTATCACCGCGATCATCGTCGCCATGTTTGGTTCTATCATTCCGACGCCTTTTGCGATGCCTACGATGGAGGCTTCCCCGACCCGAGTTGACGCTATTTTTGGGTGGGTATCCGTTGTCATAATTGCAGTCGCAGCATCTTCTGCTGACACGCTTTCGAAGGGACCAACCAAGTTCACAAAATGTTCACGAATTCGATCCATCGGATATTGGACACCTATCACACCAGTCGATCCAACAAGTACCTCGGTGGGGTCACATTGCACACTCGCCCCCACCAGAGCTGCGAGTTCGTTCGCGTTCGCTGTTCCTATAGCTCCCGTAGCTACGTTTGCATTTTTGGAAACAACAACCACTGCTCTACTAGTTCCGGATTGAGCATGTTCTCTACTTAAAACAATACTCGGACCTGCGAAAAGGCTCTGCGTGAACACGGCTGAGACTTTTGCTTGAACATCGCTGGTGACCAACATGACGTCATTTGTTTCATCTTTGATCCCCATGTTGGCAACGTGAACGTTGAATCCTTTGGGAAGGTTCGTCATAGCTAGATCATTCCCATTCTATTGTTCCAGGGGGTTTAGATGTGATGTCGTAAACAACTCGATTTATACCATCTACTTCGTTAATAATTCGCGATGACATAGTTTCTAGAAGCTCGTAGGGGAGCTTCGCCCAGTCAGCGGTCATGGCGTCTTCGCTTGTTACAGCACGAATAATCACCGGTCTTGCGTAGGTTCGTTCATCGCCCATGACGCCTACGCTACGGACGTCAGCAAGCACTGCAAAAGCTTGCCATATTTCACGCTCGAGACCTGCTTCTCTTATTTCTTGGCGAACAATCAAATCAGCTTTTTGTAAAATCTCGACCGCTTCGGGGGTTACTTCACCAATGATTCGCACGCCGAGCCCTGGCCCCGGGAAGGGTTGCCTCCATACGATCTCATCTGGTAATCCAAGTTCACTACCTAAGACTCTAACTTCGTCTTTGAAGAGGCTTCTGAGAGGCTCAACAAGATCAAAATCTATGTCTTCGGGCAGCCCTCCTACGTTATGGTGGCTTTTGATTTTCGCTGCGTGTCCGGTTCCAGATTCAATAACATCTGGGTAGAGCGTGCCTTGCACTAAGAAATTCGCGTCGGAGACTTTCTGTTTTGCATTTTCGAAAATTCTAATAAATTTTTCCCCGATTATCTTACGTTTTTGTTCAGGTTCAGTAACTCCTGCAAGAGCATCAAAAAACTCTTCCCCGGATTTCACATGGATAAGTTCAATCCCCTGCGTTCGTTCAAAGGTCTCTACCACTTCTTCGCCCTCACCAAGCCTCATCAGCCCGGTATCGACAAAAACGCACACTAGTTGATCACCAATCGCTCTATGGACAAGTGCAGCAGCTACTGCACTGTCCACTCCTCCTGATAGTCCACATATTGCTCGACCGTTTCCTACTTGTAGCCGTATCGTTTCTATACTCTCTTGAATAAGATTGGTCATCGTCCAATCAGCACGGCAACCTGCAATGTGGTGCAAAAATTTTATTAATAATTCTTGGCCATGAGGGGTGTGTATAACCTCAGGGTGATATTGAACTCCAAAGATTTTTTGGTCAAAATTTTCCATTAAAGCTACTGGTGCGTCGGGAGTCGACACACAAATCGTGAAACCTTTCGGAGGCTCCGTGATCGAATCAAAGTGTGACATCCATACGTCATCTCCATCAGCTACCTCCTCCGGTAACAGCACAGAAGAGCCGTGGGTAGTTAACTTAGCTTTCCCATACTCACCTCGACCGCTTCGAGCTACGGTGCCGCCTAGCTGCTGTGCTATGAGCTGCGCTCCATAACAGATACCGAGAATGGGTATCCCAAGGTCATAAATTGCTGGGTCAATCGTTGGCGCTCCGTCGACATGAACAGACTTTGGTCCGCCTGAAAGTATTATGGCAACTGGATTTTCTTGCTTAATTTGTTCAGCAGTAATGGAATGCGGCACGATTCGACTGAACACACGCGCTTCACGAACTCGGCGAGCTATGAGCTGAGCGTACTGCGCGCCAAAATCGACTACGAGTACTGTCTCATGTTTATTATTGGCGTCCGTCATGATCGGTTAGCTCTGCCTTACAAAATTATCGAATCTTGTCTCGAGAAGTCCATAATCTTAGCGCTCATTCAGTCATTTTGTGTTTCATTCACCTACTGAGGTAAGTCCTAAGCCAATTACAAGCAGTTGCCTAAGAAGATTCGCAGTCGCTCCCCATATGGTGTCTCCATCTATCTCAAAGAAAAATATTGGGCGCTCAGAACCTTGAGTCGGCCACTCCCATTTTTCTTCACGATAAATACCTGGCAATAACAGCTCATTTAGAGGCACTTCAAGAATCGCAGCGACCTCGACAGGGTTAGGCCGCATTTCAGGGGGTTCCCTCAGAACAGCAACATACGGCACGATTCTCGATTGAGATGAAACGGTAGTGAGGTGATCTAGCTCACCAATTCTTCTTACAAGAGAAACATTGAGGTCGACTTCCTCATTAGCCTCGCGAAGAGCTGTATGCCACAAATCTTCGTCTAGCTCTTGTCCACCTCCCGGGAAACTGACTTCTCCGCTGTGGGATCTCATTTCTTTTGTTCTACGAGTCAGGATGACTGTTAACTCATCTTGTTTTTCGTATAGAGCTATGAGAACTGCTGAGTTTCGTTTCGGGGGAGGGGCAGCAGTTTCTTCGATCCTGACTGTTCTACCGAGCAACTGTTTCTCAAGAAATCGTAGAGAAATTTTTTTGTCCGCAGCTTTTAATTCAGCCCATGGGGCTTCTGCCCCTTCCGACCAAAATTGCGGTCTTGGTATTTTCTGAAGTCCTCCTCGAAATATTTTATCTTCGCTGGATTTCATCAGTATTTTACCGTATCGAGGTTTAGTTCTAAAACTACTGAGGGCGAGCCGTAAGGCTCGCCCTCATTTATTAATTTCGTTTATTTGTAGCTGGGGCTACATCATGCCGCCCATGCCACCCATGCCACCCATACCGCCACCCATACCTGCCATGGCTGCAGCAGCTGCTGCGTCGCCACCTTCGGCTGGTTTGTCGGTAATAAGAGTTTCAGTTGTAAGCAGAAGCGCCGCGATTGACGCAGCGTTTTGTAAAGCAGCTCGGGTTACCTTCGCTGGATCAATTACGCCTGCAGCTACCAAGTCTTCGTACTCGCCAGTTGCTGCGTTGAATCCGTTGTTTCCGCCGGCTGTTTCAACTTTTTGGACAACTACAGCACCTTCGTGGCCTGCGTTATGTGCTATTTGACGAGCTGGAGCATCGAGTGCTCGATGCACCAATTGCGCTCCTGTAGCTTCATCGCCTTCAAGGCTTAGCGCAAGGATTGCTTCACGTGAACGCAATAGAGCCGTTCCACCGCCAGGTACTATGCCTTCTTCGATGGCAGCCCTGGTAGCTGAAACAGCATCTTCGATGCGATGCTTTTTTTCTTTGAGCTCTACTTCGGTTGCTGCGCCTACTTGAATTACAGCAACTCCACCAGCAAGTTTCGCTAGTCGTTCTTGAAGTTTTTCACGATCCCAATCAGAATCAGTGTCATCAATCTCACGCTTGATTTGAGTTACACGACCTTCTACTTCGCTACTGTCACCAGCTCCTTCAACAAGAGTTGTCTCGTCTTTGGTGATGATAATTTTGCGAGCTGAACCGAGCATATCAAGCGTGGTGTTTTCGAGTTTCAGTCCAATTTCTTCTGAAATAACCTGAGCTCCAGTAAGAATAGCCATGTCTTGCAACATCGCCTTGCGACGTTCTCCGAAACCTGGTGCTTTCACAGCAACAGATGTGAAGGTTCCACGAATTTTGTTTACCACAAGAGTGGCAAGTGCTTCGCCTTCAATGTCTTCTGCAATGATAAGCAAGTTCTTTCCGGTCTGCATGACTTTTTCAAGCAGCGGCACAAGTTCTTGTACCTGGGAAATTTTGCCATTAACAAACAGGATGTACGGGTCATCAAGAACTGATTCTTGGCGATCAGGGTCAGTCACAAAATAAGGTGATAGGTAACCCTTATCGAATTGCATACCTTCGGTGAATTCGAGATCCACTCCAAACGTATTAGATTCTTCAACCGAAATGACTCCGTCTTTACCGACTCGGTCAAACGCTTCTGCAAGGATCTCGCCTATGGCTGGATCTGCTGAAGATATTCCAGCAACTGAAGCAATTTTTCCTTTGTCCGAAGAAACATCTTCAGACATTTCGCCGATTGAGGTTACTGCAGCAGCAACTGCGGCTTCGATTCCCCGCTTAAGCGACATTGGATTTGCGCCTGCAGCAACATTTCGAAGTCCTTCGCGAACCATTGCTTGGGCAAGAACTGTCGCTGTGGTAGTTCCGTCACCAGCTACATCATTGGTTTTGGTTGCTACCTCTTTGACAAGCTGTGCGCCCATGTTTTCAAACGGGTCTTCGAGCTCAATCTCACGAGCGATGCTTACGCCATCGTTGGTTATTGTTGGTGCGCCAAATGACTTTTCCAACACAACATTTCGGCCTTTTGGCCCAAGAGTAACCTTTACGGCATCAGCAAGTTTGTTAACGCCTGCCTCAAGTCCTTTTCGGGCTTCTTCACTGAATTTAATTAGTTTTGCCATGGTTTACCTCAGCCAACAATCGCTAGAACGTCACGAGCGCTAAGTACGAGGAGATCCTCGCCACCTGAGGAAACCTCGGTGCCGCCGTATTTGCTGTATATGACTATGTCTCCGACTTTAACGTCGATAGCAATAAGGTCTCCAGTATGCTCGGACCTTTTGCCTGGACCAGCTGCAAGTACTTCACCTTGTTGTGGCTTTTCTTTAGCTGTGTCTGGGATTACGAGACCGCTTGCGGTTGTCTCTTCAGCTTCGCTGGGTCGGACAATGATGCGATCCTCGAGGGGCTGCAAGTTCATCGGCTATTCCTCCTTAGATATCTTCACGATTTGGGTATGCCTTGAGAGCATTAGCACTCTCAATGGCCGAGTGCTAACGATATGGCGCGCGAATGGCGCGAACAACCTGAGATCCGAGGATCCCGTAAAAGGTTGATAAATCAGGCTTTAAAAAGTACAAAAAGAGGCTAATTTTGGATAAATGGCAGTCTTAGGTTCGGGTCGGCTCCTAAATCAAGGGGCGATCCGCCGCCGTTTTGCATCTTCCACCAAGCCGTAGCAGCAACCATCGCAGCGTTATCGGTGCACATCGCGCGGCTCGGAAGACATGCTATAAGACCATTTTCGCTGCACATTTCACTGGTTCGTTGACGCAAGAGCGTATTCGCTGCGACACCTCCAGCAAGACAAATTCCTTTGGCGCCAACCTCTTTGGCTGCTTTCAGCGCTTTATGGGTAAGCACATTAACCACCGCCATTTGGAATGAGGCCGCAACATCTGCAGTGTCTGCGTCCGAATTTTTTCTAACATAATTGATAACTGCGGTTTTAAGTCCGGAAAAAGAAAAATCTAAGCCATCGTGAAACATCGGCGGAGTGAATTTGATGGCTTCCGAGTCGCCTTGCGAACTAATTTCGTCTATCGCTGGTCCTCCGGGATATCCCAATCCCAAATAGCGAGCTACTTTGTCAAACGCCTCTCCGGCTGCATCATCAAGGGTGGCACCCAGGAGTCGGTACTCCCCATGATTTCGAAATTCGATCAGCATTGTATGGCCACCGCTGACGAGCATCACAACTAGAGGAAATTCAATATCGGGCTGATCCAAAAATGAAGCGTAGAGGTGTGCTTCGTGATGATTAATCCCAATAAACGGCACGCCCCAAACAAGAGCCATAGCTTTTGCGGCTGCGACCCCCACCAAGAGACTGCCAATCAATCCAGGTCCATGTGTTACTGCCACAACATCTACTTCATTATCGGCAACTCCAGCCTTTACCATCGCTTCAGCGACTACTGGCGTTATCAACGATTCGTGCGCACGCCCTGCTATCTCTGGCACTACGCCTCCATAACGCGCATGCAAGTCTACTTGGCTGCTAACGACGTTCGCTCGTATATCAGTTCCGTTAACGACAATTGCTGCAGCCGTTTCGTCACATGAGGTTTCAATACCAAGAATTGTCATATCTCCTGAAGTGTTCATGCAATACTCCATGTTGTTAACCCAGTCAGTTGGCTTTTCAACTCAGCAAGTCTCTCCGTGTGTTCTGTTTCTTGAATGTCATGACACCACATGATGAGAGCATCTTCGTTATTGTCCCCATAATATTTAGCGCGTACACCTGCTGGAACATACCCAAATCGCCGATATAGCGCCTGCGCACGTTCGTTTGAGACACGAACTTCCAGAGTCATTGAAGCAGCTTCTTTGTTTTGGCAACCTCGATGAATCCCCCAAAGAAGCCTTGTAGCGATTTGATTCCCTTGAGCGTTGGGGTTCACAGCAATAGAAGTTATATGTCCTTCATCGTGGACAAGCATCGCTCCTCCATAACCAACAAGTAAATCGTTTTGCGAAGCTACTAAATAAATTCTATTAGCTGGCTGCTTAAGCTCGTCATGGTACATACCTACTGACCATGGCTTTGGATAAACCTGTTTATCTATAACGCGCACAGCTCGTACATGACGTTTGTTCATCGGCTGAATGACTATTTCTGTATTCAACGAGGTTGGACTTATCATGAACGTTCTCGTTGTTGCCAATTTATTCTTGCGTCAGGAGCGCGCAAGTAAAGAGGTTCAATTTCTCCAGGTACTACAAATTCTTCGCGTAGGGCTCGAGGGTGAGCGAGTTCCACAAGCGATCCGGCATTAGGAAACCGAAACCCTTCTTGTCCTACTTCTACCCCACGGATGTCTTCAAAAATTTCTGAATATCGTTGCGCCCCATCACCTACTACGAGACACTCTTCTCCCTGGGCCATGAGTTGATCGGCAACGTCTGTGGGCTGATCGACATGCGGATCACTAATACGTTGGATCCCCCCGGCAGTGCGGCGATAGGTTGCGTAAAATATTTCTCCTCGTCGAGCATCAACAGTCGAAACTATAAGTCGATCAGAAAACCTAGCTGGAAAAGCCGCTAGATCAAGACTGGAAATTCCGATCATTGGAACTCGACATGCATGGGCTACTGCTTTTGCTGTGGCCAATCCCACCCGCAAGCCAGTGAACAAGCCCGGCCCTATGTCAACAGCAACAACTCCAATTTCTGATAATTCAACTCGAGCTTGCTTGCATAAAAATTCAATCGCTGGGGCGAGAGTTTCAGCATGCCGCCGGTCTCTTGCGCTGTGAAATGAGGCCAAAACACCTTCATGGCCACCGATAGCTACCCCTACCTGTGGTGTAGCAGTTTCAATTCCTAGAACCAGCACAATCAGTCCTTCTCGATCCAAGCAGCGCATCGTGATGCTATGGCACCTTCGCGTTGCATCCACATCGGCCCTATGAACTCGAATTCAAGAACCCTCGCATCTGGGATATCTTCGGGATGTCCGAGTTGAATATTCAGTTTTAAAAATTCTCTGGGGATTTCCGGCATGACTACTTCTCCCCATTCAATGCAAACAATCGCATCATCATCAAGTAACCCCGGGAGATCAAGATCAACTACTTCTGCCAAGTTCTCGAGACGATAGACATCTAAGTGATGAAGTTTAATTCTTCCTTCATAGCTAGCCGCCAAAGTGAAGGTCGGGCTTGTGACTCTTTCGCTTACCCCAAGAGCGAGGGCAAGACCCTGTGTAAACACTGTCTTACCAGCTCCAAGATCTCCGGAAAGTAAAATCACGTCACCAGACTGCAGGACCGGTTCAATGGCCTCTGCAACTTGCTTTGTCTCCTCTGCGGATCTTGTTCTCACATGCAGCATTAGTTAATCACCGCTTCGCTAGTCGTCAGTCGAGCTACTTCTACAATTCTAGAGCGTTAGCAGGCCAGCATAAATGACCCATTAAGTTATTTGACCTAGTCGACATAAACTCTTGGAACGCGCGAGGAAATAGAAGCTAATACTTCGTAGGGAATTGTTCCAGACCACTCGGCAAGGTCTTCTGCGCTGATCGAATGATCCCCATCGCTTCCAATGAGCGTCACAGCGTCACCGTTGTAGGCAGTCCCGGTTCCAATATCTACCATCGTCTGATCCATACAGACTCGTCCCACTACGGGATAACGCCGACCTCGAACAAGAACTTCAGCACGGTTCGAGAGGTCTCTCCTATAGCCATCGGCATACCCGACAGGCAAGGTAACTACGCGAGTTTGTTCACGCGGTTGCCAAGTACCCCCATAGCTCACCGGATTACCTGCTTCTACTACCTTGAAGTAAATAACTTCGCTATGCCATGAAAGCACGGGCTCGACCGCAACTGTTCTTTGAGTTTCTGGCGAGGGGTAGACACCGAACATCAAAATTCCAGGTCGCACGATGTCCAAGTTTGCATCAGGTATCTGAGCAATGCCACCAGAGTTTGCTATGTGTCTCAGCGGAGTAGGTAGATTTTTTTTGTCGTAAAATTCCAACACTTGATGGAACCGCTCTAACTGAAGCAACGCTGACGACAAGTTTGTTTCATCTGCTCGGGCAAAGTGACTAAATATGCCCTCAACTATTATCGACTCACAATTCAACGATGCCGTAAGGAATGATTCAGCGTTGTAGTGATGAACACCTATTCTTTCCATTCCTGTATCAATTTTGAGATGAACAACTGCCTTCTGACCACGAGCTTTAGCTGCAGCGTTAATTTGCTCTAATTTATCAATTGAAGGTGCAGTAAAAATAAGGTCATAGTCAAGGAAAAGGGGGATCTGTCGCTTGATGGCCCCACCCATGACATGGATCGGAATTGTTACTCCAGCTTCTCGTAAAACTACTCCTTCTTCAACGTATGCGACCGCAAGACGGTCTGCTCCCAATCGTTCAAGGTGCATACCAATTTTTTGTATCCCATGTCCATAAGCATCAGCCTTGATGACTGGCATCACCATCGAGTTACTTACGCGTTTCTTTATAACGTCAAAATTTCTTCCTAATGCACCTAGGTCTATCTCACACCATGTTGGTCGCATCATCTCACCGAGTAACGTCATTTCGATACCATCATTTTGTGGCTAATCGTCAAAAGGTCAGGGAGATCACTTGCGAGAAGACCTTCATGTGCCATAGCACCTGTGCGCCCATGCCAATGTGCAGCAGCAGCAACTGACCTTACTGGGTTCTCTTTGTCATACAGAGCACAAATCATTCCTGCTAAGACGTCTCCAGTTCCTGCTGTCGCCAAATTTTGGTTTCCTGAGTTTACCGCAACAAGATTCTCTGATGGGTCAGATATCAGCGTTGTCGGCCCTTTGAGCAGGACCACAGCATCTAGATTCCTGGCCAAATTTCTGACTGCCTGAAACCTATCGGTGCGAGCGGCTGAGTTGGTCAGGCGATCGAATTCCGCGTCATGAGGCGTGAGGATAGTGGATCCGGCACGTTTTCTGAGACAAGAGAGATCTCCTGCCAGAGCTGTAATTGCATCAGCGTCTACAACAATTGGGCCGGGCCAATTTTCTATGACCTCTAAAATCTGATGCTTCATAACCTCCGCTAAACCCAACCCTGGCCCAATAAGCAAACTCCTATATCGGTGCGAGTCACTGAGTATTTCTTGAGCCCAGTTTTCATTCAAAAGCGGCTTCGTAACTACTTCAGTAGTGTGGCTATTGTTACCAGGTTCACTACCAGGGGTGGAGGCCACAACCATGCCAGCTCCAGCCCGTAGGGCTGCTTTCGCGGCTAACCCGCATGCGCCCTGCATACCAGGTGAACCAGCCAATATTCGCACAGCGTTCGTCCATTTATGGTCAGTTTTTGTTCGTACTTTCCTGGCAACTTGCCAGTCGCTATCTTCGAACAGGTGGCTCCTAGCGTCATTTATTTCAAGACCTATGTCAGCGACCACAACTGAACCTGCTTTTTGCGGTCCTGCATCAAGCAACAGACCAGGTTTTAAAGCAGCGAACGTAACAGTTTTTTCAGCTTGGAGTGAACCGCTATCTGTCCCTGTTAAAGCATTAACACCCGAAGGTATATCTACTGCTATCACAGGAGCGGAAGGTTGTTCAGGAAGCGACCAGGCGCCTCTGAAACCCGTTCCATACGCTGCGTCAATAACAAGATCTACGTTTCCAAGGTCTGTAACGTCCAATGGATCGATCACCTGACATTTAACCCCACGCTTGCGAAGTAAACGAGCTGCTACCAGCCCATCTTTCCCATTATTTCCTTTCCCAGCAATCAACCCAACGCGACGGCCATAACCGCCTCCTAAAGTGCGTAATGCTTCTCTCGCTACAGCAAACCCTGCTCGTTCAATAAGCTCCGCTTGCGTGGAAGGGCTTACTCTGTCTATCTCGGTCATCTCCACAGGAGTTACTATTGGAATCATTTCGGCGTTATTCGGCGACAACTATGGCTTCAGCTACAAGTGCCGTGTGGCTCATCGATAGGTGCCACTTCCTGATACCAGCTAAATCAGCTAACACGGCTGCCTGCCCATGAAGTTCCAGCGTTGGTTTCCCACTATCTAATTTTACAACTTCTATATCTCGAAATTTTACTGAACCGAGCCCTACCCCGAGTGCTTTCATAACCGCTTCTTTCGCTGCAAAACGCGCAGCAAACCTTTGAACTGAATCGATACTAGATTCAGCGTAATGTTGCTCGGATCTTGTAAAAAGCCGTTCTTTGATTGCCGCTCTTCGGCTAAGGACCGTCCGCATTCTTTCTACATCAACAACGTCTAACCCAATTCCGATCACGGCATCCACAATTCAGCTAAGACGTACACCGGCTTAGTAAGGAGATTGACTATTGGAATAGTTTCTAAAAGATCATCGCGAAAAAATGGTTGAGATTCAGTGACAGCGTCTTTCAACGCGCCGTATCTCCCTCGGTAACCTTCCAGCACACTGCGGGTTTGCGCAGCGCTCATTTTTTCTTCAAATCGACAATGCAACAAGGTAAGCCCGGTAGTTTCCCCATCTTTTATCTCAGGAATGTGGATGACGTTTCGACCATCGCTGCCTTGGCTTACGGTCACTTCTCGTTCGAACGCAGCACGGTGTTTACTCCCACGAAGAACAGAATTAGTCGTGGTCCGAGAATTGATTTCCCTGGCGATCCCACCACGATCTATTACTTGAATGGTTGCTTCATCATCTACATTTCCTTCTATCCGATACCTCGTATATCCGATCACCTTCGCCACCGCTGGATCAAGAGCTAATAACGCTCTCAACTCCCGATAAGAGAGTCGGTCCCGAGGTGCACCAGCTTGCAAGGCTTCTCTAACAAGATCTGACTGGAGCAGAGTCTCATCCGATCTTGAGATACCGACCGTCACAGTTTTAGCTTGATGCTTTATCGCATCGATTGGTCGGGTAAGTTCGTCAATAGCGCGACTCAGAGCAATAACTAAGTCTTCAACCACCACTCCCGGACGTCCAACTTTCCCGACGTCTAGTTGGTAGGAGTCCAAAGCAGCAGTCCCAAGCCCATATCTGAGAATCGTTGTCAGACTTGTTGCAGTACTTGCTTCCAAATGACCGTCGTAGGCTCCGCTTCGCAATCCACTAAGGAAGCGGCTAGCAGGCTCACGAAGTTCGTCATAAATTTTATCTAATGAACCTTCAGGCAAAATACCGGTCTCAATCTTCGATTCAAGGATTGAACGCATCTCTCTTAAAGGAAGCGCTTGATGATCAATTGCCACTGCCGCTTCATAGCCAAAGAGATGTCCTACAGTCGTACTCAATATGAAATCAAGTGCCGGGTGCACGCGAGGCACCGTAATGAGTTCAGACGCGGCAGAAAAGCGAGACTCCTCTTCGCTAGCAACCACGATGGGAGTGGCCTTATGCGCTCGGTAAATTGCTACTTCTTTAGCTATGTCATCAACATTGGAACCAGTAAGCCCTGCTGCACAAACAAAAATAAGAGGTTCTGATGAGAGGTCTATGTGTTTTTTGTCTTCCGTTGCGTCTTCAGCAATTGATTTATAACAAAGTTCTGACAATTTTATACGAACTTCTTTTGCAGCGATCCGGTTCGCACCGTTACCCACTATTGCCCAGTACCTTTTAGCAGGGGCATGACGCTGAGCCACTTTTGCAACAATATGACGATCGGCAATTATTTGGTTCATTGCTGCAGGCAATTCTCGTAGGCCTTTCAAAACACCTGGTTCGAGTTTTTTTGATCCAGGTAGCTTTTCCGCTATTGCCTGCGCAAGAAGAATACCAGCAGCTATCTGAGCATAAAATGCTTTTGTTGACGCGACCGACATCTCTATATCTCGACCATCAGAGGTGTACAACACTCCATCTGCTTTTTCTGCTAATTCGCTGGAACGTCTGTTAACGATAGCAATAACGGTGGCTCCTCTGGCACGAGCTAAATCGACTGTTCTGTTGGTGTCTGTTGTCGTTCCAGATTGGCTAACCGCCACAACCAAAGTATCCGACATATCATCCGTCAATTGAAACCCACTAAACTCTGTGGCTAATTGAGCCTCAACAATTAATTTGTTCTCTTCAGTTAGTGGTGAGAGGAACTGCGGGATTACTTGAGCTGCGATAGCAGCCGTGCCTTGGCCAATAGCGACTAATCGGTTGAAAGACCCATTTTCTAATTTAGTAGCTACGTAATCGGGGATGGTTCTCGCTCCAAGAACAACCTTGAGAGTGCCATCTTCATTTTCAACAATTCGCCCGCGTAAAGTTTTACGAAATGACTCTGGAGCTTCAGAGATCTCTTTTAGCAAAAAATGTGGAGCATCACCACGGTCTATATCCCGAGTCGTAATCTCTCGTTTAGTAATTTCTTCAGCGGCTACTCCTAGATCAAGACCATCATAGGAAATTCGCTTAATTCCGATTCTTTCACCAGCATTTTCAGCATCCAAAATTATGATCTGACCATTTCCACCTGGACCCTGACCAGCTCTAAGGCTCTCGCCATCCATTCGGAGATATTTGTCTGTTTCTTCAACCAAACCGTACGGTTCGCTGGCTACAACGAAAACGCCTTCTGCCATCCCTACATAAAGGCCTTGCCCGCTTCCTCGCAGGGCAATAGCTATTTGTTCTTCGTCTGTTTCTGCATGAGCCGCTATCGCAACTGATCCTTCAAATTCTCGAACAGTGGAACGAAAAGCTTCTAAAAAATTCTTCCCACCTTGGAGAGATTGACTAATTAGCACAGGAACAACTTTTGCATCGGTTGTTATTTCTGGCGCTATAGCCAGCCGGTGAGAGACTTTTAGATCAGCAAAATTATCAACGTCTCCGTTAAGAACTGCTGCTACATAAGGACCACTTTTTTCATTGCTTTCTGTTGAGTCCACAGGGTGAGCATTTGCTTCCGAAATAATTCCTACGCTTGCCCATCTCGTATGACCGATCACTGAAACTTTTGAGCCAGACAGGTTAAGGCAACGCTTCAAAAGCTGATCGCTGGTTATTGCCTTCCGCAATTCACGTGTATTTTCACCAAGCTCTCCTATAGCAGAAGAAACTTTGTATACAAATACCAGCGATTTCCCGACGGTACGAAGAGCACCAGAAGTGAACAAGGTATCAAGAAGCCGGCCAGAAACTGAACTATCTAACGTTTGCGAAAGATCAACACTCTTATTAGCGACAAAAATTTGCAACCCAGCTGAATCTCGCCCACGAACTTCCATACGATCCAAAGAAGAAAGAGCAGTCTGGATAGACCAATAAGAACTGACCGCGTTCTCTGACATCGAGTCTTTAGCTAAATCTATTATCGCTAAGGCGTTTCTTAACCGGTCCTCTGCGATCGCCCATGCGGCATCACGTCCACTACTTACTGAAGCATTGAGGTCTTCTAAGTTTTCAGATTTTTGATCAAGTACCAATTCTAGTTTTTGATACTGATTGTTTATTGATTCAATTACTTTTCTACATTTTTCTCTGACTGAACTATCCGAAATTAAAAGCCGTACACCGGGCATCGAACGAAGAGAAATATTCGCTTGCGTCAACAATTCAGCTATCAGTGACAGCTCAATGTGGAGGCTTGGGTCTTCACCCGATACCTTACTTAGCCTCTCATCTGCTTCAACGAGAACCGAAACTACATAGCTACCTTCAAGCGGAGGTCTAATATCAGTTTTCCTTAACACCGCAATTATCCCACACATATCAATGAGGGTACTCGGCGTTAGTACCCAGGTTAAGGCAGGGGCCCAATCACATGATTTTCAATCTCATGAGCCAGAGCCATAGCAACACTTGTAGCAGTTTCTTCAGTCTCTGCTTCTACCATCACTCGCACCATCGGCTCAGTGCCGCTAGCTCTCACCAAAACTCTACCTGTGTCGTTTAACTTGCTAGTTGCATTAATTATTTCCTGCGCAAACACCTTTTCAACATCAATTCTCATGCCAGCTACAGCAACATTGATGAGAACTTGTGGATGTTGTTTCATCGCTGAGGCAGCTATGGCGACAGTGTCGCCTCCGCGCCGTTTCATTAGATCTGCGAGTAAGACTCCACTTAAAATTCCATCACCTGTGGTCGAATGTTGACCAAAAATAATGTGACCTGATTGTTCACCACCGAGCTCAATTCCTTGTTCATTCATCGCAGCGAGAACGTTTCTGTCTCCTACCAACGTCTGTTCTACTCGAATATTATTTTGGGCCATTGCCCTCAGCAGCCCCATATTTGACATAACAGTTACAACAACAGCTTGCGATTGGAGGAGGTCCCGGCTTGCAAAATCAGTTGCAAAAAGACACAACATCTGATCACCATCTACAACTGCGCCATCGCTACTCACTGCTATGAGCCGATCGGCGTCACCATCTAATGCCAGTCCAAGATCAGCCTTTGTTGCCAATACTTTTTCTTGAAGCATTCGAGGTTGGTTGGAGCCACAACCCGCATTAATATTTCGCCCATTGGGCTCCGCATTAATAACAATTAGATCCGCTTCCAGAGCTAAAAATACTTTCGGCGCGATTTGGGAAGCAGCTCCGTTCGCACAATCAATTACTATTCGCTGACCTTTGAGATCTCGCCCTTCCAAAGAAGAAACAAGCGAGGTCAAATAATCTGCATCCGGTTCTAAATACGGAGTTGCCAGCTGGTCCGAAATTTCCTCAGATTCAGTCTCTAATAGATTTTTGAGACGTTGCTCAATCGAATTCTGGCAATCATCTGAAAGTTTTATTCCACCTGGCCCAAATATTTTGAGTCCATTATCAGACCAAATATTGTGAGAAGCTGAAACCATCACTGCGGGCATTTCTTCAATTTTTGAAGCCGCTGCGACTAACGGGGTCGGGACCACCCCCAAATCAAACACCTCACCGCGCGTCGAAGCTAAACCGTTTGCTAGAGATTTCGCCAGATGTAGACCCGACTCTCGGGTATCGCGCCCAACCAACCAGGAACAACTCTCAAATTCTTCAGACGCGGCCCGCCCAAAAAGTTGTACGTACCTAGCTGTTAGTTCAGTATGCGCAATTCCGCGAACACCATCAGTGCCAAACGACAACGTCATTTGGTAATTATGGGCTAACGCTTCGAGTACTGAGGTGCCTTACGAGCTTTTTTGAGTCCGTATTTCTTGCTTTCCTTAGCTCGACTGTCACGAGTAAGCAGACCAGCTGCTTTCAATTGAGGTCTTTTTTCAGGATCAAGCTCAATCAAAGCGCGTGCTATTCCAAGGCGAACTGCCCCAGCTTGGCCAGCGGGCCCACCACCATGCAGCGTCACATCAACATCATACGCTTCGGCTTGCTCGGTAATCCTCAAGGGCTCAGTTACTAAAAGCCGATGGCTCGATGAGGTGAAATAGTCTTCAAACGAGCGCCGGTTGCATGTGATTACACCCGTCCCTGGGCGAAGTCTCACTCGAGCAACAGCTTCTTTGCGTCGTCCGGTTGTCTGTGTAAGAGGGGAAGTCACGTCGTTCTCCGTTTTCAACTAGCTTTTTTAGCGTGGTCGAGAACGAGCACGGTCGGATTTTGAGCAGCATGCGGGTGGTCAGACCCTGCATATACTTTAAGTTTCGTAATCATTTGTGCACCCAAGCGATTCCTTGGGAGCATTCCTTTTATTGTTCGGCGAATAGCGTCCTTAGGTTTTTTCTTTAAAAACTCACCGTAAGTTTGCGTTTTAAGTCCGCCAACATAACCCGAATGGCGATGGATCAGCTTTGTTTGCATTTTATTACTAGTCAAAACGACTTTCGATGCATTAATCACAATCACATGATCGCCACCATCGATATACGGAGCAAACGTCGGTTTGTGTTTTCCTCGAAGAATTCGAGCTATCTCAGTGGACATTCTGCCTAGTACAAGATTCTCGGCATCGACAATAAACCATTGTCGTTCAATCTCACTGGCTTTGGGGGCATAGGTACGCACGGTGCGCCAACCTCAAATTAATTAATATGGAAGGGAAATACGGGACCTTAGTCTGGTCCACGCTAGTCCCACAAATTTTGGGACCGGGATCCAAGGCTACGGGAGAGTAAGGAGAACGGCAAACTGTGAGCCATCCATTTTGAAAAGAGTTCCCAACAAAACGCTATAGAGCGTAAGAAACTTCCACCAGAGTCAACCCTTTTGAGGGAGCTATCAGCGTCGCGATTGACCGGTCTTTTGCTTCTAAAGTAGTAATTACATCCTCAGGGGCTCTATCGCCCACGCCAACAGCTACACAAAACCCCACTATCGAACGAACCATTTGATGGCAAAAAGCCGCCGCAGAAATTGAAAAAGAGAGACGATTTTCTTCTACTTTCTGCCAGTTAGCCTCATAAACACTCCTATTCATTGTCGCATCAGGCTTATCCTTTCTCCGTCGACAAAACGATGTGAAGTCATGGTCACCTTCGAAGTTTTTCGCAGCAGCATTCATAGCTTCGATACTCAACGCTTGCCGAACATGCCACTCAAGATCTTGTTTAAGCGGATCTGAGACTAACGAATTATTTATCGTGTACCTATAGCTTCTTCTAACTGCAGAAAATCGAGCGTCGAAGCTTTCTGGGACAAGGGAAACATTTTGAACTGAAATATCAGGAGCACATAAGCGATTTAAAGATCGTTGAAGTTTGCTAGGATCCAGCTTCTTATTCGCAGTTCGAAACGAAACAACTTGTCGAAGAGCGTGAACCCCAGCATCTGTTCGCCCAGCCACATTGAGCGGAATCGAACCGCCAAGTACCTGTTCCAAAGCTGAACGAAGAACTCCAGCAACTGTTCTAACACCGTTATTTTCTGCGAAACCTCGGAAAGAGGTTCCCTTGTATGACAAATCGATACGTACATTCTGAGACAATAGAGCTCCTAACGCGATAGTTTCTTAAAGATATTCAAAGGTGAAAAGATGCTCGATCTTATTATTCGTAACGGGACAATTGTAGATGGCTCAGGCGAATCTCGCCGGATAGGTGATATCGGCATCAAAGATGGACGAATCGTAGCCATTGATGTAGTCGATGATGAGGCGAAACGCACCATAGATGCTTCGGGTCTTATCGTGGCTCCAGGTTTCGTTGATGTCCATACCCATTTTGATGCTCAAGTGTTTTGGGACACGACACTCTCGCCGTCACCACTGCACGGTGTCACAACGGTAATCGGAGGTAACTGCGGTTTCAGCATTGCGCCTATAGCTCCCGAGCACGGTGATTATTTAATGCGCATGTTAGCTCGTGTCGAAGGTATGCCACTGAGTTCACTTCAAGAAGGAGTCCCATGGAATTGGGAATCTTTCGATGAGTACCTGAACGCCATTGAGGGAACGCTCATGCCCAATGCCGGGTTCCTCGTTGGTCATAGCGCAATACGGCGCGTTGTTATGGGCGAAAGGTCTGTTTCAGAACCCGCTTCAGATCATGATTTAGCGGAAATGAAAAAGCTTTTGGCTCAAAGCATTGAGGCGGGTGGGCTCGGTTTCAGCTCCTCCTGGGCCAAAACCCACAATGACGCCGATGGCGAGTCAGTTCCTTCACGACATGCCACTAAAGAAGAACTAGTTGAGCTCTGCTCTGTCTTGCGCGGAACCAGGCCGTCGCACTTGAATTTATCCCCACCATTGAAAGATTCGATGATGACGTCTACCAGCTTTTAACTGACATGTCAGTTGCTGCAGACAAGCCTCTCAATTGGAACGTCATTTTCGCAAACGATCGTCAAAGCGATATTATTTACGAAAAGTTAGAAGCCAGTAACTACGCTGCTCGCCAGGGCGGAAAAGTCATAGCACTCACCGCTCCTATGCCCGCTGAGAGTCGCCTCTGCTTCGAGAACGGTTTCCTCCTCGACACTTTGCACGGTTGGACTGAACCTATGGCTCTGCCGGCTGACGAAAAAATAGCTCTCCTATCAGACCCAGACCGGCGAGCCCAATTGAATGATGATGCACAACAACCTAGTGCTTTTCGAGGTATCGCTCGTTGGGAGCGCCTAACCGTAGGAGAAGTGACCAGAAGCGAATTAAAACATTTCGAAGGCCGCACCATTGGAAGCATTGCAGAAGAACAGAACCAATCTGCTTGGGATGCTCTATGTGAGCTAGTAGTAGCTGACGACCTCAAAACAGGCTTGTACCCACCAGCAGCTGGAGACAATGAAGCATCTTGGAAATTACGTCAAAGCCTCTGGAATGATGATCGTTGTCTTATCGGAGCGTCAGACGCCGGAGCTCATCTAGATTTTCTAGCTACGTTTAATTACTCAACTGTGTTACTTGAAGCTGCGCGCGACAAGGAACTCATGGAATTAGAAACCGTTATTCAGAAAATTACCGACCAACCTGCACGGCTATACGGTTTGAAGGAACGAGGCCGTATTCAAGAAGGTTGGCATGCTGATCTCGTAGTCTTTGACCCTGATCTAATCGGACCAAAAGAAATAACCGTCCGTGAAGATCTCCCTGGCGGAGGTTGGAGACTCTACGGAGAAGCTAATGGGATGCACCACGTATTTATTAATGGAGAAGAAGCAGTAGCTAATGGTGATTTTACGGATGCTCGACCAGGCACTCTGATCAGATCAGGACGAGACACTGACCCAGTCAGCTCCCTCGGCTAATCACAGTCAGCACCTGTTTATTTCCTACGATTAATTTAAAAGCATTTTATATTTATCGCTTATTCAGTTTTATTCATAAGATCGATTCATGAATAAAACAAAGGAATGGCTGTCTGTCGAAGACCCTACTGAAGATAGAACTTGGCTATTCGATATCACCTTCCTAAAAAGCAACTGGAGTTGTGTATTTGGCTCTGGTTGTCCGAGTATCTCCGCAGAACCAGCACCCGACATTGGTTGCTGCGCTCATGGAGCCTATTTTTCTGATGACGATGATCGAGCTCGAACATTAAAAAATATTGAACAACTAGACAAAGATCTTTGGCAACATTCAGATTACGCACAGAGCATCGGCGGGCCAATCACACAAGACGATGATGGTTCATTCCGAACTGTCGTTGTCGACGGAGCCTGCATATTTCAAAACCGTGCCAATCAT
The DNA here is from genome assembly GCA_905182565.1 of Acidimicrobiaceae bacterium. Lineage (GTDB taxonomy): Bacteria > Actinomycetota > Acidimicrobiia > Acidimicrobiales > Poriferisodalaceae > UBA9040. Next base: position 332,017 of record CAJJCB010000027.1, on the reverse strand, counting down.
CCAGGAGGCTCTGGATGTGCTTTCCATCACCTGGCAATTAAAACCGGCCAACCTCAGGTGAATATCAAACCCGATATTTGCTGGCAAGTCCCACTTCGCAGAGAGGACCATGAGACCACATCTGGACATGTATTCTCGATGATCCGAGAATGGCAAAGAGCGGACTGGGGTGGTGATCGCACCGATGTAGCTTGGTGGTGCACAGAAGAAGAAGAGGGTTACACAGGGAAAACATCAGTATATGAATCTATGTCAGAAGAACTAACAGCCATATGCGGTTCAGAAGTTTATGAGTGGCTCAAAGAGAAACTCGTCGGTGAATCAGCTCAAGAAGTTTTTTTACCTAACCCAATACTAAAAAAAACCTGAACACCGAGATCTGTTTAATCAACTCAAGTGGTCTTTATCCAAACAAAGTGTTGCCTAATGGTCGTGACCTGCAGGGTCAAGCAACTCAACAAGTTGTTCTATGTTGAAAGAAGGATCTTTAGACGGGCCTATCAACTTTGCTTCGTTCGCTATCAAAGTATCTACAGCTCCGCTAATTTTTGTTGCTACATCTAACGGAATAACAACCGCTCCGTGTTGATCAGCATGTATCAAATCACCCGGCGCTACTTTCATCCCGTGAACCTCTACAGAAATATCGTATTCGACAACGTGAATCCATGCATGAGATGGCCCGACTGACCCCGCTAAGGCACGAAAATCTTCAGCCCAATCATCAATATCGCGGATTGAACCATTTGTTACTACACCCACTGACCCAAGACCTCTGTGTAAATTACTATTGACCTCTCCCCAGTGAGCACCAAACCCCACGTGAGAATCAATATCTTGGATGACAGTCACTGTCGGTCCAGGACCTCCCGCAATATGTTGGTAGTAACCAACTCTTGTCGATAGATCATCCTCTTTGTTTCTAGATGACGGTTCCATTGCTCGGACAGTCGCCGTGCGAGCGAAACCTACCATTGGTGTTTGGCTGGGATCCCGACAATAAAACGGTTCAATAGTGAAACCGTAGGTGCGACGCTCTGGTGCCACTATTTCTAAAGCATTACAAATTGTTGGCGTATCAAAGGACTGCAGAACAGATACAAGTTGGCCATCAAGCATGGTGCAGATCTTATGTCAAGAAATCAACTTGCGTATGTACAGGAGCGCTATTCAGTTAACGACTTACACCAATTCGATGAGTGCCATAGGAGCTTTATCTCCCTGACGTGGACCCAACTTAAGAATCCTTGTATAACCACCGGGACGACTCTGGTAGCGCGGCCCTATTTCATCAACGAGCTTTTGTGCCATTTCAAGATCGCCATTTAGGTTAGCTACAAGCTGTCGATGCCTATGAAGACTGTTAGAACCAGCACTGGCCTTTTTGGCCTTCGTAATAAGCTTCTCTGCATATGGGCGAAGTGCTTTAGCTTTTGCTTCAGTTGTTTCAATTGCCTCAGCAGCAATGAGTGAGGCAGCAAGGTTGGCCATAATCGAGCGTTGGTGGCTAGAGCTGCCACCGAAACTGCGGCCTTTTTTAGGAGTGGGCATAAGTAAAGTCCTAGATCAAACTAGTTGGGGTCATACCTTTTAAGGCAAGCCCGCGTTCGTCAAGTTTTTGGATAACTTCGTCTAATGATTTTTGTCCGAAGTTAGTAATGGAAAGCAGGTCATCGAGTGTCTTTTCAAGCAACTCACCAATGGTGTTAATTTGACCACGCTTGAGACAATTTCGAGGGCGTTCGCTCAAATCGAGATCTTCGATTACCAAATCTAGATCAGGAGAGCTGGTTTCAACAATCGCGAGTTCTGCGATTTCCAAGCCCAACGGTTCTTCGCTGAGCTCAGCAACTAGTGCAATCAAACCAGCCAAGGTATCACCGGCTGATGCGAGAGCGTCTCTGGGAGTCATCGCACCATCAGTGTCTATATCCAATATGAGACGATCGAAGTTATTTTCTTGACCAACTCTTACTGGTTCGACCTCAATTGACACTCTTCTTACAGGACTGAAGATGGCATCAATAGGAATTAGACCAATTGTGCTTCCTAACTCTTGCGCTGCCGATGAAAGATAACCTCGTCCTCGAGCGATCGTAAGGTCTAACGCCAGAAGCGCTCCCTCGCTCAAAGTAGCTATTTCAAGATCGGGATTCAGACATTCTACGTCAGTTCCCCAATCTATATCACCAGCGAGGAGTATCCCTGCTGTTGATATTTCGACTCGAACCGCCATAGCTTCATCATTTTCGCAACTCAAGACTACGTCTTTAAGATTGAGAATAATGTCGGTAGTATCTTCGACAACACCATCAATTGTGGCAAATTCGTGCAAGGCTTCATTACCATCAAATTTGACCTGAGTTATAGCTGTGCCAGGTACCGATGACAGCAATGTGCGCCTAAGCGAATTGCCGATGGTATGGCCGAAGCCAGGCTCGAGTGGGCCAATAGCGAAACGCTGGCGGTTATTGTCTTCTTCGCCGAGGGCTTCGACTGTCGGACGCTGCAAAATGAGCATGCTCACTGGATCTCCAGAAGGGCCGTGGATTGGATTACTTACTGTAAAGCTCAACGATGAGCTGTTCGCGGACCGGAATTTCGATCTGCTCACGTGTTGGAATTTCACGAACAGTTACCTGTTCTTTGTTCTCTCCCTGTTCAAGCCACATTGGGGCTGCACGGTCGAGTACATCTAGATTCCATCTTATTGTTACCATCTCACGAGATTGGGTCCGCAATTCTATTACGTCACCTTTACGTGCACGATAGCTAGGAATATCAACTCTACGGCCGTTTACGTTTATATGGCCGTGATTAACAAATTGTCTTGCTTGAGGGCGAGTCGCACCCCACCCTGCGCGATAGACAACATTGTCTAGGCGAAGTTCTAGTAACCGAAGAAGAATCTCTCCGGTGACACCTTTTTGACGAGCTGCTTCGGTATAGGTATTTCGGAACTGTTTTTCAGTCATACCGTATGTGAACCGAGCTTTTTGCTTTTCCTGCAGCTGTTCTAGATAATCAGAATTCTGGCTACGCCTTCTGGTACGCCCATGCTCTCCAGGAGGGTAGGGGCGTCGATCTAAAGCTTTAGTTTCTCCGGCGGTACCCCAGATGTTTACGCCGAGGCGTCGTGACACACGAGCTTTGGGTCCTGTGTAGCGGGACATATTCAGACCCTCCGACGTTTCGGTGGGCGACAACCGTTATGTGGCGTCGGAGTCATGTCTCGTATACCTGTTATTTCGATACCAGCGTTTTGTAGCGACCTAATCGCTGTCTCACGTCCAGAACCTGGTCCTTTAACTTGAACATCTACTTTTCGAACGCCATTTTCAATAGCTAGTTTGGCAGCTTGTTCAGCAGCTTGTTGAGCCGCGAATGGCGTAGATTTACGAGAACCTTTAAATCCAACACCGCCTGCCGAGGCCCAAGAAACTATATTGCCTTGCTTGTCGCTGATACTAACGATGGTGTTGTTGAAAGAACTTTTAATATGCGCCATGCCGTGACCGACATTTTTGCGTTCTTTACGTCTGGGACGACGTCCCGCCTGATTACTAGCCATAATCTTCTTCAGTCCTTACTTTCGCGGATGGTCACTTAGCGACCTTTTTCTTCCCGGCGACAGCTTTCCGCGGGCCCTTACGGGTACGAGCATTGGTGTGTGTTCGCTGTCCACGCACAGGCAACCCACGACGATGGCGAGTTCCCTGGAAACAACCGATTTCAATTTTTCGTTTTATATCTTGTGAAACTTCACGTCGGAGATCGCCTTCAACTTTAAAGTTGTCATCAATGTAGTTCCTGATACCAACTACTTCTTCTTCTGTTAAGTCGCGCACACGGGTGGCTTCACCAATGTCCAAAACTTCACATATGGAGGACGCACGAGTGCGACCTATGCCATATATGTATGTCAATGATATCTCAACCCGTTTTTCTCGGGGGATATCAGTTCCTGCGATACGAGCCATACTTAGAACTCCTAACCCTGCCGCTGTTTATGGCGAGGGTTGCTACAAATTACGCGGATTCGTCCATGACGTCGAATCACTCGACATTTGTCACAGATTTTTTTAACGCTAGGACGGACCTTCATGTATTTACCTGGTTGCCGGTTCTAGGGTATGAGAGCCGGGTAGGTGCTGCTTCAAACCCGAACCTAGAAGATTCGGTAAAGCAACAGGGAATGTGCACAGCTAATGCGGATCCACCGCTCAGCCGAAGATTGAGCATATCGTGGATAGGTTCAGTGTCCAATCTCAGAACGCGGGAAACAAAATTAATCATTTTAATCCATCAATTTCTGCGACGATACGACCCTGTACTTCGGACTCAGATCCGAGCCCATTTACGTCAGCGAAATGGCACTTGACCTCGAAGAAGTCCAGTAACGGCGCCGTTTCAGCCCTATAGAGCTCAAGTCTTCTAGCGATGGCTTCAGGGGTATCATCTGTTCGACCACGCTCCAACATGCGAGCTGTCACAACATCGTCCGGAACCCGTATATCTATCGCAAGATCAATCGAATTTGGGGAAAGTAGCTCCAATAGACCCTCAGCTTGTGTCTCAGTTCGAGGAAATCCGTCTAGTAAAAAACCTTTTTGAGCGTCCGGCTGGGACAGTCGATCACGAACAATTCCTAGAATGAGCTCATCCGACACAAGATTTCCTGCATCCATAATAGCTTTCGCTTCAAGACCTAGTTCACTACCCTGAGCAACTGCTGCACGTAACATGTCGCCGGTAGATATGTGCGGAATGTGATAGTGAGCAGCCAGCAAGACGCATTGCGTTCCTTTGCCGGCTCCTTGCTTACCGAGAATTACAAGTCGGGTCATCTCGTTAGTCCCTTCATTCCTTCACCCATGTTCCAAACAGCACACTCAGGTTTCTCAACCAGAATTACTTAAGGAACCCCTCATAATTTCTTTGTAATAGTTGACTATCGATCTGTTTCATTGTTTCTAGAGCTACACCTGATGCAATCAATATTGAAACGCCACCAAAGCCCACTGATGCGCCGCCACCCATATCGCTAGTAAGAGATAAGAGCACTGTTGGAACTAATGCGACGAACGCAATAAATAGAGCTCCCGGGAGTGTTATTCGATTAAGGATTTTGCTCAGGTGTTTTTCAGTTTGCGGTCCGGGACGGATCCCAGGAATAAAGCCGCCTTGTTTTCGAATGTTATCTGCTTGGCGCGCCGGGTCGAAAGAGATGGCTGTGTAGAAATATGCGAACCCGACAATCAAGGAGCCGAAGAACAAGATGTAAACGATGTTGTCAGGTTGTGTCAGATAGTCACTGACAGCCGTCTGCAGCCATCCCCAGTTAGCAACATTCGATAAAAGAACTGGAAGAAAGAGGATCGAACTGGCAAAAATTACCGGAATTACACCTGACTGATTAACTTTTAGCGGAATATAAGTATTTTGGCCGCCGAACATTTGACGCCCGACCTGACGTTTAGCGAAAGACACCGGAATACGACGCTGCCCTTGCTCTATAAACACGATTGCGACCATCATTGAGATAGCTACAAAAATAGCTGCTACAAGGTAGAAGTTTCCCTCGACAGATCGCAGTCGCGCACCGTCAAATGGGATCGAAGAAACCACTGAGGCAAATATCAATAAGGACATCCCATTACCAACGCCTCGCTGGCTGATCAATTCACCCATCCACATCAACAAGGCTGTGCCTGCGGTCAATGAAAGAATTACTAGAGCTACTCGCGGAAACGTAAAATCTGGAATAACTATAACTGCCGATGTGTTTCCTAATGCTGTTCCTTGGCCGCGACCGAAGATAAATGTAATACCAGTCGCCTGAACAAACGAAATAGCCAGTGTCAGGTATCGCGTGTATTGGGTAATCTTTTTTTGCCCTACCGCACCTTGTTGTTGCAGTTGCTCTAAACGAGGAATAGCGACAGTCAAAATTTGAACAATAATAGACGCTGTTATGTAGGGCATTATCCCGAGAGCAAATATCGCAAAGTTCGTTAGCGCCCCACCCGAGAAAAGGTTAAGTAAAGCTAACACCCCTCCCGATTGGTCGGCTTCCTCTCGAAGCGACAAAATAGCATCGAAGTCGATTCCAGGCACAGGGACTTGAGAGCCAAGTCGGTACGCGCCAAGAATAAAGATAGTGAAGAGGATCTTCGTTCGAAGATCCGGCACCCGGAATATGTTTCGCATGCTTCCTAACACGGCGAACCTCGTTTATCGATTCGTGTGTTGGTTGCCCTGAGCAGGGGGACGCGGTCCCTTGAAGTTCAGTGGCAGTAGCTCCACCGTACCTCCTGCTGCAGAGATAGCTGCCTCAGCAGTAGTAGACACTGCATGAGCTTTAACATTAACGGCGCGACTAAGTTCGCCTCGACCGAGAATTTTAATCATTACACCTTTTGATATTAAGCCTCGTTCATACAAAGCTTCAGGGGTAACTTCGTCGAGACCAGTTTCAGATATGGTGTCGAGGTTTACTGCTTGATACTCAACTCTGAAAGGATTTTTGAAACCCTTCATTTTTGGGAGGCGACGCTGCAAAGGCAACTGCCCGCCTTCGTACCAAACTGGGACCTTACTTCTAGCTTTGGTACCCTTGGTTCCGCGACCTGCGGTTTTACCGCCTTTACCACCGATACCGCGTCCTACGCGCTTCGGTTGTTTCTTTGAGCCGGGAGCTGGCTGTAGGTCATGTGGTTTAAGCATTGGGTTTCCTCGTTAGAAAAACTGGTCTCACCAGAATTTTCAATTTTCTTCTACGTTAATTAGGTGTGAAACCTTTTGAATCATTCCCCGGATTTCAGGGCGGTTGGGCAGTGTGTTTGTTTTACCAATTTTACCGAGGCCGAGAGCTCTCAGAGTCCCACGATGCTTGGGTTTCGTACCAATACCGGAACGTATTTGAGTAACTTTAATTTCGCTCATGATGAAACCCCTGATGGCTTAGAGCCGCGTTCAGTTTCTTTATAAGCAGCTAAAAGACCTGCTGGTATGCACTCTTCGGGTGATAGGCCACGTAGTTTAGCAATTTCATCCGGTCGTTTTAAGCTCTTCAAACCAGCAATTGTTGCTTTAGCAACGTTGATGTGGTTAGACGAACCTAAGGACTTAGCAAGAACGTCCCCAACCCCAGCTTCTTCTAAAATTGCTCTTGCCGCGCCACCTGCAATAACTCCAGTACCTGCCGATGCCGGTTTCATCATAACTCGACCTGCACCCGCAATCCCGATAGTTGGATGAATGATGGTTGCGCCAGCCAACGGAACCTTAAACAAGTTCTTCTTAGCGTCTTCAGTACCTTTTTGTATAGCCAGCGGAACTTCTTTGGCTTTGCCGTAACCGAGCCCTACTTGTCCAGCGCCATCGCCGATAACAACAAGAGCGGTGAAGGAGAAACGTCGGCCTCCTTTTACTACTTTAGCAACTCGATTAATGTCAATTACTCGAGATTCTCGAAGCCCATCATCACCACTATTTCTAGGGTTATCATCTTTGCGGCGATCATCTCGTTTCCGACTGCCGCGATCATTGCCGCTACGTTCGTTATTGGGTCGCTCTGCGTTTGCCATTATGGGCTCCTAGAACTTGAGTCCGGCTTCGCGAGCCGCTTCAGCTAAGGCCGCTACACGGCCATGGAATTTGTTACCACCGCGATCAAACACAACGGCTTCTATACCAGCAGATTTTGCCCGCTCGGCCACCAGCTGCCCAACTTTTGCTGCAGCGTCTTTATTTCCCGTCAATCCACCACGCAGGTCAGTTTCAATTGTTGATGCTGCAGCTACGGTTAGCCCAGTTTGATCATCAATTACTTGAGCGGAAATATGTCGGTTTGAGCGAAATACGCTTAGTCGCGGACGTTCAGCGGTCCCTGAGACCTTTTTCCTGACTCTGCGTTGGCGCCTTTGGCGCTGTTCACTTCTCGTAGTCGTCATTGCAAATACCTAGCCTTTGCCTGTCTTACCGGCTTTACGAATTACATGTTCACCAGCGTAACGGATGCCTTTACCTTTATAAGGTTCAGGCTTTTTCAGTTCACGGATATTGGCTGCAACTTGGCCTACAAGCTGCTTGTCAATCCCAGAAACTTTGATAGTTGTAGCATCAGGACATTCAAAAGTTACGCCGTCAGGCGCTGAAACGTGGACTGCATGGCTGAAACCTAAAGCTAGTTCAAGTTCGCTCTTACCCTTTGCAGCCACACGATAGCCGACGCCAATAATATTGAGTTCTTTGGAATACCCATTAGATACGCCTTCGACCATATTATTAACCAGCGATCGCATCAGACCATGCAACGCACGTTGTTGCCGGGTGTCATCAGCCCGAGTGACGTTGACGACGTTATCGTCGGCGACAACGGTTATCCCGTCATTTATTACGGTTTCAAGATTTCCTTGTGGACCTACTACTTTCACAAGCCCGGGAGCAACTTCGACTGTTACGCCTTTAGGGATAGTTATTGGTGCTTTACCTACTCGTGACATATGTAGCCCCTTACCATACGTAACAGAGAACTTCGCCACCGATGTGGTTGCGCCGAGCTTCTCTGTCTGTCATTAGGCCCTTGCTTGTGGAAAGCACTGCGATGCCAAGTCCACCTAATACGCGAGGAACGTTAGTTGATTGGGTATACACACGGAGACCAGGTTTCGAGACTCGTTTCAGTCCCGAGATAGTGCGGGTCCGATCTTCTGTGTATTTAAGGTCTATTGATAAGGTTTGCCCTGGACGATCTTCAGTGTCAGCAACATTAAAGTCTGACACGTAGCCTTCGGCTTTCAAGATCGCCGCAAGCGACTCTTTTTGTTTGGATGAGGGCATGTCGACACGAACTTTATGCACCTGGTGTGCATTTCTAATTCGAGTGAGCATATCCGCGATTGGATCGGTCATTGTCATAATGCTGTTCCTCTCACCAACTCGCCTTGGTCACGCCGGGGATTTCCCCTGCGTGAATCATTTGCCGAAGACAAATTCGACACAATCCGAATTTGCGGTATACAGAACGAGGACGCCCACATTTACGGCAGCGCGTGTAGCCCCGTACTTTAAATTTAGGAGTTCGTTGTTGCTTGTTAACAAGTGCTTTTTTAGCCATTAGTTCTGCTCCTCCGAACGGAACGGGAATCCGAGTGCCGTTAATAAGGCACGGCCATGATCATCATTATTTGCGGACGTCACCAATGTGATATCCATACCTCTTACACGAGTGACAGAGTCGTAACTCATTTCTGGGAAAATGAGCTGCTCAGTCACACCGAATGTGTAGTTGCCGTTGCCATCAAAGGAACGGCTAGGCAAACCACGGAAATCGCGAATTCGAGGTATTGCAAGACTTACAAGTCGGTCGTAGAACTCCCACATCCGGTTGTTACGCAATGTGACTTTGGCGCCAATCGCATTACCCTCGCGAAGCTTAAAGTTCGCTATAGATTTTTTAGCTCTTGTAATTGCTGGCTTTTGGCCGGTAATTTTAGTGAGGTCTTCAACAGCTCCGTCTAGGAACGCTCGGTTCACTAACGCTTCACCGACTCCAGTATTCACAGAGATCTTCATCAATCTAGGAACGAGCATGACGTTTTCAAGGGCGAGTTGCTCAATTAGCTGAGCTCGCACCGTGTCACGATACAAAACTTTCATACGGGGTTCAGATAAGACAGCATTCATGATAGCTCCTCACCAGATTTTTTGTGAAAGCGAACTTTTTTTGTCCCTTCCATACGATAACCAACACGGCCGGCGTCACCAGTTTTGGGACAAATAACCGCAACGTTAGAAGCATTGATGGTTTGCGCGAAATCTATGATTCCGCCTTGCTCATTGGCCTGGGTAGGCTTTTGATGCTTTTTTGCCATATGCACACCGTCAACGGTAATGCGACGGGATTTTGGGTTCACAGACATAACAGAACCTTCGGTACCTTTGTCCTTACCGGACAGAACTACCACACGATCACCTTTTTTAATTTTCATCACAGAACCTCCGGTGCAAGAGAAACAATTCTCATGAACTTCGCTTCCCTGAGCTCACGCCCGACGGGGCCAAAGATACGAGTACCGCGAGGGCTTCGGTTGACGTCAACTAACACGGCAGCGTTCTCATCGAAGCGTATGTAACTGCCGTCTGGGCGGCGACGCTCTTTTTTGGTACGCACGACCACACAGCGAACTACTTCGCCTTTTTTCACGGCTGCGCCTGGAATTGCATCTTTTACTGTCGCAATAAACACATCGCCAATCGAAGCGTAACGTATACCAGTTCCTCCAAGAACCCGTATACACAGCACTTCTTTAGCGCCTGAATTATCTGCGACTTTAAGTCGACTTTCTTGCTGAATCATTTTAATTAAGCCCCAGACTCAACGTGCTCGTTCGAGGATATCGATGAGACGCCAACGCTTTTTCTTGGAGAGCGGACGAGTTTCCATTACTCGTACGCGATCTCCTACGCGGGACTCATTTTCTTCATCATGGACATACAGCTTCTTAGTCTGTAAAACTGTCTTGAAGTAGCGACGATGACGAACACGCTCGGTGACTGCCACCACGGCGGTTTTTTCCATAGAAACGGAAACAACCAGCCCTTCTCGTACCTTGCGGTTAGCCCGCTCTTCGGTAACTTGCTCGGTCATGAAGACTCCTCTGTTACCAGCGCCTCAGCGGCGGCTATTTCTCGCTCTCGAAGCACTGTGTTCATCCGAGCAATATCTCTCTTTACTTGAGTGATACGCGCAGGGTTAGTTAGTTGCCCGGTTGCGAACTGGAAGCGTAAATTAAATAGTTCTCGCTTAGCTTCGCCCAACTGATTAATCAGCTGGTCGTCTGCAAGCTCACGTAGTGCGGCTGCTGCAGCCATTAGATTTGTTCCTCTCGGCTTACAACGCGTGCCCTAATGGGCAGCTTTTGAATAGCGCGATCAAGCGCCTCGTTTGCTAACTCATTATCCACGCCAGCAAGTTCGAACATAATTCGACCCGGCTTGACGACGGCTACCCAATGAGAGGGGCTTCCTTTGCCTGAACCCATACGGGTTTCGGCAGGCTTAGCTGTAACGGGCTTGTCTGGAAATATGTTGATCCAAACCTTACCGCCACGCTTTATGTGTCTAGTCATCGCGATACGGGCAGCTTCAATTTGCCGAGCTGTTATCCACCCAGGCTCTAGCGCTTGGATACCGTAGTCACCGAAACTGAGAGCAGTACCGCCCTTAGCTCGACCCTTCATTCGCCCACGGTGAGTTTTTCTATACTTAACTTTGCGAGGCATTAACATATCAATCATCTCCCGGTCTGAAGTTGGGAGTTTGACTTGGCGTTCGCGTTGCTCGCTCGATTTGCTCTTCTTCCTCGAGCAATTTTTCAAACTCAGGATCCGCGTTTTTGAGCAGCGGAGTAAGTTCCTGTTCCTCATCGCCGGCAGCACCTGCAGGCGCATCAGCACGACGGCCGCTAGAAGAAACGACCGGAACTGTTCGCTCGGGACCAGCAGTTTTATCTGCAACGGCTAATGCCGCTTCCTTTGCAATGCGCTCATCTGCGGAAACTTTGTACGGCAAGATGTCGCCGCGATAGATCCAAACTTTTACACCAATACGACCGGCAGTTGTTTTAGCCTCACGGAATCCGTAGTCAATATCGGCTCTGAGAGTGTGGAGTGGGACTCTGCCTTCTCGATACCATTCAGTTCTCGCCATTTCAGAACCGCCAAGGCGACCAGCACATTGAACTCGAATTCCGAGGGCGCCAGCTTTCTGAGCGTTTTGGACAGCCCTTTTCATGGCACGCCGGAAAGCCACGCGACCAGCAAGCTGATCTGCTATTCCTTGAGCGATTAGCGCAGCATCAAGCTCAGGTTGCTTTATCTCTTGAATATTGAGCTGAACTTTCGGATTCCCAGAAATTTCACCAATGCGAGCACGGAGACGATCTGCTTCAGCTCCGCGTCTTCCAATAACAATTCCAGGTCGCGCAGTATGAATGTCGACTTTTAATTTGTCTCTAGTCCGCTCGATTTCGATGCGACTAATCGCGCCCTGGGGGAGCGTAGTCTGGAGGAAGTCGCGGATTTTCCAATCCTCGATTACGTAGTCTTGATATTCCTTGTCCGCATACCATTTGGACTTCCAGTCCGTGGTAATACCGAGTCGGAAACCGTAGGGATTTACCTTCTGACCCATAGATCAGACCTCCTCATCTTCGGTATCGGAGTCTTCTTCAATTGGTGTGTCCAGCGAAGCGTCTTCGTTTACTTCATCTACTGTGGTTGTGTCATCAGTCTCGACTGGGGTTTTGATTTCAGATTCAACGACATCTTCAATCACGACTTCTTCGCTAGCTTCGTCGATGATTTCATCGCTATCGTCGCGACTTGCGGCGACCCTAGCTGCTCGACTTGCCGCAACGTTCTGAGTAGCTGACGCACCAGATGCTTCAGCTTTAATTTGTCGAAGAGAAAGCTCAGACTCATCTAACTGAGCAACAACCACAGTTATATGACAGGTCCGTTTAAATATTCGACTAGCTCGCCCACGTGCTCGCGGTCGGAACCGTTTTAGGGTCGGTCCCTCGTCAGCCCAGCACTCGGCGACATACAACTCTTCTGGATTCAAATGCTCGTTATGTGTTGCATTAGCAACCGCACTTTCAAGCACTTTGCCAATCACATCAGCGGCACCACGATCACAAAACTGAAGTTCCACTCTCGCTTGAGCGAGGTCTTCGTTTCGAATCAGGTCAAGCACTACTCGAGCTTTTGAAGCCGACATTCGAGAGTACTTATGAATGGCTTTAGCTCCAGCAATACTCTGAAGATCAATCGCTCCACTCATCGTCGTCCACCTCGTTCTTGTCCTGCGTGGAATTTGAAGGTCCGGGAAGGCGAGAACTCGCCAAGTTTATGTCCGACCATTGATTCGGTTATATAGACCGGTACATGCTTGCGTCCATCATGAACGGCAATGGTATGGCCGATCATTCCTGGAATAATTGTGGATCGACGACTCCATGTCTTAATGACCTTTTTCTCGCCAAGATCATTTAACGCATCTACTTTTTTGAGAAGATGGTCGTCGACAAATGCGCCCTTTTTTAAACTGCGTGGCATCAGTTCACCTCCGGGAGCCGCGTGTGCGACGTCGGCGAATAATCATGTCGTTAGACCGATTATTCTTTTTGCGGGTACGACCCTCGGGCTTGCCCCAAGGTGATACTGGGTGTCGGCCACCTGATGTTTTACCTTCGCCGCCACCATGTGGGTGGTCAACGGGGTTCATGGCGACACCACGGGTTTGCGGTCGGACGCCTTTCCAACGGTTACGTCCGGCTTTTCCAATTCTAATTAGACCAGCTTCGGCGTTACCAACCGAGCCAATAGTTCCTCTGCAGTCGATCGGTACCCGTCTCATCTCAGAGCTAGGCAAACGCACACTAGCGAAAGGTCCTTCTTTAGCGATTAGTTGCACGCTCGTGCCAGCTGAGCGAGCCATTTGTCCACCAGCACCAGCTTTAAGCTCAATATTGTGAATGGTGGTACCAACAGGAATGTATCTTAGAGGTAGGCAGTTGCCGATTTGAATTTCGGCACGTTGCCCGTTTTCTAGTTTATTTCCAACTTCTAATCCGGCGGGAGCGAGAATATAACTTTTTTCGCCATCATGATAGTGAAGTAACGCTATTCGGCAATTTCGGTTGGGGTCATATTCGATTGCTGCAACAGTGGCAGGTACCCCATCTTTGGTGCGTTTAAAATCAATAATTCTATACGCCTGCTTATGACCACCACCACGGTGTCGAGCAGTCTTACGGCCGTGGGCATTTCTACCGCCAGTTGAGTTCTTTTTTACTATCAGCGACTTCTCTGGTTTATCTTTTGTGATTTCAGCAAAATCAGAAACAGTCTGAAAGCGCCGACCAGGACTCGTCGGTTTACGTACGCGTATACCCATATCTATGACTCAAAAATCTGTATCGAGTCACCCTCGGCGAGGGTGACGATGGCTCGTTTACTATCTGGCCGTTTTCCAAGCGTGTTATTTCGTCGGTTGCGACGAACCTTGCCCTTACGGTTCAATGTGTTCACATTTGTGACTTTCACATCAAAGATAAATTCAACAGCCTGACGGATTTCAGGCTTTGAAGCCGAGTTGTGGACTTTAAAGATATAAACGCCTTTTTCAAACTGTTCATAACTTTTTTCAGAGACCACTGGTGCTATGAGCACGTCTCTTAAATCTTTCATGCTTCACTTCCTGGGAGCGTCGCTTGAGTAAAGACGAGCCAATCACAGCAAAGAATGTCATACGCATTAAGTTCATTACGCTGAACAAGTTGCACGTTAGGAATATTCCTAAAACTGCGAGCTGCTAACTGGTCTTGCTCATCGACAACTATTAATAATTTACCAACAAGCTTAAGTGCTTCTATGGCTTGCAGCGCATCTTTAGTTTTCGGTGTTTCAAATTTCCATGCATCTACTACGACTAGTCGTTCGCTTTGTGCTCTGTCGCTCAGTGCAGAGTTCAAAGCTAATTGAATCATTTTTTTGTTAACTTTTTGAGCATAGCTGCGGGGCCGAGGCCCATGGACCACGCCTCCACCACGGAACTGTGGTGATCTTGTGGAACCTGCTCGAGCTCTACCAGTACCTTTTTGTGCGTATGGTTTAGCTCCACCACCGCGTACTTCGGCTCTAGTCTTGGTACTAGCACTACCGCTACGCCGAGCCGCTAATTGAGCTGTTACTACTTGGTGAAGGACGTGGATATTGGGCTCAAGCCCGAATATCGCATCGTTGAGCTCAACTGAGCCGGCAACTCCACCATCTTGAGTTCGAAGATCTATTGTTGTCATGATCCACCTTTAATCGCACCGCGGATTACTACAACGCCACCCTTGGGGCCTGGTACGGAACCACGCACGAGTAAAAGCTCGCGATCAGGATCTGCTTCGACAACGGTCAGGTTCAAAGTGGTCACTTTTTCAGCTCCCATTCGGCCCGCCATTTTAGTTCCGCGAAATACTCTGCCTGGTGTAGCGCATGCACCGATTGCTCCGGGAGCTCTATGTACTTTGTGAGCACCATGGCTTGCACGCTGACCTGCGAAGTTATGTCTTTTCATAACTCCAGCAAAGCCTTTACCACGTGATACCGCGGTTACGTCGACTTTTTCGCCTGCTTCGAGGACATCAGCTGAAAGTTCCTGGCCGATCTCAATAGTGCTGACATCGTCAAGACGCAGCTCTACCAGTCGTTCGCCGGCATCTACCCCAGCATTCGTAAAGTGACCAGCTTCAGGCTTACTGAGCTTACGTGGGTCTTTTTGCCCAAAAGTCACTTGTACGGCTGTGTAGCCATCTCGTTCATTAGTTTTTATCTGTACCACGCGACACGGCTTAACCTGAAGCATTGTGACAGGGACAATATTGTTGTCCTGATCCCATAGCTGGGTCATTCCGACTTTGGTGGCGACGATCGCCTTATTCGCCATGACGGGCGTCTTCCTCTTTCAATTACAACGACCGGCGGCCGCTGCTCATACGAACGCTCCGCACGGTAACCCGGCGGAGCGAAATTTAAGTTGTGCTGATTGGTTCCGGTTCCCGAGAGAGCCGGCCTTAACAGACATCAGTTTGTGCTGCCGAACTAGTCCAGTGCACAGAGAGACTACGATACAGAGGTTTACAGCAAAGTGCCAACTCGAGAGCGTAAATAAGTTGCAGTAACGTAAATAACTTACAGATGCGGGGCAAGCCCCACTGCTGTTCGTCAAAGCGACTTATTTTTAACCCTGTTGTATCTTGATTTCGATATCAACTCCGGCAGGCAGCTCAAGCCGCTGAAGGGAGTCAACAGTTTTAGGCGACGGCTCGAGAATATCGATTAGTCGCTTATGAATACGCATTTCGAAGTGTTCCCTAGAATCCTTATCTTTATGAGGAGATCGAACAACTGTATATCGATGCTTCTCTGTTGGAAGAGGGACCGGTCCTTTAAGAATTGCCTGAGTCCGCAGAACAGTCTCAACAATTTTTTGAGTGCTTTGATCCACTATTTCGTGGTCGTAAGCTTTTAACCGGATACGTATTTTCTGAGAATTAGCCATAATTATTCGATGATCTTTGTTACTCGACCGGCGCCGACAGTTCGACCGCCTTCACGAATAGCGAATCGTAGACCCTCTTCCATAGCAATTGGGTTGATCAGGTTCACAGTCATATCTGTATTGTCACCAGGCATGCACATTTCAGTACCTGCTGGGAGTTCTACGGTACCCGTTATGTCAGTGGTACGGAAAAAGAATTGAGGGCGGTAGTTCGAGAAGAATGGCTTGTGCCGTCCTCCCTCATCTTTATTCAGCACATATACCTGTGCTTCAAACTTTGTGTGAGGAGTAATGGAACCCTTAGCGCAACATACTTGACCACGCTCAACATCTTCTTTTTTAGTTCCACGAAGAAGCAGTCCAACGTTATCGCCGGCTTGACCTTCGTCCAAGATTTTGCGGAACATCTCCACACCAGTACAGGTAGTTATTTGCGTATCGCGAATACCCACAATCTCAATTTCATCACCTGTGTTAATTCTACCTTGCTCAATTTTACCGGTTACAACAGTTCCACGACCGGTAATTGAGAACACGTCTTCGACAGGCATCAAGAATGGTTTATCAGTTTCACGAACAGGCTCTGGAACGGCAGTATCACACGCCTCCATTAGCTCCTGGATCATCTCGGCAGCACCATCATCACCGTTAAGAGCTCCAAGCGCTGAACAACGCACTACAGGAAGGTCGTCACCCGGGTATTCATATTCGCTGAGAAGTTCACGGACTTCAAGCTCTACAAGTTCTAGTAGCTCTTCATCATCAACCATGTCGCACTTGTTAAGTGCTACAACGATGTATGGAACGCCAACCTGGCGGGCTAGCAACACGTGTTCACGGGTTTGTGGCATTGGGCCGTCTGCCGCTGAAACAACTAAGATTGCGCCATCAACCTGAGCAGCGCCGGTGATCATGTTTTTGATGTAGTCAGCGTGACCAGGCATGTCAACGTGTGCGTAGTGACGATTTGCAGTTTCATATTCAACATGTGAAATCGAGATTGTGATACCGCGCTCACGTTCTTCAGGCGCTTTATCGATGTCTTGGAAGGCTACTGCTTCGCCACCGCTTGCTTCCGCTAAAACTTTTGTGATTGCGGCTGTCAGGGTTGTCTTGCCATGGTCGATATGACCCATTGTGCCAACATTTACGTGGGGTTTCGTTCGCTCGAACTTTTCCTTAGCCATTAGGTCCTTCTTCTTCTCCGGTGTCTTAACTACGGTTGCTTATCTTGATTCTTCAAATTTATTTAATTTTACTACTTTAGATTTAGCTACTTTGACCGTATTGGTCATTCACCACGTATTCGCTTTACGATATCTTCAGCAATGCTCGGCGGAACCTGCTGGTAGTTATCGAACTGCATGCTGTACGTCGCACGACCTTGGGTACGTGAACGTAGATCATTAGCGTATCCGAACATTTCCGAGAGCGGAACTTGTGCGTCAATGACTTGAGCATTTCCTCGGCCTTCCATTTGGCCGATACGTCCGCGACGAGAGTTCAGATCACCGATAACGTCCCCCATGTAATCTTCTGGAGTAACAACTTCAACGGCCATCATTGGTTCGAGAAGAACCGGTCCAGCTCGCCGAGAAGCTTCCCTCATAGCCATGGTGCCAGCGATTTTGAAAGCCATTTCCGAAGAATCGACGTCATGAGTATTGCCATCAACAAGACTCACTTTCACATCAACCATCGGGAACCCAGCTAAAGGACCCTGGTCCATTGAAGACTGAAGGCCTTGGTTCACTGAATTAATGTATTCCTTGGGAATAGTTCCACCTTTAATGGTGTCAGTGAAGGTGTAACCGCCCCCTGGCTCATTCGGTTCCATGTTTATTACGACAACAGCAAATTGGCCTGAACCGCCGCTTTGTTTTATGTGTCTGTAGGTGTATTTCTCAACAGCCTTCGTAATAGTTTCTCGATAAGCCACTTGTGGCTTTCCAATTGTTGCGTCAACTCGGAATTCACGCATCATTCGATCGACTAAAACTTCAAGGTGGAGTTCGCCCATACCTGAAATAACTGTCTGGCCAGTTTCTAGATCAGTCTTGACCCGGAAAGTAGGATCTTCTTCTGAAAGTGCCGACAAAGCTTTACTTAACTTATCTTGATCATTTTTGGAACGAGGCTCGACTGCCACGTGGACAACAGGCTCTGGGAAAGTCAGTTGCTCCAATACAATCGGGCTAGAAGCGTCGCAGAGGGTATCTCCCGTGCGAGTGTTCTTAAATCCAATTCCTGCAACGATGTCACCCGCAACAACATCATCGCGGTCCTCTCGGTTATTAGCATGCATCTGCAAGATACGGCCTATACGTTCTTTGTTCCCAGTCGTAGTGTTTAGGACTTGGTCACCTTTTGAAAGCGAGCCGCTATATACACGGAAATATATGAGCTTTCCGACATGAGGATCAGTCATAATTTTGAAAGCTAACGCTGAGAAAGGCTCAGAATCATCAGGTTGCCGTTCTAGATCAGTTTTACCATCAAGAGACGTGCCATTAATAGCTGGTACATCGAGCGGTGAAGGAAGGTAACTGTTGATTGCGTCAAGAAGAGGCTGCACGCCCTTATTCTTGAAGGCTGTTCCGGTGAGAACAGGCACTATTTGATTAGCAATTGTTCCTTTTCGTATAGCATTTATTACTGTGTCGGTGTCAACTTCTTCACCATCTAGGTAAGCCATCATGATGTTCTCATCTACATCTGATAGGACTTCGAGGAGTTTTCCTCTGTATTCGGCAGCTTTGTCTGCCATATCATCAGGTATTGGGACTACCTCGTAACTGGCACCAAGATCTTCGCCTTCCCAAACAATGGCATTCATATTAACTAAGTCAACAACACCTACGAAATTTGCTTCAATCCCGATTGGTAACTGCAGAACTGCAACGTTTGCTTGCAATCGATCAACAATACTTGCTAGGGAGTCATAAAATGAAGCACCGGTGCGGTCAAGCTTGTTTATGAAACACATACGAGGAACGCCGTATTTGTCTGCTTGGCGCCAAACAGTTTCGGTCTGAGGCTCCACACCCGCTACGCCATCAAATAGCGCAACGGCACCATCTAACACTCTAAGAGATCGCTCAACTTCGACCGTAAAATCAACATGACCAGGCGTATCAATTATGTTGATTTTATGATCATCCCATATGCATGTTGTGGCAGCCGAAGTGATCGTAATGCCCCGTTCTTGCTCTTGTTCCATCCAGTCCATCGTGGCTGCGCCATCGTGAACTTCACCAATCTTGTAATTAACACCGGTGTAGTAAAGAATTCGTTCGGTTGTGGTGGTTTTGCCAGCATCGATATGGGCCATGATGCCGATATTTCGCACACGGCTAAGTGGGTGATTACGTGGCATGGGATGTGCCTCGATCTCTCGGGTTTAGGGGGTTCAGGGGGTTAAGGAGTCTCATATGGTAAGGGACAACGCCTTACCAGTTTTAGAACCAGCACTACAAACGCTGGATAAACCTGGGTGAAGGCATTGTGGCAATTAGTTACCAGCGATAATGGGCAAAGGCCTTATTAGCTTCTGCCATGCGGTGGGTATCTTCACGTCGTTTTGCAGAAGACCCAGTGCCATTGGAGGCATCAAGTAATTCGTTAGCAAGCCGTTCCGCCATAGTTCGTTCGCGACGAGCTCTGGAATAGGTAACTATCCATCTGATCGCCAGGGTATTGGCTCTACGAGGACGGACTTCGACCGGAACCTGGTAAGTAGCTCCACCAACTCGTCGACTTTTAACTTCTAATTGAGGTTTTGTGTTATCAACTGCTCTTTTAAGAACGCTAATCGCTTCGCCACCAGTCTTATCCGACACAATGTCAAGTGCCTGGTACACAATTCGCTCTGCTGTTGAGCGTTTACCGCGCTGCAGGACCTTATTAATCACTTGAGTAACAAGGGTTGAATCGTATATTGGATCTGCTGGGAGAGTGCGACGTGGTGCCGCTCCGCGACGAGGCATGTCAGCTCTTCTCTTTCTTCGCGCCGTAGCGCGAACGGGCTTGTCGTCGCTCTGAAACGCCTGATGCGTCTAAAGAACCACGAATAACTTTATAACGAACACCAGGAAGATCTTTTACACGGCCACCACGCACAAGAACGATGCTGTGTTCTTGCAGGTTGTGTCCCTCTCCTGGGATGTAAGCGGTAACTTCAATTCCACTGGTTAATCGCACACGAGCGACTTTTCGTAGAGCTGAGTTAGGCTTCTTAGGCGTATGGGTATAAACGCGTGTACAGACACCGCGACGTTGCGGCGAACCCTTTAGGGCGGGCGTTTTACCTTTGGTAGGTTTTGACTTACGGCCCTTACGGACTAATTGCTGAATGGTTGGCACCAGGTACCTCTGGAGTACGGTTGGAGGTAGATCTCATGGTTACCGGCACATTACACAGGCCGGTCTAAGACCAGTCCGTAATGTTACGAGGCGCGTAAGCTAGAGGCAACTCGTAGGCAAACTATCTAGGTTAAACAACAAAAAAGTTTTATGAACAATAGAACGGTTTTTCGTCGAAGTGGTTGATTTAACGGTGTTCGGCACATAAAAAGTACCTTTTCCTCAGTATCGCAAGCCCAAACAATCTACTCAAGTTATTAGTTACCACAAAGAGGCACCGACCGGTTTCCCTCACTCAGATCTTTAGTCTCACGTCATTAACTTCACAGATTAGGGCTAATTCACTTAGTTAAGTAACTCAAGCCAAGCTTCTGGAACCAAATTGTTGTCAACTAACTACTTCCTGGTCGACGACACGTCCATCTGCTATAAAAGCAATTGCGGCGCGTCCTTCGTATTTTGAAGAACGCGCCGCAATTTAGTTATTTTATTTGCGATAGCTTAGTTAACTCGCATCGCCAAGGGTCGCCTTATTTTCATTACCAATACTCGCTAGCCATTCAGCAGGGTCTTGATCTTCTTCTGATGACCAAAACTCTAAAGGTTCATAATCAGGGGCGGTCGTATCAATATTGCAATAACGTCCCTGGCCAGTTCCTGCAGGTATTAGTTTACCGATGATTATATTCTCTTTCAGGCCCTTTAGATCATCACGCCGTCCTTCAATGGCAGCTTCAGTGAGAACACGAGTTGTCTCCTGGAAGGATGCAGCAGAAAGCCACGACTCGGTTGCTAACGACGCTTTCGTGATTCCCATCATGACTGGGCGAGCTTCGGCTGGCCGTTTGCCCTCTTTCACTAACATTCTATTAGTTTCACCGTAGACCCGTTGATCAACTTGCTCGCCAGGTAGGAACTCTGATTCTCCCGGCTCGCCAACAAGAACCCGACGAGTCATCTGCCTAACGATCAACTCGATGTGCTTGTCATGGATTGATACGCCTTGCTCGCGATACACTTTTTGTACTTCTTCAACAATGTATTGTTGAGTCTCGCGCACTCCTCGAATTTCGAGCAGTTCTTTAGGGTCTCGTGGACCGTCGACTAATGGATCGCCAGCTCTCACTTCTTGACCATCAGTTACTGCTAATCGTGCAATCGTCGACACTGTATGTGGGTCTTCGTCTCCATTATCTGCGACAACCAAAACTTCTCGTCCACGGCCATCATCATCACCGATTCTGACAACGCCGGTCTGCGTCGCAAGAGTGGCTTTACCTTTAGGGGTTCGAGATTCGAAAAGTTCAACAACGCGAGGAAGACCACCAGCGATGTCGCTACCGGCGACGCCTCCAGTATGGAAAGTACGCATCGTTAACTGGGTACCAGGCTCACCGATCGATTGAGCTGCGATAACTCCTACCGCTTCACCAACTTCGATCATTTCTCCTGTCGCAAGTGAACTTCCGTAGGCTTTTGATGCAACACCGAATTCAGAGCTATCGGTAAGCGGAGATAGAACCATTACTCTTTCGACTGCAGGATCGTCACGCAACGCGATCATTTCTTCTTCGCGGATTAAAGCTCCAGCTTCTAGAGTTGAGCCATCTGACAACTCAACTGCTTGGGCTAAGCAACGACTAAAGAGCCGGGTCTCCAGATAGGTTCGCTTTTCAGTTGTATCTGGTCCAATATCTTCTAGCCAGAGGCCTAGAACAGGCCCAGACCTTTCGAACGGATCTTCTTCGTTAACAATAAGCTCTTGTGCTACGTCGACTAATCGACGAGTTAAGTAGCCCGAATCAGCAGTTCGAAGCGCTGTATCAACTAATCCTTTTCGAGCACCAGGCGTCGAGATGAAGTACTCAAGCATGGTGAGGCCTTCGCGATACGAGGATTTAATTGGCCTAGGGATAATATCTCCACGAGGGTTAGCAACTAGACCTCGGATAGCTGCAATTTGGCGAACTTGCATCATGTTTCCACGAGCGCCGGATTCAACCATCATTTCAATTGGGTTGAACGCATCTTTTTTGAGTTCAACTTCGAGTGACTGACGCACTTCTTCCGTCGCAGATGTCCAAATTTCTACTTCTTTTTGGCGACGCTCACCATCGGTGATAATTCCACGACGGTACTGAGTTTCAACTCGTTCCGCTTCTGCCTCATAACGTTCCATAATGACTTCTTTATCCGGAGGTGTCCGAACGTCATCGATAGAGACGGTTAAGCCAGATCTGGTTGCGTAGACGAAACATAAATTTTTGATTTTATCAAGACTGGCCGCCACCTGGTTAGTGCGATATCCGGCAGAAAGATCTCGAACGATTTCGCCCATTTCTTGTTTACGGACTTTCACATTGACATATGGAAAGTCTTCAGGAAGCGCTGAGTTAAACAAAACTCTCCCGGGTGTAGTGGTATGAAATCCACCATCGCCGTCAGATAGAGCTTCATTTCTCCAAATAATTGAGCTATGAAGATTGAGCTGGTTGAGTGCTACAGCACGTTCAATTTGATGAAAGTGTTTGAAGACCTTCATCTTGGCGTCACTTTTTTGTTCGCGCAGCTCTGTGAGATAATAGCCACCGATAATCATGTCCTGGCTGGGCACTGTCATTGGACGCCCATCAGCAGGCGACAAGATATTATTCGCCGACAGCATTAACACTCGAGCTTCGGCTTGAGCTTCAGCAGATAACGGTAGATGAACAGCCATTTGGTCGCCATCAAAGTCGGCATTAAAAGCGGCGCAGACAAGCGGGTGGATCTGTATCGCTTTACCATCAACTAATACTGGTTCAAAGGCTTGTATTCCAAGTCGGTGTAAAGTTGGGGCTCGGTTTAGAAGAACTGGGTGTTCTTTAATTGCTTCTTCGAGTACTTCCCAAACTTCAGACTTACGACGCTCAACCATACGCTTAGCGGATTTAATGTTTTGTGCAAGCTCAAGATCTACCAGCCGCTTCATCACAAACGGTTTGAAGAGCTCTAATGCCATTAATTTAGGCAGTCCACATTGATGCAACTTAAGTGTAGGGCCTACAACAATTACCGAACGGCCAGAATAATCGACGCGCTTACCTAGGAGGTTTTGGCGGAATCTTCCTTGTTTACCTTTCAGCATGTCCGAAAGGGATTTCAAGGGACGGTTACCTGGACCAGTTACTGGTCGACCACGACGGCCATTATCGAAAAGTGCGTCAACAGCTTCCTGAAGCATACGTTTTTCGTTATTGACGATTATTTCTGGAGCACCAAGATCAAGTAATCGCTTAAGCCGGTTATTTCGGTTAATAACCCTGCGGTACAAATCATTTAAGTCTGAAGTAGCGAAACGGCCACCATCGAGTTGCACCATCGGGCGAAGCTCAGGTGGAATTACCGGAACGGCATCAAGAATCATTGCCCGTGGGTCGTTAATTCTTTTGCCTTGTTCATTTCGACGGTTAAATGCGGTTAAAATTTTCAGCCTCTTAATGGCTTTTTGCTTTCGCTGTGCTGACAGCTCTTTTCTTCCGTCAGAAGCGTCAATAGCTTCACGTAAAAGAATTTCTTCTTCGTTAAAATCGACACGCGCCATGAGTTGAGTAATGGCTTCGGCCCCCATGCCACCCTCGAAGTACTCACCATATCTATCTTCAAGCTCTCGCCATAAAAGCTCATCTTCAAAAATTTTACGTCCATGCAGGCCGCTAAATTCATCAAACACTCGTTTAACGAGTTCCAGCTCATCGGCGTACTCTGTACGTAGAAGCTCAACATCTTTTTCGGTGTCGCGTTTTACTGCTTTGATTTCTTTATCGTTGGAGCCTTTAGTTTCGAGCTCGCTTAATTCTTTTTCTAGTTTCGCAAGCCGATTTTCAACTTCACCTTCAAGTTCTTCACTGATCGCATCAAGTTCTTCTCGCATCTCAGCTTCTAAGCGCGGAAGGTCTTCATGACGCTTATCAACATCTACCCAGCTCACAAGATTAGCGGCAAAGTAAATTACGCGTTCTAACTGTTTCGCTTTTAGTTCTTCTTTGATTTCTAAACCGGTGAGAAGATAGGCTAACCAGCTTCGTGTTCCCCGGAGATACCATATATGAACAACTGGTGCGGCTAATTCTATGTGACCCATCCGTTCCCGTCTGACCTTGGTCCGGGTAACTTCAACACCACATCGTTCGCAAATTATTCCCTTAAATCGGACGCGCTTATACTTACCGCAAGCACATTCCCAATCTTTGGTTGGACCAAAGATTTTTTCGCAGAAAAGACCATCTTTTTCCGGCTTTAGGGTCCGGTAATTAATGGTTTCAGGCTTTTTAACCTCACCATTTGACCAGGTGCGAATCGCGTCAGCCGTTGCCAAGCCAATACGTATATCAGAGAATTCATTAACATCAATCATTTACTACTCACAGTCCGCGACGAATTGGGCATTGGGCTATCGACCTTCATGAACGTCGCCTCCTAAGTTCATCGTCTTCATCGGTCCCTCGTTCAGGACGACTGATATCAATACCGAGTGATTCTTCTGCTCGGAACACATCTTCATCAAGACCTTGCATGTCGATCTCTTTACCATCAAGGGACATAACCTCTACGTTGAGACAAAGAGCTTGCATTTCCTTGATCAGAACCTTAAAACTTTCTGGGATTCCTGGTTCAGGAATATTTTCACCCTTGACAATCGCTTCATATACCCGAACACGTCCAAGAACGTCATCTGACTTAATCGTCAAAAGTTCCTGAAGGAGATACGCAGCGCCATAAGCCTCTAAAGCCCAAACTTCCATTTCGCCAAAGCGCTGGCCGCCGAATTGAGCTTTACCACCTAATGGCTGCTGAGTAATCATCGAGTACGGCCCAGTTGAACGAGCATGAATTTTATCATCAACAAGGTGAGCTAGTTTCAAGATGTAACTGTAACCAACCATGATTGGCTGATCATATGCTTCACCGGTACGACCGTTATATAGCGTGGTCTTCCCAGTAGTAGTCATCATCCGTTCGCCGGTAACTGATTCTGGACGAAGCTTTTCGAGCGTTTTTTGGATGGTTGGGTGGATCCCAGCGCTTTCCACTTCATCCCATGCTGCTCCGTCAAATACCGGTGTTGCAACAAAGACTGAAGGCTGCGTTCGGGGACGGGTTTTCCTGTCGCTATTTGAAATCGGTGTATCGCCGACCAACTTACCTTCGAATTCCCAACCCCATCGCGCTGCATATCCAAGATGAGCTTCTAGCACCTGGCCGACATTCATACGACTAGGAACACCGAGGGGGCTAAGGATGATATCTATCGGAGTTCCATCAGCTAGGTAAGGCATATCTTCGATAGGAAGAATTTTGGAGATTACTCCTTTGTTACCGTGTCGACCAGCGAGCTTATCGCCAACGCTAATTTTTCTCTTTTGGGCAATGTAAACCCGAACGAGTTCATTAACACCAGGAGATAACTCTTGGTCTTCGTCGCGCCTCAGAACCTTTACGTCTATGACAACGCCACGCTCACCATGAGGAACTTTTAAGGAAGTGTCTCTTACTTCACGTGCTTTCTCCCCAAAGATTGCTCTAAGGAGACGCTCTTCAGGAGTAAGTTCTGTTTCTCCCTTAGGAGTAACTTTCCCGACTAGAACATCGCCAGGATTTACCTCAGCGCCAACTCGGATTACTCCGTCTTCATCCAATTCACCAAGCACATCATCTGCAAGATTTGGTATGTCTCGCGTTATTTCTTCTGGTCCTAATTTCGTATCTCGAGCATCAATTTCATGTTCTTTGATGTGTATCGATGTAAGTACATCATCTTTCACAAGACGTTCAGAGAGGATGATCGCATCCTCGAAGTTGTACCCTTCCCAGGCCATGTAAGCGACAAGTAGATTCTTACCTAAAGCTAATTCGCCCTGATCAGTCGAAGGACCATCAGCTAGAACGGCCCCCTTCTTTACCTTGTCGCCTTCAGCAACAATCGGTCTTTGATTTATACAAGTGTCTTGGTTTGAGCGCTTAAATTTAAGCAACTCGTGTTCAACTGACCCAAGTTTGTTGTATTCAACCCTTATGGACTGGCTGCTGACCCTAGTCACAACCCCAGATTCTTTAGCCAAAATAACATCAGCCGCGTCTACCGCTGCTCGAGCTTCGATACCTGTCCCTACATAAGCAGCTTCAGCTCGCACCAAAGGCACAGCTTGACGTTGCATATTTGCTCCCATGAGAG
This sequence comes from Acidimicrobiaceae bacterium, assembly GCA_905182565.1. Taxonomy (GTDB): domain Bacteria; phylum Actinomycetota; class Acidimicrobiia; order Acidimicrobiales; family Poriferisodalaceae; genus UBA9040. The sequence continues at coordinate 305,319 of CAJJCB010000027.1, read as the reverse complement.
CTCTGTTAGCATCATCATGTTCAAGGAACGGAATCAAAGCAGTCGCTACCGACACAATTTGCTTAGGTGATACGTCCATCATCTGTACTTCAGCCGCTGGTACGTAACTAATTTCCGTTGTCGAAGCGAAATATGTATCGCGCTCCATCTGGAGTTTCAGATCCTGAAGGCTGGCTCCTTGTGGGCTTTTCCTTACTAGCACACGGGGGTTTCGGAACGTTTTATTCGGATTTAGCGGCGCATTCGCCTGGGCAACAACAAATTCTTCTTCTTCATCCGCCGTTAGATAACGAATCTCGTCTGATACCTGACCATCGTTAACAACCCGGTATGGAGACTCAATAAACCCAAATTCATTCACCCGTGCAAACGTTGCTAGGCCACCAATTAGTCCAATATTTGGACCTTCTGGAGTTTCGATCGGGCACATACGGCCGTAGTGGCTGAAGTGCACATCTCGAACTTCAAAACCAGCTCTTTCGCGAGAAAGGCCACCTGGTCCGAGCGCGGAAAGTCGTCGCCTATGTGTAAGCCCAGACAGTGGGTTTACTTGATCCATGAATTGCGAAAGTTGAGAAGTTCCGAAGAATTCTTTTATCGCTGCCGACACAGGTCGTGTATTTATTAAAGTTTGTGGGGTGATTGCCTCAACGTCTTGAGTAGTCATACGCTCGCGTACAACACGCTCCATACGACTTAGACCGATCCTGACCTGGTTTTGGATTAGCTCACCAACAGACCTGATTCGACGATTCGCGAAATGGTCTTGGTCATCAAGACGGTAACCCGGTTGAGCATCCGCTAGATGCAACAAATATGTAGCTGCTGCCAGCACTTCAGCGCGCGAAAGAACCGAAGAGGTCGGATCAGGACGTTCTAATTTAACGCCAAACAACTCTTCGATACGGTCAAGCTCAGGGCCAAGTTTCTTGTTTAGCTTGTATCTACCAACTTTAGAAAGAGAATAACGGCGATCTTCGAAGAACGCGTTTGTAAAATAGTTGGCAGCGGCTTCTGGAGTAGGCGGCTCACCCGGACGGGCTCGCTTATAAATTTCGATAAGCGATTCTTGCATCGTTGGGGCTAACGACTGATCTTTCTCCCATTGGCCCTCAAGGAAATCAAAGTGGTTTACGTAACGCTGGAGAAACCCAGGATAGTTCTCTTCGTCAAACCCCAGAGCACGAATTAGTGTGAAGATGCTCAGCCGGCGTTTACGAGCAACTCTCGTGCCAGCAGTAACATCTTTTCCGGGCTTGTGTTCGACATCAAACTCTATCCATTCACCACGGTAGGGATGGATCGTGCCAGTTACCAATTGATGTTTTTGGATATTTCTTAACCGATATCTCTCACCCGGCTGGAAAATAACACCAGGAGAACGCACCAACTGGCTGACAATAACCCGCTCAGTACCGTTTATTATAAACGTTCCTTTTCTGGTCATCATCGGGAAATCCCCCATGAAGACTGTCTGCTCTTTAATTTCGCCAGTAGTAGCGTTCATGAAACGCGCACGGACAAAAATAGGGACCGAGTAGGTGTGGTCTTTCTCTTTGCATTCTTCCTCAGTGAACTTCGGCGGTAACCGAAGGTCTTCATCATGAGGATCGAATTCAAATTCAAGCTTTAGGTTTCCGGTAAAGTCAGTTATTGGACTTATATCGGCAAAAGCCTCAGCTAAACCTATTTCAAGAAAACGGTCAAAAGACAGCTTCTGCACAGCGATCAGGTCAGGTAGTGGCAAGACCTCTTCGAGGTTGCCAAATGAGTACCGTTCCCGGACAGGACGAGACGACAACGGGATCTCCTCAGATTATTCAGTTGCAACCTTGGCCAAAGGTCGCCGAGTGAAGGGGCGTGTTGGGCTTAGTGAGAAAGTCCGAAGAATTTTCTGTTACACCACAACGGAGAATAGCGTAGCCGGGCCATCGAGTCTCCACAAACCCATTTTGAGATTGTGTAAACAACGGCTTGTGTTGCGAGGCCCAACGATTCTACTCGTCAGACCAAACACATGCTTTTCTCGGAGTATTTCTATGAAATCTGGGTCTAGCGGACTAGCCGCTAGACCCACTAACTTAAACATATTAAATAGCTGCAAAGCTAATAAATATTTACTTAACTTCTACCGATCCACCAGCTGCTTCAATAACTTCTTTGGCTTTATCGGCATCTTCTTTAGTTACGCCTTCAAGTATAGGTGCAGGAGCACTTTCTACAAGATCTTTAGCTTCTTTAAGACCAAGGCTCGTTAGCCCTCGAACTTCTTTAATTACCTGGATTTTCTTTTCTCCAGCAGCAGTTAAGACGACATCAAATTCGTCTTTCACTTCAGCAGCAGCTTCTGCGCCGCCAGGAGCAGCCATCATCATAGGCGCAGCAGCAGCGGCTGTTACGTCAAATTTTTCTTCAAATGCTTTCTTTAACTCAACTAATTCAAGCACCGACATATTGCCAATTGCTTCAAGTATTTCTTCACTAGTCATATTCTTACTCCTCAAGTATTCAGTCTTCTTTGGTGGCTTCATCGCCATCTGATTGTTCTTCAGTGACCGGGTCGGTCTCTGTTCCAGTTATTTCAGTTTCATCGCTAGCTTCATCCGTAACAATTTCTGTTTCGGCGCTAGTTACAGCGCTATCAGTTTCAGATACTGCGGGATCGTCTGATTGTTCAGACACTAATGAGCTTTCCGTGGCTCCGCCTTTATCGGACAATGCCTGCAACAAACCTGATACTTCTGACAACAGGTTGTTCATCATTGACGCTATTGATTGAAGCGGTGCAGCCAGTCCACCTGCTATTGAAGCAAGCAACTCGTCACGTGACGGCAATTCAGCTAATTCGCGAACTTGAGCTTCATCTAGCAATCCGCCGCTGAGTATTGCTCCTTTGATTATGAGTGCATCATTGTTTGACGCAAACGTTTTAAGAGCTTTCGCCGCAGCCGATGGGTCTTTTTTAACAAACGCCAACGCCGTCGGCCCTACTAGCATTTGACTCGTGCCTTCAGGAGCGTTCTCTTCAATTGCTAAGCGAACCAACGTGTTCTTATAAATTTTGTAAGTAGTCCCGGTATCTCGGAGAGCTGCACGTAATTCAGCTAAATCTGATACTGAAAGACCTCTGTACTCTGTTATCAGCACAGCTTCAGCATCTTCGAATCGCTCTCGAACGTCCGCCACTACGGAAACTTTTTCTGCTCGCGGTTCTCGTTCCATGTTTTACCTCCTCTCGGGTGTTTGGTGCTCGCAGAACGAACACCTCACCCGAAACACAGCCAATAAGGCTGTTTCGCAGGAAACAGGGTCCGCCTCGTCAGGTCCGAGTGGTTTTAAACACATCGATTTCAGGCCTAAGCCGACCGGGTTTCTAGGGCGAGCGTAAAAATATTCATTTTCATCCTATTGGACGTTAGGCCACATCCCACCATGCTTTATGAACTGAAAGAGCTGGGGTCTAGTTTCACACCTGGGCCCATCGTTGAAGAGACAGTAATCTTTTTGAGATACCTGCCCTTCGAAGAAGCTGGTTTCGCCCGAGTAAGTTCATCCATCACCGCTTCAAAGTTCGCCAAAAGATCGGCTTCTTCGAAGCTTGCTTTACCAATTGCCAATTGCACGTTACCGAATTTGTCGGTTCGATATTCTACTTTTCCACCTTTGAACTCACTAACAGCTTTTGCGATATCCATGGTGACGGTACCTGATTTGGGATTAGGCATTAGCCCACGAGGGCCTAGAACACGACCTAATTTTCCAACTATCGGCATCATATCGGGTGTTGCTATTGCGATATCGAAATCAGTGAACCCACCCTCTATGCGCTCTGCTAAGTCCTGAGCTCCTACAACGTCTGCTCCAGCTTCAGTAGCTTCAGCTGCTGCATCTCCTTGAGCGAAAACTGCGACTTTTACATCACCACCGGTACCTGACGGTAACGCCACGGTACCACGTACCATTTGATCCGCTTTTCGAGGATCAACACCAAGACAAAGAGATATATCTACTGCTTCATCAAATTTTGCCGATGCCATCTGCTTTACGAGAGCAAGCCCCTCGTTTGGTTGATGAAGCGTGTTACGGTCAAATTTTTTCAACGAATCTTTATATTTTTTCCCACTCATGGGTTCGCCCTTCAGCTACCTCAAGGAATCGCTATAAATCTGGTGAGGTGTTCCAGATATGCGGCATTGCGAACTAAGACGCAATGACTTGAACGAATTTAATAACCTTCAACCTCTATACCCATTGATCGCGCAGTTCCAGCAACTTGCAACTTCGCTCCCTGGATATCCAATGCGTTGAGGTCGGGTAATTTCATGTTGGCGATTTCAGTAAGCTGTTTGTCACTAATAGTCGCAACTGTTTCACGCCCTGGATTTTCAGCTGCTTTATCAAGTCTTGCAGCTTCACGTAAAAGCACCGAGGTTGGCGGCGTTTTCGTTATAAATGTAAAGCTACGGTCTTCGAAAATAGTTATTTCAACTGGAACTATTGTTCCACGCTGACTTTCTGTCGCAGCATTATACGCCTTGCAAAAATCCATGATTTGAACGCCATGCGGGCCTAAAGCCGTTCCGACGGGTGGTGCAGGAGTCGCCTGACCTGCTGGTATCTGAATTTTTACGAGGGCGACCGCCTTCTTCTTCGCCATTCTTATTCTCCGTCTGTGGGGCTCTCACAAAAACGAGAGCAACTAGGGCATTTAATTTATTTACCGATAACGGCAATAAGTTATTCTCAGATTTTAGCAACCTGAGAGAAATCGAGTTCGACCGGAGTTTCCCGACCGAAAATATTGACTAGAACCTTAACTTTGAGTTGCTCCTCATTGATTTCCACTACCTGGCCTTGGAAATCAGCGAACGGACCTTCCTTAATTCGTACGCTCTCATCTAGCTCATAAAGCATACGGGGCTTTGTCTTACGCTGCGGTTCATCTCCATCTTTTTTAACGTGAAGGAAAGTATCTACTTCTCTTCTACGCAATGGTGAAGGATTACCACCAGGCCCAGCAAAACCAGTAACCCCAGGGGTATTTCTAATCATATGATGAACATCATCGTTACGCCGACAACGAATCAGCAGGTACCCAGGGAACATTTTCTTCTGAACAACTACTTTTCGACCGTTTTTAAACTCCATGACGTCTTCCATTGGAACGACAACTTCATAAATCTTGTCTTCCATGTCATAAGAGGAAACTCGAGCTTCCAAATTTTGCTTGACTTTTTTTTCATATCCCGATTGCGTATGGACCACAAACCACTTACCAGGCCTATCATATGCCGAGATTTCTTCTTCCTCAGAAGCCTCAAGCAACTCATCTTCATCGAGAATAACAACTTTATTTTCGCTATCTAGCGCACCTTCTGGAGTCTCATCGACCAGGCCAATAGTTTCATCACTTTGGTCGCTATCACTAGCCGTTTCCTCAACCGGGCTCGACTTGTCAGCGCCCATCAACTTTCGCGCTGCAGCCATAGGGTCAAAGGCTGTATCTGAGTTTACGTTGGTGTTAGTCATCAGTTCACATCGAAGAGGCGTAATACCCCTTCGCCCGCTAGGTAATCGAGACCCGCAATTAAGGCGGTTAAAACAACAATGGTCACTAAAACAACGGCCGAATAATTAATCAACTCATCTTTTGTTGGCCATACAACTTTACGAAGCTCTCCGCGTACTTCCCGGACGAATTGGACTGGTCCAGTTCGCTCGTCATCTTGAGGGCTCGCTGCTGGTGCTCGACGGTCGCGTTTAGATATGGGCGCGCCATCAGCGCTCATCTCACCCTGTTTTTGCAGGTGTCGTCGAGTTTGTCTGTTCATCGCCATTGGGTCATCGCCATTGGGTCATAGGGTCGGATGGGATAAATATCTTCACTTCTTTAGAAAATCTAGATCGTATAATTTTTAGGGTTAGAAATAACAAGCAGGGCAGGAGGGACTTGAACCCGCAACCTTCGGTTTTGGAGACCGGTGCTCTACCAAATTGAGCTACTGCCCTCAGCGGAAGCGCGCGCTTCCAAGGCTTTTGGCCGTGTAAAGACGATATCAGGGACCAGCCATGATTACCTATTCGCGACTTGTTTCAATTTATCAATAATTTAATTATTTAATTATTAACTCGCCACAACTTCTAAAAACTGGCTCTACGACTGTCCATTTATGATCACATAAATGCTCAAGCTGTTTATGCAAAAAGCCTAAATAATTACGAGTGGAGACTTTTCTATATTATCTCTGAAGGTCTAATTCAACATATACAACTAATTTGTAGCGGGACCGGGACTCGAACCCGGGACCTCACGATTATGAGCCGTGCGCTCTGACCAACTGAGCTATCCCGCCATGATTTAACTTTATGTTACGAGCCACGACCGAGATTCGAACTCGGGACCTCCTCCTTACCATGGAGGCGCTCTACCAACTGAGCTATCGCGGCATTTTGAATTATTAGATTAGATCCGAATCTTCAGCATACGGATGAATACACATGAACCACAAGCGCGCAGCAGTACCTTTGGAAGAATGCAAACGAGGCTCGCAGATATTAACGACGCGCTACCCATAGTTGATATCTATAACCATGAGATTGAAACAGGAGTAGCTACTTTCGATTTGGTTGCCCGCACCCTAGATGAACAGCGACTTTGGCTTCGGGAAAGATCAGGTGTCTACCCCTGCATCGTGGCTGAGAACAAGGATAAAATTTTAGGCTGGGCTTGTCTGTCGGCTTACAAACCTAGAGCTGCTTATGCTACAAGTGTTGAAAATTCAGTCTATGTACATCCAGATCATCAAGGAAAAGGAGTTGGTAATTTGCTCCTTCGTGAGCTAGTTGTGCTTGCCAACGAACATGGATTTCATAGTATTTTTGCCCGCATTACTGGAAATAATGAATCTTCTATTCAGCTTCATTCAAAACACGGTTTTCAGGTGGTTGGTGTTGAGCGCGAGGTCGGGCGAAAGTTTGGTCGCTGGCTGGATGTAACAATCATGCAACGATTATCTACAGAACAGCCAATTCCTTAGATCCGCATTCCCAAAGCTTCAAAAGATTAAAAATGCCAAGGAAACGCACTGAAATCTTGCTCTCTCTTCTCTAGAAAAGCATCCCGTCCTTCGGTAGCCTCTTCTGTGCCATATGCAAGACGCGTTGCTTCTCCCGCAAAAACCTGCTGCCCAATCATTCCATCATCAGTGAGATTAAGAGCAAATTTTGCCATTCTCTGCCCAGTCGGCGACTTTGAATTAATTTCTGCAGCCCATTCCAATGCAACGTTTTCTAATTGCTCGTGATCAACAACCTCGTTCACGTCGCCCATAATAAATCTTTGTTCAGCGTCATATGTTCGACCAAGAAAAAAGATTTCCCTAGCTTTTTTCTGCCCTATTTGTTTCGCAAGGTAGGCGGATCCAAATCCTCCATCAAAACTGGCAACGTCAGTATCAGTTTGTTTGAAACGAGCATGTTCCCTGCTCGCTATCGTCAAATCTGCTGTGGCATGGAGGCTATGCCCTCCTCCCGCTGCCCATCCGGGAACCACACAAATCACTACTTTCGGCATCATGCGAATTAGCCTTTGGCATTCAAGAATATGTAGCCGACCTACTTGACTGGGATCAATAGTGTCGCTTGTCTCACCATCCGCATATTTGTATCCATCTTTTCCACGAATTCTTTGATCTCCGCCGGAACAAAATGACCAACCTCCATCTCGGGTAGACGGCCCATTCCCTGTTAGAAGCACGACTCCTACATCTGTCGACATTCTGGCGTGATCTAGAGCCCGATAAAGTTCATCTACTGTGTTCGGCCTGAAAGCATTACGAATATCAGGGCGGTCAAAAGCTATTCGCACCGTCCCTTGTCCTATAGCTCTGTGATACGTGATATCCCGAAATTCAAAACCGTCTATTTCACGCCACTGCGAGGAATCAAAGATGTCAGATACATTCGGCAGATAAGACATAGGTTCTCCAGTTAAGCTGATTCAACTTGGCGTAGATTAACTGGCGATGAGTGGGTATCGGGAACTATCAGGGGAATTATGAAATTTGGACTTCGTTATTGCAACACTGCTCAATACGCTTCAGATACCTCGCTTGCTACAGAGTTGATCCAAGCCGGCGAACAGGCAGGCTTTGAATCGGCATGGACTATAGAACACACAATCATGCCAGCAACTTACGACTCAGTTTACCCATACAACGAAAGTGGGAAATTAGCTGATGGTGCCTCGGATTTATTACTCCCAGATCCATTAATTTGGATGGCTCACATGGCTGCAGTCAGCACCACTATCAAGCTAGGCACTGCTATTTTAATTCTGCCACAACACAACCCGGTTGTCGCTGCAAAGCAAATAGCAACGCTGGACTACATGTCTGGTGGGAGAATTCTTCTGGGCATTGGTGTCGGATGGTTACGCGAGGAATTCGATGCCATCGGAGTTCCCTTTGAACGTCGGGGCGCTCGAACTGATGAATACGTGGCCGCTATGAGGGAACTGTGGGGAGCGGACACCCCTACCTTCCATGGTGAGTTTGTTAATTTTGATTCTTGCTACTGCCGCCCTCAGCCAGTCAACGGAACCGTGCCTATAATCATCGGTGGAGACACAGATTTTGCAGCCCGTCGTGCTGGTCGTCTCGGAGATGGATATTTCCCAGCAAGAGATACACCGCAAGAGCGAATCGATTTAGCATTTCGCACAGCTGAGGAACACGGACGTGACCCCGATTTGATTGAAATAACTATGCCCATGCCAGACGATCCAAAAGATATCCCCAAAATGGCTGCACGTGGAGTGGACCGCCTCGTGGTGCCAGTCACAAATGCATCAGGTTTAACCGCTCTTATAAACAGCCCTGATGATGCACTCAAATTTGGTGATGTAATTGCTCAATATGGAGATCTGTAAGTCAGACAGCGCTTCGAAGCTCATAGTTGGCTAAGGCATCTCTTTCGTATTGACCTACTAGGTCTACTTCCCAGACGAGATAGCCAATCATTGCCTCTCGCGCTACTTCAGCATCAACTGGGTCGTATGGCAGTATCCAAAGATCATCGATCACTTCATCGGTATCTAGACCTCGCTCCTCTTCTCCATGCCACTGGTTTAAAACTCTTACCTCTGCATCAGGCCATGCCTTTTCAGCTTCTGTATATGCCAAGGCTGAAATCATTTGATTTTTAGCAGTTAAAATAATCGATTTAGGGTTGGGCTCACTATGTCGTTGAGCTAATTTTGATAATCGTCCACGCACACTCCAGATCGCTCCGGGTATGTGACCACGCCGAAACTCAGCGCTTGTTGATAAATCAATAATTAGAGAGTTTCCAATACTTGATGTCATGGGAACTACCGGGACTTTTAACTCAATTTCGTCTAGGCCAGTGACTAGTTCACGAGCCAGCGCTCCATGTTCATAAATAAACACATCCCAGCCCATCTGTTTCAACCAGGAGGCCGACATTGTCGCTCGGGTGTAATCATCATCTGCTAGCACCACTTTTGCTCCGAGAGTTGCCATGTATTCGTCAGTGGCCTGAACCAATTGACCACCGGGCGCCGATCTAAAGCCGTTCAAGTGTGCTTCGGAATACTCTTCAGAACTTCGAACGTCTAATAAGTACGTAGTGTGAGCATGATCTCCAACCCATTGCCTCAAAAGCTCTTCGCTAACATACTCAATGTTGAACTTACGACGCACTCTTTCTGCAGCCTCACTCGCTTGCGCCTGGCCCTTCTCCGTTGGTACCTCCACTGATTCAGAAGATCCATGTTCCAGACCAAGACCTGCGAGTTCCCATCCCATGGTCCCATTTTCCAGTGCAAAAATTTCGTTTGTGATACCTGCATTTATGAGCGACTGAGCACCCATTATGCTTCGGGTCCTCCCAGCGCAGTTAACAACGATGGTCGTATCATCATCGACAACATCAAAGATTCGATACACGAGCTCACCACCCGGACAGGAACGACCCGTTGGTATGTTCATAATTTTATATTCACGATTGGTTCTGGAATCGAGAATCACTAATTTTTTGTCAGAGTCAATCCAGTTTTGCAACTCGTGCGCAGAAACATGCGGAGTGGAATAGCGACTTTCTACAAGTTCTCCGAAAAGTTTCGATGGCACATTCACACCGGAATAAACCTCTTCGCCGTGATCTAACCACGCCGCAACTCCACCTTCGAGAACATTTACATTGCTATAACCGATTTGTTCAAGGACGATTTTGACGTCGTCCGCTAGTGCCAAATCTTCATCGACCAATACGATTCGAGTCGACAACCGAGGTACCAATTTACCGACACGCAGCTCGGCGGTCGACCTTGGCAGATTAGCGGCCCACAGAATATGATTATTGCTATATGTTCCTTGTTCTCGAACGTCTAATAAAGCCAACTCATCTTTATCGGAAATAGCAGCAATAAGTTCATCTACCGAAATCATGTTCTCGCGTCTATGATGTCAAACTTGTTTTTAAAATATTTCCATTCATTAGAATCTTCGCTCCAATATTGACGCTCACTTAGAGCATTCAGATCTAAGCCATAGCAGTGAAAATTCAGTGAGCCATCTTCAATGTGAATCGAATGAACATCTTCTGGAAGAAAAGCTATCCCGGTACCATGCTCAACTACATATTCGCTCACCACTTCTGGTTTCCCTTTCTCCGCATGTCCGTCATATACACGGTTTAGTTCCTGACCTTCTAAACCCACTATCACCGCCCAGGTCGTATGGTCATGAGCGGGCGTAGAATTAGCACCAGCGACTACTTGCACATAGAGAGCAAATCGCCCATCACTATCTTGGGAAAGCAAATAAAGTTGCCCCCCTATATTGCTCTGAGGCACAGGAAAATCACTTCTTGGGAACAACTCTTTGTCTGCCGCTAACGCAATAAGACGGTTACGAATCCCATCCACAGCAACTCGATCAACACCAGTGCTTTCTATCACTCGAATATCTGCCATCGCTTCTCTAACAACAACGGCCCTTCGCAAGGACAAGCTCAACTCAACGGCCTTTCCAGAGCGGGGCACGTTTTTCCGCAAAGGCTACTGGTCCTTCAACGTAGTCATCACTTTTGGTCATTGCCTTGACCGCATCATATTTACCTTCGTGAGCACTGCGCACGCCGGCTACATTTAGTCCTTGCATAGCAGCTTGTTTGGTAGCACGAATGGACATAGGGGAACATTCGAGAATCATTTCAGCCCAACGTTTCGCCCCAGTAAGTGCTTCTCCTTGAGGTACAACCTCCGTTACGAAACCTAGTTCATAACCTTCTTTTGCAGGAACGTGTCTTCCGGTGAGCATCATCCCCATCGCTCTTTTAAGACCAATCTGTCTAGGAAGTCTATGAACTCCAGCAGCTAGTGCAGCCAAACCTACTTTGGGTTCCGGAAGCGCCATCAGAGCATTCTCGCTTGCAATGATCATGTCGCAAGCCAGCGCTATTTCGAATCCGCCGCCCATTGCAACGCCATTGACCGCAGCAATTACCGGTTTGTCAAGGTCCCATCGTGCTGTAATCCCGCCGAAACCAGACTCCGGGCTGGCAGATCTGTCTCCACCTTCAGCCTGATATCTCAGATCATTACCCGCACTAAATGCTCGATCACCTGCGCCAGTAACAATTGCTACCCACAGTTCTGGGTCATTTTGGAACTCATCAAAGAGTTCAGCCATTTCCGCGCTAGCTGGCGGATGAAGTGCATTCATTCGTTCAGGTCGATTAATCGTGATGGTATAAATATGTCCGTCGCGTTCAGCGAAACAAGAATCTGCCATAACCCTAAGAAACTAGTCGCACTATGAACAGGATGCTCGAAACCTTCAAATTGAAATACTCTCGAGATGAAAACAAGCGTTCTGCCTTAGCTAAATTTCACTCTGCAGCAGTGGCAAAATGAGTTACGGCGAGCCCTTAAGGGCTCGCCGTAGTTGTGGGCCGAGGAGGATTCGAACCTCCGTAGGCGTACGCCGACGGGTTTACAGCCCGTTCCCATTGGCCGCTCGGGCACCGACCCAGTGGCCGTCACGATACCCGGTACACACCTTGTCATCCCACTTACTAGTCACTCATTTTTAGGATTATTCTGAATTCTTGATTGGTCTAACCCCGTGTAGGTTAGTTACATGCCTTCATTCGACGTTGTCTCAGAAATCGACATGCAAGAAATTCGTAATGCTCTTGACCAAGCAAACCGAGAAATAGGGAATCGATACGACTTTAAGAACACTGGAAGCAGCCTTGAGTTAAACGAGATGTCTATTACTTTGAGCACTAGTAGCGAAGATCGACTAATTGCACTTCGGCAGGTTCTGGAAGAGAAACTTGTACGAAGACAAATTAGCCTGAAGTCAATTAGCTATGAAGAGGTCCAAGAAGCTTCTCAGGCAACTGTCCGCCAAATTGTGACTCTTCAAGCAGGAATATCGTCTGAAAAGGCGAAAGAATTAAACAAATTTATAAAAGCTCTCAGCGTTAAAGGTGTTCAATCTCAGACCCAGGGTGAGCAGCTTCGCGTAATTTCCAAAAAGCGCGATGATCTACAAACTGTTATGTCAGAACTTAAGAGCTCTAACTTTGATCTGCCACTTCAATTTGAAAACTTTCGTGACTAGCAATCTAGAGACTTTTGGCTCTATCGCCAGCTGTTGTCCCTAAGTCGGGCTATGCGGGTTTCCATCGGGGGGTGAGTAGTGAACATTCCCTTGAAGCTCATGTTACGACTTGCTAACGGATTAGCTATATACATTTGCGCTTGATTAGCGTTAGCGAAACTTGGGATTACCTTCGTTTTTACGTCAAGCTTCTCTAATGCCTGGGCAAGAGGTTCCGCATCATCGATCATCCGAGCTGCACTACGGTCAGCCTGAAATTCTCTACTGCGACTTATGGCCATCTGTAAGCAAGCGGCAGCTATCGGGGCAACAATAATAAGAAGTAGATCAACCCCAAAATTTCTGTTTCGATCACGTGAACCACCACCAAAGATCATCGCGAATTGAGCGATATTAGCTACGAAACTAATCGCCATCGCTATCGCTGCAGCGACGGACCCAATTAAAATATCGCGATTTTTTATATGAGCCATTTCATGCGCGAGAACTCCCCTAATTTCGGCCCACGAAAGATGCTCAACAAGTCCTTTTGTGACGCAAACTGCTGCATTTGCTGGGTTACGGCCGGTTGCAAATGCATTCGGTTGAATATCTGGGCTTACGTAAAGCTTTGGCATTGGCAAGTTAGCTAATTGGCTTAGCTCCATCATGATTGATCGATATTCCGGAAGTTCTCCTTCTCCGAGTTCAACTGCCCGGGCTGATCGAATCGCCAACTTGTCGCTCATCCAATAGCTTCCGCCGACCATAGCAATAGCTATTAAGAACCCAAATATGAGACCGCCCGATCCCCAAAAACTTGCGATGAACATTATTAGCCCACCCATGAGAGCCAACAAGGTCGTCGTTTTTAAGGTGTTTTTCATAAACCAAAACCTTTCATTACTTAAGGATTTAATGAGCGAAGCGGTCAACCTCAGTGCGGGTGATATCCACTCTCTAAAAATATAGTTGGCACTTCGATACTTCGGTACATTCGAACATTTCTCATATCATCTTCGATAGCTAGCCGCGGAACAAATCCTATGGCAGATAAACGTTTAGTTTCATCTTTCTTAAATTCGGGCGAGGCTTGGAAATCCCCTATAGGCCTCATAATTAAAAGGTCAAAACGAATTTCAAATTTTGCTAGCCACTGCAACGTCGGCCTTTGCACCCACATAGGTCGCGACGTAAGTAAAACAACAGTGAGTTTAGGATCAAGCAGCTCAATAAGCGTTACTATCTCTTCGAACGATTTGTCATCAATACAATCAGCGAAAAAAGCGTCCCAGTCACGCCACGGAGGGTCCAAATGATGTTGACGGGTGCTTGCATTTGCAAGCACACCATCAATATCAACTATGACGCATTCAGTTGGCTTCTTAGGGATTCCATTCCAAAACCAATGGCTTGGTTTATTAGGCATCTAAGTACTTGACCATGTTCTGGTTGACTCAATCATCTTGAGTAGATTCTGCTGCTTTCTTTCGAATCTCATCGACGACATTGGAATCAGCAAGCGTTGTAGTGTCACCTAGTTCTCTTCCTTCTGCTACGTCACGAAGTAACCGGCGCATAATCTTCCCAGATCTAGTTTTAGGTAAATCTGGAACCAACACGACTGCTTTCGGTCGCGCAATAGCTCCAAGCTTCGTGGAAACATGTTGACGGATTTCTTCTCTCAACTTTTCCGATGGCTCATGTCCAAGGCGCAAGATACAATAACCGACAATCGCTTGACCAGTTGTTTCGTCAGTTGCACCGACGACCGCTGCCTCTGCGACTGATGGATGATCAACTAAGGCAGATTCAATTTCTGTCGTCGAGATTCGATGACCAGAGACGTTCATGACGTCATCTACTCGTCCAAGAAGCCAGAGATACCCATCTTCATCGATTTTAACGCCATCACCAGCAAAATATTTCCCTTCGTATTCGCTCCAGTATGTCTCTTTGTACCTTTCAGGGTCTCCCCAAATACCTCGGAGCATGGCTGGCCACGGCTCGGTGATTGTCAGGTATCCGCCACCTCGTTCAATTTTGTTGCCCATATCGTCAACAACCTCTACTACCACGCCTGGAATTGCATGAGTGGCTGACCCTGGTTTGGTTGTGGTAACACCAGGCATTGGGGTGATCATGTGTCCGCCAGTCTCGGTCTGCCACCAGGTATCGACAATAGGACAACGCTCACCTCCGATATGAGTGTGGTACCACATCCAAGCTTCAGGATTAATGGGTTCTCCCACGGTGCCGAGAACTCGCAGAGTTGACAAATCACGCGTTTCGAGCTCTTCAGCACCCCATTTCATAAACGTACGTATTGCGGTCGGTGCGGTATAAAGCTGTGTAACTCCGTACCGCTCGACAATGTCCCACAACCGGTCTTTTGGCCAATCACCTCTTTCACCTTTTCTAAATTCAGGTCTCGGGGTGTCAGGAGTTCCTTCGTACATAACAGACGTCGCGCCATTAGTTAACGGTCCATAGACGATGTAGCTATGTCCGGTGACCCAACCAATGTCCGCTGCACACCAGTAGACATCTTCATCTGGTTTTAAGTCAAAAATATACTTATGAGTAAAGGCAACCTGGGTTAAGTAACCACCAGTTGTATGCATAATGCCCTTAGGTTTAGCCGTTGTCCCAGAGGTGTACAACAAGTACAAAAGGTCTTCACTATCCATTTGTTCTGGTTCGCAATCAGAGGATGCTACATCCATCAAGTCGTGGTACCAGTGATCAATTTCCGAATTCCAGGAAACGTCTTGACTAGTTCGTTGGACCACCACAACATTTTCTATTGTTGAGGTTGCAGTTAGAGCTAAATCGGTTGTCTCTTTAAGAGCGAAGGGTTCACCTCGTCTGTAGCCACCATCAGAAGTCACAACTAATTTCGCGCTTGCATCATTAATTCGATCTGATAACGAATCTGCAGAAAAACCGCCGAAAACAATAGAGTGAACGGCTCCTATTCTGGTGCAAGCCAACATAGCTATAGCCAACTCCGGGATCATAGGCATGTAGATACATACCCGATCGCCTTTTTTGATACCTAGAGACTTCATGACGTTTGCAAATTTTGACACTTCTTTTAGCATGTCGCTGTATGTGAGAGTTCTCGTATCCCCAGGCTCTCCTTCCCAGTGAAAAGCAACTTTTTCGCCGCGCCCAGCGTCCACGTGTCTATCAAGACAGTTATAGGAAACATTAAGTTTTCCGCCGACAAACCATTTAGCGAAGGGAAGATCCCACTCTAAGACGGTGTCAAAATCTTTATACCAGGTAACTAATTCTCGTGCTTGTCGAGCCCAAAAACCTAGACGATCAGCTGCCGCTTCTTCGTATAGCGATCTATCTGCGATTAACGCGTTCTCTTGAAATTGCTGTGAAGGAGGAAACGTTCGATTCTCAACATAGTAGTCCTCAATAGTGGGCTCGGACATCTTGGTCTCCCTCACGTAATAGCGCTCGCTGCAATATTATTTACAGATCACGGCAATCTTAGCGCTTCATTTTACGAGAGGAACGGTGCTTAATTTCTTCTACGAAATTTGCCACTCCGCTACTATGAAACCTCCAAGACCTTTTGGGTCTAAGAGCATCTCTGATTCTTTTATAATTGTGAGCGCAGCGAGAGTTTTAGAGTCTGGTTTGTTTTTTTCTTTTTCCCATATCTGTCGATAATTATCCACCATCGTCTGTATGCCGTGTAGCTCTAGCCATTCTTTCTGAGTGCAGATCTCTGCTTGTTTAGGTAGCTGATCAAATGCCACATCAAAAGTAATATCTCGAGTGCCAGGTAACTCTAGATAACTCCCAGACCTACGATGGTTTTGGTATGTGCGCAGCCAATCTGTTTGTGGGTGCGCTATCAAGTCTGCAGTGGTTTTATATCCGTAGTCAAAAATAAGCACACGTCCTCGATCCAACAAGTTGATAGCACGTTGGATCCATACTGCGGCTTTTAACTGCAGAGGCACCCGAACTCCAGGCGCTACTTCCCCCACAAGAGCAGTTGCCATTTTACTCGCATTATTCGGGGCTTCTCTGGAAATTTCTCTAGACCCATCGACATATATTTCGTTCCATCCTTCATCTCGCTTGACTAAAAGACGTGGACAAAGATTGTCCAGTAATTCGTTTGCGAGAACAACACCTGTTAGCGGGCCGCTCGGCAGATCAGACAGAGTAGTTATAGGTAACACTTCAACATCAGCAAAACATGAGTTCGCGACCTCAGCTAGCGCTTTCTTTCGTTGCTGTTCAGACCGTTCAACCATCACATAACGGATTGCATCTCGGCATCGCAAACTCCCAAGAAGGATGTCTCTGCAAAGTCGTCCGGGCCCAGACCCGCCTTCAATTACCACAAATGGATTAGGGCACCCGAGACTTTCCCAAACATTGTCTAAGTAATGCGCTACGCAGTCTCCAAAAAGTGTGCTGGTTTCAGGGGAGGTAGTGAAATCGCTTTTTTGCCCTCCAATAGTGTAGAAACCAGCATCACCGTACAACGCTTCCTCAACGAACTCATCAAATCGACGAAGTTGTTCAGCCATGATAGGTGTTTGCCGCTAGCGACCCAGTGTCGACAGAACTGCAACTTCTCCGAAATGGCCTACGAGTCCAGGCAAAATACCAAATGCCATTGTCGCTACAAGTGCTATTACTAAGGCAGAGCCCAGAGCGCTAGTAAGTTTGATTGGACGCTCGTCTCCTTCATGGATTGGTTGAAACCACATTTGTCCGAGGACTCGCGCGTAGTAAGCAAAAGCTATAACAGTATTTATGGCCACGACTACGCCAAGTGTTGCGGCCCAAGCTCCGCCAGCATCTAAGAGTGCCCTAAACAAACCAAACTTTGCGAACCATCCCCCAGCTGGAGGAATACCAGCCAAAGCTGCAAGGAAGATTGTCATTGCAACAGCTAAACCAGGTGCGTATTGGAATAAGCCTCCAAAGCTTTCCAACTCTCCAGAACGCGTTTTTCGAGATACCGCAAGAACCACCGAAAAAGCACCTAAGTTCATGAAGGCATAGATTATGAGGTAGATAACAATCGCTTGTAAGGCCCGTTCGGAAGCTTGCCCAGCCACCGCAAACGGAACGAGCATAAACCCGCCTTGAGCTATCCCAGAGTATGCGAGCAAGCGGACGATATTTGTTTGTCTCAAAGCTATTAAGTTACCGACAGTCATTGTTAAGGCTGCTATCAACCAGAAAAATGGCTGAATAACTTCGTGATTATCGAAGGCAACGAAAACTAGCTGAATCAGTGCCACCATGCCCGCTGCCTTTGAGGCAACTGCAAGGAACGCTGTCACTGGCGTTGGAGCTCCCTCGTAAGTGTCTGGGGCCCAGTTGTGGAAAGGGACTGCAGAAACTTTAAAAGCAAAGCCAATCAGCACAAACAACACGCCAAGAATTGACATAGCAGTTACGCCATCATTTAGGGCCATTGCTGATGCAATACTACTAAAGGAAGTAGAGCCAGTTAACCCATAGATCAATGACATTCCATAAAGCATTATGGCCGAAGCAAAAACACCCATCAGGTAATACTTCAAGCCCGCTTCGTTCGAGCGGCGGCCGCCTTTACGCCAAGCAGCCATCATGTAAGCAGGGATGGAAAGAAGCTCAAGTGCCACAAAAACGCTAATAAGATCGCGTGAGCTCGCCATCATCAACATACCGAGAAGCGACGTAAGCATCAGAGTGTAATACTCGTTTTCGTAATAGTCGCCATCACGAATGTAGTCCACAGACATCAGCACAATGATGTAGCCAACAATTAAGAAGAGCGCTTTCATTACAAGAGCAAAATCATCAACCATGTAAGCGCCACCGAACATCGCTCTATCTGTTCCATCTAATGCCAAGGTCAGAATTGGCACTAATCCAGCCAACAGTCCAACCCCCGCCAGTGTGGGCATGACCTGTTTAGATTTTTCATCCCAAATAATATCAACCAAAGTCAGAATTGTCCCGACTGCAAGAAGCGTTAACTCGGGAGCGAGAGCGTGCCAATCAAGTGGCGGCCGGGTGAAGGCCAATAGGGCTTCCATGTTCAACGACCAGCCACAACTGCTTCGACGTTGGCGGTAATAGAGCTAACGACACCGTCGGTTAGGTTAAATATTAAGTTAGGCCAGACACCGAACAGGACAATTCCAATCAAGAACGGAACCCATGCAATCCATTCGTTTCTTGAAACATCTGGTATTTCATGATCAGCGAACTCTTCAGTGGGTTCGCCAAATGCTGTTCGTTGGTACAGCCACAACAAATAGCCCGCTGCTAATACAGTGCCTATGGCGGCGATGACCATATAGGTTCGGAAAAGCTCTTCCGACAACCCTGCTCCAGGGTTATACGCCGACAAGATCGCTGGAAATTCTCCCCAGAAACCGGCCAGCCCGGGAAGACCTAGCGATGCCATTGTTGCAAAGCCCAAAATCCAACCCATGTGTGGCGCTGACTTCAAGAGGCCACCAAGTCGACTGATTTCTAAAGTGTGATAACGCTCTTTGATCGAACCAGCAACAAAGAACAACATACCCGTGATCAGACCGTGTGCAACCATCCCAAATACCGCTGCGTTGAGCCCAAAATCAGTGAGAGTTGCTATGCCAAGCATGACGAAACCCATATGGGCAACTGACGAGAAAGCAATAAGTCTCTTCATGTCTTTTTGAGCAAGGCACCCAAGGGCTCCATAAATAATTCCAATTACGGCAAGCAAACCAATCCAAGGAGCCCATGCGACTGCAGCTTCAGGTAGGAAAGGGATAGCTATTCGAATAAACCCGTAGGTTCCTAGCTTTAGCAGAACTGCCGCCAGAATTACAGACCCAACCGTAGGCGCTTGAGTATGCGCATCCGGCAACCAGGTATGAAATGGGAACATCGGAACTTTTATCCCGAATCCAATAAACAACCCAGCGAAAATCCAAACCTGCGTCGTTTTAACAATTCCACTACCTGCCGCATCAGTAAGAAGTCTCATGTCAAACGTTTGTAGTGGGTTTCCAGCAGCATCTTTAGATAGAAAGAATAAAGCTAAGAAACTAATAATCATTAACGCTGAACCAAATAACGTGTAGAGAAAGAATTTTAGCGAGGCATATCTACGTTCTTCCCCACCCCACACCCCTATGAGGAAATACATAGGGAGCAATACGATTTCGAAGAACACAAAAAATAAGATCATGTCTTGCGAGATAAACGAACCGTTCATTCCAGTGGAAAGAATCAGGAGAAGGACAAAGAATGCCTTCGTGTTACCCGGAGACGGCACATGATTCCAGCTATAGACAAGACATAAAGGCACAACCAACAAAGACAGCAGAAGCAGCGGCAATGAAAGGCCATCTAGCCCAATTATGTACCGACTATTGATTATGTCGATCCATCCTTTATCAACGACGAACTGCAGCTCTGATGCCGAACCGTAGTCAAATTGAAAAAGAATATAGATCCCAACTGCCAGAGCCGCCAACGACGACCCTAATGCAATTAGTTTTACCTCTAGCTCGTAGGCCTTCGGTACTACCATCATGATGAGTGCGCCTACAAGAGGTAGGAACACAGCCAAGGTAAGAACCCAAGCGTCAAAACCTGTCGCTTCCACTGAACTGCTCCTAAATAACGATAACGAATACGATGGCTAGAACTGCAGCTGCTCCAAATAGCAACTGCCCATAGTTCTGAACCTTTCCGGACTGAATAGTACGTAACCCCTCGCCTGAGGCATCAGCACCACGTGCGGCAGCATTGACTGATCCATCAATAGCTCCCTGGTCGATCCATTTGTATATCCACCGACCACTATCTCGTGCAGATTCACCAGCTGTATTAACTGCTTTGTCTAGCACATTTTGATTAAACCAATTCGCACCATTAGCAATTGGCTTTTTAATCGAGGCGACGATTATGTCGTTGTAAAGATAATCAAGGTAATACTTATTCTCTAGAAATGTATACCCAGCTTTTGCATATTTATTCCGCTCAGTTAGACCGTGTGGGCCCATCTTTCGCCAGAAGTATAAGTAAGTAACGATTATTCCCGATAACGCAAGCCCGAGACCTATTAGCGCCATGCTTAACGAAGGGTCTGGATGCGACAGCCCTAGTCCCGACAAATAGACCGAAGGCTCTGCATAAGTCTGAACTCGGTGTGCTAGTCCTTCAAGTCCGAAGGGCTCCAATACTGGCCCAGGTAAATTAAACGCTCCACCCACTACAGCCATGCCTGCAAGAATCCACAGCGGTACTGTCATAACTTTCGGCGACTCATGAGGGTGTCCGTGTCCGCGATATTCACCATGGAAGGTGTACCAAACAACACGGGTCATGTAAGCCGCAGTCATAAATGCCACAGCGCAACCGAAAATGAGCATTAACGGGTAGCCATTTTGTTGGCCAACCTTGGCACCTAAAAGGATCTCGTCCTTGGACCAAAATCCAGCAAACGGGAAAATTCCAGACAGTGCCAAAGTCGCTATCACAAACGTCCAATATGTCTGTGGCATAAATTTCTTTAAGCCACCCATCTTTCGCATATCGAATGTGTGGTGAGCTGCGTGACTTACAGAACCTGCACCTAAGAAAAGGCAAGCCTTAAAGAAAGCATGAGTGAATAAGTGGAAAATAGCTGCAGTCCAGGCCCCAACGCCAAGAGCCATCACCATATAGCCGAGTTGTGAAACGGTTGAATAGGCTAGGACTTTTTTGATATCCCACTGAGCGAATGCCAATCCTGCGCCCATAAGTGCAGTAAATCCACCAATAAGTGCCATCAAATTGATTGATGAAGTGCCGATAGAAAAACCATCGTAGAAAACTGGGTACAGCCGAGCAATCATATACACACCAGCGACAACCATTGTTGCTGCATGGATGAGTGCGGATACAGGCGTTGGCCCAGCCATCGCGTCCGGGAGCCAAGTATGGAGTGGGAACTGACCAGATTTTGAAGCTACAGCTGCCATTAAGCAACAAGCCGCCACTAACAAGGCGAGGTGCTGAGTCCCCGGCGAAGCGGAAATAGCGGCATTTATACCATCTATAGAGAAGGTTCCAAAAGTGCCCCACAGCACAATCATTCCTACGAGAAGACCAATGTCGCCGACCCGGTTAGTTAAGAAAGCTTTTAAAGCCGCATCGGTGTTTGGCTTCTCTTCCCACCAATGACCTATCAGCCCAAAGGAACAAACACCTACTAGCTCCCAGCCAACTACTAGTTGCACAATATTTTGAGCCATAACAAAAAACAACATCGCCGCTGTAAACAAACTCAAAAATGCGTAGTAGTGGACGTATCTTCGATCACCCTTTACATATTCAGTAGAATAAATATGAACTAGCAGCGAGATCGAAGCCACAACCACCAGTAGCAATACGGTAAGACCATCGACATGAGTCCCAACCGCAAAATCTACGCCACCATTGGACCACCATTTCGAGTAAGTGGTAACCACTGGACTGATAAGGACAGAGCTATGGCCTCCTCCGTGCCCAGATTCGCTATCCATAGCTGCCCCAGCATGATCATCACCATCGTCAGCATGATCATCACCATGGCCATCAGCCGATATCTGGGCTATCGCGTCTGGGGAAGGGTGTTCAACTCGCTGGGTCCATTGGAATGCAGCTACAAGTGACAGGACCCATATCAGACTTACGGCAGTAATCCCGATGACGTGAACGCGATCTGCACCAATAAACCGTTTACCGAAAAACAAAATTACAGCAAACGAAAGTGCCGGAATAAGAGGTATTAGAAAAGCATTTTCAAGCATCCACATGTTTCACCTCTAACCCTTCATCAGGTCGAAGTCTTCGACATCGATACTTGTTTGGTTCCGGTACAAAAGCAGGACAATCGCAAGGCCGACTCCGACTTCAGCAGCAGCGACCGCGATTATAAACAGAGCGAATACTTGCCCAGAAACCACTTCGTGTTGAAAGCCAAAGGCCACCATATTTATATTTACTGCATTGAGCATGAGTTCAATTGACATCAGGACCATGACCGCGTTTTTGCGGGCTAACACCCCATATACACCTATACAAAATAACACGGCGCCAAGGATCAAAAACTGATTAAGAAGCACGTCAATCCTTCCTTGCCAACACGATGGCTCCAATAAGAGCAGCTAACAAAAGCACTGAAATCGCCTCAAACGGAATTATGTATGTAGAAAATACCTCATCACCCACATCAGCAGTTCGGTAAATTTTCCCGCCTTCGGTCAATCGGTCAGACCCAAACTGGTCTATCAAGCTATACAAAATAACGGCTCCGAGCATCAAAGCGACACCAGCAGCAATCGGCCACTGTGTGCCGGTCATTTCCATGCTTTTCCCAATTGGAGCCTTAGTAAGCATTATCCCAAATAGGAACAGCACCATTACCGCCCCGATGTAGACCAAAACTTGTGTTGTTGCCACAAACTCTGCAGCTAACAAAACGTATTGACCACTAAGACCAGCTAACACAGCAACTAAAAAGAGAGCCGAGTGAACAATGTTTCGGGTGGTAACCATCCGCAGAGCGGAAAAAACTACGATCCCTGAAATAATTCCAAAGGCGATATTCTGCGCAACCATGCAGCTCTACCTCGGTACCTTCCGGACTTTCTGTTCTGAACCACTCTCATATTCGAGAAAGTCCGGAACAGTATCCATCCATTCACCTAAGCGAATTTTATCATGAAGCAAATCTGCGATTCTTGGCTCACTGTATTCATATTCAGGAGTCCAGAATAAGGCATCAAAGGGGCAAACTTCTACACAAATTCCGCAGTACATGCACAATGCGTAGTCAATATCAAAACGGTCAAGCATATTCACTGAACGTGCTTTACCCCCAGCACGGCGCGGAGGAGCTTTAACTTTATGGCCTTCTATGTAGATACACCAGTCCGGACAAGAACGAGAGCACAACATGCAAGCAGTGCAATTTTCCTCGTGAAGGGCTATCACCCCTCGAGCTCTATCCGGTGGGGCCTCTTTTTCGTGAGGATACTGAACCGTTACCGCACCTTTTTGTGGCGCCGGGATAAGAGTCTTCCAGCCACGTTTAGGAAACAATGTACGAACAGCGGTTTTAGCGGTGACGCCAAGGCCTTTAATAAGACCAGGAAGCTGCGGCATTAGAAGACCACCTTAAAGATACCCGTTATGACAATGTTGACTAGCGCTAACGGTATTAGCACTTTCCACGCAAACTTCTGCAATTGATCTTCTCTGAGTCGAGGATACGTGAATCGAACCCAGAAGATGAAAAACGCTACCAATAGAATTTTGCCAAGCATTACGCCTGGACCAAGGATGTTCAATATGTTGCTGTCAACATCAAATCC
The DNA here is from genome assembly GCA_905182565.1 of Acidimicrobiaceae bacterium. Lineage (GTDB taxonomy): Bacteria > Actinomycetota > Acidimicrobiia > Acidimicrobiales > Poriferisodalaceae > UBA9040. The sequence goes on along the minus strand of CAJJCB010000027.1, from coordinate 281,315 downwards.
AGGAATCCACCAGCCACCAAGAAACATGACCGAGGCTAGAGCAGCAAATGCGAATGCAGTACCGAACTCCGCCATGAAGAATAAAAGGAAACGGAAACCAGTGTATTCGATATGATAACCGCCAACTAACTCCGTTTCAGCTACCGGCATGTCGAACGGAGTTTGTGTCAGTTCTGCTTGAGCAGCGATCATAAAAATAAGAAATGCCAGAAACTGGGTAAGGATAAAGGGGTTGCCAATCAGACCAATCCCAAATATTTCACCGGTTGCCTGAGCTTCTATAATTCCTTGCAAGTTCATAGTTTCGGCTTGGATGACCACACCCATAACCGCCAGTATCAGTGGCAACTCATATGCGATAAGTTGGCCTGCTGCTCGCAGCCCACCAAGCAGTGCGTATTTATTCGCCGACGCCCAGCCAGCCATCAAAATTCCAAGCACAGACAACGATGAAACCGCCATGGCATAGAACACACCAGTATCAAGGTTTTGGACCACCGCATCTGGGCCAGCAGGCAAAACTACATACAACAAGAAAGTTGAGGCAAGCACAACTACTGGAGCTAACCGAAATACTCGCCGGTCTGCCTGTGCTGGATTAATATCTTCTTTCTGTAAAAATTTTATTGCTTCAGCAATTAACTGCAACGAGCCATAGGGCCCGGTTTCATTTGGTCCTAGACGGCTCTGCATAAAGGCCATCATCTTAAACAGAAACAAATATACAAGAATTAACGAAGTAGTCGGAATGACTACTAACGCTAAACCAAGCTTAATACTGGTCTCTTGCCAGTAAGGAAGTGCAAGTAGTTCAATCAACGGTCAATGTCTCCGAGGATAAAATACAACGACCCAAGAATAGTGATGACATCTGGGACGTACACGCCCTTCATAACCCAGGGGACTACCGAGATGTTATTGAAGCTTGGTGTTCGAATTTTAACCCTAAAAGGTCCTAACTCCCCTTTGCTTACAATGTAGTAACCCATTTCACCGAGCGGGTTTTCAGTTGAGATATAAGCCTCGCCGGCCGGAACTTTTATGATTCGAGGGACTTTGGCCATTATAGGGCCACTTGGAATTCCATCTAACAATTTGTCAACTATGTATGTCGCCTCGCGAGTTTCCTGAAGCCTTACCCAATAACGAGCGAACGAATCACCGTCAGGGTGCGTCCATACGCGCCAATCAATTTGATCCCAAGCGAGACCTGGATTTGCATCTCGTCGTAAATCCCAGTCAACACCACTGGCTCTTAAATTTGCGCCGGACATCCCATAGTTAAGGGCTACATCAGCAGGAATTACGCCTACGCCGCGACACCTAGCCTGAAAAATTTCATTACCGACAAGCAGATCTTCCATCTCATCGCAAAAAGTTCTCATCTTGACCATTACGGACTTTGTTTCTTCTATCCATCCCCTTGGAATATCGTCTTTGAGTCCACCTATACGGTCGAAGTTCGGATGGAAACGACCACCTGTTATTGCTTCTATCTGGTTAAGTACATGTTCACGGTCACGAAAAGCAAAGAAAACAGGAGTAAGCGCTCCAAGTTGAACGCCCATATCGCCAAGAAATAACGCAACATTAGCGATCCGACTCAACTCAAACAGGATTGTTCTAATCCATTGCGCTCTAGGGGGTGCTTCAACTTCCATTAACCGTTCAGCAGCCAATATAAACGGAACTTCGTTGGCAAAACTTCCTAACCAGTCAATGCGATTAATTAGTGTGGTGCATTGCGGGTAAGTTCTAACCTCGCAAAGTTTTTCATACCCACGATGCATGTAGCCCATCATGGGTTCAGCCATGATTACTTGTTCGCCATCTAGGCGACATGCTATCCGCAAAGTTCCATGAGTCGCCGGGTGCTGAGGCCCAATATTCAGGGTCATGTCCCCTGTATTGAGCTCAACATTTACTCGGGCATCTGCGGCCTGCGATGAGATGTACGCAAGTTGATCACGATCAGAAGTTGTTGTCATTCTCCGCCTCCAGCGGCTTCGAATGCTGCCATTACTTGCGCTTCTAGTTCCGCTTCTAAGTGCTCTGGTATGTCCTCTATGTCAACTACACCTGGCCATGGTTTGACGTGACGCGCCAACAGAGGGAAGTCCTTTCGAAGGGGATGCCCTTCGAACTCTCCAGGGAGGTACAACGGATGCAAATTTGGATGTCCCCTAAAACCTATTCCAAACATCTCATGTATCTCACGCTCATGCCAGTCTGCTCCAGCATAAATATCGCGCAGCGTATCTATCGAGTTATCTTCCCCGACGTCAGTCTTAAGGTGAAAAGCTGTGTGTTCAGTCGGAGACTGCAATTGGACAATAACCTGAAACCGTGTGTCTCCGCCGGCATAGCCTGTTGAGGTCGATTGAACCACTGGCTCACTATCTTCTTCCTCTAACTCACCATCAAATTCAGTGTTTTCGTAACGCCCTTCAGGAGCTATTTCCCAGTCAATCGCCGACAGGAATCCAAAATAAGTGTAACCAAGACTTTTTGCAGTTTGAGCTACATCCTGCCAACGATCTGCTCTTACACGCAGCCATAGATCCTCGTGTGGGCGCAAATACGATTCAACAAGTGCGTCACCTAGGGCCTCCGAAAGACTCGTTAACATAGCCTCGCGAACGTCATCAGGTAGTAATGGGGTTTCTTCAACTGATTCACTTGCCATCGTTGACTAACCCTCCACAACGATTGGCTCGCCACGCCACTTTGTAACTATGTCTTCGTTTTGTATCCGTTCCTGAAGCAGAACGATTCCTTCAAGCAAAGCTTCCGGCCTCGGTGGGCACCCTGGAACATACACATCTACAGGGATAATCTGGTCAACACCTTTTGTAACCGAATAACTATCCCAATATGGGCCCCCACAATTTGCGCACGACCCCATAGAAATAACATATTTAGGCTCAGGCATCTGCTCGTACAGTCGTAAAATCACTGGCGCCATCTTGTCGGTGACAGTTCCAGAAACAACAACAAGATCTGCTTGGCGAGGGCTAGCTGGAAAGGGAATCACACCAAGCCGCATAACGTCATATCTAGGAGAACCGAACGCTGCGCCCATTTCAATAGCACAGCATGCTAAACCCCACTGATAAACCCAAAGAGAACGAGAGCGGCCAAAATTAAGAAGCCAGCTCAGCGGTTTTGGTATTTTGCCCTTATCGACCAGTCCCATTATGGCTATCTCCTCAGACCCATCGTAATACACCCTTGCGCCAAGCATAAAAAAGGCCGAGGACAAGAATGAATATGAAAATGGCCATTTCAACGAGACCAAATAGCCCATAAACTTCGAGTCGGGTAGCCCACGGAAATATGAACACTGCTTCTACATCGAATAAAACAAATAAAACCGCAAACACGTAATAGCGAATCTGGCTCTGGGCCCATTCACCACCTACCGGATCGACGCCACTCTCATAAGCAATAAGCTTCTGTCTAGTAGGCCTCTGAGGTCGTAAAATTCGCGCGATGGTAAGCATGCCGCCCGCCATTGCGACAGCCGCCATCCCGAAGATGGCTACCGTTAAATAACTCCGAAGGAAATCCGACACAATAAGGGAGGCTAGCCAAGAGTTCTGGGAACGTTCAAAACCCAGCGCGGCGCCTCGTTCCGCGGGTTTCGAACCTCTAGAAACGTATCGTGGAAGTTGCAGTCATACTGTCTTTTCTCAATAAAAAATGTTTCTCTTTTGAGAAATACCTTAAAATTCATAGAATTAGTCATCCTGCAATCAATACCGGTACTGCGTCTTGGCTAAAATCAATCAAAAATTGAGGGATAATACCAACTACTAACGTGAAAACTAAAATCCCTCCAAGCACGACTCCGCTTGTCCAATGAATAGCGATATCCGGACCTTCCGAATTGTCCTCAGTTACATACATAGTCATAACAATCTTTAAATACATATATGCGCTAATCACTGCTGTAAGCATCGCTATAGAGGCCAAAACATAATTTTCAACATCTACAGCAGAGGTAATCACCTGAAATTTACCCACGAAACCAGAAGTAAGGGGCACACCCGCTTGCGCTAGAAGGAAAACAGTGAAAGTTAATGCCAATACCGGCCTGCTCCTGCCGATACCTGAATATCGATCTAAGGAATGACCATCTTTCCACCCCATCAAACTCACAACACCAAAACTTCCGATTACTACGAAAGAGTATGTAAAGAGATAAAAAAGCGCAGCCGAAGTTCCACTAGCATTTGCTGACTGGATTGCCACAAGCACATAACCCGCATGGCTAACTGACGAAAAAGCAAGCATTCTTTTAACATCAGTCTGCAAAATAGCCATTACTGCACCAACTACTAAAGTTAGTATCGCTAATGCGGAAATAATTGGTGACCAATCGAGTTTATAACTTGGTAGCGCAGCGAAAAATACTCGTAACAATGCGGCAAATCCAGCAGCTTTTGCAATCGATGCCATATACCCAGTAACAGGGCTAGGAGCTCCTTGGTATACATCAGGCGCCCAAAAGTGAAATGGGGCCGCAGCAACTTTAAAAGCTAACCCTATTAACAGAAGACCTATACCAGCTAATAATATGTGCTCATCTTTGAAAGCGACTTCGTCTAAATAATCTCTTATTTGTACTAAATTAGTTGACCCGGTAGCGCCATAAACAAGTGCAATTCCATACAAAAAGAAGGCTGAGCTAAAAGCCCCTAATACAAAGTATTTCATTGCTGCTTCGCGTGCCTCAGCGCGCCGGGTATGAATAGCAATCATGACGTAAAGACCAATTGATAAGGCCTCAAGTCCAATAAACATCACTATCAGATCATTAGCTGAGGCCATAACTATAGCCCCAGCGGCGGAGCACATCAGAAGGGCATGAAACTCAGCTGAATCAATTCCTTCTCGTTCTATGTAACTGTGCGATAGAAGTGCTGTTGTGACTACGCCAAGTGAAATCAATATCGTGAAAAAAATACTGAAGCCATCGACTCCAAATGCGCTGGCAAGACTTGATCGAGGCCCTAGTTCTTGAACATCTCCCCATAATCCAAGGGCGATCAAAAAGACCGTTGAACCTGCGAGCACAGAACATAAGGTGCTGAAAGCAGTAGCGAATTTCCTTCTTGAAATTGAAGTGATTAGAAGCAGCGATAGTGCGACACCCAGTAAGACCATTTGAGGTAGCAAGCCCCACCAGTCCACCGAAGGAGCTTCAAATATCGCTGCAGAAATAGTCTTCATTAGTGCCCCTCCTCTTTCTCAGTTTCATGGTGAACATCTATTATCACTGGGGTATTTGGTTCTGGACGTTCGTAATCTGAGTGCTGCTCAATGTGGCTAAGTAATCGATCAACCGCCGGTTCAATACGTTCTAACAGTGGCTTTGGGTAAATTCCTAAAAATATAATTCCTACTATGAATGGTGCAAGAACCAGACCTTCGCGAAGTTTCAAATCCGGTGTTTTTTCATCAGCGGATGTTGGTTCGCCATGAAACACACGTTGGTAAGCCCAAAGTAAATAAACGGCTGCCAGAATTACCCCAGTTGCCGCTATCACGGTCCACCAACGGCGTGTTTCAAACGAACCTATTAATATGAGAAATTCACCGACAAAACCATTAAGGCCCGGCACCCCGACAGAGGAAAGCATGATTACCGTGAAAAATCCTGCAAACACTGGCGCAGCTGTCTGGATTCCTTTCAATTCAGCAATTGCTCGGGTCTTTCGCCTCTCATACAGCATTCCAACCATAAGGAACAAGGCTCCAGTGGAAAGGCCATGATTGACCATTTGAAGAATCCCACCCTGGAGACTTTGAGTAGTGAACGCAAAAATTCCTAAAATAATAAACCCCATATGGGCTACCGATGAATATGCGACAAGCCGTTTTAGATCTTTTTGCATTGCAGCCACAACTGCACCATAAATTACTCCGAAAACCCCCAAGGTAACTAATGTTGGCGCCAACCAAACAGCTGCTTCCGGAAACAGATAAATCCCAAATCGAAGTAGGCCATATGCACCTAATTTGAGCATTACCGCAGCAAGAACTACTGAGCCAGCCGTTGGAGCTTGTGTGTGTGCGTCTGGAAGCCATGTGTGGAAAGGGGCTACTGGAACTTTGATCACGAATGCTAAAGCAAAAGCAGCAAAACATAGGCGGCTTGTGTTCGTCGCTAGAGATTGACGATTAGCTAGCTCAACGACATCAAACGTCAGGCCTCCATCTTTAGCACTTAAGACAGCCACAGTAACTATGGCGACAAGCATAAGTGCCGATCCTGCCATCGTGTAAAGAAAGAATTTTGTTGCCGCATAACGACGATCGTCATAGCCCCAACCACCGATGAGCATGTACATCGGCACCAACACAATTTCAAACATCACAAAGAACAAAAAAAGATCTAATGCTAAAAATGCGCCGAATGATCCTGCTTGGAGTAACAGAAGCCAAGCTGTGTAAGGCTTAGGGTCATGATGAGGATCCACCGCCAATAAGACAATCGGAGTTATTAATCCAGTTAGAACTACAAGCCATAGTGATATGCCGTCAACGCCTACATGCCAAGAAATTCCCAAAGATGGAATCCAAGATTGATAGGACTCAAACTGAAAACCACTATCAGAAATTTGAAACTTGATCATTACAAAAACAGACATTGCGCCTGCTCCCAGAGCGAATAGAGCGCCAATTGGTCTGACTATCTCCGGCCTGTTTTTTGGCAACAGAGCGACTACGAGCGCTCCAATAGCAGGAAGCAGAATCAGAGCATTAAGTACTGGAAACGACGCTACCTCTGCAGATCCGAGTAAATCCATCAAGAGGCACCTGCGATTATCCAAATGAGTAGAACTAACCCACCGATTGTTATGCCAATTGCATAGTTACGCATATAACCCGACTGTAAAGGCCTCATCATAGCGCCGAGCCGGATTGTAGTTTTTCCAATTTGATTAATGGCTCCATCCACATATTTTTTATCTGCATTAGAGATCATTTCAAAGGCCTTGTGACCCACCCCGCCCACAACTTTCGAATAAGCAGCATCTATATACATAGCGTTTTCAAGAATCTTTGGCTCTAGTTGATCCGCCTTAACTCGATGCACAAGCCATACGGCGGCGGCTACACCGATCCCGACAAGCCCTGCCAGAACCGCTATTATCGCTAGAATTATTTTGGTAGTGGTACTGGATACGAATTGATGTGGATGGCTAAAAATAGGTTCCAAGAAATGCTCTAGGTATAGCCAATCTGCTACTACCGGAAGATTTATCAATCCACCCAAGGCAGCAGCAACCGCTAGAATACAGAGCGGGAGTGTCATAGTCCATGGTGATTCATGGGGTTCTACCCCCTCATCCCAGCGTTTATCTCCAAAGAAAACCAGGAAAACTTGCCTACTCATGTAGTAAGCAGTCAAGAGAGCAGTAACCAAACCTACCGCCCAGAGAATCGGGCCAATATTAGGCTGCTCCCATGCGGCTAAGAGAATCTCATCTTTGGACCAAAAGCCCGCAAATGGAGGGACACCTGCAATAGCTAGCCAACCGATTATGAAGGTTCCAGCAGTAATTGGCATAAGACTCCGTAGAGCCCCCATTTTTTTCATGTCTTGCTCATCATGCATTCCATGTATCACTGATCCTGAGCCAAGGAATAAGAGCGCTTTAAAAAATGCGTGAGTAATTACATGAAAAATAGCTGCAACGTAGGCACCTGATCCAATTGCCAGAAACATAAATCCGAGCTGGCTAACGGTCGAATACGCAAGGACTTTCTTAATATCCTGTTGCGCCACGGCTGCTAACGCTGCGAAAAGAGCAGTAGCTGCTCCAACGACTGCAATTACTATTAACGCGTCGCTCGTTAGCACATGATTCATTCGCACCAATAAGTAAACGCCAGAGGTAACCATTGTCGCTGCATGGACCATCGCTGATACGGGGGTAGGCCCTTCCATCGCGTCAGGCAACCACACATAGAGAGGCAATTGAGCAGATTTACCAGCGGCTGCTACGAATAGAAGGAGCGAGACAGCTGTTCCTGTAACTGTCGCCATTGGCGAAGACTGCGCTATTTCTGTGTAAGTCAAAGTTCCTATCGAGCTCCACAACAGAAACATTGCAATCATAAAGCCCCAATCACCGACGCGATTAGTTACAAAAGCTTTTTTCCCAGCTGTAGCTGCACTGTCTCTCTGATGCCAGAAGGAGATGAGTAAGTATGAACAGGTGCCTACTCCCTCCCAACCAAGAAATGTGACGACAAGATTGTTTCCCAAAACCAGCATCAACATTGAGAACAGAAACAGGTTGAGATATAGAAAGAACTTCGAGAACTTTGGATCCCCGTGCATATAACCCACTGAGTAAAGATGAATCAGAGTTCCTACGCCAGTGACGAATAATGCCATGGTCATAGAGAGTGGATCGACTAAAAAACCAGCTTCGACATTAAGTGAGCCGGCTGGAAGCCAATCAAAAAGAACTTGCTCAAAAGAACGATCGTCACTACTTTTAGCCAATAAGCCCAGAAATACAACGAAAGTAACAATAAAGGAACATGTTGATGCAGCTGTCGCTATCCACCCTGCTTTCGGTTCACCCAATCGACTTCCGGCAATCAATAAAAATAGAAAACCAACCAGAGGGAAAGTTGGTATCAGCCAAACCAGTTCAACCATATGGCACTAACCCTTCAATACCGAAAGATCATCAGCAGTAGAACCTGGTGCGCGTCGGAGTATCGCTACTATGAGTCCAAGCCCAACAACCACTTCGGCTGCGGCCACTACTAGGACGAAGAAAACTACCGTTTGGCCACCGATATCTCCTAAGGCTTTGGAAAACGCTACGAAACTCAAATTAACTCCATTGAGCATTAGTTCGACACACATGAGCATTATGAGAGGATTTCGGCGAACCAGAAGGCCAACCCCACCAATAATGAAAAGGAGAGCTCCCAACACTAGATACCAGCTGGTTGTAACAATCATCGCCCCGCCTCCTCTGGTAATTGTTTTACTGGTTTACGCGCAAGAACAACTGCACCAATTACAGCAATCACTAATAGTAAAGAAGTCAATTCAAATGCATACACGTAGTTGGAAAAAAGCGATCTGGCTAGGAGTCGTACATTAGCGGTCTCATCAATCGCTCCGCCCATGCCTGGTCGACCGGTCACTGGATTATCAACTGCCAATATGATGTAGCCAGTGAGGGCTAGTGACCCAACTCCAAAGCACAATGCCGCCCATTTTTGAGCAGGAAGTGCGCCTATCTCCAGATTTTGTGCCGTATCTACCCCTAGCAACATTATGACGAAAAGGAAAAGAACAACAATTGCGCCTGCGTAGACAATTACTTGCACTGCTGCCAAAAAATGTGCTTCTTGTGAGACAAACTGGACCGCAATGCCGAAAAGCGTCATAACTAGCATTAGCGCTGAATGCACTGGATTACGAGCTAAAATGACCCCTAGGGCCCCTGTCAGGCATATAACCGCTGCTACCAAAAATACAATCGTGTCGACCATTAGTCCTGGTCATCCTTGCCATCGAGGTTCTGAGGTTCAGACTCGTCGAATTGTTGACCCCGTTCCGGCTCTCTAACTCCATAGCCGAGTTCCCCACTCCAGCCAACACGATTCTCATACGCCGGGTTTCCCGATGAGGCTGTAGCCCTCATCCACCCCGAAGTTTTCAAATCATCGCCAACGTGCCACAGTTCCCATGGTTGTTTTTGTGGGAGCCCTTGGTCATCAACGACTAGCTCATCTTTCGTGTAAATCGCATCACTTCTATTATCAAAACTAAACTCAAAGAGCTTTGATTCCGTAATAGCCTCAGTAGGGCATGCTTCTACACAGAGATCACAATGTATACAACGTAAGTAATTAATTTCGTAGACAAAGCCATATCTTTCGCCGGGTGATACTGGCGCTTCTTCAGGATTGTCTGCTCCCCGAACGTATATACATTTAGCCGGGCACACTCCGGCGCATAACTCGCAGCCTATACATTTCTCCATGCCATCTTCATAACGATTTAGAACATGTCGCCCATGAAAACGGTCAGGTTTTTCTCTTTTCTCTTTTGGGTATTCAGTGGTAACTCGCTCTTCGAAAAGTTTGCCGAAAGTGATTTTAAAACCATCGAGGTAACCCATTACGCATCCTCCGAATCTTTTTGGTAAGCCCTGTCTCCAGCACGCAACGCAGTTATTAACAAAGTGCCTCCAAGAAGAAGCCCACCAGCTGCAGCCGCATATGTCGCTATCCAATTCCAATCATTGCTTGCTCGCAACTCTTTAAGACTAATAAACATTAGCCAGAAGAGACTCAACGGGATTAGAACCTTCCAACCTAAGTCCATAAGTTGGTCATATCTTAAGCGAGGGAGAGTCGCTCTAAACCATACGAAAATAAACAAGAAGACCATTACTTTTGACATAAACCAAATGGTCGGCCAGAACCAGGTAAGACCGAAGAATATAGGACCAGCTGGACCGCCGAAAAACAAGGTCACCATGATCGCCGACATGGTGATTACATTCATAAATTCAGCTAAGAAAAACAGAGCGAAGCGAATAGATGAGTATTCGGTATGGAAGCCTCCAACGAGTTCTTGTTCAGCTTCAACTAGGTCAAATGGTGGACGATTTAACTCTGCCGTTGCAGCTATCAAAAATACAATAAAGGGAATTACCCCGGAGGTGACGAGAAACCAAGTGTTTATCCCTCCAGCTTGATGAGCAACAATGTCATGTGTGGAGAGCGTCCCAGCTAGGATAACGACGGCTACAACTGACATTCCTAACGCAGCTTCATAGGAAATCGCTTGAGCAGATGCTCTTACCGAACCGATTAACGGGTACTTAGAACCTGATGACCAGCCAGCCAGCATGATCCCGTATACCGCTATGGAGGACATAGCTAGCAGCAACAAAATGCCTATCGGGGGATCTGCAACCTGAAGAAAAGTCTCACGCCCGAAAATGTTTACTGTTCCAGTCGTACCGGGAACGTCTTTAAAAACGCCGCCCACAGGAACAATTGCAAAGGACAGAAATGCTGTTACCGCCGAGATATAGGGTGCTAATCGGAATACAAGGGGATCCGCATTCTCAGGACGAAGATCTTCTTTAAAAAAAAATTTAACTCCGTCTGCGAAAGTTTGAAGTAAGCCCCATGGTCCTGCGACATTTGGACCGATCCGATTTTGCATATCCGAAATAAGTTTGCGTTCAAACCAAACCATGAACATCGTCGCCACGAGTAAAAACCCAAAGGCTACAACGACTTTCAAGCCCATAATTCCGATGTCGACTAGGTCAACACCATCATGGAAAAGTGGGTCACCCGTCATCGTGTCTCAATTCTGATATCTGTTACAGGTAACTCACTGTTGATAAACAGATTGGCTCGGATACCAGGATTATTAAATGGTAGTACAGCAGTCCCACGAGGAATACTTTCATCTGCTATCGCTATAGCAACTCCGGTTGCTTTTGTAGAAATAATCGTGACTTCGGATCCGTCTTGTATACCCAGCCGTTCAAGTTCCGTTGGGTTTACCCTCAGTTCTGCGTCTTGAGCTAATGCTGAAAGCGAAGCACAGTTACTTGTTTGCGTGCCTGCGTCATACAACTTTCTACCGCTTATCAGTCTTAGACCGTATCCATCTACCACCGGCGTCTCTCCAGAAGGTTCTATCGCTAATTGGATACTTGTTTCAGTAATGAGAATTCCGTCGCGTGTTTCATCGGCCCATATTTTTTCAAGCGTTATCCCGTTGTGACTTGGAGCGACCTGCTCGATTTCGCTCCAAATTTCCTCCATAGAAGAAAATTTCAGATCACCCCCGAGGCGCCAAGCTAATTCACTTGCGATCATCCAATCGTCTCTTGCGGCCGACGGTGAAGTTACGAGTTGAGCTAATCTGCTTACGCGTCCTTCAATATTGGTAGTCGTTCCGCCTTTTTCACCATACGCAGTGGCAGGAAGCACCACATCAGCGTTCGCTACTGACAACGTCGGGAAATTATCAATTGCGACTACGAATTTCGCTCCCCTTAGTCCTCTGTTCGCAAGATCTTGGTCGGGAAAATCTACGAGCGGATCAGCTCCGACTAAAATTAAAACATCAAGTTGTCCATCGGCGGCGGCACGTAACATACCGGCAGTATCTAAGCCTTCTACGGTAGGTACTTTAGCCCAAATCTTTTTAATTTCATCGTTTGGATTTTCTAGTGGCACCCTGCCTGGGAGCAACCCTGGGGACAATCCCATGTCTATAGCTCCGCGGACATTTCCTCTTCGAAGAGCCACTAAGAATTTAGCTTTAGGTAGCTCCTCAGTGATTACAGAGGCTACTTCGATTGCTGGGAGAGCTGACTCAGCTAGTGAACTGCGGCCAAGGATAACGACAACAGAGCCCGAACGAATTTCTTGGCTTAATTCATCATCACTAGTTAATAATGATTTAAGTGTTTTCGCTGCTTCTCCAGATCTACATACGATAGAGCGATGTGCATAGGAGCTAACCCCAGTTTGCAATGGAGTAATTTCAACAACTTTCACTTTCTTTTTCTTAGCTGCTCCTCGTAGCCGAAGATGAAGAATCGGTAGTTCTTCTTTTAAATCGGGACCAATTACTAATACCGTATCCGCCGAGCATGCTTCATCAATAGTTGCTCCTGGCAGTCCCAGAACTACTTTGCCGGGCAGCCCGTCGCCTAACTGGGCATCAACGTTATTAGTACCTATTACCGACCCAGCGAGCTTGGCCCATGCATAAGCATCTTCATTTGTAAGTCGAGAACCACCGATCACGCCTATCTTGCCAGATCGGGCTTCTTTGATAGCATCAGCACTCGCTGCTAGTGCAGCACCCCAAGTGGTTTCTATCAGCTGGTCCTTGTCGTTCGGGTCTCGGATCAGAGGGGTTTCTAGACGGTTTGGACTTTTTATCGCCTCGAAGTCAAAACGTCCTTTGTCACACAACCAACCATGATTAACAGGGTCAATATCAACACCTAAATATCGAACTAGTTCATTTCGCGATGACTGGACAGCGACGCGACAGCCAACCGAACAAGTGGTGCATGTCGACTCCACTTGTTCTAGATCCCACGGGCGCGCCTTAAACCGGTAAGGGGCTGCTGTAAGTGCACCTACTGGACATATTTGAACCGTATTCCCTGAGAAGTATGAGCTAAACGGTTCATTGGGGAATGTCAAAACCTGGGTCTCATTACCTCTTTCGGTAAATTGAATGAGCGGATCTCCGGCTACTTCATCAGCAAACCGTGTGCACCTGTCACAAAGAATGCAACGTTCTCTATCTAAATGCACTAGGTCTGAGATAGGTATGGGCTTCTCATAATGCCGTTTTTCTTCTATAAACCTGGACTCGCCAGGGCCATAAGCAACTGTTTGATCCTGTAACGGACACTCTCCGCCTTTGTCACAAACCGGACAATCAAGAGGGTGATTGATTAGAAGAAATTCGAGAATTCCTTCTTGAGCTCGTTTGGTTTGATCTGACTCTGTATCAACGATCATTCCATCTGTAACCGAGATCATGCACGAAGGCTGGAGCATTGGACCTCTACCGGTATCAACCTCTACGAGACACATCCGGCACATGCCAACAGAAGACATTCTCTCGTGGTAGCAGAAGCGAGGAATGTGAACACCGTTGCGGTCGGCAGCAGCAATGACAAGTTCGCCAGCTTCGGCTTCAATCTGAGTGCCGTTTATGGTTACCGATACGGCGTTCGGTTGAGAATCAGGCATTTATCGTAACCTCGACATAGTTACGGTCACTGTTGCCAGCTACTTTGGCTTCAAATTCTTCTCTGAAAAGTGTTAAGGCAGAGTGAACGGGCGCAAATGCAGATGGTCCAACAAAACAAATTGTTGTCATCTTGTATGGGAATGGAACGGCTGACAAACCTTTTTCCTTGTTGGAAGCGTGAGGGAAATCACCAGGGCAGATTGTTTCGCCAACTTCTATTAACAAGTCAAGATCACGCTTAGTTCCTGATCCATTCACGACACGACGCATTATCTGCTCTAGCCATGTTCCTCCCTCTCGACATGGCACACACTTGCCACAGGATTCGTGGGCATAGAACTTGGTAAGAGTTAGTGCTGCTGCAGGGATATCGGTGGTTTCGTCCATCACCATTATTGCACCTGAACCCAGCATCGACCCTTCGGGTCCAACTTGACTAGCCTCGAAGGGTAAGTCAAGTTGATCAGCTGTAAACCAAGGCGCCGAGCCTCCGCCGGGAACAAACGCTTTGAGCGCTGCATCATTACGGATTCCCCCGCACATGGTTTCGCCATAAATTAGATCTCTGAAGGTCGTTGTTCCATTAACAATTTCATAAACACCTGGACGTTTTACATGACCGCTTACCGCAACCATCCGAGTTCCCGGAGAAGTCTCTGTTCCAATTGCTTTAAATGCCTCAGAACCGTTCGAGAGAATCCATGGCAAGTTGGAGAGTGTTTCAACGTTGTTCACGATTGTTGGCTGCCCGTATAGGCCAATTGATGCGGGGAAATAAGGTGGCTTCAGCCGTGGCATCCCGCGATTACCCTCAAGGCTCTCGATCAGAGCTGTTTCTTCACCTACTACATATGCTCCGGCTCCCCAGTGAAGCACAATATCTACTGAGAGTTCAGTGCCTAAAATATTTTTACCAATATAACCAGCTGCGTAGGCCTCGTTTAGTGCTTGCGCTATTCGTTCTTGGGCCACTGCCATTTCACCACGTACGTACAAAAAACATTGACTTAACCCAATTGCATAGCAAGCTATTAGGCAACCTTCAATTAGCTGATGTGGATCGAGTTCCATTAAGAGTCGGTCTTTGTAGGTCCCTGGTTCAGATTCGTCACCATTAACAACTAGATAGCGAGGCCATACTCCTGGGGGACAGAATCCCCATTTAACGCCTGCCGGGAAACCAGCCCCGCCCCGCCCTAGCAGTGAAGCGTCCCGAACTTCTCCATGCACTGCTTCAGGAGTCTTACTTAAAGCTGTTCGCAGACCTTGATATCCCCCAGTTTCCTCATATCTTTCAATGGTAAAAGAATCTTCGTAATCGAAGCGCGATGTAACGATGCGCGGGGTCTTATTGGCAATAAACCCTGGAGCGTGGGGAATTGGAATTCCTAGTTCAGTCATGAGTTAGCTTCTTTTTTTTCTTCAATCCAAACTGGAGGGACATTAACTAGATCCGGGTGCACAGCACCGACAGATCGTTCTACAGGTATATGTTGGCGAATTTGAGCGAGTACTCCGTGCCTTGGCGTCTCTTCATTATTTGGATCAGCTAATTCATCTATAAGTTGATCAAAATCTGAGGGGGTAACTCTGTATTGATGCCTGTAATTTACTTGCAGGCAGGGAGCTTCTGTGCACGCTGCTTGGCACTCAGCTCCTTCCAACGTAAACAATCCGTCACTAGTGGTGCTTCCAGCTTTAATCCCTAGTCGCGTTTCCGCATGTTCCAGTAGCTCTTCTGCTCCCAAAAGAGCACATGACATTGTCGTGCAAATGTTTACGACATATTTACCAACTTCGTGGCGCTTAAACATTTCGTAGAAAGAGCAAGTACCAAGAACCTCTGCTGAGCTGGTACCCACAAGGACACCAATTTGCTTCATTGCTTCTTCGGTTACCCATCCAGATTGTTCTTGAGCTAGGTGTAAGAGGGGAATCATTGCTGAACGCTGCTTTGGGTAGCGCCCAATTATCTCGTGAGCTAACTCTAAGTTTTCTTCTGTAAAAAAAGTCATCGGTCGACTTCTCCCATGATCGGGTCAATCGAGGAAATAACTGCAACCGCGTCTGCTAACAGCCCGCCGTGCATCATGTGCGGAAGAGTTTGCAAATTGACAAAAGATGGAGCGCGTATATGCATCCGTTGAGGTTTTGGCCCTCCATCTGAGACAAGATAACAACCCAATTCTCCACGGGGGGATTCAACTGAGGTGTAAACCTCTCCAGCAGGGACTTTATAGCCCTCTGTGAAGATTTTAAAGTGATGAATTAACGCCTCCATCGACTCATCTATTCGAGCTCTTGGCGGCGGTGTTACCTTACGATCTTCTACTCTGTAAGGGCCTTTTGGCATCATGTCAAGACATTGTTCCACGATTCTCATCGATTCCCTGATCTCATTTAAGCGAATCGCATACCTGTCAAAGGTATCACCATAGGTCCCGACGACTATATCAAAATCTACTTTGTCGTATGCAAGGTAGGGCATCGTTCGTCTTGTATCCCATGCGTAACCAGTTGAGCGAAGAATTGGCCCTGTCGCTCCTAACGCAATTGCTTCTTCTGTAGTTATTACTCCTACACCTTGTGTCCGAGCTCTCCATATCGGTTGCCCAGTCATGAGCACATCAAACTGTTCCAGACGTTCTGGGAGGATGTCCAAAATTTCGCGAACGTCTGCTTGCCAATTATCAGGCAAATCAGCGGCCACACCACCCGGACGAATGTAGTTATGGTTCATTCTGAGTCCAGTTACTTTCTCAAAAAATCTTAGGACTTCTTCCCTCTCTCGCCATCCATATATCATCATTCCGACAGAACCCAAGTCCATCCCATTAGTCGCGAGAAACAAAAGATGCGAGGACATGCGATTAAGTTCGCACATCAGCATTCGGATCCACGTAGCGCGCTCAGGAATCTCAATATCTAAAAGTTGTTCAACAGCTAACGAATAGACAAGCTCCGTGAAAAGCGGAGCAGCGTAATCCATTCGGGTAACGTTGGTCGGTCCCTGCAGGAAGGTTAGATCTTCCGCTGTTTTTTCCATTCCAGTGTGTAAATAACCAATAACTGGTTTCGATCGAAGGACAGTTTCTCCTTGTAACTCCATGGTTACTCGCAACACTCCATGAGTCGAAGGATGCTGTGGTCCCATGTTTATAATCATTCGTTCATCATCTGGATCTATTACTTCGGCACGGTTTTCAGCCTCAGATTCAGAGATACGCAATATGGCGTCACGGTTGCGGAGATGGTCGAGAGTGCTCATTAACGTCCCTCAACTGCTTTGAATTGCACCGGAATTCTTCCCATCGAAAAATCCTTACGCAGCGGGTGGCCCACCCAACCCTCTGGAAGTAAAATTGGAGTTGGATCAGGATGGCCCTCAAATACAAAACCAAACATGTCACTCGCTTCGCGTTCCATAGCTTCTGCGCCTGGGTAGATCATAGATATCGATGGCACTTTGGGGTCATCTTCAGGTAATTGAACACGCACTCGAATACGTCTTTTTGCTGAAAGATCAAGAAGATTAATTACTAACTCGAATCGCTCTGCTGTTGCATCGTTCGGAAGTTTCCTAGTCAAGTTTTTAAAGTAGTCAACACCACAAAGATCAATACACATCTGATAGCCATCAGCCAACAGGTTATTGATTAAACTCTCATAAAAACCTATCTCAGGATGTAACACAATTTGGTCGTTACTACTTGAAACTGGGACATCATAAGCCATATCTGTATGAGTATTTGCAGGCATATCATCGTCATTGCCTTCGGCTATGACATCTGGTGCCTCATTGCTACTCATCGTTAGCGTCTACCAGTGCGTATAATTACCGGTTCAGGCTGAGCATCCGGGGCATGTTCATGAGAAAGCTCAAATCCAGCTCCCTTACCAGTACTTTTTCTACGTTCAGTCAACTCTCCAGTGCGAATTTTTTCATGTAGCGCCAGAATTGCATGTAATAAGGTTTCAGGACCTGGAGGGCAACCTGGTGCGTAAATATCTACAGGAACAATTTGGTCAACTCCCTGCACTATCGCATAGTTGTTAAACATTCCACCGCTAGAAGCACATACCCCCATACTTATAACCCACTTGGGCTCCATCATTTGGTCGTATATTTGTCTCAGCACGGGCGCCATTTTCTGGCTTACGCGACCCGCAACTATCATTAAATCTGCTTGGCGAGGTGACGCTCTAAAGGTCTCCATTCCATATCGAGCCATATCATAGTGAGCTGTGCCTGTAGCCATCATTTCGATGGCACAACAAGCAAGTCCAAAAGTAGCTGGCATGACACTGCGCCGCCGAGCCCACTTAACCAGCTCTTCAATCGGTGCGGTGAAAATATTGTGACCGAGGCCAGCTAACCCTGCATCACCTAACCCTAGTTTTTGTTTGAGGTCATAAATATCGGCCATTATGCAGCCTCGGTTTCACTTGAAGAAGCAACGCTAGGTGTTCTGCCCTCAAGGCCAACTTTTCGAATAGTGGATGTTGTGGTTCTTTCCGGACTTACTAATGGATTTGATACACGTTTACCAGGACCCCAGTTCAGGCCACCCATAGCTAATTCGTATGCAAAAGAAAGGAAGAATATCCCGACAAAAATAGCCATAGCTATAAGCCCAAATAGTCCCAGTTCATTATTAGCTACCGCCCATGGGTATAAAAAAATTATTTCTATGTCAAACATTATGAAAAGCATTGCTACCAAATAAAACTTGACTGGGAAACGCTCAGGGATAGCAGTTTGATCAGTTATACCGCACTCATAGGGAGCAAATTTTGGGAGGGTTCGACGCTCCGGGGCGAGTAGACGCGACGTAACAATGCTTAATAGAACAAATAAGATTGCTAGAACCCCAAGGGTTAATACTGGCAGATACTGTTCCACTTCAGTTCACCTACCCCAACTTTAACTTATTTTCCTGCAGCTTCGCGCACAGCCCAAACGGCCTGATCACGACGGTGTAAGTGATAACAACCTAGACCAAACAAGACCCCTGACAATATTGCCACTAATGCTGGCCTCAAACGCAGATTACCTTGGTCACGAACCATGATTACGGTATACAGAGGTGCTGAGCCGTCGAGTTCTGCTACAGGCAAGAAGACTTTTCCGTCCTCGCCGAAAACATTTGGGTCAACTTCAAGATTTGGTTTATACGGCTGCAACTGGACAGCTGCATAATGTGGACGCCCACGACTTGGTATCAAGTATTGGGTAAGTGGATTGTCAGGTATCCCAAATAATCGGTATCTTTCACCACCAGTTTTTAGTACTCGGTGGACTCGGTAGTCACTTGCGGCAGCGAACAGACAGGTATTGACTGTTTCGAGGCTTCGTGGGTCACCATCTCTACATATAACAGCGCTGTCTGCGGCGGAACGGGCGTCAGCTTCAATTACAACTTCCCAATTGCCACCGGGAGCGACATTGACGCCCTCGTTTCCAATTTCTTGGACCTTCTCTATCGGGACAGCTTCCGGGTTAGTACTTACGTGTGTTACCTGCCATGAAGGACTATTACCAACCCAGCCGATTCCAAACACCCACCAGATAGTACCCATTAAGAGGTTCCAGCCCCAGAAACCCGTCCAAGCCACTAGGAACCCTAGGCGCACTCCTATATTTGTAGCTAGGAGTAGATACACCGATCCGCAAAGGATTACAACCGCTAATAACACTGCTAAATAGCCTGTTAATACTGGGTCCCATCCAACAACCGCTAAGAAACTCATGAGTCACCACCTGGGCCATAGAGTTCAGCAAACTCGACTGTTGATTGTTCAACCGGGTCAAGACTTCGCTCGTACATTGAGATAGCTCTTATCTCGTCTTCAGTTAGAATTTTGCCAAATCCTGGCATACCGTAATTCCCTAGACGTGCAAATTCCCCATAGGCTACGTCGTCTGCGGCCCCTAATGCGATAAAGCTAATTTGGTCTTCTATATCTGGGAAAAGTCGTTCGAGACTAGTTTTGTTGAGTGCTGGTCCATAACGTCCTGAGCCAGCTGGCCCTGGTATCAGTTCTACAGTCCCACCCCCATTTGGTAGTGTCGCAGGTCCACGCCCAGGCCATCTCGGAGTGTGGCATCTTGCGCAATGTATTTCAAAAAGGACTTGGCCTTCTGATTTACTTGGGTTCGCAGCCATTTGAGCTTCTTTTTCAGCTCGGGCTGTTGCCGCTACTTCTTCAACAGGTAATTGCTCACGCCATAACCAGGCAATTATATGGTCGACCTCTTGAGATGTGAGCGGACCGCCGCCTGGCAAGCCCCAAGCCGGCATCACACCACGACCATAGTTAAGAATTTTTCTAACTTCGTCAACTTCTGACAATTTTTCAGCGCCTGTATCAAAGCGTGTAAACACATTATTAATAGCTGGTGCACGCCATGACGTCTTAATAATATAGCTTTCCTGATCACTGAATTGGTTACCGATGTCTAGGACCACCGGAGCGTAATTAGCGCCGCCCATATCGGCTCCATGACAAACAACGCACTCAAGTTCTTCTGCTAAGGCTTCACCTGCTCTTGCTGCGCGTTCAGAGAAACCTCGTTCGGCGCCATCTCGTCGGCCACCTTCGCGTAGCCAGTAGATGGGCAGAACAAGAGCAATAATTAGAAGCATGAGAACACCAAAAGCTTGAACGCGCTCGAGACGCGAACCTTCTAGCTTCTCATCACTGTCGAGCGATCCTCTGTTCGCAGCGAGCTCAACTTCACTACCTACTTCGTCTTTGCTACGACGGATATTTGTAAAGACATAGATCGCCCATGCAACGACCACAATAGCCAATATGGCCATAGCGATTGATCGTTCTGTGGTAGCCGCATACATCACTAGTTACTCACTCCTGCCCAGGTGGGTGCGAGATGGGAAAAACAAATATTATCAATCACGCGCAATGAGGTCCTTCTAGACCTTGTCCAGTTGTATCTGTGCCAATAACCGCACCTAGAGAGACAGTTCCAGTGTCAATAATTACATTTTCACCGTCAATGATGACCGGAAAATGGTCCATACCCCGAGGTGCAGGACCTACTTTTTTCTCACCGACGCGATTGTATTGTGAGCCGTGACATGGACACTCAAACCATTGAGATGTTCCACATACAGGTACTTTGCACCCAAGATGTGGACATTTTTGCCATAGAGCTACATACCCCTGTTTTATTCCTGCAAGGGTCGCACCTTTGTACACGGCTTCAGCCGAAGCTTGAGTTGCTTGATCCATAGGATATGGCTGCAGGTAAGTCTGAGCTTCAGAAAAATAGGCAAAATTGACAGCTGGTGATGACGAATTAATTACTGTATTAATCGAGTCAATCGTCCCTATTTTTACTTTAGATCCAAAGCCTGCAGTAGGGCGAGGCCAAAGGAATGCGATGTTTGCTGCACCAAATACCGAAAGACCCAAAGTCATAAGCGTGATCGAGGACCTATTCAGAAATTGACGTCGGCTCACACCTATTGCATCTGCGTCTGGAGGGCTCCATATCTCCGGAACTTTAGGAAGCGGCACAGTAACACCTGCGCTTACACGCTCCATAGCAACTGATTTTTCTAGTTCTCGAGCTTCGTTACTTCCTGAAATATTTTGGTCGAGAGCCCCGGCGTCACGACTTCGTGTCTCACGCGACATATGGCCTAAACCCTTTGCATCTTTTTTGCGCAGAGAACCAAACCCCACAACTGCGGCAAGGGCAATGAGAACGGGGATTGCAATGGCGATTATAGTTCCAGTTGACATGGCGCCCTTTCTCAGAGATGGAATATGCCGTGAAGACCAGTGTCCCACGGGTAGGTAAAGTTAAAGCCTTGGCCTCGGAAGAACGAACCAATAATTACAAGAACAGCCCAAAACATTAGATGAATAGTTTGAATTGAAATAGCAAACTTACGATCTTCAGGTTTATTTGATGGGTTCCGATCTATATACGGGGCGAAGCCCAACAAGACCAACACAACTCCAGGGATAGTGACACCTGCGATCATTGGATCAAACATCGTTAGGAGTTCTTGCAAACCCAAGAAATACCAAGGCGCTTTGGACGGGTTAGGAGTTGCATTGTGATTAGCAAGTTCTAGCAACGGTGCGTTAATAAACAATGAAAAAATCAGTGTAAAGGCCGTGATAAACAAAGCTGCTGTGAACTCTGCTGCTAAGAGATGTGGCCAAACGTGAACCTTGTCACCCGGAGAAGCCTTTACATCTTGAATCGAGCCGGATTTTACAACGGTCAGAAGGCGATGTGTGTTCCCGCTTGGTCCGGCCATCAAAGGCGGGGCTATGGTAGCGACACCTCCAGGAGCGGCTGGCGCAGATGTGCCGCCTTGTTGGCTCTGTTCTAAAAGAGAACGGGGGATAGTCTGACCATCATCGTCAGACACAGATACCGCCGCAGGAGCACCTGCGCCACCATCTGCCGCTGATTTAGCTGCTTGACTTCGTTTAAGAAGATGTTCTGGAATTTCAGTCATGTATAAGTTCTGCTCCTCGGCCTATAGAGGTCCGGAGATTCCGCCGTCTTTCCGAACTCTCCAAAAATGGATAGCCAGAAAGATGACGAGGACAAACGGAAGCATCAGTACATGTAATACGTACCAACGCAGGAGAGTTTCAGCTCCGATTTGTTTGCCACCCAATAAGACAAATCTTACCTGATCCCCAAAGACAGGGGTAAATCCCATCATGTTGGTTCCAACGGTGACAGCCCATAGTGATAATTGATCCCATGGCAACAAGTAGCCAGTGAAAGAAAGCAAAAGAGTTAGCTTCAAAAGCACTACGCCAATAATCCAGTTAAATTCTCTTGGGGCTTTATATGCACCGTGATAAAAAACTCGAGCCATATGCAAAAATACTGACAAGACCATTAGATGGGCAGCCCATCTATGCATGTTCCTTACAAGTAAACCAAACGAAACCTGCGTATGGAGACTCTCGATATCGCTCCAGGCCGCAGCAGCTGTGGGCCGATAAAAGAACATTAAGAAAATGCCTGTAATCGTCAGCAGAATGAAGAGGAAGAAACTTAGGCCTCCTAGACAAAGTGTGTAACTCACCTTGACAGCGTGTCGTTTAACTTTCACCGGGTGGAGGTGATAGAGCACGCTATTCATGATCACATAGCTTCGGTTTCTTGGGCTATCTGTGTAACCCTTCCGAAATATGGAACCTGGACGGAATACCGAGGTCCAAAACTGGCTACCTTGCATCCAGTCTGTCGCTGCCCCAGCCCCTTGTTGGAGCTTTTCAGGCAGTGTTTGCTTTCGTTTTTCAATCGAGTTCGCCATGATTTATCTACAATTTCCTCAGAGTCGCATGCCGTAGGAGTAGCCGTGGGTATGAGTTCGCCCGTGAACATCGCCAGAAGCCGGAGGGTTATCACTAATTTTTCCTAAGGTAATTACACCAGTAGGACATCGGTCGACGCACAAAGCGCATCGGGTACATACATCATCATCAATTATGAATATTGCGTTATCAGCAGGGTCAAGCCCAGGTAAATCTGCGCCAACAGCTTCATCTACGGCGTCAGTCGAAAGAAACCATATACATTTCCATGGACAAATATCGACGCATCCTTCACATTGGATGCATTCAGACTGGTCAATATTGATGAATGTTTTCGGTTTAACAGCCGCAGCTAGATAATCAGCATCCACTGTTTGCAACACATAGTCATCAATAAATCTTGGCATTGGTGGGTTCGCCTCAGTTTTTCCCACTTCAGCTGCCCTTCACTAACGGTCGTCCGAAATCGGAAACTGGTTCAGCCACTACTTTTTTCTGGTCACGCTTTTGCCACCACATCCATAGTAATGGCAATCCAATAAGAGCAACAATATGCTGTATGACCACGACGACGTCAGAAACTTTCTTGAGATCCATTCTCATTGGAGGGAAAGTTATTGGGTTTCCGTCAATGAACTGGCCTTCAGTGAAGAGCATTTTTTCGACAGACCAGCCCCATTCATTGTCAGTTAGCCGAACCCAACGATCCGGCACGACACCAAAAACCATTAGAAGCAGCATGAATACGAATGCGGAGCCGAGCATGGCTTCGCCCCACGACGTAGGACGGTCGACCGGCCTACGTTTACCGTATCCAATAACGCCAGCGATCATCAGCGCCGTGATCACGATCGCTGTTAATAATGCGGCCACACGCCCTCCTCGTCAATCGTTTTCCAGGCTATGGCCTAGAGACTACAAAAATTCATATAATTTACAGGCATTTAAGCTCTGGGGCATGGGTAAACCACTTGGAATTTATCATGCTCAAAGGAAAGAATCCTAAACTTGCGTGCCGGCTATATGGTGCCACTCAAATGGGCTCTATGGCTAACCAATCGCAAAACTTTTTTTAGGAAGTACACAAAGTTGTCCCTAAACCGAAAAACTCTCTGGCAAACTTGGACCGCTGGCCTACTAAGCGCCTAATCTTTCTCCTAGCAACGACTGCGATGCCGGGTTACAAATAACCCCCACGCGGAGGACACCGTGACTGAAGTTCCTGATTACCTATTCGAACGTTCTAGACAGCGCAGAGTCGCTCTGGGTCTAATCTCTGATGACGGATCGGGAGGGGCAGCTCCAGCCGTCGCAGGAAGCGGCGGAGTTTTGGCTACCTCAGGAGCCGGGACGGCAGATGTCATTGCTGCAGCCAAAGAAGCTGCGAAGTTAGAACCCTTTGGTGGAGCGTCAGTTGAGCCAGCCTTCATCCTTGCCGCCAAGACTCGAAATAAGGTTCCAATTTGGGTTCTGCCCATTGTATTTCTTCTTCCTCTGTGGGCTTTCGTCTACGTAAAACTAACTGAGCCGCCTCCACCGCCAATCACAGCGATAAGTGAAGGGGCTGCGACATACACAGCACGATGTGTTAGTTGCCATGGCGGAGATGGTGCGGGTTATGAAGGTGGTGGAATTGGCAGACCGTTATATAACGGTGAGGTTCTTCTTACTTTCCCTGATCTGAACCAAGACATGATTCATTGGTTAGAGGTTGGTTCTCAAGGTATTGGTCTCGGTAATATTTATGGTGACCCAAACCGACCTGGGGGGCCACACATATCTGGAGAAACTGGCGCCAACATGCCTGGCTTTGGCGAGGTTCTTTCCGGACACAAGATTTTTTCTGTGTTGCGTTACATACGAGAAGTTATTAGCGGTGAAGATATCTCGGAAGAGGAAGAAACGTATCGCGATATGGAATGGGAAGCCCTAGGAGGCGGCCAAGACACCGGAGGAGGAGGAGGAGGCGGCCATTAATAAGATCGCAGGCAGGAAGAAGCAACGCTTAACCACTGTCTAGAATGGTTTTGTGACTACGCAAAAAGTGACTGACGTTCTTGTGGTCGGCGGAGGTCCCGCCGGAAGTTCCGCTGCGTATTGGGCCGCTAAGGCTGGACTAAACGTTCTTTTGCTAGAGCGAGAGATCATGCCGCGAGAGCGAGTATGCGGTGATGCTTTAACTCCAAAAGCTGCTGGGCAATTGTATGACATGGGGCTCGAAGACGCTACCAAAAAAATGCATCGCCATTTTGGCTTACGAATGACCGCACGTGGCCATAGCATCGATCTCGATTGGCCCGGCGATCACGCTCATCCTGATCACGGCCTAGTCATAAGAAGATCACGTCTAGATGCATTGCTCAATTCTAATGCCGTAAAAGCTGGCGCAGAAATCTGGACTGGAGTCGAAGTCGAAGATCCGATAATTGAATATGGTCACTTACGGGGGTGTCGCGCTGTAGGTAATGGGACCGGCACTGGTCCCGAAGGGGCTTTGGAAGTTCGAGCTAAATTCGTCATTATTGCGGACGGGCCTATTTCTCACTTTGGCCGGGCTTTAGGGACTGCGCGAAGTCGCACTTACGCGCAGGGCCTGGCGATTAGGGGTTATTTTCAGTGTGAACGCCATATGGAAAACCAACTCGAATTAGTCTTCGATCTTCGAAACAAATCCGGCGGCGAACTTCCGGGCTATGGCTGGGTTTTCCCAGTCGGTGATGGCACCGTGAACGTTGGTGTTGGACTTTTAAGTCATCACTTTGGGAATGAAGCAATTTCATTAGAGGGCTTATTCCAACATTGGGTTAGTCAAATTCCACCTAACTGGGAAATTAATTTAGAAAATATTGAAGATAAGCCGTTGAGTGGAAGGCTGCCGATGGGTGGCTCAGTCCACCCTCGATCTGGGCCAAACTGGCTAGTAGTGGGCGATGCAGCAGGAAGCGTGAACCCATTTAACGGAGATGGAGTTGAGCCTGCTTTAAACAATGGTCGATTAGCAGCATCGGTTATCTCTTCTGCTATCGCCACCGGAGATGGCCTCGAGTTAAGGAAGTATGAAGCTGAGTTAGAACTTTCATATGACCGCTACTACAAACTAGGTCGCATCGCCACCAAAGCTTTAGGGCGACCAGGGTTGATGCGAAAACTGACATTACTCGGAATTCAATCTCGAGTGGTTACAGAATTAGCACTGCGGATTTCTTCAAATCTCATCAATAATGACGCCGGCGGTACTGAGTCTGTATACCAAGTGGCAACCCAACTAGCTAGGTTAGTTCCGGATCGAGACAAGTAGGATTGAAGCTAAGTTTTTGCAATTTAAAGACTTAGAGCGCTTTCTTTCGCAATTGCAATAATTTCATCGATGATTTCATCAGTGTGAGCTAAGCCGACAAACATTGCCTCGTAAGCTCCAGGAGCCATTGCTACGCCTCGTTTCAACATTGCGTGAAAAAAACGAGCGTATAATTCTTCGTCAGTTTCTCGGGCTTGGTCATAATCTGTAGGAAGTGATCTACCAAAGAACAAACCTAGAAGCGACCCAACACGACTTACCAAAGCATGAATTCCCGCCAATTCAAATGCACTGGTGAAACCGCTTTCTAATCTCTCCGCAGCCCGATTCAGATGTGAATATGCCTCACTATTTAACAGTTTCAAAGCAGTCACGCCGGCGGCTGTCGCAAGGGGATTCCCTGATAAAGTCCCTGCTTGATAAACCGGACCTTCTGGCGCCAGTGATGACATTATGTTGCTGTTGCCCCCAAACGCTCCTATAGGCAAACCGCCGCCAATTACTTTGCCGTAGCATGCTAAATCTGGTTTAACTTTTGACCATTCAGATGCGCCACCACGAGCTAGTCGAAATCCCGTTATCACTTCGTCAAAAATTAAGAGCGCACCTGCTCTATCGCATGCAAGTCTCAAATCCTTTAGAAAATTTTCTGCAGGACCTATAACTCCCATATTTGCGGCGACCGGTTCAACTATCACACACGCAACATCAGTACCTATATTCGGAACAACATTGTATGGGGCTACCAGAGTGTCCGCTACCGCGGCCAATGGCACCCCGGCTGACCCAGACAAACCGAGAGTTGCGACACCACTGCCTCCTGCAGCTAAAAGCATGTCTGCATGCCCATGGTAATTTCCGGCGAACTTTATGATCCGATCTCTTCCTGTGTGCCCCCGAGCAAGACGAATGGAGCTCATGGTTGCTTCTGTACCACTATTGACAAGGCGGACTTTCTCCATACCTGGAACTCGTTCGATTATCTCAGTCGCAAGTTCGACTTCACCAAATGTCGGCGCCCCAAAAGATGTACCTTTCTGGGCTGCGTCGCAGATAGCAGATGTAACCGATGGATGTGCATGCCCAGCTATAACTGCTCCATAGGACTGCACTAAATCAATATATTTGCGCCCTTCGACATCGTATACATACGCTCCCTCAGCGTGATCAACGAAATATGGTGTTCCACCGACTGATCGAAAAGCCCGTACCGGTGAGTTAACACCCCCTGGGATTAGTGCCTGTGCTTTTTCAAACAATTCAGCGTTGGTTCGCAAAGTCCTGATCATCTCTTTTGGTAATTACGTCAATGATTATCCTACGGGTCATTTGTACACGGAAACTCAAACAGCGACTCCAGGAGTTCGTTCGGGTTTAAATCGTTCAAATGCTCTAAGCGCAATGTTGCAAGACTAAAATCTAATTTTTTGACTAGTGGGTTTGGAACCGCAACAACCTCAAGCCCAGCATCTGTTGCTGCCTGCACACCATTTGGACTGTCTTCTATAGCTACTGCGCTAGTACAATTTGATCCAAGTAATTCAAGCGCCTTAAGGAACACATCTGGTGCTGGTTTTGAAACACCGTGAACATCATCTCGACACACTACATATTCGAAACGCTCGTAAAGGTTTAGGCGCTTCAAATGTCTATCGACCCATTCATGTGCAGAACTTGAAGCAACAGCAAGTTGTATGCCTTTACTCTCGGCAGCATCAATAAGGTCAGTTACTCCGGGTAATGGTTTCTTTGAATCAGTAAGAGTGTCCTTGGTTTGTTGCCTTTTATTCATTAGCTCATGCCGGTTCAATGGCTTGGCTAGAATACGTTCTAGTTCATCAATCCATGAGTCTCGCCGATTGGTTCCCATTCCCTTCAGCCACCAATCTAAAGGGAGTTCGAGACCAAAACTTTTCCACACTTCAACCATCGAGGCCCATGCCGGGGTCTCAGTGTCAAGGATGGTTCCATCGAAGTCAAAAATCAGCGCGTAACTCATTAACGAGACGCCGCTAGATCTATAACTGCTTTTAATAAGTCGGCTACGGAGGGAGATTTTGCGACCGCCACAACTTCTAATCCCTTAGCAATGCAGGCCTCTGCAGTGATGTCCCCTATACATACGATTTGACTATCTATTGGTACTTCTCGCTGTTTTATATGCCCGTTAACTGCCGATGGTGAGGCAAAAATTATTATGTCTGCATTTGCTAGTTTTTCAGTAACGGCACTCGGTAATGAAGGAGTAACAGTTCGATAAGCAGCTACGGCATCTACATTCCAGCCTCGTTCCTTAAGACCTACCGCTAGATCTGGTCGCCCTTCGCTAGCCATTGGAACAAACACTCGATCATTTTCTTTCGGTTCTGGGAAGGCTCGAGCAAGTTCTTTTGCTTTGTACACCGTGGGGAGAAGATCGACTTCTCGTTTCATTTCTTCTAAAACTTTCTCGGCGGTTGCCGGCCCTACAGCAGCAATTTTTAGATGGTCAAATCTACGGATAACTCCTCGTCGAGCCCCACGCGCTAGTGAGGCCGCTACCGCATTTGCCGATGTGAAAGCTACCCAAGAGTATCTATCTAAACGGAGTAGGGCATCATCAAGGGGCTGTCCGCCGTCCAGGGGCGGCACGATAGCGATAGACGGAGCTGCTATCACAGCCGCACTTTCTTTTTCTAGGGCTTTGATAAGAGTTGCTGACTGATGAGATGCCCGTGTGACAACAACGCTCAGCCCTTTTAACAGGCCTTGCTCGCCAATCACATTTCAGGTCTTTCTCTCGAGTAAAGTAGCGATGCCCCGCCCTTAACATTTAACAAAGAATCCGCTATGTCTTTCCCAAGCTGAGTCGGGTATGTGCCAGTTTTTTCATCTCGCACAATTGTTGATCCATCATGTGTCGCAATGACCGCAGTAAGAGTCATCACCTCTCCAGTTTTTGTGGCGTACGCTCCCACGGGCAAGTCACATCCACCTCCAAGTTCAGCTAAGAACGAACGCTCAGCTTGAACGCACTCAGAAGTATTCAGATCGATTAAATTCATTAGTGTTTCAGCAGTTGTTTCATCACTGGCCCGACATTCAAGAGCTATTGCGCCTTGTCCAACCTGAGGAATAAAGATTGTTTCGTCTAGCGTTTCACTAATCACATTTACTATCCCAAGCCGTTCAAGTGCAGCAGCAGCAACCACAATCGCGTCAATTTCTGTTGATTGAAGAGCACCGATTCGTTTTTCGATGTTGCCACGCAAACCTACAAAGTGTAGATCTGGGCGTATATTCGAAAGTTGTGCCTTACGCCTTACGGACCCGGTAGCGATAACAGCGCCTTCACGTAGTTCGTGCAAACGGGTTCCAACTAGTGAGTCACAGACATTGCCACGCTTTAGACATCCAATTATTTGTAATCCAACCGTAGGGATAGACATAAGGTCTTTAGCGCTGTGCACAGCCAAGTCGGCTCGCCCATCGAGTACCGCTGCTTGAACTTCTTTAACAAAAACACCTCTACCAGCTAGTTCCCAGATTGGACTTTGTTGGTCGCGATCTCCTTCAGTTTTCACTAGCACCAGCTCGGGCTCTTGTCCTAAAGCCTTCAACTGGGTAGCTACTGTCTCAGCTTGCCAGCGAGCTAAGGGGCTTCCGCGCGTGGCAATTCTCATTTGCTGTCTTTAGAGATCAAACAAGTCTCGAACTGAATCTGCGAGGCGATCGCCTTTGGCCGATCCTGCCGAGTTCTTGAGACCAATAGTGGGTTGATGCAATAATTTAGCTATCAGACTCCGGGTAAGTTGTTCAATCGCCACACGATCAGAGTCCGTGAATTGACTTTGATTTTGAAAAAATCGGTCTATTTCGCGACATCGGATCGTATCAACAGTTATCCGCAGGTTTGAGATCAACGGCGCCATTTCACGCGCTGATCTCAAGTCGCCAAAACGTTCAACTTCCTGGTCAATAATTGTCTGAACGTTCTCAACTTCGTTTAGTCGTTCTTCTCTGCCCACTGCTGCAAAAGCCGACAGATCCTCCATATCCAGCAAAGTGACACCGTTGATTGAGGCGGTATCCGGATGAACATCTCGAGGTACCGCTATATCAACAATCAACAACGGACGTCCCGAGCGACTTTTAATAACCTTCTGAACTGACGTATGATCAAGGATTACCGAGGTAGCTCCAGTTGAGGTCAATAAAAGGTCTACTTCACTAAGCGCAACGCTCAGTTCACTTAAAGCTACTGTTTTACCACCAATTCGTTTAGCTAAATCATTAGCTTTCTCAATAGTCCGGTTCGCCACTTGAACCTCTTGCGGTCCAGCCGCTGCGAGGGCAACGACCATACCTTCAGCCATTTCCCCTGCTCCGACAACTAACACTTTCTTTTTCTTTAGGCTCCCTAGGTGGTCCGTAGCCATAAGAACTGCAGCATGCGAAACAGAGGCGGTGTGACGGCCAATCGATGTCTCTGACCGAACTCGTTTTCCAGTTTCTAGTGCATGACGAAACAGCAGGTTCAGCACAGGGCCTGACGATTTCTCAATCCTGCTAGTTTCCCACGCTGTTTTTACCTGGCCTTGAATTTCCGATTCACCTAGAACCGCTGAATCGAGACCCGATGCAACCGAGAAGAGATGCTTCACGGCATCTTCATCGTGATGAACGTAGAGATGATCAACAATATCTTCTGGCGCAACGAAGGCGCTGTCAGCCAAAAAATCTCTTACTTCTGCATAAGCAGCGTGAAACTTTTCAGCTACTACGTAGATTTCCGTTCGATTACACGTTGAGATCACAACAGCTTCGCTTATGTGGTCTCGCTGGCTTAAGTCTGTCAACTTTTTCGGCAGGTCTTCACTTGAGATAGTCGACTTTTCTAACAGCTCAAGCGGAGCGCTCTGGTGACTCAAACCTAAGATCACGATGGACAAGGGGAAACCGTCCCATAAGAGTTAATCAAGCTGCAGCAACTTCTGTTGCTGCAGCATTAGCTAATAAAAAAGTTAGCAATTACAACCTACTAGATACTTAACAACTTTTAAGTTAAAAAACGACCGTTAAATCAAACTATCCTCTTTGATTATAGGGCGAGTGCAATTAATTGAACGGTTGCAGCGACCACTATCAAAGTTAAAAGTATCCCGACTGCAACCGTAGTTCCTAGTCTCATGATGGCTGACGGATTGTTACAGCCGACCCAGCCGCAAGCCCTGGTGTGGCCACGCCGTCTCCTTGGCCAATGACTAACGATATAAGCCCATGTATATCTTCAACAAGAGCCATCTGGCCAGAAGCTACATCAAGTGCTTTTTGAAGGCGAACCACTCTTTTTTCATCGTTAAATTCAACAACAAGAATATCTCCTAACTCTGTTAGAAGATCTTTATCTAAATTAAGTTGGGCGGAGCCAAATCTATCTACCCAAAGAACCTCGGCGGAAACAGCACCGTCAGTCTCGGTTCGCGTAACGGGCATTAATGAGGGTAACAAAAGATTTGGATCAATCATTTTGCCTAGCTCGTCCAGCGACGAACCCGCAGCCAACTTTGCAGCTATCGGGGCGATGACGTCACGTCCCGGATCTACAGCACCAGGTGATTCAATATGGTGTTCCGGTTTTACTAACTGGATCGCGTGTTGAGCGCCGCCAACAACAGCGACTGCAGCACCTAAAGTGCCATTGTCAGGTCCGACTAATATCGATTGGCCATTACCTACTTCAACCGCTATTGCCGGTCTTTCTAAGTGTTGTCCAATAGCAACTAAAACAATTCCCGGTCGCAGATAGGGAACACTTCGAGCAAGCATCAAAGCGGCGGATTTAGTATCTCCGGGTGCTATTTCATGGCAGAGATCAAGAATTCGCGTTTTTGGCGTAATTTCACGAATTACAGAGTGGAGAATACCCACAGACTCGTTGGATGTTCCTAAATCTGTAAGGCACGTAATGGTGTCATATTCGTTCATTTCTATGACCGACCTAATTCCTCTGATCGTTGGGTAGCAGCTTTAACTGCTGAGGCTAAAGCTACTCGCATTCCGTTTTTTTCTAGCTCATGAAGGCCAGCAGCGGTGGTTCCACCAGGTGATGTCACATCCGCGCGAAGTTCTGCTGCTGGTTTACCCTCTGCAAGCAGTTTTGCAGCACCGAGCAATGTTTGGATTGTTAAGTCAGTTGATATTTTTCTAGGAAGTCCGACAAGGACACCTGCATCTATAAGCGCTTCAGCAACTAAAAAAATATATGCAGGTCCTGAGCCTGAGAGTCCCGTAACTGAATTTAAGAGTGCCTCATTAGTTCTCACCACGAGACCAACTGCTCCAAGAATTGATTCTGCCCACACAAAGTCGTCTTCGGTCGCCGCTGAGTTGCCACAAATAGCTGATGCGCCCTCACCAACTAAAGCTGGTGTATTCGGCATGGCTCTAATAACTGGAACTTTGCCTCCCGTGGAATCATCAATTGTTGAAGTGGTAACTCCTGCTGCAATCGAAAGCACTCGTTTGACACCTGTTTCGGTCAATAATGAGGCAACCTCAGGGACAATATTTGGCTTCGTTGCCAAAATTGCTCCGTGACACGGCTCAACTTCACTCGAACACACGATTCCGTATCGTTTGCTTATTTCTATTCTTCGTTCTTCTAGTGGCTCAACGACTACGATCTTATTTCGTTCATGGCCGGCATTTAACAAGCCTCCAAGTAACGCTTCGCCCATCTTGCCACCGCCAACAATTAATAGATCAGCCATGCCGTCAACCGTACCTGCGTGAGCGAGACTCAACGACAAATCACAATTATTGAATGAAAGTTGGCTGCTCAGTCGCCCAGGTTCGCAATGGTAAAAACAACGGCAGGTTTTGTGAGACTAAAGCATTGGATTAGCCAAAAATTAGAACAAATCCAATGCCGAACCCTAACAAGACGACGAACATCACGAATCTATTCACTAAAACACCCAACTCATTCAATAGGGGCCTTGCTCAAACTCAGCTACCTAAATTTCCAGAAACGCCTTAAATCTTGCGTTTTGTAATCATAAACCTAGATCAAATCAAAACCGACGCATCTGCGAAGGGTGTGAATGTGGTGGCATCCATTTTGATAATCGTTGCTTGCCTGCTTATTCAGATGAAATCCTCAGCAAACTATTTCTGTGGAGAACTAAAAAATTTAATACTACTTTGAGAATTTTTCGACCAAGCTGTCTCAACTTTGGTTCAGTTTTCGAAATAGTTTTAATTCCTCTGCGAACTGGTAGACCGTAATCGATACCTCCGCTAAAGGAATCAAGCCTATGATTACTATAGACCTCATAAATTTTAGGTTGATAAAAGCAAACGACATTGATCAGGGGAATTTATAATGGCAGCAGATTTTTTGGCTATGAATGAGAAAGCAATCAAAGAATTTCGAGAAAACGAGGGACAATGTGGTCCGCCATTTGAAGGAAGCCCGATTGTGCTCGTAACCATGACAGGCGCTAAGTCTGGTCGAGAATTATGCTCACCTCTTGCCTACACGACCGATGGCAACGATCTTGTGGTCATTGCGTCTATGGCGGGCGCTCCGAATAATCCGAACTGGTACTACAATTTTATCACTAACCCGGATGTAACAATCGAAATAGGAATTGACAAATACGAAGCTACGGTGATCGAAACCAAAGATATAGAGCGTGCCCGCTTGTATTCTGCACAGGCTGAGCAGCTACCTGTTTTTCATAAATATGCTGAACGCGCCGCTCCACGAGTCATTCCAGTTTTTCGGATCGTTCGCAAATCAGAATAACAAGTTAGTGACCACTAATTGATTTAGTTTCCAGCAGGTTTTTGTAGGGGGAAGCCATGTTGTCTAGTTATCGGGTAATTGAGTTAGCAGACGAACGCGGCCAACTTGCTGGAAGCGTCCTGGCCTCGTTGGGTGCAGACGTGATTACGGTCGAACCACCCGGTGGTTCTCATTCACGACAGGTTGGACCATTCGCGGGAGACGTTGTATCGCCGAATACTTCGCTGTGGTATTGGTCATATAACAGAGGTAAGAAATCAGTGGTCCTTGACCTTGAAACATCTGAAGGACGCGACGAATTGCTTCGTTTGACCGACGGCGCAGACATTGTTATCGAAGCCTTCGGACCCGAAGTATTAGATGAGTTAGGGCTCGGCTACGACGTGATGGCTCAGAGAAATCCTGCACTGATCCATTTATCTATCTCTGCGTTCGGTGGCACCGGCCCCAAAGCCAAGTGGCCAGCAACTGATCTGACGATCATGGCGTCGGGCGGGCAGATGGTGTTAACCGGAGACTCCGACCGTTCTCCGCTTCGGATTCCTCTACCCCAGGCATACGCTCATGCAGCCGCCGAGTGCTCCAGCGCTGCGTTGATCGCATTGTATGAAAGAGAAAACAACTCAGGGTTAGGTCAACACATTGATCTTTCAGCTCAGGCTTCGACATTGCAGGCAAGCCAGACCTACATGGTCGCCCTAGCTATTAACGCACCGGAATCCAATCG
Organism: Acidimicrobiaceae bacterium; assembly: GCA_905182565.1. Taxonomy (GTDB): domain Bacteria; phylum Actinomycetota; class Acidimicrobiia; order Acidimicrobiales; family Poriferisodalaceae; genus UBA9040. The sequence continues at coordinate 246,382 of CAJJCB010000027.1, read as the reverse complement.
AGAAGCTGGCGGTATTACCACTGCAGGAATCTATATACAACTGATGTGGCCATGCGCTGATGGTCACGTATCAGTAACAGTTCTATTTGGAACAGCGCTAGGTCCATACACCCGGCGACTCATGGAATGGATTCACGAAGAAGGTTTTTGCGATGAAGAGACTCTGAACAAAGACTGGTTGAACTACGCCGACTTACTGTTTTCTGGCAGCGAGCCAGTCGAAGAGTACGACAGAGTCAAGCAATGCGTTGCTGACTTTTGCATGACAAAAACGAAGCAAGAGTTATTCGACGCCGCTTTCAAACAGCGGCTACTTATAGCTCCAGTCACAACTGCTGAAGATGTGTACAACAACCCCCACCTCCAGGCACGCGACTTATGGGAGGACTTGGTAGTTGAGGGCCGAAAAGTCAAATTCCCCGGCAGGATGGCCATTTTCTCCGAGACGCCACAAGTTCCGCTGCCGCCCCCACCATCAATTGGTGAACACACGACACAAGTTCTTTCCGAGCCGCCAAGAAAGCCGAGCGTTTCGATTCCGGCAATCCCAGATCGTCAAGGGAAAGCCCTCGAAGGTTTAAAGGTGCTCGATTTCATGTGGGTTATGGCTGGCCCTGCAGGGAGTCGTGTTCTAGCTGACTACGGGGCGAACATAGTTCGAATAGATTCCGAAGCTCGAATGGACACGGCGAGAACCTTGGGCCCATTTCATGATGATAAAGGACTGCCAGATAACTCAGCGCTCTACAGCAATATGAACGCGAACAAACGCGGACTGTCGCTTGATCTGAATAAACCCGAAGCGATCGAAGTGGTTCACGATTTAGTGCAATGGGCCGATGTCGTACTTGAATCTTTCTCACCAAAAGGTATGCGCGGCTTCGGTCTTGGCTACGAGTCGTTACGCAAAATCAAACCTGATCTAGTGATGGCGTCGAGTTGCATCATGGGACAAACCGGCCCTTACACAGAGCTAGCTGGCTACGGAACAATGGCCGCTGCTATTTCAGGGTTCTTCGAACCCACCGGTTGGCCTGACCGTGGACCATCAGGGCCATTTGGTGCTTACACCGACTACATATCAAGCCGTTACTTGGTGGCATGTGTCATGGCAGCTGTCGAGCATCACAGAGCAACTGGACAAGGTCAGTATCTCGATTTCAGTCAAGGAGAAGCGTCGATGCAGCAACTCGCTCCATTGCTCCTTGATTGGTCAGTAAATGAACGTATGTGGGAGCGGCGTGGAAACAGAGACGACGTTTTCGCTCCCCATGGAGTGTTCCCATCGACTGGCGATGACGAATGGGTCGCGATTGCTGTCTGCGATGACAATCAATGGCAAGCATTATGTGACCTGATGGGCACTTCAGGCGTGAAAGACCTAACCGTTGAACAGCGCAGAACCCGTCAAGACGAACTCGAAGAGTTAATTAGTAACTGGACCTCTTCGCGGTCAAATAACGAAGTCATGGAACAGTGTGTCGCTGCCGGGATTCCCGCTCACCAGGTTCAAAACAGTCGCCACACTCTCATTGACCCGCAGTTAAAACACCGAAACCATTTCATCGAAGTAGGCCATCCAACTCATGGCACAACAACGATCGAAAACTCTCGGTTCGTCATGTCGCGCACTCCAGCTGTCGTTACCTACGGAGGTCCCACCTGGGGGGAACACAATTGGGAAATTTTGACTGAAGAACTCGGATATGACCCAGATCGGATCGCTGATCTCGCGATTGCCGAAGTTCTTGGTTAAGGACCAACAGGCAACCGACTACTTTTAGGCCGGGCCTGTCGATACAGCAAGTAAGCAAGAACAAATTGAAGCGGGAGCCTGGCAAGGTTACGCACCCAAACATCTGGCGCTCCTTCGACTCTTATATTTTCGCCATTGCCAGAAGATACTTTGACATTGTTAACAAACATGTCGATGTTGGCGGGAAACACAATTGCTAATAGCACAATCAGGCCCCACGCTGCCTTTCTTCTTGTTGCAGGCACGAGAAGGGCACAACCCAGCGCAATTTCTAGAGCACCAGAAATTTGGTTGGCTAACGAGGGGCTTGGTACCCATCTGGGAACTATCGCCTCAAAAAAGTTCGGCGACAGGAAATGACTCACCCCTGCAGCAGCAAATAGAGATCCAATCAAACCTGCCACAATATTTTTCTTGATTAATTTTATTACCATTCACCATCTCATGTTTCTACACAACAGAAATTTCTACCGTCAACTCAAATATTGGATCGACGCTTTTAACTAAATATCGCAACAACCGGGCTGGCATGATGCCCATACATTAACCATTGACCATCTGTTTTTTTAAACACGTTTACGGTTGTTACAGTCGACAAATTCGGACCAAGTAAATTTTCTTCAAGGGTTACCCAAGCAGTATCTTCAGTGGTTTCTACACGTATTTCTGACAGTACAAACTGTGGTGGGCCAGCTCCATTCAAAATATTTCTGAAAGATTCCTTCACCCTTTCCCAACCATGCAGGGCAGGCCAACCAGGATGGGTACACCAAACCTCCTGCACATGGGCCCAGGTATCCGATAATGCTTGTAGATTACGCTCCTCAAATGCTTTATAAAAATTGCTATTTACCTTGAGAACTTCAGCATTGTGATCCACATATGTCCGATCGGTTTGAATTCCGCTTTTGTTAACTTAGAGCTTAAGGCACCTCTAATTATCAAGAGCTAGCGGATAATCGTCGGGTTTCCTTTATGTCCAAATGATGTAGTTATTTCCGCTATTTCAAAACCCTGCGGAGCTACGCCATTGACCGCATACAAATACAAAGCTGTTTGGAATACTGCTGTAAGGGCAGTGAGGACCACAACAAGAGCAATGATTAGCAGAACACCTAACACAATTAGCAACCAGAAGCCGCTTGACACTCCAACTGCTATCAAGGCTATTGCTGGTATCGCAGCTATCAAGCCAAGCAAACCAAAACCGACTCTAGCTGTAAGGTTTTCGCCCCATGTTTTCTTAAATAACGAGCTCGAGCGCTTAACACCTTCGATGGGTCCTAAATCTTCGAACATGACTGCAGGGACAACCAAAAAGGTCAACACTTTCCATGCTGTGTCTAAAAGGGACGCAACTATGCGTCCCATCATGCCTTGTCGATTTTGGAAGGCTCGAAGAATCATACCCACAGTTGCAGTCAGTATCGCCCAAGGTATTAACCGGTGCAGTTTAGAAGCTGCTCCCTTGAGAGCGGAACTAATCGTTGGATCACCACCCATAAATCTTTCGTGCGCCCCATAGACCAACGCCCCTTGGAAATAAACACTTATAATGCTCAATCCAAAGAGCGCAAGAACTCCAAGTAGTATTGCCGGGCCCGATCCTTCGCTATTTTGGTTAGTAAAATCCACCCCAGCGCTGTTTGCTAGAACCCAAACGAAGCCGAAGAAGACCAAAGAACTTATTGCGTTTAGAATCGGCAAAACTAGGAGTTCCCTATCAAGTTTTATTACCGCCCAAGATGATTTTGCCAATGTCCAGGTTTTAGAAAGCACGTTTCTCTCCGGTCTGTAGCACCACTTTCGTAGTTTAACTTACAATGCCAAACCAGCCTTAAATACTCCAGAGATAACAACGAGCGCATTCGGCTTACACACTTCAAGAAAGAAGTTTCATCAAAATTATTTAAACGCCCAATGACAATGATCGCCTGAAATTACAGGGCTTTAAAAGTCTAAAAAAGTTGATCCCAGCCTAAATTTAAAGTGTGGCAGAACATAAGAATGAGATGGCTCGAATCCTTACACTTCCCATAGATGGAGCAGCTGCCCTGCGGCAAATTTTGGGGATTTTGATGGATCATGATTTCGCAAGCGGGAACAATCGAGTTCAGGAACTCGACGCCCGACTTCAAATCCCTTGGAGCGAACAAGAGTGGGTTGTTCTCAAGGGGAAAGATCAAGGTATCCCACTGTCAAGGCAAGACGCCAAACTGTTAGTAAGCGGCCTCTACTTCACCGAAATGATGAGCGTTCATCTGCCTTTTTTTGATCAAGTTGCGGCGGTAAGTTCTTGGATTATCAGCGAATTAGAGGAACTATTTCCAGGCGTTTCAAATAAGTAACTCTCAAATACACCCATAAGCGCAGGCGACGAGCCGCCGTCAGATGCACTAGCTTCAGGATATGAGCAGTTTAGAACTCTATGAACGCCGCACTTACGACGTTGCGGTCGGAGAAATGTCCCAGGTCCTCAAGCTCTATTCGAGCGAAGGCTGGCCAGCTCTTGAGGCTGGAAATCATTCACGTCATCTTGTCGGTTATTTTGTTTCGGATACCGGTCCTCTTCATCAACTTATCCACATGTGGCGATTCGACAGTGACGCCCAACGTCGTGAGTTTTGGGCAAACTTGTTTGCTGACGAAACCTTTATGGCATTCGCGGCACAACTCCGTCCCTTGCTGATCCGTCAAGAAATCCAGCTATTGCAATCAGCTCCTTGGGGGCCGAGACCGTAAGAATCATTTAGTCTTAAGCGTATATAGGTATGAATTATATCCATCTGAGTGATTAATTATTAAATTAATAATAATAGTTTATTATGTTTAATATCTTATTAATAATTAATCTAGACTTTACAAAAATAATATTAACTGAAATATCTTTGCTGAAACGATTAAGCCCTCCCGTACCTATCTAGTTAGCTACGACAAGGTGTGACAAATGTCACGCTGTTTTGGTGCATAAATGGGGCTTACCTCTGACATACTTATTCATGAAGAGTTATACACAAATAAAAGCGTGGAAAAGCTCTCAACCAGCTGGTAACCCCCTTTCCAAGTAGTTGAGACATTCCCATTAACAGACCCGAAGCTTGCCCCCACTCGCTTCGGGTCTAGTTATTTTTGCCATAATGAACTCCAGGACCTGAACCTGCGGAAGCGGTAACTTGATGAACGAAGTCATAAGTATTCTAAAAGTTAATTTAACTAGTAAATACGCCACTTTTTATGGCCGAGACTCGCGCAGACAATATTGGCTTTGGTTTTTGTCAACAGCTCTGATCGATAGTCTGTTTTCGTTAATCCCAATAGTTAACGCGTTTATCGGTTTATTTTTACTAATACCAGGGCTCGCAGCGGCAACTAGACGACTTCACGATTCAGGTAGAAGTGGTAAATGGCTGTTCTTGCTCTTACTGCTCGTCATTGGTTGGATTTGGCTAGTAGTCCTACTATGCCTGCCCTCGACAACAGAGCCAAATCAATATGGCAGTCCCAAACCACGAAACAATGGGAACTCCACCGAATCCAACGAACAGCGACCGTATCGATAGATCATGTCAAAGAAATTAAACCGTTTCTAAAAAAGACTTTCTCACGAGCTAACGAATCCAGAAACTATTTAAGCGGGCTAGCAGGGATTCGAACCCCGAACCTTCGGTTCCGTAAACCGATGCTCTATCCAGTTGAGCTACTAACCCTAGATTTACTTTTATTACAGATATAGATTGCTTTAATTTGGCGGAGAGGGTGGGATTCGAACCCACGGATAGGTATAAACCCATCACTTCCTTAGCAGGGAAGCCCATTCAACCGGACTCTGGCACCTCTCCATCGATATTCATTCGCAATGAAAGTTTCCCGAACACTTACAAAAAGGAAACCCTTGGCTAGTTTAAGCCCCTAAAGGCCTGGACCCCACCTAACTCTCTCGTTGGCTAACAATTGCTAACCATTCAACTCTTCGCACGATGGAAGCATAGTCACATACAACGTCATGATGCACATCTCTGAAGCCGAAGAAAACTAAAATATTCGGCGGTCCACAAACACCCCTGGATGAACGCCCAGAGCTCCTAACGAGTAGCCAAATCAATCGCCTCAACTAATCTCAACAGATAAATTTCCTTTGAATCACAACCACTTATTCATAGAGCAAGATGACGGGTAAGCGGAGTCAAAGTCTTATTCGCAGTTCCACATGCAAAACACAGCTATCTGACCACCGGGTTAGCCTTAACGGCCGCTAGCGTGCAAGGCGGAGGGGTGGCAGAGCGGACTAATGCGCTGGTCTTGAAAACCAGTGATGCGCAAGCATCCGGGGGTTCGAATCCCCCCCCCTCCGCGCTAACAAGCCTTACTCCAATTGGTTGCGTAACGCCTCAATCCACTCTTGAGCTTAATGTTGGGCGCGGAAGAGCTAGCGATGTTTTTCTAGGTCAATTTTTTGGTACCGGTAGGTTCATGTCTCATACATAACGCTTTGTGAATCAGCTAATAAATAAGATTTTGAACCATATTTAACTTTATGCAAAAGCCTCGTAAACAATATTTGTCGCAGATTCGGCTACCCGCTTGAAATCACCATAGCCAGCTTCTTCAAACACAAGTCTCATTCCAGGCTCACCGGCTTGCGCCCCTAACCCTCTGCCCACTTCTTGTGACAATGAACAAGGTGTACAGAAAAAACTTGAGAATCCATAGAATGCCGCACCAAGCCCACCATGATTTTCAACTCTTGTGTCGAACGCAAATGGTTCAATCAACATTACCGAACCACCATCTGCTAATTGAGTTTTTGCATGTGAGGCAATCCCTACCGGATCCCCCATGTCATGCATACAGTCATAAAAGCAAACTAAATCATACGATCCTTCAAATGTTGTGCCACTTGCTACTTCGAATCGAGCATTTGTTATGCCGCGTTTTTCGGCTTCTGATCGAGCCATCTCGATCGAAGGTTCGTGAAAGTCAATACCGACAAAGGTACTGTCTGGATACGCCTCGGCCAGAACAAGAGTAGACAAGCCGCCGCCACAACCAACATCAGCTACCACAGCTCCACTCGCTATACGGTCAATTCCTCCTGCTAATGAGGGGATAAAACTCTGAATCAATGAATGCTCGTAGCATGGGCGAAAAAATTCAGCAGTACCTTCAAACAAACATGGATGCTGATCACCCCATGCAACGCCACCATCTCCGCGGAAAGCGGCTTCAACTTGATCATGCCCCATAAACATGGCACCAATCGCTTGCACGGCACCCATCATCCAAGCTGGTGAATGTTTATTTGCAACTACCATCGCGCCTTCTGGGCTTAACGCGTACGTGTCTTTGTCTGCGTCATATGTAACCATTTGCACTGACGCTTGTTGGTCTAGAAGCTCACGAGTCAAACGCGGATGTGTTTCAGCAGCTGACGCAAGTTCATCTGAAGTCATGCCTGGACTACCAGACAAATGCTCATAAAAACCTAGGCGCCTAGCCATCTCTGAGCAGGCTATAGTCACAGCTCCAACCGCGTGGCCAAATAGTGCCCCCGCATAAGCCTCAACACCTTGCATGTCTATTTCATCTGACATAAAACTCCACCTTCTCAATAGTTAACAAACGTTTAATAGGATATATAAGCACGGATACGAGAGCACGAACCGAAAATTAAGTATCGCCGCGTCAATAAATTTGCCAGAGCCAACAAATATTCCAGCCATACTCACAGACCCGTATCTAAGCGTCAGTAATTCACAAAAGCGTGGAGCTCATTAACTGAATTAGTAAAAGGTATCGACGGAGGATAGAGCTCAGTTCTACTTAACTTCTGATAGCTCTTATCTTGGGTCCTACAATAGTTATCTTCCGCTGCTAATAGCCGCTTAGCTATAGCTGCGTAAAAGGCGGAGTGATCGCAGAAAGCGCCAGTGGGTCGGCCTTTAAAAACGTTGATGCTCAAGCATCCGCAGGATCGGATCCACCCTTCGCGCTAACAAGCCTTACTCCATTTGGTTCCGTAACGCCTCAATCCACTCTTGAGCTTGAGTCCAATCTGCATTGGCATCCCTAACAGTTTGAGAACCAGCTAAACCATATGCAGGGTAGGAACCCAAAAACTTAACATTCCCTTGTTTCATTTTTAGCTCTCTCAAACAATCGGCAACAACCTCGTCAGAAATGTGCCCCTCAAAGTCAAGCAGGAAACAATAATCTCCTAGCTCTCTGCGGGTAGGGCGCGATTCAAGTCGTGTTATGTCAATATTTCGAGCAGCGAATTCGTGAAGGATAGCTAAGAGACTTCCTGGCTGATTGGCTTGCTGAAAAACCACCACGCTCGACTTGTCATTTCCAGTAGGCGCAGGAATACCATTTCTCCCAAGAAGTAAAAATCTAGTTTGATTACCAGCATGATCTTCTATCGCCTGTTCAACAACATCGAGACCATAAATTTCTCCTGCCCGAGAATTAGAAATTGTTGCAACACCTTCCATATGCTGCTCACCTACTTGCCGAGCAGCCTCAGCTGTTGATGTTGCCGCAACAACTTTTGCAGTAGGAAGACGTTCTCTCAGAAAAGCTCGACACTGAGCTATGGCTACCGGAAAAGATAGGACAGTATCGATATCAACAATTTTCGTGCCAGGAAGCGCTAAGAGATCGAGCTGGACATCCAACACAACCTCTCGATGGATTTTTAAATCTAAGTCAAACGCAATCGAATCTTGCGTAACATTTACTGCACCTTCAATTGCGTTTTCAATAGGAACAAAACCCAGATCAACTTCTTCTGTTACAAGAGCGTTGAGCACATCAGGTATTGAGTCATACGGTCGGACCTGGGTCGCTGCAAGGTCCGCTTCGCTTAATAAAGCTTGTTCCGCGAAGGTTCCCTTTGGACCTAAAAATCCGATTTGGGTTTCAGGTAACAAAGATTCATATCTCATGATTCGCTGATTAGTGCTCACAGCCTGGCAGGATACGCCTATAGAAGGGAGAATCATGGACGAAAATCAACTCCTTGAGATGCTTGAAGAAATTCGCAATGGCTCGATGAACCCGAACGATGCGGTCCGTGTGCTCAGGCGCTTACCTTTCGCTGACATCGGGCAAGCAAAAATTGACCATCATAGACAACTAAGAACAGGTCAACCTGAAGCTATTTATGGTCCCGGTAAAACTATCAATCAATGCGTATCTATTGTCAGAGAGCTACTCGAAAATGGGTCAGGGCCAGTTGTTCTCAGCCGTCCTACTCCCGATCAGATAGAAGCAGTTACTCTTGCCCATGAAGGAGCGCTAGTAGAAGCTTCAAGTGTTATTTGGCGACCAGCAGAATACAGACATGAAAAAATTGTTATCGCGTCAGCAGGTACAGCAGACCTTCCAGTAGCTCTAGAATCTGCTGCTATCTTGCGGGCCTACGGCATTCAACCAATTCATGTATCTGACATTGGTGTAGCTGGGTTGCATCGATTCCTTGCGGAATTAGACAACCTCATTGATGCCGACATTGTAATTACCATTGCTGGGATGGAAGGAGCTCTAGCAACTGCTGTCGGAGGTGTTACCGCTGCTCCTGTTATAGCTGTCCCGACTAGTGTTGGTTATGGAGCGAGTCTTAATGGCGTGACAGCATTGCTAGCGATGCACGCCGCCTGCGCTGCAGGAATAACGGTTGTCGGCATAGATAATGGTTTTGGAGCTGCAATGGCAACAATCAGAATTCTTGATATGAGGCGTAATAAATGACCGAACGTATCGTTGCCTGGTTTAATCCTTTTTCAGGCATTGCCGGTGACATGACGTTAGGTTCACTACTCGATGCTGGAGCTGACCTTAATTTCGTAATAAATATTTTAAATAATTTAAATCTCGATAACTGGGATCTAAAAGCAGAAATCGTAGACCGAAATGGTCTCACAGCAACACGCGCTGTAGTTACTACTTACGAAGAACACCATCATCGCCGTTGGAAAGATATACAACAAGTTCTCCAATCAGCTGAAATACCCGAAAGAGTAAAAATTCGCGCCCTTGCGATTTTCGAAGCGCTTGCAAAATCAGAAGGGGCTGTACATGGCATACCTTTTGATGAAGTTCATTTTCACGAAGTCGGTGCCCTTGATGCCTTAATCGATATCGTAGGTTCCTGCGCCGCTCTAGAATCGTTAGCAGTCACGGAAGTACATGTTGGCCCTATCGCTATGGGGATCGGCACTATTACAGCAGCCCACGGTGTACTTCCAAATCCGCCGCCAGCAGTCATTCATCTCTTGAAGGACTTTCTAACAATTGGCGTTGATCTTAATGTTGAGTTAACAACCCCAACTGGAGCAGCAATTGTTAGCGCTCTTGCAATTAGTTCCGGCCCGATGCCTTCAATGACAATTACCGGATCTGGGTACGGTGCAGGAACTAAAAATTTTCCGGAGCGATCTAACACCACCCAGGTCATTATCGGAATAGCAACTTCCGACAAGAGCTCAAGCACTAACTCTGCAGAAATTTTGTCTGAGTTAACCACAAACATAGATGATGTAACTAGCGAATACCTCGCACACGCAATGACTAAACTTAAAGATGCTGGTGCCCTAGATGTCTGGCTTACACCAATCATCATGAAGAAAAGCAGACTGGCGAACACCTTGAGTATTTTGGCCAAAACCTCTGATGCCCACGCTCTGACAAATATTCTTTTTGAGCTCACTGGTACTTTGGGAATACGAAAATCAGAGGTGTACCGCATCACCCAAGAAAGACGAGTAATTCAGATTCAAATTGACGGACAAACTATCGACGTAAAAATAAGCGCAAATAGAATCAAAGCCGAATTTGAACAGGTTATAGCTGTAGCAGAGATACTCGGACTTTCTCCAATAGATGTTGCCAGGCAAGCTGAACAATTAGCAGCAAATCAGCTAGCTTAAGGACGCCCGCCTGCGGCTGAAGTACCTTTAGGCGGACCCGCCGATGTAAATTTAGTTCCATCAGGATCGCTGACCCAATCAGCTTCAAGACCCCACTCATCATCGAACACAACTTCACTAATTGGACGTCTTCTTACGGGTCCGTGGTTACCTAATGGCTTACCCATTGGAATAGTAGCGTGGATAGCAACACCATCCGGAATTGCCAATAATTCACGAAGTTCTGCTTCTACTTCAACATGCCATCCCGTTATTACACCTCCATAGCCCAGAGCTCTCGCCGCTAACATCAAATTTTGCACCGCAGGAAATACGGACGAGCCTTCAGCATAATTTTCTGGCCGATACCTAATCAAACAAGCCAAAATAATAACGGGTGTTTGCTCAAAATGGTCAACAAAATGTTGCATTGTTCGAGCCATTCGAGCTTTAGATGAATTGGTATCAACACCTGAGCCGGATTGGTACCCATCATTTACTTTTTTTGTTTCCCAGCCAGCCCTAAAAGAGGCCCCTAACATTGCTTTAGCAAGTTTTGCTTTTGGTCCATCACGTAAGACAACAAATCTGAACTTTTGACGATTCGATCCCGATGGAGCCCTCCCGGCATGCCAGAGAATTGTATTCAAATCTTTTTCAGGTATCGGCTCAGGTTTATAACGGCGAATAGCCCTCGTAGTTGCTAGACCTTCCAACAGCGACAGTTCAGACAATTTAATTCCCTTTTGTTTCATCTAAAAGTTCGACAACGTTTACAATTGCTTGCTCCGTAACTAGACCAATAATGCGTCCCCCAGTATCAACAACGGGGTATATATCCAAATGAGATTTTTCCATGGCTGCACTAACTTCACGCACAGTCCACGAAAGTCTCGCAGGTTCGAGATCTTTGATCATTAAGTCAGCACACTTTAGCGAAGACCATTGATCTCGGTCTACTTCACCAGCATCAGCAACTCTGATAATCCCTAAAAACTTTCTATCTTCACCAGCAACTAATGCTTCAAGTTGCTTTCCCGGGAAAGCAACACCCCACACGAACTCGGAGACAGACTCATCTGGCCCTACCAAATTAAATTTAGATTGCATAACTGAAGTCACAGGCATTAAGAATCTTCGCTCAAGATGACCAGTTCGAGTATCACGTTGATACCCCGAAACCGAGGAATTCCCTACAACAACCTGACTCACTGCTACGGCAATAAGCCCTGGGACCACAAACGAAGGTGCTCCAGTCGACTCAGCGACAAACATTACAGCCGTCAAAGGGGTTCGGTATCCGGCCGCCAGAAAAGCCGCTACTCCAATAAATGGGAAAAATGCGAGAGACTCAGCTCCAACGTCAATCCATCCTCCAACTATTCGTCCAATAATCAGCCCAAAAACCGCAAGGGGAATAAATACCCCACCCACCCCACCTGCAGCAATTACCGTGGAAGTTGCACACACTCGAACAACAAGCAGCAAGCCCAGCAACCATAATGACTCGTTTGGGTTCAGGACCCAACTCAACAAACGTCCTTCAGCCGTTGGACCAAGTGACAAAGGAGCAGCAAAAACTAAGTCACACAGGACTACTAAAGCAGCTGCTATCGCTCCCCCAAATAAACCAAGAACCCACCAAGGTCTTACCTTTTGAATTTCTTTGGCCTTTTCAAGAACACGACTAAACCCAACTGCAACTAAGCCACAAAGAGCACCAACAAGTACTGCTCCCAAGAGTTCTCGACCTCCAAATCCCACTCTCACAAGATCTGTTCTCACGTCAAAGGGCAACTCATTATCTAAGCCAGTTATTAATATAAATGTGACATAACTTGATGCACTAGACAAAAGCGAAGGTAGCAAGGCTCTCCGCCCAAGATCACCTTTATAGGGGGATTCAAGAGCAAAAAGAACTCCCGTTGCGGGTGCCTGGAAAATTGCACTCACACCAGCAGCAGCCCCAGCAACAAGTAGGGCCTGACCTCCCTTATCTCCAAACAACCAGCTAAATTTTCGTTGGATCCCGGATCCAACAGTGGCCCCTGCATATATAGACGGGCCTTCCAAACCAACAGCTCCTCCCATCCCAACAGTTGCGATTCCAGCCAACATCCGAAATGGGAGATGGATGAGACGCAAAACCTGAGACTTCGAATGGTAGCTGCGAATATATTCTTCAGAAGTTGATGGCGAAAGAGGAGAGCCTCTATCTGCCCAACGTAAAACCAAAATCGCTATCCACAAACCGACTGCTGGAGCCGCCGCTTTCTGCCACAGATCACGTTCTAAAATATCTTTTAATAAAAATTTTTCGGCCACCAAGGTGACAACCGAAATAATCGCCCCAGTTATAGCGCCAACAGCTGCATATGTTGCGAAACGAAGAATCCGATTCCTCACATCTGCTCACCTTCGAAAAAGTTCATTACTCCTATGATGCCTTCTCAATCAAGAAAGAGTCTCATTCAAGACGACGAGTTTCCGAACCAACGGTATTCTTACATGTATGTCAACCGACCGTTTTTACTTTCGTCAGCTACTATCTGGACGCGATTTCGCTGTCGGTAACCAACTTGCAGAACAAATGGCGAACTTTGTTTATCTAATAGGAGATCGTGAGACTGGAGATGCAGTGGCTGTAGATCCGGCTTACGGTGTTGCAGACCTGCTCGATATCCTCGCCGACGATGACATGAGATTATCTGGTGTTCTAGCTACTCATTACCACCCCGACCATGTTGGCGGGTCAATGATGGGTCATTCTATTGAAGGCATTCGGGAACTGCTAGAACTACAAGGCGTGAAAATTCACGTTCAAGCAGCTGAGGCACAGCTAATAAAAAAAGTAACTGAAGTGAGTGATACTGACCTTATGATTCATGACCCTGGTGACCGCATAATGGTCGGAGAGATTCCAATCGATTTAATTCACACGCCAGGTCACACTCCAGGTAGCCAATGTTTTTTAGTCGAAGGGACTCTAGTAGCTGGGGATACACTTTTTTTAGAAGGCTGCGGCCGGACAGATCTGCCAGGAAGCGACCCTTCAGCCATGTTCCATTCCCTTCACCACACACTCTCTAAAGTTCCCGATGACACAGTTCTTTTTCCAGGTCATCGATATTCATTCCATTCTTCGGCAACAATGGGCATGACTCGAGAACTTAACTATGTGTTTAAGCCAAGTTCTGAGCAACAATGGATGACAATGTTCGGCCAATGACTAGTCACTCTATGCTTCCTCCCGTCATCGGAGCCGAAGTTCTAATAGACCGCCCAGACATTATTTTGTGCGATGTCCGATGGTACTTAGACAGAACTCCCGGACGCGATGCTTACTTTAGCGGTCATATACCTGGCGCTATTTACGTTGACCTTGATGAACATTTAGCGACATTACCGACAATCAGCGGCGGAAGACATCCAATGCCAGCAGCTGCATCGTTTGCTCTCAGCATGGGCTCGCTCGGGATTAAGGAGTCAGACACCGTAGTTGCTTACGACGACACAAATGGGATGTCAGCAGGACGACTTGTCTGGATGCTTCGAATTCTAGGGTGTGATGCAGCGCTACTAGACGGCGGTATTAAGAAATACCCGCATCAGTTAGAGACCGGCAATTTTCGTCGCCTTTCAGTTTTTCGACCAATCATAGAATGGCCGCCCGAGTTTTTGGCGACAGCCGATGATGCAGGTGCGGCCGGTTCAAACAAGGTCGATGTTCTCGTTGACTCGAGAGCATCAGATAGATTTTTTGGAGAAAATGAACCTGTAGATCCCAAAGCAGGTCATATACCAGGGGCTGTCAATGCACCGTTTGGCGATAATACGAGTGATGACGGAAAGTTTTTTTTGCCAGCAGAGCTTTATTCTCGTTTCACAGAACTCGGGGTCTCAGATCAAAATAGCACCGTTGTCTATTGCGGGTCCGGTATAAGTGCCTGCAACAACCTCTTAGCGATTGAATACGCTGGTCTAGGAAAAGCTCGACTGTATGCAGGTTCTTGGTCTCAATGGAGTCGTGATGAACAGCGACCAATTGCGACAAAATAGTAGCCCTAATTCAAAGGTTCTACACAGTCACCTTTGATCACACCCAGATACTTGGAATACTTACTACATGGCTGATATTTCTGATTTCTATGACCTCGATTCAACACTCGGCGATGACGAGATAATGATTCGAGATACTGTTTCACGTTTTGTTGAAAATGAATTTAACCCCATTGTCGCAGAACACTTCGAAGCTGGCACTTTTCCTATGGAACTAGTCCCAACCATCGCTGATATGGGTTTGCTCGGGATGCATCTAGATGGTTACGGTTGCGCTGGTGCTTCTGCTTCTGCTTATGGTATTGCTTGCCGAGAGCTTGAATCAGGCGATAGTGGCCTTCGAAGCTTTGTATCAGTCCAGGGTTCCCTCTGCATGTTCCCAATATGGAAGTACGGCTCAGAAGAACAGAAACAACAATGGCTCCCACGTATGGCAACTGGGGAAATAATTGGATGCTTTGGACTCACCGAACCCGATCATGGGTCAGACCCCTCGTCGATGACTACAAGAGCAGTCAAGGTTGGAGATAAATGGGTTCTCAATGGCGCTAAGCGTTGGATTACCAATGCCGGCATCGCTCAGTTAGCAATTGTTTGGGCAAACACTGACGAGGGTTTCAGAGGATTTCTGGTCCCAACTGACTCACCAGGATTCGAAGCCAGAAAAATAGAAAATAAACTTTCACTTCGGGCATCAATAACCGGAGAATTTTATATGACCGACGTTGAAGTTCCGGAAACTATGAGATTGCCAGACGCAATCAGTATCGGTGCTCCTCTCAGTTGTTTAAGCGAAGCTAGATATGGGATCGCTTTTGGAGCAGTCGGAGTCGCTCGAAGCTGTTACAAAGCAGCTCTTGAATACCAGCTAGATAGGCCACAGTTCGGGAAACCTCTCGCAAGTTTCCAGATCAATCAAATTAAGTTCGCCGACATGCTCACTCAAATGACTAACGCAAATCTGCAAGCTAATCGCCTAGGTCAATTAAAAGAAGCTAATACTCTTCGCCCATTCCATATCTCCATGGCCAAGCGACATAACTGCCGGGTAGCTATCGACGCAGCTCGTACAGCACGAGCAATGATGGGTGCTAATGGAGTCAGCACTGAATATTCTCCTATGCGTCACGCAAACAACATGGAATCAGTAATGACTTATGAAGGCACCGAAGAGATCCATGGGCTTATCCTCGGCCAGGAAATCACTGGGATACCTTCGTTCAAATGACCGATTTTGATCTTAACGAAATTAACCGGTTGCTGACAACAACAAAACAAGTTCGTAAAAGACTTAACTTGGAGCGATCAGTACCAAATGAGCTTTTACTGGAATGCATAGAAATTGCCGGTCACGCACCAGTCGGGGGCAACTTAGAAAGAAACAGATGGATTATCGTCACAGACCCAGAGTTAAAGAATGAAATAGCCAAAACATATAGGTCTGTCGGTCTGCCATACTTGCAGGCAAGCGGAGGAGCACGCTCTGATTCGCGGACTGCGAAAGTAATTGATTCTTCTATCTACCTCATAGAGAACATGCACAAAGTGCCTGCTATGGTTATCCCACTAAGGCTCGATAGGCCCCCAGTCGGAGAAGATGATGCTGGGTCGGTTGCTGGATATTTCGGGTCGGTTCTTCCTAGCGTATGGAGCTTTCAATTAGCAGCAAGAGCTAGAGGGTTAGGCTCTGCTTGGACAACTTTTCATCTTGCTCATGAAGATGCCATCGCCGAGCTCCTTGGAATACCAAGCTCAGTTACGCAATGTGCTTTGTTACCAGTGGCCTTTTATAAAGGAGATAGTTTCAGCCCCGCTCCACGCAAAAAAGCGAGTGAGATAACATACTTAAATCAATGGAAACACTCTTTGCTATAGCCACTCAAAAACTTAAGCAGCTAAAATAAGATCACCCTCGTCCTCTACGATTATTTTGGATAATCTATGAACGAACAGCATTACCAGCTCTGTTTAGAAAGCCCTGTTGGTCAGCTTCGGCTAATAGCCAGCAAGACTGGTCTCCGAGCCGTTCTCTGGCCTAATGATACTAATCGCGTAAAGCTTCCAGCTAATTGTGAAATTAGTAATGACCATCCGATTCTGAAAACTACTTCTGAACAAATAACGCAATATTTCCAGGGTGAAAGAAAAGAATTTGACGTTCCGCTAGACCTACGAGGGACAGAGTTCCAGCTTGAGACATGGTTGTCATTAGCAAATATTCCTTATGGAAAAACTATTACGTACCAGCAACAAGCAGATTCCATTAATCGTCCTACTGCTACCAGAGCAGTAGGATCCGCCAACGGCCGGAATCCTATTTCCATAGTTTTGCCTTGTCATCGGGTCATTGGAGCTAATGGCTCGCTAACAGGTTTCGCAGCAGGTATTGCTACTAAGCAATTTTTATTACAATTAGAGGGTGCCTGGGGAGAACAAACTCTTCCCCTTACCTAGTTTTCTTCAATTGCCTCAGGCGTATCGTTCAGATTCTTATCCTCTTCAGCATCGGTAACTTCACCAACTGCGTCAATTGATAATGCCTCACCCGGGTTAGTTAATCTCTGTAAAGCTTGAAGAGCCTCTCGATAACTATTTTCTGCAGCTTCTCGTTCTTGGGCCGGTAGATCCATATCAAGGAGGCGTTTTACTTCTGTAGCAGCATCGTTGCGAATTCTTTCCGCTTTTGCAATCGCCTTTCTCGACCGTTCATGTTCGCGGGTATCTGAAACACCCTGGTTAAATTGAGATAATGCCGATGCCAATTCTTCATTTGAAAAAGTGGGGGTTTTAGCTTTGCGTTCATTTCGAGCCATGAAAGTTATACCTACCCTCTGGTGCGCTTCTGATCTATTTCTGGTGCGCGAGGAGGGACTTGAACCCTCACACCCTTACGGGCACAGGCACCTGAAGCCTGCGCGTCTGCCAATTCCGCCACTCGCGCTAGTAAGTTCAGTTAGGTTAACTGCACATTTAACAGGTTCCGCAACGTTCATATTCTTACTACTCTTTCCACTGCTCAACGACACACAGAGACCACTAGCCGTAGACTTAGTGACACGATGAGAGTAAGACCTTTTTTTCGTCGGCTAGAGCATATCGCCGGCAAAATTTTTGCTCACTTCTTTAGGTCAAATTTGCGACCTGTGGAATTAGGGCGCCGAGTCGGTCAACTTCTCGATGAGGGCAGAACAGTCGATACACGAGGACATACGATTGTGCCCAATCATCTCACTTACGCTCTTGCTCATGAAGATCGGAATAGATTTACTCCCATAGAAGAAACACTTCGAAGAGAAATTATCGAAGTAATGCGAGATCACGCAAAAACAAACAACTACGGATTTGCCGGTCCTGTCTCAGTTGCTTTCGCTACAAATCCTAACTTTCGTTTA
Source organism: Acidimicrobiaceae bacterium (assembly GCA_905182565.1). Taxonomy (GTDB): domain Bacteria; phylum Actinomycetota; class Acidimicrobiia; order Acidimicrobiales; family Poriferisodalaceae; genus UBA9040. Next base: position 228,269 of record CAJJCB010000027.1, on the reverse strand, counting down.
GGTAAATTCGAAATGTCAGGCGAGTACCGACAAAGATCATCAGCAGAAAAAGGTTATCTAATCGCTGCAGAGGGAACGAGGATAAAAATTAAAGTGCCTCAGCTATTGGGGCGCGCAGATGAATGTGGAATTGTTCTTCACGGATCAAACGTCAGCCGGCACCATGCAGAAATACGTTTGGACGAGCAAGGTCTATTTTTAGTCGATCTTGGCTCTACTAATGGAACTTTTCTTAATGGAACTGCAATCGACAACCAACGTTTAATTGATGGTGACATCATAATGATTGGTGAACATCAACTCCGTCTTGAAGTGAGTTGAATATATGTCTCCTCAACTAATACAGCTCCTAACTATTTGTTTACTACTTCTCATTTATTTATTTATTTATAGGGTCTTGAGAGCTATTTGGGAAGGAGTACGACCATCTTCAGAGCTAAAGCACAAAAAACTTTTTAATTCTAAACAACCCAAAACCCCCAAAGCCTTAATAGTTAGAACACCAGAAACTCAAAGAGGAACACGCCATCAGCTCGATGAAGAATTAACTATCGGGAGGGCAGCCGGATGTCATCTAACTATTGATGATTCATATGCCTCACAACTTCACGCGCGAATTTTTCGTCAAGAAGAGCGTCTTCTTATCGAAGACCTAGGTTCAACTAATGGCACGTACTTAAATCGCCAAAAAGTAAACACAGTTATCGCCTTGAAACTAGGTGACCAGATTCAAGTTGGTTCAACGGTATTTGAGGTGATGTCTTGAACGAATCAGGGAAACGGCGCCTCAACCTCAGTTGGGGCGCCGCCACCGATCAAGGTCGCGTAAGAACTACTAATCAAGATGCAATGCACACAGATTCCGGTCTGTTCGCCGTAGCTGACGGAATGGGTGGTCACCAAGGCGGAGAAGTAGCTGCAAATATTGCAGTGCGAACATTATCTAGTGCTAAACATGACTCTCTCGAAAATTTTGAGTCAGCATTTGTTGAGGCAAATCGAGTTGTGCATCAAACAGCTCTAACTAAGCCCAATCTTCATGGAATGGGAACAACGCTCACAGCAATAGCGGTTTTAGGTGCCACTGATTCGCGTCACTTTGCCATAGCTAATGTCGGCGATTCCCGGATCTATCGATTCAATGGTGAAGAGTTTGAACAACTGACCCTGGATCACAGTTATGTAGCCGAATTAGTTCGACGGGAAGAAATAACTGAGGCTGACGCTGCCGCACACCCCTATCGCAACATGTTGACCCGAGCTATCGGCGTGCACAGCGAAGTTCAAGTTGATAGTTGGCGCCTGACCCCAAAAGAGGGCGACCGTTTTATCCTTTGCAGCGATGGGTTAACAAATGAGCTTTCAGATATGGAACTCATCAAACATCTCATTCAAAATCCACTAGCAAGTAACGCTGCTAAAGCTCTGGTACGAGCAGCAAACATCCATGGAGGTCGAGATAACACCACTGTTGTAGTGATAAATGTCAACATCGAAAATATTGAAACAAACGAGTCTGATGAGGCCCCACAAATTAATGAGAAGCAATCAAATTCTCTAATCCCTGATAACAAACAGACCAGATTAATTAGCAAATTATTTCTTCGTCTAAAGAGAACCAAGGGTTTAGACCCGAGTGATGTAAATAATTCAGAGGAAATTTAACGTGCCTAGACAAAGAGTCATCGAGCTGACTCTACTTTTTTTGGTTAGTTTAATTATTTGCTCACTCTATGCATTATCTGCCCACGGGAACCGAAGTTCGATTCCAGCAAATATCCTGCCATTCTTACTAATTATTTTAGCATTATTAGCTATTGGCCATGCCGCTATCCATTTTCTTGTTCCCACAGCTGACGGCATTCTGTTCCCAATTGCTGGCCTACTGAATGGCATCGGATACGTTTTCATAGTTCGACTGGATTCTGGACTTGCCAGTAACCAAGCAATATGGACTGCCATCGCAATGTCTGCCTTTGTATTGACAATTTTTTGTGTCCGCAACGCCCTTTCATTGAAACGCCACAAAATTTTATTCGGGTTTATCGGGCTAAGTCTGCTGTTACTCCCACTTCTTCCCTACATCGATAGCGGCTCGGGAAAGACAAAATTATGGGTTCAACTAGGAGAATTTTCGATCCAACCAGCTGAACTGGCCAAAGTACTATTACCTATTTTTTTTGCGTCCTACCTAATAGAGAACCGAGAGCTATTGACTCTTGGAGGAAAAGGTTTCAGTACCTTTACTCTCCCAGAAATTCGACATATTAGGCCTTTAGGAATCGGCTCCCTTATTAGCTTATTGATATTAATTGTGTACCAAGACCCTGGGTTTTCGCTAATTTTTTTCTTCATATCTACCGTCTTGCTTTGGGTAGCTACTGATCGACTTATTTACCTAGGTTTCGGGACACTATTTTACACTGTTGGAGCGCTCGCATGTTTTAGTATTTTTGACTCTCTTCAAGACAAGATAAGTGTTTGGCTGGATCCGTGGGATAACACAGCCGATGCCGGGTACCAAATATTGCAGTCAACTTTTGCCCTTGCGAGTGGTGGGCTAACAGGAACAGGACCTGGAATAGGAAGCCCACAAAGAATTCCAGAAGCTGAAACTGACTTTATTTTTGCTGTCCTTGGCGAAGAATTAGGTCTAATGGGAGCCACAGCTATTCTTATCTCGTACCTATTGATAGTTGGGCTTGGTTACAGAATCGCGATAAGAGCTCATACTGCATTCGAAACATTACTTGCCGCAGGTCTAACTACTGCCATAGGAGCGCAGGCAGCGATAGTTATTGCCGGTGTTTTAAGACTGTCCCCATTAACTGAGCTGCAGATTCCTTTCATGGCCTATGGCCCTTCCAGTTTGGTATCCAATTATATAATTATTGGGATATTGCTTAGAATCTCACAAAGCACACCGCCAATCGACCCCCATTATTCATCAATAACCAATGGCACAAGATCAGTATGAATCGCCAAATAGCCAAACTGACAATCGTATTCATGACGATTTTTCTCATTTTATTTAGTCAATTAAATTTGACTCAACTGATTCGAGCAAACGAATACAAATCAAATCCTAGTAACACTCGTTCTATCTCAATGACCTTTACCGAACCACGAGGTCTAATGAGAACAGTCGACGGCGAAGTTATCGCTGAAACAATCAGCACTCCCGGAGATCTGAAGCGATTGAGACAATATCCTTTTGGCAATCTCTATGCACATATAACCGGATTCATATCTTTTGAATACGGAGCAAGCGGGTTGGAACGCCACTACAACAGTCACTTATCTGGCACTGAAATAGGAGTCAGAGTTCAAAACGCGTCTGACTTATTTCTCAATCGAAACCGCACTGCGAATTTGGAGCTGACTCTTAGACATGATGTGCAACTTGTTGCACGAGCAGCACTTGGTACTCGTTCAGGCGCAGTTGTTGCGATCAATCCGAAGGACGGAGCCATTTTAGCTCTATGGTCAAATCCTTCTTACGATCCCAATAATTTTTCATCACATGACTTGAACCGAGTGGATAATTTTCGCGACGACTTACTCAGTGATAATCAAAACCCAATTCGGTCAAAGGCCTATCAAGAAAGCTACCCACCTGGTCCAATATTTAGCATTATCACTGCTTCTGCTGGCTTATCTAGCAACATCCTTGCCAAAGATAGGCCAATCTATCCGCAAGTCGGTTATTACGTCGCTCCACAAACAAGGTCACCCATTACCAACGTAGGCGGTAAAACATGCGGTGGAGTAATTAGCGAAATGCTTGAAGAATCATGCAACACAGGGTTTGCTCAAATGGCTATTTCATTGGGACCAACTATTCTAGTGGAACAGGCAGAGGCGTTCGGCTTCAACTCAGAATTGGCTATCGGTCTGCCCGATATCACCGAATCATTTATCCACCAACCCGAGTTCTACGAGCCAAACCTCTCACTTTTAGCTCAATCTGGAATAGGTGAAGGGGGCGTATCAGCTACCCCTCTCCAAATGGCATCAGTTGCGTCAGCAATTGCAAACGATGGTATTTTTTTTTCGCCGAGAATTATAAATAAAATCACAACCAACGATGGTGAAGTTCTCAAAAATTATCAACCTCAAATTTTAGGTAGACCTATTACAAAGAGCGTTTCAGAAGAATTAAAAGCCATACTTTTAAAGTCAGTTGAACGTGGCACCGGGCAATCAGTTCAAACTGAAGGAGTCAAGGTAGGAGCCAAAATAGGAATCGTGCGGGTCAAAAATAGCACTGCAACTCATAATTGGGTCATAGCTTTTGCTCCAGTAACCAACCCCGAGGTCGCTGTTGCTGTATTTGTAGAGGAAGGAGGTTCTGAAGGTGTTTACACCCAAGGAACCGATGCGGGACCAATTGCCCGCGCCGTCATTGAAGCGTCTTTGCGTCTTCCAACCTCTACCGTTAACGAACCCTAGAACTTATTAATATTAATCCTTTCCCTCTAAGGACCACCCAGTAGCTGATGTCCAATACCGAACGACCAATATTAGGCGGCAGATACGAGCTGTATCGAAGAATCGCTAGAGGCGGTATGGCCGAAGTGTTTCTCGGTCGAGACCAGCTTTTAGACCGCCTTGTAGCAGTGAAGGTCCTATTTCCGGAGTTCGCTACTGACCCATCATTTGTTAAACGTTTTCGGCGTGAAGCCCAGGCCGCTGCAAATCTTAACCAACCTAATGTGGTTGGTGTCTATGACTGGGGCCAAGAAAATAGCACCTACTACATAGTTATGGAATATGTCGAAGGTCGAAGTCTCGCTGAAATTATTCGAGCTGAAGGACCCTTGCACCCTGACAGAGCAGCTGACATAGCAATCGATATTTCCTCGGCGTTAACGTTTGCTCACCGTAACGGGGTAGTACACCGAGATATAAAACCAGGCAATGTCTTAATCACAGCTACTGGTCAAGTTAAAGTAACTGACTTCGGTATTGCACGAGCATTGACGGGCAACACTGATGACAATTTGACTCAAACTGGCTCTGTAATGGGGACGGCAACATATTTGTCGCCAGAGCAAGCGCAAGGCCAGCCTGCAGACCCACGAAGTGATGTGTATTCACTTTCAGTAGTCCTATACGAAATGCTAACTACAAGGCCGCCATTTACTGGGGATACGCCTGTATCCATCGCTTATAAGCATGTGCAGGAAGTACCGCAACCACCCTCACAGCTAAACATTGATATACCAGACCCCCTCGAAGCTATTTGCCTTCGCGGTCTTGTCAAAGAACCATCAGAGCGATATGCCTCGGCCGAAGATCTAAGAGGTGATCTCAGACGCTTTCGAGAAGGTCAGCATGTTTTGGCTACTTCTTATCGTCCATCAAAGAGTGATGATCCAACCACGAAACAGCCTATAGATCTTGGTGCGAACAGCACCGCTGCTCTCGATCCGAAGCATCAAAAAAGTAAATTAAAAAAGCAGCCAGTACCAACTAGCGGAAACAAACTTCCCCCCAGAAGTACTAACACCAATCGACCGACTATACCTTCGACCGGCAAAAATCAACAAACAGGCGCGCCAATATGGATAACTCTCCTCGTTATCTCCCTCATAATCATTGGTGGCCTCCTTTTTCTATTAATTGATCGCTCATCAAATAACAACCAAAATGGTCTCGGGATAGAGAACCCCAGTGAGTTGAAACTCCGTGTCCCAGAATTACTTGGCTTGGATTGGGAGGATGCGGAAGCATTACTAGACGAATCAGGATTTGAAAACATAATAATTGAATTCCAAGAACGCCAAGACACCCCTGAAAATCAAGTCTTTCAACAAGATCCTCGTTCTGGGTTATTACTCGCAGATCCCAACGATCCCGATAACCCAATCAGACTTTTTGTATCAAAGGGATTGAATGTTATCTCTGTTCCTTCGGTTGAAAGACTTAACTACGATGAAGCCGAGCAGCTTTTACTTGCTGCAGGTTTTTCTGTTAACAGGATCGATACAGAAACCGATGAGTTTGATATCGGAATCGTGATTAGCCAGGACGTCCCCAGCACACAAAAACGTCCCCAAGGATCGCTTATAACTTTAATAGTTTCCGTTGGGAAGGGAGAGGTAGTAGTACCTCAAGTCGAAGGACAAAAATTAGAGGATGCAAGGGTTTCTCTTGCAAGAAAAGGGCTGTTAGATGAAATTTTGCAAGAGTTTTCGCTTCAATTCCCTATAAATCATGTAATCCGTACCGAACCATTAGCTAATGAGAGGATTGAGCGCGGAAGCGTTATTAAGTTAATTATTTCAGCTGGACCCGAAAGTGGGTTAGTCCCAAACCTTGAAATTTTAGGTATCACAGATGCTAATTCAGTTGAATCAGCAATAAAAAATCTTGGATATGCAGTCATCAGAGTGTTACGGGAAGTACCTATAGACGATCCCCGAATCGGTCACGTCATTGGGATTGAACCGGCGCCTGGAACAAGTTTACTTCTTGGTTCTGACGTGATCTTGATAGTTGCTGATTCACAATCTGCTTCGCTACCATCTAATCCAAATACTGAAAATCCAAACACCGAAAACCCAGTTAACCCAAACACAGATAATGGCTTTATAACAGTGGAACCAAGCAATTAAATTCCAGTAACTCACTGTGATAACTTAACGTCCGCTTTTCGCCCTCTATGATAGATATTCATGGCAAGGCCCACAAAAAGTCGACTAACTCCTAAAGGCACTCGTCCCGCAGGGACTCTAAACCCAGAAGCACAAATCGCTGATGGAGAGTTGCCAAGCCCTGCGTGGTTTGGCTGGATAATTCTTGCATTAATGATATTTGGGGTAGGCATTATTTTTTCAAACTATATGAGTTGGTTACCCGGCAGTCCAAGTAGCAGATGGATTCTTGGAGGTCTCGGTTTCGTGCTCGCTGGTCTTCTTACAGCCACCCGGTGGCGCTAAGAATAAATGCCACGCTAAGTGTTCTAACTACAATTATGTAATTAATCCCCAAGATGTGTATAAGTTGTGGATTTAATTTTACAAGCTAGTCATCATCATGATTTTTGACAAGTTCCATTTCCTCCATACAACAACGCGGCCCTTCGGGCACTTGGTTGGGGGAACGAGTCATCCGTATTTCCGTCCCACAAAGAGTGCACCGGTAAGTCAGCTTCACCCGTCGGAGTTCTCCAGACGGCGGAGGCGGAGGAACTTCACGCGAAAAGCTGGCCATCATACGCAGCCCCATTGAATAGATGACATAGACAAAAACCAAGGAACCTAAAACCGGAATTACGATATCCACACCCAAACGGTACCTTGAACCGAGTACACCAACGCTCGGTAAATCCAATGTCTTAGATTTTTATCTAAAATCTCTGCTCTAGCTAGAAGACAAATCAACCCTAAACGAATTACAGGTGTAACTTATAAGATCCATCAAATTGTTCAACTGCCGCAACCAATTCTGTCAATCTGGATAATAATGTTCCCAAGTACTTATTTTGTCTGTGAGGAGAATCCTCTAGACCTATTACGAGCGCGTACTTGGCTGAAACAGCATCCTGCGTGCACTACAGATCTTGAACTCGTCGTCACAGAGCTTTTAACTAATGGGATGATCCATGGATTCGGCCCACAGATAATTCAAATCCATCACATTGAAAATGGAGTAAAATTTACTATTATCTCAAATAACCCACCATTTGATATCGCACCACAATGCACATCTCTGAAAGAGAGCGGCAACGGGTTAGCGATCGTAGAGGCTTTGCTTGATTCATTTTCTCTTCAAATCGATCCAAAAGGGAACTCAGTTTTAACTGGTATTTATAAACAAGCCAAAAGATTGAATAAATGAGGGCTATAGGCACAGAGCCCGGAGATTTTGTTGAATTCGACTTAGATTTAATCGAGGCAGACCGACGTCAAAAAATTCGTGATCTTCTAGAAGGAATAATTCCTGCTTTACAAAATGAGTTGAACTGCGAGCTATCAATCGGTAACGACGGGGTCGAATTAGTTCTTGTGGACAATAATTCAATTAGATTCCGAGCAACATTTAACTTTAAAGGTCGTTTGGTATTGACAGACCAGCGCCCCACCGAGCTTCTTTAAAATATTTTCACTGGGTCAAGTTGAAGAGCGAAAAGCTCTCTCTAAAAGAGGACTACTCTTCCCTAACCAATTCGGTTTGCTATCCACATAAACAACGGCCCCAGGAATTAGCTGCGATGTAAGCACAGCTCTCTGGGTTGGTACCTCGTCGAGTGTTTCTGATGTCGGAAATAATTGTAATTCTTCAATTTCGACAATTTTTCCGCTTTCTGTTCTTTGCTTTCGAACTACCTGGTTTTTCGGAACATTAGCTCTTTGTCTCTTCTGGACATCACCAGTCCACAATCTGGCCGTTCCATCACGTTCATCATGCATACTCCAACCGATTGGGACCCTAAGACTATCGACGTGTTTTTGACACACAGCCAAAGCATCACCGGATTCAGCATCCATTTCAGTGATCCAAACTGAACGATTTTTCGAATTGTACCAAAGGTTTAAAACTGCGGAAGCTCCACATGTACTTCGGGCACAACAAGTCATAGACCAAAAATAGCCTCAGACTTTAACAGTTCTGTGGATGCTCCAACTATTGAGAATTGATAAGTTGATAACGGTCCTCTTATAGATAAGAATCCTGGATCGCTTAAAAAGGGTGTTCGTTCTTGCTTATTGGCGCATATGGCGGGCGCTTGTTTCGATAATTTCCGAGGCGTCGCTAATGCATTATGTGTGTTAACTTTCTGCTGTGGAGCCGCTGCTTGTTCTAACTATTGGCCAAGCGCCTCGAGATGACATCAAAAAAGAACTCCTCCAAGTATTGGGAGCGAGACCTATCGAGGTCCGTGGCGCACTCGACGGGTTATCTACTGACGAGATCGCACACCTTGCCCCTAAGAATGCATCTGACACCTTTCACACTCGTCTCGCTAACGGCGCCGATGTGATGATCTCGAAGCAGGCCGCCACCATTCGTCTAGAAAAACTACTTATAGAACGGGAGGGTCGCCCAGTTTTAGTTGCCTGCACAGGTAAATTCACCGGACTCCCGGACTACCCGAACGTGTTGTTCCCTTCAACGATTCTTGAAGGCATTGTGGATGCTGTCGCTCCTGCCGAGTGCACTTTGGGAGTGTTAGTGCCCTTAACGGAGCAGGTCGAGTCGTTAGCTCAACAATGGCAACGATCTAATAGAGCAGTAGTAGTTGCTGCCGTAAAGCCAGGCGAAGACCCCCGAGCGGCAGCAGCCATACTGGCTGGTGCTGCAGTGGACCTTGTCGTACTCGACTGTTTCGGATACGAGACGTCATTATTGAACCAAGTTCGCGAAACAACTGGAGTGCCGGTTCTATCAGCCGTTCGATGCACCGCACACATCGCCTCAGAGCTTCTTGGATGACCCGTAGCTTGGACGCGACAGACGTCGACGATCTCGCTGTTGGTGCCTGGATTCTCGGGACCGGAGGGGGAGGAAACCCCTACCTCAACCACCTTAACGTGCAACAAATAGCTGCCACAGGCACACAGTTTGAGTTAATTGACCCTCAAGAACTAGATGACGATGCTCAGGTTGCGGTGGTATCCACAATGGGGGCGCCACTTGTGATGCAGGAACGTCTCCAAGATGCACGCGATGTAGCCCGAGTAGTGGAGATAATGGGCGAGTACTTAGGGTCATCGTTCGACGCGGTAATGGCAACTGAAATTGGCGGTTCAAATGCCTTTCAACCCTTAATGGCGGCAGCTCACCTTGGTTTACCAATCGTCGACGCAGATGCCATGGGGAGGGCTTACCCGGAAGCACAAATGACGAGTTTCGCTATCGGTGGTCTACAACCCTGGCCGTTGGCTCTCGTGGACCCGCGGGGGGTCGAGGCTGTTATTACGAACGTCCCCACGTGGAAGTGGATGGAACGAACTAGTCGTGCGCTCACTATCGAAACGGGTTCGATGGCCGCAACTTGTAAGGCTCCGAGAAGTGGAGCCGAGGTCAAACGCTGGGGTGTAGCGAATTCAATGAGTTTCGCGATCCAACTTGGGGCCAGAGTCCGTGAAGCACGCGCCGCTCATGAGGACCCGGTAGCAGCTATCTGCGTCGCTGCTGAGGGCGAACTGATTTTCACTGGCAAAATTATCGATGTTGATCGACGCACAACGGGTGGCTTTCTCCGCGGCACAGCCAAACTCGATGGGTTGGACGAATATTCCGGATACCACGTCGAACTTGACTTTCAGAACGAATGGTTGGTGGCGCGTCTTGGGGACCGGGTCATCGCAACCGTGCCTCACCTCATTTGTTTACTCGACGCAACTTCAGGTGAGGCGATCGGCACAGAGACAGCCCGTTACGGTCAACGGGTAGCTCTCATGGGCATTACCGCGCCGCCTCTGTTCTTGAGTCCGGCAGGTCTCAATTATGTTGGGCCCCGTGCGATGGGATACGATCTTGAACCCGTGGACCCCTGTCCATGAGACGTATCGGTATTGACGTTGGAGGCACTAACACTGACGGGGCACTACTTGATGGCGTCGAAGTAGTCGAGACCATCAAGACACCAACAACCAATGATGTGTTAAGTGGCATCCAAAAAGTTCTCGAAGGTCTTTCTCACCATGACATCGGGGCCGTAGTAATTGGCACAACCCAGTTCACTAACGCAGTTGTCCAACGAAGCCAGTTAAACCAGGTGGGATTCTTGCGGATTGGGTTACCAGCTGGCCGTTCATTGCCCCCACTCGTTGGCTGGCCCCCCGATCTCGCTGAAGTGGTCCGGGGCAAAACGTTTATGGTAAGAGGCGGCATCGAATACGATGGACGCCCCTTCGAAGAACTAGACGAATCAGCTGTGATTGAGGCTGCTCACCAGTTCGCTGACCTGGGCATCAACGCCATAGTGATCGCAGGCAGCTTCTCACCTATAGACACGCGTCAAGAAGATCGAGCCGCCGAAATCATTGCGGAATACCACCCAAAGGCCCAAATCACGGTATCTCACCGCCTTGGCCAACTTGGGCTGTTGGAACGAGAAAATGCAGCAGGTTTGAACGCTTGCTTATTAGAACTCGCTGGATCAGTCATCTCAGCTTTTGCATCAGCGATTGACCAGATTGGTTTCGGTTCCGGCACCCGTTTATTTTTGACCCAAAACAACGGCACCCTTCTTCAAGTGGAAGAGGCAGCCAAGTATCCGGTCCTCACCTTCGCGTCGGGCCCCACCAACTCCATGAGAGGCGCAGCTGCCCTCGGGGGTGTAACTGATGGACTTGTTGTTGATGTTGGTGGAACTACAGCGGACTTCGGGGCAATTGTGTCGGGTTACCCCCGACAAGCCAACGCCGCAGTGGAAGTGGGTGGGGTGCGCACTTTATTTCAACTCCCCGACGTGCTTTCTATTGGGCTAGGTGGCGGAAGCCAAATTCATCTGAACCCCCTAAGGCTCGGCCCAAATAGCGTCGGGCAGCGGCTAACTACAGAGGCACTTGCCTTCGGCGGTTCTGTCCAAACACTTACGGACGCCGCGATAGCAGCAGGGATATTGAAAATCGACGGGACATCACGACCAGATCTACCGAATGCTGACGAAATTCTTGCTCACGCAGCAACGATAATCGCAGGCGGCGCTGACCGGATGAAACTTTCGTCCAACGAAGTTCCCTTAATAGCAGTTGGTGGCGGAGCTTTTGCAGTGTCGGACACTATGCAGGGTATAACTGAGGTGGTTCGACCTCGCTACGGCGACACTGCGAACGCAATTGGGGCTGCTTTGGCTGAAGTCAGTGGTGGTGTTGATCGAGTTTTCCAAGGTATGGGGCATGATGCCGCTGTCGCCGAAGCTATTCAAATAGCGACTGAAGATGCCGTGGCTTCGGGAGCTGACCCGTCACTGGTTGAGGTCATCGAGGTGGAAGACCTACCCATTGCTTATCTACCTGGCGACGCTCGGCGTGTTCGAGCTCGTGTCGTCGGTCCTCTTAAATAGTGTGTTATCAGATGCTCCGAGACAACATCAACAATCAAGAAATGAGACCGGGAGCGCTCGGGTATTCATGCATGTTCGGAAGCATGCGAGTAGGCCCGTTTTACCCATTGATGGCTGCGAGTTCTCCCTAAATTTATTCTTTAGTCCAACCAAATATCTCACGCCGTTCGACCAGATGGGCCAAACTATGAGCCCTTTGTATCGCCTTCCTGATCACGGTCGACTCATCGGCAAATTCTTGCACAATCCCTATCTCGAACGTTTCTTTTGCAGTCCACTCCTTAGCAAATTTGGGTTGTTGTCTCAGAACCTGGCTAAAGGGACACTGATCTTGCATGTCGGCCCTCGTTAGGGCTTCTGAAGATCTAGTATCTGGCTCACTATCAATAAGAGGAGCGGAGAACCCATTAATGACCTACAAATCAATGGTCCGAAACGTCGACGGATCCTTTCTGACGCGAAGGACAACTGACAATCTTCAAAATTTTCTTGATGAGTACCTGAAAGAAGGCACCGACCAAGGTTGGACTTTGCACAAGTTCAACATTTCACACAACTCTTTGTTCGGCTACAGCGTCACCCTTATCCGGGATACGAACGAATAATGAAGGAGCAGCCTGAACGCCCGATCTTCGGTCCTGAGGATCCGCGCCTTAACCCCCCAAATCCACCGGAGATCCGGCCGGCTCGTTCGATTCTCAAAGCGATCTCTTGGCGGGTGTTAGGGACCCTTGACACGTTGGTCCTATCCTTTGTCATTCTGAGTTTTCTAGGTCCGTTCTTCGGCCTTGAGGAGGTAAGCAGCAGTGTTAGAGCAAAAACTGCTGTATATATTGCTCTAACTGAGGTGGCTACGAAGCTGACACTATATTTTTTGCATGAACGGTTCTGGTCGCGGTTGCAGTGGGACCGAGACCTGGACGCGGAAGGACACTACCGGGACGGTCGACGGCGCTCGGTCACCAAGACGGCGACATATCGGATCTTGGCAAGTTTAGATACCATGCTGCTCGGGTTCATCTTCACTGGCAGTCTTGCGACAGCGATCTCGATAGGTGGCTTCGAGGTTTTCACGAAGGTGGCACTCTATTTCTTCCACGAACGCTCTTGGGCCCGAATCCGCTGGGGGATCGTACCTGGGGTTGCATGAGATGCAGAGAATCTGGACTGGTTGAACTCCATCTACCTAAGTAAACCCTCCTCGTTGAAGGCCCACCTGCTGGGCTCGGGCGCTAACCGGTTTGCTTAGCTATTTACTCATTTCGGCTTCGAAATCAACGTCTTCGATAGTTGCTTCGCCGTTGTAGAACTTGTCTAAACGTTCAACTGGTTTGAAACCGGAATCTTTCAACGAGCGTGCAACTCGAATCAACTGATTCCAGATTTGTACTTGGATCTCAGTGTCAGCTTTGTTGTACTCACGTACTTTTGCCATTTGTTCCATGTCGCCATCAACAGCTTTTGCATACCATTGCGTTGAAGCAGCCCCGCCAGCATCAGCCATTGGCCAACTGAAAGGCGTTCCGTCTTTGCTGAGGATCATTTTCGCTACGTCTTTTATGGAGTAGGACGCTGTTGGAACAATAAGCATGTCTCTCATGATCGCCAGCTGGTCAATGACGTGAGCTTCAATGAATGTCTCAAGTTCAGTCAAAGTAGGTAAACCAGAAGCGCCGAGGTGCTTGCTAACAAGGTGACGCATGATCCGTGTTTCAGCGGCGGACCATACATAGAAACCGAAAGCTTCAGGAGTTTTGTACTTACGGATCGCAGAGGCACGAGCTTTTTGAGCTGTTTCCCACATTTGAAGGAAAACCTTTAGCTCACCTTCGTCTGTGTGCGAGAAATCGTCGAACTGCAAGTGCTTGGCTCTAACTGACGCAACGTCGTTGTACTTCTCACCAACGACTTTGTTATCTGCGTCAACCTGGTAGTTAACAAGGTGCATTCCCCATTGGTAAACAATCTGGGATGCTTTGGGATCAAACAGTTCATCTTGAAGGCTTACTGAGTTTTCCATGTCAACAAACAACGCAACAGGACGGCTATCGATCTCTACTGATGGAAGCCCACGGCGACGGTACGCATAAACTTTACCTGACTTTCGAGCGGCGTCATATACGCGAGCGAAGTCGATGTGCTTATCGAGTTTGTCGGTACCAAGTTCTAAGTTCGCTAATTCAGAAACAGTAGTGATGTTTAGGGCTGCGAGCTTAGTTTCAGCGATTTTAGGAGTGACACCAGCTATACGGGTTACTTCGTCATTGTCTTCCCAGATTTGGGTACATGTTGGCTTGTATGTGCACTCGCCACATAACGCGTTCACCATTGGGCGAGGGTAAATACCGTGGTCTTTAGCATTACGTACGATTTGTGCAGCTTCAACGAATCCTCGTTTGTACGCTCCTTCAGCAGATTCTGCGTTGACGGTGCCATCAGCAGCTGAATACACAAGAGCTGTGAGGTCCATGCGCACAGCAACAAAAGATAAACCAGCTAAAGCTTTACCGATTACGTAACCGTATTGCTCATCAGCCCTACCGAAACCACCAGCGGCGAGCATGTCACGGTAATGAGAAAGCTGTAACGCGTCTTCCATTTTCGCTCTGCCACCTTGGCGAAGAGTTCCTGAAACGTTACGTCCCAAACCCATATCGGCGAGAGTCACATACTCCATTACGTATTCGACTTTGGAGCCGTTTGCATCGAGGACCCGTCCGGAGCCTTTGCCTGATTTCTTGTTGAAATCTATGGCACCATGCATTTTCGCATCTACGCCAAGCCACGCTGGTTTGTTGTTCGGGAGGTCAGTTTCGCTACGAAGGGTGAAGTCAGGTTCTCCTACACGGGAGTTATCTGCAGGTGAAGGCAAACGTGGGTTCATCAAAACTTTGATATCGCCTGGGTTTCTAAGAAGTTCCTTAGTTGCGAACTCTCTAGCCGCACGAGATGACTGTTCGTAGGTTATTTCGCCAGCTGCTACCTGATCACGGTCCTCTTCACCTATCAAGGTGACTACTCGCACACCAGTACGCATTGAACGAAGCGCAGCTTTGAACTCTGCTTGATCTTTTTTGGTTGCTACAGCACCTATTGGACAGTTGAACTCGCCGCTCTTGCCCCGAGGGGCCGAAGCGTTGATCTGATCCATTAACGCATCTTCGAAATGGTTACCTTCAGAAAAAAGGCTTTGTGTGAACTCTGAATGCTCAACTAATTCAGCAGCGATGTCAGGTATGTGGTTGAAAGCCAGCTCTGTAGGGCATTTCTTCTTAGAAACAATTTTGGCGTCATAGCCACCGAGGCGTAAACCGGAGATATCTATGGTGTTTTCGTTCTGGTTATATGAGTAGTCATCAAATATTATGTTGACGGCGTTAGGCGAAGAGGACACAGCATCAATGTTGACACGTCTTTGGTACTCTTTCAGGCCTAAAACACGCTTATTACGTGCCCAGCCAGCAGTTACAGTATCGCCAACTATTCGTTGCAGGCGTGCTTGCAGTTCAGAGAAACCAGCGTCAGGGAAATCAGAAGCTAACTGTTGAAGAACGCTTCTTTTGGTTGCTCCAGAGTACGAGAGAGTCTCTGTCATACTCCCCATATATCAACCTGCATCAGCAGTAACTTTTTGTTCAAGAGGGTTTAGTTCAGTCATCGTATGACTAAGAGTCCCGCATCTCAGACCCAACAACTACACCCCAAAAAGGCCAATGAACTAGGCTTAAAACATGGGTGACTTTAAGCGAGCGAGACAAAGAGCCAGAAAGAGAAGTAGGGACTGGTTGCCATGAAAGACGGTCTTCTTCCTCCTTCCCACGGTTCGGAGTTGGAACTTGGTGACGAATTTCTAGATCTGGCCGATGCGGGTCCGGCTCCAGCCCAAAAGTCGGCACGGCCACTACGTACCGACGTGTACGTATCCACCGACCGTCACACCAAAGAGCTGTCCGCTATCTCCACTCGGCCGACGGCTGCTGCCCACTCGGGTGAAGTTGCCGAACCAGGCGATTTCGTAACCGTCGAGGTCGCGGGTATACCTCTAATAGTCACGCGTGGCCAAGATAACAATGTTCATGCGATGCATAACATCTGCGCTCATCGTGGAGCAACCGTTGAAACACGCGATGCCGGCTCGGAACGAGTTCTCTCGTGTCCCTTTCATGGGTGGTCGTACCACCTCGATGGTGAACTCAGGGCTGTCAGCGACGCCTCGGCATTCTCATCAACACCATGCACCCGAGAAGGCCTCACTCCTGTCCACTGCGAAGAGCGGCACGGAATCATCTGGGTCACCGCAGACCACGCCGCTGCACCGATCAAAGTAGGCGACTGGCTGGGAGACAAGCTCGACAACCTGCTTACCTCACTGAAGCTCGAGTCAATGGTGTTACACGCCGCCACGATCATTGACGTAAACGCCAACTGGAAGCTCCTAACAGATGGCTTTCTAGAGCTGTACCACTTCAAATATCTGCATCGCAATACAGTGGCTTCGTACTTGGCCGCCAACATGTCCCGACCTCTCCGTTTCGGTGAACACCTCGGCAACGCCATCCCCAAAGAAGGTTTACTCAAGGATCTCGCTGATGAGTCTCGCGAAGAGTGGCGCGTCTACGACGGCACCGTAATACCGGTAGTCCTTTTGCCCGGAACCGTAATTAATTGGGATGCCGGTCACCTCGAAGTGTTCTCCTTACGTCCCAACCCCAAACATCCAGGGCAAACATTGGTGCGGCTTTGGCTCGCTGTGCCTGCCGAACACGCAGACCAGACTGACCTATGGAACCGCACATTTGCGAGCGTGCTTGAGGTCATAAATGAAGACTTCGCTGCTGCAGAACATGTTCAACGTAACATCGAGGTTGGCGTCACCGAGGAACTACTCATCGGCGCAAATGAAGAGCTACTCATCGAGCACATGGCCTCGGTCGATCAACTCGTTGCTAACCACGGCGGGTAATGCTGTCGAGATGAGCAAACTCAGGGACTGATAGTCGTTCTTATGGTCATCAACAACTTCAAAGGCACACGCTAAAGAATTAAAACAAAGGGGCGTAATGAAAGAGAAGTAGGGACTGGGTGCCTCCGACAGCTCCTGAACTTTAAGAATTTAGTTTGCTTCCGTAGATTGAGATTTCCTCCGCAACCGCTGAAGACGCATGATATGTCTCTGACTGATTCGGGAACAAACCGGACCGAACATCCGAGGCGTAGGCACTAACTGCCTTAGTCGCATCTTCAGCAAGCTCTGCATACCGTCTCACAAATTTTGGACGAACCCCATTTTCTAAACCAACAAGGTCATGAAATACAAGCACTTGCCCATCTGTGTGTGGACCAGCGCCAATTCCAATCGTAGGTACGTTAATCGACTCAGTCACAAGCTTTGCTGCCACGTCAGGAATACCTTCAAGGACTATAGCGAACACGCCAGCTTTCTCTAATAGCTGAGCATCTTCTATCAAAACAGCAGCATCTTCGAGATTCTTAGCTTGCACTCTAAATCCGCCGATCGCGTTGACAGATTGAGGAGTAAGACCTATGTGACCCATAACGGGAATCTCAGCTGATACCAAAGCATCAATCATCTCTAGTCTCTTACGCCCCCCTTCTAATTTAACTGCTTGAGCCCCAGCTCGAATCAATTTCGCAGCGTTCCTCAGGGTTTCAGAAGTAGAGATGTGGTAACTCATCCAAGGTAAATCCGCTATGACTAATGAGCTTGGACGAGTTCGAGCCACGGCTGCAGTGTGATGGGCAATGTCTTCGACTGTGACTTGGAGAGTGTCCTCATAACCGAGGATGACCATCGCGAGAGAATCTCCAACTAATAACAGATCGACCCCGGCATCCTCAGCTATCCGTGCCGATGGCGCGTCATAAGCCGTAACCATCACAAGAGGTGGTTTGCCATCTTTTACACGATATGCACGTATTTCGGGAGCAGTGAGTTTCGTCACCGTGTTCCTTTCGGTCCAGCGCCAAATTGGCTACCGGCTTGGGGTTCACTAGATGAATAATGAAGCCTTATTCCGTCAATGTCAAACCGTCATTATCAAGTAATCTTGTTTTACCTATATGCGCTGCAGCTAGCAATCGGATTTCAGCATGCAATATTTTAGGTATCTGTAAATTGTGGGCGTTCACAGCGGCCACATAATCAAGAATTGCTAAGGGTTCTGTCTCAACTATTTGTTTCATTAAGGCCATCACAACTAACGGGTCACGCTCGCCACGCCTCACCAGATTTAGACCTTCATCCAGTGCAACGCGCAATATTGGAGCGGCAAGACGTTCTTCTGAAGAGAGATAAACGTTCCGGCTCGACATTGCAAGACTGTCAGCTTCTCTTACTGTCGGAGACCCAACAACCTTCACTGGCAGATTTAGATCAACTACCATTTGGCGAATTATCTGAAGTTGTTGAAAATCTTTTTCCCCAAAATATGCTTTACAAGGACCAACGATCCCAAAGAGTTTTGTCACGACCGTAGCTACCCCGTCAAAATGTCCTTCTCGAGATGCACCTTCCCAAAGCTGCGAGAGCTTCGACACAACAACCTTGGTCCCTATCTCACTTGGGTACATGTCCTTTACTGCCGGTACGAATAGAATATCGACGCCAGCGCTTTCAGCAATTTGTTTATCTTTTTCTATACTTCTGGGATACGAGTCAAGGTCTTCGCCATCACCAAACTGAAGCGGATTTACAAAAACACTTGCAATAACAAAATGGTTGTCTTTTGCCGCCCGTTCTAATAATGATGCATGACCATCATGTAACGACCCCATAGTTGGCACAAAGCCAACTTGTTTACGCTCCAACGCCATTAACAAAGTTTCTCGACGAACCGCTTCGATTGAAGAAATCAGTCGCATTTGTTTTTGCTTTCATATCTACGACCAGCAAGTTCTGCAGTCGCTTTAGCCAGTGTCTCGTACAACTCTTTTTCCTCGATCGGCAAAACATCAATGTGCATGCTTATTGTTTCAAAATCACCACGTGAAGCAGGACCTGTCAATGCCTGGACCGCTCCCATCTCAAGTACATTATCAATGCTTTCTTTCGCCATATTTAAGTATGCAGCTTTAGGAACCCCACATAGTTCAGATAGGCGTTCAATCTGACTAGCAATCAGGGTTACATGATTCGCTGCGACGCACGCAGTAGCGTGATATAGAGCACGATTATCTTCGTCAATTTCAAACCAGTTAGCTCTAAGCGCTTCAACAATTTTCAGCACACCGCGATCACCAGCGACCGCCATCGAACATTTGTCTAAAAGCCTACGAGCTCCAAGGTCACGGTTCGGAATTGATGCAAGCGGATGCATTGAGGCTCGACGAGGGTGGGGGCTAAGCACTCCCAAGGTCAAAGCTCCAGACAAATGAACTACTAAAGTCTCCTCTGACGGTTCTATCTGTCTAGCGACAGTCGCTATAGCTGCATCGGGGGTAGTAATTGCCAAGACATCAACACCGTATGCAGCGCTCTGTAGATCGTCAGTTCGCCCCAAGGGTCGTTCAATTCTCCACGACATTTTTGCAAGCGCATTACACAATGCACCACCAAGTTTGCCGTCTCCAACAACGCGGATACTTTTCATTACAAAAAATCTTTCTTCAGGCACATCGCCAGCTATCGCTACCAAAGCCTTTAGAAGTAGCGTTCTGAGCTTACAAACGACAACTAAGTCAAAACTAAATTTGATTAGAAACAAAACGAAAATGAACTCACTGCATGTAGCCGATAAAGTGCTAATTGATCCTGCGGAGTGGGCCACGACAACCGGCCCTCCTGTTACCTATATAAAAGGAGTGTCATTGTGGTTGGCGGAGCATTGAAGTCAGCAAGCATGGATGATTTAGATCTTCGGATGTCCGAAGGCGTTCGTCCTTTATACGAAGCAGTTAAAAAATTTATTAGAGAAGAAGTAGACCCTATTACCGAAGAGTATTACCGCCTCGGTGAAGGTCGCGCAGAACATTGGGGCTACGGCGAAGGCCAACTTGAGTTGCTTGAAGGGGCAAAAGCTAAAGCCCGAGAACTGGGCCTATGGAATTTTTTCCTTCCTGATGCAGAAACCGGTCAAGGGCTATCGAATCTGGATTATTCCTATATTGCTAATGAGCTAGGTAAGAACAGACTCGCTTCAGAATGTCTCAATTGTTCAGCTCCTGATACCGGCAATATGGAGGTTATTGAACGAGTCGGTACTCCCGAGCAAAAAGCAATGTGGTTAGAGCCACTGCTGCGTGGCGAAATTCGTTCCGCATACGCCATGACTGAGCCAAAAATTATGAGCTCTGATGCGAAACAAATCGAAACAAGCGCTATACGTGATGGCGACGAATGGGTAATCAACGGCGAAAAATTTTATATTTCGGGAGCAGGCGACCCACGCTGTAAAATCATGATCACCATGGTTCGTACGAACCCTGATGCTGATACCTACAAACAACAGTCTCAAATCTTAGTTCCTGTTGATGCACCCGGCGTGCACATTCTTGGACCAATGCATGTTTTTGGTAGCGATGATGCTCCTCATGGCCATATGCACATCAAATTCGAAGATGTACGTGTTCCTTATGAAAATATTCTGCTCGGAGAGGGTCGCGGCTTTGAAATTTCACAGCTACGTCTAGGCCCGGGCAGAATTCATCACTGTATGAGATCTATAGGAAGCGCAGAAAAAGCCATCGAGATGATGGTAGATCGTGGACTTTCAAGAGAAGCCTTCGGCAAGAAGCTGATAAATCTCGGAAAAAACATGGAAATTATTTCCCGAGCACGAATTGATGTCGAGGCAATGAGGCTCATGGTCCTTCGAGCTGCTCAAGCAATGGACACATTAGGTAACTCCGAAGCTCGTGTTTGGGTTAGCGCAGTGAAAGCTATGGTCCCAGAAAAGTGCTGCGATATCATCAATGATGCTATTCAAATGCACGGTGCAGCCGGAGTGTCTCAATGGTTCCCATTGACTGATATGTGGCATTCGCAAAGAACGTTGCGCCTGGCCGATGGACCCGATGAAGTACATCACAATGTTGTTGCACGCGCGGAAGCTAAAACGCGTGAAGGTGAGAAAGCTCAGGGTCTAGCTACCTCTCACACACTTGGTGGCCCAACATTTACTGGTGCCTAAGTAACAACAAGAAGAAATAGTTATACATTTTGGGGTCTCATCAATTGATGAGACCCCAAATAGTTTTTCACTTATTTTTATCTACTGAACCACCATACTTAGCGCCCACTCTCTGAGTTCAACTTTTCGTATTTTGCCAGATGGTGTCGTTGGCATAGATTCAACAAAAATTATGTGCCGAGGAATCTTGAAACTCGCTATGCGTCCTCTGCACGCGTTTATTACAGCATCACCAGCAATATCATTTGATCGCACAACGAACGCAACAGGTACTTGAACTAAGCGATCATCGGGATAGGAAACAACAGCTACTTCTTCTACGCCCTCAATTCCCAGTAGATAGCCTTCTACCTCAGCAGGAGAAACATTTTCACCACCCACCTTAAGCATGTCTTTGTGACGCCCCACAAACACCACGTGGCCGTCTGCACGGATTTTAGCTATGTCCCCTGTATCTAGCCAGCCATCAAGAGACAGCACTTCAGCAGTGGCCTCTGGCTTTCTCCAGTACCCCTCAGTGACTGTGTAACCGCGAACGAAAAGTCCGCCTTCGAGATTAGAAGCAACACTTTCCCCAGTATCTAAGTCTCTGATTTCAAATTCAATTCCATGCATGGGGTAACCAGAAGCTTCGATTCGCTGTTCAAGCGAGTCACTAACATGACTGGAAGCAACGAATGCCCAACTTTCGCTCATACCAAAACCGCTAGTCGTAGGGCAGAAAACTTCTTGGGCAGCCTGGGCCACAGGTACTGAAGATTTCATCCCTGCAGGAAGAGTTCCCACCCGAAGACTGGAAACATCTCGTTCTTTCTCGCTTTGAGCTCGCAACAGATCCGCCCAATGGGTATCAAATCCATGAAGGACCGTTCCTTTTTCTTTCTCTACAGCATCTAAAATTTCGCTAGGTTCGAACGTTTCGAATAAAACTTGACATCCTCCGGAGAGGCCTGCCATTAACGCAACCTCGCTGAACCCATAAGCATGAAAAAGTGGCAGATAACTTAAATGAATATCGTTCATTGTGTGGCCAAGCAACATGGCCCGCTCATAGGTGTTCTTAACCGGCTTGTGGCAATGGATTACACCCTTCGGATGTCCTGTCGTACCAGATGTATACGCGAGCATCATTCGATCAGTAACTAGAACCTCGCTGGCTCGTTCACGAAGTGTTAGATCACTGACAGAATTACCACCACTCAAAAGTTCGTCCCAAGCAGTTGCACCATCAATAGTTGTTCCAAGCATGACAATTTCGCGTAAATATCCGGCCTCGAAAATTGTTTCGCTTGCCTCTTTGATCATGTCACCGTAATTAATTGGCCCGGATTGGTCTACTGCTATCAAAAACTGGCTTTCAGATTGGATAACAGTGTAAGAAACATCATCTGTCCTATACCGAGTGTTTAAGGGCACTAAACACCCACCAATTTTTGGAACGGCATACATCAAATAAAGCCACTCTGGGCGATTTGTCATCCAGACTGCGACGTGATCGCCTTTCTTAACACCAAGAGAGATTAAGCCTTTGGCTACCTCGTCAACTTTTTCTGACAATTCGTTATAGCTATACCTTTGGTCGCCAAAGATAAGACCACACCGATCGCCCCACAAACGAGCTGCCCTGTCAATAACATCACCAAGTAATAACCAATCTCTGTCCATAACCCAATACGTTAGATCCCACGAGCTTCAGTTGGATGAATCTTCTAAATTGAGCTCTACTGATATATCGGACAGTTGAACTGTTCGCGAAAGGGGAGAACACAATGGAATTCGATTTAATGACTGGCTCATCTACATGGAGCGGTGCTACAACACTTGCTAAAACATTAGAGGAACAGGGCTTCTCCGGAATGCTCTATACCGAGACTGGCCAAGTACCTTGGATGCAGATAACGGCAGCAGCAATAGCTGCCCCCAGCCTTACTTTCAGCACTGGGATAGCTGTGGCCTTTCCCCGAAGTCCTATGGTTTCCGCTCAAGTTGCATGGGAATTGGCAGGAGAAACACAAGGGAAATTTCGACTCGGCTTAGGAAGCCAAGTGAAAGGCCACATTGTTAGGCGCTACTCCTCAGAATTTTCACAGCCAGCAAAACGATTGAGAGACTACGTTCTTGCAGTCAAAGCCTGCATCAGAGCTTTTAATGGCCAAGAAAAATTGAAACATGAAGGTGATTTTTACAATTTATCATTGCTGCCAGATCAATGGACTCCAAGACATCACCCGTATGGAGATGTAAAAATAGATATTTCATCCGTAGGCCCAATGATGAACAAGGTCGCTGGCGAAGTCGCTGATGGCGTTCACGTTCACCCTATGCATTCAATGAACTACATCAACAAACGACTCCTACCAGAAATAGACGAAGGAGCGCATCGGTCCGGCCGCAGCAACTCAGATATTGATTTGATAGTTCCTGTTTTCGCTATTGCAGGAGATACTCCTGAGGAGCGGGCTCCCTATCTACATCGAGCTAAAACGCAAATCGCCTTCTATGGCTCTACTCCTAACTATGCGTTTCAATTCGAAGATCTTGGATACGAAGGCGTCACTGGCGCATTAGGTGCGAAGATGAAACAGGGAGATCTACAGGGTATGGCTGACATTATCACTGACGATATGGTTCAACATTTTGCGTTGGTTGCAAAGTGGGATGAGATGGCTGATGCCCTAAAAGCCCGCTACTCATCTACAGCCTCTCGAGTAGTGATGTACTTAACCGAAGAGCAAATGAAAAAAGATCCTGAATCGATTGAAAAGTGGGGCGCTGTAGCCCGTTCTACAAGGAGAACATAAATGGTAAATAGAGTCGCTTTAGTGACAGGTGGAGGCAGCGGGATAGGTCGCGAAATTTGTCTGGGTCTTGCACTGGCAGGTAACAAAGTAGCCGCAGCTGATCTAAACAAAACCGGAGCAGATGAAACCGTAAAAATAATTAATGCGGCAGGAGGAATCGCCTGTTCCATACCAATGGACGTTGCTGACACCAATAGTGTGGCTGACGGAATGTTTCAAGCAGTTGATGAATTTGGCCCAATCGAAATTTTGGTGAACTGCGCAGGCTGGGATGATTTAATGCCTTTCCTCGATACCGATGAGGATTTCTGGGACAAAATAATCGATATTAATTTCAAAGGTGTTTTACGTACCGTTCATCATTGTCTGCCATCAATGATAGAAAATGGATTTGGTCGAATAGTCAATATTGGCTCAGATGCGGGGCGTGTTGGGTCATCTTTGGAAGCCGTTTATTCTGGTGCAAAAGGGGGAATAATTGCATTCACAAAAACCATCGCTCGTGAAATGGCTCGCAATAGCATTACTGCCAACGTTATTTGTCCTGGGCCTACCGCCACGCCGCTATTAGACGGAATTGTTGCAGCAAGTGACAACGGAGACAAAGTCATTGGAGCAATGGCGCGAGCTGTACCTATGAAACGTGTCGGTCAACCACAAGAAGTAGCTTCCGGAGTTATTTACTTTTGTTCGGAAGAGGCAGGGTTCGTTACTGGTCAGACATTGTCGGTCTCAGGTGGACTGACAATGTGTTAAAGAATTCGTTGTGAAACCAACTAGCTTCGATCGCTCAAGTGTTGAAGTTGGACTATCACCGTCTCAAGATCAACTAGACCAACGAAAAGGTTGGTACGTAACCGGAGCAGCAGCAATTGCGAATTTTGTAACATTCGGAATTCTTTTTTCATTCGGGGTGTTTTTGACACCAATTGCGGACACGTTTGGAACAAGCTCTGGTCCTGTCGCTCCGTTATTTTCAGCAGCGATTTGTTTTTATTATTTGTTCGGAGTGATCGGCGGCAGAATTAGCGACCGGGTTGGTCTTCGCCCGGTAGTCGCTGCCGGCACAATCATGTTGACTACAGGTCTATTTATTAGTTCACAAGCGACCTCGCTTTGGCACCTATATGTTTTTTTTGCTCCACTTGTTGGCGGAGCTGTCGGGTGTTGCTACCCACCTATGATTGGAACAGTCGGTCTATGGTTTAAGAAGGAAAGAACCTTTGCGATAAGTTTGGTACTCACTGGGGTCGGAGTTGGGACTCTTTTCGTACCAGTTATTTCACGTCTGTTAATTGATAGATGGGATTGGCAAGTTGCGTTAGGCACCTACGCCGTTATTGGCGGAATAATTCTTACGTGTTGTGTTTTTGTTTGCTCTACTCCTAGCACCGGTGCACAAAGCGTTCAGTTACCGCTCCGCCAAATCATCAGTTCCCCCAAATTCCGATTACTTTACGCTGCTGTGGTTCTCTTAGGCCCAGGCTTCTATGCGCCGCTCGCGTTTTATAATGACCACGCCACGAAAGCCGGCATCAGCTCTCACTACGCGGCCCTTCTCGTTGGACTAATCGGCGGTTCAAAAGTAGTAGCCCAACTTTTCGCCGGATCATTCGGAAACCGCTTTAATGGAATGCGTCAATACCAGTTGGGCCAGGTTTTAATCGTTTTTGGTTTAACCACTTGGCTAGTGGCCGGGAGTTCTTACGCTTTATTCGCCCTTAGTGCTCTCCTGCATGGAGCCGGTTGGGCAATATTTGTTACGGCTACGCCCACAATTTTAGCGCAATGGTTCGGGGTGGAAAACTTAGCTGGAACGTTAGGTATGTTTTACACGGGTCTGGGAATAGGTGCTTTAGCTGGTCCCGCTGTGCTCGGTTTTGTCATCGATGCTGTGAACTACGAAGCAGCAATCTCTGTTGTTATTGTTACATCTGCTATCGCAGCACTGATATCTCTATTTCCAGAGCGGACAAACAACTGACCCTTGAAATCAACTATCCACCTTGCAAGATGTCTAAAAAATGGATTTCTGCAGAGGCTGGAATTTTTTCGTACTCTGCATCCGTCAATATCTCTCCATTTATAGCTACCGAACTGCCTTCTGAGAGTCGGCTACCTATACCTGGGAACATTTGATCTAACGATTTAATGAGTCTTCCAACCGTGGAGGCTTCTATCTCAATATTGGCGACCCCCCCGGTCAGATCACGAAGACCTGCCGAGAGGTGAACTCTCGCCATAGCTCTTATTTACCTTTTTCGTTCAGGGCTTCCAACAGTTTTACCGGACTCATTGGAAGGTCCTTCATTCGAACACCAGCTGCATCACTGATTGCATTTGCCACAGCAGCCATCGGCGGAACAATTCCAACTTCACCGACTCCTCGAACTCCATAAGGATGCGCTGGGTTAGGAACCTCAACAATAACAGTATCAATCATAGGTAGGTCTGACGCCACGGGAATTCGGTAGTCTAAAAAGCTAGCGTTTTCCATAACTCCAGAGCTGTTATGAATATATTCTTCGTTCAAAGCCCATCCGATTCCTTGTGCTACACCACCTTGCATCTGTCCTTCGACGTATGCAGGACTAATTGCACGTCCTGCATCTTGTGCTGAGACGTACCGGATTACTCTCGTGATACCGGTTTCCGGATCAACTTCAACATCACACAATTGCGTTGAGAAAGCTGCTCCGACTCCTCTCGCGTTTAATGAAGCTGTAGCTGAAATGGGTCCGCCAGTTCGTCCGGACTTCCCTGCTAAATCAGCTAAGGAAAGCGGGGGTTGGGAACCATCTACGTGCTGGGCTTGGCCGTCTACCCATTCAACATCGTCAATCTCAACATCCCAAGTTTTTGCTGCCCTGGCTCGAAGATCTGCGGTGATAACACGACATGCATCCACTACTGCCGCTCCCGTGGCTAGAGTCACACGGCTACCACCGGTTACATCGTTAAACCCGACAGTTTCAGTATCCGCAACCACTGGTTTAATATTTTCGTACGATATACCAAGCTCTTCTGCCGCCATCAACGCCATTGATTGCCGGCTACCGCCAATATCAGGAGAACCGACCACCACGGTAGCAGTGCCATTCTCATTAATATGAACGGTTGCGCTTGAATTCATTCCTGCGTTAAACCAAAATCCCGCAGCTACGCCTCGTCCTTGATTAGGCCCTAGCTCTGCAGTGTATTGAGGATGATTTTTGATTGCTTCAAGGGTTTCAACGAACCCTATTCGAGGAAACTTCGGACCATATGAAGCTTGAGTTCCTTCTACGACCGCATTTTGAAGACGTAAATCAATCGGGTCTATATTAATCCCGCGAGCCAATTCATCCATAACAGTTTCAACAGCAAACGCTGCCATTGGAGCACCTGGAGCTCGGTAAGCAGCAACTCTTGGCTTATTAACTACAACATCAAATCCTTCTACAAAGAAATTTGGAATGTCATAGCAGGCAATAACTGTCATACCTGCAGCTCCTACAGGAGAACCTGAGAAAGCACCGGCTTCATATCCCATCCAAACATCGGCTGCGGTCAATTGACCTTCATTAGTTACACCCATTTTTACTTTTATTCGAGTTCCCGAAGTTGGGCCTGACGCACGAAAAACTTCGTCACGATCCATAACTAGTTTCACGGGACGTCCCGCTCGTTGAGATAAGCGAACCGCTAGGGGTTCCAAATACACAACGGTCTTGCCGCCAAATCCGCCACCTATTTCAGCAGCAGTTACCTTAATAGTGCCGGGCGACACACCAAGCACTGTTGCCGTGTGTGCACGCATCTGAAAATGCCCTTGAGAAGAACACCAAATGTGAGCTCGACCATCTGAATTAGCATCAGCTACCGCAGCATGAGGTTCAATATATCCTTGGTGTACAGGCTTAGTTGTGTACTCGCGTTCGATAACTAGATCGGCCTCGGCGAATCCTTTATCGAGGTCACCACGTTCATGGACTACACGACTAGCCACATTCGATGGCTTCTCAGGTTTTGGATCTATTCCCTTGGTGTACATTCCATCATGAAGCAACGGAGCATTATCAGCCATTGCTTCATCTACTGTTAGAACATGAGGCAATACCTCATAATTAACTATTACAGCGTCGGCTGCGGCCTTTGCTTGCTCCCGGGTGTTAGCTGCTACTGCTGCAACGACATGCCCCTCATAGAGAACTTTGGCGCGTGCCATTACGTTGTTTGACATATCAATATCGCCAGCAGAACCCCCATTCAGTGCCAAGTCAGGGAAATCAGCAGAAGTAATTACAGCTTTTACGCCCGGCATTGACTTAGCTACAGACATATCAATCGACAGAATACGGGCGTGAGCGTGAGGCGATCGGACAACACTGCCGTAGAGCATCCCCGGTAGAATAGAGTCCGCACCAAATTGGGCTTTCCCTGTTATTTTTTCAAGACCATCGGGACGAATTGGTCTGGTGCCAACCCATTTGTACCCAGGGTTTTCTTCGATGACTGCCATCATGCCTCCCTTATTTGTGATGCTGCTTCTTGAACTGCTCTAACGATTTTGTCATACCCAGTACAACGACAAAGGTTGCCTGCGAGTGCATAACGGATTTCAGTTTCTGTTGGGTTAGGATTTCGATCAAGTAACGCTTTTGCGGCCATTAAAAATCCTGGCGTGCATATTCCGCATTGGAGGGCTGCTCCCTCTAAAAAACACTGTTGAAGTGGATGAAGCTCACCACCATTAGCTAAACCTTCAACGGTTACTATGGTCCCGCCTTCAACCTCTGGAGCGAAAACTAAACAAGCGCAGGTTAAGTAATCATTCAACAAAACTGAACAGGAACCGCAATCGCCAGTGCCGCAGCCTTCTTTAACTCCAGTTAATCCAACTTCATCGCGCAGGGCGTTTAATAAAGAAGAACCTTCTTCAGCAAGAAAATCTACCTCGTCACCATTAATTGTCGCTGTAATGTGTCTACGACTCATTTTGCGTCTCCATTTCTTTCGGCTGCCCGCTCAGCGGCAAGTAGCACAGCTCTTTTTGCGAGAACTCCAGCTACCTGTTTGCGGTAGGCAATTGTCCCTCGTTTGTCATCAATCGGGTTACATGCTTCGCTAGCAGCAGCCGACACGGTAGCGAGAATTTCATCATTGATTTGATTACCTACTAATGCTGCCTCGGCTTCTGGAACTCTGACAACCGTCGGGGCAACTGCTCCGAGAACTATATCTGCAGCACTAACCATGCCAACGTCGTCAAGTGTCACTCTGACTCCGACTCCAACAACGGCTATATCCATTTCGGTTCTAGGTATTAATCGCAAATACGCGTCCCCGGTATGAGCAGGCATATGATCAATTTCGAATTCAACTATGAACTCGTCATCTGCCAATGAAGTTTTACCAGGACCAGTCACGATTTCTGAAACCGGTACAGTCCGGGATCCGCTGCCACCAGCAACTACGGCTCGTACGCCGTTCACTACCATTGCAGGAACTGAATCTGCAGCCGGCGAACCGTTACACAAATTTCCGCCAAGGCTTGATCGATTTTGTATTTGGTCAGAACCAATAAGTCCAGCAGCTTCAGACAAACCAGGGAATTCAGAACTAAAATCACTATTCTCTGTCAAACGAGCTGTTGGAGTAGCTGCTCCCACTCGCCAATGCGTGGCTTCATTTGACACGTTCAGTAGCTCTTTAATTCCTTTTAAATCAACTAATATTTCCGGCTGCTTGCGACCTGCTCGAATTTGAGGAACTACATCCGTAGCCCCAGCAAAAACTTGCGCAGATAACGCTCCCGCAAGCACACCGGTTGCTTCTTCGACTGAAGATGGTGATGCGTACTTCACAAATAAACCCTCCCAGAGTTACCCTTCTGACGGTAGTGCCTTTAGCCAGTAAATGCCTACTAAAAGCCATCAAAGAAGATTTAGCTTAAAACTAGATTAGGTAGAACATAATTCTTATATATGTCTCTTAAAAAAATATTGTTAGTTTTAGTTTCTTAAGCAAGGATAAATGACCAATTTTTAACCGATGCTTATTTACGTTCCCTCTTAGGGGGAGACCATGGTTCGCAACCTGGGACGCTTCCAACAGACTGTGATCTAGCCGGAATAGCCCAACGAGCGGTCCCTAGCGTCTAATCCCTATCCAGTAAAGGCCTGCCCGTCAGCGCGATCAATGGTAACAAATTCTTCGACTGACTTTCGAGTCAGCTTTGTTAACTGTTTCTTTGGTTTACCTATTGTCAGCAAGGCAGCTACTGCCTCATGAGATTTTAATCCCAATAGCTCCTGCGCTGCCGGTTCAGCAGTAGCAATCAAAGTTGTAAGAGTGCCTCCAAGCCCTTCGTTTCGAGCACCAAGCAAAATGTTCCAAGCGAGGGGATAAATCGATCCTCCGCTTATCACTCCAATTCGATCCAAATTTTGATCCATGGATGCTACGAAATTAAGGTCAACTGCCACAACCATCACCAGCGGAATTTCCTGCAAATTATCGAACATCGGAATGATTGTTGGGATCGAAACATCAGCCGCTACGGCTTCAACGTCCACAACTGTCTTAGTTACGCTCTGCCATGGACTTTCGCCAGCTCTTATCTGCTCTCGATAAACCCGAAGCCCCGGCAAACACAAATGACCAAGCTGGCGTTTAATATCCGGGTTTTTAATTATGATGACCCGACCGCCTTGTCGATTGCCTCCACTTGGAGCAAATCGAGCGTTATCGAGTATGCGATAAACAACTTCATCTGAGACTTCATCATCAGTGAAATCCCGAGCAGCAAAAGTGGTACGCATAACATCATAAGTTTCCATATAACAACTATTCCATGTATGACAGCTCTATGTTGCAGCATCCAAAAAGTTACTGAAGTCATACTTCGGGTACGGCCCAAAAACCAGCTGCTCAAGAACTCCTATCCCTCTTTGGTCTCCGCATCGCACACTAATAACCTCTTGCACGTGGATATTTTCTTTAGCCAAAGGATCTATGTCCTTCAATGACCACGTTTCAGCGTCGCAAACAAATTCGCCATGCCACCTGCCGTGACCCCATTTCGGATGACCGTAGCCTAAACCTTTCATTTGCACTGTAAGTAACGGTTTAATCTCCATTACTAAAGGATCAGAATCTGAAATATTCATAGATATTGTTCCGCCCGACACTCTTCGGGTGCCCTGACGCCATCTGAAATCATGATCAACAGATAAGGCACGTTGTATGCCATCGACATCTTCGATACCCGGTATTTCTTCAGGAGTGGAATAGGCCGGCAACCGAAATCCGTCCCAATGCCAACGTTGACCTGCATCTCCTTCGAAAACACTCATATGAGTAGCATGATTTTCCCAATGGATAGGTGCCCAAAAAAACTTCAGTCCCTTTAGCGGGTCAGAAGATTTTCGCGCTACCGGTTCACCTATTGGTCTGATACCCCAAGAACGATCTTTAGTTCCCCAGAAAGGATCCGTATCTATCACGATTAATTCTCCAGCAACCGTAATACTCCCAGTCCATTTGCCAAACTGATTGAATCTAGTTGTTTCCATGGAAACGCCTATCTCAGATGGTCCAAGGTTCTGATGATCTTCAAGAAAATTTGCTGTACGTGGGTGCCACTCTAAATTCGCACTTATTCCGGTCTCGTTTTCATCTATATGTAGACAAAACTTCATCATTGGTTCAATAATTTCGATTCGGAACGGCCCAACTGACATGTCTGCCGGATCATCAGACATTCGCTTTGAAGCAAAAAATGAATGCTGAATATCATCGCGTGCAAATGTGAACGAACAATCCTGAATCCCTATATTTGGATATCTCCCAATTGCTGCTCCAAAAAATGTACGTCCATTACCGCTGTAGCCATTAAAAAAAGAACGGTCATACCTGTTTGGCTCATCTGAATAAGTTTTCGTTAATGGATGTGTTGTTTGGTGAATAAAAAATTCATCGAAAGAAGTAAGCAATGGTCGCCCTTAACTAGAAGCACTAGAAGCTCAAATTTATATATCTTTGGGTTCAGACGTTACCCTCAGCTTGATATGTCAAGAACCGCTTCTAAGAACAGTTCAATTTCTTTCACAGAGTTGTAGTGACACACCGAAGCACGGACACAGTCGATTACCCCCAATGGTTCCAATATTGTCGATGAGTAGTGGTCTCTCTTACGAGCATGCGTCCTTATTCTTTTTTTATTCAATGCTTCCACTACATCTGCAGCAGGCATACCACTTATTTGAAAAGACACCATCCCAGAACGATGCTCACTAGAAACCGGTCCAATTACCTTTACTTGTTCTATGTGAGCTAGCCCTCTTAGGGAATCAGTTCCATGAAGCATCACATCGACAAGACCTCGTTCGTGTTCTTTTATTACCTTTGTTGTTTGCTCTAAAACGGATCGAACGTCAGCGCTCTGCGAAGCGCCCGATTTTTCCCCAAGCCAAACCAAATATTTAAGAACTTCTGAACAAGCTCCGTAGGCCGAGATATCTCGGGTCCCTAACTCCCATGCATCTTCAGGAGCGCCTTTTAGTTGATCATGCTTGATTCTCGCCATTCGTTCAGAAAGCCAAGCAACTCCATAGTTATGTCGCGAAAACATTTTGTACCCAGAAACTACATAGGCATCGATGTCATAACTATCTATGTCGATTTCGCCATGTGCAGCAAATTGAATACCATCAACAATTATGTAAGTTTCCGGAGCAACTTCTCTGATCTTTTGAGCAATCGACGCCACATCGACATGCATCCCAGTCACCGGGCTTGCATGAATAATTGTTGCTACTCCAGTGCTCACATCCAGATAGTTACTGTAATGCTCAGCAGTTACTACAGAAGTCTCAACATCAAATGGGACACGCCGATACTCTTTCCCCACCACTTCAACCCACCTCTCACATGCGCTGTAAGTAGCTGGATGTTCCAAAGTACTTCCAACTATATTTGTCCCATCTGTTACCAAAATTGCGCTCCGAATTAATCTTCCTAAAAGCTCAGTGCCGGTTTCTCCAATAAAAACCGTTCCCGAAGATGCTCTGAAAAACGTTTTCATATCATTTTTGCCAGATTCAATGATCTTGGCTATCTCAACAGATGCGACATTGGCTCGTCCCTGGTTATCTGGGATGGCGAGCAATTCAGCAGTTCGCTCGACGACTGATTTTAGTGTTAAGGAACCGCCTGCGTTTTCAAAAAAAACGCGCTCTCCCTGGTATGGACACGCATCGGCGTAATGGAATCGATCACGAATCTCGCGCAGAGTTTCATCGTCAAACATTTTTCCTCCTTTTTATAGTTCAGCATGTTCGCCTGCACAAGATGGGTAACTCAGGGCAGAATGGTAATTGTTTAACTTAAGGGGACTATATGGCCGGTGTTCTTGATGGCATACGTGTACTTGATTTCGGGCGATTCATCGCCGGGCCTTTCGCGGCGACAATTCTCGGCGATCTAGGGGCTGATGTCATTCGTATTGAACGAATTGACGGTGGTGAAGATCGTTGGACTGTTCCAGTTACAACAGATGGCCAAGGGGCCTTGTTCCTCCAAGTTGGGCGTAACAAAAAGAGCGTTACTTTAAATCCAATGAAGGATAAAGGGCGCGAAATAATGAATAACTTAATTAAAACAGCAGACATTGTTATTGCGAACCTTCCGCCTGAAACCCGCAAACAAATGGGACTTGATTACCCAACTCTAAAAGCAATAAAAGCTAACTTAATTGTGTCCACAGTCACCTGCTTTGGTTCAGGTGGTCCATTTAGTGATCGAGTCGGCTTCGACGGATTAGCTCAGGCTATGTCAGGCGCCATGTACATGACTGGTCCTGAAGGACAACCGACTCGAAACTCTAGTCCTTACGTAGATTTTTGCACCGGTTCCTTGTTAAGCATGGCAACGCTAGCTGCACTGAGACATCGTGATTTGACCGGAGAAGGACAAGAGCTAGAAGGCGCCCTACTTAAAACAGCAATTACAATTGCTAATTCAACGCTAATTGAACAAGACCAACTGAATTTAGATCGCGTTGCCTCACATAACAGAGCGCAAACAGCAGCTCCCTCGGATACTTTTGATAGCGCCGACGGAATGATTTTGGTCTCCGTCATTGGAAATTTTCAGTTTGCACGTTGGGCGAAACTCGTCGGCCGACCGGAATTAAGTGATGACCCCAGATTCCATAATGATGAGTCACGAGGTAACCATCGCAACGAGATCTGTGGGGTAATGGCTGACTGGTGTTCCAGCAAAAAAACTGATGACATCTTGGTAGCGCTGTCAGACCTAAAAATTCCTGGAGCCCCAGTACTATCTCCGCAACAAGCTATTGACCATCCGCATGTCAAAGCCTTAGGTTTTCTCGAAAATATTGAATACCCAACAGCCATTAAAGACATACCTATTAGCAGCTTCCCAGTATCGATGACAGCAAGTCCGGGAGTTATACGCCATAGAGCCCCTGAGCTGGGCGAACACACGGATGAGATTTTGTTGGAGTTAGGTTATTCAGAATCAGAGATAACACAATTACATGCAAATCGCGTGGTTTAAGGATACGGAAACTAAATGGAATTTTCAGAAGTAATGAGTACAACGTTCGCTGCTCGCGATTTTACAGATGAACATATCTCAGATGATCAGCTATACACGATTCTCGATAATGCCCGTTTTGCGCCAAGTGGGGGTAATCGACAGGGATGGAAAGTAATTATTGTTCGAGACACCCAAGTAAAAAAGCAGCTTGGAGAACTCTGCTGGCCAGCAATGCGAATAGCAGCTGCTCAAATGAAAGCAGGTGAAACCTATTGGCAATCAGTCGAACCAACTTCAGTAGATATCAAGTCCGCTGCTGATGATGAATCACTTCCAATTGCGATCCCTATGTTTAAAAATTTAGGTGAAGTCCCCGTCGTCTGCATAATCACCGTTGATTTAAGAGTTGTAGCTTCAATGGACATGCATCTTGATCGAATTGGTGTTGTGTCCGGAGCTTCTATTTATCCTTTTGCTTGGAGTGTGTTACTAAGTGCACGAAATGAAGGTCTAGGTGGCGCTCTGACTACTCTGGTTGCCTCCGCAGAACCAAAAGTCCAAAAACTTTTAGGCTTAGAAACCCATGACGCAGTAGCAGCAATGCTCACCATTGGAAAACCTGTCAAACAGATCACAAAATTATCGAGAAAACCTGTCGAAGAATTTACTTTTATTAACCACACCAGCGGCCAAGCACTAACTAGACCCTGATTGAGAACAAAGACCTATCAATAAAGTGAATAATTCTAAATACGAATTATCAGTCATCAACCACGAGAAAACAGAACGAACTGAACTCGATCCCTCTAATGCTGCCATAAAAAGTGACGCAGCCGGATTCTAGACCGATAATAGAGAAATGGGGATTAGATTAAAAGGTCAAACAGCCATCATCACAGGCGGTTCACGCGGTCAAGGCGCAGCTGAAGCAAGACGTTTCGCAGAAGAAGGTGCATTCGTCGTTATTGCTGATCTGCTCGATCGCGAAGGTGAAGAGTTAGCAACCGAGATAGGCAGTTCAGCAATTTATAAACATCTTGATGTAACGAACCAAGAGGCATGGTTAGAACTAACTAGAGAGGTACTAGCCCTAAGAGGCACTATTGATGTACTGGTTAATAATGCCGGCATTTTAGTATTTGACCGACTGACCAGGACTTCACAAGAAGAATTCGAACGAGTAATGGACGTAAATTGCACCGGAGTATTTCTTGGTATGCAAGCTGTCTCTGATGCTATGAAAAACCAGAACTCGGGATCCATAGTGAATATTTCCTCAGTTGCTGGACTACAAGGTGTCGGATTTCAATTCTCCTACTCAGTAAGTAAATGGGCAGTAAGGGGTATGACCAAATCGGCTGCTCACGAACTTGCGCGCCATAACATTCGAGTGAATTCAGTTCACCCAGGGCTTATCGATACGGCCATGCTTGATCAGTTCAAGGATGAAGGATTCAATGCGGCCACGGTTCAAGTGCCAATGGGTAGAACCGCCAGCGCCGAGGAGGTAGCTGAACTAGTCCTATGGCTGGCATCAAACGAAAGTAGTTATTGCACTGGCAGCGAATTTGTAGTGGATGGCGGGATTTCAGCCACTTAACAGAAATATTAATCATTACTGATTAGCGGATTCAACTCACTCTTCACTGAGGGAGTTCCCGACACGGAGCAGCAAATATGAGCAGACCATCACGATTTGAAGGAAAAATTGGGCGCACAGTTAGCGATTCCACACCCTGGTTCGATGACCCACCACACCCCGGATCCGACGCTCCCAACATAGTAATGGTGTTACTAGATGACACGGGCTTCGCTCAGATTGGTTGCTACGGATCAGATATCGACACGTCCAATCTTGATGCACTCGCTGCAGAAGGTTTGCAGTTCACTAATTTTCATGTGACACCGCTGTGCTCGCCGACACGCGCCTCGCTGCTCACCGGTCGTTCACAACATGCGGTTGGTATGAGGTCCGTCTCAAACTTTCGAACTGGTTTCCCGAACCAGCTTGGCCACATTAGTAACCATGCCGCAACCGTGGCAGAGGTGCTCAAAGCCTCGGGATACGGCACTTTTTGCGTAGGGAAATGGCACCTCGCCCCGATGGAACAGTGCTCGGCTGCGGGTCCGTTTGACCAGTGGCCACTTGCTCGCGGCTTTGACCGTTTCTACGGCTTCCTGGAGGGAGAGACCGACCAATTCAACCCAACTCTTGTATGTGATAACCATCCGATCCCAGCTCCAGGCAAACCTGAAGATGGTTACCACGTAAGTGAAGACCTGGTTGACCAGCTACTAAAAATGATCAGTGATAGCAAAGGAGTGCGACCGGATCGGCCTTTCTTCGCCTACGTCCCATTCGGAGCAACGCACGCACCACATCAGGCACCACGACAATACCTTGATAAGTACCGCGGCAAATTCGACGATGGATGGGACGTCGTACGCGAACGGTGGTTTAAAAATCAACTTGAAATGGGGGTGATTCCTAAGAACACAAAACTTGCACCCCTTAATCCCGGAGTAAATGCATGGGCAGACCTATCGAAGAACCAACAGAAAGTAGGCGCCCGATTACAAGAAGCGTTCGCAGCGTTTCTTGACCACACTGATGACCAAATCGGACGACTTGTCGAAGGGCTTCGGAACATGAACGAACTCGATAACACTATATTTGTCGTACTTGCCGATAACGGTGCATCACAAGAGGGAGGGCCCTTCGGTGTAATGCACGAGATGAAGTTCTTCAATGGCATCTTTGAAGACGGCGACGCAATGATCAACCAGATTGATGACATCGGCGGACCACACAGCCACACTAACTATCCATGGGGATGGGCGCAGTGCGGTAACTCACCATTCAAGTGGTACAAGCAGAACACCCATGAAGGAGGCGTTCACGTACCAATGATTATCCGTGCACCAGGTCACATCGCAAGTAAACACGCCGGCGAGCTCCGGAATCAGTTCATAAACGTCGCCGATATCGTCCCTACAATCTACGACCTCGTGGGTGTTAACGCCCCGGATACTCACCACGGTGTAGATCAATTACCAATAACCGGTAACCCGTTTTCCTCCGTGTTAAAAGACGCTTCAGCGTCAGCTACGAACACACTGCAATACTTCGAGATGAGTGGAAGTAGAGCCCTCATTTGTGCACTGAACGACGTCACATGGAAGGCCGTGTGTAAACACACGTCACGTGCCGACTACAAGACTGAATCATGGGAGCTATATTGCCTCAGCGATGACTGGTCAGAGTGTAACGACCTCGCACGGACTGAACCCGAAAAGCTAACTCAGCTGATTGATCTTTGGTGGAGCGAGGCCGAACGTCACGGCGTGTTACCTCTCGACGACCGTCTGATTGAGCTCTTCGGTGCTCGCTTCCGTGACAACTCACCTCACCCGTCTAACTTGCGCTACCTTTACCGACCACCAATGTCGCCTATGCCTGGACAGGCCTCCGCTGCAATCGGCGGCAAGTCATTCGACCTCACCGCAACAGTGACGAGAAAACAGGGAGACAACGGCGTCATCTACGCAACTGGAACCGAGAACTCAGGCTTGTCAATCTTTGTTCAGAGTGACCTACTCATCATCGATTACAACGCTTTTGACAAACACACGATCCTCGAATCCAACATTAAAATCCCAGAAGGAGAAGCAACATTAGTTGCTAAACTCCGACGTCGAGAAGGGACAACCGGAGAGATGTCTTTGATGGTGAATGGCGTCGCTGCCGGCTCAATCAAGCTTCCACTATTCATGCGGATGATGTCCTCCGTCGGCCCGAGTGTTGCTTATGACCACGGCTCAGCCGTCTCGATGAGATACACCGCTCCATTCCCATTCTCAGGCAAGCTTCACAGGGTCGAGATTCAGTTATTGAGTCGCCAAGACGCCGAGTCACAAGATGTTGAAGCTGCGTCGGAGATGAGCCGCCAATGACCTCTCCCCACGAAAATACGCAACGTTGTCTCGCAGACTTATCGAGGTTCAAATAATTCATCGGAAGAAGGACATATGACCCTATCTATCACGTTGTTGGGTACCGGATCGCCGATTCCATCTCCCGATCGAGCTGGTCCCGCCACGCTGATTTCAGCGGGTGAGGGCGAGTCAATTGAGCACTATATGGTCGATGCTGGCCGCGGGGTGCTGATGAGATTGGCTGCTGCTGGCCTCGGCGCTCCCAACCTCACAGCACTGCTGATCACTCATCTACACAGCGACCACATCACCGACCTTAATGACGTGATCACTACGCGCTGGGTAATGACTTTTGTAGAAACCCCACTAACTATCGTTGGGCCAGTCGGGACGCAATTGGTGGTTAATCACCTAC
The DNA here is from genome assembly GCA_905182565.1 of Acidimicrobiaceae bacterium. Taxonomy (GTDB): domain Bacteria; phylum Actinomycetota; class Acidimicrobiia; order Acidimicrobiales; family Poriferisodalaceae; genus UBA9040. The sequence continues at coordinate 189,398 of CAJJCB010000027.1, read as the reverse complement.
TCGCATCACTTGAACCTGACATCAAATATCGCATTGCTCACCATCAAGATCTTGATCACCGGCCTTCGGTCACGGTGATCGAAGTGACCGAAGGCGTCGTAGAGTTGTCAGACGGTCAGGGTGGTGCAGTGTCGATAACTTGCGGACAGACCGATCACAAGCCTGTCGAGCCAAGTGTGGCTTACCGGTTCGATTTCGATAGAGCGAGTGTGGTCGTGGCGGGTGATACTTTGCCTTGCAGTGGCCTAGATAAGTTGTGTACTGGTGCCGACGCTCTGGTCCACACTGTCATTCGTAAGGACATGATCGCCAACCTCCCCATGCAACGGATGCAAGATACGCTCGACTACCACTCGTCACCCGAAGAGGCTGCGCAAACAGCCGCTAAGGCTAACCTCAGCACGTTGGTTCTGACTCACTATGTGCCACCTATACCCATGGGCGGCACCGAAGATGAATGGCGTGCACTCGCAGCTAGACACTTCGATGGCACTATCGAACTCGGTGACGACCTGCATAAGGTTGATGTGACCTCGCGATAAGCCTTTCTTTGGCCAGTATTTTGTTCAGTAATCCTTGCTGGATATATAATATTTTAAACTTTTCAGCTATTTAATTTTATAAACATGATTAAACAGCTGGATACACTTGAAATGAAAATTTAGCTGTGCTAGTATTGTTTTTGTCGTCGCATTTGCGGCGACTTTCTCTTTTTTACCCTCTACCTCTAAAAAATTGGGAAAACTTTGGTTTTAGAGCGTTCTGCTCTGGCTAGGCCATGTAATACCGCCCAATCACCGTAATTATTCCGGCCAATCCCTATAAGTACTTCGATAACGATTGATCTTCCGAGAGGATTCGTATCAGGAGTAGGAGCATCAACGCTGTTTGCAAGATCATCAAGATGAAACAACACCTCGATTAGTCTTGTTCGGCAAAAATCATCCAGTGTTAGTAAGCGTCCACCTAAAGCGCCAACCAGGCGACTTTCTGGTTCAGTAGAAAACCTGTCTTTTAATTCCACTACCAACGCGAGACATTTTTCTACTGTGGCTTCATGACCTATCGAAGATTCAGCTAGCGATACTTTTTTGATTTCATCATGTATCGGAGAATCTACTGCTGCATGGAAATAGGTAACGGGTGTAAGCAAGGGCTTATCAGGCACAACGTTTTCGGGAGTTCGATCCAAATAAGCAATAGTAGCTCCAGCAGCTCTAACTAGATGAGCAGCCAACGCACCAACACTCATACCATCTAGAGCAGAGTTGGTCTCCCACCGGTCACGGACAGCCGGGTTAGCCATCAGTTCTGCTGAGCTTGCCACCGCTTCAACTACTAATTCTCGTACTTCTGAACTTGTCGCATTCTCATTATTCACGCTGCAATATTAGCGTTTTAAGATTTTAATCACGTTGTTAACCTAAATCATTGGACTCAGGCCAAGCCATCTACCACCATTGAGAGCCAGTAACTCCTTTGAAAGGTCCAACAACATCCTCGGTTACCCAACCTCCATAGAATTGACCAGGTTGAGGAATTACTAATTTGTTATCAACAAAACATTCGAAGCTTGCTGGATAAAAAGAAAAATAGCCTGCTAACTGTTTAAAAGCACTTGATGGTTGGTCATATGACCAAGAACCTGCCCGAACTTCACTTTCTTTTACACTTATATCCCAGTACGTCGCATTCCCCTTCCATTCACAAAAACTGGACCTGTCCATCTTTGTGAAATAGCTCTGATTCACGTCAGCAGGTGGCAAATAGTAGGTCGGCGGGTGAGATGTCTCCAGAACTCGAACGGACTTATTTGACTCAGCAATAACAAACCCCGCTAGCTGAACTTTGACGGAAACGTTTGACGCTCGAACTATTGGCGGACGGGGATACTCCCATACGGACTCTTGCCCATCTTGAGGTACTTCCGGCGTCGGCAACCTTGATTGAAACGGCATTATATTTTCTATCCAAACTTCAAATACTGGCTTTGATAAACCAATAGTTACAAGCCTAGAAGTACCTAAACCGAGATTCCCAGATTAAAAACTCAGTTATTCACCCTTGTTCCCAATGATATTGTTCTATAGGTCACACAAAACCAATTAGACAATCAGATAATTATTCATATCGAGGCACTTTGAGGTATTAGCCGTCGAAGCTCATAAAATAGGTCAGACTAATGATCACTGTGGAGATTGAGGAAACCTGAATGCCAGGGAACGCCAAATTCCACTTTAACGATGTCGCCATTATTGCCGTAGAAGCATGTGAGCCGCCGATTGTGGTCACTTCTGCTCAAATTGATGAACGTCTCGCTCCTTTCTATGAACGAATTGGTACTCCTCCGGGATTGCTTTCTTCGCTCGTAGGTATTGAAGAACGACGTCAATGGCCGGCAGATATTTCATTTATGGATGCAGCGGTGTTGGCAGGGGAAAAAGCTATTATCAGCTCAGGAATAAACCGTGAAAAAATTGGTTTAATTATCGATACAAGTGTCTGCAGAGAACGTTTAGAACCATCGAGCGCCGTAACAGTGCACCACAAATTAGGTATGCCAAGTACTTGCATAAATTTTGATCTTAGTAACGCTTGCCTGGGCTTTGTTAATGGCATGCATATGGCTGGGGCAATGCTCGAATCAAAACAAATAGACTATGCCCTAATTGTTGATGGTGAGGGAACACGAGAAATCAGCGAAAATACGATTCAAGGTTTATTAAAAAAAGGGGCAACGTTCGATGACCTTTTCTTAAATTTTGCTTCGTTAACCCTGGGTTCAGGATCAGCAGCGATGGTGATAGGTCGACAATCCGAGAATCCTGGTAGTCACCCTATTCTGGGTGGATTTTTCCACGCAGCAACTGAACATCACGACTTGTGTGTTGGGTCTCTTCAATCTATGCGAACCGATACAAGTGCATTGCTAAAAGCAGGTACAGAAGTTGCGAAACAAGCATGGGAAGCCGGCGGCCCCAAGAGAGAATGGTTAGAGAAAGACTTGTACATTCTCCATCAAGTATCACTTGTGCATACTAAATCTATGATTGATGTCCTAGGTCTTCCATCCGATAAAGTTCCTATGACCTTTCCCTATTATGGAAATATAGGACCGGCTGCAATACCAATTACTTTGGCAAATGAGCAAGCGAATCTGAATACTGGAGATACTTTGCTTTGTCTGGGAATTGGATCTGGATTAAACACGGCCCTACTTGAACTGCAGTGGTAGATAACTCTAAAAGCAATACCGCGAATCGACCCCCTGCAGGTCTGCCAGGTCTTAAATCTGAATGGTCACGACTACTCGAATCGCCTGATGCTGATGGAGTTTTACGTACTTGGCATTTTCTTGATAATAATCCCAATGAATCAAAACTCACGATTCTTTGTGTGCATGGAAATCCATCCTGGTCTTACCTTTGGCGAGACTTATTTACTCATTGTCCAACGGACGTAAGAATCATTGCTGTCGATCAGCTAGATATGGGATTTTCTGATCGCACAAAATCTAAGCGAACACTTGAAATGAGAATTCAGGATCTACATAATTTTACCCAACAACTCGATATCAGCGGGCCCATAATAACAATCGCACATGACTGGGGAGGCCCTATCTCTTTAGGATGGGCTCAACTTAATCACCGTTCTATTGAGGGAATAATTTTATTAAATACTGCGGTGCATCAACCAGAAAGAGTTTTGGCCCCAATTCTAATAAAGTTTGTTCGTCTTCCCGGGGTACTACAATTTTGTACTCAAATAACCAAAATATTTATACGTGGGGCTTTGCACATAACACAACAAAAATCGAGCTCGTCAATCAAACAAGCTTTTTTTGCTCCTTACAAATCTAGTAAACGTCGCAAAGGCATTAAACGGTTCGTCCAAGATATTCCACTTCATGATAAACACAAAAGTTTTGAAACCCTTGAATTAATTTGTGACAGATTAGGAACTTTTAAAGACACGCCCGCATTACTCATTTGGGGTGCGCGAGACAAGGTTTTTTCTGACCGATACCTAAATGATCTAGAGAAGCGTATTCCTCATGCAAATGTCCATCGTTTCGCAGACGCAGGCCATTTTGTTTCAGAAGAAATAGATTTTTCTAAAATAGTTTTCACATGGCTCAAACAATTAGGAATACCAGAGCAGACAAAACTCAGCACTGATGAAGTATCTTCTTTAACCACCAAAATAATTGACCCTAGCTTGTCAATAGAGCTGGCGATAGTTGAAGCAACAAAAACACAAGCGTCGATCACTTTTGGTGAGCTCAATAAGCTCATAGAACAAACTTGTTCTGGACTTCTATCTCTAAAAGTTATTCCAGGATCAAAAGTTGCATTGATGATTTACCCTGGAATTAATCTTTCAGCTTTACTATACGCGTGTTGGAAGATAGGCGCTATCCCCGTTCTAATCGATGCAGGACTGGGTAGAAGCGGAATGAGTAAAGCTATCCGAAGCGCTAAGCCAGACTATTTAGTTGGTGAGAGACGCGCTATCTTCGCAGCAAGGTTACTGAGATGGCCCGGCACGAGAATAAGTGTTAAAAAGCTTTCAAAAATTGAACAAATACTTTTAGTATGTAAATCAAGTTTGCCCTCATTTCTCGCGCTAACACCAATCGAATTACCTGGATTACCAAAGCGCGATGACCAAGCAGCAATTGTTTTCACTTCGGGTGCGACGGGTCCTTCTAAAGGAGTGCGATACACACATCGCCAGCTTGAGTCACAACGTGATGCTCTAATGGAACTCTACGAAATAACTCCCGCAGACTGTTTAGTAGCGGCTTTCGCTCCATTTGCTCTCTATGGCCCTGCAATGGGGATCCCCTCAATTGTGCCAGATATGGATGTGTCCGCTCCCGGAACCTTAACTGCTGCAAACTTAATCAAAGCTGCTCAAGCAATTAATGCTTCTCTAGTCTTTGCATCTCCAGCAGCTATAGCGAATGTGATATCTACGTCAAATGAACTTTGCGAGAATGAATTAGAAACTTTGAGCAAAGTTCGTTTGGTGCTATGTGCCGGTGCGCCGGTGCGCCCCCAGTTAATGAAAGATTTCCTTTCATTAACTCCAAATGCGAAGGGGTATAGCCCATACGGCATGACCGAAGTCTTACCTGCCACCAACATCGGCGTATCTGAAATGCAAGCGTCTACAAAAGGGGTGAATGTAGGCAAGCCGGCGCCCGGAGTAGAGATAGCTATATCACCACTTGACCAAAAGGGAATTTCAGTCGAAAAACCAACCTCTGAAATCAACATTGTCGGCGAAGTGAAAATTCGTAGCAGTCACACATTCGATGGTTATAACCAGTTATGGCATACAGACGCGTTGAGTCGTTCATCTGATAACTGGCACGCTTCCGGAGACGTTGGATCATTAGATCAAAATGGAGATCTGTGGATTGGCGGCAGACTCATTCATGTTATTAGCACTCCTAAAGGTCTAATGATGCCAGTCTCAGTCGAATTTGAAATCGAAGAAATACCTGAAATTCAGCGAGCAGCGGCAGTAGGAGTAGGGCCCGCTGGACTTCAGCAGATTGTGGCTGTTATCGAAGTACTAAATAGCTCAACAATAATTCAAGCTGCTCCTATGTCCCTTGTTACCAAAATTCGCTCAATAACAAGTTCTAATATTGCAGCTGTGCTCACTGTAAAGCGGCTTCCTGTTGACCGTCGGCACAACTCTAAAATTGATCGAGTATTAGTAAAACTATGGGCTGATAAAGCGCTGTCTGGTGAAAAAGTAAGAACAAAATGAAGGTTCTCGTCACAGGAGCAACAAGTTTTTTAGGTCAACACATAGTTGGCCAACTTGCCGAACGCGGCGATATCGTCACAACTTTTCAACGTTCTTCTTTCGATGGCCCAGGAATCTCAACAAGAGGATCGATTAATGATCCGGATGCGATTAGTAAGGCTATGGCTGATCAGCAAGCAGTTATTCACTTGGCAGCAAAAGTTGCTCCTTTAGGATCATGGAAAGATTTTTATTCCGTGAACGTCGAAGGAACAAAAGCTCTTCATGCGGCAGCAGCTACTGCAGGAGCTTCCAGATTTATCTATATTTCAACTCCATCAGTCGCCCATTTTGGCAATTCAATCAGCGGTGAATCTGCATTACCCGCTATGCCTGACAAAGTTATTGGCCACTACCCTAGAAGCAAAGCTATAGCTGAGTCTTGGCTATTACAGCAATCTAGTATGAGTCTCCCAGTTGTCGCACTGCGCCCTCATCTAGTGATCGGTCCCGGAGATCCACAATTAATCGGTCGCGTCGTAGACCGTGCTTTACACAATCGCTTATTTACAGTTGGGTCAGGGCTAGCACTTGTAGACACGACGTGGGTCGACAATGCGGCGTCAGCGACAATCGCTGCATTAGATCGCTGCGAATTTCTTGCTGGTAAAGCACTCGTCGTTTCTAATGGAGAACCAAGAACTATCTTCGAACTTTTTTCACAAATAACTGCAGCGGCAAATATTCAGTGGAATCAGCGGTCTATTTCACCAAAGATCGCTACTTTAGCAGGTCACCTTATCGAAAAAGTTTGGCTTCTTTCCCACAAAAAAAGTGAACCCCCAATTACATCTTTTATGGCGAAACAACTCTCTACCGCGCACTGGTTCGACCAATCAGATACTACTTCTGCTCTTCACTGGCAACCAAAAATTTCTTTGGATGAAGGATTTGAACTTCTTCATAAGTGGTTTGCTCAAAATTAATTAAACATTCAAAAGATTGAATATCTTCGTTATGGCTAGCTAAAACCAATTCAAATTACGCCCAGAAAGTAAAACTAGTTTTTCTAACGGGTCCGTTGTATTTGTCGGATTTCGCGCTGGGGCGAAACGCACATGATCAATTTGTGTACGTACCTTAGGTAAAAATCCTTCTGCAAAACTGATTAATTCTAAAGCTTGTTCCGCAGCTACTTCTGTATCAACGTCAATAGCTTGAGCCAAGTCCCAAGTATTAATTGTCGCGTCGAGTGATCGAACCATTAGCCCAGCTGATTTAGGCATCATTGCCCCAAGCGGTCCCATCATCTCTCCTTCTAACCCGGAGTCCTCAAACGCAGCAAAGCAATCAATAGATGCTGCTTCAAAAGTTATCGAAGCATCGGCACCACCAACATTTTCAGGAAACAGCAAATTTACATCAGGTTCGGGTGTCTCACCTCGACACAGACTGCTGAATAAAAGAGCGGACGTAATCATTTTGTTCAAAAGCATTTCAACATCCCATCCGCGACAGGGACATGCCCAAGAAAGTTGTTGATACTTAACTTGATCAATGATCGCTTGTGCACTACTTTGAGTCATTTTTAAAAGTTGCAACTGCTCCATCCTCAATGCTTAGCTCACCTATAACGTTTTATTATTTCAGATCAGCTAATTGTCTGAGTTTTCTCAAACATAAAGATCCGCCTTCGCTGTAATATTCATTACAAATGAAGGGTCTCTACATAATCGCAGCCGTGACTATGGCCGGTGTGTCTTCGATATTTGCTCTGCTAGCTGAGATCGAAACTACTTATGGAATTGCTCAAGGTAATCTGGGTTGGATAGCAGGATCTGCCTTTGTTGGTGCTCTTATAACTCAACTTTGGCTTGCGCGCTACGCAGATCGAGGATACGCGACACTTCTATTACGAATAGGTGTCTTGGCCTCTGCATTTGGACTGCTTTGGTTTGGGTTCGCAGACGAGCTATGGCAATTTATTGCTGCAAGAACACTTTTAGGAGCTGGAGTCGGAATGATTATTCCTCCTTCACGAAGATTTATTATTATCGCTTCGGGTGAGCAGCAAGGAGCTCGCTTAGGAGCATTTTATGGTTTCTATCTTTGCGGGTTTGTTTTTGGCCCTCCAATCTCTGGAGCTTTGACAGTTTTATTCGATGTACGAGCACCTTTTTTTGTGCTGGGCATTGCAACCGCCTTAAGTGCTCTTGCCATCAAAGGACTAGTCATTCCTTCTTCAGATAATTCTGATACTAAGAAAAAGCGTGTATTAATTAAACTGATATACAAGAGAGAAATGATCGCTGCTCTTCTTGTTGTCGCATCATTTCGGTACTCAATTGGAGTTTTTGAGCCTTTATGGGCACCTCATCTCAGCAACTTGGGTGCCGGGACAATGCTAATAACCTTGTCTTTAACCGGCTTCGCTCTACCAATGCTCATTATCTCAAAATGGGCTGGTGCCTTATCTGATCGTTTTGGTCCGAGAATAACATCGCTACTATCTGCTTTCGCAACCGTACCTTTAATGGCTTCGTATGGCTATATCGGCAGTATTCCTCTACTCATGATCGCTGCTATGCCTCACGGTATTTTTGAAGCAGCACAATCGCCTGGATCACAAGCAGCTGTCTCTGACGCAGCAGGAACAGATGATGCAGCTGCAGCCCAAGGTTTAGGTGAAGCTGTCGGCTCAGTTTTTTCATTAGTCGGTGCCCTTAGCGCGGCCCCAATTTATGTACATCTGGGGGCAGGTCTTGCCTGGTTTTCTTCAGCTCTCATAATGCTTGGACTACTTATCGCTAGCTGGTTAATCCATCCCCCGGTAGTTCGCAGACACTAGCTGACGTTTAAAAAAATTAGTCTGCCTTGTTTTAAATTCTGGATAGTAGTGAACTAATTTCTCTAATACGACAGAGCAGGAGTCCCAAATAGATGCAATGGATTTATTAGTAACGAGTTTCTATAAGTAACTTAGGATTTGTGGAAGACAGCAGCTCGCAACAGCAAATTGGATTTAACTTCGCTGGTAGAAACTTCGCAGGCTCAGACCTTTCACATTGGGATTTTGTAGGTGCCGATTTATCGGGTTCATACTTGTCCGAAGCTGATTTAACATGCGCTAATTTTTCATTAGCTGATATTTCATCGACAGTCTTAGCAGGTGCAGTACTTAGTTCTTCAAACTTTAACGGTGTAAACCTCAACAACTCAGATCTTCGATGGGCACATATTTCTAATTCGAGTTTCATCGGTGCAAACCTTCGCGGGGCACTATTCTCAGGCGCTGTGTTTATTAACAACAATTTTTCTAATGCCATCGCTAATAATGAAACAGTTTGGCCGTCAAATTTTGATCCTATAGCAGCAGGAATAACTCTGTTACCTACTTAATCAATAGCTGCTAGCTACCAAATAGCCCCAGAAATTCTAAGAGTTAGACGCTCGTCTTCTGTCAACCCGAGCTCCTCTAATATCTCGTCAGTATGCTCTCCATAGTTAGCAGCAGAGCCTCGTGATCCTTCATATCCATCAACATCAAATGGAGTCGGAGGCCCCATAAATCCATCATCAAACGTAACTAAATATTCGTTCTCTATAATGCTTTGGTTCATAGCCAAATCTTCTAACTGATTTACTGGTGAGACCCAAATTCCTACTTCCCTCATTACCTGCCACCAGTTCTGAGTCGTGTTTTTTTGCATGTGAGGTGTAAAAATCTGCCTGAAACTATCTCGATTATTTAAAACGTCAATAAAGGTTTGGAACCTGTCATCGTTCAAAAGTTCAGTTAATCCAACTGCTTTTGCTATCAGCGGCCATTGATGGGCTTGAAGCGCTGCTATCGCTATCCACCCGTCGGAAGTCTTATAAACACCAAAAAGCGGGTTGCTCCCGCTATCCGCGTCAAAACGTTCAAGTTTTTGATCTAGGTTCACTGCTACTCCAACAGCCTGTAACTGCATCCACAGCAGCGACTGCGTTTGCGAAGTGCCAACGACACAGCCAACGCCAGTAAGCGATCGTTTCACTAACCCAGCTAATATTGCAGAAGCCATATTGGTACCAGTCAAAATATCGCTCATTGAACCAGGAGGATAGTTAGGGGTTTCAGTTGGAGAAGCTGTGTCCATAAATCCAGCAAATGCCATCCCAACAGTGTCCTGGCATGGGTCATTTGCCAGTTCTCCCTTTAGAGCAAAGCCACCGCCTCTGCAGTAAACAAGCCGGGGGTTAATCGCTAGAAGTGTTTTCGAATCGGCCCCGTACCTAATCAAACCTTCCTGACGCAAATTTGTAACAAACACGTCTGCTTCTTGGATCAACTTTTGAAAGATAGGTTTTCCTTCCTCGGTTCCTATGTCCAAAACCAAAGAACGTTTATTTCGATTCAATGAGGAATAGACCCATTGTTTTCCTCTCTCGTCAAACGTAACTCCAAATGCACTATGGAAACTTCTCATGTAATCTGCTTGACCAACTTGTTCAATTTTAATCACACTGGCTCCGAGACTTGCCAACGCTAGGCCCGCAACCGGCCCTTGAACATACATGGAGAGCTCAACAACCTTGATGCCCTTTAGAGGTGGCTGTTCTTTTTCAACGTCATTCATATTTACAACATGACTCTTTTTTTGGGCTCTGTCATTTATTCTCCACAAATAAATTGCTCGTATTTATCTCACATCAGCTTTCGTTAGGCATTCATAGAATGAATACGCGATCCAACAGCTCAAAAATATTAGTATCGTAGACTCAGTTAAGTACTTAGGGGCACTGATGGAAAAATCTAATTTGGTTGTTGAGCCACTCGACTTAAGCTTTGGTGCTCGTGTACACGGCGTCAAACTTTCAGAAATAAGCGATTCCTGTTTTGCTGATCTCTACCAAATATGGCTTCAATACGGTTTATTAATTTTTACAGACCAGTGGCTTAACCGAAATGATCAAATAAATTTTGCCAAACGTTTCGGTGCTCTGGAATTTGAGATAGCGGCACTTAGTAATGTTTTGGAGGATGGGACCCTTAGGCCAGATAACGATACAGACGAAGTAATCCAAGTTCTCAAGGGAAACATGGGTTGGCACCACGACAGTACTTACATGCCGGTGCAAGCAAAGGGCGCCGTTTTTAGCGCCGAAGAAGTTCCTAGTTCTGGTGGAGCAACCGGCTTTGCCGATATGAGAGCTGCTTATGACGCGCTCGATAACCAGCTCCAACAAAAAATTGAAAGCCTTCGAGCCCATCATTCTCTCTACCACTCTCAAAAAAAAGTAGGACACGAGGGCACCAAGGGTTCCCATCAGGGCGGCTTCGATGCCCAAGAAGAAGATACTTACGCCGGCTATGGTTTTCACGATGGACCAGTTTCGGTTCGGCCGCTGGTAAAAACACATCCGGAAACTGGTGAAAAGAATCTTTTACTCGGTCGCCATGCTTACGACGTGGTTGGAATGAGCCCTGCTGAATCAGAGCAACTGCTTCAACAGCTCGTTGATTTCAGTTGCCAACACCCCCGTATCTATCACCACAATTGGAAACCCGGCGAAACCGTGGTTTGGGATAACCGTCGCTTAATGCACCAGGCAACCCCTTGGCCAATGAACGAGCGGCGAATCATGTGGCACAGCAGAATTGCTGGAAGTTCACAAAGTGAATTAGCACTTACCGAATAAATATTGCGTCGCCAGAATTTACAGCTAATAGTTCTATGCCAGTTTGTTACGCAGAGATAGAATCTCCTAAGGAAAGTCGACAACTTTTAGCGTGCTGGTTATGCTACCAAACCTGATTGATAAATCTAGCTTCAACTTTCTAAGCTAGCTTTACGAACAAGTTATATAAAAAGCATTAACAATGCGCCACAGCCTCAAAGTCCTTAGCAACAAGAACCTTCCATTACTAGAAGCTAGTTTTCAACTTCATAGTATTCGGCACTAACGTACGACATTCCAAATGGATCGACAGCCATCACAAAAACCGATGCGTCTCGATCATCACGGGTGGTCCTAATCCTCACTACAAAAATATTGGCCAGTCGGCTCAACCAAGAATTTACCTTGGGAGCGCGACTGACCGGCGGTGCAACTCCATCCGTGCTTTTGAGTGCGTCCGCAGATGTTAGGTCAGTTACCATATACATAACTTAACGAACGTTCAGTTAAAAGTCTAGAGTTAGCCCAATAAAACTTAAAAACTTCTTATAACGGTCAAAATCTATATAATGACCCGTCTTTAAATTCAATTAAATCCCTAATGATCAAGAATGAGAAGGTCCAAAATCTTAGATTTTTTGTATCCACAAAAATTATGCGGCTTCTCGCCTTCCTGCAACCTCTTTCGCAATTGCAAGAACAACAAGAGCCTCTTCCCTGGATAAAAGAAATTCTATATGTGTTAGCTGACCAGTCCCTTGCGTTGCTACCGAACGCCTCCGGCTTTCAATGTCATACGAATTCTTTAAAAGTGCCATTTCCAACAGAATATTATGTGGGTGGGACTTGATTATGTCGAGAATACTTTAGCTACTGCTTTGTATTTTAATGACACTTGATAACACCCAAACATTTGTGTGTATCTACTATCAGGATCTTGCTCTTCTCTTAGAAGCTTCTTATTTACTCGCACTAAAATTCGCCAAAGCATTCAGTCCCTATGACCGAAACGAACGTCACCATGAAAAGAATTTTACTTCTACTTAGTTTTTTTGCTCTTACTGCCTGTACTAGTGGCTCTGCGACTACATCACCACCCAGCACAACAGAAACAACTACACCCAACACCCCTGCGACTACATCACCACCCAGCACAACAGAAACAACAGAAACAACAGAAACAACAGAAACAACAGAAACAACTACACCCAACACCCCTACGACTACATCACCACCACAACCCAGCATTTACTTAAATTCCTACAGTCTCAAGGATGAGGAGTTTGGTACATCAGTAGAAGTCACTGTTAATGACGTAACTCGAACACTCATTAGCAATGCTCTTCCTGATCACAAAACAGGTACTTTCCCAAATAGCGGGAACCCAAATACAATCTCTCCACAAAATGTCACTTACTCCTACAGTCTCAACCCCAAATATGTCGGTTTGCCCACAGAAGTTAGAACAACTGGGGTAGCTGTGAACGGTGTAAGATTTGCGCCTGGTACCGCCGAAACAACAACATGTAATTCAGGTGAGGTCCTTCGACTTGAAGGCCTCCAAGACACTTATAAGCTTGGGATGGATTTCAACAACGCCCATGTTCAACCAACCGGCGAATACCATTATCACGGTATCTCCGAGTTAATGGTGAACTCCTATGCTTCCTCTGACGACTTGGTGCATATCGGATTCGCTGCTGATGGGTTTCTTATTTACTATTCAAAATCTGGTGCTCACAAGTCTGGTTATTCTTTATCCTCCGACTTTCGAACCGGTAGTGACTGCACACTGCTTTTTGGGCCCGGAGGGGGTCGTGACATAATCATTGACGGCACCACACCAGATGGAACGTATACCTCAGACTGGGTCCACAACCAGTTATCAGGCGATCTTGATAGCTGCAATGGAACGACAATCAATGGGCAATACCTTTATTTAATTACCGACTCGTTCCCGTTTATCAGCCGTTGTCTAAATGGAGAAATATCAGCAGAATCGCCTAGAAGACCTCAAGGCGGAACTAATAACAGACCGCCACCTCCTAAAAAGTAATTTCTCGCATTTTTCAAAACTGAAATAGATCATCTTTAAATAAAAAGGTCTCAATAAATGTTTCTATTTGTATTTCTACGCCGACCGATTAAGACCAAAAAATGAGAAGCTCTGCACTTTTACAGTGCAGAGCTTAAATTCTCAATTTTTGTGGAGCTGATCGGAATCGAACCGACGACCCCCTGCTTGCAAAGCAGGTGCTCTAGCCAACTGAGCTACAGCCCCATCGACTTCTGAGGGTAGCGACTTAAAACAACTAAAACGACTTAAGCACGATGACAAAAAAAGAGGCATCATTAGTATTAAGACCAAAATGGAACTAACAGGAGTCCCATACCAATGAATATGCCCGCAATCTCATTAGCTGCCGTATCTGGCCGCCGTCAACAAACACTCGAAATCGCAGCAGAAATAGAACGTCGCGGTTTTAGTGGAATTTACTGCCCATCAATGGGTGACTGCATTGCTCTTTGCCAAGGAATCGCTTCTGTCACCAATGAAATCACTTTTGGCACCTCAGTTCAGCCGATTTATTTCCGTAATCCTGAAGATTTAGCTGCGACAGCTGCTTTTATTCATGAAGTAAGCAACGGCCGTTTCAGGCTTGGGATAGGTGTGACTCACGGACCAGTCCACCAACGATTAGGGATCACACCAGGTAAGCCGCTTGCCGATATTCGCGACTATGTCGAGGCGATGCACAATGCCGCTAAAAATCATGGAGAACTACCCCCAATTGTCTTAGCAACCTTGAGAAGAAAAATGGTTGAGCTATCCGTCGAAATTGGAGCAGGTGCAGTCTGGGCTAATGCCAGCCGTAATGACTTCAACAACTCTATGACAGATATCCCCGCAGACGTTCAGTCAAGCGATTTCTTTATCGGAAACATGATTCCAACTGTTATCGACCCAGACCGGGAAGCTGGCGCAGCACGAAATAGAAAGACTTTGCAGGGCTATGTATCTTTACCAAATTATCGCAACTACTGGAAACAAGCGGGATACGTCGAAGAGATGGAAGGTATTGAAGCTGCTATCGCTGCTGGCGACAAAGACCGAATGTTCACTTGCATGACCGATAACTGGCTCTCCAATGCAACGCTGTATGGCTCAGTCAACCAAGTGCGCGAAGGAGTCGAGGAGTGGTTTGAACAAGGATGCAAAACGCCAATTTTGGTTCCATCGAGTACCAGCGGTGGGCAGATGCATGCGATTCAAGAAATTTTTGATGCGTTTTCTTAGACAAAATAGAAAGTAAGCGTGATTAAACATCAAAAGCTAGAAGAAGCATCAAAAAGGCTAAGAGGTGCTATCTACCGAACACCGCTACTGCGTTCTCGTCTGCTCGATCAACAAAAGAAAGCAGAAATTTATTTAAAGGCAGAAAATTTTCAGCGAACTGGCTCTTTCAAATTTCGTGGTGCATATAACGCCATTAGTTGCTTAGACCCAACAGAACGATCTCGAGGAGTTGTTACTTACTCATCAGGTAACCATGCTCAAGCGGTTGCAAGAGCTGCCCAAATTTTTAACATTCCATCGATTGTCGTTATGCCTAATGATGCTCCACCATCTAAAAAATCCGCTACGGAAAGTTACGGTGCTGAAGTTATAACGTACGAGCGACGATTTGTTCAACGAGAAGATATCGCAACCAAAATAGCAGTAGACAAAAATATGACTATCATCCCACCCTTCAATGATGAAAATGTGATCGCCGGACAATCTACGTGCGCTCAAGAAATTTTCGAAGATGCTGGACCATTAGACATTCTTCTGGTCTGTGTTGGAGGGGGAGGATTAATTTCAGGATCAGCTCTAGCTAAAAGAAAACTATCTCCTAACTGTCAAATAATCGGTGTCGAACCTGCCACAGGTAATGATGTTCAGCTTTCACTTGAACAAGGAAAAATTGTGACTATCGAGGTGCCAGACACAATTGCCGATGGTCAGCAAACGACTGCACCTGGTGAAAAAACTTTTGAGATTATGAATGAGTTAGTTCATTCAATCGTGACCGTGACAGACAATGAAATCGTAACAGCGATGGATTATTTATTTAGATTTCAAAAGCTAGTAATCGAGCCGAGTGGAGCAAGTGCCATGGCTGCTTTACTCTCTAACAAAATTGATTGCACTGGGAAAAAAATCGGGGTCACTCTTTCGGGAGGCAACATAGATCCAGCACGTTTTTCTCACCTTATGTCAACACACAATTTAATTAGATTATAACCATACTCATCAGGCCTTCTATTAGACAGATTTACCCTTCAGTTACATCAGGATGTTTCTATGGCAGTCTTAAAACTCCACATCACAGATGGCTTCATAATTGATAAGCGGGAACTTGAATGGTTTTTTTCAACATCAAGTGGCCCTGGTGGCCAACACGCTAACCGCTCGCAAACTCGTGCAGAGGTTCGTTGGAACATAGCTAATTCAGCCGCCGGAAGCGAAGAACAGCGGGCTAATTTAATTCAACATTTCGGCACACTAATAATTATTCGAGCCGATGAGCATCGCTCACAAAAACGCAACAAAGATGATGCTTTACGCCGATTAAGCATCAAAATTCGTAACGAATTAGTAGTAGCTATTCCGCGAAAGAGCAGCTCTCCGAGTAGATCTGCTAAACGAAAACGAACTGATTCTAAAACTCAGCGTGGTCGACTGAAACAACAACGGCAACGACCCTCATTAGACGACTAGTGTTCTAAATATGGAAATAGCAATATTTGGATTTGAATCAAGCATCCCAGAATTCGAGACAAACCTCCGAACAGCCTCGGAGCAAGGGTTCAAGAGTTACTGGACACCACAAATTTTTGGAATGGATGCACTAACAGCAATGGCAGCAATCGGGGATCGAGTTCCCGACATCCGTATGGGAACTGCTGTGGTACCAACGTTTCCGCGCCATCCAATGATGCTGGCGCAACAGGCTTTGACTACACAGTCAGCAATTAGCGGTAGGTTAAATCTTGGCATTGGCCTCGCTCATAAGCCAGTTGTCGAAGGTATGTGGGGACTCAAGTTTGAGAAACCAATTGGTCACCTGCGCGATTATCTGAATATTCTTATGCCACTTTTACATAGTCAAAAAGTTTCTTATAGTGGAGAAAATGTTACAGGGCGCGGTGAAATTACAACGCCAAAAACTGAGGCGCCACCTGTCTTTGTTGCAGCTTTAGGGCCCCAAATGTTACGCTTGACAGGACAAATGGCTGACGGCACCATCACATGGATGACAGGGCAGACAACCTTAGCCGAATTAACGGTGCCAACAATTTGTGATGCAGCTGAAGAGGCCGGCCGGAAGAAACCACAAATAATTGCAGGCTTTCCTGTCTGTGTTACAAACAATAAAGATGCGGCCCGAGAAAGAGCGGCCCGAGAATTCTCTATTTATGGACAACTTCCTTCATATCGAGCAATGCTTGATCGCGAAGGATTAGGTGGACCTGAAGATCTAGCAATTATTGGTTCAGCCTCAGAAGTAGCTGAACGTATAAAGGCCATCGAAAAAACTGGTATCGACTCATTTACTGGATCTGAATTTGGAACCAGTGATGAAAAATTAGCTACACGTGAAGTATTAATTAGCCTGCTGAATTAACTAACTAAGATCTAATTAACCGCAACTGACTGTCTAGCTTTCAGTTTTAGTACGTCTTCTTCTGGGTCACTTTCATATCGCGGTAACCAAGGTTCAAGAATACTTTGCCATCGCTGAGACCAAGTGTGGTCACTGTGAACTCGGTGCCACGCGTTATGAGCAACCATTTCAACATCATTAGATGAGGCAAGTAACATAGGTAATAATTGACCTAAGTCATCATTTCCACGATACACAAAAACATCATTTTCAATATCAAAATGCTCCGCTATTCCAGGTCGTTCAAAGACTACTGAAGCAGTACAAACAGCTGCTGCTTCTAAGACAAACGAAGATATACCCATTTCAGAATGTGATCTTCGAGTTACGCTTTGTTGGGTAAGAGACGGAGCTAGCTCAACTACGATTTTCGCGCCAGCAAATAACGTTCCACGCTCAGCTATTGGCAACGACACCTCGTAATTTATATCTAATGGCAGATCTTCCCATCCTTCACCAAGAACAGTTACTTCTTCTATCCCTTGCAACGCCAACATCATCTCAACGTTGATTGGATCAGCATCACCAACACAAACAATTCCACGCCTTTCAGACACAACGGCAGATACCAAAGAAGGTGGGTGAACTGAAGGCTTTAATAAACTTAAACGATAACCACCTATGTTTTTATATTCCTCATAAACATGTTCTTCAGGAACAAATACCAAATCATATTCACGCAGATCTTCTTCTAAATCATTTAACGAAGTACTTGTCCCGCTATAGCGACAACCAGTGTGCAGACAGATTGCAACCGTTTCTGATTCCACCGTCAGAGCTCTGATGCGAGCCCCGGTAATTCCTTTATTTGATGGAATAACAACTAAAATATCCGGAGAGAATTTGTGTAACGTTTTCCTTAACTTAGTTTCTGTTAGTTCAGTAACTAAAACCTCGTGACCTAAAAATCTAAGAGGTTCAACCACTTCATTTTGTAAATAATTTCCTAAAACGTTAGCGCCATTGCCAGAAACCAAAATTCGCATTATGAGTTCACTTCCACAATATAAGAGCTTGAGATCAGAACTGATCTTTACTCTCAGTGTGGAACAACATCCGAAGAATTTCGATGACCTTTTGGATCTTTCCTAACCTGATAGATAATAGTTCCGCAGGAAATAGAAATAACAATTAGGCACGTCCAGATATTTATTCGAAACCCAAAAATTTCGGTAGCATCATCTGATCTTAATAATTCGATCCATAACCTTCCTATGGTGTAACCAAGTACATAAATGACCCACATATAACCTGTGCGAAGAGTTGTGAACATTTTTGGTGCAATGAAAACTATGAATGCAGCAAGACACAAATTCCAAATTGCTTCATATAAAAACGTCGGGTGGAATGTCGCAGAATTTAAATAGCGTTCCGGCCTATGGCTTAGTTCTATTTCTAATGCCCATGGTAATTCGCTCGGACGCCCAAATAGCTCCTGATTAAACCAGTTTCCCAGACGCCCAATTGCTTGTCCGATAGGAATCGCTGCAGCTGTAGCGTGAAACATTCCCGGAATGTCTTCACCCTCTTTTTTTAGCAATATCAGAGCTCCTATGGTTCCACCTATCACCCCACCCCAAATCCCAAGACCTCCTTTCCAAACTTGTGGAATCGCTGCTAGGTTCCCGTCAAAACGATCAAAGTCTGTAAGGACGTGATATAACCGTGCTCCTACTATTCCGCTTGGTATAACCCAACCAGCCATGCGCTGTACCACGCCTGCCTCTCCTCCTAGCGCTTGATATCGTCGCTCTGCGATCCATACTGCAACTAAGACACCCGCTGCTATTGCGAGGCCGTACAGGCGCAAGTTAATAGGTCCTAGAGAAATTGAATTAAATGACGGGCTTGGTATTGCGGCAATCATGCTCATGAACTCATCTCCTGATTTGCCACAGTCGCATTAGCACTATAAGAAGTATTCTATAAATTAAACAAGGGTTTAATTTATAGAAAAATTTTGATTAATCATCGATTAGATACACCTTCGTAAATAGCTGCTTGAACTCCCCGAATCGCAAGTTCTTTTAGCCAAGGCAACGGATCATCAAGCATCCCAAGGCCCCAGACTCCACGCGGTAAATTATCATGCGAAACCCATTCAGCTGCTAACGCCGACACACAAGCTGCGGCAGCGCTGGGTTGATCAATCACACCCAGTACTTCAGTTTGATATGTTTGACCAACTTTTCCGCGTACTTCTATTCTTAGCGCACCAGGACCGCCATCAACGTGGGGGCGACGCAACATCGGAAGCCACGCTGTCAAGCGATCTCGTCGAGTCGCTGCAATCCGAGAAGTAATTCGTTGTACCTCCGGCATAGCTGGAACTAATAGAAGCGCATCCGCAAGAGCTGCTCTATAACAATCTCTTGCCCCCAACGGATCAGGAAACCATACTAATTCTCTTCCAGAGCCACCAGGTCTTTTTCTCCAATGCCCATCATTCCAATCAATTGCTTCTTTCGTCCGAGCTCTGTGCAGCTGCCGCTGGCACGCCGGACCTCCGGTTCCCATTCTTGCGATATGGACTTCATCTACTTGATCAAGAAATGAAGTAGCATGCCGGGCAATTAGACAACTCAGTCCCGGAGAAAAACCGGCACCCACAACAACAGACTTACCCGCTTTTTCAGCCGCACTATTAAGTTCTAATAATTCTTGGACATCAGAAATAGAATCTGAGATAGAAACCACATGGGCTCCTTGTGAAAGGGCTTCTTCAGCAATTTTTGCATGCCCTCCTGCTGGTAGAGCTAAAACCACTGTGTCCACATCCGGCAGCCGACCTGGCGCTATCACCTCAACATCAACGTCCAATAGTTGGCGACTCAATGATTTAATTCTTAACGGGTGCCTAGTACCTAAAATTAACTTATCTACTTCATCCACAGCGGCCAGTTGGCGTGCAACGCGAACGCCTACGGTACCTGCACCAATTACGGCAATAGTAGACATCTCAGCGCAGGTCCGGACCACTTAATTGGCGCCAACTGCCGTGCCTTGGAGGCACGCCACCAGTGCCTTTTACACGCAAAACCGTCGCCACCATAGCTCCTACCGTTAACGCTAAAATTGCCCTACGTATAGCACTCACTACGACACTCGTTTAAAAAAAGACAAGTCGATCCACCGATTAATCAGTATCCGGAATGTGGGGCTAGCTGGAGTTGAACCAGCGACCTCACCCTTATCAGGGGTGCGCTCTAACCAACTGAGCTATAGCCCCGGTGAAAAGACGATCGTACCGGCGATTAAAGGTCAAGACCAACCCAAAGATCGGATTCATTCTGAACTATTTATCTTTCTACTGGTTCATCTTCTTCAAGTATCGTAAGCCTTACCCCTCCAACAAGGTCACTAATAAGATTAAAAATAATAGTCAAGACGACATTAAACACCACCGCAGCGGCAAAAAGTATCGCCCCAACTACTGTTGCACGACTAAATATCTCATCACCATTTATTTCCCAAACTTCATAAGAACCAACTTCTGCGATAAAATCCTCAATGTCAGTTACCACACCTGATCTAACAATAATTGACCACAACACGGTTCCTGCAACAACCAATGCTCCGTATAGACACGCATACAAAATTAAAGAAACTTTAAATACGGACCATGGATCTATATGTCGAATAGTCCTTCGAGTTCTTCTTACCTTTGCTCGTCGGCGACTCAACCAACTTTGCGATTTATTGTTCTCATCTTTCCAAGACTTCTCTAAATTTGTGGGAACTTTTAAAACATTAGGCTTATCATTTGAACTTTTTATACTCGCCATCTCGTTGATGTCTAACTCTGCCGATTCAGCCGTTTCTACTTCCTGAACTAATTCTGCCTCACTACTTTCAAAATCAGATATGAAATCATTTTTATTTCTAGAAACAGCTGGCCTTCTCACAGCTTTTTCTTTTGGATTTACATTTATTTTTACCTTAAAACGTGATGAAAACTTTTTACCACTACCACTCACGTTTTCTATTTTCTCATCCATGGGTTATCTACTTTATTATCGATAATGGATTTAATATTTTTATTTTCAGAAAAATTATTTTCACTCACACCTGTCAGTGTATGTGATCTTCTTAACACCTAGTAATAACGCTCCTAGTTACCTTCTCAACTAGTTGCAATATTATTATCTTCAACAAGTTCTATATCTTCAGCATCATCTTCAATTGTGACAGGAGCTAGGGCAGCAACTGATTCTTCTGCTCCCAAGCTCATAACTCGGACTCCTGATGCATCTCTTCCTTGTTGAGCAACTTGCTCGACCGCAGTTCGAATCAGAACACCCCCAGATGACACTAAAATTATTTGATCAGCAACATCCACCAAACGCGCCCCAACTACTGCTGCCCCCCGAGCTTCAGTTAGTTTTATGCCGCGAACTCCCATAGTCCCTCTGCCTTTACGCGGGTAATGAATTAGGTCAGTTCTCTTACCGAAGCCACCTTCAGTAACAATCAATAACTGTCGACTATCGCCAGTTTCTGCGGCAACAGCAGCAACGACTACGTCTTCGCCTCTTAACTTCATACCTCGAACTCCACCAGCTGTTCGTCCCATCGGACGAACAGCAGATTCTGCAAACCTAATCGTTTGCCCATTTTTAGAGATAATGAAAATATCATCCTCACCTGTTGTTTCAACAACTCGAACTAACTCATCATCTTCACTCAGATTTATTGCTATCAAACCGTTAGTTCGGCTTTTATCATACTCACTAAGGGCAGTTTTTTTAACCGTTCCATTCCGCGTAACGAACATCAAATAATGCTCATCATCAAACTCACGCGCATCGATAACAGCTTCAATAAATTCGTCAGAATCTAACTGAAGCAAGTTGACTACCGCCGTGCCGCGAGCAGTTCGTTCCATTACAGGAACTTGGTATGCTTTTAAGCGATAAACTTTTCCTTTATTACTAAAAAATAAAAGATACGAATGCACGCTCGTTGTCAAAACTTTAACGAGTAAATCATCTTCTTTTAAACGAGCGCCCTGCACACCACGGCCACCGCGTCCCTGTGTTTTAAATGTTTCTGAAACAACAGCTTTTATGTAGCCACCTTTACTTAATGTAATTACCACGGGTACGTCATCGATAAGATCTTCAATCTCCATATCACCCATATCGAAAGTAATCTGGCTTCTTCTTGGAGTATCGTGTTCACTTCGAACCACTAATAGCTCTTCTTTTATAACTAAACGAAGATTAGTTTCATCTCCCAGAATGGATTCCAAATCGGTAATTCGGTTTCTTAATTCCAGTAACTCTTCTTCTAAACGAGTTCTTCCGAGCCGCGTTAATCTGCCGAGTTGCATATCAAGAATATGATTGGATTGACGATCACTAAATGAAAGAGGTTCTGCCTGTAAACCAACTAAAGCAGAAGCTCGATCATCACTATTCCGAACTAATGCAATAATCTCATCTATTAGATCAAGCGCTCGTATCAAACCTTCAACAATATGGGCGCGATCCTTAGCTTGGCGAAGACGATATTCAGATCTACGTGTAACTACGTCTCGTTGATGGTCCACATAGGCAACTAAGGCATCTCGAAGGTTTAGAGTTCTGGGAATTCCGTCGACAAGAGCCACCATATTTACTGCGAAGCTACTTTGAAGAGGTGAGTGTTTATATAAGTTATTTAGAACTACATTTGCCGGTGCGTCTCTTTTTAACTCAATAACAAATCTAGTTTTTCCCTTAGCAGACTCGTTCCGTAATTCACGAATTCCTTCGATTACCTTACGATCTACTGCGTCTGCAATTTTTTCTTCAATTCCTTCCACTGAAGTTTGATAAGGAATTTCAGTAACAATTATTCGATTGTTTTTACCCTCTTCGACGATCTCCGCTTTAGCGCGAATACGAATTGATCCTCGGCCGGTATTAAAAGCCTGGGTAAGTCCAGCTTTCCCCATAATTAATCCACCTGTTGGAAAATCTGGACCAAGAACAAATTCCATGAGATCAGCTACAGAAGCCTCAGGATTATCTATTAAATGAAGAGTTGCGTCAATAACTTCAGTGATGTTATGAGTTGGAATATTGGTGGCCATTCCTACGGCTATTCCTTGGCTTCCATTCACCAACAAATTCGGAAATCTAGAGGGCATTACTAATGGCTCTTCTGTCGAACCATCAAAATTAGGTGCCAAGTCCACAGTATCTTCATCGATACTTTCCACCATTTTCATGGCGAGAGGAGTCAACCGGCATTCGGTGTATCTGTAAGCAGCCGGTGGGTCACTTGGAGATCCAAAATTTCCATGAGGATCGACAAGTGTGTTAGCCAAACTAAATTTTTGACCCATTCGAACCATTGCCTCGTATATAGCGCTGTCTCCATGTGGGTGATAGTTGGCAATACAGTCTCCGACGACACTTGCACATTTCTTATGTGGGCGTTCCGGTCTCATTCCAGTTGAGAACATTGACCACAGAATTCTACGATGAACTGGTTTTAAACCATCTCTGGCATCAGGCAATGCTCGAGCAGTGATAACCGACATAGCGTATTCAAGAAAGGACTGCTCCATTTCTTGTTGTATCTCAATCGGCTCAACCCCAATCCTTAGAGTTGTAGAGTCTTCGTTTGAAGGAACATCAGTCATTAAAAACCTTTAGATATCTAAGAATCGAACGTCGTGAGCATTATTTTGGATGAAAATCTTACGTTTTTCTACGACGTCACCCATTAGTTCACTGAAGATTGTGTCAGCTGTAGCTGCTTCATTCACAGTTACTTGAAGCAACGTTCGTTGCTCAGGATCCATAGTTGTATCCCAAAGTTCAATAGAGTCCATTTCCCCTAGACCTTTGAGTCGTTGAAAATCATTTTTATGATTAGGGCGATCAGCTAAGAATTTACCTTTTGCGCGATCATCTTTTAGGTAAATAGTGTCACTACCTACTTTTGTTGAATAAAGCGGAGGCTGTGCAATATACACATGGCCCCGAGTAACAAGCTCTTTCATTTGACGGTAGAAAAATGTTAACAACAGGGTTCTTATGTGACTGCCATCAACATCAGCATCACAAAGAAGAACTACTTTTCCATACCTAATTTTTGCCGGATCAAATACATCTTCACCAACACCAGCACCAATTGCTGAAATTAATGCCTGAACTTCCGTGTTTTTGTACATCTTTTCGAGCCGAGCTCGTTCAACATTTAATATTTTTCCCCTTATTGGTAAAATGGCCATTGTCCTGGGATCACGAGCATCTTTAGCAGAACCACCTGCAGAATCTCCCTCAACTATGTATAACTCGGTTTCAGCTGGATCCCCAGAAGAACAATCAGTTAATTTACCTGGTAACCCAGCTCCATCTAGAGCTGACTTACGCACCGTATTCTTAGCTTTTTGAGCAGCAATTCTAGCTCTCCGAGCATCCATTGCTTTTGACATCATTCTTTTTGCTTCAGCAGGATGCTCTTCAAGCCATTCAGCTAACGCTTCATTTGTGGCTTTCTGAACAAGGCTTCTCATCGAAGTATTACCAAGTTTCGCCTTTGTTTGTCCTTCAAATTGAGGTTCTTGAAGCCGCACACTAACTATTGCAGTAAGCCCCTCACGAATGTCATCTCCTTGAAGGTTCTCATCTTTTTCTTTCAATAACTTTTTAGCTCTTCCATATCTATTAACAGTTGCAGTCAACGCAGTTCTGAAACCTTCTTCATGCATTCCACCCTCGATAGTGTTAATGCCATTAGCAAAACTATGAATACCATCTAAGTTGTATCCAGTATTCCATTGAAAGGCTATTTGGATTTCATCACCATCTTCTTCGGCAGATAAGAACCCTACTTTTTCGAACAATGCTTCTTTAGATTCATTTATGTGACGAACAAAGTCTCTAATTCCGCCTTCATAGTGAAATTCGTAGTGAGTAGCTTGTTCCAAACGGGCATCATCAAATTTGATGCGTAGACCTGCATTTAGGAAGGCCATCATTTGGAAACGTTCAATTAGTGTTTGTGATCTAAACTCAACATGGTCAAATATATTGGGATCAGGAGCAAACGTTACGGTTGTCCCAGTCCTGTTTCCTGGGGCTTCACCAATATCAATTAGTTTTGTGTTTGGTTCTCCCCCGTCACGAAATTCTTGTTTCCAATGTCGTCCGTCACGATCTATTTCTAAATCTAGATGAGTAGATAATGCGTTTACAACTGAAACCCCTACACCATGTAATCCGCCGGAAACCTTATAGCCACCTCCACCAAATTTACCCCCTGCATGTAAAACGGTTAACACGACCTCCGCAGCTGATTTATCCGGGAATTTAGGATGTGGTCCTACAGGTATTCCTCGTCCATTATCAACAACTCGACAGCGACCATTTTTTAAAATTGTAATATTAATCGTGTCACAATAACCAGCCATAGCCTCATCCACAGCATTATCTACAACTTCATAAACCAAATGGTGAAGGCCAGCTGACCCTGTAGACCCTATGTACATTCCTGGACGTTTACGAACTGCCTCCAAGCCTTCAAGTACTTGTATATCGCTGGCTTGGTATGTTCCTTCGGTCACTGAACCCCTTTTCTAGGCCTTATTGTATCATTCTTAGGGGGGGTTCGAGACCTATGTTGGGTCGGTTCTATGAGCTTCTCACTGGGGTATATGAGGAAATATCTATATTATTTACTCTTCACACGAACTTTTATTTCAGATACTTCAAGTTCTGGAATTTTTTGTCTTAACCGATTTAGTAAATCAGATTCTAAATATTTAATTTCCGTCGACCAACCAGGATGGTCAACTTCAACTAACAAGCTATTTTTCTCAAGTTTTTTAGGAGAACAATGTTCTGCTATTGTTAAACCGACTATTTCTTCCCAATGACTATGAACTTCCAATATTTCTGACTTTGGCCCTAACCCGTCAATAACTCTTTTGATTGAATCTGAAATATTTCTGACATGCTCGTTATTCATTTTCACCTAAACTTATATGTCCATTTAAAACTTTAAGTTTTTTTCCAGGATGAATACCTACCGGAATAGTTCCAGTTGCTGATGTCAAAACGATCTGTGCACTTGGCAAGCACTCAACTAATCGTTTGCTACGTCCTTCATCGAGCTCAGAAAAAACATCGTCGAGAAGGATAAGAGGTGAATCATCAATCTTTTGTGCCATATACGCGTGTTCAGATAACCGAAGCGCCAACGCGAGGCTTCTTTGTTCACCTTGAGATGAATGTGTACGAGAAACCAAATTATTGAGATCAATTATAACATCATCACGATGCGGCCCTACCAACGTAGTACCTCGTCGTACTTCTTCATGCTGTATTTCATGAAGCGCTTGATCTAGTCCCTTATCCATCCATGTTGTTTCATACCTAAAATTAACTTGTTCTTCTTTACCTGCAACCTGAGAATAAAAAGTATTTACCAAAGGTTCGATATCACGAACTAATTGAATCCTATTGCTACCAATTACTTCACTAAGTTCAATAAATTGTGAATTCCAAATAGACAAGGATTCTTCTAGTTCTTTTGACAGTCGTCCACGACATTGTTTTAACAAGTTATTTCTTTGCTTTATGACTCGATCAAAATTTGCTTTTACTAGCCTAAATTTTTTGTCACAACTTAATAAAACTTCGTCTATAAAATTTCTCCGTATCCCCGGAGATCCTTTAATAAGTTCTAAATCATCAGGACTAAATACAACGATACTTACGGTGTCTGATAGATCTTTGAACCTTTTAACTATTTGGCGATTTAATTGAACACGTGACCTTCCAGAAGCAACAATTTTCATTTCTATCAAATGTTCACGTCTATGACGAATTACTTGCGCACGAATTACTGCAAACTCACAACCGCTTCTAACTAATGATTCTGAAGTTGCTCCTCTGAACGACTTATGTCCATTTAACAGAGATAACCCTTCTAAAAGATTTGTTTTCCCATGACCATTTTGTCCGGTGATAAGAGTCACACCTGAGTCAAGTTGTAGCTCGGTAGAGGTGTGGTTACGAAAATCTATAAGCCATAGTTGAGTGACAATCATAGTCGTCCAACTATTTCTATTAAGAAACTCTTACTGGCATAAGAAGATATAAGAAGTCTCCGCCGCTATTAGACCTTAGTACGGCAGGTTTCAATGCGTCTAAGGTTTCAAGAACAACTTCATCACCCGTAGCTGCTTCAAGTCCTTGAATAAGGTATTCAGCATTAAATGCAACAGTCAGTTCTTCCCCATCGTATATCGCGTCTACTTCTTCATGAGCTTGGCCAACATCTTGAGTAATCGCCATAAGTTCTAGGGTGTTAAGTTTTTGCGTGATACGAAGAGGTGTTGCTTCTCTTGCCATCAATTTTACTCTTCTAACAGCTTCAAGCAGTGGTTCTCTAGCTACCACAACTTGGTTTGGATATGAACTTGGAATTAGTTGTCGGTAATTAGGGAATTCCCCCTCAATTAACCTTGTAGTAACTTGAACAGAACCAATATCAGTTACTACATCAAATGTTACGTCTCTATCCCCGAGACGAACTACAACTTCATCAGCATCACCTAAAACACGAATTAATTCATTTAATGCTCGAGATGGGACTAAAACTTTTTGTCCTTCATTTAGAACTGTTGCATCTGGTAAATCACGAACTGCCAACCGATAGGAATCAGTTGCAACTAATCGTAAACCCCCTTCTTCAGCAGATAGAAGCACTCCTGTAAGTATCGGGCGAGCATCATCACTGCTAGCAGCCATTACTACTTGACGGAGGCCATACGATAATGCCTCTGAGGTAACCGTGACTTTATTACCTGATGGTTGAGGCAATATTGGAAAGTCATCAACAGGTAAAGTCCGTAGAGCAAAGTTTGATCTACCTCCGGAAATTTTTGCCTCATCTCCTTGAATAGAAATTTCAACAGCACCTGAATCGAGCGAACGAACAATATCTACGATTAGTCGGGCAGGTACTACAGCTTTACCAGGGTCAATAACAGTCACACGAAGACTTGACCGGACGGTTAGATCCAGATCACTGCCAATGATTGTTAAGACATCATCATCTACCGATAAAAATACACCGGTCAGTACAGGAAGGGCACCACCACGATTACTAACAGCTCTACTGCTTGCTGTTAGTTGATCGACAAGAGCATCGCGTTCGCATCGAAACTTCATGTCATTACCTTTCTTTCAGTAGATGTAAATATTTAGTAGTAGCAATAAGGGCTGTGGATTGTGGAAAAGTAGCTATAAGTGCAGGTCAAGCATCATTTACTTGTCAACACTACTCTGCACAGGTGTCCACAAGAAATCCCGGGTAAAGCATATAGGTGATATTGGTTGTGGAAGAGTGCATATTGTCCACAAGTAAACACACATTATTATCCACCACTTCTCCTTGGCTTCTAATTTTACGGTCGATTAGATTTAATGTCTGATATTAATGCACTTACTTGATCATAAACCTGTCGCCGTTCAGCCATCTGCTTACCGACTTTTTCCACTGCGTGCATAACTGTGGTGTGATCTCTTCCGCCAAATTCTCTAGCAATAGCTGGGTAGCTTAAATCAGTTAATTCCCTGACAACGTACATACTTATTTGGCGAGCTTGAACGAGGCTTCTATGTCGTCTTTTACCTTTTAATTCCTCGAGTTCATATCCAAACATTTCAGAAGTTGCATCCATAATCGCACCAGGTGTAATTGGACGAGAGTCTCTTCCTGACCCTATGTCTCCCAGAACTCGTTTTGCCAGTTCACTAGTAAGTGGTTCTTGTGTTAGTGATGCATAGGCGCTCACTCTAATCAAAGCACCTTCCAACTCTCGGATGTTGTTGGTTATGAGACTTGCTATAAATTCAAGAACATCATCAGGAACATTAGTTTGTTGTGATTCTGTTTTTTTTCTTAAAATAGCTAGTCTGGTCTCAATATCTGGCGGCTGAATGTCGGTTATAAGTCCCCATTCAAAACGACTACGAAGACGGTCCTCTAAGGTAGCAATGTTTCTAGGTGGGCGATCTGATGAAAGAACTACTTGGCGTCCAGCTCCATGTAATGAGTTAAAAGTATGAAAGAATTCTTCTTGTAAACCTTCTTTACCTTCCATAAATTGAATGTCATCAATAAGGAGAACGTCAATGTCTCGGTAACGGCGTTTAAAAGTACTTGTCGTAGATGTTTTAATAGCTTCGACAAACTCATTTAAAAAAGTTTCAGTTGAGACATACCGAGCTTTGTAATTTGGGTATGTGTTGTGGATGTAGTGAACTATTCCTTGTAGAAGATGAGTTTTACCGAGGCCTGCACTTCCGTGGATAAATAATGGGTTATAGCTACGTCCTGGCGTTTCAGCAACTGCTAAAGCTGCTGCGTGAGCAAACCTGTTGCTAGTTCCAGTCACAAATGAATCAAAGGTGTAACGCGAATTTATAGTGTCTGTATAAGAACGATTAGTAAGTAATGATGAAGCAGGTACAACAGGTTCTAAGCGATCTTGGAGGTCTGACCCATCTGGAGTGATACCAATCACTTCATTGACATAATTTTCATCGTCTATGACGTTAGTTTCTATCTTCACATCAATTTGGATATTTGTGTTTTGGGCTCCGGCTTCATATAGAGCAGCCTGGACCATAGGAAGATATCTGTTCATAACACGATCACGAATTACAGCACTGGGTGCAATAAGTACTGTCTTTTCGCTAGTTATTTCGGATACTAGAAGATCTCGAAAAGATGTTAGCCACACAGCTTCAGAAACTTGACTACGTAGAAGCCCTCGACAAGTAGCCCAGATACTCTGTATGTCTGCATCAGAGTTAGTATTTTCGCTCATCAATGGAACACCAATCAAAATAGAACACAAATAAGCCCATGTGGAAAACCTGTGGCTGCTGTGTAAAACCCTTAACTAATCAGGATCTAGTGTTGTGGAACCTAGCACTGAGTGACTAGTAGATGCCAAATTATCACTTTGAGTAGTTTTATTACACTTTAATACTTATATTAAGCACGCTCCGCGCGAGGAATATAGCATTCCTTGTTTAAATTTCATTTGTTAGATAAATCCCTCTAAGATTAGAAGTGTGTGTGGTTTGGTCTTTGGATCTACCACTTAAATGTCCTAAAAATCTCGGAATTGTTTTCTTGAGCTTTAATAAGAATTAATTCAGCCTGGTAGCGACAGAGATCGTTGACCACTCAGGCTTAGTTACTTATTAAGTTTATTGAATTCACTTTCGTCTTTACGGCCGATTTGGAGGCCGCATTATGAAACGTACTTTTCAACCTAATACCCGTCGAAGATCCCGCAAACACGGATTTCGTCACAGAATGTCAACTAAAGCTGGGCGATCTATTTTAAAAGGACGACGCCTTAAAGGTCGTCAGAGACTTAGCGCTTGATCGATAGATGCAGCCTAAAGTCTGATTTCGCGGCTATACGCAGCGGAAAAAGGCTCAATGGGCGAATTCTTTGGATGATGTTTGCCCCAGACCCAAATATTAGCAACCCTCGCTTTGCGTTTGCTTTTAACCGTAAAATAGGAAACGCCGTCCATAGGAACCTTCTTAGGCGGCGTATAAAGAGCTGTTTAAATGATAAAGATATGAATATTAGGACTGGCAGATATTTAATTGGAAGTCGTCGTAACGCTCGATCAATAACTTATTCGCAAATTTGTGACGATATATCGCTACTTTTAGCTAGAGCTGAGAGCGTGTGATGAGTCAGCCTAAAATAAGTGGCGATAGTTCTCTTATAAAGAGAATACTTATAGGGTTTATAAATTTTTATCGTGCTTTTCCACGAAACCGCACTCCTGTGTGCCGATTCATACCCACTTGTTCAGAATATGCATATGATTCTATAAATATACACGGATCATTGAAGGGTTCTTTCCTTTCTTTACGTCGAGTTGGACGTTGCCACCCATGGGGAGGAAAGGGATTTGATCCTGTGCCTTCCCAAATAACTAGAACTGAGAACTCATGTTTGATGTAATAGCCGGTGTTTTAGCCTGGTTTTACTCAATAACTAGCGACTATTCATTATCAATAATTCTTCTAACATTGATCATAATGCTTGTTTTTACGCCATTAACGCTTAAAGGTACGCGTTCAATGATGAGGATGCAGGAATTACAGCCAGAGTTGAAACGCATCCAAGCACGCAACAAAAATGATCGTCCGAAATTAAACGAAGAAATGATGGCGCTTTATTCTAAAAATGGCGTTAGTCCCTTAGGCGGATGCTTACCATCATTAGTTCAGTTACCTGTATTTTTTGTTCTTTACAGAGTTATTAATGGCCTTGCTCATGTTGGATCGAACGGAGAGCCAGACCCGAAATATCTAGACAAGGACTCGGATTTATATGTTGATTTAGTTGAAGAAGCTGGCCAGATGGTTTCATTTGGCGTTGATTTATCACGGCGAGCAGTTGATGTACTTAAAATAGATTTTGTCGAATCTCTTCCTTATCTACTTTTAGTGGGCGTTACATTTATTTTGTCGTGGTTCCAACAAAAGCAAATGAAGTCGCGACGAGGAAATGCACCATCTACAAATCAGCAGATGGAAATGTTGATGAAAATTATGCCATATATGCTACCGGTATTTGCCTTCATGGTTCCGGCAGCTTTAGGCATCTATTTCATAGCTTCAAGTCTTTATCGGATTGGGCAACAAGCTTTTATTCATGCGACGATGAAGCCAGTAGTGGTAGTAACACCTTCTGACGGGAAAGATGACCCGATTGATATCGAGGAAGTTGACCAGCCTAAAACGACGCCTAAAGAGCTCAAAAACCGTAAGTCAAATAAAGCTGTGGTTGCGGAAGAGTCACGCAGAGAAGAGCGTGCCGTGCGTAGTAAAAAGAGACAAAATGGTACTGAGAGTTCGTCTAAAAAACAGAGATCTAGGGCTAGAACAGAGACACCGAAAAAAGGTCAGGCGAAGAACCCTCCGTCAATTCAAAGCAAACGTACATCAGGTGATGGGCGTACCCGAAAAAAGCGAAAGTAATAGAAATGGACTGGATTTTAACATCAGGTGACACGGTTGAAGATGCGAAGGAGATAGCACTAGAAAAACTGTCTGTAACAATGGAAGACGTTGAATTTCAGATAATTTCTGAGGCTAAAAAATCTTTCTTTGGGTTTAAACGAAATCCAGCTCAAATTAGGGCAAGATTAAAACCTTTAACCCCACCGAAAAAGTTAGAACGTGTATACAAAGGTAAAAAAAGCCGTTATGAAGCTAAAAAACCTAAATCTAGCGGTTCTAACAAAACCTCTAATGCAAAGAAAAGCCCAGATGTTAGGAAAGATAAAAATCAGTCTTCGGTCAAAAATGTAAATAAACCAGAAAAAGTGGAACCGAAGACAGTGTCTCGGTCTAGAACTATCAATACGGGATCTATAAAACCAAGAGATTTAAATGAAACTAAGACTGATGATGGATTAGTTAGGCGAAAAAGAACGTTAAGTGGTAATTCAGTAAAAGATAATGATGTTCCTAAGTCCACTTATTCGAAGGAAAGCCCAAAAAAGATGAAGACGCCGGCCATTGAGAAACCTGAAGTTTCCAATAGTGATTCGGTAACAACCAAGCGTAGAACACGTAAAATCGCCCAGTAGGGGACAAATTGCCCCGTTTAACAAGCAGGAGACTGCGATGAGTAGTGAAATAACAGTAGAAGAACAACAGAAAATGGTTGGTGACTTCTTAGAAGGTCTCGCCAAATCTTTTGGTCTAGAGGCATCTGCAGAGAATGTATCAGCTGATGACGATAGTTTCGAAGTTAACTTAGTCGGTGATAAAACGGCTTTAGGAGCTTTGATTGGCCCTCGTGGTAGCCATTTAGTGGCATTACATGAAGTGACGAAAACTATGCTTCAACGGCGTTTACCTGGTGCTAACCGTGCTCGTATTCGAGTAGATGTTGCTGGTTTCAGACAACGTCGACGAGAAATATTACAGGCGTATGTTCAAGAACTAGCTAAATCCGTACTTGGAGATGGCGTTGAAAAAGGTCTTGAGACCATGAACGCTGCTGATAGAAAAGTTGTTCATGATACAGCAAATGAAATAGAAGGTATATCAACTATTTCTGTTGGTGACGAACCACGTCGCCGAGTGGTTCTCATTCCATCAAAAGCTTGAAAACGAAGTAACTAGTGTCAAAACTTGTTGAGGTTCTGACGCGTGCGCAAGAGCTCGGATTTATTGGTGTTGAGCCGATAGACCAGTACATAGACCATTCGAAGGCACATTTGGATGCAGCCTGTTTAAGCCCTACTGAAATATGGTGTGATTTAGGGTCTGGCGGCGGAATACCTGGTTTGGTCGTAGCGAGTATTGTCCCTGAGCTTGAGCTGGCGTTAATTGATCGTGGTGAGAAAAGAGTTCGCTTTCTTGAATCGGCAATAGAAATCCTTGGATACCAAAACCGAGTGAAAGCCGTTTTGGGTGATGCAACAGAATTAGCGCATTCGGAAAAATTCAGAGAGAAATTCGACGGTATTTTTAGTAGATCGTTTGGTACTCCGGCCATTGTTGCAGAGTGTTCAGCAGGTCTCTTGAAGAGAAATGGGAAACTCGTTGTGAGTGAACCGCCGGTAGCAGCGAGTAAACGTTGGCCTTTAGGACCTTTACAAGGGTTAGGTTTTACTGAAATAAAATACTTTGAAGGACCACCGAGATTTGTTTCTCTTTTACTTGGGGATGAATGTCCAGTTTCTATACCGCGAACATGGAAAAAAGTGTCAAAAAATCCACTTTATTAAATTTCGCCTAGAGCAGTAATAGGTTTCACGTGGAACCTTTAGTCTCAATGTAGGGCGGTGCTATGTTTCACGTGAAACATAGCTATAATTACTATTAATGTTTGCTTCAACTTGTTTATTTGAGTTGGTAGTAATTTGTATTAAACGTTGTATGGATGGGGATTAGATGGCTCGAGTTATAGCTGTCGCCAATCAAAAAGGCGGAGTTGGTAAGACAACTACGGCAGTCAACGTCGCGTCATGTCTTGCTGAAGCTGGTTTCAAAACTCTATTAGTCGACTTAGATCCCCAAGGAAACGCCACTACTGGCGTTGGTATTGATCCGAGAACACTTCATTCATCGATGTATCAGGTGCTGCTAGGACAAAAAACAATCGAAGAGACAATTATTGAGACCTCTATGCAACGGCTGTTCGTTGTGCCATCTAATTTAGATTTAGCTGGGGCAGAAATTGAATTGGTGTCAGTATTTAGTCGCGAGTTGAGATTGCGCAACGCGATTGCTGTGGTTCAGGATAAGTATGACTACGTAATTATTGATTGCCCACCTAGTCTGGGTATTTTGACAATAAATGGTCTTGCTGCGGCTGAAGAAGTTGTTATTCCTGTTCAATGTGAATATTACGCCCTTGAAGGGTTGGGTCAACTTTTAAATAATGTGAAATTGATTCAACAAAATTTAAACAAGGATCTTTTTGTGTCGTCAATCGTTCTAGTCATGTTTGACGCGCGAACGCGATTGGCTGAACAAGTTCTGAATGAAGTACGAACTCATTTTCCTGATCAAGTTCGTGAAACAGTTATTCCACGATCAGTTAGGTTGT
Source organism: Acidimicrobiaceae bacterium (assembly GCA_905182565.1). GTDB lineage: Bacteria > Actinomycetota > Acidimicrobiia > Acidimicrobiales > Poriferisodalaceae > UBA9040. The sequence continues at coordinate 154,649 of CAJJCB010000027.1, read as the reverse complement.
CAGAGGCCCCAAGCTACGGTCAACCGGTGAACCAATATGACCCCTTAAGCAAAGGGGCTATTGCTTATAAAGCGTTAGCAAATGAAATAGCCGAGCAAACTATAGATTTCAAAAATAATGAAAAAGGAATATACGGATGAGTCGACCTCTTGGCGGTTTAGGACGTGGTTTGGAAGCCTTAATTCCAAAAACAGAAGATCTTACTGATAATTCTGTTCCATTAGTAGATATCCGTGGCGAGAATGAAACAGACAACAAAGAATTTTCGTTGAGAGATAGTACTACTGCATTTAATTCAGATATTTATAGAGAAATTGAATTATTAAAAATTCGGGCAAATAGCCAACAACCACGTAAACATTTCGATACCGCAGCATTAGAAGTTCTTAGGGCGTCAATTCTCGAATTTGGGATTCTACAACCCATAGTTGTTAGAGCTATTGAGCCCGCCGGTTATTTTGAGTTAGTTGCTGGAGAACGCCGTTGGAGAGCTGCTCAGCTTGCAGGATTGTCGACTATTCCTGCAATTGTGAAAGTTGCAGATGATGAGACAACACTCGTTCAAGCGTTAGTTGAAAATATTCATCGGCAAGATCTCAACGCTATCGAAGAAGCTTCAGCTTTTAAGCAACTCCTTGAAGATTTTGGTGTTACTCATAACGACTTAGGTGAAATGCTCAGCAAAGGGCGAGCGACGATTACTAATTCCCTAAGGCTGTTGCAGCTTCCTTTAGAATCACAGAAATTAATTGTTAGTGGAGAATTATCTGCTGGTCACGGTAGAGCCTTGTTAGGCACTGATGATCCACTAGTTAGGAAAAGTTTGACCCGCCAGGCTATTAAGAAAGCGTGGTCCGTTCGGCAACTTGAGAATGAAGTAAAGAAGTTAACGAAGCCTGCAGATAAAACTGTGGATAACTCTAAGAGGCAAATGACCGTAAAAAATGCTTCTTTCCTTGAAGTTGAAGAAAAGCTTAGTGAACACTTTTCTACCACTGTGAACGTTCATTATGCAGGTAAAAAGGGAAAATTAGAGATAACATTTGCCACTCTAAGTGACTTAGAACGTATGTATGATATTATTTTACCAAAGTAATATCATTAAATTAATAAAAAGATAGATACTAATTTTTGATTATCCACAAGTTATTAACAATAAATATCATAGCTCCGGATTAACTCGTAAAACCTTTCCCAAGAGCATTGATGATTGCAGTACAAATTGACGAAGCAACTAACTGATTGCTGCGAACGAGGGTGTTAGCTGAGTCAAATCGACATAAAACTGTAGGCATTTGAGTTTCTCGCAAAATTCGGAGCGCCATTCCTTTGTTTTCGATATCAGGAAAATATTGGCTAAGTTCGACAACGAGCTTTTCAGCTAAGAGTGAGCCGACAGGACTCAAATACTGTTCACCCTGAAAATGGCAAACTGATGGCCGCTCGGGCCTTATTTCTAAGGCTATGAATAGGTCTGCTCCGTACGTATTTGCTTGAGTTGCTTGAGCTGAGGCATCTGGATGATGAATAGTTAGAACGTTGGCTCCTAACTCTCCAAGAGATCTTCTTAATGAGGCAATAATGGCGTCAAGACCACCAGTTTCACCTAAAACAATTTTCTTGCCATTTAATTGAGTGCCGAGTGAGTTAAACCGATCACGTTCTTGAAGAGATGCCAGTTCACCAAGTTTTAAGTTACTACCGTAGCGTTTTAGGCTTTCCAAAGTAACACTCCCGCAGATGCCATCTGCAGTTAATCCAGCATTAAGTTGAAAATCAGTAATTGCGTCAGCAGTTTTCACTGTATGGATACCATCAACATGTCCGCTTTTAAACCCGAGAGTGCTTAGTAACTGTTGTACTTGCGCAACATCATCACCTCGTAGCGGAGGTTCATGTAGATAGAGAAGACGACTACCTAAGGAGTAACCAGCCTCAACGATTGCGGACCATGATTCTGGGCCACAGATACCATCTGTGTCTATTGCTCGGCGCTTCTGGAACGAGCGGAGAGAAGCTTCAGTGTTACTGCCAAAACTTCCATCGATTGCCCCAGGATCATAATTGAGTTTCTGGAGACGGCCTTGTAAGTCTCGTACGTGGTTTCCGGCTGCACCGACACCAAAAGGACTCACTGATGGGAGAGAATCTATAGGAATTCACCTAATTCTTCGAGAAGAGCGCTTTTCGGTTTTGCCCCAACCATAGTTTTTGCTGGTTCGCCGTTTTGAAATAGAATTAGTGCTGGAATGCTCATTATTCCGTATCTGCGGGCTAGATCTGGACTGTCATCGACATTTACTTTGGCGATAGTCAAACCCTTTTGTTCTAGGGCGATTTCTTCTAGGATCGGTGCAATCATTTTGCACGGCCCACACCACTCGGCCCAAAAATCTACGAGCACAGGTGTCTCAGAAGATCCTATGGTCTCGTCAAATGTGCTCTCGTCGAGATTTTTAATATCTGCTGCCATACAAGGCTCCTAAAATCGTATGATCTGGAGCATACCCGCAACAGAGTTTGCTGTGTGGTTTAGTCTGGGCTGAGTGATAGATAAGATTTTGTAACGGTGTAGAACTAGTGGCCGTGTTCCTCTAACCAGCGTTCCGCATCTATAGCTGCCATGCATCCTGAGCCAGCCGCTGTAATAGCTTGACGGTAATAGTCATCTTGTACATCACCACAGGCAAATACACCATCAATAGCGGTTCGACTGCTATCGGGAAGTGTCACAAGGTAACCGTTGTCTTTTAGTTCTAGATGGCCTTTGAATAAGTCGGTGTTTGGTCTGTGACCAATAGCAATGAAAAGCCCCTGAATCTTAAGATCTAATTTTTCAGAGGTAACAGTGTTATTGAGAATAATCCCATCAAGCTTTTGATCACCGTTTATCTGTGTAACTTCGTTATTCCAAAGAAATTCGAGCTTCGGGTTTTGAAAAGCACGCTCTTGCATAATCTTTGAAGCCCGTAATTCATCACGGCGATGAATTAAATAAACTTTAGAAGCGAAGCGCGTCAGAAAGATAGCTTCTTCAAGAGCGCTATCTCCACCGCCGACTACTGCTATTTCCTGATCCCTGAAAAAAAAGCCATCGCAGGTGGCACAAGTAGATAATCCATGACCGATAAGGCGACTTTCATTTGGGATATTTAACATGAGGCTTTGAGCCCCAGTAGAAATGATTACTGATCTGGCTAAGTGTTTATTGTTGCCTACGTTTATTTCGAATGGGCGATTAGCAAAATTTACGGTAGTTACTTTTTCGGTGATGAATTCCGCACCAAACTTTTGTGCTTGCGACCGAAAATTACTCATTAATTCAGGACCCATGACGCCTTCAGGAAAACCTGGAAAATTTTCTACGTCCGTAGTTAACATGAGTTGGCCGCCTGGTTGGTCACTTGTTGAAGATGGTTCACCTTCAATGACGAGTGGGGAAAGGTTTGCTCGACCTGCATAAATAGCTGCTGTTAAGCCTGCTGGTCCGCTCCCAATAATGACGACGTCGCGAATTTCAGACACGATTAGTACTCCGAGGGTTTTTAATGGCAAAAATAAAGTTCATATAGTTCGGCGTGACCATAACAAGACACCAGCAATGTAAAATACGAGCCCTAATGCGAGGTAAGCGCTCCAAACTGAACCTGGCAGCGCAATATTTACGAGTCGTATCAAGCCTATGAGTAAAAATATTATAGTTATGCTTGCTGAAACAGTGAGCATAACTCCATAGACACAAGCTCTAACTAATCCTAAAATTGGGCCAGTGGTTTTATTTCGAACGCTTTCAACAAAATTAACGAAAATATTAGTTACTTTGATATTAAAGCCCAAGTCTTGCTTTCTTTCGTTATTAGAAGTTTCAGAATTGGCCACGTCGCCGATTCTATCGACATAGATATGATGTATGTGTAAAGACACAGATGGTTTAGCAGAGTCCCGCTAATTGCTTACCGGTCTTCCATAAATAGATATGTCATGTATAGATACGCGATGGCCCCCAACAGGAAGTGAATTTCCCAAGTCGGTTATCCAAAGCAAAAGTGTAGAACCGGTTAGATCAGTGAAATTAACTTTAGTTATACCTTTTAATTCCACTAACGAAGTAATTGGAGAACCCCAACTCCATTCGAGTAGCGAACCGGGAGATTCATTAACGGCGTATAATTCAAAGCCCCAGTTAATTGCCGCGGCTCCGACTTCAATTAAATCTATTTCATGGTTTTTACTGAGCTTAATTATCAATCCAACTCCGCTTTTGAGCCCCCCAAAGTTGCGTGAGTTGTATCGCGCTGTATTCCATCCCCGACTTGCATCGCCATCATTAATTCGCTTTATTTTGTCAGGATGTTCAAGTCGGTCATCTCCTTCGGGATCAAAATCGATGATGTCAATAATTGTTAACAGCGCACTTTTGGGTGGAGGTTCGTTACGAGATAAGTCTTCTAATGATGGAAGGACAGTGGTATTTATTTGTTGATCGGAGGATTTGTCACGACTGACTACTTGTTTAACATTTTCAACTAGTGACGGGGCTAAGTTAGTTTTAGCCAGGAGGAGCCCAATACCGATAATAAGAACAGCTGCGGATAAAATGGCCAAAATTGGGGCGAACCAAGTTTTTTCACTTTCTAAATAAGATGTTTTAGCAATACCTGCCTGAAATTCTAATGTTTTTAGTTCGTGAACAACAGATTGAAAAGCTAAAATCATTGCAAAACTGTTGTTCCAGGGTGCTCGATCTGAGAGCGCTTTTTCTAATATTGGTCGAAGAGATGAAGGTATTGTCGGATGTATGGCTATTCGACCGTGGACATCAATTGTTGGAGTAGTCCCGACGATAAGAAGATGACATAATCTGCCTAGAGAAGATATGTCGTTTGATGGGCGCGCAGGAATTTTAACTGCATCCCCCGTAGGCGGGCCAACTGTTATTAAGGGAGTTCTGTCTTCTCTTAGTGATATGTGATGAGCTTCGACGCCTCCATGAGCAAAGCCTGCTTGATGGAGGGAAGCTAAGCCTTCACCAACTTGGATGACAATCTGTACTGCCTCATACGCGGAGAAACGCCCTCGTTCTTGCAGATCTTGAGCAAGATTACGTGAAGGTAAACTCTCAGTAATTATTGCAAACTGAGTAGAGGTTAAAATCGAGTCATAAATATGCAGAAGAGAGGGATGTTCAAGGCGTGAAAGAGCCTGTGCTTGCATCCTTACTCGCTGACCAATCTCAGTTCCGATATCAGTTATACGAATAGTTACTGGGCGGTCAAGAGTTAAATCAAGTCCATTCCAGGACTCAACCGCTCCATCCTCAATTTTTTTATCCATTCGATATCGTTTGGATAAAAAAACCATACTTAATTATTTGTTTGAAAAACAACGCCGATTGTGCCAAGTCCGGCATGGGCTCCGACCACTGGCCCAATTTGGCCAATCATTACCTTTGGAGTTACCAACGACTGGACTTGAGAAGCAAAGGCGTCGATATCTTCACATGCTGCGTGCATGATGCTAATTCGTTCTATATGGGACGCATTCTCAGCAATTAAATTTATTAAATGTGCCAGTGCTTTAGATCTTGTTCGTTGCTTTCCAGCTGGCTCAACGACACCATTACGAACTTCAATTAGGGGCTTTATTGACAGAACTGAACCAAGGAATGATTGAGCTGCTCCTATCCGACCGTTTTTACGTAAATTCTCCAGTGTGTCAAGCGCTGCATGTACTTGGGTTTTTTTAGCTGCTTCAGAAACCATGGTGCTTATTTCGAGAACCGTTTGGCCTTGCAGAGAAGCTTCTGCCGCTTGAACCACTAGTGAACCTAAGCCGAGAGTTACTGTTCGACTGTCTATTACCGTGACATCAATAAGATCAACTACTGCGCGCGCTGCTGCTTCGGCTGCTTCGATGGTAGCCGATAATGAACCGCTCAAAACAACCGTCACTACTCCTGATCGGCCATCGCTTGCAGCTTGGCGATACATTTCTTCGAAAGCTCCTGGTGAAGGCGCTGCAGTAGAGGGCAACTCGTTAGATGTTTTACAACGTTCCCAAAAAGAATCAGTTGATAATTCGAAACGATCAACAAATTCTTCAGAACCGAATCGAATTTTTAGGGGCACTATACCAATGCCTAAATCATCGATGATGTTTTGCGGAAGATCGCAAGAACTGTCGGTGATAATTTTCACTGACGTCATAATTTTTCTTCTTCCCTTGGTGGTAGAGGGGGTAGTTTTGGCTGAAAGCCTAAACGCATTTTAACTTTAGAACCTATATCTAATGCAATAGGGGTTCGGATCACTAATGATGTACCAAAGTGAACTAGAAGCATGATTAAACCGGTCACTGTTATTTGCAACAAGGCAGTTTTGAATGAAATTTGGTGAATTCCAATACCTGCAAAGCTAGCTATTAGTGAAGGGGTGATATAGCGGTGAAGATTAGAGGAAGTAAGGCGTTTACGCTTTGACTTTATTAGAGCTATTTTCCGTAGTTGAAAAAATTCAAACCAGGCTCCACACGATGCTCCGATAGCCAAGCCCACTGCACCGAGCCGTGCTGGGAGTTCGTTGTTTAAGCGAACCGAGTCAGGGATAGGAGAAAGACGCAAAGACAAGTCGCCAAAGCCAATAATGGAATCTCCGACGATCATTATCTGATCAAATTGAAACATTAGAAAAATTCCGGTTAGAGCAGATATGAGTAACCTTTTAACCCCAATTTTCGCTGATGTACTTGTATCGCCGATGCTGAATAGCAAGTTTTGTAGTAGTCGAGATCCTAGTAGAGCTGGGATTGCTAGTGAGTAGGCCCCAAGGGTTATGGCAATCAGTGTTAAATCGTCCGAAGGAATCTTGTTACGAAACCCGCCAAGATTAAAAATGGTGTCAACCAACGGTTTACCGGCTACCAGATACAACGCAATAATTGCTCCGGCTATCCAAAGCATCTCTGGTAAACGCTTAGAGATTCTATTTGTTGAATCTTGAATATTTTTGGAACGACTTAACTCGGGTAATTCAGCAGCAGTGACACTTGTCCCTAGCAAGGAAAGAGGTAACAAAAATAAGGCCTGTGCTGCGACCATTGCTGCCGCCGCTCCAATGCCTAACAATGAAGCCAGTGCTAAATCAATAAACGCTGAAATTTGGAGGGCTCCTCGTCCCAATATTGCTGGGCCTAATCGTTTAATGACTTTTCTTGATCCAACCGTTTTCCATTGAAAATTAAAGCGGATGTGTGGGTTTGAGCGAAGAGTAGATGGCATTTGTATAAGTAGTTGAGCAAGAGCACCCGCCACTAGGGCCCATGAAAGAGCTTGTACTTGGGATAACTGTGTCCAATGTGAAAGTGAGACTGTTATCAGAACAACTATCTGTGTCACGTTCCAAATAACTGGTGCAATGTATGACAAAAATAATTTTCGATGGCTATTTAAAATCCCTAGGCACCATGAGCTCATCACTAAAATTCCAGAGCCAATTGTGATTACTCGCATTAGTTGAACAGTTAGATCAAGCCGGTCTTCATCAAAACCCCAGGCGATACAACGCGTTATCGGCCGTGCTGCAAAAACTCCTATGGCAACTAATAGTGAAGTAATCACTAAAAGAAATGATGCTATTGCACCAGCTATTTGTCCGGCTTCAACTGGATCATCTTCGACACTTTTTGAATATTCTGGTATGAAAGCAGCTGACAAAGCACCCTCACCGAGAAGATTCTGTAGGACATTAGGAATTTTTGTGGCTGCAGCAAAAGCATCACCAACAAGTCCAATTCCTAAGACATTAGTGACCAGAGCAGCTCGTACTAAACCGGAAATACGTGATAAGAAAATCGCAGTTGCAGCAACGCTTGCTTTGGCAGAAGTCACTGTGATCTTCTCCTACGGCTATCTGCAATCCACCAGATGGCCAAAAATATTGCGGCTCCCAGCGTTAAGGCAAGGCCAACACCAGTTGGAGCGGTAGCTCTTATTACAGATTGTGTTTCGCTTAAAACAAGTGAACCGTTTGGAGAAAGAAGTTCAATTTTAATCGGAAAAGATCCTGATGAAAGAGATCGAAGGTTAAAACGATGGGTCGTAATTCCTGGTTCAAGTACTAATGTCGTTGTTTCTCCGTCATCAAAATCTTCTACGGTTATTTTTTCACTAATTATCCGAAGTTCAACTCGCAAAGCAGTTTTAGATCGATTTTGGAAACTAAAGGGTACTGCAGCGCTTCGAGATGTCATTTGAACTGTTTCTTCAGGTGGCGCATCCAAAAGACTGCTTCGTTGTCTCACATAATCAATAATTGTTCGCCATGTAGTTTGTTGTTCGAGTTCTTTTAAATCATCAGAAAGTGAATAGAGAAGTTGTTGAGAAAAATTATCATGATCAGTGGCATCTTCATCTCGGATCATTGATCGGTAAGCACTGAGATGAGTCTTAGCTTTTCTGTAGACAGAAAAATCTGGTCTCATTGCGGAAGTTGTATTTTTTATTTCATATTGAAGAGGTACTCCAGCTTCAGTTACTGCCAGTGGCTTCCCGACAGCCTCGCTCGCTATTAGAGGTTCTATAAAAAACAGCGAAGAAATTCCTTCCAGTAAGTAGTCAGTAAATTTTGAATCAGCTTCGTCTGGACTAATATCTAAAGTTATAAATTTAGGTGATTGTTGTGTGAAGGCTATGGTGGCTAGGTGCGATAGTGCTCGATGAGCTGCGCTGTGGGGGCTATCTCTAAGTTGTCGTGGGGCCAGATCATCAAATATGAGTGCTGTCATTAATGAATTTTGAGACTGAATCTCAACAGGTTGTCTTGGGTTTAAATTATCAGTTGCGACAAGTGATTTTGATGATAAGACAGCATGCCGAATGCCTCTTGCCCAGCGAGCGTCAAACTGACTGACATCTGTGGGGTTAGTTTCTATCCATAGAGTTGAAGGCGCTACTGATCCTATTGAGTTAAGAGCTTCCAATCCTTTTTCGATTAGAAGAGAAGCTTCAGTATCGAGGCCAGCATTGGTAAGAAGTGCTTCATCTATAGGTACAAATGAAGCCCTAATGAGCTCGTGGGACTGATTATTTTGCTGCCACAGCTTAAAAGTCGGAGTGTTCTGAAAGTCCTTAAATAATTTAGGAGGTGCTACAAGAGACATTGGCACGCTTTGATGCTTATGCAAGGTTGCAAACCAAGAACTTACTGATTTGTCAAATGACTTAGTTGAGTTGAGATTCACAGAATCAATCAAAATAGTTTGAAGAGGTTCGATTTCATCTGCGTTGCTTGGCACGCGTATTAGGTGAGTAATGAGGCCATCAACTAATTCTTGGCTGTTTGTCCGAAGCTCTAATGAAATAGGATAGACACCGAGGCGGACGGCCCGAATCAAATATTGATCAAATGCTTCTTCCTCTTCGGTGATTTGAAGAGTGATATTTGCTATACCGTTTTCAGATATTTCTAGCTCAGAAATATTACTTGTCGCAGATGATAGAACTCCACCGAGTTTTTCTCCGATAGTTGAAAATAAGAAGGCCTGTTCATCAAGAACCGGCTCATGCACAGTAATAATAAGTTGGTTGTCACTTGGGAGAAGACTTGGGAGCTGGATTTTGAGATTGATTGACTCGCCTAGTCGAGCTGAAAAACTTTGGGTAACTATGCTCATTTGATTCGAAGACTGAGCAGCAGCATTGTTAGCCGTAGCGAACGTTAAAAAAAACAGGATGAGAATTGTTGACTTGAGAAATTTGCGTTTCGTTCTCATATAGAAACGCTTAATTTACAACGATGGTTTTTTAGATATTGAGACCTGTTTAATATGAGAAAAACTAAATTGTAGTTAGTCAAGGCGACATGACGTAGATTTGAGCTTTTGTTGTAGAAATTTTGAATCTGGGTCGAGGGACAGACCTGCCAGTGCAGACCTGAAAAAACTGAGTTGGATGTTGTGTCTTTTCGCACTTAACTCTCCCGACTGAAAAGATAGTGCGCACAATGACTTTTTGGCAGTCGCGGTTCAAACAAGAGTTTCCACTGAAATAAATGGTTTATCCAGCTAGGCGTAGTTCAACCTGTACAAGAGCTTCTTCTTCTGTCACGTCCATACTTATTGAAAGTTCGGAAACAAGTATTTGACGAGATTTGTCGAGCATTGATTTTTCTCCCGCTGAAAGACCTTTGGAAGATTCTCGAAGGGCGAGGTTACGAACTACTTCAGCAACTTGATAAATATCGCCAGATTTTAATTTCTCTTGGTGATTTTTAAATCGTCTGCTCCAGTTAGCGGGTTCACGGATGTCTTTTTTTGCTAAGAGCTCAAATAGGTCGGCTACATCATCCTCGTCGATTGGTGGACGCATGCCTACAGCATCGATCATGTCTGTTGGGACAGACAAAGTTAAGTCTCCGTGAGCTGTTTCTAAAATAAGGTATTCCCGTGTTTCTCCAAAAGCTTTTCGAGTTTCACGTGAAGTGATAAGCGCTGCTCCATGATGGGGATAGATGACTCGGTCACCAAGATCAAACTTTAAGCCCATTAATTTATCTCCACGACGACGATCCGGGAAGTCCTAGAGTGCCAGATGATTTGTGTAATTACCAAAGAAAACTAGTGAATCACCTAAAGTTTTTTACCAGCCTTGTTACAAGACCCCTGTAATATCAGCTTTATGAAGAAGGTTTTAGAAGCTCAAAAACTAGAACTCGATCTTCAAGTTGGTGCTTTGGCTCATAAATTTGATGGTGCTGGATATAAATTTTATTTAGTTGGGGGTGTTGTTAGAGATCTGTTATTGGGAAAATTAAATAATGATATTGATGTTACAACTGATGCTGAACCTGACGTAATAGTGAAGTTAGTGACTGGTTGGGCAGATGCAATTTGGGATCAAGGAGCAAAATTTGGAACGATTGGTATCCGTAAAAATTCTCAGATTATTGAAATAACAACCCATCGATCTGAAAATTATGTAAGCAATTCACGTAAACCTAGCGTTCAGTTTTCGCAGGTTATTGAAGATGACTTGTCGAGACGTGATTTTACGGTTAATTCAATTGCGATAAAGATTCCTGAGTGGGAGTTAATAGATCCGTTTGGGGGACAATTAGACTTAGAGAGAAAAGTCTTACGAACACCCTTAGATCCTGAAGTATCTTTCAGTGATGATCCTTTAAGAATGTTGAGAGCTGCTCGATTTATGGCGGGTTACCAGCTTGTCCCCGGGGTAGATCTGATGGACGCAGTAGAACGGCTTAGAGATCGAATATCGATTGTTTCAAAAGAGCGCGTAATCGAAGAGTTAAAAAAATTACTTAAGGTTGAAAATCCAACGAAAGGACTACTATTTTTGGAACAAACAGGGTTACTGGGCCTAGTCATTGAAGGCTATGATGGTGTTGTTTCTGTTCCAGAATTGGCTGTTAATGATATTAGCGATGAGTTGTCGCTGAGTTGGGCGACCCTCCTATACCCGATTGTGACTTCTGGAGAGCAGGCAAGAGTTCTTTTAGTTGATATGAGGGCCTCAAATAATTTGGCTAAAAAAGTGGGCAGGGTTATAGAAGCCACTCACCAGATCTCTTCGATAGACGAAGCCAGTGAGCCTAACGTGCGACGAATTTTGTTTTTTTGGGGAGATGAATTTCCCGAAGCGCTTGCCGTTTTAAAAGTGTTTAAAAAGAACCCGTCACAAAACTTACTCGGTGTTTTCACTCAGATTATTGAATCGGAGGGGAATAGAGGTGCTCAATCACCATTAGATGGAAACGAAATAATGGGGATTGTTGGTGATGGGCCAATAGTGGGTAGAGCAATCAATTTTTTAAATGCACTTATTTTAGAAGTTGGTCTAATGTCACGTGAAGAGGCAATTAAAGCCGTTGAGGATTGGTCTTCTTCCTCGAAGAATTGACTAATCTGCTTATGTGCCATTTGACCCTGGAAGCATAGATAAAAATGTGTCGCCAGGTTCTGGTGTGGTTGATTATAAATTGCAACGACTTCATTTTTTAAAATCTATTGAAACTGGTGAAATTGACCGCTCTGAAGCCTGTGAAATTCACCCAGAGCTTTTAAGAGTAGCGCGAAGTGTGGCGCCACTTTTAGGTCGTAATTGTCCATTGTGTGATGATGGGCAGCTCCGTATAGTTGCTTATGTTTTTGGTCCACGGCTTGGTGGTGGTGGGAAATGTGTTGTCTCTGATGAAGAACTGCAAAGATTGGCTAAAAGAAGCGGAGATTTTGTTTCCTATGAAATAGAGGTGTGCCCCGCCTGTTGCTGGAATCATTTAATAAGACGCTATCCATTGGATTGAATTATAAATAGTTCAATATGTTGAGTGGAGAGAGGTACTCTGCCGGGAACAACAGCTATGACTGAAAATTCTTTGGCTAACCCAACAGGTGAAAAGTCGGTGCTGGACAAATGGCGGATTTTTCTTTGTTTAAGCATACTTATAGCCATTTTTGGGGCTGGTGTAGGCATTCGAGTTATCGGGTCGCTGCCAATTCCGCAACCGATGAACGTTGATGCACAAGGTCTGATACTGGATCGACGTGATATACCAATTGCTACACTGACTCCAGAAAAAAACTATATCCCTATCACTCTTGAACAAATTTCTCCTGTCGCTGTAGATGCACTTATGGTGGCGGTCGACCCTAATTTTTTGACTGGTAATTATGAGTTTGGTGAATTAGTTAGAGCATCTTGGAAGGATTTACAAGGTTCTAATGGGCTCAATCATTTGACGTTATCGCAGCAGTATCTTCGTTTAGTAAACGGAAACGATGATCTATCGGGTTGGAGGAAGGTACGTGAGGCGGCATCTATCTTGAGGATCCAACGAACTCTTTCTAAGGAAGAAATTTTAGAGCGTTATATAAATGTGATCCCATTTGGTAGGGAGTCATTTGGGGTTGAGGCGGGAGCGCAAGCGTGGTTTGGAGTTAGTGCCTCAAACTTAGATGTTGACCAGGCTGTGTATTTAGCAGCGCTGTTTCTTGTCGCACGTGACCATGAAACTGTTGAATTAGCTGAAATTCATGCTGGCGAAATACTTTTCGGCATGCTTGAGCAAGGGTACATTACTGAAGCTGAATTTTTAAAGGTTCAAGCTTCGTCATTATCAGAGATGACAATTTTTGAAAAAATTGTTAGTCCATTGATTCTCATTGATTCGTCTTTTGGTCTAGCTAATGCAGTTAATTTTGCTAAATCATCGATCATAGAGGAGCTAGGCGAACGAAAGAGTTTGACTTCAACTCTGTTTATAAAAACGACTATTGATCTTGAGATACAAAAAATTGTTGCTTCGACTGTGAAGAGGTTGAGAGAAGAACAAACTCAGGACTTTGATGTTGGTGTAGTTGTATTAGATGATCAGGGTCACGTGCGATCCATGTTTACAACCTCTGATATTCTTTCGGGGCTTATGGAGAAAGAACTACCTCGTATAGAGATAATCGGGGCTTTAGACAAATTGGTTACGGGGATGCCTAGGGAATTTTATTTGTATGACGAGTATTTATCGCTAGTTCAAGGAACTGAGGTGGTTTCTATTTTTGCCAACGATGGGCAATTTAGACGTAAAAAAATCCTTATGGAATGGGATGATGGTGAAAAAATAACTTTTGCACCGAGAAGTGATTGGTCGACTGTGTCAACTTCAGTTCTAGTGGAAGACGCCCTCAAATTTTTAGAGCTGAGTTCTTCGGTGGCGGTGGGGACTGGTTCTGATTCACAAATGCCCCAAATTTTTGGGATATTGGGGAGTGACTCGAATGTGCGAAAAGAATGGGCGATTGGGTTCAATGAAAGATATTCAATGGGGGTGATAACAGTTCCACGTAACTCTGAAAAAGATAAAAATCAAGAAAGCTGTTGTGCAGCTTTAATTTTTAACCAAATTTTTGGCGAATTTAATAGAGACCAATAAATTCTTTATTAACTTTTTAGGCTCTGAAGGAGGATGAAAGTGTGTTTTACCTTTTCTTCCTCTACTGTTAAGTCACTTAAATAAGAGTTTTTAAGAACTCTGATTACAATTCAATCACTACCCCTGCCCCATAAGGGGCCCCGTCAATAGCGGGTCCGAAGGAGGAAGCACCGTATGCGTGTATACGAATTAATGGTCATCCATGATGGTGGCCTCGATGATGTAGCGGTTCAAGAAGAGCTTAAAGAAGTTCGAACCCGTATCGAAGAAGTAGCAACTATCGCTAGTGTGAACTTCTGGGGTCGACGTCGATTCGCTTATGAGATCGATCACAAAACTGAAGGTTACTACTCTGTTGTAGAGCTACTAGCTGAAGGCGGGGCCATGGACCCAGTAGAAAAAGCCTTACAGATATCTGATAATGTGGTCCGTCATAAGCTCATTCGTCTTCCTGATCATGAAGCAGAGCGTCGCGGCCTAATCGGTGACGTTGACACAACTGTTGCCGCTGTCTGATCTGAGAGGTTCTTATGGCATTTGATAACACAGTTTCAATTGTTGGAAATATGACTCGTGATCCTGAACTCCGTTTTACTCAAACTGGTTTAGCAGTTTGCGACTTTGGGGTTGCCTGGAACCAACGATCACAAAATGGTGAAGATAAAGCTCATTTCTTTGATGTCACATGCTGGCGTGAATTAGCGGAAAATGTAGCTGAGACCCTGGGTAAGGGCAGCCGTGTACTTGTTCAAGGGCGGCTTGATTACCAGACCTGGGAAGGTCAAAATGGGGAACGCCGCACTAAGATCCAAGTTTTAGCTGAAGATGTGGCACCGAGTTTAAAATTTGCTACAGCACAAGTAAATAAAGTTGACCGCCGAGATGGCGGTGGAAATCAAGGTAACGGACCATCTTCAGGTGGACGACCTAATAATGCACCTAATACCGGATCTGATTTTGGAGCCGGATACGACATCCCTGATGAGGAGCCCTTCTAGTGGCAGGTAAGAAGCAACAACCGCGAGCTAAGGCTAAAGATACGCGTAAGCCTCGTAAGAAAAAAGTAAGCCCTATTGTTAAAGACAGCATTGAGTACGTAGATTATAAAGACGTTAATTTACTCAAAGCCTTTCTTTCAGATCGCGCAAAGATACGGGGTTCAAGGGTTTCCGGTAATAACCGACAGCAGCAACGCCAAGCCGCAGGAGCAATAAAAATTGCTCGTGAAATGGCTTTGTTGCCGTATCATATGAGGGTAGTCACCCAACGAAAAGGCGATAAGCGCGGTGGGGGCGGAGGACGTGGTCGAGACCGTGAGGATCGAGATCGTGGGTTTGAGCCAGAAGCTAATGACAGTGTTTTTGATGATGATAAAAATGCGCAAAAAACCGACGGTGCGACTTCTGACGCTGTTGAAGTTGTGACCGAAGAAACAACTCAGGAGGAAGCGACAGAATGAAAGTAATTCTTCGTAGTGATGTTTCTGGTTTAGGTAATGCTGGCGACGTTATTGAAGTTCAAAATGGTTATGCACAGAATTATCTGGTTCCAAAAGGTTTAGCTCTTCGTGCAACTAATGGAGCTTTAGTCCAGGCTGCGGCGATGAAGCGGTCTCGCGATGTTCGTGATGGACGTGATCGTGAAGGGGCAGAAGAAGTAGCCCGCAGACTCGTTTCAGCTGTAATTAAGATTGAAGCACGAGTTGGTTCTGGCGAACAGTTATATGGTTCAGTTACCACGATGGAAATTGCTGAGGCCGTAAAAACTCAAACAGGTGTTGAGCTTGATCGACGTCGCATGAATCTTGCATCGGCTATCAAAACTACTGGGAGTCATGCGGTTGATGTTCGGCTCCACCGAGATGTTCAATTTTCTCTTGTAGTTGAAGTAGCTGCTCAAAGTTAGTTCCGTTACGCGGTTGTTCCTGAAAATTTTTACTAGATATGATTTTCAGGAACAATCTGTTTTAACTTGTTTTTGAGCAGCTTAGTTTTACATATACGGTTTTAATTTGTTGTAATAGTGCTGTGTTTAGGCTCGACGCGTGCAGTAATTTAAACTTCAGAAACGTTTTTCGAATAGAATAATTAACTATAGCTGCGTTGTTGAAACCAGATGCTGAGGAATAATTATGTCTGTTGTCATACCCGTCCCAGATTCGAATAATGAATGGCGGCTTGATAGCCCAGGATCAAATGGGTGGGATAGATCACCACACCCGTCGGCGGAAAATAAGTACTTTATGGTTTCGACGGATGGGCATGCTCAAGAGCCTAAGGATTTGTGGTCTACGAGAATGGACCTAAAGTATCAGGATCGTTTACCAGGTGTAATTATCGGGTCTGGCGGGCAAAAATTTCAAAAGACCGAAGGCTTTAGAACACCTTTGAAGTTGAATGATATTCAATTTAGTGGTCAAGATAAGTTAAGGAACAAAGCTGGGTATACCCCGCAAGAAAGGCTTGACGATTTAACGGCAGATGGTGTTGACGCAGAAATTATTTTTCCAAACAAAGGTTTAACGATGTGGGCTACACAAGATGCGGAATTTTCGCATGCTATGTGTGTCGCATACAATAATTGGGCTTGGGAGACGTTTGGCGAATACAATGATCGGTTAATGCCGATGGCTTGTATTGCTCCTGCAACACTAGTTGACGCAATCTCAGAGATTGAGCGCTGCGCGAGTTTGGGTTTCAAAGGTTTCCAATTACCAAGTAAGCCAATTTGGGGAGCACCAGATCACGAAGCGCTTAACTACAATTTACGTGAGTTTGATCCACTTTGGGAATGTATAACTGAGGTTGATTTACCAGTAACCTTTCATATTTCGACTGGTCGAGACCCTCGTACGTCTCGTAGTCGCGGTGGAGCAATAATTAACTATGCGGTTCATTCGTTAGCTCAGAACATGGAACCAATAGCGAATATTTGTGCCTCAGGGGTAGCTGAACAGTTTCCAACACTGCGTTTTGGCAGTGTTGAAGCTGGAATTGGGTGGGTACCATGGGCAATCCAAGCGATGGATGAAGCCTATTTAAAACACCATATGTTTGTTCGTCCAAAATTAGAGTTGCTACCAAGCGAATATTTTAAACGACAAGGGTTTGCGACTTTTCAAGAAGATGCGGCCGGTCTTGATCTTGCAACTGAACATGGGCTCACAAATAACTTTATGTGGGCTAACGACTATCCACACCATGAGGGTTCATGGCCTCATTCTGCTGAGGCAATAGAACGATCTATGGGGAATTTAACTGATGCAAATAGGGCGAAAATTTTAGGACTAAATGCTGCAGAAGTGTTTCGGATTTCTATTCCGGAACGATTTATGAATCAACCTGATGTTGCGGTTGTCGGATCCAGATAAATTCAGTGAAGATGTTGTAAATAGCAGTTTCATCATCAATTTGTAATCTAAATGACATCTTCTGTGGATAAATACTGGTTTATCCACAGAAAAACTAAAAGAAATCCCCAACGTGTACCTCTAGTTCTACACATGAGTTATCTGAGAGACTGTAAGCGATGAACTCAACAAGCTATGAAGAGCCGCATAAAAGTCGTTCGCAATCTATAACGGCTCGAGTACCTCCACACAATTTAGATGCTGAGGCATCGGTGCTCGGTGCAATGCTTTTGTCTCGAGATGCGATAGGGCCAGCGGTAGAAATATTAAGTGGTGATCATTTTTATGTTCCGTCCCACGGGTTTATTTTTGATGCGATTGCATCTCTCTATGGAGCAGGAGAACCTGCTGATCCGGTTACAGTTGCAGAAGAATTAACTCGTTCTGGTTTACTCGAACAAGTTGGTGGGGCCCAACGCTTAATTGAATTGCAGACCATCACGCCTGCAACATCGAATGCAGCTCGGTACGCTAAAATTGTTGAAGAACACGCGCTTTTACGTCGTTTGATTGGTGTAGCTGGCGAAATAGTGGAACTAGGTTACAGCTATCCGGACGACGTGATAAAAGCTGTTGATGAAGCTGAGGCCATGGTGTTTCAAGTAGCTGAACGTCGTGTTATTGATTCAACTAAACCAATACGCGAGCTGCTTGACGCCAATTTAGATCGCCTAGAAGAGCTTTATGAGAGAGGTGAAGCGATAACAGGCTTGCCGACTGGCTATATGGACTTTGATGAGCTTTTAGCGGGTTTGCAACCAGGTACGCTGAACGTTATCGGAGCTCGCCCGGCCATGGGTAAAACAGCATTTGCTTTAGGGATAGCTTCAAATGCAGCGTTACAGTCGCAACGCCCAGTACTGTTTTTCTCACTGGAAATGGGTCATCTCGAGTTAACGCAAAGAATGTTGTGCGCTGATGCCAAAGTTGATTCCACTCGTTTACGTACCGGTAATCTTTCTGAAGATGATTGGCCAAAAATCACTCGCAGTGTTGGTCGTCTTGCTGAAGCCCCAATATGGATAGATGACAACCCGAATCTAACTGTTATGGAAATTCGAGCTAAAGCAAGACGTCTAAAAAGTCGTTTAGGAGATTTGGGACTAATAGTTGTGGACTATATGCAGTTAATGAGTGGGCGTGGAAATGCAGAGAGTCGACAGGTTGAAGTTTCAGAAATGTCTCGAGGTCTAAAAATTCTTGCTCGTGAGCTTGAGACTCCAATAATTGCGTTATCCCAGTTGAGTCGAGGATTAGAAGGTCGGACAGACAAACGGCCTATGTTGTCTGATTTGCGTGAGTCTGGGTCTATTGAACAAGATGCAGACGTAGTTGCTTTCATTTATCGTGATGAGGTTTACAATGCTGAGTCACCTGATATTGGTACAGCTGAAATTATTATTGCTAAACATCGAAATGGGCCGACAGGGACAGTTCGTCTGGCGTGGTTAAGTAATTATACGCGATTTGCCAATATGGCTCGAGGAAGTTGACTTTGTGTTCTTAGGTGCAGATCTTCTACCAATGCTGATTTTAGCTATGGGGAGCGCAATGTTCGTCGGTAACTTTTTAGCAATGATTAAGCCGCGTAAAAGAGTCGCTGAGTCCGGTGAACTAGAGAAGGCACCGATTAGGCGTAGCATATTTATGAGCCTTGGTGGGTTGGCTTGTGCTAGTTGGGCAATTGCGACTCTTACTACTTGATCCCTAGCTAGTTGCCCCATGTGCTTCATCAACAAATTCTGATGTGCAGCTTTGTTTAGAGCGGGTGACGGGAATCGAACCCGCGTCTTCAGCTTGGGAAGCTGACGTTCTACCATTGGACTACACCCGCGTGTCTAAGCTACAAACACTAATTGGTAGTCTAGCGATACGGTTAATGTACGCACCGGCTCAGCAAAAGCCCGCTTAGGGAAAGATATGCTACTGCTTACATGATTTTATCAGATCGAACTATACGTGAAGAGATCGCTAATGGTCGTATAGTTATAGATCCTCTCGATCAGAAAGATATTCAACCGTCATCGGTTGATTTACATCTTGATGACACTTTTCGCGTCTTTTTAAATCACACTCGCCAAGTAATCGATGTTAAAGAGGACCAACAGGATCTTACTGAAGAAGTAGTTGTCAAAAAAGATGGTGTGTTCATTCTTCACCCAGGTGAATTTGTTTTAGGTTCTACCCTTGAGCGCGTTTCTATTCCAAACGATCTTGTGGGACGTATAGAAGGTAAGTCTTCTCTGGGAAGACTTGGTCTTCTCATTCATACAACGGCTGGGTTCGTAGATGCTGGGTGGGATGGTTACCTAACGCTAGAGCTTTCGAATGTGGCGAATTTACCAATGACGCTCTACCCAAACATGAAAATCGGACAAATTAGCTTTATCAGAATGACTACTGCAGCGGATAGTCCTTATGGATCTTCATCTCTTGGTTCTAAATATTTAGGCCAGAGAGGTCCTACTGCCAGTAGGTATCATGAAAATTTTTAAAGATCTAGATAGTGGTACATAACAGCTAGCTAATCTTTACCAGTAACACCCATGCGGTCATTAATAGCATTTTGTGCTGTCCGATCTGCTTCTTCTAGAGCATCGAGTAGATGGATTGAAACGTCAGCGACTTTTACTTGGTCTTCTTCAACCCCATGCGCTTTCACTCCATCATCAATCATTATGTAGCAAAAAGGACAAGCAGTAGCTATTCGAGTTGCACCCGTGTCGAGTAACTCTTGGGATCTTTCATCATTTACTTTTGTTCCTATTGTTTCTTCCATCCACATTCGGGCGCCTCCGGCGCCACAGCACATGCCTTTTGTTCCGTTGCGGGGGGCTTCTACAATCTCCACTCCACCTAGACTGCCAATGACATTTCTAGGAGCCATGTAGACATCATTGTGTCGGCCAAGGTAACAAGAATCATGGTAAACCACGCGTTCTTCCAATTTCGCAGCAGAAAGATCCAATGCGCCGGATTCAACAAGGTCTTCTAGGAATTGTGAGTGGTGAATGACCTCCCACTTTCCTCCGTACTGAGGGTATTCATTTTTTAAAGTATTGAAACAGTGAGGGCATTGGGTAACAATTTTTTGCACACCCATTTCATTAAGAGTGTTTATATTTTGAGCAGCCAACATCTGGAACAGGTACTCGTTACCAGACCGGCGCGCACTGTCACCAGTGCACATTTCGGATGACCCAAGAATCGCAAAATCAACTCCAGCGCGACGCAAGAGATTTGCTGTGGCTTCAGAAACTTTTTGATTTTTATCGTCGAAAGACCCAGCACATCCGACCCAGTACAGGTATTCATGTCCGAACGGACTGTCTGGGTCTGCTATTTCTATATCGAGATTGCTCGCCCAATCTGCACGTTCTCCGTTATTCATGTTCCATGGATTTGAATTGTTTTCCATGCCGCGAAAAGCCCCGCCTAACTCATTCGGAAAATCGCTTTCCATCAAAGTTAAGTAGCGTCGCATATCTAATATTTTGTCGAGAATTTCAATATTAACTGGGCATGCTTCATCACAGGCTCGACAGGTTGTGCAAGACCATAGCTCTTCGTTAGTAATACGCTCGAAAATATTATTGGCGCTAATTGTAATTTCTGGGTCGGTGCCAATTGGTGGAGACACAACTCCGTGTTCTCCGGTTGCTGCCATTACTTCACCGGTTTTTAACACGATTTCGCGTGGGTCTAGTGGCTTACCTGTGAAGTGAGCTGGGCATACATCAGTGCATCGTCCACACATGGTGCAGCTATCGGTATCGAGTAGTTGCTTCCATGTAAAATCTTCGATTACTGACGCGCCAATGGTTTCGATATCTTCGGCTTCCATGAGATCGGGTAGTGCTCTCATAGCACCTTTAGGACGGTCCCTGTCTTTTAGATACATGTTTAATGGCGACGTAAACATGTGCCGTAGCATGGTAATCGGGAGCATGATCAGAAACATCATGAAGAGAACCACATGGCTGACCCACATTATTTGGTGCCAACCTGCTAATGATTCAATCCCAGTTAAAGCTGCTGACAGTGGGTATCCGATAAATGACCATTGTTCGTAAGTTGGTCTACCTTCGAGGGCTATTCGAAAGCTTTCAGCTAGAAAGCCGCTAACCCCTAATCCGAACAACACACCAAGAATTAGTGCATGTTCAGGTCTTGTTTTGATACGGATTCTGTATGGCCGTTGAATATACCGGCGGATAATTGCCCAGCCCATTCCCGCGGTGAATGCGACACCTGCCAAGTCTCCCGCAAAGCTAAAGCCTTGGTATACCCCTCCATGAAGAAACTTAAGACTTTCAGGAAGTTGATGATCAATCTCCAGAGTGGTGGTCACTGCTAGAAGTACAACAAAGCCGTAATACAAGAGTGCATGCATTACTCCAGCTGCAGGATCGCGCAGAAGAGTTTGCATCAAAACGCCGGCTCGATAGTCATGCAGGCGGCGGCCAATGTTTTTACTGTTAGTACTTCGACGATCAGGTGCGCCCCGCTCCCAGTTACGCACTCGCTGAGCGAAGTTCCAGCCAGCAAAAGCTATGAGAAAGGATGTGACAGCATAAAACGCAAGTTTGATGCTGCCGTCAATATTGCCAAAAACTTCTCGATGAACGGCATTTTCATTGTGGAAACTAAAAACGGATGCAGCGACTCCCGATAGAGCCGTAACAGACGCAAAAGCGATTCCGATACCGAGTGCGAGATGATGGGGCTTGAGTCGTGCCTTCACTATCTCAAAGCTATCGGAACCGAGGCCCAACGTTCTAACAGTAGGATGGAATTCCCAGTTAAGTTTCTCCAGGCTGTCTTATGTCTTCTTGTTCACGTGGCAATAAAAGGTCGTGAGTAGCTGATATTTGAATAGTGTTTGTAATAGTTGTAGTAGCAACGATCGGTCGATCATTATACGGAAATCTCAGCTTTGGATTAAGATAAGTGTTTACATTGACGCTTGGAGATATGGGCATGGTCCGAATTGTTACAGCGATCATCAAACCTCATCGTCTAGAAGCGGTTGTTGAGGCTCTGAAAGAAACGAATGTGCAGGGTCTTACTGCCTCTGAAGTTCGCGGGTTTGGGCGCCAAGGAGGACATACGGAAACCTACCGAGGGACTGAATATCATGTTGACTTTGTTCCTAAAGTCCGGGTCGAAATTCTTGTTGATGATTCAGAAGCGGACCGTGTAGTAGACCAGTTAGTTGACGCTGCGAAGACTGATAAGATTGGTGACGGTAAAGTTTGGGTTACTGATGTTGAAAGCGTTATTCGCATTCGCACTGGTGAACGTGGTGCCGACGCGTTATAACCTAGAATAGATATCTGTCTTCTACGGCGATATCAGCAGTTGGTTTCAAGTCTTCTCCTAGATCATAAAGTATTGGAATTCCCGTAGGAATATTGAGCTCAGCAATTTTATCGCTTGAAATATTTTGAAGGTGTTTAACAAGAGATCTCAAGCTGTTTCCATGGGCGGCGATTAGGACTACTTTATTTTTGTGAAGATCCGACGAGATCGTTTCATTCCAAAAAGGTAAAAGTCTTTTCTCTACGTCAGCTAAACATTCGGTTAATGGCAATTGATGCATTGGAACTGATTGGTATCGAGCATCTAAGTTCGGATTGTGTGCATGATTTGTTTCCATTGGCGGCGGCGGCACGTCGTAGCTTCTCCGCCATATGTGAACCTGATCTTCGCCATAGATTGCTGCTGTTTCAGCTTTGTTTAAACCAGTTAGAGCTCCGTAGTGTCGTTCGTTAAGACGCCAATCCTTATTGATTGTTATCCATAGCCGGTCGAGGCTTTGAAGAGCAAGATTGGCAGTATGGATTGCTCGAGTCTGCAACGAAGTGTGAACAATTGTTGGTAGAAAACCCGCAGTGGAAAGAATATTTCCAGCGTTAGTAGCCTCTTTTGTCCCTTGTGTGGT
The DNA here is from genome assembly GCA_905182565.1 of Acidimicrobiaceae bacterium. Taxonomy (GTDB): domain Bacteria; phylum Actinomycetota; class Acidimicrobiia; order Acidimicrobiales; family Poriferisodalaceae; genus UBA9040. Next base: position 131,356 of record CAJJCB010000027.1, on the reverse strand, counting down.
TAATGGAACGTCGTACCAGCCGGTGAATCGATTCTCGAGGTTCCACTCGCTTTGACCATGACGAAGTAACACAAGTTGAGGCATTATTAAGACTTTACTCCGGTAATATTCAATTAGTAAATACCATAAAAGTTGTTAATAGGACACTCAAGTTTTATAATGGTATGTACATCACTAATGTCACCAAAGAATGAAGGTGGCGAAGTATCCCCCCGCAATCCCCCTCAGGAGGCGCTTTATGGCTAAAGCAGTTGGTATTGATCTAGGAACAACAAATTCAGTGGTAGCAGCAATGGAAGGCGGGGAACCTACTGTAATTGCGAATGCTGAAGGAGATAGAACGACGCCTTCTATTGTTGCTTTTTCTAAAAGTGGCGAAATTTTAACAGGAGAAGTCGCCAAGCGGCAAGCTGTAACAAATCCAGAACGAACATTGTCATCAGTAAAAAGACATGTCGGAACTAACTGGACCGTAGAAATTGACGAAAAAGCTTATACCCCGCAAGAAATAGCTGCGAGAGTACTTCAAAAATTAAAGCGAGACGCTGAACAATATTTAGGTGACGAAGTAACACAAGCTGTTATCACAGTGCCTGCATATTTTGATGATGCTCAACGAACTGCTACCAAAGAAGCGGGACAAATCGCTGGTCTTGAGGTTCTACGAGTTATAAATGAGCCAACTGCAGCTGCGTTGGCTTATGGATTAGATAAAGAAACTGAAGACCAAACTATTTTGGTGTTTGATCTTGGTGGCGGGACATTCGATGTATCAGTATTAGAGATTGGTGATGGAGTTTTTGAAGTAAAGTCAACAGCTGGTGACACTCAGCTAGGTGGAGATGACTGGGATCAGCGAGTCATTGATTGGCTAGTCACTTCATTTATGGGCGATCATGGCGTTGATTTGAGTGCCGATGCTATGGCTCTGCAACGATTAAAAGAAGCTAGCGAGCAAGCTAAAAAAGATTTGTCATCAAAGCAAACGACACAAATTAATTTGCCATTTGTGACTGCTACAGATAGCGGGCCTTTGCACCTTGACTACGAGTTAACGCGCTCAAAGTTTCAGGAACTTACTGCAGACTTAGTAGGTCGTTGCAGAAACCCCTTCGAGCAGGCAATTAAAGATGCGAAGTTATCTAACGCAGATATTGACCATGTCATTATGGTTGGCGGTTCTACTCGTATGCCGGCTGTCCAAGATCTAGTGACTGAAATGACTGGCCGAGAATCACATAATGGTGTGAATCCCGATGAAGTAGTGGCAGTTGGAGCAGCTATCCAAGCGGGGATTTTAAAAGGTGACGTAAAAGATATTCTCTTACTTGATGTAACGCCACTCAGCCTTGGAATTGAAACCAAAGGTGGGGTGATGACACGGTTAATAGAAAGAAATACGACAATTCCGACAAAAAGAAGCGAAACCTTCAGTACAGCGGATGATATGCAGCCATCTGTTGAGATCCATGTTTTACAAGGTGAACGTGAAATGGCTTCGGGAAACAAGACCTTGGGTAAATTTCAATTAGTTGATTTGCCCCCTGCTCCGAGGGGAGTTCCTCAAATTGAAGTTACTTTCGACATTGACGCCAATGGCATCGTGAATGTTTCTGCGAAAGATCGAGCTACTAATAAGGAACAATCAATAACTATTACTGGCCAATCAACTTTAAATGACAACGATATAGAGACAATGATTAAAGATGCTGAAACTCATGCTGAAGAAGATAAGCAGCGCCGTGAAGCAGCTGAAGTCCGAAATAACGCTGAGACTCTTGTCTACCAAACTGAAAAAGTGCTAGTTGAGCAATCAGAAAATATTGAGGAAGCGGACCGAGTTGACATTGATGCTGCTCTTGACGCTTTGAAAGTTGCGTTAGAGGGAGAGGACCTGGAAGCGCTTCGTGCTGCGACGGAAACTCTCACGACGGTCAGCCAGGCTTTTGGCCAAAAATTATATGAAGCTGCTGCTGCTCAGGCCGGTGCTGAGAATACTGGAGCTCCGGTTGATGGTGATGATGATGTAGTAGACGCTGAAATTGTTGAAGAAGATGAGTGAGAATGAATAAGTTTGACGATGACAAAGAAAAACAGGATTTAGATTCGGTTTCAGAAAAAAAAGATGAAGTAAATAATGACTTTAGTGCTGTAGCTGAATCAGAAGTGATGCCTGAAAACCCATCGGAATTTACAGACATACAAGAAGTCTTTCCTGAAAGTATTGTCTCGGTTGAGGATTTAGTTGAAAGTTTGGAACAAGTTAACCTCGAGCGTGATGAACTTCGTGAGAACCTTCAGCGCCTTCAGGCTGATTATGAGAATTTTCGACGTCGAAGCATTAATGAATCGAACCAGAGAATTTCTACAGGTTTGTCTCGTATTGCTGACGCATTATTACCGGTACTAGATGCTTGTGATGCTGCATTAGCTCAGGGCCTTACAGACGTGTTGCCCGTGCAAGCTTCTTTAGAAAGTGTTCTTCAAAAAGAAGGATTATGTCGGATTGAAGCTTTGGGTGAAGTATTCGACCCGAATAAACATGAGGCTGTGATGCATGAATCTGGAGATGGTGGAGAACAGATTGTGGTTGAAGAGCTCCGAAGTGGCTTTTGGTGGGGAGAGAAAGTACTAAGAGCTGCAATGGTAAAAGTTAGAGATTGAAATAGTTGAATAGGGCAATAATGATGTTGGAGGAGGGGTCTTATGGCGATTCAGAGCGAGTGGTTTGAAAAAGATTATTATTCCACTCTTGGCGTTTCGTCTGCTACTGATCAGAAAGATATAACTAAGGCATATAGAAGACTTGCTCGTGAACACCACCCTGATTCATCTAGTGGTAATGAAGAAAAGTTCAAAGATATTACAGCCGCATACGATGTAATCGGTGATGATAAAAAACGCGTTGAGTATGACGAGGCTCGTCGTTTGGGGCCATCCAGTATGGGTGGATATGGGTCTAGGAATGACGGTTACAATGTCAATTTTAATGACTTCGATGACTTAGGGTTATTTGGAAATCTTTTTGGTCGAGGGCGTGGGGCTCGCGGACCGGTTCCAATGAGGGGCGTCGATCAAGAAACTCGACTTAGTCTAAACTTTCGTGATGCAATTGAAGGCATAACAACTACGGTTCATTTAGGGCTAGATGTAGATGGCAATCAGCTAAAAGCGAAGGTGAGAATACCTACCGGTGTTGATGATGGCCAGAGGATTCGACTAGCTGGTAAAGGTGGATCAGGCCGAAATGGGGGACCTAACGGAGACCTGTTTGTAATAGCAGAAGTGACGCCAGACCAAATGTTTGGACGCAAGGGGAAAAATCTGACTTTAGATGTCCCAATCACTTTTCCGGAAGCCGCTTTGGGTGCTGAAATTAAAGTTCCGACGTTTGACCGAGCTACCGTAACTTTAAAAGTCCCTGCTGGTACTAAATCCGGAATTACGTTTCGTGTAAAAGGTCGAGGAGTGGCAACTCCAAAAGGTTTAGGTGACCTATTAGTGACAGTAGAGATTGTTGTGCCGACAAAACTCACTGAGCTGGAAGTCAAAGCAATTGAAGCGTTAGCGGAAGTGACTGATTGGGCGCCGCGTGACTTTGAAAACAGGGAGAGGTAGAGATATGCAAATTTCACAGCCACCTGATGGAGCACGTGCTGTTTACGTAATTTCGGTAGCTGCTGAGTTGGCAGGTGTTCATGCTCAAACGCTTCGTATCTATGAGAGGAAAGGACTTGTCGAGCCAGCTCGAACTCCGGGGGGAAGTCGCAGATATAGCGATATTGATATATCACTATTGAGGCGTATACAAGAATTAACCAACGAAGGTTTAAATCTCGTCGGCGTAAAAAAAGTAATGGATCTTGAACAGCGGATTTCCCGATTAGAAACTGAGATAGCTAGTTTGGAAACTTCGACTGAGGCCTCTCTAGCTGAGGTGCACAGACAGTACCGACGGGGTTTAGTGCCACTGCAACAGCCACCAGTTCCATGGTTGGATCCAAAACGGAAACAGTTTTAAATAGTGTCTATGGTTTAATTTTTATTGCAGAGTTGAGAGATTCGATAAATGTGCCCTAGTAATTGAATTTGACACAGTTAAGATCTATCAACGTCCTGTAAATCGGCGTTTGGAGTGATCCGTGCCTGGATCAATTGTAGTCGGAACCCAATGGGGTGACGAAGGTAAAGGGCGTGTTGTCGACATTGTCGCCAAAGAATGCTCTCATGTTGTTCGTTACCAAGGAGGTCACAATGCTGGCCACACGTTGGTCGTTGATGGTGAAACTTTTGCTCTACAGCTAATCCCTAGTGGAGTTTTGTATGAGCACGTTATCCCAGTTATTGGGAATGGTGTAGTGGTTGATCCTCATGTACTTCTGGCTGAAATAGAAACACTTGAAGCAAAAGGTGTCGACTGCAGTCGCTTGATGGTGAGTCCACAAGCTCATTTGGTACTGCCATATCATCAATTGTTGGATGAATTAGCAGAAACGCAGTTAGGAGATGCCAAGTTAGGTACAACAAAACGAGGGATTGGGCCCGCATACGCGGACAAGGCATCTCGTACTGGAATCCGTGTCGAGGATTTGCTCGACCCTGACTATCTACGCGAACGCTTGCACGCAGTTCTTAAAGACCGAAATATTATACTTCGGGAAATTTATGGACATGAAGGTGTGGACCCGGATGTGTTGGCTGATCATTTGATTGCTGAGGTCGCACCGAAAATATCTCCATACATTGGTGACACTATTGGACAACTGCATACAGCGTTGAAAGCTGGTGAAAGAGTTCTGTTTGAGGGAGCTCAAGCGACTTTCCTAGACCTGGATCACGGTACGTATCCATTTGTGACTTCTTCTAATCCGGTATCTGGTTATGCGTTAGTCGGTGCTGGGATTGGGCCCGGAGCCATTGACCAAGTAATCGGAATAGCAAAAGCCTATTTAACCAGAGTTGGCTCAGGGCCTTTTGTTACAGAACTCACTGACGAAATCGGAGATTATCTCGTTGAAGTTGGACGAGAATACGGCACTAACACTGGCCGTCGCCGCCGGACGGGTTGGTTTGACTCAGTAATGGCTAGACAGGCAGTTCGGTTAAACGCGTGTAGTGAAATTGCATTAACAAAACTTGATGTTCTTGATCAATTGAAAACAATTAAAGTGTGTGTAGCTTACGAAGTTGATGGTCGAAGGTATGAATACTTGCCCCACTTACGACGACTTCACGATAGAGCGACACCAATTTATGAAGAGTTGCCCGGATGGTTGCAAGACTTATCAGAGGTGACTGATCGTAGCGAACTTCCCAGTGAAGCCATTGACTATATTTCATTTCTTGAGAACCAGATGGGAGTGCCAATACGCTTTGTTTCGGTGGGCCCTGGCCGTGAACAGTATCTAAGGTTCACTTCGTGAAAGTATGTGTTGTGGGATCAGGCGGGCGCGAACACGTATTTGCGACAACGCTTGCCCGAACCGCAGAGGTTGTGATCACACCAGGTTCACCAGGAATTGAGGGGAGTACCTCTCAAGACGTGTTAGAGGTAGAAGCTGATCTATATGTGATAGGCCCAGAGGCACAGTTAGTCCATGGTATGGCTGATGAATTACGTAATAATGGCAAAGTAGTTTTTGGTCCTGGTGCCGATGGAGCGAAGCTTGAGGGATCAAAGAAGTGGATGAAAAATCTTGTTGAAAAAGCTGGTGTACCAACAGCAAAGTTTCAATCATTCAATGAAAATGAGATAGAAGAAGCAATTCTATTTCTCTCCACGATGCCAGCTCCCTATGTGGTTAAAACCGATGGTTTAGCTGCAGGTAAAGGAGTTCTAGTAACTGAGGACTATGAGATCGCAGTCACTGATATCAAGAATAAATTGTCGGGCAAATCCTTTGGGTTAGCCGGCCAGCGAGTCATTATCGAAGAGGGACTAATTGGTCGTGAGGTTTCACTGTTTGCTGTGTGCGATGGGAAAAAAGCGACCTTGATACCTACTGCTGCTCAGGACCACAAACGGTTATTAGATCTAGATAATGGACCGAATACTGGCGGAATGGGATGCTATTCACCTATCCCGTGGATTGACTCGGCGAACCTAGATCAGATGATGGAAATTGCTATTCATCCGACAATGGACGAGCTAATAAATAACGGGATTGACTATCGCGGATTTTTGTATGCAGGTTTTATGATGACGGCTGACGGCCCGAAGTTACTTGAGTACAACGTTCGCTTCGGTGATCCAGAAGCGCAAGCGATACTGCCTCGGATTGAGGGAGATTTAGCTGAGACACTTTTTCAGGCAGCCAGAGGTGACTTAAGACAGGAAATTAATATTTCGTCAGATTCAATTGTGACGATAGTTTGCTCTGCCGATGGGTATCCGACTAATCCGCGAAAAGGAGACCTTATTCACGGAATAGAAGCCGCCCGCTCTGTCAAAGGAGCAACGGTCCATTGTGCTGGTGTTGACCTAGATTCAGATGGAGGGTTAATCACTAGCGGTGGAAGGATCTTGAACGTTTCAGGACGCGGTCCAGATTTGCGTACAGCACGACAAATTGCATATACAGCGGCAGAATGCATCTCTTGGTCGGGTATGCATATGCGATGGGATATAGCGTCGGATTTTAAAGTTGTTTAATTTTTTAATCAAACCTTTTTAAGGAGCGAAAATGAAGGTTGCAATTTTGATGGGGTCACCACGCGATGCTGACAAAATGGCTGGCGCCGCTGAGATGCTTGAAAGATTTGGAGTAGAGCACGAAGTACATGTTTTGTCAGCTCATCGAAATCCAGAGCTAGTGACAGCCTTAGCGATCGGTGCTAGGGAAAATGGTTATGGAGTGCTAATCTGCGGAGCCGGAATGGCTGCTCATTTAGCTGGTGTTGTTTCTGCTCATACAACTCTTCCCGTAATCGGGGTCCCGTTATCTGGAGGAATAAGCGGGGGTATTGATTCGTTACTCTCTACCGTGCAAATGCCACGTGGAATTCCAGTGGCCACTGTGGCCGTCGATGGGTCAGCCAACGCAGGAATTTTAGCGGTAGAAATTTTAGCAGTTACAGATGTCGACCTTGCAGAAAAACTTTCAGTCTTTCGGTCAGACGGAGCTCGGTAATGGGTCAAAAAAAACAAATAGTAAATGTTCTTGCCGATCGGTATGGATCTGCCGAAATGACCGATCTTTGGTCCTCTGAATCAAAAGTCATATTTGAACGGGAGTTGTGGATTGCTGTTTTAGAAACACAGGTTGAACTAGGCGTACCAATTCCGAAAAATGCGATCGAGTCTTATAAAGAGGTAGCGCATAATGTTGATTTAGAATCGATAGACCGAAGAGAACGAGTCACTCTCCATGACGTTAAAGCTCGTATTGACGAGTTTTGTGAGCTAGCAGGACATGAACATATCCATAAAGGTATGACCTCGAGAGATTTAACTGAAAATGTTGAGCAGTTGCAAATTCGTCGCTCGTTATTACTTGTGCGAAGTCGGGTAGTAACAGTTTTAATTAAATTAGGGGCCCTTGCCGTTGAGAACGCGGAATTGGTGATCACCGGTAGATCTCATAATGTTCCTGCGCAGGCCACAACATTGGGCAAAAGATTTGCAAACGTAGGACAAGAGCTGCTGTTAGCTTTTGAACGTTTAGATGAGTTAATTGGAAGATATCCGTTACGCGGCTTAAAAGGTCCAGTTGGGACTCAACAAGATTTACTGGATCTCTTTGATGGGGATGAACAGAAAGTTGAGCTTCTTGAAAAAGCAGTTGCTGAGAAGTTAGATTTCAATCGAACATTGATCTCAGTGGGTCAGGTTTACCCTCGCTCACTTGACTTAGACGTGGTGAGCTCTCTAGTCCAAGCAGGAGCTGCCATGGGTAATCTTGCTATGCAGGTTCGTCTGATGGCGGGGAACGACCTTGTGACCGAAGGGTTCGCAGCCGGCCAAGTGGGCTCCTCAGCTATGCCCCACAAAATGAATACTCGCTCGGCGGAACGTGTTAACGGTTTCGTGACTATTTTAAGAGGGCATTTAACAATGGCAGCGGCTCTTGCCGGTGATCAATGGAACGAAGGCGATGTTAGTTGTTCAGTCGTTCGTCGAGTAATGCTTCCGGACGCGTTTTTTGCAATAGACGGAGCAATTGAAACAACCCTCACGGTTTTAAATGGGTTTGGTGCTTATCCGCAAGTAATTGAGAGGGAACTCAACCGATATTTACCTTTCTTAGCTACAACTAAGCTACTCATGGCTGCTATAAAAGCTGGTGCCGGACGAGAGCAAGCGCACGAGGTAATCAAAGAACACGCTGTTGAAGCGGCCCTTGCACTTCGTGAAGGTATTGGAGGAGAAAATGAGCTATTGCAAAAGCTTATTGATGACCCACGAATACCGTTAGATTCAGATGCAGTCCATGCTGCTCTAGCAAATCGGGATACGTTTGTGGGACGCTCTTCTCGGCAAGTCAAAGAGTTCGCTGAACAAATTCAGAATTTAGCTGAAAGATATCCAGAAGCTATTGCTTATACCCCCGCTCCGATTCTCTAGTAGGTGAATTTATGACTGATCTGAAGCTCATACATCGAGGCAAAGTCAGAGAAATGTATTACGTAGATGAAAAGCATCTATTGATGGTTGCCACAGATCAAATTTCAGCATTTGATGTCGTTTTTAAGGAGTTAGTTCCGGACAAAGGACGCGTGCTCACAGCGATGACGATGTGGTGGGGCCAATATTTGTCTGATGTGGCAAAAACCCACTTAGTTTCTGCGGACCCTTCTGATTTTCCCTCTGAGGCGCGACGAGATGAGTGGGCTGGACGAGCTATTCTTGTTCGAAAAGCTGAAATGTTGCCACTTGAGTGCATAGTTCGTGGCTACATAACTGGATCAGCATGGAAAGAATATAAAGAAGCAGGAACGATGCATGGGACTGCTTTAAGAATGGGATTACTCGAAGCAGAGGAGCTCGATGAACCCGTGTTTACTCCCTCGACTAAAGCTTCTGAAGGTCATGATGTAAATATTAGTTACGAAGAGGCTGTTGAACTAGTTGGGAAAGACTTGGCTGAAAAAGCACAAAAAGTTTCAATAGAGGCGTATAAGAAAGCTGCTGCTCATGCTGCAGAAAGGGGAGTAATTATTGCTGACACAAAATTTGAGCTTGGAATCGTTGATGGTAAAATAGTAATAGCAGATGAGCTATTGACTCCTGACTCATCGCGCTTTTGGCCTGCAGAGAACTGGGCTCCTGGAGCCACACCGATGTCTCTAGATAAGCAGCCAGTTAGGGATGCAACTGAAGCAACAGGATGGAATAAAAATCCACCTGCACCATCTCTTTCCGTCGAGACCATCAATGAAACACGTGAACGTTATATCACCGCTTACGAGAGAATTACCGGCAAGATGTTCTCTGATTGGGTGGGACTTGTATGACCATTTGGAGAGTAAAAATAGAGGTATCTCCTAGAAGCGGTATTGCAGATCCAGCTGGTGCAACTATTGAACGTTCTCTTCCTGCTCTCGGATTTGAAAATGTACAAAACGTCCGGCTAGGTAAATTAATTCGTCTGGATATTGAGGCCGAGAACCGCGAAGACGTCGAAAAACTTGTCTCTGACATGTGCGAGAGATTTTTGACTAACCCGGTTATTGAAGATTCTTGCGTGGAAATTTCTGAATCGTGAGCCAGCGTATTGGAGTAGTGCAATTTCCTGGGACTAATTGTGAGCAAGACAATATTGACACGATCAAAAATTTAGGTGGTGATGCGGAAATACTATGGCATGGCTCAGACACAATTGGTTCCGTCGATGCAATAGTTATTCCTGGAGGTTTCGCTCATGGTGACTACCTGCGGTGTGGTGCGATAGCCAGATTTTCTCCAATAATGACCGCCATTTCTAGATTTGCTAAATCTGGTGGTGTCGTGCTTGGCATATGCAACGGTTTTCAAATTCTTACTGAGACCGGTTTATTGCCAGGGGCGTTGCAAAAAAATGTTGGTTTGAAGTTTCTATGCCAAATGGAATCATTAATTGTGGATTCGACGTCAAGCGCAATCGGTAGATGGTTTAAAAGTGGAGAAAAGCTCCAGATTCCGATTAATCATTTTGAGGGTAATTATGTTTGCTCCCCAGAGGTGATGAGTGAACTCGAAGCCTATGGACAAATTTTTTTACGATATGAATCGAACCCGAATGGGTCAATTGGTTCGATAGCTGGGATAAGCAATAAGGAAGGAAATATTATCGGGATGATGCCTCACCCCGAGAGAGCTACGAGCGATCTTTTAGGGTCAATAGACGGGAACCGAATATTAAGAGGGTTGTTAGAAGGCAATGTAAAAAATAACTCTTAACAGTGTTGTAAAATTATTTTGAAGAATGAAAGTTAATGTTTAAAAACTATGTAGATATCGGGTGTCAGATTCACATCAGTGCATGCGGCTGCGGCTAGGTTTGGGCCGTGAGTGAATCTCTCCAAAATCCGTCGGTATATCGAGCCCTGGGATTGAGCGATGAAGAATATAACCGAATCGAGATTTTATTAGGGCGTATTCCCAATCACCTTGAATTGGCAATGTATTCAGTTATGTGGTCAGAACACTGTTCCTATAAATCTTCCAAAGTACATTTGAAAAGGTTGCCAACTGAAGCGCCCTGGGTGATAGTCGGACCAGGTGAAAATGCAGGTGTAATTGATGTTGGTGATGGCATTGCTGTTGCTATCCGGATTGAAAGTCACAATCATCCATCGGCAATAGAGCCTTACCAAGGAGCGGCAACCGGCGTGGGAGGAATACTTCGAGATATTTTCACTATGGGCGCTCGTCCCATCGCAGTTATGGACCCACTCCGTTTTGGCCCGTTAGATGATCCTCGTAGCAGGTGGATTGCAGAGGGTGTTATTAGTGGTATCTCAGGATATGGAAATAGCGTTGGTGTCCCTACTGTCGGTGGTGAGATTGTCTTTGATGAAACCTATCGAGGTAACCCACTCGTAAATGTTTTAGCTATGGGAGTCTTACCTACAGAAAGATTGGTGCTTGGGCAGGCTAGTGGTATAGGCAATTTGGCTGTTCTCCTAGGTTCAGCAACAGGACGCGATGGAATTGGTGGAGTGAGTGTACTTGCCTCAGCAGGGTTCGATGAGACGACCGATAGCAGCGATAAGCGTCCAAGTGTGCAAGTTGGTGACCCTTTTGAGGAAAAGAGACTCCTTGAAGCATGCTTGGAGTTATTAGAAGCTGGTCTAGCTGTTGGTATTCAGGATCTTGGTGGCGCCGGATTGACGTGTGCGACAAGTGAGACAGCATCCCGAGGTGGCGCTGGGATGGACGTAGATATTACGGCTGTGTCGCTTCGAGAAGTCAATATGGAACCCTTTGAAATAATGACTTCTGAGTCTCAGGAACGGATGCTTGCAATTGTTGAGCCTTGTAATCTTGCCCAAGTTTTAGAGATTTCAGCTCGGTGGGAAGTTATTGCAGATGTTGTTGGCAAAGTTACAGGTGATGGACAACTAAAAATCCGTGATGGTTTTGATGGTCCTGTTATTGCTGATATTCCTGCTGCGACGTTGCATGATGATGCTCCTGAATATGAACGACCTCTTGAAAGGCCGAGTGATTGGTCCGAGCGTCAACGTGTGGATGCGGGATTAGCCGAGAACAGTGATTACGAATCAGATCTTCTTTTTTTGCTTCGCGATCCATCGTGGATATATCGGCAATATGACCACCAATTGTTTTTAAATACTGTTGTGGGGCCAGGTGATGATGGCACTCTTTTACGTCTTAGGGATCCACGTACTGGTAAAGAAACAGGTCGAGGTCTGGGTATGTCTACAGATGGTAATCACCGGTGGTGTTACGTTGACCCACGCATGGGAACTAAAATGTTAGTTGCTGAGGCTGTCATGAATATTGCCTGTGTCGGGGCTAATCCGATGGCGACAGTGAATTGTTTAAACTTCGGGAACCCAGAACATCCTGTTGTCATGTGGCAGATGTCTGAAGCCGTAGACGGTATGGCTGAGGCTTGTATCGCATTCTCCGCTCCAGTTGTCGGAGGTAATGTAAGCCTTTATAACGAGACCAACGGAGTCGATATAGCGCCAACTCCTGTTGTGGGCGTTATTGGTATGCATCCTTCTCTTAATAAGCCACCGCCTGGCATGGGCATTACAAATGATCTTACGGTTATTGTTTTGGGGCAAGTTGTCAAGAAAAATGTTGAGATGGGCGGAAGTCGATGGGCATGGGATGTTGCAGATTGCCGAGATGGACGTTTGCCTGAGTTTGATCTTGATCAGGCAGTGAAGACCGCATCTTTCGTCGCTGGGCTTGTTCAAAAAAATTCAGTTAGCGCTGTTCATGACGTTGGCGAGGGAGGATTGGCAGTAACTCTGGCTGAAATGGCAATTCGTGGTGTAACTGGGATGATCATTGATGGTCTTGGTGATCATCGTTTGCTATTTAATGAAACTGGCGGACGTGTGGTTATTGGGGTTGAAACGGAAAAGGTAAATGATCTGCTCAAAGAAGCTAATGACGCTGGTATCCCTGCGGAGACCCTTGGGTTCTCTGGGGGAATGAAATTTAGAATCGGAGAAGTCATCGATATCGGTATAGATGAGCTAACAGAAGCATGGCGCACTGAGCTGCCAGATGCGCTTGGTCAAGGCACAGTGAGCGCATGAACCCTGATTCTTTGGGGTCTGAGAAGACCGAAGATGTCGGTGTCGACTTAGTAAAGCCCAGAGAAGCCTGTGGAGTTTTTGGTGTTTTTACACCTGGAGCTTCTGTGGCTCATTTAACTTACCTTGGCCTTTACGCGCTCCAACATCGCGGACAGGAATCGGCAGGGATTGCAGTTTCAGATGGTTCCAGTGTGACAGTTGTAAAAGATATGGGACTGGTTTCAAGCGCTTTTGACGAACGAGTTTTAACAGTACTAGAAGGCGAAATTGCTATAGGGCACACTCGTTACTCGACCACGGGTTCCAGTTCCTGGAGAGCCTCTCAACCCTTTTATCGTGATGTAGCAGAACTAGAATTTGCTCTTGCTCATAATGGGAATCTTGTCAATACCGATGAATTAGCTGAGCAAACGGGAATGCTTGACGGCGTCATAGCTAGTGACAGTGATCTAGTAGCTGAAATGTTAGCTCTTGAGCTGGCAACCGGGGAAGCCCCATCGGGCGATGAGTTATCTTGGGCCATGAAGCGGGTTCTACCAAAACTTAAGGGCGGGTTCTCTTTCGTTGTGATGGATCGAGATCATCTAATTGGAGTGCGTGGCCCGCAAGGGTTTTGGCCGCTTTGTTTGGGTAGGCATGAAAATGGGTGGGTTCTAGCTTCAGAAAGTCCCGCATTAGATACGGTTGGCGCTCACTTTGTTCGCGAAGTTGAGCCCGGCGAAATGATCGTTATTGACTCTGATGGTTGGACGTCCCATCGCGTATTTGAGAAACCAGATCCGCGACTTTGTATCTTTGAATTTGTTTATTTTTCTAGACCTGACACGATTTTGTATGGACAAAATATTCATTCAGCAAGACAAAACATGGGTAAGGAGCTTGCTGACCAAGCACCTGTAGATGCAGATCTGGTTATGCCAGTCCCGGAATCTGGTATCCCAGCAGCTCAAGGATTTTCTCAAGCTAGTGGTATTCCTTATAAAGATGGGTTAGTCAAAAATAGGTATATCGGACGCACTTTCATTGCCCCAACTCAAGAGATGCGATCTCTAGGTGTAAAAATGAAACTGAACCCAATAAGGCACAATATTGAAGGCCAAAGACTTATTGTTGTTGATGACTCAATAGTTCGGGGTACTACCACACGAGCTATCGTAGAGATGTTGAGAGCGAACGGTGCTGCTGAAGTTCACATGCGAATTTCCTCACCTCCCTACAGGTGGCCATGTTTCTATGGCATGGATACTGGAACCCGGGCTGAGCTAATTGCATCTAATTTAACAACTGAAGAAATCCGAGATTATTTGGGCTTGGATTCGATCGCGTATCTAGAACTTGACCGATTAATTGGTGCTACGGGCGCATCAGGCGCTGGCTTTTGTACTGCTTGTTTAGACGGAAACTATCCAGTTGAAATTCCCAGCGCTATTAGGGAAGTAAAGATTGATAAAAATTCTAGTGAGCTTGAACCAATATCAATTTCGTTCCCTCAGTTGAATCGCGAATCATGACTGAAGAAATTACTTATTCAGCGTCCGGAGTTGATATTGACGCAGCTGATGAAGCGATCAGACGCATAGGACCTCATTTACGGTCAACATTTAGACCAGAAGTCTTAAGTGATATAGGAGGATTTGGATCAGTTGTTGCTATTCCTGAGGGCTATAAAGAACCAATTTTGGTGTCAGGGAACGATGGCGCTGGGACAAAACCTCTTGTAGCTATGGCATTGAATAGTTATGAAACAATTGGGATAGACGTGGTGGCTATGTGTGTTGATGATATTGCTACCAGTGGCGCCGAACCACTTTTTTTCTTGGACCAAATAACAATAGGGTCAGTTAATCCAGATCGAATCGAAGAGCTAGTTAGAGGCTTTGCCGAAGGTTGTAGACAAGCAGGATGTGCATTAACCGGTGGTGAGATTGCTGAGCATCCTGGCCTTATGGGGAAAGATGAGTTCGACCTTTCAGGCTTTGCTGTTGGTATAGCTGAGCGGTCAAGATTACCTTCTGTCGCCAACGTAAAGAATGGTGACTTCATTATCGGCATAGCGTCGCCTGGTCTTCGATGTAATGGGTACAGCCTTGCCAGAAAAATTTTAATGAATGGGCAGAACCTGGAACAGCCTGCTTTCAAGGGAGCTGAAATGTCCCTTGGGGAAGAGCTTCTAAAACCTTCGGTTATTTACGCGCCTACACTTTTAGCTTTGTTCTCGAAAGTAGAGGTGCGCGGAGCAGCGCACATAACCGGCGGAGGGTTGCCAGGAAATTTAAGCCGTGTGATTCCAAGAGAGCTAGATGTAATTATCAGAAGAAATACTTGGAGAAGGCCGAAAATTTTTGACCGAATTGCTATAGATGGTCCTGTATCCATAAATGAGATGGAAAAAGTTTTTAACCTTGGGATTGGGATGACGTTAATTGTTCGACCCGAGGACGCGCTGGAAGCGATTGAGATATCTGAAGCGCATGGACACGAAGCATTTATTATCGGTAAAACCGTTATTGGAGATGGAATAGTTCGAATGGTGGACGATTGACAAACATGAACCCAAATGAGATTGCACTGAAAAATCATTTGTTAAAATATGCTATACAAACTGGTGACTTTGTTTTGAAGTCAGGTCGAAAGAGCTCCTGGTTTATCGATGGTAAACAAACAGTTTGTCGTCCTGAGGGACTTTTACTAATTGCTGAGCTAGCACTCGCTCAACTCGAGGACATTGACGCTATTGGCGGATTGACTATGGGAGCAGATCCGGTTGCGTTTGGTATCGCAGCGTTGGCAGCAAGTCGTGGACAAAATATTCGTTCATTTAGTATAAGAAAAGAAGCTAAGGATCATGGGATCGAAGGGCGATTGGCTGGTGCACTACTGGCAGGCGATCGAGTAGCGATTACCGAGGACGTCGTTACCCGAGGAACTTCTCCTATGGACGCTGTCGAAGTTGTAAAAGCTATTGGAGCTGTGCCGGTAATGGTTATGCCCGTTGTAGATCGAGGCGGAACTTGCCGAGCCTTGTGCGAAGCCCAAGGTATTGAATTTAGACCTTTGTTAACTGCATTAGACCTCGGTTTTACCTACGAAGGCCCATAATTAATTTGATTGATATCAAAAACTTTTGCTCTGGAATGGCATTGAGGGCTGTGGTTGTCAGACAATGGATCTTTCGTCCTATGAGGAGTTATTAATGTCACGGCCTACCGCTGCCTTCTCCGCAACTTTAGAAGTAGAGCTTGTCCACGAGCCTGGAACCATGGGGCGTCTATGCACTGCAATTGGTGATGTTGGAGGTAACATTAGAAGTTTGAGAGGTTTTTCGGTCACAGGTAATGCGCTGCACGAGGAAGTCGTTGTAGATGCTTCTAGTGAAGCTCACATCCAAGAAATTTGCGATGCCGTGAATGGCCTTGATGGTATAAAAGTTATGAGTGCAGTTGATCGAACTTTTCAACTTCACGAAGGTGGAAAGTTGGAAACAGTCAGCCGGATTGAGCTTCGAAACAACGATGACTTATCGATGGCCTACACACCTGGCGTTGCTAGAGTCTGCATGGCTATTCATGAGAATGAAGCTCTCTCACACGAGTTGACGATTCGGAAAAATACCGTGGCAATAGTGAGTGATGGAACAGCGGTGCTGGGGCTAGGAAATATTGGTCCAGCTGCGGCTATGCCTGTAATGGAAGGCAAAGCGCTTTTGTTTAAAGAATTTGCTGGTGTTGATGCGTTCCCAATTTGTCTAGATGTTAAAGAACCTCAAGAAATTATTGAAACTGTTATTCGGTTGGCTCCGACCTTTGGGGGCATAAACCTCGAAGACATCGCAGCCCCAGGAGCATTTGAAGTTGAAGAGGCTTTGAGAGAAGCACTAGACATACCAGTGTTTCATGATGATCAGCACGGAACTGCAGTGGTCGCACTAGCTGCTCTCGAAAACGCTCTGCGAATAACTGGCAAAGACATGAATAACTTGCGATGTGTGATTTTGGGTGCTGGCGCTGCTGGTGTTGCGTGCGCGAAAATTTTGTTAGGACGAGGTGTTGGCGATGTTGTGGTGTGTGATCGAATGGGCACGATTCATAAAGGGCGAAGTGATCTAAATAGCGCGAAACAATGGCTTGCGGAAAACACGAATCTAGATGCTATTACTGGAACAGTTTCTAAAGCAATGATCGGTAGCGATGTTTTCATGGGCCTCAGTGGGCCAGGTTTAGTGACTCGCGATGATGTAATAGCGATGGCTGATAAGCCAATAGTATTTGCTATGGCTAACCCTGACCCAGAAATTTTACCTGAGGCAATATCTGATATTGCCGCTGTTGTTGCAACTGGGCGAAGCGATTATCCAAATCAAATAAATAATGTGCTTGCTTTCCCGGGTATCTTTCGCGGTGCTTTTGATGCACATGCGGTAGATATTACGGAGAATATGAAAATTGCTGCTGCTGGGGCAATAGCAGCTGCTGTTTCTAGCGATGATCTCGCTCCAAATTTAATTATTCCAACTGCCTTTGACCGGTCTGTTGTTCCTGCGGTTTCTGCAGCAGTTTCTGCAGCTGCGATAAGCGATGGGGTTACTCGTAAATAAACGTTGTTAATTTATTAATGTTTATTTAGGTAAAATAGTATGAAGCCCGAAACGAAGTTTCGGGCTTCATAGTGTGGTCGGGACCGGCGTCGATCCGGTGACCCCACGCTTTTCAGGCGTGTGCTCTACCAACTGAGCTACCCGACCGCGGTCCCGACGGGATTTGAACCCGCGACCTCCGGCTTGACAGGCCGGCGTGAACTCCAGACTTCACCACGGGACCATCCGTGATACCCACAACGTAAGTTATGGGAGGAGATGAAGTTTGCCTGCCTAAAGACTGTTACACAACCTCAAGCTATGTTTCATTAGAGGAATTATATTGAAAATCATCATTTAGTTCTTTCGGTTCTACTGGCCGAATGAGAATATCAATAGCGGTCCACAGAGTTCTTGAGAACGGATCAAATAGAACTGGTAAAATAGTCGCCATAGGTAGCGCAGTAAGTAGGAGCAGTTTGCTTGACACATCTGTTCCCGCGATAACGATTGTTAAACAGATTGTGCTGAGTACCGCTCCCGCGGAGACAACAGTGTTTAATGCGACTGCTCCTAAGAAGTGTCCTTCCATCCGTTCAAATTGAATTCCACAGAGTGGACATCTTTGACGCATCTCAAAGAGTCCAAATCGTTCGAACAAGTCTCTCGAACCACATACGGCGCATGCGAGAGACAAGCCGCGTCGAAGTTCGTTCATTTTGATTTGGCTAATTTGCGTAGGGCAGGGGCTAGATCTCCGTTATCGCTTACGCTTATAGAGGTTAGTTCGCAGGCATTAGCCAGAATTTCGAGTTCTCTCCATAATGCTTGCACAGCCAATTTGTTCATGAGTTTTGGTTCTGAAAATGATCCTAAAAGTTCTAACGTATTAAGAGAACGATTAGCCTTTATGTCGAGGCGTGCTCTGAGCATATTGTCGTATAAAAATGGCATGACGTAATAACCAAATAAACGCTTATTTTTAGGTCGATAAATTTCTAGTTTATATTCGAAATTAAATAATCGCTTCGCTCTAGGTCGGAACCACACGATTGGGTCGAATGGGCTTAGCAAGCTTGTCCTAGTTGTATGTTCCGTATCATCCAATTTTGTAAGAATATATGCATTCTCAGTCCATCCTTCTACAGAAACTTTGCTCAGCTCGTGATCTTCCTCTAACTCTTTTAATCGAAGTTTTGCTAGTTTTTTAGGAAGTCGATGATAGTCAACTATGTCTTCCGCAGTTGCTACTCCGAGGCAACGAGCAGCATTGAGAATTAGAGTCTTGTGCGCCGTGCTTTCTTCAGGTGCACTGGTGCAAATTTCTTTAGGAAATATGTTTTCGGGTAAATCGTAGTAACGAGTGAAATTGATTCGGTTGGCGACTGTAACTTC
The DNA here is from genome assembly GCA_905182565.1 of Acidimicrobiaceae bacterium. Lineage (GTDB taxonomy): Bacteria > Actinomycetota > Acidimicrobiia > Acidimicrobiales > Poriferisodalaceae > UBA9040. The sequence goes on along the minus strand of CAJJCB010000027.1, from coordinate 112,668 downwards.
ACCGATCCAAAATAACCATTCTAAGGCAAGCTTGGAATCGCTCCAGCCCCACCAGGAGCCCTTACGGCCGCCTTTTTCAAAGTCACTAGCCTTCGATGGGCCTCGCTTAGTTAATTCGTTGAGGATCTGTTTGATGTAATCTGGCTTTTCTTTCGCAAAATTACGAATGCCTTTCCAAATTTCACCATCTGCAGCTCTTTTCATTCGCCATTTATAGAGAGGCCACTCGGATGTGGGAAGGAAGCTGGCTTCATGTCCCCAATATTCGGCGAGTACATGGTTTTTGTAGGTCTGCTGTTGCAGTAGTTTTTCCAGATGTTGGTGACTGCCACCTAAGCGGCTTCTCAACACGAGTAAGTGAGATCGAGCTACAGCATTAACCGCGTCTATTTGAACTACTCCAAGAGAATCTAAAGTTCTCTTAAATGCATGTGAATCAGGCTTATCTGAAATTGAACTTGCCATTCCCTGAGAGACCAGGGCTATGTTCCGTGCTTGTTCAGCGGACAGATCCACGGCAACAAATCTAAGCTTTAGGTTCCGTTGAGGACCGAAAATTTACGGTTATCGTTCTTCTTTAAACATTACGTGTTGTCGAAGAACTGGGTCGTATTTACGAAGCTCTATTCTTTCACGCGTGTTGGTCTTGTTCTTACGAGTGGAATAGGTGAAACCAGTTCCTGCCGTTGACTTAAGCTTGATCACTGGGCGTTTGTCACTTTTTGACATCAGATCTTCTCTCCACGACGGCGTAGATCAGCGATTACTGATTCAATGCCTTTTTTATTAATGATTTTGATGCCTTTTGCACTAACTGTAAGAGTCACGTGACGCTTTTCGTTAGGCACAAAAAACTTTTTTGTTTGGATGTTGGGCCGAAACCATCTTTTATTACGTGCATGGGAGTGGGAGACGGTGAACCCTGCTGTGGGCCTACGTCCTGTTACTTGGCAAACTTTACTCATGATAACTCGCGACTTTTTTTGGGGGCACAGTAATACAGTGCGGTGGGAAGAACGACTTCTCAGGTTAACACCAGTGATCACAAATCACCATTTGAGAGCTAACTGATACAAAATTTGGTCTAAAGGTGAGGAATAACTTTGGTCCCAACTCGTTCAAGTACTTCGTATCGTGGGTCCCAATTAGGAAGAATCATTAACTGGCTCAGGCCAGTTGCTTCGAGTTCTTTTATACGTTCAATGACCTGGCTAGCGGTACCAACGATGCACGTGGCATCTATCAATTCTGTGGTTAAAAATTGTTCTTCTTCGGGTAGAACCCAACAGTTGTGGCCAGCGTGGATTCGTTGATGAATACGGGATTCGTCGTAGTCGGCGAGTAATGCTGTGTATTCATCCCAAATCTCTTCAAGTCTTCCTCCAGGTGTTCTACCATATTGACGAAACTGATCGTAAGAGTAGTGAACTGATGCCATAGCAAAGGCGCCGGCTTCGGCTTTAACCCGAGGGCTTGAGAGAGTTTCATCTTCGTCAAGAACAACAATTGTCGTGAGCGAGCAAGTTAAGTAGTTATCGCGGTTAATCGGTTGGTTATTTGCGACTGCGCCTCGTTCAATCATTTCCCACATTCGTTCCATCATTTTCCCATTAGGTGGGATAGAAAGCACAGCACCATCACCATGTTTCCCGGCCAGTGCAAGCGATTTTGGCCCAAATCCTGATACGTACATGGGGATAGGGTCTTTAAAGTTAACGAAGCCGTGGTCAGGCATAATGTGTCGTATTGGTTGGGTTGTTCCTTCAAAATGATGTTCTGCTTCTTCTCCGCGAAGGAGAGGCCCAAGAGCAGATAAATACTGGTCAAATTCTCGGATACGTTGTGGTTTGTGACCCATGATTCGCATTGCTGTGTTCCCGGTGCCAATACCAAGAAAAGTACGACCTGGGGCTATAGCATTTATAGTTCCTATTGAAGACGCAGTGACAGGAGCAGGTCGGGTTCCTGAGACGGAAACCCCAGTTCCAAGTTGTATTTTGCTAGTGCGATCTGCAGCTAACGCTAATGCGGCGTAGCAATCTGACCAGATCATTTGGCTGTCAGCAAGCCAGGCGTGGGTATAGCCGAGTTCTTCAGCTCTAACGACATAGCCGATATCACCAATATGGGAAGCTACACAGACTCCGATGTCCATAACTATGACTCCTTGTGTTCCTATCAAGACGATAGGTCACAAAGATTAACTGATGTTAGAATTTGGTTGTAGATCTGCATGAATTAGAGGGTTAACAAAAAGTTAAAAATTGCTGATAATCGCTCGAAGATAAGTTTTCGTCTCGGTAAGTCTCTGAATTTATTATTTGCAATAGTTAAGGTAATTCTCCTTGTAATTGGAGAAAATCAGAGTGTCCAGTTGAGGTGGGGAACCCTATCTATGAGTTCGGTAACGCAGGCGCGATAGCGGTTGCAGCGCCTTTACGCATATAAAAGTTCGTGTATTTTCTTAATCTTTTCTTACATAAGGTGCAGTATGTATAAGGGTATGGATGATAAGTCTGACACAAAATCGGGAATTGGGACTATTGCCATCATCGACGATGACAAAAGCATTAGGAAATCTCTTAAGCGGGTTTTGCTCCATGAAGGGTATGAAGTATTAGAAGGTGTCGATGGCCGTATGGGAATTGATCTCGCGCCTCAGGCGGATTTGATGATTTTAGACGTGACCATGCCTAATCTCGGAGGCTTCGACGTTTGCCGACAGTTACGAGCCGGAGGTAACAAGATTCCTATTTTGTGCCTGACTGCCAGGCATGCGACGCGAGATCGAGTTGAAGGTCTCGATGCAGGGGCTGATGATTACTTAGTAAAACCCTTTGAGTTAGATGAGCTTCTGGCGCGTGTACGTTCCTTGATTAGAAGAAGCAACAGTTTCAGTAATGAGGAGAAAAAAGAAGAGTTGTCTTATGGTGGGTTGATACTTGATCAGCGAACTCGTCAAGTGACTAGGGATTTAATAAATATTGATTTAACTAAGACAGAGTTTGATTTATTAGAAATTTTTATGGAAGAACCCGGACGAGTATTTAATCGAGATCAACTTTATGAACGGGTTTGGGGTTATGGGTCTTCCATGGCCTCTAACTCTTTGGATGTTTATATCGGTTACCTTCGCCGTAAAATTGCAAATGACGACAAGCCTCGTTTACTTGAAACAATAAGAGGAGTCGGATATGTGTTGCGTAGCTAATGAGTTTTAGAACACGCGTTGCTTGTCTGATAGCTGCGGTAGTCACGTCAGTTACCTTGGTTGTCACAATTGGTTTTTTGTATGTGGCTGGTTCCCAAGCAAGAAATTCTTTGGATATAGAGCTCGAAGAAAGATCATCGAAAGTAGCGAATTTTCTTAAAAGTCCGCCAATGGATCGGCTACTGAGTTCTAGTCAATATTCCTCTAAACAACCTCGTTTTTTAACTGGTGAGAAGCTTTTCGGACCTTATGTCGCTGAAGATGTGCTGATCCAAGTTGTAAATAGTCGAGGGAAGATACTGCTTTCAAATGTGGCACCGATACCTATCTCTAGAGGAGTAAAAAAGACAGCGTTATCCCAGGGTGATTATGTTTTTCTTGAAACAGTCAATATTGAAGGAACCGATATTGCTCAGTTGCGCGTACGGTCAGTTTCGTTGGGCCGAAACCGAGCATTAATGGTTGCTAGTCCGATGGATAAAATTAATAACATGATGGATAGTTTAGAAAAAGTAGCTTTAGTTACTGGTTTTTCCGGAGCGGCTCTTTCGGCTTTCCTTGGGTTTTTCGTCGCTGGTCGTGTTGTGAGGCCGATCCGGCGACTGACTGCTGCGACCAGTTCTGTGGCAAATTCGCTGGAGCTAGATGATTCTATTGATCTTGATTTAAGTCTGGATTTGAATCTTGATTTAAATCGTAAAGATGAACTTGGCGAATTAGCGAAAAGTTTTAATCTGATGCTCAGCGAACTAGTGGAATCTCGCCGGCAGCAGCAGCGGTTAGTTACTGATGCCAGCCATGAATTGCGAACGCCATTAACAAGTTTGCGCACGAACATTGAATTTATGAGTCGAGCAGAAAACCTTTCTAATGAAGAAAAAACTCAAATAACAGATGACGTTCTTTTCGAACTAGATGAGCTAACTGATTTAGTGAGCGAATTAGTTGATTTAGCAACTGATCGTCATCAAATGGAAGCGTCAATTGTTGTAGATTTTAGTGAGATTGTTAAGCGGGTTGTTGAACGCCATATGAGACGATCAGATTGTTTCTTTGTTGTTGACACTGAGTTATGCAAGATCAAAGTTGAGCCTTCATTAGTCGAACGCGCTGTTTCTAATTTGATAAGTAATGCAGTTAAGTGGAGTCCTAGTGCTGGCATCGTGGAGGTAACTGTTCGAGAAGGGAGCCTTACTGTCCGTGATCATGGCCCCGGTATCGATGAAGAGGAAACGGAGCTGATTTTCGAACGATTTTATCGTTCTGCTTCCTCGCCTTCAGCGGAAGGCTCTGGATTGGGTCTTTCGATTGTTCGTCATATCGCAGAGAGTTTCGGTGGTTCAACTCAAGTTATTGAGCACCAAGGAGAAGGCGCTTCGATAGAACTATCTTTTCCTCTTTCTCAAGAGTCTCTGTAAAAACGTTAAGACCGGTCAGTTAACCGGTCTCAACTTACAAAGTGGCACCCCCAACGGGATTCGAACCCGTGCTGCCGCCGTGAAAGGGCGGTGTCCTAGGCCACTAGACGATGGGGGCTCAGGTATCCACACTACGTGAGTATGTGGCCGAAACCACCTTCTCTTTGATGGTGCTTAAGACTTTTATTTACTTAATGCTTCAACAAATTCTCCTTGGAGATAACCAAGGTAGTGATACACGGCAAAAGATTGGTTATCAGGGTTATCTTGATCGCCAGGAGAGAAGTTGTCATTCTCACTAACGTCGAGCTTTGTACCGAGAACTAAACGAAGGTCATTAATTACTGTAAGCCATGAAGTTGTCTGTTCATCATCCAAAATTTCTGCCGTTAAAGTGTCTTCGACCATGTCCAGTTGCTGTAATCGCTGTTCAAGGAGTTGGTCTCTCATGAGGCGTTGGTATTCTGCATCTTCTTTTGGATCTTCATTGTATGCGGTCGGGAACAAGCGTCGAATAGAGGCCTCGACTGAACCCTCGGCTGATGTTGATAGAAGGACTTCTCGAAGTTGATTTATTAGATCTCCTAAAAGGTGTCGTTCATCTTCGCTAATACGAATTTCTAAATTGTTTTGATGATTTTTTTTAAACCGTTTTTTAAAAAGCAAGATTTAAGAGTCTTTCTGCATAGTTGCCCAAAGCCCGTATCCATGGAGTCTGAAAACGTCTAGTTCAGCTTTTTCTCTTGTCCCGTTTGATACTGCTGCTCTCCCTTTGTGATGGACATCGAGCATCAACTCGTTCGCTTTTTCTGGGCTGTAGCCGAACAACTTTTGTAAAACATAACTGACATAGCTCATTAGATTAATTGGGTCATTCCAGACAAGAACAACCCAGGGGACGTCCGAACCAACCTCAATTTCAGAAGTTGGTTCATCGACGATTACCGGCATGCTTTCGAAGTCACCCACGTTCTCTATTGTGCGAAATAGCGGCGGGTTATACCAATTCTGGTAAAGGTTTTTGTTTATTAGTTAGCTGTGATGGATTTTAGCACTAGACGAACTGAACTAATCCAAACCGCTGTAGCTCCTGCTATGTGACATGCCACTAGGAATGGTGGGAGCTGGTTAAAGTACTGGACGTAACCGATTGCTGCTTGAGCGACAACTACAATAAGCATTGTTTTTGTGCTCTGATAGAGATTTTTTTGTTGGGTACTTTTAAGCCGAATATTAAGTCCTACAAGAAAGAAAACTAGTAAAAATACAGAAACGCCATGGATACGAGCGACATCTGGTAATTCAAAATTAAGACGATTGACGTTTTCATCACCGCCATGGGGACCGGAAGCAGTAACAATTGTTCCGGTAAATACCACTATTGCGGTCATGGTGCCGATTAGCCAGCAGTGCATTTTTGTGTATGGAAGAGTTATTTTTTCTGTGTTTCGAGTATTCGAAGCTTTTGTCTCTAAAACAACTGCATTCCAAATCAGAACCATAGAAACAAGAAAGTGAGCCATCACTATCGGCGGTGAAAGATGAGTGGCAACCGTTATTGCCCCGAGAACTATTTGGATAATTACACCGACGACGAGGCCTAGCGACCAAGATGTCAAAGATTTTTCGCGAGGGCATCGAAGCAATGATCCCGAGACTGCAAAAATTACAGCGATAGACACAAGACCAGTTATTAATCGATTACCGAATTCAACCCAGCCATGGATGTCGGCTTTGGGTACCAATTGTCCAGGCTCACAGTTTGGCCAATCGCTGCAACCGAGGCCGCTTCCAGTCAAACGAACAGCCCCACCGGTTACTACTATTGCCACCAAAGACCAAAGCGCAAACCGAGTTATTTTGTGGAATGTGTTCGGAGATAGCCCTTTGAATTTCACTTACTTGAAATTATAGCGCCGATGCTGATTTAACTAATCATGAAGAATCAAGGCTCATGTTTGGTGACTGAGCCTTAAGCGCCGTATCGTGTGACCCGATGCACCAGTCCACGACGGTGGCCGGAATTTCTGGTCGTCGGTTCACAAGCAGAGCCGGGGCGTTTGTCATGTTGACAAAACCTCGGATCATAGAACTTTTGTTGATCACTACTGTTCCGACGATGATTGTCGCCGAACGTGGTCTTCCGAGTGTTTGGTTGATGATTGTTACGGTAATGGGCGGCGCTTTAGCCGCTGGTGGTGCAAACACGTTTAATATGTACATCGATCGAGATATCGATGGATTAATGGTGAGAACCCAGGCGCGCCCTCTTGTCACTGGAGCCGTAACCCCCAGATCTGCACTGCTATTTGGGCTTTTACTAGAAGTTGCTGCGTTTGTTCTTTTATGGTTAGCGGTGAATTTATTGTCGGCCCTTTTAGCGATAAGCGCCACTCTTTTTTATGTGTTTGTATATTCGCTATGGCTTAAAAGAACTTCAAAACAAAATATTGTCATCGGAGGAGCAGCAGGAGCTGTACCAGCTTTAGTTGGCTGGGCAGCTGTCACGAATAGCCTCTCTTTGGCCCCATGGTTGCTTTTCGCAGTGATCTTTTTTTGGACTCCACCACATTTTTGGGCCTTAGCAATCAAATATGCTGAGGACTATAAAGCAGCTGATGTACCCATGCTCCCAGTAGTTTCAAGTATCCGCAGTACTGCAATCCAAATGATTTGTTACACAATTGTTGTCCTTGCTCTTTCGATTTGGATTTACTTTGTTTTAGAAACTGGTTTTATCTATTTAGCTGCTTCTGTCATATTCGGAGGTATCTTTTTATGGCACACCGTTTTGCTGTTAAAACGACCGACAATGGCTCAAGCCATGAAGGTTTTTCATTATTCAATTAGCTATCTTGGGCTGCTGTTTATAGCAATGGCCGTGGACGTCCTAGTAAGCGAGGGCATTTAATGAACAAATCGTATTCAGATAAGCCTGCTCTTGAGTTAGATGCCTGGCAAACTGATGAGTAGAGTGCAAAACCATTACCTGTCCGTGTCGGTCTGCGCAAAACTGTGTGGCTGTCTTCTCTGTGTGACAGAACAAAACAATCTTAAGAATGACTCGCAAGCATGACCGGAACAAATACAGATATGGCGACAGCTATCACAACAAGTGAAGATCCCACTCCGTTTGGTTGGCTTACAACTGCGGACCATAAGAGGGTTGGGCGCCTTTATATCGTCAGCGCAATCATTATGTTGCTGGTGGGTGTACTTCTCGATGTCATAGTTCGTATTGACCTCACATCTGGAACTGATTTTGTTGTTCTCGATGGAGACTCATTTGGTCAACTATTTGCGCTGTCACGTGAAACGTTAGTTCTCCTTTTCTTAATTCCGATTTTTCTCGGTTTCTCTATGTACATCGTGCCATTGCAAATAGGTGCTGGGAATCTAGCGTTTCCTCGAGCCGCAGCAGCTTCATATTGGGTTTGGCTTGTATCTGCTGGGGTTCTGTTTGGTGCTTATATCGGTAACGGTGGACCTTATGGCGGTAACTCTGATCTGGTCGACCTGCACATGCTGGCCGTTGGAGGTTTGGTCGTCGGCCTCTTAATTGGTGCCGTCGTAATCGGCGCCACAGCTATGACAATGCGCTCTCCGGGTTTGTATATGGATACGACCCCGCCGTATTCGTGGTCGGCTCTGGTTACGGCGTCGATGCTTGTAGTTAGTCTGCCTGTGCTGTTGGGGCAACTAGTAATACTTTACGTTGATCACCGATATGGGAGAGTTTTTCTCGGCGGTAATTTTGGTATTTGGGAACGAATTGACTGGCTTTATCGAGCCCCTCAATTGTTTATGTATTCGGTACCAGTTCTCGGCATAGCCAGTGAAGTAGTGCTTGCTTCAGCTAAACGAAGAGTATTTGAGCCGTTAGCGATGTATTTCACTATTGGTCTTCTAGGGCTTTTCGGATTTGGGGCGTGGGCAAATTTTGCCATAACCAATGAAGGCTCTGACATAATTGATGGCGCCGAAGGCATTGTTCTTGTTGCAATGTATGGCGGAGCACTACTTGCGATTACGGGGCTTCTTGCCCTTATTGGGTTAGCACTGGTTCAAACATTAATGCAAAATCGCAAGGTCCCCGAGATAACGACCTCGTTATTAGCATCGCTTGGTGCAGGAAAATTCCTATTAACCGGAGCTTTATGTGGCTTTATAGGAGCTGCAGTTGACTGGTTAGAAATTGGGGATCGCGGAAACTTAGGCAATGCTCAACTTAGAATGACCACCTGGGTGACTGGTCAACAATCTGTAATGATTTATGGAGCCGGTCTCCTTGGCGTCCTTGCAGCAGTTCATTGGTGGGCGCCGAAGATATGGGGTCGCCAGTTAAATGAGCTTCTTGGCAAACTAAACTTTTTAGTGATTGCAGGTGGAGCCTTTTTAGCATCTGTGGGACCATTCTTGTCTGGGCTACTTACGGACCAACCTGATTTCGTGTACCAAGATCCCTCAATGACTTCAATATATTCAAATTTGGTTGATGACTCAGGTGCTGAAGGACTCAGTGCGCTTGGACTTGTAGGAACTTTGATAGTTCTTTCTGGGGTAGCACTCCTGCTGCTCAATATGTTTGTTTCAATAACTCTGAAAAAAGGTATGGAAGCCACTGACGATCCGTGGTCCGGACAGTCACCGGAATGGTTACTTTCTTCCCCTCCTGCTATGGGCCAGCTTGCAGAATTGCAGGACCTTAGCTCAGGTACACCATTATTGGATATTGCCGAGGCTGAGGAGGCGGCGTCTAATGGCTGATAACACACCAACTCTTGTTTCGGGGGAACCTCAGCGTCCGAGAGCTCAATTTGTAGCGACGGGTTTTGCCATAGCTGCTGCGGCAATGATGATCGCTGGCGCGTTAGCTATGTATATGGCGAGGCGCCATGCTTCAGGTATTCACCCTGGAAGCGAATGGTTAAATGGATTGAAAGTTCCTAACCCTCAGTTCGATTATGCTCTCCTGACTTTGTATACATCTATAGTCACCGCTCATTGGGCACTATGGGCTAGTAGACGACGAGACACAGCACATGCTTGGACAGCCATAGCAACCACAATTGTGCTTGGTCTCGGTTTTGTGAATATGGTTATTTATAGTCTTAATCGAATGGAATTAGAAATAGGTTCGGGGGAGTACCCAAACCTTGCATTCGCAACCACTGGGTTATCTTTAGCCTTAGTAGTCGTCGGTCTGATATATCTAGGTTTGATGGGACTTAGATCAGTAGGCGGAAGTGTTGGTCAGCATGGAAGCACGCCACTTGGCTCGGCAGTGTTTTTTTGGGACTTTGTAGCGGTCGCTTGGACTGCTACCTGGTACGCCGTATACGTGGTCAAGTAGGAGAACGATGCTCGGCATAGCAAGTAGATATTTCGCCGGCCGCATAGCAGTGGCCGCAGCGGCAGCAATAATACTCGGGATTGTGACTGGTCTCGATGAGACAGGTCATGTAGTGATGTTCGGAACCATCGTGCTAGGCACAGCTGCTGCTGCCTTTGCACTTTTAACTGCATTGGCGTTGTCCTTAGGGGACAATGACTCTATAGATCGTGAACGATCTCACTCCTACCCGGCGACTCCTGCCTACTGGCCGGTTATGTCAGCTTTTGGTCTCGGACTTTTAATGGTTGGCCTGACAACAGATGGATTTATAGCAATTCTTGGCCTCGCAACTATTATTACCGCTTCGGTCGAATGGACTGTAAGCGCCTGGGCCGACCGGCTTTCCAAAGATCAGGTTGCAAACGCCACTGAGAGAGACAGATTAATTGCTCCATTCGAAATCCCTCTTTATGGGGCATTAAGTATTGCAATACCGGTTTTGCTGATCTCTAGAGTATTTCTGGCAGCCAGTAGAAACAATGCAAGTTGGATTGCTTTAGGGCTTTCATCACTAGTTCTGGCATTCGCATTTGTGCTTTATGCTAAGCCAGAGATACGGCGAGCCATTGTCGCTACGGCGTTAGTTGCAGCCGGAGCAGGCTTAATTGTTGCCGGTATAACGTCGGCTGCGATTGGTGAACGAGACTTTCATCCTCACGAAGTGCATCAGGATGAAGATATAGAGCATGAAAACGACTCTGAAGCTACTGATTATGAAGAGCATTCTCAAGCCCTTAATCCCGCTAGGATTGTGGTTCGGTAATGTCTGGCTGGCATAAACGCGTAGAGTCGGCCAAGCTTCTAAAGAAGCGCAAATTTGCTAACGAGGTTCACGACACTGATATGGTCCAAAATCGATTCTTCTACAATAGAAATCTACGATTTACATTTCTCGGTACACTGCTTTTGTTCATCTCATCTTGTGCTTCAGGGCGTTTAGATCCTCTAAAACCTGTAGGGCAGAATGCTAAGGACATAGATGGAATAATGCGTCTTTCAGCCTGGATGGCAATAGCAGTCGGGCTTTTTGTTGGCGCAGCTGTCATTGCCGTTATTATTAAATTTCGAGTTCGGCCAGGCGATGATCCTGACGAACTCCCAGAGCAGATACATGGAAATAAAAAAGCTGAATTAACGTGGACTCTTATCCCCGTAGTAATGCTCTTATTTCTAGCAGTTGCGACTATCCCTTCAGTATTTGATTTACACGACAAGGGCGACGGGCCAACGATCCAGGTGACCGGTCAACAGTGGTGGTGGCAATTTAGCTATGACCTAGACGAAGATGGCCAATCAGACATTATTACCTCTAATGAAATTGTGATACCCGTTGGCCAAGAAGTTAATCTTGAGATTACATCTAATGATGTAATTCATTCATTCTGGATTCCTCAATTGAATGGCAAAAAAGATGCCGTACCTGGGCGAGTTCACCACTGGCGTATTAGTTCGCCAGTACCCGGAATTTTTTATGGGGAATGCACAGAGTTCTGTGGCTTAAGCCACGCAAATATGCAAGTACGGGCAGTGGCATTAGAAGCTGCTGACTATAAAATTTGGCAGGAAAGCCAGTTAGCCAAGTCATCGATACCAACTGGTGAAGCTGCTAAACGAGGGTATGATCTGTTTGGTGTTCATTGCATTAGTTGCCATGTCATAAACGGCGTTTATGAAGGTGCAGCAGACGGTAATGCTAATTTAGCCTCCGGTGTCGCTCCCAACTTGACTCATTTAATGAGTCGCACCTCTTTTGCAGGTAGTCTTTTCGAGCTTTACAACGAAGATCAGTCAGTTAACATTGCTGACCTTCGTGAATGGGTTCGAAATGCCCCTGGCCAAAAACCTTCCCGACCGGAAAATCGGCAGGGAATGATGTCATTTGCTGAGATCCTAAATGGACCTGAACTCGACGACATCGTTAGTTATTTACAAACCCTCGGCGGCAAACCGCCGCTGATGCCCAGCTGATCTGATATCCGCCCGTAGCGGCTTCTAGGAGAACCAACCTATGGCGATTACAGAGGAACCTCCTCTAATCCTCGAACTTGAGAGTGGTGAGACAAAGCCTTCTACTGGCGCGTTTGCTCGACCAACGTATGCAAAAGGTTGGAGGGCTTGGGTATTTACCGTTGATCATAAAAAAATCGGCATAATGTACGGCGCAGTTGCAATGTTTTGGTTTTTGTGGGGCGGTATTGAAGCGCTCTTAATCCGGACCCAGCTCCTAACTCCAAATGGAACAGTTCTAACTGCTGAGCAATACAACCAAATCTTCACGATGCACGGCACGACAATGGTGTTTTTAGTGATTATGCCACTTGCAGCTGCATTTGCTAACTACATTGTGCCCCTCCAAATTGGTGCTCGTGACGTAGCGTTCCCACGAATGAATGCCCTAGGACTTTGGATTTTTGTTTTCGGTGGCATTTTCCTCAACCTAAGCTGGTTTCTGGGTGGCGGACCTGACGGTGGTTGGTTTGCGTACGCTCCAAATACCAGCGTGACGTTTAGCCCTGGCGCAGGGATGGATTTCTATGCGATGGGACTACAAATAGCTGGTATTGCGTCATTAGTCGGGGCGATAAACCTGATTGTGACAATTATTAATATGCGGGCCCCTGGAATGACTCTTCTTCGCATGCCGGTCTTTACTTGGATGATTCTGGTAGTTCAGTTTTTGCTACTGTTTGCATTACCCGTCATAACTGTTGCATTGGTGCTTTTGTCTTTGGACAGAACATTTGACGCCAACTTCTTTAATGTCGGTATGGGAGCCGATCCGCTTCTCTGGCAGCATCTATTTTGGATATTTGGACATCCAGAAGTGTATATTCTGATACTGCCATCTTTTGGTATTGTTTCTGAGACGCTCCCAGTATTTAGTCGTAAACCGCTATTTGGCTACTCAGTTATTGTTATATCTGGTGCTGCTATTGGATTTATGGGCTGGGGCGTATGGGCTCACCACATGTTCGTATCAGGGCTTGGACCGGTGAGCGTTGCCGCATTCTCTGCAACGACCATGTTCATTGCAGTTCCGACAGGTGTTAAGATTTTAAACTGGATAGCCACAATGTGGGGTGGCAAAATCACTTTTACCGTTCCGATGATGTTCTCAATCTCACTAGTATCTATGTTCACTATTGGAGGCCTGTCCGGAGTAATGCATTCGGTGGCGCCAGCCGACACGCAGCAAACTGATACCTATTTCATTGTCGCTCACTTTCACTACGTACTATTTGGTGGCGCTCTAATGGGGCTGTTTGCTGGAATGTATTATTGGTGGCCGAAGGCATTTGGCTACAAGCTGAATGAAACTTTAGGCAAATGGCATTTCTGGATTGTCCTAGTCGGCTTTAATTTGACCTTTGGCCCAATGCATATTTTAGGGTTACAAGGAATGGCCAGACGACACAGTAGATACGGTCCAGAAGATGGTTTTGACTTCTGGAACTTGATGGTTTCAATTGGAGCCTTCGTCATCTTAATCGGAATGATTATCTTCGCTATAAACATCGTAAAAACATGGCTTGGTTACAAAGCTGGAACAATAGAGCAATCTCCAGCTGACCCTTGGGACGGAAGAACTCTAGAATGGTCAATTCCTTCACCAACTCCAGAACATAACTTTGACTACGTGCCAGTGGTAACTGACCTAGATGATTTTTGGCACAAAAAATACCAGAAAGATGAGAATGGTAAACTCCGTAAAGTGGCAGATGGTAATGCCATTGCGCAACTAGGTGATCAACATCCTCACCTGCCATCTCCGTCTTATTGGCCGATTGTATTAGCCTCTGGGCTGCCCCTAATAGCTTTAGGGCTTATTTACACGCTTTGGTTAACTGGTATCGGGCTATTGGTATTGGTCGCAGCCATATATGGCTGGAGTTTGGAACCACATACGGATCCAGATGTAGGTCACGGGCATGGTGATGATCATGATGATCATGATGAGCCTGATGGTGACCATTCAGAAAATTTAATAGATTCACCAAAAGATGAAAGCACGGAGGAGGCTCCCGTTGGATAATGCAACTGAGGTCAATACCTCACAGTTGGCATATGGTCCGACTGAATGGGATGACTACGATGTGCCCCCTCTTACCACGGGGCTCAGTAATGAAAAAATGACGATGTGGGCTTTTCTAGGCTCTGATTGTTTATTGTTTGCAGCACTGATATCAACATATCTTTTACTTCGTAATCGTGTGGGTCCAGATACAGACGGCTCCACCGCTGCAGAACTGTTCGACATTCCGTTTACTTCGGTTAGCTCATTTGTTCTTTTGATGAGTTCACTGACGATGGTGTTGGCAGTTACCTCAATAGGCAGAGGCGAGATAGAGCGTTGCAAAATGTGGCTGCTTACCACTGCCACATTAGGGGCAGTGTTTATAGCGGGCCAGGTGTACGAGTTCACGGGCTTTTATCGTGAGGGACTGGGCTTCACGACTAATATCTCCTCGTCTGCCTTTTTCACGCTGACGGGCTTTCATGGTGTGCATGTGTCCCTCGGCATAATAATGCTAGTAACTCTTTGGTCACTTATTAGCCGAGGCAACATTGGTGCTGAGCGGGCTGAGACAGTAGAGATAATTGGTCTTTACTGGCATTTTGTGGATATTGTATGGATCGTAATTTTTGCCGTTGTATATCTAATCCCATAGGAGAATTGGTCAGATGAATGTTATCACCGACTCCCATGTAGAGGGAACCGTCGAACACGAAGACCATGGTTTAAGCGATCTCGGGTACATCAAAATAGCTCTGCTTCTAGCCGTGTTAACTGCTATCGAAGTATTAACTTATTTTGTTGACTTTGGAGTTCTGGAAGTCCCATCGTTACTTATCTTGATGGTCGTAAAGTTTCAGATCGTAATCTCATACTTCATGCATCTTAAATTCGATAGTAAAATTTTCAGTTATTTATTCATAACTGGGCTTGTCTTAGCAGTAGTTGTTTTTGCTGCTATGGCTACTTCACTAGTTTTTTGGACCGATCCAGCAGGTTGTGATGCTGGACGATTCTGTTAAAAATGGTTTCTTTTCTTTGGTGTTTGGCATAACGGCTTTCTTTTGAGTGTGTTTAACCGGTACGGTCAAAGTTCGTGATAGATCTTAGACGCCTTCGCAATGAACCTAGCTATCGCGCAGGTGCGATCAAAAAGGGTACCGATAGCGATGTTATAGAACGTTTGTTAGAAGCTGATATAGCTTCACGTTCTGTTACTCACGAAGCTGATGAAGCTAGAGCTGCACACAACGCCGCCAGCAAAGAAATTGGGCGTGCGACGCTTGATGAGCGTCCAGAAAAAATAAATCACGCTGGAACTTTAAAGATTTCGCTTGAGAAATTAGAGAATGCTGAGACTTTAGCTAAACAACTAGTTGAAGAATTGATTCTTCAAGTACCAAACCCGGCGCACGAAAGCGTCCCTGAAGGTGGCGAAGAAAAATTTATCGTTATTAAGGAAGTAGGAGAACGCACCGAGCCTAGAAAGTATGACCATGCAGATCTTGGTGAGCTACTCGGAATGGTTGACAGCGAACGCGCCGTAAAAAACAGTGGAAGTCGATTTGCTTATTTAATGGGCCCAGCAGTTCGACTAGAATTCGCCCTGATTCAGTATGTCTTTGATCTACTAGAAATGAATAACTTTATTCCCGTTGTCCCTCCTGTGCTTGTGCGTGAAGAGATGATGATTGACGCTGGGTTTTTCCCCACTGATCGCAACCAAGTCTATGAGATAGCAGGTGATGACCTATTTCTTACTGGAACGGCTGAGGTAGCACTTGCCGGGCTCCATCGGGGTGAAAGGCTGGATAGGGCTAAACTGCCTATTCGATACGCCGGATTCTCATCGTGCTTTCGTAGAGAAGCTGGAACTTACGGTAAAGACACACGAGGAATCTTTAGGGTTCATCAGTTTGACAAAGTTGAAATGTTTTCATTTTGCGATCCTGACTCGAGTTGGGAAGAACTTGAAAAGCTTCGAGATTTGCAAGAGCAAATTGTCAGTTCGTTAAATTTGCCATACAGAGTTATTGCTGTTGCAGCTGGTGACCTAGGAGCTGCAGCCGCAAAAAAATATGATCTTGAGGTTTGGTTACCATCTGAAAGCGCCTACCGGGAAGTCACTTCCTGCTCTAACTACACGGACTATTCAGCGCGTAGAATGTCGAGTCGATACAAAGATGATTCGAGCAGTGGTTTAGTTCACACATTGAATGGAACTGCGTGTGCAATATCGCGTACGTTGGTGTTCTTGATGGAAAACTGTCAGATGGAGGATGGTTCGATAGCGGTGCCTAAGGTTCTCCAAAAATATTTGGGGTACGAGCGGATCGACGGACCTAAATAGTTTATGTGACCAGTTTTATTCCTAATAATGCTGCCGTGATGCCTCCGAGTAAAGAAAGTGTTAGGTAGCCAACAGCCCGCTTTTTGTTTTCCTCCAACAGCTCATCAAAATGAAGTGCAAGACCTGAAATAGTTGTTAGAGAACCTAGTGCGCCGGTTCCAAGCACCACTGCGGATGACCCGCCTGTGTTTGTAAGTAGGCCTAGCGCAAATGACCCAACCAGGTTGATCAGTAAAGTTCCTGCTAGACCAAAGTATCTAGTTGCGTACCACCGAAGTATCGCTGCGGCGCTGACTAGAGCGACAAAACTTGTAATTATGATGTACGCCATCGGACCCGTCGGCTTAATAGAAACGCAATTGAGCAGAAAATGATTGTTATAAATGTCTCGTATAGACCAGTTAGATAATTAGCTTCGTTGATAGCAGTAGCGACATGAAAACAAAGAGCTGAAAAGCTGGTTAGAGCACCACAAAAACCCACAGTCAACCAAGATTGCGATGACCATTGGCTTTTAGTAGCAAAACCGATGATAAAACAGCCGATGGTGTTTGCGATTAGCAGGCCGACAGCCGGATTGCTAGCAGATTGAAATCCCCACCGTAATAACGAGGCAATGATTGCACCTAACGAGATTTTTAACACCAAACTAGAGGTCATGTGATTGGCCAATTGTGTCGAGACCCAAGGAGTCTAGTCAGATGAATGATCCTGAAGAAGTAAAAGCTATACGAGATCAGCTTATGGGACGCGGGTTATTGGAGGCTGACATTGTTGATAATCCGATTGATCTTTTCAAAGAATGGTTAACAGTCGCTCAAGACTTAGGTTTTTACAATGCAGAGGCAATGGTTGTGTCAACTGTTTCGGATAACGCCGTTCCATCAATGAGGAACGTTTTAATGCGAGGATTGTCTACTAACGGATTAATTTTCTACACAAACTATTTGAGTCAAAAGGGTAGAGAATTGGATGCTAATCCTTTTGCTGCAAGTATTTTCAGTTGGCTCCCTCTGGAACGGCAAGTTAGATTCTCGGGTTCGGTAGCAAAAACATCAGTTGATATCTCTGATAATTATTTTCAAAGACGGGCAAGGGAATCACGAATTTCGGCAATCATTTCGAAGCAAAGTGAGGTCGTCACGGGAAGAGGAGAGCTAGAGCTTCTCTGGACAAATCTATTTAATGAATTAGACGGCGCTGATGTATCCCGGCCTGTGTATTGGGGTGGCTATCAGTTAATTCCTAACCGCATCGAATTTTGGCAAGGCCGCGCTAACAGGTTGCACGATCGATTGGTATATGAAAAATCACCCGAAGGGTGGGCAGTTAGCAGATTGGCTCCTTAGCTTTGGATTTATGAGGAGCTATTGATCGTTGTCCAGTCCCTAGCTGCTGCTGCTAGCCCTTCGATTAGAGCTTCATGATGTGGCACCCGTCCAGGTCCTTTGAAACCTGTCCATAAAGGGCTCTTCCCCCGAATCCTTGGCGGAAGTTCTAACTGTATGCCCCCCTCGCGAGGTAAGTTGACAGGATTTTGGGAATGTTGGCCACGCAAGCTCTTAGGTATTTTTTCTAAGTCATAAAGAATTTCATAATGAGGGAGGCGAGTCATTAAGCGGCAAGCCACGAACTCTGCCAGTTGCCGGTTCTTACCACCGAGCAACACGGATTTTAAAAGATCTGGCCTACCGAAGCCATGAATCGCTACTACAACCTCTACGTGTTCAATAAACTGTGTCAATACCGGAGAGTCTGCAGGGTCTACTAGGTGTGATGGGATGTGCCACTGCTCATCGGGCCCCTGCAGCACGGCATAATATGATGAATCAGATCGCTCAGCAGCGACTTGAGCGATGTCATCGGTCACTTCTTCGAGCCAACCTCCGTGGAATGCCATGAACCCAAATTTAGAACGTAGCTCAAGTACTTCATTGACTCCTGGTTTAGCCAGAAGCGATGCAAATGGCTTGTCTGTCTCTAGCAGTGCATGTTGACCTAGGTGCAGAGCCATTTTAACAACTCCTTGAGAAAATAATTTTAAGGTGATTAATCATCAGTAAGTTGATTATCTTTCTGACTTGTTAGTAAGAAAATTGTAGCGGCTGACACAATAATGCTAAGGGAGACGCCTACGCGCGCTCCGCCTATCGTCGATATCTGGTTACTAAGACTGGCGCTCCAGTTCTCAACTTCAAGAATAACTCGGTTAGGGCTTGCGCCTATTCGTTCAGTAATCCAGAACACGACTAAATACATTCCAGCCATAATCATTAGAGAACCCGCGAGGCGGTCAACCTTTGGAAGAAATAATCGAAGTTTAACAAGCAGTGATTGTCGCGCTATCGCCAGACTTATCGTCAGCGCAGTTAGCACTAAAGCCATTCCTATTGAATAAGCAAAAAAAGAAATCAGGCCGGTTGTGAAGCTACTTGCGGAGGTTGATACAACTACGATAAAAGTTGGTAACCCGCAGGAAATAGATGCGATTGCGTAGCTGACCCCAAACAAAAAAAGTGATTTAAGATTTCTGTTATTGGGGCCTTCTTTAAAATTAGGAAGGAAAATTCTTAAACGGTATCCAAACATAAAAGCTATTCCGAGAAGTATTAGAGTGCAACCAATAAAGATGGTGAGCCATGGAACGATCTGGCGCACAGCACTAAGACCAGCAGATACAAGCAATCCGATAATGCTAAAAACCGCTACAAATCCGGATGAGACTGTTAACCCGGTTATCAGGGCTCGTCCGATACCAGTTTTTTCATTAAGAGCTTCAGCTTCTTCTGTCCCAAGAAAATAGGAGAGGTAAGCCGGAAGCATTGCAAACCCACAAGGGTTTATGGTTGCAACTAAACCAGCAGTAAATGCGAAAGTAAGGGTTGCTGACGTCATATACCAAACTCTGTGGTCAGTTTGTTTCGCAGATTTTCATAGGTCAAGACCCCACTGTAGCGATCAACAATGAGACCTTCAATCGAAACGAAGATAGTCGTTGGCATCGCTATTCCGCCGAATTCGGCGAGTAAGCCATTGTCGTCGATACCTGTTCGGTATGTTACTCCGGTCGTTTTTACGATTTGTTGTGCTTGGGTGATGCCTTCTATTGCGAGTCCAAGAATAGTTACTTCATCTCCAAATTTCTGATGGATTTTTTCAAAATCTGGCATTTCTTGTACACACGGAGTGCACCAAGACGCGAAAAAATTGATAATTAGTGGTTGGCCTGAAAATATTCTTAGGGATTTATTAACGCCTTCGAAATCGGTAAAAATTGATGAATAAATAGTTTCGGTATTTTGTGAATCCAAAACTTCGTTATTAGGTTCTGAAGTATTTGGTCCACCTCGACCTGACAAAAGAAAAAAAGTTGCGATTATTATGTACGTTGTTAGTAGGAAAATAAGAGGCTTACGTCTGGGTGATTCAATACTTAAGAAAGTCATCAAGTTGATCCGTTGTCCTTACCTCGACACCGTAACCGCGAATGTTTGAATGGTGTTAAAAGAGCTAACTGTTGCAGGCTCTAAGCTTATGCCGAGGGCTGCAGCGGACTGGATGTTTCGGGTCTGGTAACTATTTCTAGTCGTAAAAATCTTATAGAGAGCTATCGGAACGAGTACTCTATGGCCCCTGCATTATTCCTCGTCGCATCGGTTTCACCGACGTATCTGAGGTGCTCTAGGTGAGCGAACGTTTCAGATTCGGCCATGGGTCCCCAGGATCTTTCTTTAAAAAGTTCCTTCATATAGCGATCGACTGGTGCACGTCCGAGTCGGTCCGATGAGTCTCGAAGTAGTTGAAGTCTTTCTTCATGATGGCGTTTAATATCTGTGACTCGTCCTGGGAGATCTGTAAAGGGTTGGCCGTGAGCAGGTAACCCAAGTTTTACTGAGCTAAATTCTTTAACCCGGTCAAGACTTGTAAAGAAGTCTTTTAGTGGGTCAAGAGCTGTCCCCATGCCGGATATGTGTGGCGTAATTGTTGGAAGAACGTGGTCACCACAAATCATTACTTCTTCTTCGGGATCATAGAGACAGAGGTGATCTGGAGTGTGGCCTGGTGTGTGTATAGCGACAAACTCTCTGCCGGCTAATGAAATATGGTCAGCGTCTTCAAGATGTGAAGTTGGTTGAGGTGTAGCAAACCACCTGCCACCCCAGCCATGTTTCATAAAGCTATAACCGAGCCGACGATGCAGAGGTAATTTATAACGTTTGCCTCCCCATGGCGTTGGAGCACGTGGGCCCGTTTCACGATTGAGAAATAACGTGTTGTCTAGAATCTCAGAGTTGTCTCCGTCTTTGTCAACTGGTTCGACCAAGTCATCATCTTCGTCCGCAGTGTCCCACCAAAGTTTAAAATTCTTGTGGGTAATTATGTCGGCACCGTATAGTTCTCGAAAATGCCCAGATGCTCCGAAGTGGTCAGGGTGACTATGAGTGATGATTATGGAATGTACGCGTTCAGGCGGGAGTTCTGCCTGTTTAAGCCCGGCCATAAGGGCTTTCCAATTCTGAGGCCCGGGAAGCCCTGGGTCTACAAGTGCAGCTCCATTCTCGTCATCGAGTATGTAACAGTTAACGTGGCCTAGGCCGGGCATTGACATAGGTAACTGAAGCCGGCGGATATTTTTCGCTATTTCAACAACTTCTTGGTCAGGTGGTTGTTGTTCTTCACGCATTGAAAGATTCACGGCAGAGATTCTAGCTTATTCTCTAACTAATATTTGATTTTATGCCTCAGAAGTATTTGGGATGAGAAAAAAATGATCATGGTAATGACGGAGTTCGTTAATGCTTTCTCGAATGTCATCTAATGCTCGATGTGAAGTTTTTTTATGAGGAAGCGATTTTAAGATTGCTGGTTGCCATCTGCGCGCTAGTTCCTTAAGCGTAGAAACATCTATTGATCGGTAGTGCAGATGATTTTCTATTTCTGGTAGGTACGCATCTAAAAATCTTCTATCTGTACCTATTGAGTTTCCGCAAAGTGGAACGCTCCGAGGGTTGGGGACATGTTCTTTTATAAATTCTAAAGTCAACTGTCCAGCTTCTTGGAGTGTTGTTTGCGAATTTCTTATCTGGTCAAGTAGCCCCGACTGAGTGTGCATTTTAGTGACGTAGTCATCCATCTCTGAGAGTTGTTTCTCTGTAGCGTGAACAACTAGTTCTGGACCCTCAGCTATAATTTGAAGGTTGTCATCAGTAACGATTGTTGCGATTTCCACGATGACATGGCGTTTAGGTTCGAGGCCAGTCATTTCTAGATCCATCCATACAAGCACAATGGCATCGTACGCTGTCTAGGCACAGAGCGGAGGATACTCCAGCTAAGTGTTTCTTATGCCTAAAGTCTTAATTGTGATCTCATTACTGATTCGACGTTTAGATTCTGAAATAGCTTTGCCTACTTACGCTAAACAGGGTGATGCTGGAGCTGATTTAGTAGCGGCTGAAGGATTGGTCTTGACCGCTGGAGGTGGTCGTGCTTTGGTTGCTACTGGTATTGCTATTGCTATTCCAGAGGGATTCGCAGGTTTTATCCAACCAAGGAGCGGATTGGCCTTAAAACATGGTGTTACATGTCTTAATTCTCCTGGGTTGATTGACAGTGGGTATCGAGATGAATTGAAAGTTTTACTAATTAATACTGACCCTGAAAATGATTACGAAGTAAAACGAGGAGACCGGATTGCGCAGTTGGTAATTCAAGCTGTGGAACAGGCTGAATGGGATTTAGTCGATGACTTAGGTTCTTCAGCCCGTGGTACGGGTGGGTTTGGGCACTCGGGGCGTTAATGGATTTATTGTCCCAGCCCATAGCTATAAATAGGGGTTATGCAAAACCCGCGTTTTCCCAAGTCTATGTCGCAACATCCTTCTCTAAGAGTTCGGGAAAGTTCAGATCACGTGGGTTCAAGAAATTATCTAATTACACAGTCAGCAGTTCGAGAGATGAATTTTTCGCGGATGCAAAAGAGTGAAGATGCCCGAGTAGTTCAACTTCGTAGATCTGCTGTATCGAGATTGCATCGACGACGTTTTGAAGCCGATGAGATAGATCTTAGATATTGGACACAACGAGAAAACACAATGCACCTAGTTGAATATGGCTTCTAATAGTGACTCCAGCTCTTGATCTTGTTGCCTCGTTAGGTATTGAAGTAGGAGTTCATACTTATAAACATGACCCTTCACACAAGAGTTACGGACTTGAAGTAGTAGAAGCTTTAAAAGTGGCTCCAGAACAAGTATTTAAAACGCTTGTGGTGAACTTGATGCGGGTTGATTTAAAAAAAGAGCTAGTTATTGTATTAGTGCCAGTCATTACAACTGCAGATTTAAAAGTTGTGTCTTTGGTAATGAAGGCAAAAAGGGCTTTTTTGGCGAGTGGGATCGATGCGGAGCGGGTGACTGGTTACGTGGTGGGAGGAATTAGTCCGTTAGGGACCCGTACACCGCTACGAACTCTGATCGATGAATCTGCTAATAATTATGAAATTCTGTATTGCAGTGGCGGTAGAAGAGGTTTAGAAATTTCGATAAGTCCAGAAGACTTACTGAGAGCGACGAAGGCTCAAGAAGTCCCGGGGTTGACAAATAATTAGTTATTAGTCTTGGGCTCAACCAGGATCTAAGTATTAACTTTTGTCTTACTTTTAGCGATTTATAGGTGTAGGCCGCCCGGGGCTTGAACCCGGCACCTTGGGATTAAAAGTCCCCTGCTCTACCAGATGAGCTAGCGGCCCTACAGAAGTTTGATAAAGATCTAGATTAGAGACCTAACAATCGACTTCCTCGTAGCGTACAGGCCACTTATAACAGTGAGAACTTTCCTATATGAAGCTTGTGAAATTCTTTCTTAGTAACGATTTGTTAATCAAAATTGAGTTTGTTTTCGACAGCCAGGTTTTTTGCAGGTAAGCCTTTGACTGTGAGCATTCAAAGAGAGCCAAAAAATAGCTCTAGCCCTGAAACGCTAATAATTGGGGCGGGCTTAGCTGGTTTAGCGGCAGCTGCTCTTCTTAAAGCAAATAATAGAGAAGTCCTTGTTGTCGAAGCAGCTGATGAAGTGGGCGGTCGGGTTCGTACCGATGTTCATGGGGAATTTCTTCTTGACCGAGGATTTCAAGTTCTTTTGACTGCTTACCCAGAACTTGAGCGACATGTTGATTTAGATGCATTGGATCTTTCTTATTTCGAGCCTGGTGCCGTCTTGGTGAAAAAAGATCAATTAAGTCGTTTAATAGATCCAGCGAAAAGACCGTTGGCTGTTTTTACAGCTGCGCTTTCTCGGTCCTTGAAGACTAAGGACAAGCTAAGACTGTTGAAGCTGCGAATCTTGTTAAGCAAGTCTTGGGAACCTAAGTCTGATATATCCATGGAGTCAGCGCTTCAGGAGCTCGGTTTTTCGAGTGACGCAATTGGGAGTTTTTTCTTTCCGCTTCTTTCTGGAATTCAGTTAACACCAAGGCTCGAGGGCTCAGCGCGGCTTGGTTTTTACATTCTTGGTTGTTTGTTTCGTGGCAGTGCTGCGGTGCCAAGCCAAGGAATGGGTGAAATACCGAAGCAGATGTCTCGGCGTATATCTGAAGATAGCCTTATGCTAAATTCACCTGTTGAGTCGATAGCGGGACGAGACGTTTTTTTAAAGAACGGATTGAAGTTTCAACCAGCTCAGTTGATTGTGGCAACCGATGGCCCGAGCGCATCGCAGCTTCTAGGAATCGAAACTGTTTATTCACGTTCTCAAACATGTATGTATTTCTCGGCTCCAGTGGCGCCCTCGAAAGACAGCGCTATTTTTCTTGCAGGGGAAGGTCAGGGACCAGTAAGGAATATGGCTATTTTGTCAAATGTAGCGCCAAGTTACGCGACGGGAGGACAAGCGCTGATTGTTGCTGCGATGCCAGGAGACAATGATGTGACCACCGATGAGGTCCTTACTCAAATGCATCGGTGGTTTGGGGAATGCGTAGATGAATGGAATCATTTAAAGACTTTCGGTATTGCTCATAGCCAGCCATTATTTGAACCAGGTAGACCATTTCGACGCCCAATTGAAATTTCAGATAATTGTTTTGTGTGTGGTGATCATCGAGATACTCCTTCTATCCAAGGGGCGTTGGTCTCTGGCCGCCGCGCCGCCGAAACAATATTAAGTAAGGTTTAGCCGCTTCAATCTCTCAGAGTAGCGAAATACCTGTATATTTAGCACTAAATGATTATCGTGTGGTTGGTACACACGGTCTAATTAAGTGTGTTGCAGCTTGGTTTTTAGTGTTTAACAATAAAATTGGGCATAAATATAGATCAATGTTTTGAGGAGTCTGGGAATGATGGCGGATGAGTTAGGTTCGGGTTTTGATCAGATAGATATAGTTGATGTAAACGATCCTGGGGCTCTTTCATTTGTTAATATTTCGCCGCAAAATTTTGGTGAAATTGTTGCGGCAAGTAAAAAGCTCGCGGCTGAGACTGGTTGGGTAGTAGCTACCCCTGCGGGGCCGTTAGTTCTGGGATTCAAACAGGTCAAGTCCATTCTTAGAGACCCTGATTGGATATCAGTTTTATCTGGTGTCTCAATGTTGGAGGAAATGGACTCTTTGTCAACGGACTTTAATGAGTTCATCTCCCGATCGCAGCTGTCTGTTCCTGAGGCGCCAAGCTCGTTTAAAATAAGACCAAATGTTCTTTCTGTCGAGGGTGAAGATCATCGCCGTTTGCGAAAATTAGTTAATGGTTCTTTCAGCATGGGTGGGGCCAGAGATCTACGTCCTTTCATGAAATCGCATGCGCAGTCATTAATTTCAGTGATGTGTGACCGCGGTAGTGGTGAATTAGTGAGTGAGTTCTGCCGACCATATCCAGTGCCAATAATTTGCCGGTTGCTTGGAGTTGATGATGCTGATTGGAGACTGTTCGATAACTGGGCCGACATAATTTTTTCTGCGTTAGATGCTGATACCGAGGCAGTTATTGATCGGCTAGATGATGTTGTAAAAGCTCAATCTGAACTTGATGCTTATGTCTTTGAGCTAATTGAAAAGCGATCCAAGGAACCTACGGGCGATCTTCTGAGTGAACTCATCCGAGGGCAAGAGGAGGAAGATCGGCTAACTAGCGATGAGCTCATTGCCATGGTTCAAGCCATATTGCTTGCTGGTACAGATACTACTAGAAACCAATTAGGCGCAATGATTGCGGTTTTAGCTGACCATCCTGATCAATACGAGGCTCTAAGAGAGGATCCGTCACTTATTCCAGCAGCAGTTGAAGAATCGCTGCGTTACATAAGTGCAGTTCGGACTACGGCTAGATTAGCTGCCCGTGACATAGTAGTTGACGGTATTCGTTTCCCAGCGGGCACAACAGTGTTACTTGGTCTTCATGCTGCCGGATTATCGGAATCGATAGAAGATGATGGTTATGAGTTCAATATTGCTAGAACAAAGGGTTGCCCGCATTTAGCTTTTGGTGCGGGTGCGCATCATTGTCTTGGGGCATCCTTGGCTCGAGCTGAGTTACAGGAAGCGTTAACTGCCTTCGTTGAGCTCGTTCCCACTTTCCGTTTAACTTCTCCCGTTATCTGGAAACCATTGTCAATGGGGATCTGGGGCCCTGCGGAACTAAATATTGCTATTGAAAAAAATGTAGAAAAAAGTGATGAGCCTGGTAATAATTCTTCTTTTAAAGCTGTTGACATTTCTACTGATGAAGTTTTTGGAGATGTTTCGACTAACCCCGAAGATGAATGGATACGTGCTGCTTCAGCTATTCGAGATTCAGTGCGTTCGTCGATACCGCAACTAATTAGGAGCCCGAAGTTCCCTCCTTTAGGGAGATTAGTAACGACCGCTTTTCGCTTTGGGAAAGCAGTTCTTCTATGGAAGGTTCGTGACCGAAAACTAAATGATCTAGATAGCCGAAGATCTCTTTATAGACGGCTTATCCGAGCTGGTGAGAAGCAAGGTCCTGCTTATGTGAAACTCGCACAGTTGATTTCGGCAGCAGAGGGAGTTTTTCCGGAAGCGCTAGTAGAAGAATGTCGGAAATGTCGGGACCAAGTCAGTCCCGAGCCCTGGTTAAAGGCAAAAAAAATACTTGTTAAAGATCTCGGTCCGTTAAAGAATAATTTTCTTGATGTTAAAAGTGTCCCAATTGCAGCGGCTTCAATAGCACAAGTACATTTGGCAGAATTGTTAGATGGAACACCTGTCGTTATCAAAATTCAACGGTCGAAGATTCGTCGTCGAGTTACAAGCGACTTACGTGTGATGGCATGGATTGCCCCCCGATTAGTTGGTAAATTACCAGTCGCCGCCTTAGCTAACCCTCCAGCATTAGTCGAGTTGTTCGCCGAGACCATATGCGAAGAGCTAGATTTTCGACTTGAAGTGGCAAATCTTTTTGAGACTGGGCGAGCGTTAAAATCGAACGCGCGAAATAGCTGGGAATTACCAGATCCATATCTAGAGTTAGTGTCTGATCGGGTAATTGTAATGAGTCGCGTCAGCGGAGTTCCGCTTGGAGATCTCAGCTCATTATCAATAGAACCAGTGGATGTGAGGCGTATTTTTCGACAAATGGTTGACGGTTTGCTTGAGGGTGCTGTGATTCATGGAATATTCCATGGTGATTTTCATGCTGGCAACGTTTTCCTGGGGTCTAAAGGAGAAGTTGGGCTGGTTGATTTTGGTATTACCGGTCGTCTTGACGGAGAAAGGCGAATCGCATTTCTGCGATATGTTGTTGGTTTAATGACTGGCGATCTAGAGGCTCAAGTATCTGGGATTCGTGATTTGGGAGCTTTCTCTTCTGATACTGACATAGGGTTGTTGATAAGCGAGTTCCAATTAGATCGTGATGACTTTGATCCGCTAGAACTGACTGAGGAAGAATTTGTTGCAGAGTTTAGGAATCTGGTCCGAGGCTTATTGTCTCATGGAGCTCGAATCCCTAAAGAACTGATGCTTTTCGTAAAGAATTTTGCGTATCTTTCATCAGTGGTTCAAGAACTTGACCCAGACATGGACCTTTTAGCTGAATTTTCTCAAATTGCAATGGGTTTTTTTGGTCGCAATGGTGTTCGTGTAGCAACCGAAATAGGGTTTTCCGTTGACACAAAAGATATTTCAGATGTCTCTTTACGACGGGCGGTTGGTATGCGTGATGAAGTCAAGACTCTGACATGGCGCGAGATGCAAGATCGTCGAGTTTCGATGATGGAACGTTTGACACCTCAAAATGTTTCAGCGGCATCTGACGATGAACAGAATAATTCAGGCCAATAAGTGGACAGTCAGACGTGCACGCTTCATGAGGCTGCTGAAACCCTGGATCTTCACTACATGACTATTTATCGTTATGTACGAACAGGAATGTTGCTCGCGAGTAAAAAAAATGGAACCTGGGTAATTGAAATAAAAGAGCTAGAGAAACTTAAAAATAAAGCGCCCGCTGCAGTCGGGCGAGGCAACCGAGATTTGTCGAGACGCATCGAGCCATTGATGAATTGTTTAATTAGTGGTGACCAAGAAGGAGTATGGAAAATAGCGGAGTCCGTCAGAGCTGCAGGTTGCGATGTTGAAGATTTTTGTATTGATCTACTGTTCCCGGCGATGGGTTCAATTGGTAGGGGATGGGCGGAGGGAACTTTTTCTATAGCTGCTGAACATCGTGCTTCCGCTATTGTGCCGTCACTACTTGGACGCTTGCAGGCCACCTCAGCAGTCCGTGGTCGTAAACGTGGGTTGATAATCGTGGGTTGTCCGCCGGCAGAAGAACACGGACTAGTTACAAGTGTGTTGGCCTTATTGCTTAAAGGTCGCAAATTCGATGTGCAGGACCTTGGTTCGAATACCCCTCCTGAATCATTTGTTGAAGTTTGTTTAGATGCGGACCGTCTGCTTGCGGTGGCATTATCGGTCTCGACCCCCGGCTCATTAGAGGGGCTGCGGGATGTAACTGAATCCCTGAGGCGTGAAAAAATAAATGTCCCATTGGTAGTCGGTGGGACAGGACTGTTCGGTTTGACGCCCGAGTCCGTTGGGGCAGACCACATAATGTCAGACTTTAGATTGGGTCTAGAACTTATAGAAAGGTTAGCTGATGGCTAAATATGCGATTACTGGAGCATCAGGATTAATTGGTTCGGAATTGGCGAAAGCCCTTGAGGAACGAGGAGATTCTGTTCTTCGTATAGGCCGCGGTTCTAACAAGGATACTGATATTGAATGGGATCCATCTAGAGCCATCCTGGATGCATCTCAGTTAGAGGGTTTAGATGGTTTAGTACACCTTGCAGGTGAAAGCATCGAAGGCCGGTGGAGCAAAAGAAAAAAAGAACGCATTCTTAACAGCCGAATTTTGGGAACTTCATTACTAGCAGCCAAGATCTCAGAATTAGATAACCCTCCGAAAGTAGTTGTGTCGTCTTCTGCGATCGGTTTCTATGGGAATCGAGGGGATGAGATTCTTTCAGAAAAATCTGCTAGTGGCTCAGGATTTTTGTCAGAGGTATGCAAAAAATGGGAACTTGAAGCGTCTGCGATTGCAAGTCCTAAGACCCGGTTAGTGATAGCAAGAACAGGAATAGTATGCACGCCGATGGGTGGGGCTCTGCCGAAAATATTACAAACGCTTAAATTTTTTGTCGGAGGACCATTGGGTTCAGGCAAGCAATGGTGGTCATGGATAACCTTGGAAGATGAAATTCGTGCTCTGTTACATTTGCTTGATTCACAAGTTGAGGGTGCGGTAAATCTTGTTGCCCCGGAGCCTGTAACGAATAAATCATTTGTTAAAATTTTTGGAAAACAAATGAGACGCCCATACTTTCTTGTAGCCCCTTCATTAGCGCTGAGGTTATTGTTAGGAGAAATGGCTGATGGTCTGCTTCTAGCCAGTGCGCGAGTTAAGCCTGATGCACTAACCGAATCCGGCTTCATATTTAAGCATTCAAATCTTGATTCTGCTGCTGTAGAACTAGCAGACTCATATGAGTGATAGCAATGTTACTAAACCGTCAGATATGGGCACAGTGGTTGTTACGGGCGTTACTGGTTACGTTGGTGGTCGATTAGTCCCGGAACTACTAGAAGCTGGATACAGGGTTAGATGCACAACGCGGAGCTCGGCGGCTTTAGATGATCGTCCGTGGCGCGATAGAGTCGAAGTAGTAGAGGCAGATCTTTCTGTCGCCTCTGAAGTGAACCAAGTCCTTGAAGGTGCGCAGGCTGCGTATTACCTAGTTCATTCGATGTCATCTTCCGGCTCCTTTGAAACTCTCGAAAGTGAGATGGCAGAAATATTTGTTAAATGCGCTGACAATGCTGGGCTCAAGCAAATTATCTACTTGGGTGGCCTAGGCCATGATAATGAAACTCACTCAGCTCATTTAGCAAGCCGTCATGCTGTGGGTGAAATACTTGCTTCTGGGATTACACCAGTTACGGAATTACGTGCCGCAGTCATTATTGGCTCGGGAAGTGCATCATTTGAAATGCTCCGCTCTTTGGTCGAGGTGCTCCCAGTAATGGTTGTCCCGAGATGGGTATCTCGGACACGCTGCCAGCCAATAGCGATTGAAGACGTACTTAGCCATCTTGTAGGGGTGCTCGGAGATGAAGAAGTAATTGGTGAGGTATTTGAGATTGGCGGCCCTGAAGTTCTCACATATCGACAGATGATGGACGTGTACGCCGAAGTTGCTGGTTTACGCCGCCGCTTGATTATCGCTGTTCCAGTTTTGACCCCGCGCTTATCTTCTCACTGGGTAAACCTTGTGAGTCCTCTCCCAATTCGTTTAGCGCGGTCACTTATAGATTCGTTAACTAGTGATGTTGTCGTTGGGAATAGAGATATTCGAAATAAAGGGCGATTTACCTCATTTGATCTAAATCAATCAATAAATCGGGCATTAGCGAGAGTCCGAGATCTTGAGATGCCTACTCGATGGACAAACGCATCTGGCGCTAAACAGATCTCTAGTCTAACCGGCCCCGCAATGCCGGCTTT
Organism: Acidimicrobiaceae bacterium; assembly: GCA_905182565.1. GTDB lineage: Bacteria > Actinomycetota > Acidimicrobiia > Acidimicrobiales > Poriferisodalaceae > UBA9040. Next base: position 82,258 of record CAJJCB010000027.1, on the reverse strand, counting down.
GGGTGACCCTTCATGGTCTGGCGGACGTGTTCTTAGCGATCAGAGATCCCAGATCACAAATGCTAGAGGCGAAAATTTAATGGCTGTACTTCGAACTGTTGGAGGAGACAATGGTTGGTTCGCCTTTAACTGGCTTTGGAATTTGCGTGGTTTTATCGACAAGATTCTTGGTGGAGTTGGGATAAGACGTGGACGTCGACACCCTACGGATTTACGAGTAGGCGACACCGTTGACTTTTTTAAGGTGGTGACCATTAACTCTAATTCGTTGCGGCTAATTGGCGAAATGAGAAACCCCGGCCATGCATGGCTGGAGTGGCAGGTAGTAGAAACTGAAAACGGTACTGAAATTATTCAACGAGCCTTGTTTGTACCTCGTGGTTTATTAGGACGTCTCTACTGGTATGCGTTGGTTCCACCACATACTTTAATTTTCAAAAAGATGCTAGATCGTATAGTGGCATTAGCCGAAGATCTTTCAGCAGATGAACAGCGAAGAAATATCGAATGAAAACAAACCAAGCTATAAGTGGAATTTTAATATCTATTATTTTAGGGATTGCACTTTCCACAGCAGCGAGTGCAAGCAGTGACTCTGAGAGAGCTATCTCAGTTTTCTTATTATGTGGGATAGTTGCCTACGGAATTCAATGGGTTGGTTTCATTGCTGCATGGTTAAAACACACTGAGCATTTTTTTGACTTATTAGGCTCAATTACTTATGTAACTGTCATATCTATAGCCCTACTATTATCAAACAACTTAGGCACCCGTTCAGTTATCTTAGCAATCATTGTTATTACCTGGGCATTACGCCTAGGTTCGTTTCTTGTCTTGAGAGTGAAGCGTGAGGGTTCAGATTCACGATTCAACGCTATGAAACATAAGTTTGCCTGGTTCTTGTTTACGTGGACTGTTCAGGGCTTATGGGTTCTAGTTACAGCATCAGCGGCCTTGGCAGCGATTACTTCCAAAGATGATAAAAACTTTGGTTTAATTGGGTTTTTAGGTCTTTCAGTCTGGGTTCTTGGCTTCTCAGTAGAGGTAATTTCTGATGAAGCTAAACGTAAATTTAGGAGCAAAGAAGAAAACAAAGATCATTTTATATCGTCTGGTTTGTGGGCGATCTCTCGTCACCCTAATTATTTAGGTGAAATTCTCTTGTGGACGGGTGTGGCGATAATCGCCATTCCGGCTCTTTCTGGATGGAGTTTTGCAACTCTAGTTTCCCCACTATTCGTGTGGTTACTTTTGACCAAGATAAGTGGAATACCAATGTTAGAAAAAAAAGCTGATCGGAGATGGAAAAACGATTTAGAATACGAACGATATAAAGCTTCCACTCCTGTGCTTTTCCCTTTCAGAAAAAAACTTAACTCAAGGACTGCTGATTTGTAACTACCCAATCGTCAATCTCTTCCCATCTTGAATCGATGAAGCTAATCAGTTCGTCCTGGGAAGCGCTATTTGGTGCTTCGCTTCTAGGAAGAAATGTGATTTTGAAGTGAAGATCAGTTGGTAACGGTGTGTTACGCCATATATCTTTTATCGAACGGAATTGGTTTACGCCAACGTGATTTACGAAAACGAGGTCTGCTTCGGGGGCGTTTTCTAGTACGGCAAGGATTCCAGGGCTTCTGATTGGAAGAACCGAGCGTAAATTTTTTGCAGACTTAACTCGTGACGGAGCTGTTTCTTCTAATGAAATTATAGATTTTTTTAATTTTGGTATTGAGAAGCGCGTGCCTTCAGGGAATATAAGAGTCGCTTCATCGGGCTTCATTTCGGCCGCTAACTGTCCTATAGATGCAACTTCTTCGAAATTATCGACTGTGTCACGATCAACAAAGTAGTTACGCAGGCGATTGCCGAATATGTCAAAACATGGGTCTTGGAGAAGCTCTTTTTTCATAATTACCCTAGGGCGAATCCTTAAACGTCCGAGCATGGCGGCAATAAGCAATGCATCTCCTTGGCTTCCATGGCGCGCCAAAATTATGAAAGGGCCTATTTTATTTTCTAAGGAGTCTCCTTCTACTTTGACCTTTAGGCCAAGAAATAAGCGTGCGGCCGTCACTAACGCTTGAATCCAAGTTCGCTGGATACCGGTATGTGCCCGGATGGAACGCTGATTGGTGAGTCTTTTGAAAGGACGAAAATAAGCCCAAAGAACGAAGGCACCTATGAGCCCAAAAGTCTCAACAACTAGCCACCAAAGAGTAAAAAGAATTAGGCGAACTGTAGAAAGTGGTCTGCGATAGCGGATATCAATAATTCCGCCAATTAATAAAACTGGTATCAGTAAAAGTAAAAGAAGTGCCGTTACTAAAAACATCCCGGGGATAGTAACTATTCGACGTCGAAGTCGCGCTTGTCTGGTCGAATTGTGCACTGGAGATGACATACAAAGAAGATACCTATCTCTGCGGCGTTTAGACTTTTGTGGCCTAATCCTTACAACTATTTTACTCTTCTATCTCGGAATAATTTTACTGCATCGTGATGATTGACGATTTGTTCTGGGTATCCGCATTGTCGTCTTATGGCCAAGGGAGGGTCATGAATAGTTTTGGGTGTTAGCCCTGAAAGTTCAGGAACCCATTTTTGAATGTATGAGCCCGAAGGATCAAAGCGTTCGCTTTGGCGAATTGGGTTGAGAATTCTATGTGGATTGGAATCTGTTCCAGTGCCTGCGACCCATTGCCAGCCCAGTTGATTGTTAGCTATGTCGCCATCTACGAGATGTTCCATGAAATGGTTTGCTCCTACTCGCCAATCTAAGTAGAGATCTTTCACTAAAAAAGAAGCAGTCACCATTCGAGTGCGGTTGTGCATAAATCCTTCAGCTATGAGTTGACGCATCCCAGCATCGACTAACGGAAATCCAGTCTTTCCCTCTTTCCAAGCCATAAATGACTTGGGGTCTTTTGTCCAAATATCACCACGATTTCTGTAATCATTATTTGATGCATCAGGTCTGACAGCGAGAATTTGAAGAAAAAAATCTCTCCAACATAGTTGACGTACAAAATTTTCAGTTTCTTGGAAAGATTGTGCTTTGATCGCCAATCTCAGCGGTGAGATACAACCAAAATGCAAAAATGCGGAGAGGTGAGAAGTGCTATCGAGGCAAGGAACATCCTTAGTGCTGTTATAGGTATTTGAAGACTTACTCAACCATTGATCCATCTTTTCGCTACCGCTCGTTTCTCCGCCGTAACCCGAAGAACTGATTGAAAGGAGATCTTTAGTCTTTTGAGAAAGAGGAAATTGGTGGTCGGTTTTCCCAAATTTAATTGTTTTAGGGAATACCGCTTGGGGCCGCCATGATGCATTTATCCATTTACGAAAATATGGTGTGAAAATTTTATATTCAGAACCTGTCGCTGGGGTTAGCACTCCTGGATCGACGATAGATGTTCCAGGATGTTTGTTTAAGGTAATTTCATTTGTAGCGCAATAATTCTGAAGAGTAGCAATCCGATTAGTGGCATAGGTGCTGTAGTCATCTGCAATATTAATTTCTGAAGCCTCGATTTTTTTAGCAACATCAAGCACCGTATCCGCCCACTTACCACTAGCAATAATTAACTCTCCCCCAATAGATCTAAGGCTGAGAGAGAGATCTTGTAGCGAATCCTTGAGAAATTTCAGCCTGTTTAAGGGAGGCCGTGAACCTGATATAAGACTGTCTTCAAATACAAAAAGACAATATGTATTAGCGCTTTCTAGTGAAGCAGATAAGGCTGGATTATCTATTATTCTTAGGTCTCGTGTGAAAACCATGAGTGAGATAGTTGGTTTTGGCGTTTGTGCGTTCATGGTCATATTTTCATTGGATCTAAATAGATGGGCGTGGGCTGCCTTTTAATTTTGAGTAGATCAAAGTGGAGAGAAGGCTAGTCGCAAAGCTTTTGGTAAATGACAGTCGATATCCTCATATGACTGCAGGTAGAGAAAAAACGCTCTAAACTTTAGGTATGTCGAATGATCAGAGCCATCTTACTGAATCTGATTTAGATGAAATTGAGCTATTACTCGCCCGGGTTGAATCTTCGTTGCACCAATTAGCAGAGGATCAAAGTGATCCTGGTGAAGTTGTATCTTGGGCAATTAATCTGAAGAGCGATTTCGTCATTGAATAGGCCGTTACTCGATGTCGATCTCGGCATCAACGCTCACTAGATTAATTTGTGCTCCATAAGTTATGGAAGCTCCAATTTGGTACCAACGGCCGCCAAGGTTTGGAATGGGTAGATCGGGGGCTCCAATAGACCTATCTAGGGCTCGGATTAGTCCGCCGTGTGCAATCACTAATACCTTTTTGTTGAGTGAAGCAAGATGATGCAAAATTGGTACGACTCTTTGGAGCACAGTTTCGTCATGTTCGTAACCATCAGGCCAGAGGCGTTTTGATATAGCACCTGGGTGTTTGAGTTCTATTTCATCTCGGGTAAGACCTTGCCATGGTCCTGCATCTCGTTCTCTGAGTTCGCTGTGTAGCGAAACATCTGTGTTTGGCTGATGAGTTGCGATTATTCGTGCAGTTTCTGTAGCTCGTTGTAAGTCGCTAGCTGCGATTAAATTAAACGTGTCGTTTAGATTATTTGCTGCTATTTCGGCTTGCTTTTGGCCTTTTGTCGTAAGCGGCGGGTTTGCTTGGCCTTGCCATTTGCCAAGTGCATTCCATTCAGATTCACCATGACGAAGAATCAGCACATTAGATGAATATGTCACCTACAGAAAGGTACTTGCTGGGTGCTGTGATTGCGACGGCTAACCTTATAGGTATGCCAACTGTTAATCTTCGGCTTTTTGCTGGCGCTAGAGAAGCTGCCGGTATAGGAACAGCTTCTTTTGAAGTTGAGACTCTGGGTGATCTTATGGAGGAGGCGGTTAATACGTATGGAGAGGGATTTTCAACAATTCTGAACGCTAGCCGGGTATGGGTAAATGGTGAATCAGTTGATATGAATACTGTTCTTGCTGACGGAGACGAAGTAGCGGTGTTGCCGCCCGTTTCTGGCGGTTTATGAAGGTACGTAAGGCACTGAGCTTACCGATTATTCAAGTTCTTCTGAGCTTGTTTATCTTTGGGATGTTCTCATTATTACTAGTAGTAGAGAGCATAGTATTCGCTGCATTTTTTACATTTATTGCTTGTGGAGCTGCCAACCAGTTAGCTCGTAAATTCGCAAGTGATCGCTTGTGTTCGGTACTCCTTGCAGCCACTGTTAGCCTCTCCGGATTCTCTTCCAAACTACAGATAGTCATATTGGCTGTTGGGGGAGCTCTATTAGCGAGTGGTTTGATATCAATAGTGGGCTGGGGGGGAGCAAAAAAATCAGCTACAACCGCGACTCATTTAGTGGTCGCGTGGTTTCCAGCAGGCTTAGCCGGTGCCTCAGTGTCATTGCTTTCGATGAAAGATCAACAAACCCTTGGGCTTCTATTTGTTATAGCTGCTGTGTTTGATTCGACTATTTATTTAATGGGATCAAGTAAAGGACGTTGGCTGGGACCCCTGCTAGGTTCTGCCGGATCGCTAGGGATTATCTTTACGACTAACGAGCTTAATCTTCTGTCAGTTACTCCAAACTATTTGGAGCAATTTGCTTTAGTAATGGTCATTTCAGTCAATATTAGCTGGCTAGTTAGTCGATATTTAGGTCAGAAACCGATGTGGGCTATTAGAAGAATCGGTTGTTACCTTGTGAGTGGGATGTCTTGTTATTTGTTTATTGTGGCAACCGTTGGTTATTAGTCAGAGGTTTTGAGAATATAAGAGAGCCCTCATATGGAGATATGCGCTGATATCGCGTATCTTAGGAGTCTGTGAAGAGATCTCTTAGCTTTGACTTTACGACAACCGGTGTGGTCAAATCTGTAGCAATACTGTCTATGCACACATCTCCGTTAGCTCAAGCTGGCAGCGGAGATGGCGGTGGACTAAATATTTATGTACGCGAGCTAGCAACTTCGATGGCGCATTTAGGAATCAGCTGTGACGTTTACGTTCGACGATCTGATGACTTTACTGACGAGATAGTTGAGATAGAACCAGGGTTAAGAGTTATACAAATTGAGGCCGGCCCGTCAGATTTGCTCAAAGAAGACTTGCCGTTGGTAATCAATAGTTATACAGACAAGGTGCGAAAATATCTAGAAGAGAGCCCTGTGGACGCTATCCATGCTCATTATTGGCTCTCAGCGGTAGCTGGGCATCAGTTAAAACATGAATTAGAGATTCCTTTGGCCGTAACCTTCCATACTTTAGGAAGAGTTAAAGTTGACGCTGGTGAATCTGAACCCATTGAGCGAATAACTGCTGAGGAGCAGGTAATCGGCTGCGCTGATGCAGTGTTCGCTTCAGGCGAGGTCGAAGCTACTCAGTTGGCTCGACTTTATGATGTCCCCTTTGAACGAATTAAAATTCTTACGCCTGGTGTGGATCGGGCGCTCTTTTCGCCCGGGCAACAGTGGGCTGCTCGGCAGGCAATTAGTTTGGGGAAGGCCCCAATGCTCTTGTTTGTTGGGCGGATTCAGCCCTTAAAAGGAATTGACCTAGCTATTGCAAGTTTGTCTCAGTTACGAAGTAAAGATGCTTTTCTTGTAGTTGTGGGTGGCCCGAGCGGTGCTGAGGGCGAAAAGACGATGAGCGATTTACTTTCAATGGTCGATGGCTTGGGATTGAGTGAGAGGGTTCACTTTGTTGCGCCGCAGGCTCATCATTTGCTATCAACTTATTACCGGGCCGCAGATGTTTGCTTAGTGCCGAGCCATTCTGAATCTTTTGGATTAGTTGCATTAGAAGCCGCTGCATGCGGGACGCCTGTCGTCGCCTCAGATGTTGGTGGGCTTCGTAACAGTGTTGTTGATGGTGTCACGGGCTTTCTAGTGAGTGGTCGAAATCCGGAGACGTTTGCTAAACGAATAGATCAGTTAATTGATGATCCGTTGCTTGCGATTCGTGTTGGGGAGCAAGGAGCGTTGAGAGCTGGTGCTCATACTTGGCAAGCGAGTGCCTCTGAGGCTATTCAAGTATTTGAGATGTTATCGCGTCGTGAGCTAGTGACATGTATATGACGAAAGCGCCAGCATCTGATGAACAACTTGTGGAGCTTGAGAAGCGAATTGATACTTGGTTGGCAAATGAGCTAGAAGAGTCGCCAGTTATTCTAGATGTATCTCGTGATGATGAAATACCAAGGCGATGGTATGTCCGACTTGATGCTGACAGTAGGGATGTTACAACTATTTGGTTGACCTTAAGACAACGTACTCTCAAGTACGAAACTTATTTTTTGCCCGAACCAGAAGAAAACCAGCTTCAACTTTATGAATTTCTGTTACGGCGAAATTACGAGTTAGTTGGGGCTCAGTTCGGGATAGGTCCTGAAAATGCCCTGTTCCTGACTGGGGAGTTACCAGTCCACGCGATCGATGAATTTGAATTAGACAGAGTTATCGGCTCGATCTGGGAGTTTGTTGAGCGGTATTGGGATACATCTTTACGGCTAGGGTTTAGTTCACGATTCGCAAAAGATTCCTAGATAGCATCATAAATATTTTGGTACTAACGAAATATTTTGCGTTAGTAGTAAATATTTGGAACTTGTGTTTGGACTGACATGACTATCTCTCAGAAAGCACAATAATGCTTAGCCTCGCGAGAAGAAGGCCCTATAGATAAGGACCTTCTTCGCCGACCCAAACAGCCTTCCCACACATTCGTGAGGAAGCCAAACTTCCCAGATTAACCTTTGAGAAAAACTGAGATTCTGACGATTTGTTTAGGGCGTGTTTTGAACCTAGTCCAACGTGATGACCATATGCACAATGAAAAAGTGAACTTTTAACTTTTTATTCTAATTTTCTTTATTCTCTAACATAATTGGCTCTTCGATTAGCCCTTTTTTGTTCATGTTACGAAGCTAGCTCATCAATATTTAGTTTCACAACGTCTCAATAGTCTTTCGCTGCATCATTAATCGGGTGCGCAGGTTTAGGGCGCTTCGTCTCTAATATGTCACTTATAGGACGATGTGGTTCTGGTATGAGCCACAAAGTTAAGGAACTCAGGGCGATATTGGGGAATCAATTTTGAAGTACTGTTGATCACACGAGACTCAGGAGATGTTGGTTATGAACACTGATGCTTCAAAACGTTCGATGTATATCGACCCAGAGCATCTGAGCTGGGAGCCATCGACGTTCGATGGGATTGAGCATAAAATACTGTGGTCTGATTCTGAAACAGGCCGGTCCACAATATTATTTAAATTGGCCCCGGGGGCTGTAGTACCAGCGCATGAACATATGGATGTCGAACAAACCTGGGTTATCTCGGGAGATTTTGAAGATGAAGAAGGCGTTGCATTAGCAGGCCAATACATCTGGCGCCCTGCTGGTAACCGACATACAGCCCGAAGTCGCGATGGCGCTGTGATTCTTGGAATGTTTCTGGCACCCAACAAATTTGATATTGGCTCAAAGTTCTATACCGAAGATCCCTAAAAATATTTTGTCCAGATTGTGGGCTGAAGTGGAACTGTTTATGTTAACTAGTTAGTCAAGACGTCGAGGACGTTTCGCCATCCACCCTTGCCTGCAGAGCGGAAGAAGTCGGTGTAGCCGCATTGTGCGCAACTGACGTAATCAAACTTTTGGTTCTGCATATTTAAGTACCGAGACGCTCCATCTCCCGTAGTCCGAATGGTTCCGGTTTCGGCTTCTTGGCAATCACACTTTCCACATGACCACTGTTGTTTATCTGACATCTCTCCTCCAAATGTTTGTTTGTACTATTCCGATATGAAAAAATAAAAACATTAGTCCTAAAAAAATAGGCCGTATTTTATTATCTTAGGACACTTCGCTTCTCATATTTTACACATAGAGCGGTGAGATCAATAACCTTAAATTAGGGCCAGGTTTTGTATGAAAAATAACAAAAGGACCTCCCCGAAAGGAGGCACATTGTCAGACCATTCAGTTGTGCGTTAGTTACCCGGCGCTCTGTAGGAACCTGCACCTGCTGCGTCGAATTCCGCTGGGGTAATGATGACCGAAGCATCCTGTTCTACTACGGACCCGGTCGGCCCAACTGCTTTCCTGACCGCTGCCATCGTTTCAGCGTTTGCATTGTTGATAATCATCATGAAATCCCAATTGCTACCAGGCATGAAGTAATACGCTTCAAGCTCAGCGCCTGTCGAAGCGAACAATGCGCTGACTACTTTCTCTCGCCCTGTTGCTCATTCAGCTGCGAGTCCTTGCCACGCCTCAGCGCTGTACTTACCATGTAAAACCAGTTTTGGCATTTGATCCCCCTATTAGTTATCAAACCGGTGATTCCGGTGGCGCCGTTTTACCATAAATGAGATGAGAAACTTTTTGAGAGGTGCCCTGCGTGGCTTTGGTAGGACAGGGGCAACCACTCAAATTTTGTTGTTCCGGTTTAGATGGATGCGAAACGGGACAAGACGTTTGCATGGGTGAAGGCGCTAATTGTGCAGTTTTGGCAGCAAGCGGTGCATCCTTGTTTGCGATTTAAAGCTTTTACTTCTCGCGTGTCTGGAACAATTCTGATGGGGGTTGAACTGATAGTTGTCTAGTGTAAGCGAGCCCAGTCAGTTGGTACCTAGTGGCACTAACACACTTGTTTAAAGCAAAAACCTAAGTATGGATATTTTTAAGTTTTTGGATAAAAGGTATAGGGCTTGCAACAATATCTAGCAATCCCCCTTGAGAGCCCACTAAGTGCAGAAGGTGGTTGACAGTTGCGTCATCAACTATTTCTGTAACCGAGCCATCTGAGAATATCGCCGCTGTGAACGGATAGCGGTCACGAACCCACTGAATTAAATCCTGCGGGAAAGTCCTCCCATATCGCCATAAACAAAACGTATTAACTTCGAAAATAAGTATTGGCTTAAATTTAGAAAGAGTATTTTCGGCACCTAAAAGAACTGCCATTTCACTGCCTTCAACATCAATTTTTATGAAATCAACAGTCGGCAACGCTAGGTTTTCAACGGTGTCATCAATAGTTATGACATCAACTTCAACGGCTCCTAAATCATCAGCCAAAAACCCCCAACCGCTTCCATTCCCATCCTCATGGAACCTAAGTGAGCCGGCAGAAGATCCAACAGCTTTTTCTATTACCGTAATTTGTCCACCGTTAGAGAGACGAACTGTCTCCCGAAGTGAGCGGTGGACTGATGGTGCGGCTTCAAAAGCTATAACCCGGCCTTGGACAAAATATTTAGCCAACGCCGAGGTAACTCCTCCTATAGAGGCCCCAATGTCGAGAATAATCGGATTTGTTTTTAATAGACGAGTAGCAATCTCGACTGATGGTTCAAAGAGGCTGCGCTGTTCTAAACACTGCTGAAAGTAAAGATCATTTTGCTCGCCGGCGATAAGAACCTCAATACCTGAAACTTTTACCAACCCAGTTTCTAAATCACGAGCCATTAGTCTTATCGTACCTTTTATAAGGACAATACATAGGTGCTCTAAAACTGTTTGTTATTCAATTTGAAATCGTGGTGTGCAACAGCTGTGGCTAATCTAGAACCAATGGCTCGTGAAGAAAAAAAATGGGATTTTTGGATTGATCGTGGTGGCACCTTTACTGATGTAATTGGTCGCAGTCCAGATGGGGTGACTAATGCTTATAAGTTGCTCTCAGAAAACCCGTTGCACTATCCCGATGCGGTGATCGAGGGGATTAGATGCGTTTTAGAACTAGATCCAAGTGAACACATCCCGCTTGAGCAGATTGCTTCTGTCAAAATGGGTACGACGGTTGCCACGAATGCACTGTTGGAACGCCGAGGGGAACCAACACTCCTTGTTATAACTAAAGGTCTAGGAGATCTGTTACAAATCGGATATCAAACTCGGCCCGATTTGTTTGCGAAAGATATAAGACTTCCTGAGATGCTTTATTCGAGTGTTTTGGAAGTTGATGAGCGCGTAAGCGCAAATGGTGATGTTCTCCAACCACTTAATCAGTCCGAAATTGAAACTAGTCTCAGAGCGTCTTATGACCGTGGGATCAACGCTGTAGCGATTGTTCTTCTTCATGGTTATCTTTATGTTGCTCACGAAAAACAAATAGAGCAAATAGCCCGTCAAATTGGTTTTGAACAAGTCTCGGTGAGCCATCAAGTTAATCCATTAACAAAGATGGTCCCAAGAGGTGATACGACCGTTGTCGATGCGTACCTATCGCCGGTTTTGCGGCGCTACATTAGCCAAGTAGAAAATCAGTTGAAAGATAGTGAAAACAGTCCGGCATTGATGTTCATGCAATCAAATGGCGGTTTAACACAAGCAGACCAGTTTAAAGGTAAAGATGCCCTGTTGTCTGGACCTGCAGGTGGAGTAGTTGGAATGGTTGAGACAGCTCAGCTTGAAGGCTTCGACCATCTCATCGGTTTTGACATGGGAGGAACATCAACTGATGTAAGCCACTTTGCGGGAGAACTTGAAAGAAGCAACGAGACAGAAGTAGCAGGGGTTCGCGTGCGTGCCCCGATGATGGATATTAATACCGTTGCTGCGGGTGGGGGTTCAATAGTTTTTTTTGATGGGACCCGTCAGAGAGTAGGGCCTGCTTCCGCAGGCGCTCAGCCAGGACCGATGTGTTACGGAAATAATGGGCCATTAACTATCACTGATTGCAACGTAATTTTAGGCAAACTTCGACCTGAATACTTTCCGAAAGTTTTTGGTCCTAATGGAGATGCTCCATTGGACATTGAGGGAACCATAAAAAAGTTTGGATTATTAGAACAAGAAATATCAAAAGCCACAGGAAAAAAACAAGCAATAGGTGCCATTGCAGAAGGCTTTATTGAAATAGCTGTAGAAAATATGGCCAACGCAATAAAAAAAATTAGTGTCGAAAGAGGCCATGACGTTAGTACCTACACCCTTTGCTGTTTTGGAGGCGCTGGCGGTCAACACGCTTGTCTAATCGCTGACAAACTAGGAATACAAACAATTTTTCTTCATCGGTATGGAGGAGTGCTTTCTGCGTTAGGAATGGGCCTTGCAGATGTTCGTGACGTCAAAGAAAAATCAGTTGAGTCACCATTATCTCAAAAATTGATCTCTGACTTACAAGAGACATGGTTAGAGCTAGAGATGAAGGGACAAGAAACCTTAGCGAACCAGGGAATAGAGATGCCTAACATTGCGACCGTAAAGCGTTTAGCTATTCGATATGCAGGTTCTGATACAGCGATACACGTTGCATTTGGTAAGAAAGCTGAAATTATAGAAAGTTTTGAACGACTTCATCGAGCCCGGTTCGGGTTTATATCGCCAGAAAAAGAATTGATAGTTGAATCAATACAGAATGAAGCGTTAAGCAAAAAAAAATCTAATCTAAATATGAGCGACACAATTCAGCGAACCAATGAAGCCACAATAAATCACCCCATGACAATTGGTGGTCGAGTGGAAGAGGCACCATTTTTGTTTCGATCTGCTATGGCATCAGGTACACGAACGTCTGGCCCAGCTGTAATCATTGAAAAAAATGCAACGACTGTAGTGGAACCTGGTTGGCAAGCCGAGTTATCAGATACAGGATCTCTAATTTTGCATCGAATAAAAAAACAGACGGCAAATATTGATCTGGCGGTAGATGTTGACCCAATACAACTAGAAATATTTAACAACTTATTTATGAATATTGCTGAGCAGATGGGTGTTGTCTTAGAGAACACGTCGGTATCGGTCAACATTAAAGAACGGCTAGATTTTAGTTGTGCGATTTTTGATGCTGACGGAGAGCTAATTGCCAATGCTCCTCATCTACCAATTCATTTAGGTTCGATGAGCGAAGCGATTAAAACCGTGATTGCTAATAATCCTAATATGGTTGAAGGTGATGGGTTTGTTCTTAATGCTCCCTACAACGGTGGAACTCATCTCCCAGATATCACCGTTGTTAAACCAATATTTGATAAACACAGCAATGAGAAGCTTTTTTATGTGGCAGCCCGAGGCCACCATGCTGACATAGGGGGTGTAGTCCCTGGTTCTGCTCCCGCTGATTCAACAACAATTAACGAGGAGGGCATAGTCATAGACAACTTCAAACTAATTGAGAAAGATCGGTTTTTGGAAAATGAGATACGAGCGCTGCTAGGAGATGGACCCTGGCCTGCACGAAACATTGACTACAATATTGCGGATCTGAAAGCTCAAGTGGCTGCATGCGAGCGAGGGGCTTCTGAACTCCAGCGAATAATTAGTTACTACGGTCTAGAAGTGGTTCATGCCTATATGGAACATGTAAAAAATAATGCGGAAGAATCAGTTCGTCGCGTTATCGCCAAACTCGTTGACAGCAGTTTTACTTGTGAAATGGACGACGGAAATAGAATAGTTGTCAATATTAGTGTAGATCCCTTAGCAAGAAGTGCAAAAATAGATTTCACCGGTACGAGCGCCCAACATGCGGGCAACATGAATGCTCCACAAGCTGTATGCAGATCAGCAGTTTTGTATGCTTTTCGTCTCATGGTTGATGACTCAATCCCGCTGAATGCTGGCTGTTTAAAGCCGCTAGAAATAGTTATTCCGGATCCATCGCTAATAAGTCCTCATTTCCCTGCAGCTGTTATTGCTGGCAACGTAGAGACAAGCCAATTAATAGTTGACACATTGCTGGGGGCGATGGGAGTGATGGCTGGTTCCCAAGGGACAATGAATAACTTCATTTGGGGTAATGATGACCACCAATACTACGAAACTATATGCGGTGGGGCCGGAGCTACCGCCAACCACGCTGGCGCCTCGGCAGTGCACACTCATATGACCAATACTCGCCTGACTGATCCTGAGATAATGGAGATACGACATCCAGTTCGTCTTGAACATTTTCGGATCAGACGAAACTCTGGTGGTGACGGTAAAAACCCAGGTGGTGACGGAGTTAGCCGGCGAGTTAAGTTTCTAGAACCGATGACGGTAAATATTCTGTCTTCCAGACGAAAAATCGCGCCCTATGGTGCAGCCGGTGGAGAACCAGGCCAGACAGGAACTAATATTCTTATACCTTTGGAGGAAGAGCAATTGCTCTTAGGAGGATTTGCTCGATTCGAGGTCCAAGCAGGTGATTCTGTTCAGATAGACACACCGGGTGGTGGTGGGCACGGCTTAAAAGCTATAGGAAATAAGAATTAAACCTTTCCATTTATGATTGCAGAACTAACTAGTAAACGCTATGGAAAAGTTTGATGATTTGGCTATCGCATCTAAACAGTGGGATAACTATGGAATTTGTTTTTCGTAGCCCCTAAATTATGCAGACTTACAACCGCCAATCTACGCTGATTGATCTACGTGGTTCAGGGAGAAGCGAATGCCCCACCCTATTCAGACAAAAAAACGAATGAATTTAGTTGAGCAGATATCTCAGCTCGCACCAAGCTTTTCTTCGCGATCAGCACAATATGATCGAGACGCTACTTTTCCTTATGAAAATTGGACAGAGCTCGCAGCAGAAGGTTTCCTTGGCCTCTGTGCACCAAAAGAATACGGTGGGTATGAAGCGGATTTCGTTGGGTACGCTCTCGTGTCTGAAGAACTTGCGCGTGCCTGTCCCACTACTGCCTTGACGTTCAATATGCACACCGCAACAGCATTACTTGCTGGTTGGATTTCTGAGGAACTAGATTTTAATAATGAAATGAAGCAACACCTTGAGCGCACTCGCCCGGCGTTATGGGAAGGAATGTGCTCTCAACATCTTATTCACTCGCAACCTTTCTCAGAGGGCAGAACTCCCGGAAATGCGTCACCTGTGAATACGATTGCAGTGCCAACAGCTGGCGGGTACAGGGTTACAGGAAAAAAAATATTTGCGTCTTTAAGTGGTGCAGCTGACATCCATAATGTGGTTGCGATCGTTGAAGGTGATAAGAGACTGAGGCTTCTTGGAGTGCCAGCTGGTAGTGATGGCCTATCTATTGAAGGTGTGTGGGACCCATTAGGGATGAGGGGAACAGATTCACGAAATTTGATAATGAATGACGTCTTTGTCCCAGGTGACAATGAAGTTGTCCCACCTGGTGCCTTTGATGCAATGAGTCAACGATTCCCGTACTTCTACATGACGTTGAGTTTCAGTTACTTGGGTCTTATGAAAGCTGTTATAGACACCACCGGTGAGTATCTAAGAGGGGAGCATGGGGTGGAATCTCGAAAAGATAACCATGTAAAACAAGCCGGTTGGGCAGGCATGCAACTCAAGTATGACCAAACGCAAGCTCTTATGTACCGAGTGTTAGAAGAGGCATCTGTAGACCCTTCACCAGCAGCGTTGAGAAGAGCTTGGTCAGCGATGGTTACTACTATGGAAGGCGCTCCAGCGATTGCTTCCGAGGCAATCCGTATATGCGGAGGCAGATCGATGCTTCGTCCAAGTAAATTAGAACAGCATTATCGCGATGCCCGGTGCGGTGCCACAATGCTTCCGTGGAGTGTAGAGGTTTGTTTGGATCGTCTTGGACGAGCTGGTTTGTATTGAAATTTTGGTTAGGTGGGTTTTCAACTAAGAATTTGTCGCGTTTGGGATTAATGTGTTCAAGTGAGAAAAATTCATCATTTTGTTGGCGGTCAGAACCAAATAGGAACTAGTGGCCGTGTCCACAACGTCTTTGATCCATCAAGCGGTCTGGTACAAGCTGAGGTCGATTTAGCATCGCTCGATGAGGTCAACGAGGTAGTGACGGTAGCTCAAGAAGCAGCATTATTGTGGAAAGAAAGCTCATTGACGCAACGCACTCAAATAATGTTTACGTTTCGAGAAATTCTTTCAGCACGTGCAAATGAGCTAGCTAAAATCGTTAGTAAAGAACATGGCAAAGTGATTTCAGATGCTTTTGGTGAGGTATCACGCGGCATCGAAAATGTTGAATTTGCCTGCGGTATTGGCCAGCATTTAAAAGGGGAAATAAACGAGCAAGTTTCAGCAGGGATAGAGGTGTATAGCTTGCGGCAACCTTTGGGGGTTGTGGCCGGAATTACCCCATTTAACTTTCCAGCCATGGTCCCGTGTTGGATGTTTGCTACAGCAATAGCTAGCGGGAACACGTTTATTTGTAAACCTTCAGAGCGTGACCCTTCAGCCTCAATGCTTATCGCTGAATGGTTCAAAGAGGCAGGACTGCCTGATGGAGTGTTTAACGTACTTAATGGTGACAAAGTTGCTGTAGATGGGTTGATAGACCATCCAGGGATATCGGCAATAAGTTTTGTGGGTTCTACACCAATAGCGCGGTACGTCTATGAACGTGGGACTCAGGCGGGGAAGCGGGTCCAAGCTTTGGGAGGAGCGAAGAACCACATGCTTGTTTTACCCGACGCCGATATTGAAATGGCTGCTGACGCAGCAGTAAGCGCTGCATATGGATCAGCTGGTGAAAGATGTATGGCGATAAGCGCGGTAGTGGCAGTAGGGAGTGCTGCTGATGAGATAGTCGAAGCAATTGCAAGTCGGATCCCCAATGTGAAAATCGGACCAGGCGATGCACCCGACTCAGAAATGGGACCTTTAATTACAGCAGAACATAGAGATAAGGTTGCCGCGTATGTGACTCGAGCTCGTGATGCAGGAGCTGTAGTAGTGGCAGATGGAGCAGATCGAGATCTTCCTGAAGCCGGATTTTTTTATGGACCGACCTTGCTAGATCAGGTAACGCGAGATATGGAGTGTTACCGAGATGAGATATTTGGTCCTGTTCTCAGTGTGGTGAGAGTAGCGACATTCCAAGAGGCGATTGCACTTATCAATTCAAATCCCTACGGCAATGGAACGGCGATATTCACCCGTGACGGAGGAGCAGCACGTAAATTCCAACACGAAGTAGAGGTAGGCATGGTAGGAATTAATGTACCGATTCCAGTACCCGTTGCATATCATTCTTTTGGCGGCTGGAAAGCATCACTTTTTGGTGACGCACATATGTATGGCCCTGAAGGGGTTAGATTTTTCACGCGAGCGAAGGTTGTAACAGCGCGATGGCCGGACCCGGGGACGAGTAGCGTTGACTTGGGATTCCCGCGTAATTAATAACCAGTTCTCATGGTCAGTTTTTTTGGAGAACATGAACCACGCATACTGCTCCAATACCAACCATGTGGGCTAACGCGGTTTGAGCGTTTGGTTGCTGGCGGACCCCTGCTTCCCCGCGTAGCTGACGGGTGATTTCAGCAACCTGTCCGACCCCGGTTGGACCAATAGGGTGACCCATAGCCAAAAGCCCTCCGGAAGGGCTAATCGCGCATTTACCGCCAATGTCTAGGCTTCCTGATTGGATGAGAGAAGCTGTTTCGCCAGGCTTGGTTATGCCAAGTGCTTCGGCATATAAAAGTTCTTCAATAGAAAAAGCATCATGGACTTCTAAAACATCGATGTCCGAAGGCTCGACAGATGATTGCTCAAAAGCAAGCCGAGCTGTTTCAGCAGTTAGAGCGGCATCAATCCCTTCACCGGGTGAATACAAACCTTCGGTTTGAGTGACCGACGAAAGTATTTTGACTGACCGCCTTTTATCAATTCCAAGCTTTTTAATTCCTGCGTCAGAAGCCAAAATTACCGCAGCGGCTCCTTCCCCAACAGGACAACATTGAAGCCGAGTAAGCGAACCTGAAATAGGCTCACTCATTATCTCTTCAAGAGATCGATGCTTTTGACGCTGCGCATATGGGTTGTTAGCTCCATTTCTGTGGTTCTTAAACGCAACAGCTGCCACCTGCTCGGGCTTGGTCCCATGCAGATGCATGTACTCAGAAGCCAAAAGAGCGAAATGAGTGAATGGAACTATAGCTCCAGCTTCGAGATTATTGATTCCGGCTCGTGCCGGTGCAGCTCCTAAACCACCGGACTGTTTGTCTACTCCCAAAGCCAAAGCGATATCTGATCTTCCAGAAGCAATTTCTAAAGAAGCTACAGCAACCGCCGATGATCCGCTGGCAGAGGCATTTTCAACTTGAGTCATCGGAATCCCTGTAGCTCCGAGCCGGCTTAACATGATTCTGCTAGCGCCCATTCCTAACATTGCTGTGCCTGTATAGGCAACCTCGATGCTGGGCCAACCTATTGCGGCATCCTTCAGAGCCTCACGAGTAGCAGCCAATCCAAGTGAAACGTAGCTTTGCGAACTTGTTCGTTGATATTGGTGAAACCCAATGCCGACGACGTAGACAGGATTGTCAGTCAAGATATTTTTGGCCATTGCTAAACCAACCTGAAACGTAAATCAGCCCATGAAATGCCCTCTGAGTCAGGCTTACTAGTAACGATGATGCCTTTCACGAGTGACCCAACTTTTGGGTTGTTGCCTTCGATAATTCCCTTAATCAATGGGCCTTCAGACAAATTAATCACGGCGACGTTAAAGGGAACTTCGGGTTGCGGGTTGTGGTGCCGATGAACGGTAACCACTGCCTGGATGGAGCCTGTTGGTGAAAACTCATACGAATCTAATTCCTCGCTTGTCGATCCGCAGTTTTCACACCCATATGGGTCTCTTGGAAAAGTAAGATAATCGCAGAGTCTGCAAATCCCTCCGACAATCAGAGGTGGATCAACGAGTTTGAGAAGATCTGGGTAGCGAGAACGCAATATAGTCATGATGCCTCCAACTAGAAGATAGTCATAAAATCAGTCGTGTTAATGCCGTAGTCAGAGCAGCAATGGTTACAACTGCTGCCATTGGCCAGTGGCGCCAACAACAAAACGCTGCAGCGATAATGCCAACCACTCGAGCATCTATTTGTAATTCCCCTTGGTGGGTGAATGTTTGCAAAGCTATTACTGCACATAAAATAGCGACTGGTATATAGCTAAGTACGATGATCCAAGGACCGGAGAGTCGCTTAGAACTGGTTGAGGTCATACCTAAAAGTCGCTGACCGTAAACACCAGCAGCGATAAAGAAAAGTGCTCCCCAGGTCAACATAACGTTTATTGGAGATCTTTGGGAGGAGTGTTTTGTTTGCGGAATCCGAAGAGCGCAGTGAAACCTGCTAAGAGAATCGGTAGGCCACCGGGAACGAATTCCACAGTCCCCAGAGCGATTGCGGCCCCAGCTAATCCGACGATTTTACTAAGCCCGTGGTCTAACTGACGCCATAATAGTGCAACAAATAAAGCTGGGAACATAACGTCTAGTCCTAGCGCTAGAGGGTCAGAAATAATATTGCCGACGAAGACTCCGATAGCGGAACCTAGCCACCAAGGTATTACGAGCCAGAGTGACAACGAAACGTATACGCGTTGTAGGTCGTTATCTTTTTTTTCACGAAGAGCCAGAGACACATTTGGGTCAAAACAACTATAAGCGGCAAATATTCTTTTTTTGCGTGATGACCAAAGACGAGGAGCGATAGTAGCGGCGAGCAGACCAAACCTAGTGCTAACTACCCAAGAGCTAAGAACTCCAGTTGCAGCGCTTCCTCCTGAAGCGGTTGCAGATGCAAAGGCTAATGTGGCCGTTGCTGAATTTACTATGAGAGCAGCTGCCACAATCAACCACGGATCAGTCCCAGCGGTGCGGTGAACAATTGAGACTGTTATAGCTACTGTGAAGTAGGTGAGACCGATCGCCCACGCTTCCCCGCGAACTAATTGAGTCCCAGTTGGTATTTGCTGCACATTACATACTGTCAGAAATTACAGGTAGTGGGCAAAGTCTTACTGGGTTCTAACATAGTTTGGCCTTGATTTTTGCAGTCTGCCCTTTGGAAGTAGCCCGTAGCGTTGCAGCAAGACGAGCGCGCTATTCATACATTCTCTAGTAGAGGGTTGATGAGCTAACATATTGCTACTTTTGTCGCTAAGAGCTATTCCTCTTTTGAAGCAAAGTTACCGATGGCTAATTCAAGAGGAATTAAAAAAGAATAAAGATCCTTTCGCGAATAAGACATTGAAGTGTTATTTGGCCATATTATTACATATGAGTGAAGTTGTATGGAGTGAAGCCCCCAGCCTCCAGCGTCCGCTTCTAGTGGTCGCATTTCAAGGTTTATTTGATGCTGGTGAGTGTGCGACCGGGGCAATTGATTGGATAATCAACCATCACAAAGCGCGTCGTATCGCTCACATTGATCCGGAAGAGTTTTACGACTTCCAAGAAGTACGACCAGAAGTACAGATCAACGAAGAGGGTGATCGCTTAATTCGATGGCCTTCGTTGGACGTTCATGTAATCGAAAACAATTTGTCGCATGACCTGGTTCTATTGCAAGGGATTGAACCAAGAATGCGATGGCGAACGTTTTGTGAGTCAGTAGTAGAAATTGCGACCGATACTAATTGTGAAATGGTTGTAACCCTTGGAGCTATGGCTGCTGGTGTTCCCCATTCAAGGCCTTCAGAAGTAAAAGGCAGTGCAGCAAATTCTGAGCTGGCGCAACGCCTTGGGTTGGATCGACCAAGTTATCAAGGGCCTACTGGGATAATAGGGACGTTACATGATTCGCTAGACAGAGCTTCGTTGCCCGTGGTTTCCTTAAGAGTTGGTATACCTCATTATGTTGCCGGGCCTCCAAATCCAAAAGGCACTCGTGCTCTTCTCCAAGAATTTGAGCATGTGACAGGAGTCTTAACGGGGTACAACGACCTTGATGTCAGCTCGCTTGAATGGGAAGAGCGTGTAGCTGAAGCTGTTTCGCAAGACCCAGAAATAATGGACTATGTCCGTCAACTTGAAGAAGAAGTTGAAAGGGCATCTGAAACAGATCTCCCAACTGGTGATGACCTTGCTGCTGAATTTCAAAAGTTTCTGCGAGAACAGCGCGACGAATAAAATTAAGTTAAATGTTTGTTGATTGTTGCCGAAGAAAATGATCGGCCAATACTAAACAAACCATTGCCTCAACCATAGGAACGGCTCTAGGTAGAACACATGGATCATGTCGACCTTTCGCCTCAAGAATTTGTGAATTATTTTCTCTATCTACTGTCACTTGTGGTGAACTAATTGTCGCAGTGGGTTTAAAAGCAACACGAACAAGTAAGTCTGCTCCATTGCTAATTCCTCCTTGAATGCCACCACTATTATTAGTAGTGGTTTTAGGCATTCCTTCTGGTCCTGGGATAAAAGGGTCATTGTGCTCTCGACCAGTCATCAAGGTACCAGCGAAACCGCTACCAATTTCTATCCCTTTAGCTGCGGGGAGAGACATTAATCCGCCAGCTAAATCCGCATCTAATTTGTCAAAAACTGGTTCACCCAAACCGGGAATCATTGATCTTGCTACGCAAGTTACGATGCCACCCAGAGAATTGCCATCACGCCTCGCTAAATCAATAGCCTCAGTGATTTTAGATGCGGCATCAGGGTCAGGGCATCTAGTTGGGTCTGCTTCTACATCGGCACGCGTGAATGAATTTAAATCAATCTCAGCCTGAATTGAAGCAACTGAAGTAACACAGCCCAGTACTTCTATCCCAGCTGCTTTTTCAATTATTTTTCTAGCAATTGCTCCAGCAGCCACGCGCCCGATTGTTTCACGGGCAGAAGCCCTTCCACCGCCTTGCCAATTACGTATCCCGAATTTTGCTTCGGTGGTGTAGTCAGCATGGCTTGGACGGAAAACATCTCGCATATTGTCATATGCACCTGGCCTGGCATCGGTATTCATGACGAGCATGCCAATTGGTGTTCCCAAGGTAAGACCTTCGAAGAGCCCAGAAAATATTTGAACACGGTCGGCTTCTTGACGCTGTGTCACTAAACGACTCTGTCCTGGTCTTCTGCGATCAAGCTCCGTCTGTATTAATGCTTCATCCAACTCAAGCATCGGTGGACAGCCATCGACTATTACCCCTACGCCGCCGCCATGAGATTCACCAAAAGTGGTGACTCGAAATCGTTCGCCAAAAGAATTACCGCCCATCTTTAAAGAGGGTAGAGGCCATGAGGCCATTCGGTGAACCGAATTAGATACTTAGTATCAAAGGAACTAGAGTATTTAGCGGCCATTATGGCTAGATGACCGTTACTCAAGCGATAGTTATTGTTGGCGCCGGTCTTATTGCAGGCATAGTGAATGCAATGGCGGGTGGAGGTTCGTTGCTGACGGTTGCCCTGTTGACTATCTTCGGCGATCTACCTGGGCTTGTGGCCAACGGTACTAATCGGGTTGGTGTCGCCGTTCAAAACATTGCGTCTGTTGCTGGATATAGGCGTGGAGGGATCTCAGGCTTATCGCGAGCGACACCAGTGTTGATCCCAATAATTATTGGATCAATCTTTGGTTCATTAGTTGTCTCTAGCCTTACGAGCGAAAATTTTGAACGTGTATTTGGTGTTTTGATGCTGCCTATTTTATTTTTGAGCCTTCGACCGCCAAAGGTCTCGAGTGTCCAAATCATCTGGCGGCCTATTACTACATATGTAGTTTTTTTTGCGATAGGCGTCTATGGAGGAGCATTCCAAGCCGGAGTAGGTTTGATTTTAGTAGTTGCTCTAGCCCGGTCCGGACTCGATCTAGTTAACGCAAACGCAGTGAAAGTATTTGTAATTTTAGTTCTAACGTTTTTTGCACTACCGGTCTTCATAATACGAAACCAGGTGGATTGGGGTTTTGCGGCGGTGCTTGCTTTAGGTTTTGCTCTCGGAGGCTGGATCGGAGCACGTATCGCAGTGGAAGGCGGGGATAGAGTAATTCGACCCGTTCTCATCATTTCGGTAGTTGCCCTAGCGTTAAGAATGATTGGTGTGTTTTAGAGATCATTTGTTTTTTACGACATTGATGGCCAGCAGTCTCTAGCCTCTTCCTATGATCTTTGATTTGGATACAGATCGTGTAAAAAACAGACCAGGTATTAAGTGGCAACGTCACGGACCTGATGTCATGGCAGCCTGGGTAGCTGATATGGACGTCGAAGTTCCTGATTTCATTATTGACGCAATAAAAAAACGAATCGATACCGGTGGCTTAGGTTACGATTTTTATGATGAACCGATACCGGTGATTGAAGCTTTTGTTAATCGAATGCAGGCCAAATTTAATTGGGAAATTTCTGGTGATGATGTTCTTCGCCAACACGACGTCGTGCAAAGTCTTCAATGGGCCATCAATGTCTTAACCGAACCAGGTTCGGGTATTGTGCTCCAAACTCCTGCTTACCCTCCCTTCTATAAAAGCATTGAAGATTTAGGGCGAACAATGATCTCAAATCCTCTTCGGGTTAGCGATGAAGATGGTTGGCAACTTGACCTCGATCATTTAGGCGAAGTGGCTTCAAAATCTAATGTCAGAACATTGATATTATGCCACCCTCATAATCCTTGTGGGGTTGTGTTCAGCGAAAGTGATTTACAAGCCATTTATTCAATCGCTGAAGAAAATGACTTGTTAGTTATTTCAGATGAGATTCATAGCGATATTGTCTACGAGCCGAACAAGCACATACCAGCTGCATCTATTAACGATATCGCTAAACAAAGAACTGTGACTGTTACTGCAGCGACTAAGACGTTTAATATTGCTGGCCTGCGAATGGCGTTTATGCACACGGCTTCTGATGAACATGGACCGCTCTTGAAAGCAATTCCTCCGCGTCTTTTTGGAGGCATAAACGGTTTGGGACAGATTGCCACGGTTGCTGGATGGGAACATGGTGATGCTTGGATTTCGGAGCTGTTATCGGGACTCGACCGAAATCGTCAAATGCTGTCGGAACTAATTGATGAACATTTACCCGGAGTTATTTACCACCAGCCAAAAGCCACTTATTTATCTTGGTTGGACTGTAACAATCTCGGATTAGGCGATGATCCAGGTTCGGTGTTTCTGGAAAAAGCTAGCGTCCGACTTAACCCTGGGCTTGATTTTGGAGAAAGTGGCGCTGGGTTTGTTCGGTTAAATTTTGCAACCTCACCGGAGCTGCTTACAAACACGCTAGAACGAATGGGCTCAATACTTTAATTATCTAATGATTCGTTTTCGCCATGGATCGCCTGTCGCCGAAGAAACAGTGGATATCCAATAATGCCTACTCCAAAAAATAACAACCATTGGATGGCGTATGCGAGATGTGGCCCGTTATTACTTGATGGCGGTTCTAGAAGAAATACATTTTCTACAATAGGATCTGCATTCATAAGCTCTAAATAGTGCGGAGCTAGATTAATTGCAGTCTGTTTATCAATACGAGCAACGTCAACTCGAGCCATAGTTTCGAGTTGACCCTTTTCAGCATCTTTTGGCCCAATGGCACCTCGTTTTTGAGTAAGCCGTGCTCTTGCTGTCAAAACAACTTTGCCCTTTGGAACAAATGGATTGGGAGACACACACTCCGTGTCTTGTAACCAACCAACGATTACAACGATTGCTTCTTGTGGTTGAACCATTACTGGAACTGCTAAATGGCAACCACTGAGTTCTTGATAACTCCGATTACGAATTAAAACAGCGTCCTCTGGCATCCATGAGCCATGGCCCTGGAAGATACGATATTCGAGACGTTTTGTTTCTGTAGAGCTAAACGTTTCCAGCGGAAGTGTCTTGCTTCCTATCTGAGTTGTGATCGTGTTGTTCAGTTCGACACGCTTGTCGTGACGTTCAAGCTGCCAGAAACCGGCGAAAATAAAAACTGTTAGGAGCAAACCAGTAAGCAAATGAGCAATTATCCACTTTGGCTGACGAACAAATTCGTACACGTACCTAAACCTAGCGGTGCTTCGCTACTCAGCAGCGCAAGTGGTGCTCTCTCGTTATTTTGGAAACTAAAAACCAGAACTACTTCTAGTGATGAAATATTGTTGAGTTGTTGGAGATAAATGGCTTCCAATGCTGACCATATTCAAAATCTAGTAAGTCTCTTTATTACTTAATTTCTACTTGAGTTATGGACCCCGCTGGCTCGAATCCAAGAATTTGACCGAGAAAAGAGAGCTCAGACTCCAAAGCTTTAGCAATATTTTCAGCTTGTCTAAATCCGTGACCCTCCCCCTCGAAGAGTAAATATGAATGCGGAATATTTGCTGAAGCTAAGGAACTTACAAGGGACTCTGCTTGGGCTGGCGGCACTACGGCGTCTTCACTCCCTTGTAAAATAATCATTGGTGTAGACAACAAATGTGTGTGATGGATGGGTGAGCGTTCTATATAAATGTCTGATTTCTCGGGCCACGGACCAATCAGAGAATCAAGATACTTTGATTCAAATTTGTGGGTGTCTCTGGCTAATGTTTCTAAATCAGCGACGCCGTATCTGCTAATGCCGGCTGCAAAAATATTATGCCAAGTCAGCGCGCAAAGAGTCGTGTATCCGCCAGCCGAACCACCTTTAATGATTAAGCGGTCTCTATCGGCGAACCCATTTTTCGCAAGATGTTTAGCAGCTTCGACACAATCTTGTGTGTCGGTAATACCCCAGTTGCCGTTTAGACGATTTCTGTACTCAGTCCCAAAACCTGTGCTACCTCCGTAGTTGACATCAACAACAGCAAAACCTCGATTAGTCCAGAACTGAACAGCAGGATCAAATGAAGAACGAGCACTGCTTGTTGGACCACCATGGCTTAAAACAATTAAAGGCGGTAGTTCATTTAAGGACTGAAAACGTTGGTTTTTGGGTTCAAAATAAAAAGCGTGAGCTTCCAGATTGCTACCAGAACTAAATGAAATTGGTTTTGGCTTTGAGATATTGCCGGTGTCTAAAATTGAGGGCTTCTGATTATTTAATATCTCGGTCTTACCATCTTTACTGATTACGACGACTACCGAAGACGCTGTCCAACTTGCGGCGACTGTCACTGCCCGACCATCAGATAAAACATCAAGTCGTCCGAATTCAGTAAAGTCTGTCTCTAACTCATTAAGTTTGTTTTCTTCAATGAAACCTATGTGACCGATGCCATGGTCTACCCAGGTGCACCAAATATGGTCATTGCCCCACTGATACGTGCATTGGGCAAAAACCCAGCCTGGGACACCGAATTCGCTTGAATAATCAATTACGGGAGTTGAACTTTTGTCGTTGATATTGACACTGTGAATATTCCAAAATCCAGTCTCATCGCTTACTACGTGCAACTGACCTGCTGGACTCCAGCGCGGTTGCTGGAAGGCGAACCCTTCTAGCACGATTTGGTCGTTTACAACTTCATTTTTTTCGAGATCGATTACTCGTAAAAACGTCTTATCCCATGGCATCAATGGATGATCCCAAGCAATGTATGCAATTTGATTTCCATCTGGGCTGCAGACAGGCGATGAATAGAAGTCATGGCCTTCAGCAATTATTTTAAACGATCCATCTGAGTCAATCAAAATAAGCGAATTGGTTGGTTCATTACCCTTGTGATCGTGATCTTCAAAAACCCAAATAGTCGAAATCTCATCAGTTAGTAAGCACGGATCAGCGTATCTATAACCACATTTAATGCTTGGTTCTCTGGTTAGCGGATTCGAACTACCATTGGAGAAATTGTAAAGGCGCTGGTCATCGAATAACGCTCCGATTACTCCAAGTTTTGTTGGTATCCATGCACCTCCGCCGTATTCGTGAACCGAAGATCTTACATTTGACTTAGAGGGCCCTAAATCAGTTGCTTTACCATTTGCGAAATGGACTATTGCGGTTCTTCCCGATTCGGTTGGTCTTCCTTCCGTCCAAAAAATTTGGTCTTTGAAGACCCGCGGTTCGGCTAATCGTATAGAGGAAACCGCTAAGTCTTCTGCGCTTAATGAAGAATTCCATGTCCCAAAGGGAGCAGTAATAATTTTTCTGTTATTTGTCATATGGGTTAACCAACGAGGATGCTTTGCATCTAATTTCTATAGTGATTGAGCGGGGCAAGTTCATATTATTACAGAGTAACTCTTAAATTTTTGCCGCCGGTTTAAGCTGCAACTATGCGGTTGCACTGAGACGTGCGCCATGGGTTTCCCACCAATCAGTGCGCTCCTAGTGGACCGAGAGAGATCCCACCGAGTCCCTTGGTTCAAGCTATTTTTCGTCAAATGCGGAGACAATGCGCTCTACTTCTGTTTGGGCAGCAGCTAGGCGGTCTCGACAAAAATCTATTAGTTCTGCTGCTTTTTGCACATCGGTAGCTAGCCGATCAATATCAACGTTTTCTGTATCGAGCGAACGTAAAATTTCTTCGATTTCTGAAATAGCGTTGACATAACTTTGTTCATCGTTTGTCACTGGGTCTCCTTTCGAGAACTCGTTGTAACTTGACTTGAAATTGTTGCGCCAAAAGTTTCGGTGATGAGCTGAGTACCGGGAGGTGCGTCATCTTTTAGAATAGATCCATTTTCGTCACGTGTAATTGAGAACCCACGACGAAGAACTTGGAGAGGGTGGAACGCTCGTTGAAGATCAGTAGCCGCTTGAACTCGTTTTTTGGCTTGTTCTAATGCCCGATTCGAAAATCGGGTGAGAGCAGTTGAAAATTCGGCTAATCGATCATCTTGTGTTTGTATAACGGTTCTGGCCTTCGCAATTCGACCGCCACTATTTTCGAGTGTTTCATTAGCTCGAGCAAGGCGTTGTTGAGCTTTGTTAGCTATAGAAGAGCTTAAGCGGCCAAGAAAAACCTCAAAATTGTTAACTTGTTCGATAAGGGCGACTGCGCATGCTGTGGGAGTTTTTACTGATGTGTGAGCGACTTCATCAGTTATTGAACGATCGGTTTCGTGCCCTATCCCCACAAAAACTGGTTTAGGGCAGTTAGCAATAGCTCTGGCTACACTTTCGAGATCGAAGGCAAGCAGATCAGTTTTGGCACCTCCACCGCGCACCACGGCGATGACATCAACTTCCTCATGAGCAATGGTTTCAAGGGCGTTAACTATTGCTGACTCGGCTTCTGACCCCTGGACTCTCGCATCAACGAGAATAATCTTAAAGGGGTAGCGGCTAGTCAGTAGCTCATTGACGAAATCGTTATATGCTGCGCTACCATCTGAGGTGACTAAGCCTATTCGAAGTGGAAGCATTGGAAGAGGAAGGCTCTTATTAAGCTCTAATAGACCTTCAGATGCCAATGTTCGAAGAACCTGATCTCGTTCTGCTGCCAAGTGTCCGAGGGTATATTGAGGGTCTACTCCAGACATGATGAATTGGATACGGCCTTGAGGCGCGTAGTAGCTTACACGTCCTCGAATACGGACCTCAATTCCATCCTCAAGTGTAAGGTTTCCTAGTTTTTTTAAAACTGATTGAATGCTGTTCAGTTGGCCCTTGAATGCAACAATCGACATTTTGCTGTTGGCTTTGCGATTCGTGGCTTCTGGCTCGATGAGATCAAAGTAGAGGTGCCCAGCTTGTGAGCGTGTTAAGCCAACGATTTGTCCTCTGACCCAGATTTCTTCCGGGAAAAGATTTTGAAGCCCTACTGAAATAGACTTACAGAGTTCGTCAACGGTCCAAGTTGATACGGCCATTGCTTAATTTCCCGAAAGAGTCTGATGGAAATCTGCATATAGGCCACCAGTGGTGATCAGATGACTATGTTGCCCCTTTTCGACTACGGAGCCATCGTCAATAACGACAATTAAATCGGCATTACGCACTGTGGACAGACGATGAGCAATCACCAGAGAGGTTCGTCCTGAGAGGGCCTTGTCAAGCGCTTGTTGCACCAGGAGTTCATTTTCGGCATCAAGGTGGCTTGTTGCTTCATCCAAAATCACGATTGAGGGGTTTTTTAGTAACACCCGAGCGATAGCGAGTCGTTGCTTTTCGCCGCCCGATAGTCGGTAGCCGCGTTCTCCTACTACGGTTTCGTATCCATCAGGCAGAGCAGCTATGACATGATGGATTTGAGCAGAACGGCATGCCTCTTCGAGCTGCATAGTTGATGCTGATGGGTCGCTATATCTGAGATTAGCTGCCACGCTTTCATGGAATAGATGAGGATCTTGAGTCACAACTCCGACATTTTTTCGAAGTGATTCTTGAGTAATAAACCTAAGGTCTCGGTTATCAATTTTTATGGATCCTGAGCTGACTTCGTACAGCCGAGGTAACAACGAAGCTAATGTACTTTTACCAGCTCCAGAAGGGCCAACAAGCGCCGTCATGGTCCCTGGTAAAAGAGTTAATGAAATGTCATGAAGAACTTCATCTCCAAGTTCGTTCCCGTTGCCGTTTCCGCCTAGAGATACTGATGCGGCGTTAGAAGTAGGGTACGCAAAATGAACGGCCTCGAATTTGACTTCGCCCGCAACTTTGTCAATATCCAAGGCTTCTTTGGAGTCTCTTATTCCTTGCGGGGTATCAAGCACTTCGAATACACGTTCAAAACTTACTAGAGCTGTCATGATGTCGACTCGAGCACCGGTTAAAGCTGTTAACGGCTGGTAGATAAGAGGAACGAGAGCTGCGAAAGTAACTAATTGCCCTGTTGATAAGTCTCCGTTTATTGCGAAATTGCCACCAACGAGATATATCAACGCGGTGCCAACTGCCCCAACTAGACCTAGAGACAGCATAAAAGCTCGTCCATACATAGCGCTTCGAATTCCTAGGTCTCTAACTGCTGCTGCACGGTGTCGAAAGGTTGTTGCTTCTCGATCGTGATTACCAAAAAGTTTGACGAGTTGAGCTCCTGATACTGAGAATCTCTCAGTCATCGTTGAGTTCATTTCAGCGTTTCTGTCCATCTGCTCGCGCGCTATATTAGACAGTTTTTTGCCGACTCGTTTCGCCGGCCAAACAAAAAGAGGGAGTAGCAGAAGTGCTAAAAATGTTAGTCTCCATTCCAATATAAACATCGTTACCAATGTGCTAACTGCCACGATTAAGTTAGAAAGAATGGTTCCTAACGTTCCAGTCACAGCTCTTTGAGCTCCGATAACGTCATTATTCAGTCGTGAAACAAGTGTCCCAGTTTGGGTATGGGTAAAAAAAGCGAGCGGCATTCGTTGCACATGATCAAAGAGCGTTGCTCGAAGATCGTGGATAAGACCCTCGCCGACTTGTGCGGACAACCAACGTTCAACGATAGCAAAAAGTGCTTCAATCAATGCCGCAGCCACTGTCAGTAATGCAAGGGTTGTGACTAATTTTTGATTGCCAGGAATTATTCCATCGTCAATGATACGTCCAAAAAGAATTCTGGGAACTAGTTGAAGGAGTGCTTGAACGGTTATCGCACTAACGAATAGGCTAATCATCCATTTATAAGGTGCTGCAAAAAGCCAAATCCGTTTGGCCCCAATGCGACTTATGCCTGACGGTTCAGGTGCGTTTGGATCTCTTAGCAAGGCGTGGGGGTGCATTGGCTGCATAACCATGAGGCTAGGCGTAAGGCACTACAGCTGGTGCAAGATTGTGGAATAGATCATGTTCGGCTTTGCCTCAAGCTCGCTAGAGTCATCAGTGGAAGGTTGCCAGAGCGGACGAATGGGGCGGCCTCGAAAGCCGTTGTGGCCTTAGGGTCACCGTGGGTTCGAATCCCATGCCTTCCGCCACATGATTGTTGCCGGGCGAAAGCCCGGCAACAACTGCAGAACGAGCAAATTATTATCGTCTCTCAGAGAAAAAGTCGGTCATAATTTTACCGCATTTTTCAGCTAGAACTCCACCGCTGACCTCGCATTGGTGGTTAAGACGTGGATCGACGAGAAGATTATACAGAGTGGCAGCTGCACCTGCTTTTGGGTCGTATGCGCCAAACACCACACGACCAACCCGAGCATTAATAGCTGCACCGGCACACATGGCACAAGGCTCTAAAGTCACCACGAGAGTTATATCTTGTAGCCGCCAGTCACCGCGAAGTGCGGCTGCGTCGCGCAGGGCCAAGACTTCAGCGTGCGCAGTTGGGTCACCGGTGAGTTGGCGTTCGTTATGACGCTTTGCGATGACTTGGCCATCTACCAGCACTACCGCTCCAACGGGCACGTCTTCATGCTCAAGAGCTAACAAAGCCTCTTCAATGGCTAATTGCATTGCCTGAGTGTCATCCATGTAGCCAACGTAGCAATGTCTGTTTAATTAAGCGACTACTTGGCGGAGAGTGTGGGATTCGAACCCACGGAGACCCGTTAAGACCTCACACGCTTTCCAAGCGAGCCCATTCGTCCGCTCTGGCAACTCTCCGAAATCATCAACCCACGAGGCGACCAGGTTATCTGCGGCACACAGAGGAGTCTGCTGAGAGCTGCTGCCTTCCGGCCCTGACTCGGTTCACAGTTCACTGTTGCACAGGACCCGGTCGCCACGTGGATTGATGATTCTTGATTAGCGTACTGGCCCCTCGCATGGACAACACACAAGTAGTATCGAGTTCTGATGGTCTTTCAGTCTCTCTATAGACGTTTTCGTCCGCAAACCTTTAACGAAGTTGTGGGGCAGGAACATTTAGTTAACGCGTTAAAAAACGCAATTGTTGAAGATCGCGTAGGACATGCCTATTTACTAAGTGGACCTCGCGGGACAGGGAAGACATCTACAGCACGGATATTGGCGAAAGCTCTCAACTGCGAACATTTGGACGCTGGAGAGCCTTGCGGTGATTGTGATAGCTGCGTTTCAATTGAGAATGGTAGCTCAATGGACTTAATTGAGTTAGATGCTGCATCAAATAATCGAGTTGAAAATGTTCGAGAGATTACCTCAAATGCTGCTCTGGGAAGCCCAGGCCGACGCAAAGTTTATCTTCTTGATGAAGTTCATATGCTTTCCACCGCTGCGTCGAATGCTCTTCTTAAAACGTTAGAAGAACCACCAAGTCACGTTGTCTTTATTCTCGCAACGACGGACCCTCAAAAAGTTTTACCAACAATCAGAAGCCGAACTCAACACATTGAGTTATCACTAATCAACGTCGACTTGCTCTCGCTGCACGTTAGAAATATCGCCGAAAGATCAGAGATTAAGGTCTCTGATGAAGTTGTTAATTACGTTGTTAATCGTGGCATGGGTTCTGTGCGAGACACATTGTCCGCTCTTGATCAGGTAGTTGCGGCTGGGGGGATCCCGGAGGAGCGAGTTTCAGTTGCGGAGTTAATAAGAGCGATTGCCGCAAAGGATTTGGTGGCTGCGATGAGCGCTGTTGCGTCAGCCACAGCTGAAGGAGTAGAACCGAGAGATTTTTCTGAAAGAACTGCTCGAAGTCTTCGAGATATGTTTTTGATAGGCGCAGGAGTAATCCCGACGCAAATATTTGATGATGAAGTTAAAATACTACGCGATTTAGCTGCTTCGATGGGACGAGCGCTGAACGTTCAAGCGCTTGAAGTTATTGGCAGCGCTCTAGTTGATATGCGAAATGCTTCTGACCCGAGAATAGTTCTAGATGTTTCACTGGTCCGTCTTCTCGGGAGTTACGTTGAGGTAACACAATTAGTTACAACTACTGAATTTGAGAGTAACTCAATCCCGAATACTGTTGGGGAATTAGGGAAGTCCGACCCTGTCCGAAAAGGTGCTTCGGCAGCTCGCGAAGCAATTAGCAACGCAAAATCTGTGTCCCAAAAATCTGAGTCGCCGGTTGCAGCGCCTGTCATTTCAATCCCGCCTCCGCCAGTTGTTCATGCAGAAATTGTTCCACCCCCGGTAGACCAACAAAGCCAGTCTGAAGCGCTTGAAGAAGAGTTTGCTGATGATTCATCCCCTGTAGGCGATGACATTGTTCTGTCTTACGCTCATATAGAACAAATATGGGCGAAAGAAATTTTACCTGCATTAGCGCCCAAAGTTCGAGCACGTTTTCAAGCATCTCGGCTTGTAGGAGTCGAGGGGCAGAAAGTTATTTTTGCCCTTCCGAATCCCGTGCATCGTGACCGTTGTGAGCAGCTAAAAACTGAGGTCGAATTGGCGTTGTCCAAGGTAGTCGGTACTTCAGTTTTGTTGTCACTAGAGTCTTCTCAGGAAGATGACTTTAATGAGAGTGAAAAGGTAGCCTCTAGCGAAAATATCATTGATCAAACCGATGATAGTATTCTTGCTGAGTTAGAAGATGCACCACCTGATAATCGAACATCGGTAGATAGATTCCAAGATGCTTTCCCCGGAGCAATTGTTGTAGATGATGGTGACTCACCATGAGATTGGATAACTGATGGGTGAAAATAATGAAGTGAGAAGCATGCTTGAAGCGGCAGCTGAAATTCAATCAAATTTGATTGAACAAAGAAACAATATTGCAAAGACAATAGTTGAGGGAACCGCTGGTGGAGATGTTGTCCGGGTGTCGATGCAAGCAGATGGAATACTTATTGGAGTAAAAATTACAAAAGAAGCGGTTGATCCTGATGCTGTGACAATGTTAGAAGACCTTGTCACAGCAGCCTTTAGAGATGCACTTAGAAAATGTGGGAATGTACAAGCACAGGCTTTGGCTAGCGCAGAGACTTCGACTTTGCTACCCGTGACAAAAGAGTAGGTTCCAGATAGAAATGTATGATCTTCCTGTTCAAAACTTAATTGATGAGTTTGGGCGACTTCCTGGTGTTGGGCCAAAATCAGCGCAAAGGATAGCTTTCTACCTATTGAAGTTACCTGAAGCTGAGTCATTGAGATTAGCTAAAGCCATTATTGAAGCGAAAGAACGAGTTGGGTTCTGCGAACAATGTTGGAATATTTCCGAAGAACAAATTTGCCGCCTTTGCTCCGACATTCACCGTGATAATGATTCTCTTTGTGTCGTTGAAGAACCAAGGGATGTAGTGGCTCTTGAAAAAGCTGGCTACAGAGGTCGTTACCACGTTCTTCAGGGCGCCCTTAACCCAATGGAAGGAATAGGGCCGGAACAACTTCGAATTAAAGAGTTGATAGTTCGTCTATCTAATGAGGAAATCCAAGAACTAATTGTGTGTACAAACCCAAATATCGAAGGCGAAGCTACAGCCATGTATCTGGCTCGGCAGCTTAAACCGCTGGGAATAAAAGTCACACGAATAGCAAGTGGCCTCCCCGTCGGGGGAGACCTGGAATATGCTGATGAACTAACGCTAGAAAGAGCCTTAGAAGGCCGACGGGAACTAAATGCCTAAACGGAGTTAGGGCACACGCATTATTAGCGCATCGCCTTGGCCGCCTCCTCCACAAAGAGCAGCAGCACCGAAGCCACCGCCTCTCCTGCCAAGTTCACTCATTAATGTAAGAGCCAGACGAGTTCCAGACATCCCTATGGGGTGACCAAGAGCCACTGCGCCGCCGTTTACGTTGACTAAGTCTGGGCTTATTCCTAGTTCTTCGCTTGCAGCGATCCCCACAGCGGCGAATGCCTCATTGAGTTCGAATAAGTTGATGTCAGAAACCTGAATATCAGTTTTTGCAAGCGCTTTAAAAATAGCTTGAGAAGGTTGTGTCAGCAAACAAGTGCCTGGACCTGAAACCATGCCGTAACTCAAAATTTCAGCCTGAACAGTAAGACCTAACTCAGCTGCTTTTGATGAAGACATAACCACCATAGCTGCGCCACCGTCAGAAATTTGTGAAGCGTTCCCAGCAGTGACTGAACCATCAGGCGTAAAAGCTGGTCGGAGTTTTCCGAGACTCTCGCTAGTGGTGCCTGGTCTTATTCCCTCATCAGTTTCCATCACAAGAGAATCTCCACCTCTTTGCGGGATTAGGACGGAAACAATTTCCTGATCGAATCGTCCTTCTTTTTGTGCGAAAGCAGCACGCTCATGTGATCGAGCTGAGAACTCGTCCATTCGAGTTCGACTGATCTTAGCCGCTGACGAATCCTTCTCGGTTCCGTCTCCCATGTGTTCATTGTCGAATGCACACCATAAGCCATCATGAATCATCGCATCGCGAACCTCACTGTGCCCCATCCTGAAACCATTACGGCCTTCAGCTAAAAGATAGGGAGCATTGGTCATCGACTCCATCCCGCCTGCAACTACGACATCAGCATCGCCTGACGAAATCATTTGGTCAGCCATGTATAAAGCATTAAGTCCAGATAGACAGACTTTGTTTATGGTGATGGCTGGAACACTCATTGGGATGCCAGCGAGAACGGCCGCTTGCCGAGCCGTTATTTGGCCTTGTCCTGCTTGTAAAACTTGTCCCATAACTACATGGTCAACTTGGTCCCCGGATATGCCAGCCCGTTCCAACGCTGCTTCGATAGCAAAAGC
The DNA here is from genome assembly GCA_905182565.1 of Acidimicrobiaceae bacterium. Taxonomy (GTDB): domain Bacteria; phylum Actinomycetota; class Acidimicrobiia; order Acidimicrobiales; family Poriferisodalaceae; genus UBA9040. The sequence goes on along the minus strand of CAJJCB010000027.1, from coordinate 47,155 downwards.
ACCTAGTTGGACACCACTGAATTTAGTAAGTCCACCATTGAATTTTCCGATAGGCGTCCGTGCGCCTCCGACGATAACTGAACCTGACATTTTACCTACTCAATTGTTTCGATCGTGCCACTAATAGCTTCCGATATCACAAGTGTAGGTTTGATGAGGAGTTCTTGTCAGTACTTTCTAATAAGCTCACTGCTTGACACCATTACCAGAGAGTAACTTCTGACCGATGCAACACATTCTTGAAGCAATTGAAGCTGGAGCCTCTGGCGAGGAAATTTCTAATCTTAAGATTCCGGAAAGCTATCGAGCTGTCTATGTAAAACGTGATGAAGTGGGCATATTTGAAGGTCGTGAGTCTTGGGAAAAAGACCCACGAGAGTCGCTACATATCGGTGAAGTCGCTACACCAGAGCTGGCACCAGATGAGGTGTATTTGGCTGTGATGGCGAGTTCGATAAACTTCAATACAGTGTGGTCATCAATTTTTGAGCCGCTCCCAACTTTTGGTTTTTTGGATAGACTTGGACGAGAAAGCAAGTGGGGCGCCAGACACGCTTTGGATCATCATGTGCTGGGGTCAGACGCTTGTGGCGTCATAATTCAAACCGGTTCGGCCGTGCGCAATTGGAAACCTGGCGACCGAGTAAATGTCCACTGTAACTATGTAGACGATCAGGACCCTGCAGCGCATCAAGATTCGATGATGGCATCAAACCAAAGAATATGGGGTTTCGAGACTAACTTTGGTGGACTTGCGGATCTGTCGATTGTTAAAGCTAATCAGCTGATGCCAAAGCCAGAGCATTTGAGTTGGGAAGAATCTGCTGTTAATGCTCTTTGTGCATCTACGTCCTACCGAATGCTTGTTGGAGACAATGCAGCAAGAATGAAGCAAGGCGACAATGTTCTCATATGGGGCGCTTCAGGCGGTTTGGGGGGTTATGCCTGCCAGCTAGTACTTAATGGAGGCGGAACTCCGGTGGCCGTAGTGAGCTCAGACGACAAAGCTAACTTGTTGAATGAGTTAGGCGTTCGACATGTCATCGATAGACGAGCTGAAGATTACAAATTCTGGCGTGATGAAAATACTCAAGACGAGGCAGAATGGCGTCGGATTGGTAAGAAAGTTAGATCCTTCACCGGAGAAGATCCAGACATTGTTTTTGAACACCCTGGACGTTCGACTATGGGGGCATCTGTATTCGTAGCCAAGCGCGGCGGAAAAATCGTTACCTGTGCAGCTACCAGTGGATACATGATTGAGTATGATAATCGACACCTTTGGATGCGGTTGAAGCAAATTTTGTCGAGTCATTTCGCAAACTACTCAGAGGCATGGGCAATGAATCGACTAATTGACCAAGGGAAAATTCAGCCGATTCTGTCTAAAACCTTTGCGCTAGCTAATACCGGAGAGGCTGCAAATCAGGTGCACCATAATTTGCATGAAGGGAAACTCGGTATTCTTTGCTTAGCTCCAAAAGCTGATCAAGGGATAACGAATCTCGAAAAGCGTCAATCGATTGGTGAAAACAAAATTACACTTTTCAGCAGGCATGCTGAATCAATTGAAAATAAAAAATAGGACTGGTTATGATTCTCACCGAAATTGATCATGTGGCGATCGCCGTAAATGATCTGGAGCAAGCAATTAACTACTACAAAGAGGCATTTGGCGCAGAAGTTCATCATCGTGAAGTTGTGGAAAGTGATGGGGTAGAAGAGGCTTTGATTAAAGTAGCCGATAGCTATATTCAGTTGACTGCTGCTACTCGTCCTGATTCCCCTATAGCTAAACACCTAGCGAAAAGAGGCGAAGGTCTGCATCATATCGGGTATAGAGTAGACGACTGTAAGGCTGCTCTTGAGGCCATGGTCTTAGCAGGTGCAACCGCTATAGACCAGGCTCCTAGACCTGGTTCTCGAGGAACTACGGTAGCTTTTATGCATCCTAAAGGAAGTCTTGGCACCCTCATAGAGCTAGTCCAGGAATAGACTTTAAGATTGTTGAAGTACTCGTTCGAGGGATGTGTTTTTGTTGGTGAACGATGAGCAGCCGACTCCTGATGGAGATCCAATTGGAGTAGGGCCGCATCCGAAGCCATGGCCAACTGCCGATCATTATGACCCGGAACTATTAACAAATGGTGACCGTAGAAATGTAGTCGATGGTTATCGTTACTGGCGAACCGAAGCCATCGTGGAAGATTTAGATTCGCGTCGGCATTCTTTCCATGTGGCGATAGAAAACTGGCAACACGATTTAAACATTGGAACCGTTGTGCGTAATGCCAACGCTTTTATGGCAATGTCGGTCCATATCGTGGGGAAACGCAAATGGAACCGTCGCGGAGCGATGGTGACCGATCGTTATCAGCACGTTGAGCATCATCCTACGGTTGATGGTTTTGTGCAAGAAATGAAAGAACGCAAACTTCAGGTCATCGGTGTAGATAACCTTCCAGGCTCGGTTCCCATAGAAGAAGTAACTTTGCCGCTCCATTGTGTTCTTGTGTTTGGCCAAGAGGGGCCTGGGTTGTCAGAGCAAGTGAGAAACGTTGTTGATCTCGTTGTGTCGATAACACAATTTGGGTCAACACGTTCAATTAACGCGGGTGTTGCATCTGGAATAGCGATGCATACTTGGATTAAGCAGCACGCAGTCTGATTTTGTTTGGGTTTACTGCCCAGAGTAGGACTAGGCTCTGGCTATTCGTTATCCACACTGGGTTTCGGAAATACTAGAAATAATAAGGACGTGGAAATGACTTCGACTTGGCGGCGCCTTTTTGCACTGCTCGCAGTTTTTGGACTACTTGCGGCTGCCTGTGGCAGTGATGATTCTGATAGCGCTTCTGAAGCTGAAGCTGAAACTGTCGACTTTAAGATCGGTCTAGTAACAGACACCGGCAAAGTTGACGATAAAAGCTTCAACCAGTCTGCATGGGAAGGAGCTCAGCAAGCTGCCGCAGTAATCGGTGCAGAGGTTGACTACATAGAAACTGAAGCATCGAAAGACTATGAAGCTAATATTCAACTTTTCTTAGATGATGGTGCCAACGTTATCGTGACTGTTGGTTTCGGTATGGGTGAAGCAACTATCGCAGCAGCAAATGCACATCCGGATGTGCTGTTCATTGGAGTCGATCAAGGACAATGGGGCGGCGTGATTCCTAACCTTGCTGGATTGATCTTCCCAGAAGACAAATCAGGTTTCCTTGCCGGAGCCCTTGCTGGAATGCTAACTGAATCGAACATAGTCGGAGCCGTTTTAGGTACTGACCTAGTTCCACCCGTCGTAGCTTTCAAAGAAGGTTGGGAGAATGGCGCTAGATACACCAACCCATCGGTGAAAACTATCTCGACTTATCATCCTGGCGGCATCGATGTTGCATTCGGAGATCCAGAATGGGGAGCTACTACTTCCCGACAAGTGATTGATCAGGGAGCGGACATAATCTTCGGCGCCGGTGGTTCCACTGGAAACGGAGCGCTAATTGAAGTTGCAGCGACTGAAGGTCTCTATTGTGTAGGCGTAGACACTGATCAATGGACTACCGTCCCTGAAGCTCAACCGTGCCTAGTCACTAGCGCAATGAAACTCATCGATATCGGAGTTGCTTCATTGATTGCGGATGCATATGCAGGGGTTATGGAAGGCGGAAACTCTATTGGAGAAGTTGGTCTTGCCCCGTATCATGATTTCGAATCAACCGTTACTGCTGAAATGCGCGCAACGCTTGATGAGGTATTAGCAGGTCTAACCGACGGGTCTATCTCGACCGGTTACCCACTTAGCTAATTGTTAGACAGACTTACGGATATGGGGGTGTCACTGTTATCCGCAGTGCCACCCCCGGTTCGCGTCCTATGAATAAGAAACTTTTTCGTAGCTGCGTAACGCCTGTTGCCGCCGTAGCTTTGGGTCTAATAATCGGGGCGATTTTGATTGCTTCTCAGGGAAGTTCTCCGATTACTGCTTATCAAGCGATGCTCGTAGGAGGGCTTCGAGACAGTGATGCTCTTCTTAGGACATTCCAGAAAGCTACGCCACTTATATTTGGAGGTTTAGCGGTAGCTTTTGCGTTCAAGGCGGGGCTTTTTAATATTGGCGGCCAAGGACAACTTCTAATCGGCGCAGTTTTTGCTGCCGGGGTTGGGTTCGGTCTAGATGGACTACCCATGGTCATTCACCTTCCCTTAGCTCTGATAGCAGGCGGTCTAGCAGCAGCTATCTGGGGAGGAATTGCGGGGGCTTTAAAAGCTACCTCAGGTGCTCACGAAGTGATTGTGACCATCATGCTAAACTTTGTTGCTGGAAACCTTACTGATTGGTTGTCCTCGAGCCCATGGAAAGATAATTCTGGCGATCGAATTATTGCTCGAACACCACCCATTGAGCCTTCTGCCGAAATACCCACTTGGGGTGCTCTGCCGGTTGGGTTTCTTCTTGCCATCTTGGTGGCCATAATGTGCTGGTTCGTACTTGAACGAACAACTTTCGGGTTCCAAGTTAAAAGTGTTGGTTTCAACAAGGACGCAGCTCGATATTCCGGAATCCGAATTGGCGTTATCACAGCATCCACAATGGCTATCTCAGGAATGCTTGCAGGTTTTGGTGGAGCTGTAGAAAGTTTAGGAGTTGATGGCCGTTTCGAAGCCGGGGTAAACGTGGGTCTAGGTTTTGAGGGAATTACTATTGCATTGCTTGCACGAGCAAACCCGATAGCTGTCATCCCAGCTGGTTTACTAGTCGGTTTAATGCAAGCCGGTGCTTCTCGTATGCAGTTTAAAGCTGATGTGGCACCAGAAATAATAGATGTGATTCAAGCTCTGATTCTATTTTTCGTAGCAGCTCCAACTATTCTGCGGTGGATTCTTCGGTTCCAAAATCAAACTGACGAGGACCTCAAATTAGGTGTTGGATGGGGTAGCAAGTGACTTCTCGACGCCGAGCTTTCCTATGGGTTCTAGTAGCAGTTCTAATTACTCTTATATTTGGTTTTTACTCTATAAATAGTGGGCAAACTACCGCTGTACTTGCCGGAACCGTTCGAGCTGCAACATTGCTCGTACTCGGAGCTATTTGCGGAATGATATGTGAGAGGTCTGGGATCGTAAACATCGGTATTGAAGGCCAGTTCTTAATGGCTGCTTTTTCTGCCTTCACAGTTACTTCGTTAACAGGATCGCTTGCGTTAGGTGTTTTCGCAGGAATAGCAACAGGACTTGTTCTAGGTTGGCTTCTAGCGGCAATGGCTGTCGGTCTTAAAGTAGATCAGATAATCGCTGGCACGGTTATAAATATCGCAGCGGTAGGTTTAACTTCTTTTTTTTATGATCGATCTCGTTCATTAGGAGTAGGCAAATATTCACCGATTGAGTTGGGCTCTCTTGCCGATATCCCGCTAATCGGACGAGTATTTTTTAGCCGCCCCTTGCTGACTTACATAACAATTTGTTTGATAGTCCTGGTCCATATAGCTATGTTTCGCTCCGTTTGGGGTATGAGAACCAGAGCTATTGGGGAGCATCCCGGCGCAGCCGATACTGTCGGCATAAGAGTTTTACGCCTGCGTTATTTCAATGCAACGTTGGCTGGAGGGTTTGCTGGTTTTGGGGGCGCTTACCTAGCACTCGAGGCTGTAGGAGCTTTCAGTCGGAACATGTCCGGAGGCAGAGGTTTCTTAGCCTTAGCGGTCATGATTTTTGGTCGCCGTAGTCCATTTGGAGCCTACGCCGCCGCTCTTTTTTTCGGCTTTGCCACAGCACTTCAAAACCAGTTTCAACTAAATAGTACATTCGATATACCAACTCAGTTTGTGGGGATGCTGCCCTATGTCGTGACAATTGTGGTTGTTGCGCTTAGTGGGCTATTTGGTTCAATGCGAGACCCAGCTGCTTTAGGCCAGACCTACGAGAAGAGTTAGAAATGGTAGATGTTCTTATAGGAGCACAAAGTGTTACAAAACGATTTCCCGGTGTACTAGCCACAAACCAAGTATCAATTGAACTTAAACCAGGTCGGATTCTTGCCCTGTTAGGGGAAAATGGAGCCGGTAAAAGCACTCTTGTGAACATGCTATTCGGCATGTATCGACCTGATGAAGGCAGCGTAATCATAAAAGATGAAGTTGTTAATCTTCAGGGTCCTAGTGATGCTATTCGACGTGGCATAGGAATGGTTCATCAACATTTTCAGTTAGTCCCGCCGATGAGTGTGGTGGAAAATATTGTTTTGGGAGCGGAACCTAAAAAACTTGGGTTAGTTGATTTGCCGGAAGCAAGAAAAAGAGTTTTGGAATTAGTTACACGCTTTAGTTTAGATGTTGATCCGGATGCTCTGGTAGAAGAACTCCCGGTTGGGACACAGCAAAGAGTTGAAATATTGAAAGCGTTATATCGCAATGCTGAGGTGTTAATTCTAGACGAACCAACGGCTGTACTGACGCCACAAGAGACCGATCACCTGCTCCAAGTGCTGAGAGATCTAACTACACGGGGTGTCGGCGTAGTATTTATAACGCATAAATTACGAGAGGTATTAGCTATTGCAGATGACATTGTTGTGCTTCGTAATGGCCAAGTTGTGGGTACAACGACGCCTTCAGCTAGTTCAGAAACAGCTTTAGCAGAAATGATGGTTGGGCGAAGTGTGTTGCTTCGGGTCGACAAGACTATTTCTCAACCTGGAGAAGTAGTTCTTGAAGTTCGAAATTTAGAAGTTGATGATGATCGTTCTCAAAGAGCGGTCAACAATCTTTCACTAAAAGTTCGAAAGGGAGAAATTCTAGGAATTGCGGGTGTAGAGGGTAATGGTCAGCGCGAGCTAGTTGAAGCTATAACGGGTTTACGTGCTTCTGAGGCGGGCGAAATATTAATTAGCGCCCGGGCTGTTACGAACACAAGCCCTCGAAAAATTGCAAGCTTAGGTGTAGGTCACATCCCCGAAGATAGAGAAAAACATGGAGTAATCGGAGTCTATTCGGTTGAAGAAAATGCGATGATTAATCGCTATCATCGGAAACCCTTTTCTTTGCGCGGCTTGTTACAAAGAAAGGCAATTACTAGTCATGCAAAAGAAGTAGTAAACGAGTTTGATGTGCGGACTCCACGCTTAGACACGGCAGTAGCAACATTGAGTGGAGGAAATAAACAAAAATTAATTGTGGGGCGCGAATTTAGCGGAGAAATTAAATTTTTGATCGCCGCCCAACCTACTCGCGGAATAGATATCGGTGCGATTGAGTTCATACATAGGAGCATTGTCAAAAAACGCGATGAAGGAGCGGCGGTTCTTCTAGTATCTGCTGAGCTTGATGAGATAATAGGGCTGGCTGATCGCATTGCAGTACTTTTTGAAGGCAAAATCGTAGCTACCCTTGACGCAGCTGAGGCAGACCGAGAGCAGATAGGTCTGTTAATGGCCGGAGTTGGCGTGAGCTAACTCATCATACGAGCGCATCTAAACCTATCTAATATTTATGTATCAATAATTGTTGAACAATAGTCGGGCGTTTTCTCTGCCACATTTCTGTTCTCATTGAAATAGGCAGAGAGTTTTTCGATTGCACTGGGAGCCGTATCGAAAAGCCGTTGGAGTAGCTGACTCTGCTCAGGCGTTCGAGATGACTCTCCGCTGAGACCGCTGAAGCCATCGAGGCGAGCAAGAGAAAGCCAGGTTTTGAGCTCGGGATCGCTGTTCCATTTAATCGTGTTGAGTGTATTTTCTATAGTTGTTCGTACCCAATCGAGTGTGTCATCAGGGTGAGGGACAACGGTGCAAAGTTCATTTTTTGTGTCTTCGTTTTCATAGGCGGCATCAACGTGGGCAATGAAAGCGGCACTAAATACTTGCTGACAGGTCCGCACCGTTTGTAAGGTCAAATGGTTGCCTTCGAAGATCGGCCGAACAGGGCGACGAGCTAAACCATTTGAGGTGCAATCGATATAGATGGTGCCAGGGCTCGTGGACTGAATAGAATTATTAAGTATTAGGTTGTCAAGTTCTATTCTTTCAACTCGATGACCATGAATTACATTCCGGATCTGACGCAGCTGATCTAATTCCTGTGCGGTAACCGTGCAGCATCGAAACATTGTCGGCTGGATGGCAGCGTCTAGCTGAAGCAGAATACCTTGTGTAACTAGTTGATTGAACATTTGATTCAACGATGTCGATGCTGCAGCTATCTCAAAAGTTTCGACTTGGCGCAGCAATATACGATCTGCGAACTCTGGTCCAGGTTGGATATATGCCCGGTCTAAAATCCATTGATCGCGAGGTCTTATCCATAGAATTTTTTCTTGGTTTACATTGTTATTAAGCAACCAAAGACAGGCATCTATGGCTGTCTTCCCTCCGCCAATAACTACGTAACCATCAGGGGCATTGGTTAGGTTCGGAAGTTCGTTTGGGGGAATGCATTGAACTCCTTGCTCGATCTCGTAGCTAGGTGCTGTAACAGCCGGAACCGTGACATTCATATATGTCGCGTCGACAGTTTTTTGGTTTTCTACCCTGGTCTTGACACCAGAAGTAATATCTCGGATTAACCCATCAGCTATGTATTCCGAATTTGGTAAGTAGCAAACTCGACCGCTTGGCAGAAACTGTTCATTCATTACGCGATTAAAGTAGGTAACTAGCTCAGTTTTCGATGCTAGTTCATATAAGCCAGCGTTTGGCCCTGTGGTGTCTTTGGTGTTCTTTCCGAGGGCTCGTGAATTCACTCCATAAAATGATGAGGGTTGGTGAAGTCGTACGAATGGGTAAGCGTCATTCCAGTGACCGCCAGGAGCAAAGTGTTTATCGACGATTGTTACAGTTGCGTCGGTTTCAGTGATGAGAACATCGGTGAATGCCATACCCATGGCGCCTGCTCCTATGACTAAGTAGTCGCTAACGACCTTTTTGACCATCTGAATATGATATCTCCTAGACCTCTTTTGGCGAAGACGACGTGGCCAGGCGATACTTCTCTCTAGCTATTCAAACTCAGTTAGTACAGTTTCTGTTAACTCAGATGTAATGACTTTCATCTGGGGATTGTTTTCTTATTCTGACCGCAAACGCGGTATCACGTCCTGAGCGAATTTGGTCAGGGAATCATTCATAACTGAGGGAGCTAAGCCAGGAGGGCCGCCCCAAGTTACTAGGTCAGTTATGCCATTACTAATAATGAGTTCTTGCAACTCAGCTACACAATGGTCTGCATTGCCGACTGTCCATACAAGGGGATTCAACGGGATTGGAGTATCTGCAACAAGACTGGGACGTCTCGCTTTTGACGATTCTGATCTGCTTGCTATTTCTGATTTGTGATCTTGACTGGCTTTTATGAGTCCCACGTAAACATCTCGTCGATACCGTTCTGCAGCAGCTATGGGTGCCCATTCTCGCTCTGGATCATCAGTAACGAATACCCCTCTGATTAAGCCAACTCGACGATCGCTGATGTCTCCGACTTCTTCTCTCCAGGGATCGATAGTCAATGACTTAGGTCCCTGTGGAAGTAGGTGGGTTCCAAACGTAGCTGCCCTTTTGGCTCCGGCGGGGCTGGTAGCGGCTAGCCAAAGTGGCGGTCCTCCTTCTTGAACTGGATCTGGAGTGACCCGGAGGTTTGAGAATCGATAGCGTTTACCTTCGAAATTAAAGGCTTCGCCGCCCCATGCCAGCTGGAGAACCTGCAGGGCTTCTTCAGTTAGTGAAACCCGACGACTTATTGGGATATCAAATCCTTGGAATTCATGCGTCGCATAACCCATGCCCACTCCCAGCTCCATTCGACCATTAGAGATGTTGTCGAGAATTGCGAGGTCCTCAGCGAGACGAATGGGATGTCTAAACGGCAAAAGGCAGATATCTGTTGAAAATCGCATAGTGGTGGTTCTTGATGCTGCCGCCGCTGCAACAGGAACGAAGTTAGGTAAATATCCGTCGTCAATGAAGTGATGTTCGGTGAACCAGCAGAGATCGAGCCCAAGTTGCTCAGCGTGTTCGATCTGTTCGAAGGTCTCGCTGTATACCTGCGGCATCGAAATCTCGCTTCCCGGAGGGCAGCGAAAGTCATGAACGATGCCGAAGCGTAACGGTGGAGTCATGACAGCAAGTTAACTGTGTCGCTGTGTCACGTGCAGGAAATTTTGTATGTTGTTAGCAAGTACTAAATTCATTTTCCGATTAGACGGAGCGAATTCTCCTTTCGGGAAAAGTTCATAAACCATTTCTTACCCTCTAAAATAGCATTGTGTATAAGCATGCTCAGAGCAGTCCTCGATGAAAGATGCAGATGAAGAAGAAAAGTTGTTTACCGTTCCAGTAGATGAGGTGGTAATAACAGATTCTGGGTTGACTGTGCTACTCGGGGAGACGCATCCTGAAGCAGACGAACTTCTTGCCGCTAACAATGGTGCAGAAATGTCAATTGGTTTTTATCCAGAGCATCGGTGTTTTGTAGCGATTGACGTTGAGGCTGAATCTGGAATGTGGAGCGATTCGAACTTAGAGTTTGGTTTAGTAGTTGAGGAGACGATGGCGTTCATCTTGATGCGCTCCCAAAATGATTTAGAGTTTGAGAAAAAGTACGGGAAAATATCAGTCTCATGCCCAATCGCAAATGTAGACGAATCGGAACTGACTCCTGTAGATGAAGCCTTTGTGAGTCCCTTGACGGTGTTCCTGTGTGTAATGAATCTTGATGGGCTTGTGCAGAACTTACGGACGCTGACTACTAATGAAAACTTTACGAAAATGTATGTACAAACAATTCGAAGACTCTCTGAGCGTCACTCCTTAAACGAAGAAGAATTTATCCATAGTGTTTCAACTGCTTACAGTAAGTATCTCAAAGACGCTGATCTTTGGGAGGTAGCTTCGGCTGTTTGTGGGGCTGAAGACAGTTGAGCGTTTAACCAGGCGAGCCAAATTCTATTACTATGACCTGATCTAGAATTTGACCCGTTAGCTAAATTACGCGGTCGCTTCCTCCATCAACTGCTATTTGGGCACCAGTAATTTTTGAAAACGTGGGGCTACTGAGAGCTGTTACCAAGGCACCGATATCTGCACTAGTAATTTCTCGTCCCAAGAGATTCCTGGTTCGATATTCTTCAGATGTCAATCCATAGTTGGCTGCCCGTTCTTTGATTAGTTGGTCATTCCACAAACCCGTATCGAAGACTCCATCTGGATGAATTGTGTTTACAATGATGCCGTCATCGGCCCATTCAAGAGCAGCGACGCGTCCGAGCTGAGTTACCGCTGCCTTAGAAGCTGAATAGGCTCCAGCGCTTTTCCCAGGAGCAATAACATTCTTAGAACCAATTAGAACGACTCGGCCACCGTTATAAGAAAGTTTCAGAAAAGGATGACAGGCTCTAAGTAAGTTTAGGACTCCGTCAAGGTTGATGCTGATTGTGTTATTCCATTCATCATCATTAATCGATGCTATTGGAGCTGATTCACCAAATATTCCTGCGGCATTTACTAATACGTCTATGCCTCCAAACTTTTGCACCGCTTTGTCTATAGCTCTCTTGATTGAGTCTGGATCAGTGATATTTCCGGTTAAGCCTAGCCAGGCGTCACCACTAAATATAGAGTCAACATCTGAGTTTAAATCAAACCCGATTACAGCTGCTCCCTGATCCAACAAGGATTTACAGCAGGCTCGACCTATACCTGATGCCGCCCCTGTGACTAAGGCAACCTCACCTGTCAGGGTTAATGCTGCTCCTGCTTTTTTTAACTTAGCTTGTTCAAGTTCCCAATATTCAACCTCAAATAGATCTGCTTCGTTAAGGGCAACAAAGCCACCTAGCCCCTCAGCGGCAGTGATTACGTCAATAGTGTGGAGGTATATGTCGGAAGCTATTTGGCAATCTGTTGCACGATTGCCAGCTGTCAATAAGCCAAGACTCGAATCTAAAATGACCCTGGGTCCCGGATCAAGTTCATTTACCGATGGGAAGCGAGCAGCATTTCTCAAAAAATATTCGTGGTATTTTTCCGCAAATTTTTGAACGTCTTGCCCGATCATCGGGAACTGTTTTGTTCTAATAATATGATCTGGGGTGGCGGGTCCTCGCTCAGCGATTTTGTGGAGGTCAGTTCGCTGAGCGAAAGCATCGGATGCTTCGTTATCAGTGCGTGCTAGGAGTAGGGCCTTACCAGCAGCAACTGAAATCTTTGACCTTAGCTCAGCATGAGCTTGGGCATCAGTTAGTCGATTCGTGGGAAGTTTGTGAGCTACAGATGCTGTGATGTCGATCGAAGAATTTTGAAGTAGGTACTCCTCGGCTTCAGTGATCAGGTTAATCATGTTGGCATATGCCTCTTTAGTCGTTGAGGCGAAAGTAAATATTCCGTGGTTCATAAGGACCATGGCGATGGTTTCATTATTTACTTGACGTTGGAATTCTCTGGCGCAGACTTTTGCTAAATCGAAGCCAGGCATTACGTAAGGAACTACCACAGCCTTTTCGCCCCAGAGGTCTTGAATTATTTGTTCGCTACGCGCGTTGTTGGTGAGGGCAAGGACTGCATCTGCATGAGTGTGCTGGACAGCTGTGTAAGGAAGTGAGGCGTGCAAAATTGCTTCCACCGAAGGGTTCGGTGCTGAGGCATCCAGGAGATTTATTCTGAGTTGGTTGACCATCTCAAGATCTGTAAGCGAATTAAGTTCAGCTAGTTTCTGTACCGGCTGAAGTCGAAGGGGTGCAAAGCCAGCTTCTTCGATAGTTGCAAGATCCCAGCCACTTCCTTTGACATGAAGAATTTCGATATTTTCCCCATGAATATCAACTCCGGTGGTTTTTACCGAGGTGTTGCCACCTCCGTGTAGAACGAGGGCTGGGTCTGATCCAAGTAACCGAGAGCCATAGACACACTTACCTAAATCTCCAGTCCATAATTCGGCACTTGTGTCATCCCAAAGATTTTTCATTTTTGCCTTCTAGCTAGATTAATAGCGTTCGTAATAGAGTCCTTGTATGGAGGCAGTAACACACCTACTTCAGTGATAATTGCTGTGATAAGTTGACTGGGTGTTACATCGAACGCCGGGTTTAAAGCACTAACGCCGAGAGGGGTGAATCGTTGTCCATTGATAGCGTGCACCTCAGTAGGGCTTCGTTGTTCAATCTCGATTTCTGATCCGGTCTCTATAGAAAAATCAATCGTCGAGGTGGGCGCTGCGACATAGAATGGTATTCCTGCTTCTTTCGCAGCTAGAGCATGACTGACGGTCCCGATCTTGTTCGCTGAATCACCATTGGATGCGATTCGATCTGCTCCGACGATAAAAGCATCTAGTTGGTTTGACAAAATTATCGATGCCATAGCTCCATCTGGAACAACCGTTACGTTTATCCCAGCTTCTTGCAGTTCCCAAGCTGTTAGACGTGCCCCTTGCAGCAGCGGTCGAGTTTCTGCTGCGAAAGCAGATATCGGTTTGCCGGCTTTTTTCTTGGTGTAAAAGGGCGCTAAGGCAGTTCCGATACCTGCAGTAGCTAAACGCCCTGCATTGCAATGGGTTCCGATTTTTTCAAGTCCGTTAAGTAGTTCTGCTCCGAATAGTCCGATAGCTGCGCATGCCGCCATATCTTCCGAGGCCACTCTATGAGCTTCAGCGAGGATTGATTCCCTAATCTCGGTGACACCTCCGGTGGATTTCAGCCCAAAATCAATGACGCGATCAACAGCCCAACGTAGGTTGACGGCTGTGGGTCGAGCATCGCCGATTGCAACTCTGAGCTCGGATAGTCGTGCTTCTGCATCTTTGCGGTTAGTTGACTTGATCTCGTCCAGTCCGACCACAACGGCTAGGGCGCCGAAAGCTCCTAGCGCTGGTGCACCACGTATAGCAAGACGCTTGATTGCTTGTATGGCTGATTCGCTATCGGTAATTTTTAGTAGTTTTAGTTCTTCAGGTAGACAGGTTTGGTCAATTATCTGAATATGGTCATGCAGCCACTCGAAAGGTGGAGTGATTTTCATCATTGGGTTATTCGGTTCCATATATGCGGTCACCTGCATCTCCTAAACCTGGCAAGATGTAGCCTTTTTCATTCAGTTTATTATCAATTGCTGCGGTGACAATACGAATATCTGGATGGTGGTATTGAATTTTAGCTAACCCTTCTGGTGCAGCAACGAGGCACATAAGAGTAGTTGACGCTGGGTTGAATGAACTGACGCTGTTTAACGCTGCATTGGCGCTGTTGCCGGTTGCGAGCATGGGGTCCACAACAATTACATGTCGGTTTGCGAGAATCGGTAATTTAACCAAATATTCTAAGGGCTGAAGGGTTTCTTCATCTCTTGCTAGTCCTATGTGACCCACATCAGCTGCAGGGATACTCTTTAGTACACCATCGAGCAGAGCGTTACCGGCTCTCATAATCGATACGACTACAGGATTTCCACCCTCCAGCGATACCCCAGTAGTTGTCATTAACGGTGTTTTCACTTCAACTGGGGTGAGCGGTAAATGGTCTGTCGCGTATAACGTTAGCAACATACCGAGTTCTGTAACTAGTGCACGAAACTCTGGAGTGGGAGTATTAATATCGCGAAGCCGAGTGATTTTTTCCAGGATAAGCGGATGGTTCACTTCAATTAGCATTTACACAGAGTAGAAGGTCTTTGTTCTTTTAGTGTCCGACCTGGAAGACTTAGAGCTATTAGTTAAATTAAAAGGATTAGTTTGAAGTACCAAGTAAAGACTAGTGAAGAAGTGCAAGACGCTTTAGATACAGGAACGGCTGTTGTCGCACTCGAATCGACGATATTCAGCAATCTTGGACTCCCATCTCCGTCAAATGAAGAAGCTTTGAATCGTTGTATCAGGGCGGTGCGTAAAGAGGGGGCAGTTCCAGCACTGACTGCTGTTTTAGATGGCGATTTATGTGCTGGTGTAAATCCTGATACTCACGAAAGAATTTTAGAATCGACAACAAAAGTAGCAGCGAGGGACCTTTCCACTTCAGTAGCAAAAAAATTGAGTGTTGGAGCTACGACTGTTTCGGCGAGTCTGGTTATAGCAAGTGCCATCGGAATTGAGGTTTTTGCGACTGGAGGAATTGGTGGTGTGCATAGGGGAGCGGACATTACCGGAGATATCTCTGCAGATCTTTTGGCTATCTCTAATTATCCGGTTTTAGTTGTCAGCGCCGGGGCTAAATCATTTCTCGATCTTCCTAAAACACTTGAATATTTAGAGACATTATCGGTGCCAGTCCTAGGTTGGCAGACTAATTTTTTCCCCGCGTTTTATTTGCGAAGTTCGGGTTTAAGTGTGTCTAGCCGGCTAGATGATGTAACTGAAGTAGCGGTAGTTCATCGAACCAGAACAAATTTAGGGCAAGGAGGCACGTTATTGGGAGTGCCTATCCCAGCTGATGCAGAAATAGATCCAAGTTTGGTGGCTGAAGCATTGGAAGCTGCTTTAGATGATGTTGAAAAGCTTAATTTAAAAGGTCCTGAGATCACTCCAGTAGTTCTTGCTTCGATTGCTAAGGCAACCGGTGGCCAAAGTATTCCAGCAAACCTCGCTCTAGCAGAAAATAACGCGACGGTAGCTGCACAAGTCGCTGTCGCGTTGCTATCTGTATGAACGGTAGTGAATATTTGATTGTTGCGGTTGCTGTAGCTGTTGGCGCAGCAGTAAAAGGAATAACTGGCTTAGGACTGCCATTGATAGCTGTTCCGGTGATCACTATTTTTGTGGGGATTGAAGAAGCGGTGCTAGTGATGGCGTTCCCGACAGTTCTGAGCAATGCGGCGCTCGTATATGAGCATCGGTCAGCTAAGAAACCTGAAAATTTATTATCGTTCATAATAGTCGGGTGTGGAGGTGCTGCTGCTGGTGCGTGGGCTTTGTCGAAAATCGATGAAAGATGGTTACTTTTAATTTTGGCCGTTCTCTTGTTGTGTTTTCTTAGTCGCCGGTTCACCGGTAGGGAAGCAATAATTTGGGAGCGACAGACCAGAAAGCGATTGTTTGTTTTAGTCGCAGCCATGTGTGGTTTCAGCCAAGGAGCTATAGGAATCTCAGGACCAGTTGTAGCGGCTTGGTTCCAAGGATATGGGCTTGATAGGCAAGGCTTTATTTTTTCAACGTCCTCAGTTTTTTTACCTGCGGCCGTGACACAGATAATAACTATTACGTTGACAGGTAATTGGACAGTAAGTCGGTTAATTGGAGGTGCGCTCGCTTCAACTATTGTTGGCGTAGTTCTTCCGATGGGTGCTTATGTCGGCCGCCGAATAAAACCTGCAGGGTTCGATTATTTGATAACAGTGCTGATAGCAGTTTCAACGGTAATTCTGATTGCACGCGCTTTCTGATAACCAGATAGCTTCGAAAGCATGAATCGCCTTATTGCCATAGCTCTTCCGGGTGGGCCTGAGTTCGTGAAAGAGTTAAGTCGAGCTTGGGATGACGGCGATGCGGTATTCCCTGTAGATTTACGACTTCCGTTGAAGATGCAGAGGCACTTGATATCGGAAATGGGTGCGTCGAAAATTATTGATATTTCTGGAGAAACTAGCATGCAAGGCCATCCAGTCGAACTGGGAGATGCTCTTGTTGTAGCTACTAGTGGCAGCACAGGTAATCCAAAGGGTGCTGTCTTAACGCATGAAGCTGTTGTGGCAAGCGCAGAGGCTACGAGCGCTTTTTTGAAAGTTGATCCAACTCGAGACAAGTGGCTTTCGTGCCTTCCGGTTTCTCATGTCGGCGGTTTATCAGTCATTTGTCGAGCGCTACACACGGGCACTCCTGTTGAAGCTCATGGAGCCTTCGACAAGGATCGTGTGGTTGCTGCTGCTGAACGCGGCGCTACGTTAACTTCACTTGTTCCAACTGCGATGGCGCGCATCGATAGCAACCTTTTCCGACGAGTTCTAGTAGGTGGTTCAGCAGTACCAGCCGACCGGCCGATAAACGTTGTGACTACCTATGGGATGACTGAAACAGGTAGCGGAGTTGTGTATGACGGGTTGCCTTTAAATCAAGTAGAGCTTCGGATAATTGACAACGAGGTTCAGCTTCGGTGCCCAATGCTTATGCGCGGCTATCGAGATGGCTCGGTACCGATTACTCCTGAGGGATGGTATGGAACCGGAGATGGTGGAGCGATCGGCCCTGATGGAATTTTAGAAATTTTTGGTCGTAATAGTGAAATGATTATCACTGGCGGAGAAAACGTGTGGCCGTTATCTGTTGAAAAAGCTTTGGCCAGTTTTCATGCTTTCGAAGAATGTGTGGTGGTAGGAAGGACTGACTCGGAATGGGGTCAGCAAGTTTCAGTCGTAGCAGTTCTTGCTAAGGGTGTAACAATTCCATCGCTCGATGAAGTGCGCGACCACGTTAAAGCTACCTTGCCAGCTTTTTGTGCTCCCAGGCAGATAGAGATAAGGAAGAGTTTACCGAAAACCGCTCTCGGCAAAGTAAAAAAATCTTTGCTCTGAGGTTTTGCTTCGTAGTTACTCAAGTTTAATTAGTGGCACAGGAGTCTGGGAAGAAATCCGATCTAGTAGAGCGGTACAAAAGATCTGTGTCTAATTAGAAGAGCTTAGAAAGCCATGTTGAGGAAGCACATCTGAAGGCATTGTGTCAGAGAACAAAGCCCCGGTTCCCACTCCGTGGGTTTCAGCGGGAGCTATTGCTAGTGCTAGGTCTCTAGCTGCTCGTAGGCCGACAGGTCCATCTATAAAAGATGACACAACGCATCGAATATTATGTTCTTGAGCAATTTTTGAAAGGTCGTAGGCGGCTTGTGGGCCACCTAACACTGTTGGTTTAATAACGGCAACTTGGATAAGCCCAGACCCTATAACCTCATTAGCGGTACTTATTTCTGATAAGTGTTCATCCGCGGCGAGGTTAGCTCCAGATACTGATCGGAGTTGTTTGTAGTCTGACAAGTTGGTCGTTGGTTCTTCAACATAATCAATATTTAGGTGGCCGATAGCCTTTAAAACTCTCTTAGCGCTCGAAAAGTTCCAACCTTGATTGGCATCTAGACGCAGGTGAACTTGGTCAGGGATAGCATTGCGGGCCGCTGTTATCCGAGCTATGTCTGATACTTCCGAGAGTGCACCGACTTTTAGTTTGATTGCTTTGTGTCCATTAGCTAAAGCAATTTGAGTCATATTTTCTACGTCGTCAATAGTTTCCGCTCCTATCAGCGATTGAACTGACAGATTTCTATTTGAAAGAATTCGAGAACTGAGAAAAATATCGAGAGACACACCTTCAAGTGCTGCCTTCAGTTGGGTGATGGCGCACGAAGCGGCTCCTGCAGCACCAGTAAATAAGGGGAAAGGTCCATCTTCTACCCAAGCTTGCAATGAGTCAGAAGCCTCCTTGAGGCTTTCTAAACCGAATCCCGGCAGTGGGGCTATCTCTCCGCTACCAGAAACGTTGTCTTGAGTTGCAGTCACAACTAATATGTCGCGTTTCTTAATTTCTCCGTGAGCAGTAAGTATTGGTGTTCGAAGGTGAAGCTCATCACTAGTAAGACTGAGCTTCACTTCAGAGCCTTTATGATTAATTCAGACACAAATTTTGGTTGTTCAAGATGAGCTGCGTGTCCGGCATTCGGAACTAAGTGCACTTGTCCATTTGGGAGAAGTCGATTCATTTTTTCGGCTAAGCGAGAAAACTTCTGGTCCTCTTGTCCTGCTATTAAATGCACGGGGTTAGTGATTAGGTGAAGGAAATTATGTAACGGTGGCATTGAGCCAACTCCGCTTCCCCGAAGACTATTGGCTAAACCTACCGACGAGTTTCCCAGTCGTTGCTCTCTGCTCTCTTTCCATTTAGCAGGTCCGATTCGCTCTTGAAGACTTTTCCAAATTGGTAGCTGCATCCATTGATCTACAAAAATTTCAAGACCATCGCCTTCGATCAAAGAAGCTAAATTGGAATCAGAAATTTTTCGGATCGTTGCTTCATTACTATTTATGCCAGGACTAGTCCCTATCAAAAACAAGGATTCAACCGTATTTGAAAACGCATGAGCGAAGGAGAGCGCTATTCTGCCGCCGAGCGAATAGCCAACGAGATCAGCTTTTTTAGCACCTGCATGATTCAAGATGCCTTGTAGGTGACGAATGTTGCTTTCTGTTGAGTAGCTGTCTACCTGTTCAGGAGAATCAGACTTCCCGTGCCCAATTAAATCGATACTTAAAACTGTTCTGTAGGGAGCAAGTGCTTCACATAAATAACTCATGGTAGATGAGCTCCCGGTGAAGCCGTGGACCAACATAAGAAATGGACCTGTCCCAGTTGATTCATAGGCCAATGAAATGTTGTCGATGTTTATTTTGTGTTTCATAAACAATCGGTTGCTGTGATTACCGAAGATGTAATCTGATGGTGTTGTTCGAGGTTTGCATCTCGATCTACCATAACTTCAATAATTCGCAAGCCTTTGGTCGAACGCCTTAAGGCAGCCCTCAGTTCGGATAATGAAGAGATCGCGTTGTAGTCAGCTTGTACGGCTTTTGACAAGTCTTCGACTGAATGCTTTTGTGGTGTTGTAAATAATTTTTCAAAATTTTGGGCGTCAAGGTTCTGTGCTATGGGTAAGAAAGAGAAAATACCTCCGCCGTTGTTATTAGACACCACGATCGTGAGGTCGATATTGTGCTGTGAAGCAGCTAACAACCCGCTGATGTCATGAATAAATGCGAGGTCGCCTATGAATAGAGTGGTGGTCCTTCCGGTTGAAGCTACTCCAGCAGCCGAAGAAATAAGTCCGTCAATTCCGCTTGCCCCTCGATTACCAAAACACGTCAAGTTAGATGAGTTGGCCTCGAAAAAAGAATCGATATCTCGAACTGGCATCGAGTTAGACACGTATAGAACTGTCATGTCAGGAAGACTCCGCCCAAATTCTCGAGCTATCGAGGCTTCAAGTAATGGTCCAGCATCTAGAACTTCATTAATTGCGACCCTTGCGGTGTTATCAGCTGCGACCCATTTTTTGGACCAATCTTGCGAGCCTCCGGTCCCAGATATTTGTCCTAAAATTTCTGGGCTTGTGTCTAATAACGCCGTTGCAGTTGTACTTGCGTCAGTCCAAGCAACTCCGTCACCAATTAGTAAATGTTGAGGACGGTGCTGCTCTAGCCAAAGTCTCAGCGGTTTAGAAGTCATTGGCTGGCCTATTCGTACTACGGCCGTTGGTGCGTGACGTTCTACCCACGGCGTTCGCAATAAGTGATCATAATTTGAAATAACATCGACTCCTGGAAGCTGACGCCGCAACTGAGAGAGTGGTTCTGCTAAAAGAGGCCATCCGGTTTTGCTGCAAAAACTAGCGACAGCTTCTGACAGGTCCTTAGACATCGGACCTGCTAACAGTAACCCATTTTCATGATTCGCAACGTTTTGAAGAACCTCTAAAGCCTGCGGGTTAATCACACTTGCATGTCGAGTTAACATAATTGGCTTACTCGAAACTTTGGGTGAAGCTTGATTAATTGGTTCGAGTGGCTCTCGCAATGGCCAATTCAAGTGAACTGGACCAGGACGAGATCCTGTCGCGATCTGAAGTGATCGGGCGGCGGTTGATTGAAACCATTCAGGAGCTACGTCATTAGCGATAGGAAGTTCACAGGACCAACGAACATGGGCGCCGTAAATCCCCGATTGATTGATTGTTTGTCCAGCTCCTCGATCCTGAAGTTCTGGAGGGCGGTCGGCAGTTATGACAATTAAGGGGATCTCACTGAAGTGAGCTTCGGCCACAGCGGGCAAATAATTTGCGGCTGCTGTTCCTGAAGTGCAAATTAAAACTACGGGTCGGTTTGAAGCCTTAGCAATACCGAGGGCCCAAAAACCAGCAGATCGTTCATCTAAGTGAACCATTACCTTAAGGCCAATAGTTTTTTGGGCACTTATTGCAAGTGCAGTAGATCGAGAACCGGGGGATACCAATATGTCGGTTAATCCTTGGTTAAGGAGCTCTGTGAAGAAAGCTGTAGTCGCTAGATATGGGTCGCGCGTCATTCGGAAAGTCCTAGTACCCCGAGCAGGGCTTCAAATTTTATGCTTGTTTCGGCTAACTCATGAGAAGGAACTGATCCTTCAATTATCCCACCACCAGCGAACAACATAATTTTGTCTTTGTGCATTAGCCCTGATCTCAACGCAACTCGAAATTCGCAAGCACCATTAAGGGTTAGCCACCCAACTGGTCCTGCGTACCAGCCGCGATCGAAACTCTCGTGATGGTTAATCCAGTCTTGCGAAGAACGTCTTGGTAAGCCGGCAACCGCTGGAGTTGGGTGCAGGTCTGAAACTAAATCGAGTGTGCTAGTAAAGGCTGTTAGCTCACCGCCTATTGGTGTCGATAGATGTTGATTTCTTTTGAGTTGAAGAACCCCGGTGCTGCTGTGGCCATCAAGTAGAACGCCTGCGTTACGCAGAGTCGCCCGTATATCATCTACCACTATCTGATGTTCGCGACGTTCTTTTGAACTAGCAATAAGTTCTTCACGAAGCTGGGCATCAATATTTGAGTCTTGGTCGCGTGGCCGGCTGCCTGCTAAGGCCATGGTATCTACTCTTAACCCATTTCGAGATATGAGAAGTTCAGGACTGGCGCCTAAAAAAATAGGGCCCCCATAGTCGAAAGCGAAGGTGGCGCAACTAGGGAATCTTTTACACAGACGTTCAAGAATGACAGTTTCATCTAAAGTGCCTGAAATGCTAAGTGACCTTGCTGCGACAACCTTGTCCAGCTCACCTGACGCGATTGTTTCTAATGCGACAGCAACTAACGCTTCATAGTTGGGATCCTCGTGATGGTTTACCTCTGTGACTTCTCCTAGGGCTGAAGGTAGATAGGTAGAATGAAGTAAATATTCGTAGTCGCCTTCTGTACATCGAGTGGCGAATGTGCCATCAGGAGTTTCAGCTATAAGTAATGCTGGAAGTATTAAACGTCCTGCTCCGAAGGAGTCCCAATCGGGAGGACGGCCAGTTTGCTGATCGGAAAAAGCAATGCCACCGATCAGTAGTGGCCCGCTTTCCTGTGGCCCATCTACACCAGTGACCTCCAGATTAAGTTTGCCGATATCTGCAGAGATATCTGAGAATCGTTCCTGGTGACTTGTGGAGGAAGCTGCGAAAACTTCACCAATAGCGGTCATAGTGATTCTTGATTCAGGAATCGACCAAAACGCGCGTGGTAAGCCCTTTGCTGCATTGAAAACTGCTAATGCGTTGCACCCTGGGACAAGCTCTCTTATGAATTTGAAGCTCGTGTGAATACGTTCTGGAGTTCCCGAGTTATCTATCTGCGATTCTTCCCCACGTTCAAAAACAGGGTCTGTTCTTAAGAGACGGGCGCTTGCTTGGTTTATTAATGTCTGGCGAAAGTGACCTCCCACAAGGTCGCTAACGAGAGGAACAAGATTGGCAACGATTTCAGAGCGTTGGTCTCTATCGTTCGGTTTCAGGTAATTCTGAAAAAGACGAATTGCATCATCGACCGTTTCTTCCACATTTTCTGCGTGGCGTGTTGCTAACTGGAGTAGCTCATCTAGAGGCAAACCAGCTGCTAGAAGTGCTGAACCAGCAGACAACATGTCGCGTGTTTCTGAATTGAATCTGGTTGGGTCATTTGGTAACGAGGTGATTAAGCCTGCATCGACTGCTAACTCAACGATTTCTTGCGGAAATCCAGAAATCTCCACTAATTGTTGCAATGAAAGTGTTGTGTCTGCGGATTGTAGGGCACCGAATAACGGGTCTTTGTCAGTGTCTACTAGGCGTTCTATTTGATTTAGTGAAAATCCTGCTTTGGAAAGCTCCCGAATCTTGGCTAACCGTACTAGATGAATATTGCGGTAGATAGCTATTCTGCCAACGCGCTCAGGCGGCTGCAATATCCCTATTTTTTGGTAGTAACGGATTG
This sequence comes from Acidimicrobiaceae bacterium, assembly GCA_905182565.1. Classification (GTDB taxonomy): domain Bacteria; phylum Actinomycetota; class Acidimicrobiia; order Acidimicrobiales; family Poriferisodalaceae; genus UBA9040. The sequence continues at coordinate 24,217 of CAJJCB010000027.1, read as the reverse complement.
TATCGACACTTATTTCAGCCTCGGCCGCAAGAGATTCAACTCTCCATTGCACGGCTAGTTCGCGTTCGGGGAGTTGTCGAGTATCTTCTACCGCCATTATTTTAAGTCTAAGAGCATCAACTCTAAGAGTTGATGCTCTTAGAGAATTTGTTTTCTTATATAAACCTTGGCATTTAGAAAATTGTTAGTTGATTTGCTTCGACATCCCATCCCAATAAGGTGCTCTGAGCTTGAATTTTTGAAGTTTTCCTGTGGCTGTTCGAGCAAGTTCATCTCGTACTTCGATTGATGTGGGGCATTTGTAATGTGCCATTTTTTCTCGACAATATTCAATTAGTTCTTGTTCGCTTACAGATTCACCCTCGGCGATAACCACTAGGGCCTTAACAGTTTCTCCCCATTTTTCATGCGGAACACCGATAACAGCTGCTTCAGCTATACAAGGATGACCAAAAAGAACGTCTTCAACCTCTATAGAAGAGACATTTTCTCCGCCGGAAATAATTACGTCTTTTTTTCTATCGGAAATAGTTAAGTGATGCTCGTTATCTAAGGTCCCGCCATCGCCTGTGTGGAACCAGCCATCGACAATAGCTTCTGCGGTTGCTTTGGGCTGCTCCCAATAACCTTCAAGCACGACGTTTGACCTGGCAAGAATTTCTCCTTGGTCATCAATCTTTATTTTTACGCCAACTGCGGGAGCACCGGCGCGGCTTAGCTTTCGCGCCCTCTCCTCTGAATCTAAGTGGTCCCACTCGGCGCGGGTCCTGTTCATGGTCAGTAACGGCGCTGTTTCCGTAAGGCCATAAATTTGAATAAATTCCCATCCAAGTTCATCTTGCATTCTGGCAATAGTTTGGGTGGGTGGCGGAGCACCTGCTACTACCATTCGAACACGACCCTTACCAGGTATCTCTCCGGGCCAGTTTTGTGCTGCTTCAAGAACCGCAGAGACTACGGCGGGCGCGCCGCACATAAGAGTAATATTGTGCTCTTCAACACGTTTCAGTATGTCTTCGCCACGCACCTCACGAAGAACAACGTGTTTGCCACCCATCCCCGTGATGGCATAAGGCATTCCCCAGCCGTTGCAATGAAACATAGGCAGGGTATGCAGATAGTTATCACGATCGCTGACACCGGCATGCCAGCCAAAAGTCGTTGCGTTTACCCATAAAGCGCGGTGAGTTTGTTGCACTCCTTTTGGGCGTGCTGTCGTTCCAGAGGTGTAATTAATTGTCGCTGTAGCATCCTCATCGGGTTCCCAAATTATGGGTTCTACTCCATCGAGATACATTTGGTCATCTGAGTCAGTTCCCATGACGACGAAGCGGTCAACATCGATATCTTTGCAAATATCCTCCATCGAGGGATCAACCAAAAGCATCGATGCTCCGCAATGATCAATTATGTATTCGATTTCATCGTGACTCAGGCGAAAATTGATGGGAACGAAAACACGGCCATAGCCCGAAACTCCATAAAAAGAAGTCATTAATCTGCCCGAGTTTTGCGAAACCATTGCGACTCGCTCACCTGGGCCGATCCCTAGTTGATCTAGCTTGGCCGCTTGGCTACGAGCTTTTTGAGCGAATTGACTCCAAGTTAATTCACCTAGATCGCCTCCGGGAGCTCCTGGCTCATCGACCAAGGCGACTCGGTCAGAGTAGGCGTTCTCAGCTCGATACAAGAAATCTGCGATTGTGAACGGCACCTTCATGGTGAGTCCCCCTATAAAAGTTATTAAGTCTGCTACAGGTTAGACGGCTAAGGTCAGGTTAAGTCCATTCAAATGCAGATGAGGTAACATGGATGTTCATCTTATTGATGGAACGTATGAGCTATTTAGATATTTCTATGCCGTACCTTCGAAAAAATCTCTAAGTGGAATTGAGGTAGGAGCGCTCAGAGGTGTGCTTGGAAACGTAGTTAGTCTCCTTGAGAACGGAGCGACACATATAGCGGTAGCAACAGATCATGTAATTACCTCATTTCGCAATGAGCTTTGGGATGACTATAAAGATGGCTCGGCTGTTGACCCAGAAATTTTGTGCCAGTTCTTACCTCTAGAAGAGTCATTATTAGCTTTAGGGATTCCAGTTTGGCCGATGGTCGAGTTTGAGGCTGATGATGGATTAGCTGCCGGTGCCTTGATGGCGCAAAGAGATTTGCGAGTTGACAAAATTTTTATTTGCACTGTGGACAAGGACCTAGGGCAATGTGTCGGTGGCAACATAGTGCAATGGGATAGACGTAAAGATGTTGTCTTAGATGAGTTAGCAATCAAAAATAAATTTGGTGTTGCCCCTCGTTCGATCCCTGATTACTTGGCACTTGTTGGAGACAGCGCTGATGGTTTTCCGGGCATCCAAGGCTGGGGGCCTAAATCGAGTGCTCTGGTTTTGAGCCAATATGAGACTATTGAGCAAATCCCTGCGAATCATAGTGACTGGGTTATAGCTGTGCGCGGAGGAGAGAAGCTAGCTAACGTTTTGGCTAGCAATAAAAAATTAGCACTTCTTTTCAAGAAAATAGCTACTGTTCGGACAGATGCTCCGGTCAGTAAAACCGTTGATGAGCTGCGATGGGAAAGGCCAAAGAGAAACTTTGCCGATATTTGTGAAAGTATCTCTGCACCGAGTTTATTCGAACGAGTTACGAAGCTTGTTTCTGAAAAGCCTAAGGGGTTGAAATGGAACTAGGAACAGTTCACCATGTGTCTATAAATGTTGCAGACGTTGAGGGCACAGCCCCTTTCTATACGGATGTTCTGGGTATGGAAGTCCTTGATAGGCCTGAGTTCGGTTTCAACGGCCGTTGGCTGCGAACTTCAGGAGGAGCTGAAGTGCATTTGATCGAAGTTGAAAATTGGGAACCTCCGAAAGGTCAGCATTGGGCCTTTCGGGTGGATGATATTAATGCGACTGTTGCGAAGCTAAGAGAAAAGGGGGTCAAAGTTCGAGACCCGAAACCACTTCCAGGTACCTCTGCGAAACAGACTTTTTTTTTCGATCCAGCGGGAAACATGATTGAACTTAATCAACCTCACTAAAATTTTAAAAAGCAACCATTTTCCGAATTGAGCGGATGAGAATGGGACGATCCTGAATAGGACGCTACGATCAGACCTCGTGGCTAATCTAAATATGTCTGAACGTTTGCTTGATCTTGAAAATCGTCGGAGCGCAGCTTTGAGCGCAGGGTCAGAAAGGTCTGTCCAACGTCAAAAAGACAAAGGAAAGATGCTTGCTCGAGAACGTATCGAGTACTTACTTGATGATGGTTCTTTTCATGAGTTGGATATGTTGGCACGCCACCGTGCTCACGATGTTGGTCTGGATGAACGGCCCTACACCGATGGCATCATTACAGGGTGGGGCACAATAGACGGCCGAAAGGTTTTTGTGTCAAGCCAAGACTTCACGGTGTTCGGTGGGGCTTTGGGAGAAGTTTTTGCCGAAAAAACTCACAAAGTGATGGACCTAGCAGAATCTGTGGGTGCACCGATGATTGGTTTAAATGATGGTGCTGGTGCGCGAATCCAAGAAGGTGTTGTTTCACTCGCTGGTTATGGCGGCATTTTCCGGCGTAATGTGCGAGCTTCGGGAGTGATTCCTCAAATCAGTGTGGTTATGGGACCATGCGCCGGCGGCGCCGTTTATTCGCCGGCGATGACGGATTTTATTTTCATGGTGCGCGATACCAGTCATATGTTCATAACAGGGCCCGATGTTGTGAAAACGGTTACCGGAGAAGATGTGACGCTAGAAGAGCTCGGGGGTGCAGGATCTCACAGTACGAAATCTGGCGTTGCTTCATTTGTGTCTCCCGACGAAGAGACAGTTTTGGATGATGTGAAGTACTTGCTGTCTTTCCTCCCATCGAACAATATTGATGGTCCACCTCTATCGGACTGCAGCGATGACCCCGACCGTGACTGCCCTTCGCTAAGAGATGTTCTTCCAGAAAATGCCAACGTCCCCTACGACATTAAGAGCGTAATCACTGAAGTTGTAGACGACGGCGATTTCATGGAATACCACGCAGGTTGGGCCGGTTCTATTTTTTGTGGATTCGCTCGAATCGATGGACGTTCAATAGGGGTCGTGGGTAATCAGCCGATGATAATGGCTGGCGTGTTAGATATTGAATCTTCAGAAAAAGCTGCCCGGTTTGTTCGCTTCTGCGATGCCTTCAATATTCCACTTCTAACTTTCGTAGATGTGCCAGGATTTTTGCCTGGCGTTGACCAAGAACATGGTGGAATTATCCGTCATGGTGCCAAACTCTTGTATGCCTATTGCGAAGCTACGGTGCCAAGAGTACAAGTCATAACTCGAAAGGCGTATGGCGGTGCGTACGTTGTGATGGATTCGAAATCTGTTGGTTGCGACGTCTCATATGCTTGGCCAACAGCAGAACTGGCAGTAATGGGACCGCAAGGAGCTGTTGAAATATTGAATCGTCGTGAACTGCAGCAATCCGCAGACCCGGTCGCGAGGAAAGCAGAACTTGTAAATGATTACACAGAGAAATATGCAAACCCGTACGTGGCCGCTGAGCGAGGAATCATTGACGCTGTAATCGACCCGGTGGAAACTCGCCGTAAAGTAATTGCCGCTTTTCGAATGATCGCAACAAAGCGTGAAGATCTTCCGAAACGCAAGCACGGAAACATTCCATTATGAATCTAATTTCTATTGACGACATGACTCCTGCCCCTACAGACGAAGAGGCAGCAGCAATCGGTGCAGCACTCGAAATTTTATGGCCGAAACCAAGAACGCTTGATTCTGTTTCCGACGCGTCGCAATGGAAATTCAGCGCTCGATGGTGGAATGAAACAAGTACTTGGCCGATCAAAAACTATTAAATTCCAGTTCCAACTATTCTTCGGTTGTGTTTGAACCTTAATACCGGTTTGACGCGCTAACTGTTTGCGCGACAGTCTCTAACTAATGCCACTCGCCGATCTTAAAGTTATTGACCTCTCAACAGTTTTTGCAGGTCCTCATTGTGCACGCTATTTAGCTGATTTTGGTGCTGATGTAGTAAAAGTTGAGCGCCCATCGGGAGATACAGTGCGAAATATTGGATGGCGTGCATCCGATGGTGAAACTCTCTGGTGGAAGCTAGTTAATCGTGGTAAGAGAGCGGTAACTTTAGACTTAAAGAAAGAAGATGATTTAACGACGCTGCGAAAAATGTTGAGTGTTGCTGACGTTCTTATCGAGAACCTTCGACCAGGTAAATTAGAAGCCCTTGGACTGATCCCCGACGAGTTAATTGCGATAAACCCGAAACTAGTAATCACTCGTTTGACTGGTTTTGGTCAAACTGGCCCATACCGAGACCGAGCTGGATTTGCGACGTTAGCAGAAGCAATGAGTGGTTTCGCAGCTATAAACGGTGATCCTGAAGGAGGTCCGCTTCTTCCTCCAATAGCTTTAACTGATGAGTTAGCTGGCCTAGCTGCAGCTTTCGCGACGTTGGTAGCAATTCATGGTGGTGGAGGGCAGAGCGTAGACGTCAACCTGTTAGAAACAATGATGCAAATAATGGGACCACTGATGAGCGCTTGGCACAGCGAACAATATTTGCAAGAACGATTAGGTTCCGGCATTGCATACAGCGTGCCAAGGGGAACTTACCAAGCATCGGATGGTGGATGGCTAGCAGTAAGCACTTCGAGTGATTCAGTAGCCGCCCGAGTAATGGATTTGATTGGAGCTGCTGATGATACAAGATTTACGAGTTTTGATGGCCGGATAGCCCATCGGGACGAATTAGATTTATTAATGTCCAATTGGGTTGCCCGACGTACTTTGTCAGAAGCACTTAATGAGTTTCAAAATGCCGAGGCTGCTGCAGCACCGGTAATGAATATGCAACAGATAGCGGAAGATCCTCACATTCTTGACCGAGGTTCACTAATTGAACTTGATGGTATAAAAATGCAGGGACTAATTGCTCGGCTATCTAGAACGCCAGGCCAAATTAGATGGCCGGGTAAAGTCATCGGCGCGGATAACCAGGATTTGCCCGTAGGAAATGAGTGCTGGTTTGATGATAGTGAATCAGGCTGAAATTTCTCGAGCCTCAATGACGAGTTGAGCTATATCATTCATGATCTGTGCAAGCTCATAGTCTTTTGGCGTGTAAATACGTGATACACCTGCTTTAAGGAGCACTTTCTGGTCTTCTAGAGGGATAATTCCGCCGACGACTACCGGGGCAGTAACTCCCTGCTTACGTAAGGCCTCGAGAACCTCAGGTACCAGATGTAGGTGGCTTCCTGAGAGAATAGATAAACCAATAATATCGACATCTTCATCGCGCGCTGCTGCTGCTATATGTTCGGGAGTAACGCGAATACCATCATAAATAACTTCCATACCCGCATCACGGGCTGCGACTGCAATTTGTTCTGCACCATTGGAGTGACCGTCAAGGCCAGGTTTAGCAACCAGCAGTCTGGGCGGGCCTTGGGGTAAGCCTGATATTCGTTGTGCAACATCTCTAAGAGTGCTTGAGCTCCCTCGTGCGCTCGACACGCCAGTTGGTGCTCTGTACTCACCAAAAACATCTCTTAAGACTTGAGACCACTCACCGGTTGTAACTCCGACCTTGGCTGCAGCAATAGTTGGCAACATGATGTTGGTATCGCTTGAAGCGGCCAGTCGAAGCTCATTGAGTGCAGCTTTGACTTTTTCGTCGTCCCTTTTTAGTTTCCAATCAGCTACGTCAGCGCGTATTTCTGTTTCGACAGCTGGGTCAACCCGCAGAATACTCTCTTCACTAGTCAAAGGGGATTCTGCGCTGTCAATGAATTGATTCACGCCGACTACGGTGAGGTCTCCTTCTTCAATCTTTCGCATCCGTTCAGTATGGCTGGCGACTAGGCGACCCTTGAGTTCGTTAATTGCTGCAAAAGCACCACCTAATGACATGACTTCGTCGAGCTCTGTTTGAGCTTCTGAAATTAGTTTGGACGTTAGGCCTTCTATAACTTTTGAACCATCAAAAATATCTTCATATTCCAAAAGATCGGTTTCATGAGCTAAGACTTGTTGTATCCGAAGCGACCATTGTTGGTCCCAAGGTTTGGGAAGGCCTAGGGCTTCGTTCCAAGCAGGTAACTGTAATGAACGCGCACGTGCTCCCTTGGATAAAGTGACCCCGAGAGCTTCGAGAACTATACGTTGGACATTGTTTTCTGGTTGAGCCTCTGTGAGTCCCAAAGAATTTACTTGAACCCCGTATCTGAATCTTCGCATTTTCGGATCTTTAACACCGTAGCGGTCTTGACAAATCTGGTCCCACATAGAAGTAAACGCACGCATTTTGCAGACTTCTTCGACGAATCGAATCCCAGAGTTCACAAAGAATGAAAGGCTGCCTACTACTTGCTCGAATCGCTCTTCAGGTACTTGACCCGAGTCTCGCACTGCGTCAAGGATGTCAATCGCGTTGGCCAAAGCATATGCAATTTCCTGGACTGGAGTCGCCCCAGCTTCCTGAAGGTGGTAGCTGCAAATATTGATCGGGTTCCAAAAAGGAATGTGCTCTGAACAAAATGCGATCATGTCAACAATTAATCGACGGCTTGCTTCTGGTGGAAATATGTAAGTCCCGCGACTTAAGTATTCCTTGACAATGTCATTTTGAGTAGTTCCGCGCAGGTTGGTAGAACTAATGCCTTGCTTCTCCGCATTGGCGACGTATAAACCCAGTAACCAAGCTGCCGTAGCGTTAATTGTCATTGACGTGTTCATTTCCCCGACGGGAATGTTATCTAGAAGAGTTTTCATGTGTCCCAGGTGGCAAACGGGAACACCAACCTTGCCTATCTCGCCTGCTGCGAGTGGGTGGTCCGGGTCGTATCCGGTCTGTGTAGGCAAATCAAATGCTATGGAAAGACCAGTTTGACCTTTGGCTAGGTTGCTCCGGTACAACTCGTTTGATGCCTTAGCCGTTGAATGTCCTGAATACGTCCTCATCATCCAGGGACGATCGCGCTCGTTTCTGGTTGAGTCAGTCACTAAAACTCCTTTGAGATGTTTGCCTTATAGGAGCTTAGGAGTCAATCATCTTAAAGTTCATTGGCTGACACCAAACATCTGCCATAGGTCGCTGAGTCGCCTCGGCGAGCATTTCGATATAATTGTCTCGCTCGATTTCAATAGCTCCGAGGCTTTCCAGATGTGGTGTGTTCCATTGAATATCTATTAATGCGCCACCAGTCATTTTCATTGCATCTACTAAAGCTACTAAGGCTACTTTGGAGGCGTTGGGTGCTGAATGAAACATCGATTCTCCGGCAAAAAAAGCTCCAATAGCTACTCCATAGAGCCCTCCACAAAGCTCACCATTCTGCCAAGTTTCAACGCTGTGGGCCCATCCGAGTTCATGCAGTTTTAAGTAGGCTTCCCGAATTTCGGTATTGATCCACCCATGAGGGCGAGATGGATTAGCACAAAGATCAATTACTTTGTCAAAGCTATGATCGATCCGAATTTCGAATTCTTTGCATGATCTTCGGAGCGATTTACCTACTTTCAAGTAGGAGAGAGGTAAAACTCCACGCGGGTCTGGTGACCACCAGCCGAGTGTGTCCCCCAACGGCATTGGGAATAAACCGTTCTTGTAGGCCATTAATAATGTGCCGGGCTCTAGATCAGCTCCCGCACCTACTAGACCATTGTCGTCGGCAGTATGAGCCGGCGGAAATGACCATCGGCTATCTACTGGTTCTATTGCTTGAGTCATTGTGTCACCAGGCATCAACAAGATCATACAAATCAATGGGACCGCGCACCTTGGCGAATGGGATTTACTTTATATCTGTGTAAATTACTATTCGAGACTTCGGTAGCTTTTGGTTTCGTCTTGGGAAGCTAATCTTGTTGTTATTGATTTAATAATAACATCTTCAACCGGAACGTTTGAAGATGTTATTCCCGCAACTTCCTTGGTGCTTGTCGGGACCTTTTGGATAGCTAGAGCTATATCAAGACCAGCGATTACAGAACCCATCAGTGAATAATCAGCAGGTAAGTTGACGCCACTAGAGCCAGTAATTATAAAGAATTGTGAACCGTTACTTGAGGGTGTTCCTGCATTGGCCATCGCTAATGAGCCAATTCGATAAGAACCTTGAGGGGCATATGAACCGTTGAACTGATAACCAGGACCGCCAGTTCCGAAATTGTTTTCTACATCTCCGCCTTGGATTACAAATTCATCTATAACACGATGAAAAAGAGTTCCGTCGTAGGCGTGATATTGAGCTAAGACGATGAAGTTGTTGACGCTTTTAATATCAAGTTTTGGATTAAGAACTGCAGAAAAATTACCGTTACTGGTAACAAAATCGGCTGCGTAGAGCTTCTCGGGGTTAATACAGAGCTTTGGTGGACTCTCAAATTTACTGACTATTGGAGATGAGCCATCATTTTTAGGGCAGTCTCCAATTCCTAATGCAATAGCGCCAGCCGAAAGTATTTGGTCAGAGATCTCTTCATTGGTTGTTTCAGCGGAGTCTTCACCTGCAAGCACGCTGTAAGCAAACGCCACAATTAGAACAGCAACGATAATCCCGACCCATCGCGCTCCTAGTCGAAGTTTTCGACTGCTCTTGGCGGCTTGTGCCTCTTGCTGAAGACGTTCTTCACGTTGGGCTCTTTGACGCGCCCGCTTTTCGTTGCTCATGACGATGTTTATGCTCCTAGCGATTTGCGTTAGATCCTTATGTGTGACGGTAGCAATGCGATTGCTATTACACGACTTCTTGATAGTAGATGTGGAACTTCTTTCTGGTTTGGGTAAACGACAAGTACCCTAAAAGGTCGTGGCACTCTTAGTTCAAAAGTTTGGCGGTACATCGGTAGCGGACCCTGTTCGCATGCGTGAGGTGGCTGATCATGTCAAAAAGACTCGGAGTCGCGGAGATCAGGTCGTTCTTGTAGTTAGCGCTATGGGCAAAGAGACTGATGAGCTATTGCGATTGGCGAATGATGTAACGAGTACCCCACCGGGTCGTGAGATGGACATGCTGATTACTGCTGGTGAAAGAAAAGCAATCGCCCTAATGTGCATGGCTCTAAATGAGGCTGGTGTGCCGGCGGATTCTTTTACCGGTAGCCAGGCAGGTTTTGTTACTGATAGGAATCATAGAAACGCAAAAATTTTGTCGGTGGACCCACATCGAGTGCGTGACTCTGTCGATAAGGGGCGCGTTGCGGTAGTTGCCGGGGCTCAAGGCATGTCTACAGACAGCAATGTCACGTTTCTTGGACGTGGTGGATCGGATACTACTGCAGTGGCTTTGGCCCACGGTTTAGGCGCTGATGCTTGCGAACTGTATACCGACGTTTCGGGAGTTTTTACCACTGACCCAAGAGTTTGCCCGTCAGCAAAGCGAATGGAATCAATTTCGTTTGATGAACTTTTAGAAATGACTGCAGTTGGATGTCCCAAGCCGGTTATGCGGTCGGTTGAAGTCGCAAGGTCTTTTGGCGTGCCGTTGCACGTTAGATCTGCGTTTACTTGGGAGCCAGGAACATGGGTAGTTGAGGAGGTTCCAGACATGGAGCACGCAGTAATTAAAGGCATTGTCCCAGATGTGTCACAAGCAAAGTTAACTATCTCTGGCGTGCGTGATGAACCGGGGCTGGCTGCCAGAGTTTTCAGGACTTTGGCCGATGCGGGCGTACTCGTTGACATGATTGTGCAGAACGTTGGAGATCACTCGAAAACCGATATTTCTTTTACTGTCCCTCTCGATCACTTTGATGTCGCTCACTCAACCTGTGAAGAGATGGCAAAGTCCATGGGGTTCTCATCAGTTACTGGAGATAAAAGTTTGGCTCGGGTTTCTGTAGTCGGTGCCGGAATGGCGTCTAACCCAGGTGTGGCCGCCACGATGTTTGAAACGCTCGCTAGTAACAGCATTAATATTGAAATGATCTCGACATCACCGATTCGAATTAGTTGTGTTGTAGCTGAGAAAGATGTAGATCGAGCTACGGTGGCGCTGCATGAAGCCTATGGTTTAGGCAATTAAAAAATCTGGATGCGGGTAGCCGTAAAATACGCATACAAGCTGTGTAACCTCGAACTATGCGCATAGGAATAGTGGGAGCTACAGGCCAAGTTGGAACTGTAATGATGCGGTTATTAGCTGAACGCGACTTTCCAGTAACTGACCTTCGTTTGTTTGCCTCGGCACGGTCTGCTGGAAGCTCCCTTGAGTGGTTTGGAAATAATATCACCGTTGAAGATGCTGCTAATGCTGATTTTGTTGGTTTAGATATTGTTCTTTTTTCGGCGGGTAAAACCACTTCGCTGGAAATTGCTGAGAAGGTTGCTTCACAAGGAGCGATTGTTATTGACAATTCTTCTGCTTGGAGGATGCACCCAGAGGTGCCACTCGTTGTGCCTGAGGTGAATGCAGATCAGGCGATGAATACACCTAAGGGAATTATTGCTAACCCTAACTGCACAACGATGGCCGCTATGCCGGTTCTCTTTCCTCTGCATAAAGAAGCTGAGTTAGTGTCTGTTGTTGCATCGACTTATCAGGCCGTGTCCGGAGCGGGCCTTGCCGGTGTGTCTGAGCTTGCTGATCAGCTCCGCGCCACTCTAGAAGGCGTAGAAAATTTAACCCATAATGGGGATGCTGTTAGTTACCCTCCTTCAGGTTCTTTTCCTCAGCCAATAGCCCATAACGTTGTAGCTCATGCTGGAAATTTTGTTGATGATGGTTCAGGGGAGACTGATGAAGAACAAAAACTCAGAAATGAGAGCAGAAAAATACTTGATATTCCAGATTTGAAGGTTTCGGGAACCTGTGTCCGTGTACCAGTTTTCACTGGTCATTCGATTGCTTTAAATTTACGATTTAAATCAATGCTAAGCCCCAAACGAGCTACGGAGATCCTGGATGGAGCCCCCGGCGTCATTCTGACTGAAGTGCCTACACCTTTGATGGCGGCCGGCCAAGACCCATCATATGTGGGTCGAATCCGAGAAGATTCAACTTCGGAAAATGGGCTTTCCTTGTTTGTTTCCGGGGATAATTTACGCAAAGGCGCTGCACTAAACACAATTCAAATAGCTGAAGTCCTAGCCGAAAAAATTTAGCCAGATTCAGTAGTTAGTTCTTAATTGATTTGTCGACACAATCGCATGGTTTCGCGTGGCAAGCAGGACAACCATCGCTAAATCGCTGAACAGCATCTTCCATAGATAAATCCAACTGTGCTGCAAGCGAAGCCAACCAAGCCAAAACATCTCCTAGCTCATGAAGTTGTTGTTCTTTGGTACCTTTGCGAATTGCTTGAGAGAGTTCGCCCAATTCTTCGGTTAGCCAGGCGATGGTTGCTGCGACTCCTCGTTGGGTATCGCGACTCCCGTAGGTCTGGACCATTAGGGCTTGAAGGTCGTTAAGATTCACTACTTGAGAGTATTGCTTTGTACGTTACTCGCGACAGAGTCGCAAAAAATCATTTCCCAGGCCACTTCAAATCTAAGGTTCAATGTGAACATCTCTGTTCCTAGATGAGTGTGCTGAGCTGACGCATGACCCTATGTTCATTAAATGGTTGCGCTTCTCTTCGATGAATTGTGCCAATCGTGTCGAACAATACGAGGTCGTTCTCCTGCCATACATGCTTATACGTGCGCTCGGGCGCGGCGGCCTCAAGAAAAAGTTCACTCAGTAGCGCTTCACTTTCAGAGTTGTTCATATCGGCAAAACCACAAGTTAAAGAATTTATGTACAACGCAGTTCTATTGTGAAGTGGATGCTTGTATGCCGCAGGATGTTCAACGGGATCCCGGCTCCCCGGGTAGTTAAAGTTTGAATTTTTTTGAGTCCGGCGATCCTCATAGGTTTTAGTTTCTACAGCTGCCTGGTGACGATTTGAACCTTCTAACTTGTGAAGGCCTGATAATCCATCAACTCTTTGTTTTAGGCTCTTAGACAGCGATTCGTAGGCTAAGTAGGTGTTGGCAAACCACGTAGTGCCACATTCGGTAGATGGAATCACCACAGCATTCAGAAAGCTTTCTCGACTTGGTCTAGGAAGATAACAATAATCTGTATGCCATGGAAGTGGAGTAGCTGAAGATACTAATTTTTCACTTCCCCCTTCGTCTAGCTCAGTCGAAAGTTCAAGAATTTCAGGGGTGGTTGAATTCACGCCGAATAGCTCTCCACCATTAAATAGATCACCAAAATTTGAGGCGAATTCAATAAGCTCCGAATCAGTTAGTTGACGTTGACCACGAAAAATTATTAAAGGGTCTTCGCTCAACGCTTCTTTAATTTGTGAAAAAATTTTAGTTTCACCAATAAACTCAGGTTTCCAGTTAGTGATGATCAAGCCGAAAGCTGCATCAACTTTCTCTATAACTAGTCTGGACATGATTAAACCCTAGTCATAATTTTTTAACTGAGTTGGCTGAAATGAAGTCAACCTTATTGTAAATAATGGAAACAAGATGCCTATTAAGGAGCAGTTTAGGTCCTTAGATTACCAAACTTGGTTTTGATATTTCTTTGAAGCGATGCATAGGAATCTTTCGCAAGATGTCTCGCAAACTCTAAAAATAAAACTATCTTCTGTCTATAATAATTTATACCAGGGCGCGAAAAATTCTCAGCGATTATATTCCCTGCTAAAGCTTTAATTAACAAACGAACCGGTCAGTAGAGCCAGATTAAATTTGGTGCTACTGACCGCATCCGTAGTTAGTTTTCGTTCAGGTCAAACAGCTCGTACGTTCTGAGCTTCATCACCTTTGCGTCCAGGACCAACATCAAAAGAAACGGCCTGGCCTTCGTCAAGGGAACGGTAACCGTCACCCTCAATATTTGAATAATGCAGGAAAAGATCTTCGCCGCCATCGCTAGGAGAGATGAAGCCGAAACCTTTCTCTGAGTTGAAAAATTTAACAGTACCTTGGGCCACTGGGCCCTCCTCATTTAAAAATTGAAGCCGCTTTCGACTTCATCAATCTCAAGGCTACGGCAAGAAGAGGCAGATGACTGAATTGAAACGGCTCTGCAACATAATAACTTGAGATGGAAATACTAGCGTAAGCCCTGCCTAGGCCTTAAAAGCCATATTCTCCTTGTAAAAATTAATAGAAAACTAGTCGATATAGAAGAAAATTATGTTCGGGAAATGCGTGATAATTAAAGTAGAGCCCTGTAGAAAATCCTTTTTTGCGCAGTGAAGCGCATGAAATAGCGCCTGCTGCTTAGCGATACCAATGAACTTTAAACAATCGCATCTGATGTAATTACAATTTTACCGAAAAAGCGCCGCTCCTCTATTGCTTTGTGTGCAGCGACTCCATCTTCCAGAGGCACACGAGAGTCAATCACAGGAATGAACTCTCCGCTTTCGGTGAGCTGCAGCAACCGATCAAGATCATCGCGTTTCCAACCATTAGACCCGCGGATATCCATTTCTGCAGTCCAAATAAAACGAAGATCAGTTTGTGGATTGAATCCTGCAGTTGCCCCACATGTCAAAAGTTTTCCTCCGAGTTTCACACAACGTAAGGATTCGGCCCAAGTATCTCCACCGGTGAAATTAACCACAACATCGTATCCACCGCCGGCAAATAGGCTTCCAGTGCTAGCTCGGCAGTGTTTAACGAAATTTTGGGTCGAATAATTAATGGTTTCGTCAGCACCAAGTTTTTTAAGCTGACGGCATTTTTCGTCTGAGCCCGCAGCCGCAATAACGTAAGCCCCCTTCATTTTTGCTAACAGTAAGGCGCTGGTGCCCACACCACCGCTAGCCCCGAGGATTAGGACGCTGTCACCTCGTTTAATCTCGCCGCGCGTAAGCATCATGCGGTGAGCTGTTCCGTATGCGACAGGTAAACAAGCAGCATCCTCGAACGAAACGCTGTCAGGGAGATGGATCAGTTGGCTAGCTTTGACCACTACGTATTCAGCATAAGCGCCCCACCAAGTATCGCCAATCATCCACATCTTGCCAGTCTCTAAATCCCAGAAAACAGGATCTACCAGAACGCGATCACCTACGTTCCAATCAGTAACGTCGCCAGCGACTTCCGAAACTTGGCCAGCACAATCACAGCCGGGTATCCCAGGAAGTGGAACTTTTATTCCTGGCATTCCCTGACGAGTAAATACGTCATGATAATTTAGCGAACAGGCACGGACGGCTACTCGAACTTCACCTTCCTGAAGAGCCGGGGCTTCAATGTCTCTATATTTCAATACGTCTAAAGAACCATGTTCGTCAAAAACAATTGCTTTCATTTTATTTCTTTCTTGTCACTAATTCTGATGCGTTGATACTCAGGAAATTACGATCCACTTTTGCTGTAGAAGCGAGAGGAATTTCATCTAGAAACCACACCTGACGCGGGTGGGCATAAGCAGGTCCATGAGCAAGCGCATAAGTTTTTACTTCCTCAACTGAAAGAGAATGCCCATCCTCAAGCCGAATAAACGCAACAGGTAGTTGTCCTTTTAAATTATCTGATATGGAGACCACCACTGCTTGGTGGACCGAGGGATGTTTTTCTAGCATCTGCTCAACCGCATCAGGGTAAATATTTTCTCCAGCACAGACAAACATGTCATCGACCCTCCCTATGAAAAAAAACCAACCATCTTGATCTCGTCTCATTAAGTCACCAGTGTGGTACCAACCATCGGTGAGTTTCTCTTTGTTAACTTCGGGCAAATCGTGATACCCGGTCATGACTCCTGGAGACCGTACTAAGAGTTCTCCATTGTCGCCTGGCTCACCTGTTTCTGGATTTATCAATTTTAGCTCTACTTCTTGGTGCTGGTATCCTAAAGAAATTTTTGGTCGAGGGAGATCTTGTGGATGAGGACCGAATTCGAGAACAGCTTCAGTTGTCCCATACCCGTTAGTTATAAATGCACTTGGAAATAGCTTCTGAACATCGTCGAAAAGCGCCTCAGTCAGTGGGGCCGATCCGATGAATACGCGCTGCACTGTTGCAAGATTAAAAATTTTATCTGTTCTTTCGATTTCTGCGGTAACGAGTGCGTACATAGTTGGCACACCCGAGCACATCGTCACACCGTGAGCTTCTATTGCGTCTAAGTAGTCGAGCGCATCAAATTTAGGCAGTAATACGACGGTGCCTCCGCTGGTAAAAGCTAATTTTGATGACATGGATGCGTTCTTATGGTAGAGCGGTGCCGAGACGAGCATGACTTCTCCAGGCAATGTTGCCCCGAAATTAAGAACCGTAAACGTTATGTTCTGGTGGCTGAGCAAAACGCCCTTAGGGCGACCGGTGGAACCTGAAGTGTAAATTTGAATGGCGATTTGATCGGGGTCTACAGCCTCAGGTTCGATTTGCGGCTCGCCACTAATTAATAGTTGCCAGTCCGAAGAGCCAATAACAATTTGCGTAACGTTCGTAGGCAGGTCAGATGCATGTTCCTCGTCAACAATTAATAGTTTAAGATTCGCATCATCAACAATGTATTGAAGTGTCTCTGCCGGCAGGCGAGTGTTAATAGGAACAAAGACCAAACCTGCTGAAGGAGCACCGAACATAATTTCGTAATACTGAACACAATTACCTGCAAGCAGCCCGATACGATCTTGGGGCTGTAAACCGAAGTTGAGAAGACCATTGGCTAAGGTACGAACTTTATTTTGTAGGTCAGCCATTGAATAAAATTGTGGCGGACTTTGAGACCTGTCTATAAGAGCAACACCACTTTGTTGAGTCTCTTGATTTAGTAAATCAGCAATGTTCATACTCTCTCCCAGCTCTTCGAATAACCAAAATTTAGAATTACCCGAGAACTTCAGGCTCGCAAGTCATAAGAATCTCTGCAACCGCAGCTGTGTTTGGGAGCCTTACGAGAGTTGCGACTGTTTCGGCTAGATCATCAGGGTCAATCATAATCGAGGCATCCACTCCAAACTGAGCAGTCATATCGGTCGCCACGTAACCTGGGCAAATAGCGGTCACTCTTATACCGTTATCAAACTCAGAATGTCTAACTGCATGATGAAGCGCTAATGCAGCATGCTTACTCATTGCATACCCTGGCCCAAAAGTTCCCTTTACACGTTTACCAGATAGTGAAACTACATTAACGATTCTGCCTGTCCCACACGAACGAAGAAATGGGAGGCTTGCTTGTATTATTCGCAGAGGTGCTTTGACGTTCACCGACCACATTTCATCTAACTGTTCTTCTGTTACCTCACTCAGTGGTTCAGGATGACAAACCCCAGCGTTGTTAACGAGTGCATTAATAGAACCATGTTGCTGGATGGTTTCAGAAACCCATTGCTCGTCTGTGTTTCTGTCACTCGTGTCATACCGGTGACAAGAAACCCGTTCATCTTTAAAATCTGCGACGCTTGACTGGAGTTCGGAAAGGTTACGACCTCCTAAACTGACTACCCAACCTTCCTTGTGGAAACGGCGTGCAAAGGATGCTCCAATCCCTCGATTGGCGCCATTGATCATGATTACTTTTCCGCGTGGATCAAGCATTCTTGAACCCTTCCATACTTTTTGCTGTTGATGAGAGGGCGATGTTAATTTTCTCCGCAGCAGCAAGGCCAGACCGAAATGCTCCCTCAACTTTCGGACCGGCGAAAGCTTCACCGGCTAGAGCAATTATTGGCTTAGATCCCCATACAAGCGTTGGCTCAGCCCAAACATCTGCCGGCCCAGCATAACGCCAGCGTTGAATCTGGTAATCAGTAATCCCTGCACCACTTAAATAGTCTCCAATTAAAGTAGTTGTCGCAGCTAAAACTTCCTGGTCAGAATGTTCCCATAAAGAGTTACTCAAAATGTTAGACAAATGAACCGTGATAGCTGGCTCGTCACTCACTCCTTTCCTTTGATTATCACTTATAAAAGCTAAATCTGGATGATCCTGGAATTGAATACCCCCATGCTCGGGAAACAATGACGGTGACTGGTCCAGCCGAAGAAGAATAGCGATAGTTGGCTTGTAGCTGATTGAGGATAACTGAATATGAGTTCCTGGGTTCGGCAACATCTGACTAAAAGAGAGAATGGCTAAACATTGGGGAACAGGAGCTGTGAGAACATAAGCATTTGAAGGCATATCACGCAAATCATTAATTGTAGTTCCGGTACGCACGTTGATGTTCGCTTCAGTAACCATCCATTTCACTAAAGAAGTCATCCCGGATGAGCCACACCACCGTGTATAGCCATCTGGATCATCAGAGAAACCGTTAGTCCATTTCTTCACAGCTCCCTGTTGGCTTGCAGTCTCGATTAATTTTGCGAAATCGGAGCCTCGAGAAGTGAAGAACTGTGCGCCATGATCAAATCTAGCCCCTGCGAATCGCCTAGTCGCCATGCGACCGCCAACTCCACGCCCTTTCTCGAAGACCTCCACAACATGTCCATAAGATTGAAGCTTTCGGGCTGCTGTGATTCCAGAAATCCCGGCGCCAACGATAATCACATCAGGATGATCTTTGTTCATGTAATACGAAGGTACTTGTGTGAATACTTTCTTACATAGTGCGATTAGGTTGTTTAATTGAAAGTTAATTTCGAAGAGTGCGTTTGAACTATGTGAAAAGAGATTAAAAGTGAAATTATTTTTGCTGCTACTCGTATCGCTTACTTTAATTTTTAGTAGCTGCGGTGGAGCACCTGAATGGAGAGATGAGCAGAAGGCCAATTTTTTGCGTTCTTGTCGTCGAGAAGCTGGCTATGAACAAAAAGATAAATGCACGCCACTAGCCGTAGAAATTACAGAACGTATTGCCTCAGGATCTTCACAATCTTGCTTGCTTAACGAAGCCTTTAAGATAGCAATAGCAATAGGTGAGAGCGAAGAAGTACTTGCCAGGCAAAATTTTGACAAGTGCTAATTGTGATCTTGTTAGTGTGAAAATTAGTCGGTCGAAAATAAATCTGACGAGAATGTATCCGCTAGTTTGAGCTAGTTTTTTTGACTATGAACGTGTTTTTGCAAGAGCTGCAGCGGCTGCGGGAGCGGTTAACTGAAGGAGAAGATGCTCCGCAGTACGGACAGAAAAGTATGTCCAGTGCTAGCGGTGCTCGATAAAAATACTTTGATTGGATAATAACGATTAAGAGAGCAGCGCAGAGAACTATTACTAGAGACGCAGCTAGCTGGCCTGGGAAAAGAAAAATTTCCCAAACGGCTGAAAAAGATATGAGAAAAAGAGCTGTGCATACTGAGATGGTGACGCGAAGAACCAGCTTCGATGGTCTGGCTAGAAATACTGATGAAACTATTAGACCCAAAATTGAAGTAATCGCTAAGCTAACGGCAACTTTTTCTGGGATGAATGAAATCTGATCGACACCCCAAATTAAGCAAAGTAGGTACAGTTCTATTCCGGCTGAGCCGATAACTGCCATGAAACCCCATACCCGCACACCTGCATTGCTCCAGGCAGAAGTCCCTATGTAATGGTTAATTGTTGCCAGAACCAGAATAATACTCGTCGCAATAATACGAAGAATTACCGAAGACCCGTTTCCGAAAATAATCGCGATGGTTGCGAGTAGTGCATTTACGCATACCAAACCTATGAGAAATTTCGGATTTGTGAACCATCGACGATTCATTAAAGAAAATATTCCGAGCATTAAAATTTAATCCTCCACGATTTTCGCATGTATCAACGGCCCAAGAGCATGATCACTAAGAATGGGTACAAGAATAGCACCCTAGTTCTGGTGCTAAAAGTTGGGATGCGAGGGCAAAAGCTTATCCAATCAAATAACGTTGGTCCGTCATTTGATTGCTGCGGCAACAATTCCATTATCATGAAGTTTGCCAACCTCGGGCGATGTCATCCCTAGTACTTCCATAAGTATTTCATCTGTATGTTGACCAAGGAGAGGTGCCGGCGCAGGGTCTCCCCGATCAATTTCTGAAAATGATAGAGGGGAACGAGGGGCGAGAACGCGTCCCACTCCGGGTTGATCAATAGTTGCGAACATAGGATTTTCTTCGCTACAGCGGCGATCCTCGTTCACGAGTTGAACAAAAGTTTGGTAGGGCCCCCAGCAAACTCCTTTGGCATCAAAGATTGCGCCAATTTCTTCGAGAGTATGGGATTGTATAAATGGTGTAATAAATGATGCAATTGCATCGCGGGCATCCCAACGGTCGCCTTCTTTACTTAGATCGACTCCCAAAGCGTTCTCGATAGCGGGTAAATGATCAATAATATTTGTCGCTTCAGCTAGGCTTTTCCACTGGCGTCTACTGATAGCAACGACCATGACCCGCCGCTCGTCTTTAGTAGCAAAGTCTCTGCCAAAGGCTCCATACAGATCATTACCTACAGGAACTCGATCCCGGTTCGTTAATTGTGCCTGAGCCATGTAACCGAGATTTGCGACCATAGCGAAGGCCACATCTGTAAGAGAAATTTTAGAGAGTTGACCGATTCCAGTGCGGGTCCGATGCCGCTCCGCCGCTAATAATCCAACAGCGGCAGTCAACCCAGTAGCTGTATCCCAGGCAGGGAGGACATGATTTGTCGGCATACTAGACCCAGTCGGTCCTGTAGCCATAGCAAAACCCGATGAGGGGTTTACTGTGTAGTCCACGGCAGTTGATTCATCTGGGTTGCCAATGATATTTATGTAAATTAGATCTTCTCTAAGGGAACGAAGGTTACTGTCGGCTAGCCACCCAGTCTCAGGAAAGTTCGATAAAAATATTCCGTTATCAGGACCGGGTTCGGTTATCAGACGAGTGACTATTTCTCTTCCTTCGTCACTACGGAGGTCAATTTGTATTGACTTTTTGCCCTTATTGAGACCTGCCCAAAATAGGCTTACTCCCTCTTTGGTTACTGGCCAACGCTGATAGTCAAGGCCACCTCCAATAGCATCAAATCGGATTACTTCGGCGCCTAGTTGCGCCAGCGTCATTCCTCCGAGAGGAGCAGCCACGAACGCTGATCCTTCGATGATTCTTAATCCTTCTAGAACTGGTGTCATTGGTACTCCCTAGCGACTCGAGCAAGCCCAATCATGAAAGCAGGGGCTTATAGCTAACCGCACTTATCATTTTTGAGTTATTTCAAGGAGCGAAAACAATCGGTGTCCATACCAGGATGTCACTCCCAGCGGCTCCTGTCTCGTCGACTACAGCGGCACGAACTTCGAATCGTAATAGTCGACTGCCATTCACAGCTAAAACTTCTTTGAGTTCATGCCTAAATTCAAGCAGGTCACCTTCAAACGCTGGACCAATATGATCACAGCCATCCCAAGCAACAACTGCAGCTAAACCCGGGAGAACTCTGGTCAGAGATGCTTGGGCGAGGCCCTGTACATGGCCGCCATAGACAAGTCTTTTCCCGTAAATGCTGGCTAACCCGTCTCTGTGAACAAAGGCTTGGTTGAAAGTCATGCGAGCAAGAGAAGGCGCAAGGTCTATATGATCTCGCATGGCATCTGATCGGATTTCATTAAGTTCCCAAGGAGTGACTGGAGAACTACTCATATCCCAGCTTGGGGTGAGTGGAGCCAGATCTTCGAGAGGCGCCGGGTCAGAAGGGCCGGGAATTTGGGCTGAATGTCCAGGTGAGCCAGCTCTGCTAGCTACCAACGCACATCTTTCATACTGAGCAATTAAGCCATTGTCACCTGATGTCTCAATGCCTAACCAAACTTTTCCACGATGCTGATCACCTTTTGGTTTTGAATCAGCTAATCCTAAAACCGTTGTGGCTGTTTTAATGGTTTCACCCACTTCTACGGCTCTGAGAATACGCACGGACCGGTAGTAAAGGTTGGCTATAGCTTTCCGAGTTGCATTTGTAGTTTGACCTATGGCGTATTGCATCACTAGGCCTGGATTTACTAGAGCTCCCTTAGAACCGGTCATTTGTTTGTAAGCATCGCTGTCTGCCGATGCTAGATGTTGGTCACCGGTGATCATCCGATACGCAACGTTGTCAGCTTCAGTCACAGTGACCGCTGGCAATGGCGGAATAGTCATTCCTTGAGTGAAATCGTCGTAGTAGGGTCCGTCGTTGTCCACGATTGTTCTTTCTTTGCAGAATCTTATGGTTAGAGGCTATTGCAAGTCTTCTTTAAAAAAACCTAAGGATATGAAGCCACGATGTGGCCGTCAATTACCTGTGGGTGTGTTATCGATAAGTGCGCCTTTTTGAAGTAGTTCTTCTATCCGAGCTTTGTCGATCCCAAGTTGGCTAAACACTTCTATATTGTGTTCTCCTTGGAAAGGAGCAAGTCCGGGTCCAGGGAGCTCAGACTTGCTAAATTTCCAGGGCGGACTCGGGACTCGTGCTGTTCCCCCTGATCGATCGTCTATCTCGCGAATTGCTCCTCTGTGCTTAGCCCACTCTGATTCTGCAATTTCGGACACAGTTCTGATCACACCGACAGCCAATCCCGACTCGCTAACTTGTGCTTCTAATTCTTCGAGTGTTCTAAACGTAAGTATCCAAGCTCTGATTTCTGCATGGAGGTCATTCCAATTATCACGTCTAAATTCTGCAGTGATGAAGCGAGGGTCCAAAAGCAGGTCGTTCCGGCGCATCATTGCGCAATATCGAATGAAAACAGCTGATGATACAGGACTTGCAGCAATTGTTATTGAACGGCCATCTGGTAGCTCAAATACCGGGGACTCAGGCGCGCTTAGCGCAAGTGGTTCGCCTTCGACATCAATTCCGGATAGTTCGTAACTGACGCGGTCGTTTACATAAAGCATGGATGAAACCATTGCAACGTCTACATGTTGTCCTTCACCTGTCTTGTTTCTATGAGCAATTGCCGCAAGGGTGGCTATGACTGCCTGAAGGCCACTGTAAACATCGGCGTGGTTGTATGCGTCGTTTTCGGTCCTCGTCAGAACATCGCCGTAGTGTCTTTTGATTATTTCTGTGAAACCAGATTCTGCTTGTACCGTTGGCGCGTATGCAGGTCTATTTTTCCAGGGGCCTGTTTGGCCGTAGCCGCTTATTGAGACATAGATTACAGAAGGGTTGGTTAGCACAACGTCCTGATAGCTGAATCCGAAACGATCAAGGGTTCCTGGACGAAAGTTCTCGACAATCACATCTGCATCTGCACAAAGCTGACCCAGTAATTCTTGTATTTCGTGATGATTCAGATCCATGCTGATGGCTTTTTTCCCTGCATTTTGTTGAGCAAAATATAGGGACATTGGACCAACGTGAGGTTGTCCGGATCTGCCTGTGTCACTTTCAGGCGGTTCTATTTTAATTACCTCAGCTCCTAAATCTCTTAAAGTTTTGGTGCAGTGTGGTCCGGCTAAAACGCGCGTGAAATCTACGACTTTAAGGCCTTCTAAAGGAGCAGTCATCGGCCCTCAAATATTGCTGTACCTGGCCCAGATTCCGCATAAGCCTGTAAACCATTTTTGGCATCTTCAGAGTTCCAGATATCTTGAACAAGTTTATCTTGGAGTAGATCAGCTGAGCGAACCCCATCATTCGCACAGACTGCGGCAAGTTTTTTAATTACTCGATGAGCAACTGTTGGACCTGAAGCTAATTGACGGGCCCAAGACATGGATGCTGTAAGTAATTCTTCTTCCTCAACAACAACATTGATTACTCCCCAGGTTTCAAGAGTAGCTGGGTCGTGTCGCCGACCGAACATTGCTATTTCTTTACCCCGAGCAGTTCCACTGCGTTGCACGACTCTTTGTACCCCGCCGAGAAGCGGAGCTAATCCTAGAGAAGTTTCGACTAAACCAAGACTTGCTGAATTGGCAGCGATAATGAAATCACATGCGAGCGCAAGTTCAAAACCGCCTCCAAGAGCAAGCCCATGGACGGCTGCGATAGTGGGTAGACCAATTCCTTCGAGCCGGTCCAAGACTTCATCTGCAGGCATGTTCTGATTAGTTTCTGAACCGAACCCATCGATATCTGCGCCAGCGCTAAAGTGCTTCATTTCGCTTCGCAATAATATGGATCGGGCGCCTTGAGTTTCAGCACTTTCGAAAGCACTAATAAGTTCTTGAAGGAAATTACCGTTAATAAGATTATGTGGCTGTTTTCCCATAGTTACAACCGCAACGGAGCCATCAATTTTCATTTTGATATTGTCACTCATTTCCAGACCTTAATGGCTGACTTGATTTTGGTTTTGGGTGAAGCAAATCTTTTGTAGGTAGTGAAAA
>CAJJCB010000026.1 GCA_905182565.1 Acidimicrobiaceae bacterium | reverse complement strand
GGTGAACGTTGGGAGGTCCAAAGAACGGCTACTACGAGCCGTCTTTGGCTCACCTAGAAATGGCCCATCGGCACCTGTTCGCAAATAGTGACGTACATGTAACACACCTGGAGACATATCTAAATCCAGACACGGCCATGTGAGACTTAAGGCCTCACCTGGCCTTAAACCTGCACCCAGCATTGTTGCCCACAAAGCACCCCAACGACCACCACATGTGTGTTGTAGAAGCCTCGTAGCTTGTTCAGCGTTGAGCACTTCACCTCGTGTACTACCTGCACTGTGGGGCAGTATCGCTAACGCTGCTGGGTTCCACGTCAACAAACGGCTACGTGCTCCCCAACGATATGACTGATCAAGAACGTTGCGCATCAGTTGCACATAACGCAACGACACCTGCATCATCTGAGCAGACAGGAACTCCTCAACCTCATCAACGGATAGCTGTTCTGCGTCTCGAGATCCCAAGCAAAGCTCGATGCGTGTTGCGACGTGCTCGTTAAGAAGCACGGTTTTGGGGGCGAGTTCACCGTGGCTTGCTCGGCGATGTCGAGCACGCCTCCAACCATCAAGCAAATCAGTGATAGTTAGATGATCGCTTACAGGAACTGAGTGGTCTTTCGTGTCTGCGATAAATCGCTCGGCTTCTGACTTGGTGTGAAATGTACGTCTTAACCTTCGACGTGTCCCGTCGGCTGATCGGGGTAGCGGAACCATCGCTACCCATCGACGACGTTTTTTGTCATAGAAAACTGATCCATTCTGTATGCGCATGTTTCGTTGTTTGACCATTTTTCGGTCTTTCTAGCCACCAGGGCTGCTCGCCAATTGCTCGCCATTCGACGGGCAAACCTGTTGAGGCCTTTGATTGGGCCGCAACGAGTTGGATGCTAAAAAGATGTTCTGATCAGGGGAAACGCAGTTGGTGATGGGTTCCGCTAGGAACTCAGCAAAGCGAAGCGACTAGAGCGCTTGCATGGCATGCAAGAGGTCAGGGGTTCAATTCCCCTTAGCTCCACAAGGATCATTTTGCACTGATTTTTGTTGGTTTGTCGAAAAGCTTGACCGAAGCACAAGATCCGGCGTCACAAAGTTAGGGTCCAGAACGATCTATATTTTCCAACACCTATAGACATACGGGGCGGCAGCATCGTCTTTTACGTTCTGAGGCCAAGAGTCATAGTCTCCAAGTGCGAAAGCCTCCATGAGGCCCTGCAACGTGCATTTACAGATAGCTTTAGCCGGAGAAGCTAACGGGTCTGATTCGGCTAAGTCCTTCAAGAGCATAAAACAAATTTGAGCCCATCTCTCCTGGTAGTCAGCAGGCCATGCTCCAACTTGTTGAGATGCTTTTTCTATTATGCTAAAAGTTTTCAACTCCGCTGGTAACTCTGCAACTTCTGCCTTCAACTCATCAAGCTCACTTAAGTTTGTGGAGTCAGCACTTGAGCATGCACTTAGCAACAAAAATGTTACACAAACTAACTTCATCCACACACTCGTATTGTGCCGTCCAATGGGCCAAAAATCAGTATGGGTTGTTTTTGTTACGGAGGTGAACATCTATCTTCAACAGTTAGCTATCAATTGTGCTCATCAATATTTCTGGCTCTTCAGACTAAATTCCTAGTAGCTGAACGAGTTCTGGATGACAGCTACTTCTGACTACCAACTTTTCGAACGTTAGATATACCTAATTTTTCAGTTATCTTGATCAACCACCAAGCCGCGTCAAGATCGAACCATCGCCGTCCGAACTGTGCCGATGTGGGAGCGTCGTGATGATTATTGTGATAGCCCTCACCGGAGGTGACAGCAGCTAACCAATGCAAATTAGTAGCACTATTATCGCTAGGCCTGCTGCCAAATGTGTGCCCGACCGCATTCACTGCGCCACTCAACATCACATATGATACGACGTGAAACCCAAAGGCTAAAAGCCCTTGCCACCAACCTAAGAACCCGCACAAAATCCCAGCGGTAGTCAATAGACCCAACCATCCTCTATCAAAAAGCAGCTTGTCGAATCGGTCTGGGGACAAGTCCTTGCCCCATTTTTCCACTGTTCTCGGATCATTCGCCGCTCTCTTATACAACCAAAAATTAGTGAGTTGAACTCTTAGCCAACCGATTTGAGCCGGAGAGTGCGGGTCATTCTCAGTATCGGTGAAAGCATGGTGCTTCCGATGCACGGCTGCCCATTCGCGGGCACGCACTCCGGTAGTAAGCCATAAAAATAGTCGCAGTAAAAAAACTATGCTCCCATGAAAATTTACAGCTTTGTGAGCGAGGCCACGATGCAAATAAGCGGAGGTACACAAAGTAGAAATTTGAGTTAGCAAGCCACCGATTAGTATTGGAAATACGACGTTCACTTGAACTCCTTTTTAACGGCTTGTCGAGATTTCCAGCGCAGAATCATGAAATAAAGTTACTCTCCGCCAGTCAAAGACCGTAATTAAGACCATAGCTCCTTCACAGAAAAGTGTTGTGGTTTAACCCGTCTATACCGGTTCTTTCTGCAATGCTTTAGATCATGGAGCAACATTATCCTGCAGTCACACTCGGCATCGAAGACGGCATCGCTACGATCCTTCTCAACAGGCCTGAGCATCTCAATGCATGGAACAACGAGATATCGGAGGGGTTAGACAATTATCTCCTCGAATGCGATAGAGATGACTCGGTTAGAGCTGTAGTAATTTCGGGTAAAGGACGCGCTTTTTGCGCTGGAGCGGACCTTTCCGGAGGGTCAGATACTTTTGATCCTGGCAGAGAGAGAGATCTTGACGATGATAGTGAAGCACGAACTTCTAAGCTTTTACCTCATCAAATATCTAAACCCGTGATTGCAGCAATCAATGGTCCTGCTGTTGGGGTAGGGGCTACATACCCACTCACATGCGACATTCGTATAGCAAGTAGCAACGCTAGGATCGGTTTTGTTTTCAATCGCATAGGAATGCTCCCCGAACTAGGTTCTCATTCACTATTACCGATGCTTGTTGGATTCGGAAACGCGTCGCGTTTGTTAATGAGCGCAGAGATTATCGATGCTCAAACAGCCCTGGGTATGGGGCTCGTTTCGGCTGTTCACAAAAGCGATGAGCTACTTGACGAGGCGATTGCGTTAGCTCAACTCCTTTCTTCGGCAGCGCCTGTTTCAGTGGCAGCTACCAAACGCCTTCTATGGGCTGGGCTTGGTAAGAGTTGGGCAGAAATGCATGCGGCTGAGAAGCCAGTTTTTGATTGGATCGGAAAACAAGCTGATGCGGCCGAAGGAATACGAGCTTTTCTCGAAAAACGTCCTCCAGAATGGTCAATGAGCAGCTACCAAGATTTACCCGATGACCTTTTTGATTAATCCTGCAAAGGATCCCGAAACATATGGGCACCATTTTCTTCGGTCAACCATGGAAAAACTGTTTTCGGTCTGGCAGCGACCATAGCTATAGAGTTTTTTTGGCGCGGGAAGACACCCATAAAAAATTTTAGTAATGGCTCAGCGAAACGCATAACTACAGTTTTGGCTTTCCAGCCTCTTAGCGAAGCAGTCTCATAAGGTAGATTAAGGCCATATCTAAAGAAAATTGTAGGGGTTCCGGTCGGGTCGCATGATCGGATAGTTTTGTGGAATTCTCGCTCAGTCCATCTGTACACATAGTTAGGCACCGGACCGTTTTCTAAACCTCCGCTCATGCCCCCTTGGTGCCGCACAGCCTCAATTTCGTAACTTGAACTGAACCCAAATCGGGTAGCTACACGCATCACCAACGAATCTCTAGCTTCGATCGCAATAACCCCAACACGACAGCACCGGTACATTTCAGTCAGGGCACGGTGCGGCGAAGCACAGTGGTGCAATCCATCGACTACAACGACCCAGTCATAGGATTTATCGACATAGGTCAGAGACTGAGCGTCTTGATAGTCCCATTCAAAGGGGTACAACGAATCGTTAGCTTGACCACTATCTAAATTCGTAATCGTTGCTTTCTGCATCTTGAGCAGCTCAAAGAGACCTCGCTCTGCTGCACCTCCAGCCACCACTAAGACAGAAGAGGTTGTTGCCAATACTTTGTTCTTGAGTAATTCCTCGAAAACTTTCAAGACAAATTTCGTACGCATCACTGTGAACTTACACCTCTTGACCAGGGGGTACCCCTTTAAGACCTGGTAGTCGTTTACCATCTTCTTGTGGTGACATCATCAGCCTATAACTTCGATTCACCTATCTGAATTTTCGACTGAGGAGTTCACGTTGCACCGGTTTCGTTTTGCTGCGTCTATAGCTATTTCTATCTTTGTCTTAGCCGCTTCAGCTTGCAGCGGCGGAGGCACAACAACTGTGGCTCGGAGCACTACTACTACTACAACGGTTGTGCCCGTTACTACTGCAGTTCCTCAAATAACTTCGACCACCGCTCTTCCTACCAGCACCACTCTCGCAGCAGTCATTCCTACTGCTCCGTTTACTGGAATAGTTAGTGAATCCGACCTAAGTCGGCCTGCGTTTGTTGTGAAGATAGATAACGCCCCACAGGCTCGACCGCAATGGGGTATCAATCAAGCCGATGTTGTTTTCGAAGAGCTAGTCGAAGGAAACATAACGCGCTTCGCTGCAATATTCCATAGCCAAGACACTGAAAACGTCGGACCCGTCAGGTCCGCTAGAACAGGCGACTTTGAGCTTTTATCAAATTTAAATCGCCCTATCTTTGGTAACTCCGGCGGTAACCCTACAGTGATGAAACTTCTCAAGGAAGTTGATATGGTACTGGTTGGCGATACCAACGTTGGACGGGCGGCATATTGGCGCAGTTCAGAAAAAAAAGCGCCACATAATCTTTTAACTAGTACATCTAAGATTTACGCTTCATCAAACGAGCAAGGCGGAACACCGCCTCAAATGTTCAAGTACCGATCCGCTTCAGAGGAACTTTCGTCTGAAGCACGACCGGTTCAAGGCGTGAAAATAGATTTTGGCGGACACAAAATTGAATACCGCTGGAATACCGAAAGTAAGGGTTGGGATCGGACCCAAAACGGCTCACTGCATGTAGATCACGATGGGATTCAAGTTGCACCCGAAAACGTGATTATACAATTCGTTCGTTACGGACAAAGCGTCGCTTATGCCGGGTCGCCAGAGGTGAAAGTTATCGGAAGCGGAAATGCTTGGATATTGACTGACGGCCAACTCATCGCTGGAAAGTGGAGCCGCCCCACTTCAGGTTCCCTCACTCAGTTCAGAGATCTTGAAGGTGAAATTATTTCGTTAACGGCTGGCAGAACTTGGATAGCTTTACCTCGCTCCGAAACCGCAGAAATTTCAGAGATTAAAACTAGTTAAAAAAGTTTACAACTCATTCCTACTCGTTAGGTAAGTCATAAACTTCTTTCCAATCAAGCTGATCGTCTTTAGGCAAAATCGCATTTAAATCGGCCATGATGCTCAGCAATAATTGGCATTGCTTATCGCCGAGGCGACCCCAATGGAGTTCTTCAAGCCCATCAGTAGTTTGTTCTATCCGGCGGCGCCCTTCGCGACAGGCATCTGTGGCGAGCCCTCCACTATCAAGCCATCCCCTGTCTCTCAATGTTCGCAACGCTTCTTCATGTTCATGAGCATCCCATCCAGCTTCACCCTCGATCCATTCCTTCGGAGCCTCATCGACAGCTACCTGACTCACCACAGCTTCACAGCCATTGAGACCCTCCATAGCTAGCGCTATCAGGTGGCTGCCACTTCGATGCTCCCTAAGCAAGGTGCAACCATGCCAAAGAGCCAGATGCGGTTCTTTCGGCCATGAGAGTCCCTTCCAGCCAGCGTATAAAGTTCGCCCCATCCCATCAGCTACGTCCACCGCCTGATGCACTAGGCCAGCTGCTTCTGCTACATGCTCGCTTCCAGTAACTTCTCCTAGCTCCCTCTTCAAAGCGCGATCCATCGCTAAATATCGAGCGTTTAGGACTTCCTCAGGACTGGCGTATTCCCAAGCATCGGGAATCGCTCTTTGGACCCTTCTTAGGGAGTAATAAAAAGCTAACGAACGGACCGCTTCAGCCGACAGAGCGCCGAGAGGCGCTACCCGAGTAGCAAAATAGTTCATGAAAAAGCCCTTTAAACCTACTTTTTCAGCCTCTTCTCTAACTTCCGGCGCCCAATAACACAGCTGGTGGTAGCGCTCTACTGCCTCCCACATCACTCTTGTTTCAATACTCATGTTTGTTTGCTCAACACTTGTTCAGCTAAATTTTCAAGCTCTTCTGACCAATCATCAGGTGGTATCACAGGTCTCATAAGGAATTTCGAATAACCAGCTTCTATCCAAGCATCTATCATTTCGCTTAAGCTCTCCCTTGAGCTAGGAATCAAAAGCTCAGGGTCAACACCAGGAAAACGATCAGCCAAATTATTTTTAACTGCCTCAGGTAAGGGACGCCAGCTATACGACAGGTTGGCACCAAAGTGCTCCTGGTCTATAACCCTGCCAGCATTTTCTGCAGCTTCGATAACTTGGATTCGTTTCTCTGCGGCTTGGTTCGCTGTCATCATGCCAGGTATGTAGCCATCGCCTATCTGTCCAGCCCTCCGGAGCGCTCCAGGAAGCTGCCCTCCAAGCCACACTTCTAAGGGTTCTTGGATCGGTTTCGGATCTATTTTCGCTTCCTTTAACCGAAAATGCGGACCATCATGATCCACTATTTCTTCAGTCCATAGCCGCCTAAGCAAAGGAAGTAGTTCGTCGAGGAGACTACCGCGTTGTTCTTTTTCAACATTTTGAGCTAAAAGTTCGGGACCCTGGTTAAGCCCGAGGACGCCAATCAAAAGAAGTCGGCCACCCGATAATCGATCCAACTGAGCCAACTCTCGAGCAAGCCGAACCGGGCTACGTCCAGGCAAAATTAAGTGCGTCCCAATTTTAAGTTTGGTTGTTCGTGCTGCGGCGTAGCTCAAACCGATTAGCGGGTCGAAAGACCCACCGAGCATCGTTTCAGGTAGCCATATCGAATCAAACCCGAACCGTTCTAGGTCTTTAAGTAAAAGATCAAAGTCTTCTAACCTGATATCGCTTGTTCCTCGACATGTGAAACCGAATCGAACTTTCATAACCTTCACAGACCTACATCGGATAGTCGCTTCGTGCTGATGTCACCACGAACACAAGAATAGTCAAATCTTAGTTGGCTTGGCTTTCAACAAAATTAAATCTTTGTACATCTGACCAAAGCCTTTCGATGTCATAAAAAGCTCGAGTCTCCTCATGGAAAACATGAACAACGAACGGCCCAAAATCTAATAGAACCCATAAAGAATCTTCGAGTCCTTCGATTCTTAACGGCCCATCACCACCAGCTGATTTGACAGCCTCTTCAACTTGATCAGCAATTCGTCGTACCTGTCGGACGTTGGTTCCGCTCGCAATCACGAACCAATCAGTAATTGAAATAATATCCCCTACGTCTAGGGCCACGATATCGATAGCTTGTAACGCAGAGGCCCCTTCGCCAGCTGCTTCAACCAGCCTCAACAGCTCCGCGCCTGTATCTCCAAATTGAAAACTCATTAAGCGGACCTACTATCACCATCGAGGTTACGAAAAACTTATCGTAAGAGCATCAACGATACAGGCCAGAGTTCTCTATAAACGAGTTCACAGGTTCACCTACTAAATCTCGGATCGTTTTTCCTTCACTCACCCGCTCCCTTATCGTCGAGCTCGAGATATCTATCGACTCCATTTCTAGTCGTTGGAATCGCCACCCTTTAGGAACATCACGATCAGACCATGCTCTATCTGCCACCACTATTTGCACCATCTCCCTTAGCTCTTCAGCTCGATACCAACTTCCTAAACCCCCCGCAGCATCTGCTCCCAAAATCAAAGAAATTTGAATTTTTCCCATACTTTCTTCATGCAATTCCTCAACCGTATCTATGGTGTACGAAGGGCCGCCACGTCTAATTTCACTGTCCGAGACCACAAATTTTTCGGCCTCACCTACAAGAGCTTGGACCATTTTTAGCCTAATTTTTGCTGCCGTAACTCTTTGATCACCTGACTTTTGCCAAGGGTCATTCGCTACCACGAATCTAACTTCGGTTAGCTGTAAGGCTTCAGTAGCTGCATTGGCTATCGCCAAGTGACCAAAATGGGGCGGGTCGAAAGTCCCGCCCACGATTCCAACCCTTTCGACCATTTTCATATTCTATTGCTTTAGTGTTGGCAACAGAGGTAGATCATGGACTACAGTTGAATGGTCCAAGGTTCAGCTGCACGACAGCGGAATCTAGACAACAATTTGGTTCGAATTTTTGAACCGCGATTACAGTTTTCTTGTGACACATGTCACCAAAAATTGCCTTACATGACATCTGTCTGTATGGCATAGTCAGTAAGCAGCGAACAGACACATCCCCCTGATGCGTCACAGTTTGAATTTTTTTCAGACTTAAATGACCGATGGTTGACCCCTCGGCGGAGTAAATAAATTATGAGTGATTCAGTAGGTCAGTATCTAAACGAAATCGGCGCGGTTGCCTTGTTAACTGCCGACGATGAAAAAATGCTCTCGAAAGAAATAGAAGCGGGTCGCGAAGCTCGTATCCTTCTCGAAGGCGAAGAACCAGTAACTGTCGGAGAGCGCCGCAAGCTAAAAGCAGCGGTTCGAACCGCTGAGGCTGCCCGAGATAGATTTATCAGAGCGAATCTTCGACTCGTAGTCTCAATCGCCCGGCGGTACCCGCTACCACCAGCCATGGAACTCCTTGATCTCATCCAAGAAGGAAACCTTGGACTTGAACACGCCGTTGAAAAGTTTGATTGGCGTAGAGGTTTCAAGTTCTCCACGTATGCAACATTTTGGATTCGTCAATCAATCGGACGGGCGCTTGACCAAAAAGCTTCGCTCATTCGCTTGCCTAGCGACCGTTCGGCAAGCCTGAGAGCAGCTCTGCGTCATAGCGGTGGCGATGGTGATGGTCTGGACGATGAAAATGCTTGGCTTCAGCGCATCAGCACCCCCACTTCTTTGGATAAAACCATTGGCGATGACGGTGATAGCTCACTAGTCGACTTAATCGGAGATAGCGCGCCAGGTCCAGAAGATCATGCTCTTGAAACTGACAAAAAAGAAATGATTGTCGGCCTTCTCGACCGTTTAGATCCCAGAGCTAAATTAGCAGTAGCTAGACGCTTCGGACTTCTCGATGGTGAAACCCATAGCTATCGTGAAGTAGGAGAAGAGTTGGGTGTAACTGCTGAAGCAGCGCGACGGCTAGTTAAACGAGCCGTCGATGACCTACGAGAAGACGCTCTAGTAATTGTTGCCTAAACTATTTAGGTCTCCTGAGCGCTACAAAATCTAAATCAGAAGTCCACAGTTTCAAAATATTATTAAACTTAACTTATTTCTTTTGGACTAAAAGCTTTCTACCCTGCACAATTAGACACGTGACTATTACCTGGCATCCCGGTTCATGGAATGACTGCCCAGCAGGGCAACAGCCTTCATGGCCTGAAGCAGATTTATACAACGAGACATTACATGAACTTGGAACTAAACCGCCGCTGGTTTTCGCAGGAGAAGCGCGTCGATTAACAACTCATCTCGGACGAGTTGCGAACGGTGAAGCATTTGTTTTGCAGGCCGGCGACTGCGCCGAATCATTTGATTTGAGCAGCGCTGACGCTATTCGAGACAAGCTCAAGGTAATACTTCAAATGGCTGTAGTGCTGCAATATTCAGCTGGACTGCCTGTGGTCAAGATAGGTCGCATCGCTGGTCAATTTGCTAAGCCAAGATCGTCAGGAACAGAAACGCGCGATGGCGCGACTTTACCCAGTTTCAGAGGCCACATAGTAAACGATATTGATTTTGAGGAATCCTCTCGCAAACCAGACCCAAATAGGCTACTGCAGGCTTACAACACCTCAGCCGCTACTCTCAACCTTCTTAGAGCTTTCACGCGGGGCGGCTACGCAGATCTCCGACAAGTGCATGAATGGAATCAGGAGTTCGTTGCGTCAAGCCCGGCAGGCAAAAGGTATGAAATCTTGGCCGCCGGTATAGAAAAAGCTCTAAATTTCATGACTGCATGTGGATTCGACACTGATGATGCTGCGATGCGACAAGTCGAACTGTACACAAGCCACGAAGCTCTCCTCCTAGGCTACGAACAAGCCTTAACAAGGCAAGACAGCATTACTGGTGATTGGTACGACTGTTCGGCTCATATGCTTTGGATAGGCGAACGCACTCGCGAGCTAGAAGGGGCGCACGTCGAATTTCTTAGAGGTGTCCACAATCCGATTGGGTCTAAGATTGGCCCTTCAACCAGCCCTGGCGATGCCCTAGACCTTTGCAACGCCTTGAACCCAGATAAAATTCCAGGACGCCTGACGCTAATCAGTCGCATGGGAGCGGGAAAAGTTGGCGAACACCTACCAGCGATCCTAGAGGCGGTTTCAGCAGCTGGACATCCGGTTGTTTGGCAATGTGATCCTATGCACGGAAACACCTACTCGACCGAATCAGGTATCAAGACACGAGATTTTGATGTGATTATGACCGAGGTTCGCGAGTACTTTGATATTCATAGGGCAACAGGAACTTGGCCCGGTGGTATCCATTGCGAGCTCACTGGTGACACAGTCACCGAATGCGTCGGTGGTAGTGATTCTTTGGCAGCCGATCAGCTAGGTGAACGTTACGAAACAATGTGCGACCCCCGCCTCAACGGGCGACAGTCGTTAGACCTAGCATTTGGGGTTGCAGAACTCTTATCTGCATTCAGGTAAACCAGCCAACAGATCCAGGTTTGCACGCAGGGCATCACCCTCTTTTGCTATCCGACGAACACAAAATAGAAGGTTATTAGGCCAGATGGTCTACGAAACCCTCTAGCTGACGTAGATTTCTACATTCGAAAACACCATCTGTGTGAGTGGAATATTCGCTAATAACGGAATCACCAGTGTCCCAATACGATTTAGGTTCGGGATTTAGCCAGAAAGTAGACCTAGCTTTCTTAGCGGTCTCTTTTACCACCCAAGCATTAGTAGCGTGATAATTGTTCCGAGCATCACCTAAGAACATTACGGTTGATTTAGAACTAATTTCATGACCGAACTTTTCCCAGAAAACACCGAACGCATGTCCATAGTCTGAGTGACCGTCTACCCAGACTACGTCTGCCTCAGTGTTTACCCGGTGCACAGCATTATTGATATCTTCTTCGTCCTGGAACATCCTCGTAACTTCATCAATCCCGTCGATGAACACAAACGAACGCACCTTACTAAACTGATTTTGTAAAGCGTAGACAAGGTGCAGAGTAAACCGAGCAAATGCAGCGACTGAACCAGATATGTCAGCTACAACAATTAACTCTGGTTTATTCGGTCTTGGGTTTCTGAACCTAGGCTCTGCTGGCACGCCGCCATAGCTTAGCGACTGTCGAACAGTCGCTCGAAAATCTAGCGGGCCACGACGCTTGTGCTTTCGCTTTCGCGCCAATCTGGCTGCTAGTTTCCTCGTCAGCGGCTGAATGGCTTTACGAATACTCGCCATTTCTTCACGGCTAGCGTGCATGAAGTCTACGTCTTCAGGAAGTGGCTTCTTCAAGGTCTTAGCCATCGCTTCAACACCACGATCCGCTACTAAACGCCGTCGAATCTCTGCCTCAATTTCTTTTTTAAGATCATCGATTCGGTTCTGAAACTCTTCTCGTTCTAGACGCTCTTGCAGCGTTGTCAAATCACTCTCTGACTTCTCCCCTGCCTCTTCCATCATGCGCTCAAGCATTCCGTCAAGATCAAGGTTGCGTAAGGTCCGATACAGATAATAGG
Organism: Acidimicrobiaceae bacterium; assembly: GCA_905182565.1. Taxonomy (GTDB): domain Bacteria; phylum Actinomycetota; class Acidimicrobiia; order Acidimicrobiales; family Poriferisodalaceae; genus UBA9040. The sequence goes on along the minus strand of CAJJCB010000026.1, from coordinate 516,733 downwards.
TCCCGCCAACAGGTCGCCCAGGCTCCATGCCAGCAAATTGAGTTACAGCAGCTCTGGCCATCGCCGCCATCATCGCTTCGTCCCCGTTCATAAGGGCGCGATATAACATCTCAGCAATTTCTTCTGGACTCATATCCTCGCCCGAGCCCCGTCCTCCCATGCCTTTCATCTGCTGAGACATCCACTCTTCGAGCGAATCCTCGTCAATCTCCCCATCTTCGTTCTCAGTTACCGAATATCCGGGGCCTCGCATAGAAAAATAGACTTCGAATACCGTCTCAAAAGCTTTCCAATGTTGTTCATTTTTAACTAACGTCGTAGCCAATGCGTACTTAAAAGCATCCCGATCTTCTATAGGGATGTGTTTTATAGCTTGCATCGCGTCGAGGTTCTCAGTTAGCGAGACCGGAAGACCGGCATTACGCAGTTCAACGACGAAACCACTCATTAAATCGAGCATCTATTTAGCCTTCGATCGATAGTTCCTTGCGGGCTTTTTCTATATCTGACTGGTATTTAAGCAAAATATGAAGAGATTCCTTAGCCACTTCGATATCGATATTATCAATACCTAACAGCACCAAGGTTCGTGCCCAATCTAGCGTCTCAGAAACAGACGGACTCTTCTTCAACTCAATCTGCCTGATTGACCGCACTACACGCGCGACCTGTTCAGCTAGATTATCTTCGATCCCGTCCACCCTGTTAAGAACAATTTCTTTCTCACGGTCAAGGTCTGGGTAATCAATATGCAGAAACAGACAGCGGCGTTTCAAAGCCTCTGATAGCTCACGCGTGTTATTAGATGTCAGGAAAACCAGTGGAATCTGCTTTGCCTTGATAGTTCCCAGCTCAGGAATTGAGACTTGATAGTCTGACAAAATTTCCAAAAGTAGAGCTTCTGTCTCAATCTCAACTCTGTCTACCTCATCGATAAGCAACACAACCGGGTCATCAGCAGTGATTGCCTCGAGTAAAGGTCGCGTTAGAAGGAATTCATCGTTAAAGATATCATCTTGAACATCTGCCCAATCTTCGTTACCAGCATTAGCTCCGCGATCTGATTGGATACGCAGGAGTTGTTTCTTGTAGTTCCACTCATAGAGAGCTTTCGCTTCGTCAAGCCCTTCATAACACTGAAGACGAATGAGTCTGCTGTTCATCATTGCTGCAACGGACTTAGCTAGTTCTGTTTTGCCAACTCCCGCAGGTCCTTCAACAAGAATCGGCTTTCCAAGCCGTTCAGCCAGGAAAACTACACTCGCTATTCCCTCGTCAGCTAAGTAGTTAACCGATTTAAGTCCAGCGCGAACAGACGCAAGATCATCGAAGTTATTTTCGCCCATTGGGTCTTTCTCCTAATTAATCAGATGACGGAATTGAGGTCAGCCACGGATGTGCCCCATTCCGTTCACAATATACTTGTTTGTTGTTAGTTGCTCCAGCCCCATTGGGCCTCGAGCATGTAATTTTTGAGTACTGATGCCGATTTCTGCACCAAACCCAAACTCTTCTCCATCCACAAAACGAGTAGAGGCATTAACAAGAACTGCTGCAGCGTCTACTCTCATGCTAAATTCTTCGGCATTTGCAAGGTCCGAAGTAATTATTGCTTCGCTGTGACCAGAACCTGTTTCGTTTATATGCTCGATCGCATCTTCCAGACTGTCTACGACTTTCACACTCAGTTTCAGATCAAGATATTCTGTACTGAAATCATCATTAGTCGCCGCTCCTATTGTAGAAACTATTTTCTGCGAAATCTCATCTCCAACAAACTCAACGCTATCTAACGCCTTTACCGCTAATGGCAAAAACGAATGGGCAACTGATGCATGAACCACTAGAGACTCAGCAGCGTTGCACACTGTGGGCCGTTGAGTCTTTGCATTAACAAGTATCTCGATAGCTTGACTAAAATCAGCATGTTCATCCACGTATATATGACAGTTTCCATCCCCATCGAGGACATAAGGAACCGTCGCATTTTCCCGGATTGATTGTATCAACGATCGGCCGCCTCTTGGAATTAAACAGTCGATATATTCATTTAGTTGCATAAACTTTATGGCGGTCTCATGGCTTGTATCTTCTACAAGAAGAACAGAATCTGAAGCCAATCCCGCCTGACTTAATGCGCCTTGAAGAGCGGAAACAATTGCAGAATTAGAGTTGATAGCGGCTGATGAACCTCGTAGCAGTGCAGAATTACCAGACTTAAGACATAATCCAAAAGTATCGCTTGTCACATTTGGCCGATTTTCGTAAATCACCGCCACTACACCCAAGGGAACTCGCACTCGGCGAATTCGTAGACCATTTGGTCGTGTCCATCCATCGACTATTTGCCCAACCGGGTCGGGCAGAGACGTCACTTTTCTCAAGCCCTCTGCCATCGAATGCAAACGTTCTTGCGTCAGTTGAAGTCTGTCAATAGTCAACTCGTCGATATTCATACCTCGAGCCGTATCCACATCTCTTTGATTGCCCTCAAGGATGCTCTCAGCAGAGTCGAGAACTGATTCCGCTGCCATTTGTAGTGCTTTGTTTTTTTGTGAAGTAGACACCGACGCAAGGGCTCTGGAAGCTGCCTTTGACCGAGCTCCCAGTTCAGATACTGAGTTCTTCGGCAATGTTTCTGTATCCACCACGTCAGAAGACTACCCGCGTCACCGCCTCAGAGTTGTGTTCATCGACCTATATCATCAGCTATTCGACAAATGAGATTAGGAAAGAACTATCAAATCATCGCGATGTACAAATGTGGGACTAACACTCCCTGGAAGTTCTTCGGTTCTTTTCCCTTTAAATTGATCAAGAGTGATGCTGTCTACGCTACTTAAACCTTTAGCGAAAACTAGTCCGTCAGGCCCAGTTATATCGATAGCATCGCCTTCCGAAAAAGTGCCAACAACGGCCATTATCCCGGCTGCGAGAAGAGAAGTTCCCTTTGACTGAAGGGCTGTCTTAGCCCCAAGATCCACTCGTATCGCGCCGTGAGCCGGTAGAGCAAAACCAATCCACAGTTTCCGAGCTGAAACGTGGGCATCCCTAGCCGCTACTAAAGTCCCGATACCAGCTACTCCCGATATTGCGTCTGCGAGCACATTTTCTCTTGAAGCATCTGCGATTACCGTTCGTACGCCACTCCATGAGGCTATCTTCGCGGCGCTCAGTTTCGAGGCCATGCCTCCGCTCCCGCGTTCCCCGACACCTCCTGCCATCTCTTCGATCGAACGAGTAACTTCGGCTACCTCTTCGACTAAGGAAGCTTGCGGATAAATTCTGGGGTCCGCCGTAAGCAATCCTGGAGTGTCGGTAAGTAGAACGAGTAAATCGGCGTCTAAGAGATTAGCTACCAGAGCTGCAATCCGATCATTGTCTCCGAATCTTATTGCATCATCAGCAACAGCATCATTTTCGTTCACAACGGGAATTACCGATAATTCCCATAGCCGTTCGAAAGTAGTTTTAGCATGCAAGTACTGACTTCGATCACGGAAATCATTGGGGGAAAGCAAAACCTGACCCGCAATAATTTCAGCTTTCAAAAATAGTTCCGAGTAGACATTCATTAGATCAATTTGTCCGACCGCTGACACAGCTTGCAATATCGCCAGCTCTTTAGGCCGATCGATACCTAATCGCTCAAGCCCTGCGGTAATGGCTCCAGATGTAACAACAATCAAATCATGCGATTGTTTTCTTGCTTCTGATACTTCGCTTACCAACTTTTCAATCGCTAAAGCATTTACTTGACCAGCACTATTGGTGACCGATGAGGTACCTATTTTTACTACAACTCTCATATTCTTTTGGGTTCCTTATGCCTAATGCTCAGACGTCAGGCTCATAGTCAAATTCGAAAGTACCAATAATTACAGTATCTCCTTCTGATGCTCCTGCTCGGGCTAGGGCTCGAGGAACTCGGAGCTGTTGAAGCCGGTGCTGAGCGTGGGCCATAGCATCTATGTTGGTGAGGTCAGATAGGGCCACTGCCCGTTCTGCTTGACGACCAATGACTTCGAAAGTGCCATTGTCATGCCGCACGACAGACACACCTTCCGGCGAAGGTCGATGCACAACATACTGAGTCTGCTTCGGCTGTTCGGCTCTTGCCTCGTTTACCAGCGTCTGTAACTCTCCCACTAAGCGGTCGACGCCCTCACCTGTAACCGAAGATATCCGTTTGCCATCCCAGTCAAGGGTCGCAGCATCTCCCTTAGTTCCCACGATCAGTCGAGGGCGTTGAGCCAATTCTGCATCATAACTTTCCAGTTCGTTAACTAAGATTTCAGCTTGCTCTTGTGGATCTTTTCCTTCTACCTCAGCGAGATCCACCATCACTAGAAGCACACGAGCTCTTTCTACATGGCGAAGGAATTGATGACCAAGCCCTCGACCTTCAGCTGCACCTTCTATCAAGCCCGGAATGTCCGCAATGACCATTTCAAATTCATCAGAGCGTCTTACCACTCCGAGGTGCGGTTTAAGCGTTGTGAACGGATACGCAGCTACTTTAGGCTTAGCCGATGAAATCCTAGAGATAAAAGTGCTCTTACCGGCATTAGGAAATCCGACTAGAGCGACATCAGCCATAAGCTTTAATTCAAGCCGGAGCCACCTCTCTTGTCCGATTTCTGCTTGCTCAGCAAAACCCGGGGCTCGTAACTTGTTAGACAAAAATCGGACATTTCCGCGACCACCGGTGCCACCCTCAGCGGCAAGCCACCGATCACCTTCATTGACAAGATCCGCAAGTACTGAATCATCAGCGTCACGAACAATCGTGCCTTCAGGCACCTTGACATAGGTGTCCTGGCCGCCGCGTCCATGCTTTTTTTTGCCGTGACCGTGTCCACCATCATCACCACGTCGGAACGGGAAATCTTTGAATGCGAGCAACGAAGCAATGTTTCTATCGGCTACTAGCCAAACATTTCCACCGTGACCGCCATCACCCCCATCAGGGCCTCCTCGCGAAACGTGTGCTTCTCTACGAAACGAAACACACCCCGCTCCTCCGTTGCCACCTTTGGCATGAAGATTAGCCTCATCCACGAAACCCGACATATCTTTGAGGATACGTCTCCGCTGACTACATGCGCGACAACAGACTTTTAAATCTTGGCGCTCAATATCGGTTACCGATTAACTTTATTCTCTTTCAAGAAAAGCTAGCCAGCTTGGACGTCAACTAGGCGACGCCCGCGTCTGTAACCAAATTCAACGACTCCATTAGCTGTAGCGAACAAAGTGTCATCTTTGCCGATCCCTACGTTAAGCCCAGGATGGAATTTGGTACCACGTTGTCGTAAAATAATTCCGCCAGCGTTAATGGTCTGTCCAGCAAAAACTTTTACACCGAGACGCTGAGAGTTTGAATCGCGACCGTTCTTAGTTGAGCCGCCGCCCTTAGTTTTAGACATGTCAGCCCTTTACGATATTGGTTATTTCGATGGAAGTATAGCGTTGTCTATGACCCCAACGCCGACGTTGGTTCGTCTTGTTCTTGTAGGTAAAACCATCTATCTTTACCCCTTTTATCTCGCCAAGGACACGAGCTGTAACAGATGATCCAGACAGCTGTTCAGACGTCGACATGACGTCACCTTCGTCTACGACGAGAATAGGCGAAAAAGTAACTTCCTCGCCTTCAGCCGCTTTAAGTAATTCGATGTTGACAACTTGTCCAGTCTCAACTTTTTCTTGCTTGCCACCTGTGGCGATCACTGCATACATAGGATGTTCAGGCTATCTGTTTTATTCCTCATCCCAAAACTGTCGACGAGACTTTCTTAAACGTTCAAGATCGAATCGTGGAGATGAACCCCACTCCCATCGCATGATGGACATGTATCACTCACGGATTCGAGTAATCCTTCGCCTATGCGGCGCCTCGTCATTTCGATTAATCCGAGGTCAGAGATGTGTGAAACCTGGGTACGAGTCTTTTCCCTGGCCAGGGCTTTCTCGAAACTATTTACAACTTCAGCGCGATTTTTTCTTATTTCCATGTCGATGAAGTCAATAACTATTATTCCGCCGATATCCCTTAATCTAAGCTGTTTAGCTATTTCTTCTGCAGCTTCAAGGTTGTTTCTAAAGACCGTTTCTTCCAGATTATATTTGCCAACGTTGCGTCCAGTGTTCACATCAATCACCGTCAGGGCTTCGGTATGCTCAATTATTAACGACCCACCCGACGGTAGCCAAACTTTACTATCTAAGGCCTTACGCAACTGTTCCGCTACGTTATAGCGCTCAAATATTGGGAGTGGTTCCTTGCTAGAGTCATAGAATTCGATTCGGTCCGCCAACGCCGGTGCGATAGTGTCCATATAACCTTTAACCTGATTAAACAGATTTAAGTCATCTATAACGACACCACGGAAATCACGATTAAATTCTTCACGGATTATACGCACCGCTAACTCAGGCTCTCTAAAAAGTAAATTAGGTGCTTTCGACTTTTGCGCTAGTTCGCTAATTTGTTCCCATTGCTCCAACAGCCGTTTGACGTCTCGCTCAATCTCTTCTGCCGTGACACCTTCGGAGGCAGTTCGAACAATTACTCCATGTTCTTTCGGTTTTACCTTGTCTAAAATATTCCTAAGTCTTTTGCGCTCATTATCAGGAAGTCTTTTGGAAATACCATACGTGGAACTGTTAGGAATTAAGACGACGAATCTGCCAGGAAGCGAAATTTCAGTTGAGAGCCGGGCACCTTTATGGGCAATGGGGTTTTTGGTTACCTGGCACAATATTGCTTGTTGAGACTTTAAGAGTTGCTCAATTCGAGGCTCATTTTTTCGGGCATTGAATTTACCCCTCATTTTTTTTGCTTTTGGAGGAAGCGGCTGGTTCAGGTCTCCATCTGTGTCATCAAGATCGTAGGTAACGTCAGCACGGTAAAGAACAGCGTTTTTAGGTGTATCTATATCAACGAATGCTGCTTCCATTCCTGGCAGAACATTTTGAATTTTGCCAAGATAAACGTTCCCATAGATTTGGGTCGCATCATCAGATGGTCTACTAACGTAGTGCTCTATAAGAGTCCTACCCTCGAGAACAGCTATGTGTGTGACTCCATCAGTAACCTGAACACACATCTGGTAACGCCCAATAGGTTTACCATTTCGTTCTTTTCCGCGACGCCGTTCCATTTCTTTGTCATTGAGCTCTACAGGAGTGTCTGAGATAATCGCCTGAACTGGCTCAAGCTTGTTTAGACCTTCCCGACTACTAGCGCCTCCTCGGCCTCGACCACCACGGCGACGCTTTTTCTTAGGTTGACCGTCCTCGGCTGAAGCAACTTCTTCCTTGACCGTTGCCTTATTTTCACCTGCTGACCGGGTATCTCCTATTCGTGGCTTTTTGGCTTCTGAGGGCCTTTCCGACGGCAGCTCGACAGAGCTACTACTTGCCCCTTGTATCGATCTTTTACGAAGCTTGGGTTGGGACTCAGAGCCCTTTCCCCCTTGTAATTTCGTCGTATTAGCGCCGCTTAAAGTCCTAGTTCTTTTAGGCTCACCGTTTTGTTTTGATGGTGTTCCAACAATTTTTTCATCATTGGTTTTCTGAGTTGTAGAGTTCGCTCCTGGAACTAGTTTTCGAGTTCGAGCTGGCTTCGAAGACTCTCTTTCAGAGGGAATCGACTTCTTATCGTCTTCACTCTGCGTTGCATTGGCATTAGGTGCTCCGAGCACTCGCTTACGGCGGGTCGGAGTCTCGCTCCCTAATTTTTCTTGTTTATCTACTGAATCGTTCATATCAAATTTTCTTCCTCAGCGGACGAAGCGAAAGTTGATCGCGGTGACTTTTCGCTTCCTCGCAAGTAATTCGTTGGTAAAAACAGCGGTATTTCACACTGGTATTTATTCGGTCTGTCACACACTCGGGTTTGCTAAATGTGAAGGTTTGCAAACGCGTTGTGAACTGAGCAAAGTCTGTCGTTCCGCAATCAAACCTGAGATTCATGCTTCTCTGAAGCCGGTTGTCTCTGGTTCTTAAAAATGACGATTTGCTACTTGGTGTTTCTTTTACTTCTGACTGCAATAATTTCAGATTCTGTTGCAAGCATTTTTTGGCTTGGCTCGGTTCCTCTTCATTTTCTAAAGGGACTCGACTCGAGAGAAAAGTTCTTAGCAGCAATGCCATCCCCCCACCCGAATGGGTGGGAGTGAGACTTGACCTGCATGAGAATCGCATTTATCCATCAGCTTTTCTCTGCTTTTGCCCGAAGGCTTAACGTGACCAGAACTTTTTGTCTCGTCGGCGGGTCTAGATCTGGTTTGCGAGTATCGGTAGTTAAAGACTCGCGATAACCGATCATGTGCTCAATCCCGTATTTGGTGCAATTCCAGCTTCTGGATATGCCAGTTGCCTGGTAATCATCTTCACCTCGTACAATTGACGAGTGATGCTGGAACAGGCCGTAAAATATCGATCGCCTTTGCACATACGTTCGTTGCGATAGCAACGGTAATTCTTCTACTTTTTCATTAACAAAATTTATCTTCATCGGCGTGATTAGAGGTTCAGATTTACAATATCCACTAACCTTTGCCAAGGGCAGCGCAGTAACCTCAAAGCCGGTGTTGCAGCGCGGCACCAAGCCATGCGTGCGGTCGAACTTAGGTCTAGCGCAAAAAGAAATCATTCAATTACCAATGATACCTTTGGTAAGTTATTTTTCCTTACTGTTACTAATCTGATCTTATTTCGCTCGGATAAGAGCTAATGCCCGCCATATCTTCGAGCCCCCACATTCACTACTAGGCCAATAGACAAAAAGGCCATGACGGTTGATGAACCGCCGTGGCTCATAAAGGGTAGAGGAATTCCTGTAATTGGCATTATCCCCATAGTCATGCCCACGTTTTGAAAAATTTGAAATGCAAACATAGAAAGGACGCCTACACATATAAAACTTCCAAATAAATCGCTACTCATCCGAGCTATCCACCATATACGGGCTAGCAAATAGGCATATAGGAGCAAGAGAATAGAGCAACCAAGAAATCCGAATTCCTCTCCCAATGCAGTGAATATGAAGTCTGTTTTTTGCTCTGGGACCAGGTTTAGGTTCGTTTGAGACCCTTTCAGCCACCCTTGACCCTTAACTCCACCGGCGCCGATTGCTATTTCTGACTGCCGTAAATTATACGAAGCTCCCTGCGGGTCATACTCAGGGTCCAAGAATGCTGTTAACCGGTTTTCTTGAGTCTGACGAAGCAGAGAAGGACCCCCAAACTCATCGAGGTTAAGTAGTAAAAAAATAGCAATTATTCCCAGCAGCGACGTGATTACAATGTGTTTCACTTGCGCTCCTGAGATCAAGAGCATTCCCATTCCTATCGATACAAATACCAGCATTGTTCCAAGGTCTGGCTGTCTATAAATCAGGCCTAATGGAACAGCGATTAACAAAAAGGCATTTACAAGCGTCGACAGACGAAGATAACTCTCGTGTGTTGCGACAAAAGCAGCGAGCGCCAAAATAACCGTTAGCTTCGCGAACTCTGAAGGCTGAAGTTGAAACGGTAACCCGGGAACTTCGAACCAGGCGCGTGCGCCATTTCGTTCAACTCCGACAAACAAAACACCTATTAACGCTGCGAGCGAGAGGAGATAAGCAGAGTTTGCTAGTGAGCGTAAACTTCGATAGTTAAAGGCGGTACTGAGAATCATTACAGCCGCTCCAGCCACCACGAATAGAGCCTGACGTTTCGCGTATGTAGCCCCGTCGCTTCCGTTAAATTCTAGAATCCGCCAAGTCGCAGAATAATTCATCGCCACGCCGATTAACGAAATAAAAATCGCTGTCAGGGCAAGCGAATAATCGGCAAACCTGACCGGAGACTGCAATTCGCGACGGAGAGGTAAAGCCATCAATCCCTCACCTTTTGGTCGTCGACTCCATCTCCATCTACATCTTGAGCATTGTTCGCTCGAGGAATCTGGATGCCCCATGGGCATCCTTCGGGTACGAAACTCGTGAAAGCAGGATTACCGCGCAGAGCTTCGGGGATTTCAGGGCACGCTGGAGAAGGAGGTATAAACGCTATTTGAGGCTCCGACCATCTTTGTTCGTAAGCTCGTAATGCTTCAAATATTTGTCTGGCCACCGGTGCTGCTGCCTCGCCGCCATAGCCTGCTTCTTCCATAACCACAGCAACCGCATATCGAGGGTCGTGCTGTGGCGCCCAGGCGACAAATATGGCTGAGTCCTCTTTTTTCCTTTGCAGGACAGCATTTTTTCCATCAGCTTGGGCAGTTCCTGTCTTTCCCGCTACCGAATAGCCAACAGCATCATATCCGTCGAACGCTTTCCACGCCGTACCGCGACGTTGTTTGCTGGTCACTCCACCGAGACCCTCGCGAACAACCGGCGAACCTTCAGGAAAGTTAATTATGCGCTGGATCTTTGGTTCAAATTCAATGACGCTTTCGCCAAAATTTTCGCTGTTTCTGGAAATTAGGCGCTCGACAATATTTGGACTGAATAGGGTACCTCCATTAGCGAATGCTGCATAAGCATTTACTAACTGGATCGGAGTAGCAGATACAAATCCTTGACCGATGCCAGTGTTTATATTGTCGCCAGGTAGCCAATCCGATGTTGAGTCATACGGATTGTATGCCTCTGGGTTTAGTTCGAACAATGTTTTTTTAGTTTCGCCATCGGGAATTCGGCCCGCTTTTTCGTAGGGAAGCTGGACACCGGTCTGGCCTCCAAATCCTAATTGGTTAGCCATATCTTGGATAGCCCATTCTTCCTCACCTTTAATCCAGTAAAGGTCATGAGCTACTTGGTAAAAATATGCATCGCTTGACCTAGTTAACGCTGTCGACAGGTCCAAGGTTCCGAGAGCTGCTTTATCGGCGTTGAAAAATGTGCATCTGCCAGTGCAGCCGTACTCATCTGGAATTTTGAAATAACCAACGTCGTAATAGGTATTTCGAGGAGATATCAACCGTGCTTCTAATCCTGCTAATGCTGTAACTAGCTTGAAAGCCGATCCTGGGGCGTATAGACCCTGGATTGCCCGATTGTTAAGTGCTCCCGGCGCATATGGATTCTCAAAAACAGACTTGTACTCTTCGAAAGTCAGGCCGCCTACCAACCAATTCGGGTTGTAAGTAGGATGGGAGGCCATCGCTAACACATCCCCATTTCTTAGATCAAGGACTACGGCCGCACCTCCGACAGCCGGATAGAAGAATCCAGAATCATCACTTACTGTTTCCCTAGCTGCTAGCAAACCTTGAGCCAGGAATGACTCAGTCGCAGCTTGTAAGTCCACATCGATAGACAGGATGATGTCATTTCCGGGCTTAGCCTGTTGATCCCCGATAATGCGATGAACTCTGCCAGCATTATCTACCTCAAGTTTTGTTATACCTGGAGAACCATGCAACTGAGATTCAAAAAGGGCTTCGATACCAGCTCTGCCGACTCTTTCAGATGGTAAATAGCCATCGTCAAGAAGTCCCGGTGCCTGTTGCTCAGACATTGCTCCTACATAACCGATGATGTGAGCAGCTACTTCTTCGCGTGGGTAAATCCTGGTCATCTCCCACTTTGCTTCGACTCCAGGGAGGGACCGCTCACTGATACGAAGCAGTCCTTCTTCATTTAGACCAGTAGCAACAACTTTGGCGGCCAGGCGATGTGTCTGTAAGTCATTAAGCCGGCTCTTGAGCACATCTTCAGCTATACCAAGGATTGAAGAAAGTTCACTAATTATGAACTCCAACTGGCCAGGTGAATATCTGGACTTGTTGACAGTGACTATGCCTGTTCGTAAATTATCCGCCAGGACTACACCATGCCTGTCAAATATTCTGCCGCGATTCGGCGCTGTCACTACCATCTCAATTTGATTAGATTGAGCTTTTTTTTCGAGATCTTCCGTGTTTAAGACTTGCAGGTACCAAAGTCGAGTAAACAACGCGGCAAAGAGACCTATGATCAGTACTCCTAGAAAAGATAGGCGCCTATCAAGCTTTGGAATCATATTTTACTCGGATAGACGGCCGGCTCGATAAGTAACGCCCACTTGACTATTCGCTCTAAAAACAAGTTCACAAAAAAGGCAGCCATGCCTGTTATGAGCACTACCAGCTCGATCAGGTTTTCAGCATCGTAGCTGTAGCCGATCAGCCATGCTATGCAGGCATAGAGCGCTACGCCAGATGACACCGTTAAGCCGACTGTTAGAGAACGCAGGAATCTGTGCGTTTCAACCAGTTGAGGGGCAAGGGATCCGGCTCCCCAACCGACAAGTACGAGCACAAGAGTATTCAAACCAAAAGGTGAATTCACGACGAGATCTGCTAACAATCCACAGCTAAAGCCAATCCCCACTGCTTTATCGCTGCCTGCTGAAATCCCTACGATGACGGTCAAGATCAAAAATAGATCAATAACAAATCCAGAGATTGTTAAATGCGGCATTACTGAAATTTGCATTAAGCCGATTAATCCGATGACGATAGTTGCTCTCGCTCTCGCTCCTAGGGAAATCATCATGAATCATTTCCGCTTTGCTCAGCGCCTATCCGGCCTCCGCTCGAAGGCTCCGGAAAATCGCGATCAACAAGCACAGGCCCTGGTGCATCAGCTTCAAATAAGATCACTGAGACCCAGCGAATTCGGTCTAGGTCAGCGGAGGGATAAACCGTTATACGTTGGGTGTCTTGAACGGCGTTAGGGGTCACGTCAACAACAGTTCCAATTAAAAGTCCTTCAGGAAAAGTGCTCCCCTGGAAGCCACTTGTCACCACAGTTTCGCCAGGTATCACAACAGTTTCAAGCTCTATGAAATTTACAATCAGGTTCTTTCCTGCTCCTTTTCCTGAAGCAACGCCATCGTCCCCGGAACGAACTAACCGAGCACCCGCATCAAAATTAGGGTCTGTGAGAAGCTCAACTCGCGCTCGAGTGACACTTACCTGGCTAACGCGGCCAATTAGCCCTGCGCCGGTTTCTACCGGCATCCCCACTTTAATTCCATCACGCGAACCCTTATCTAACTCAATCGTTCGTTCGAAATTAGAAATCTGAGCATCGATTACGCGCGCTGTCCGGCGCGGAATATTACTCAAAGTGTCTCGCGCCCCCAGAAGCGACAATAAAGCCTTCCGATCCCTTTCAATTTCACCAATCTGAAGGGTGGAGCTTTTTATCTCGGCTAGTTTAGCTTCTAGGAAGTCATTCCTATTTTCTAAATCTTCATACGAAGTAATCCCCTGCCAAGCATTACCAATCGGAACAAACATTCTTGCTGAAGTAGAACGAATGGGGCCTATTGCGTCGAGCGCGACACTGCGAATCTTTGTTAAAGGCCCTCCGTCGCTTCGAGCATCGAGTGTGATCAGTACTAAAGCTGTAAAAATGAATAAGACAATTCTTAATCGAGATCGGGGCCTTCGACTCACTTTGCTATGCCTCGACATGAGATTGCCTTAATCCTTATCGAAGCTCACCTGAAGAGAATAAGACGCCGCGAAGGACCTCAAATTCTTCAAGTGATTGACCTGAACCCCGTGCAACCGCATGCAAAGGATCTTTCGCTATTCGAATCGGCATCCCAGTCTCATTAGCAAGCCTTTGGTCGAAGCCCTGAAGCAGAGCCCCACCACCTGCTAGCACTATTCCTTGATCCATGATGTCCGCAGCTAATTCTGGTGGGGTCTGGTCGAGAGTCCTTTTTACAGCGTCAATGATCATGGTTACCGGCTCTTCAATAGCTTCTCTGATTTCTATGCTACTTACCGTTACTGTTTTAGGCAGACCTGAAACGAGATCACGACCTCGGATTTCAGCATACATTTCCTCATTTAGCGGCCATGCTGAGCCCAACGCCATTTTTACTTCCTCAGCAGTTCTTTCGCCGAGCGCTAGGTTGTACGACTTCTTGACAAACTGCAGTATGGCAGCATCGAGCACATCGCCTCCCACCCGAGCTGACTGAGAAGTGACAATTCCTCCCAAAGAGATGACTGCAACTTCGGTCGTTCCGCCACCAATGTCTACAATCATGCTCCCCGAGGGTGACTGCACTGGCAACCCAGCGCCGATAGCTGCTGCCATTGGTTCTTCGATAATGAAGGCAGGTTTTTTGGCCCCTGCGTATTCGGCAGCTTCTTGCACCGCTCGCTGTTCCACTCCTGTAATTCCAGAAGGCACGCATATAACCATTCGTGGTTTAGACCAACGACTACTATTCACTTTGTCGATAAAGTACCGGAGCATTTTTTCACAGATATCAAAATCTGCAATTACTCCATCTTTAAGTGGTCTAATTGCCTGAATATGTCCCGGCGTTCTACCAATCATACGCTTCGCTTCGTAACCGACCGCTAACGGAATGCCTGTGTTAATATCGACCGCCACTACTGAAGGCTCATCGAGCACTATCCCCTGACCTCGCACATAAATCAAAGTGTTTGCAGTCCCTAAATCAACCGCCATATCTCGATTAGTGAAAAAATTCGGTCTGAACCGATTCAGAGTCCGTCCCAAACCATTCACGCTTCGCTGTGTATTCGGGCGCGAGTAATTCATATTGCTCGATTGGATAGAATTCAGCGCATCACGATCCATATTGGTCCGCTCAATTAGCTTGGAAAAAAATTCCAATTTCACGTGCAGCAGACTCAACGGAGTCTGAGCCGTGAACAAGATTTTCTGTTACGAGCAAGCCGAAGTCGCCACGAATAGTGCCCGGTGCAGCTGTTGCGGGGTTGGTACTTCCCATGAGGTTTCTGACCACGGCAAATATGTCATCGCCAGCGTCATCGCTTCCTTCTACCTGCAGAAGCATCGCTGGTGACCGGGTTATGAAGTTAAGGAGACCTTCAAAAAATGGTTTCCCATCATGCTCCATGTAATGCAGCGCAGCAGTTTCACGGTCGATTAATCGAAGCTCAGCTCGTTTAATATTTAATCCCTTGCGCTCGATTCTAGAAATTATTTCTCCAACAAGCCCTCTCTCGACTGCATCGGGTTTGCAAATAACAAATGTGTGGGCCAAAACAACTCCTGGAAAAATAAATCGTGTACCTACTCAGACTACCGTGATCATGATTGGAGGTGTAATCGGGCTTCGGACGCGACATATAAAGAACCGGTGACGATGATGCTCCCTTGTGGCCCAGCAATTTCTCTAGCTAAATCGACAGCTTCAGCTACATCGGCGCGAAATTCTACTGATTTGTGTCCCAATTTTTGTGCGCAAGCTGCCACCTCACTAGCCGCTAACGCTCGTGGCCATTTCGCCTCCGTTGCTACTATCGCTTTGAACTCTTTGAAGTTAACGGCTTGCATGAAGTCAATAGGATTATGTGGCCTGTTGGTTCCCATCACCAGGACAGGAGCTTCTTCTGCTCCGAAGTCAGAAAAAAGTGTTTCGCTGAGGGCCATTGCACCGTCTACGTTGTGTGCTCCATCTACGATCGTCAATGGAGACCGGCTAAGTATTTCAAAACGTGCAGGAAGCTGAAGCGATGCAAAAGCATCATGGAGTATGTCGGCGTCAAGTGCTCTGGCAAAAAAAGCTTCCGTGGCTGCTATCGCAAGAAGAGCATTATTCGATTGATGTCTTCCGTTTACAGGTATAAAAATTTCTTCGTAGTTACCGAATGGGGTACTGACATCTAGCATCCTCCCTCCTACTGCGAGCCGGTCATTAGTCACTGCGAAGTCAGTGTCCTGTACCCAGAGCTCTCGACAGGGAACGCTTTTGACTATTTCAAGTAGATCCTGTTCGAGGGTTCCGCATATGACATGCGAAGTTGGTTCGATAATTCCAGATTTTTCCCTAGCTAAGTCAGCCATCGTGGGCCCGATTATTTCGAGATGGTCGGATCCCATGTTCGTAATAACGGCTACTTCTGCACGAACTACGTTCGTGGCGTCCCAACGACCACCCATTCCAACTTCCATAACGTTTACATCTACTGCGTTCATCGCAAACCAGTTGTATGCTGCGGCGCAAATAACCTCAAAGTAGTTAGGAAGACTATTTGATTTCTTCAAGATCCATGGTTCGATTGCTGCTATCTCTTTGATAGCTTCACAAAAATCTTGATCACTAAGTGGCTGGTTAGCTATTGCTATTCGGTCGTTCAAGCTGGTGACGTGCGGCGAGGTATAACTGCCTACTTTTAGGCCAACGGCCGTTAACATCTCCACAATCATTCTTGTGGTACTGCCTTTGCCGTTAGTGCCGGTTATGTGAATAGCGGGCACGGCATTTTCTGGGTGACCGAGTAGTTCCATGACTACACGCATCCGGTCAAGGCTAGGCGGCACAGTTTCCGGCTTACCGAGCACGCTCTCGAGGTTGTAGTGCTGCTCAAGCCAATCGACAGCTTGCTGGTAAGAATCTATCGTCGCAAGGTTTATCGGATCCATCGAGGCAGAAGCTTTTCTATGAGCATTTTAGGAAGCTTTTCGTTCATCATTACGCTCAACTAAAATTGGGCTCGCCTTTTTAAGCACTGCATCTGCCTCGACGATGCATCGGACGACGTTCTCGCGACTAGGCACTTCATACATTGCTCCAAGGAGAACGTCTTCTATTATTGCTCGCAACCCCCGAGCGCCGGTCTTGCGGAGCAGGGCTTGATCAACTACGGCTGCTATTGCTTCGTCAGTAAATTCAAGCTCCACACCATCAAGCTCAAACATACGGTCGAATTGTCGTAAGAGCGCATTTTTGGGTTCTGTTAGAATCCGTTGGAGAGCATCAGGCCCGAGTTGGTCGACGACTCCGACCACCGGTAGACGGCCAATAAACTCTGGGATTAAGCCAAATTTTTGCAAGTCTTCCGGCAGCACCTCAGGCAGAAGATTCGTATTAGCTCTCTCTGCTGTTGGTTTTATGTCTGCGCCGAAGCCCACAGCTCGTTGACCAAGTCTGTCAGCGATAATTTTTTCAAGGCCATCGAAAGCGCCTCCACATATAAAAAGAATATTGCTCGTATCTATCTGCAAAAAGTCTTGATGTGGGTGCTTGCGCCCACCTTGTGGCGGAACGGCTGCTTCTGTTCCTTCCAGAATTTTGAGAAGCGCCTGTTGAACTCCTTCTCCTGAAACATCTCTTGTGATCGAAGGGTTCTCAGATTTACGGGTAATTTTATCAATCTCGTCGATATAGATGATGCCAGTCTCTGCGCGTTTAACGTCATAGTCAGCAGCTTGGATTAGCTTCAAAAGTATGTTCTCAACGTCTTCGCCCACGTAGCCCGCTTCGGTTAGAGCTGTGGCGTCAGCCATCGCGAAGGGCACGTTCAACATTCGTGCCAGTGTTTGGGCCATCATTGTTTTTCCACAACCTGTTGGACCTATGAGCATGATGTTGGACTTCGCCAGCTCAACATCATCGGGGCCTAGGTTTTGAGCAAATTGAATTCGCTTATAGTGGTTGTATACGGCCACCGAAAGAATTTTTTTTGTGCGATCTTGATCTATTACATACTCGTTGAGAAATGAAAATATTTCTTGCGGCTTAGGGACTTCGTCAAAAGTGACTTCGGACGTCTCCGACAGTTCTTCTTCGATAATTTCGTTGCAAAGGTCTATGCATTCATCACAGATATACACACCTGGGCCGGCTATAAGTTTTTTAACCTGCTTCTGCGACTTGCCGCAGAAGGAGCACTTTAGTAGCTCGCTACCTTCTCCGAACTTTGCCACGTCTCCACTCCAATTCAGACAACCTTTAGGTTGTTGTTAACTAACGGCTAAGGATGGCACAGCATGGCTCGCTTTGACGTTTGTCGCCTTAATTTTTGAAATTTTATTTTATTCGATTTGAATTATTTCACGCAGCTCTGATCGGACCATCTTCAACGGATTCACGATTGCTGATTACTTCATCGATAATTCCATATTCTTTAGCCGCCTCTGCATCCAAAATAAAGTCACGGTCCGTGTCGTTGTGGATCCGCTCTAGGTCTTGGCCGGTGTGACGTGAAAGAATCTGGTCTAGTAGGCCACGCATTCGCTCTATTTCTTTAGAAGCTAATTCGATATCGGTTGCTTGACCCATTGCCTGACCAAACGGCTGATGCAACAAAACTCTTGCATGTGGCAACGCCATTCTCTTACCTGGGCTTCCGGCAGCTAAAAGAACAGCTGCAGCCGAAGCTGCTTGACCTAAGCAGATCGTGGTTATGTCATTTTTGATGTATTGGCTAGTGTCATAAATTGCGAAGAGGGCGTTTATGTCTCCTCCTGGCGAGTTTATGTAGATGTTTATATCTCGATCAGGATTCTCTGACTCGAGATGGATCAATTGAGCACACACCAAATTGGCAATTGTGTCATCAATCGGGGTGCCGAGGAATATGATATTTTCTTTTAGTAAACGTGAGTAGAGATCGTACGCACGTTCACCACGGTTCGTTTGCTCTACGACCGTCGGAACTAGGTAATTCTGTGCCTGAAGATTCACTCTGCGTCCTCCTTGGACTCGTTGTCAGCGTCTAAGTTCTGCTTTTTATCAGCTTCATCTTTATCCGTCTCAGGTAATTGAAGCTCTAAATCTTCTCTACTAACAGCAATGCCATCTTCATCAATTAGTTTTACTTCGGCCACTAGCTTTTCTAAAGCTTTACGTTTAACTAATTCAGCCTTTACAGGACCTAACCCATCGCCATGGTCGGTTATCTGGTGGCGAAGTTCTTCAATGGTAACTTCGAATTGAGTTGCCATTCGTTCAAGCTCTTCATTGAGGTCTTCTTCAGAAGCTTCGATAGTTTCTTTTAGAACAATAGCTCTCAAAGCAAGATCTACTTTGGCGGAGCGTTCTGCCGCTTCACGAAGCTCCACTGTGAAAGATTCTGGGTCCTGACCTGTCATCTGAAGCCATGACTCGATACTCATTCCTTGGCCCTGGAGACGCATCGCTAGTTGCTGGATTTGGTCCGACATTTCACCGTTGACCATCGAGTCAGGGATTGTTTGGGTCACCAGTTCAGCTAATGCTTGAGCCGTGTTCTCTCTGAGCGCAGAATTTGCTTGAAACGACTTCATCATTTTCGTTCTCGTTTTTATTTGCTCTCTGAGTTCCTCAACTGTTTCACTTTCAGTATTTTCATCAACCCATTCGTCAGTAAGCTCGGGAAGTACTTTTTCTTTTACAGCGTGCACTGTTATCTCGAAATCGATACTTACGTTTTCTTGGACCGGGTGAGCGGCGCTGAAAGAAAGCTCGCTTCCGGCTGTAGCATTCTGAAGTTCTACATCGACTTCTTTTGCTATCCCTTCACTACCAACCTCATATAAGTAATCTTGGGCAGTCAGTCCGGGAAGAGCTTCTCCGTCGACTGTGCCTGAGATGTCTATTGAGACTTGGTCACCTGTTGCGACTGGTCGATCGACATCAACTAGTTCAGCTGATTGCCCTCGCTGCATATCTATCTGTTCTTGGATTTCATCGTCAGTGGGACTCGGATTTGGGATCGTGACTTCAAGTTTGTCATATCCCTCTATTTCTATAACCGGACGTATTTCGACCGTAGCCTCGAATGACACAGGTCCGGACTCTTCACCGCCATTAATCTTGAGTTCGGGAGCGGCGATCACGTCAACACTTTCTGTTCGTACCGCATCAGCATAATAGTTAGGTATTGCGTCCTCTAGTGCCTGAGCTCGAGCATATCCGTTCCCAATTCTTGATTCGAGAACTGCGCGAGGGACTTTTCCTTGCCGGAATCCTGGGACGCGAATTTCTTTCGAAATTTTCTTAAAAGCATCATCTATGGCAGATTCAAATGTTTCTTCATCTACCTCAATAGACAGTTTTATTTTCGGTCCGTAGGTGCGCGTCGGAGCCGTTGATTCGGCCTCGTTGCTAGTTTCTTCGGTCGCAGCGGGGGCCTCTTCAAGCTCAGAGGGGTCTAGTTCGGTCAAAGTGATCTTCACAAGATCGCGAGTCTAGCCGTATTCGTGGTCACGTCCCTCAGTCAAAGCCACAGTCGCGCATCTCTTCTTCGCATCAATCGCAAAAAAATTCCTTAACATCCAAGTAATTAGCTCTTCTGTCTTCCAATGCGATTAAGAAATTATTAATGAACTTATCTAAGGTTTTCAGCCGTGAGAGTGCACAAAAGCAGCAATTTGCTTTACACGCCATCTCATTTTCACGACTTCAAACAACTCAATTGATACGGAACTAAGTCCCGAACGCGTCCAATTACATTTAGAAGAGAGCGGGCGACGAGAATCGAACTCGCATCATCAGCTTGGAAGGCTGGAATTCTAGCCATTGAACTACGCCCGCGTATTATTTAAACCTTACCAAAAAGAGAGTCCTAAAAGCGATCACTCTGAACTAGCTAGCTTCGATTTAATCCGCCTAGGTGTCCGTGATCGATGACACGGCGCATGAACTCAGGCTCATAAGCTGATTCCGGGTCCTCTCGAACAAGTTGATCAATAATTTCTGCGTCTTCGCCCACAAGGATTCGCCACTGGCCGCTGCGCACGCCTTCAATGATTATTGTTGCAGCTTCCGCTGCGGTAGTCGGTGCGTTGTCTCGGAACCTAATACCATTGTTGGTTACTCGAGATTCAATATCTGCATCTGACATTGAACTGATTTCTGCTCCTCTTTCACCAAGTATTTTTCTGACGCCTTCGATATCTGGCCCTCCGTGCATTTCTGTGGTGTTCAACGCTATTGAAGTTCCGATGTGCCCGGGCATAACGACGTGCGCCAGAACGTGAGGAGCGTGGAGTCTGAGGTCGATATTGAGAGCTTCTGTAAATCCTTTAACGGCGAATTTCGCAGCGCAATAAGCAGTATGAGGCATCTTAGAGCCAACCGTTGCCCAAAATCCGTTGATACTACTTGTGTTTACGATTGCTCCACTAGTGCTATTTTTTAGCATCGGCAGGAATGCTCGAGTACCAAAGTAGACGCCATACCAACAAATATCGAAGGTTCGTTCCCATTCCATTCTGTTCTCGTCGGTGACGATGCTTCCACCACCACCGATGCCTGCGTTGTTGAATAGCAAATTCACGTTGTCTGTTTGATGCTGATCAGCTACTTCATCTCGGAAACCCAACATGTCAGCTTCGTCAGAAACATCACAAATGTGTGAGGAGATTCGGACGTCCGAAGAAGCCTGCTCTTTCGCAAGCTTCTTAGTCTCAGCCATTTTTTCGAGGTTCACGTCGCACATCGCTATGTGGCACCCTTCTTGGGCTAATTGCAATACTAGTTCTCGCCCCATTCCGGTGCCGCCACCGGTGACCACAGCTATTTGGTTTTTGTAGGATTTCATTTTCACGTCCAGAACTTCAATGATTTTGATTGAGCACACTTGTGAACCCTAGAGTAATTCGTTTTTAGTTAGTGGCGCTGGCCTATGAGCGTTCGGATGAACCACGCCCATGGGGAGCGTGTATTCATCCTCATTCGGCAAGTGACGGAGGAGTCGGCGACTAGTCTGCATTCCTTCATATAATTCAGGTTTGTGACGTTGTAGATTTGAACGTCATCTGCTTATTCCAAGACGCCGACCATTATTCTCGAGCTTGATCACGGAAAGTTTGTATCGGATCGCTGACTTATGTTCTAAATTCTTCGAGAACCGATTCGCATTCATCTAGAAACTTGAGCGACTGGTCATCATCTTCACGACGCATCGAGGGAGGTGTTAACACAAGCCGATGTACCCCTAGTTTTTCAAGTTGCTCCAAACGCTCTTTTTTAGGTCGCGTCCAAGTGAAGAGGGATATTGGCACCGACTTTGGATCGCGACCTACTGCTTCTAGTTCGCGATGGAACAGCGCTATTCCTCCTTCTACCGACTGTTCGCCGCTAACCCCAACTAGAGAGATATCAATCGGGCACCATTCGTCGGCATATTCAGCCGAGTGTTTGATTCCCACAGGACCCGCTTGTCCCATGGCAATCGGAACGAGCCCATTATGGGGTTTAGGGTAAATGAAAGATGGTTGGAAGTTGTCATAATGGCTTGAATAGCTTGCTTCGTCTTGGGTCCAAGCTGCTCTGAGAGCGCCGACTCGGTCTCTTGTTGCAGAGAATCTTTTTTTGAATGGCACATCCGGCCTGGAATTAGCGAGTTCTTCGGCATTCCAGCCAACACCAATTCCCAATATTACTCGACCCCCAGAAAGCGCATCAAGAGTCGCGACCGTGTTCGCTAAATCTAAAACTTCATGCTCAAGAACCAGGCATATACCTGTTGCAAGTTTAATAGTTGACGTAGCTTCCGATGCCATCGCCAATGAGACGAACGGGTCCATCATATGAGCGTAGCCACTAGGTAAATCTTCGCCGCCAGGGTATTGAGACTCCAGCGCTACGGGTAGATGGCTATGCTCTGGAACCCAAAAGCTGTCAAAGCCACGATCCTCTAGTTCTTTGGCCATTGTCCCCGGCGATATGCACCCTATGTGGTTAAGGCCTAGATATCCGATTTTCAAGATCCTGATCCTTTTTGAGCTTTTGGTCCTCGAATAAGTTGACCAGGTCTGTGACCCGTTGGTTGACCATCGGCGAAAATGACCTCGCCTTTCTTGACCGTTGCGACATAGCCAGTTGCCCGCTGAACTAGTCGTCGGCCGCCAGCTGGAAGATCGTAAACCATTTCAGGCGGTCTGAGTGAAAGTTCTTCAAAATCGATCACGTTGACATCGCCCATCATTCCTGCTTCCAAGGTGCCTCTATCGTTGAGCCCTACTTGTCGCGCAGTGTCTCTGGTTTGTCTTTGCACTACGTATTCGAGAGGTAGTTTCTCTCCTCTGCGACGATCACGTGCCCAATGAGTGAGCATGTAGGTTGGGAAGCTCGCATCGCAAATTACCCCACAATGAGCGCCACCATCGCTTAACCCTGGGAGGGTTCCCTCCGCCAAGTTCATTTCTCTTAACACATCATGATTTCCTTCAGAGAAGTTAGCTAGTGGGAACAGCATGAGTTCGCGACCTTCGCGTTCAAGCAACATGTCATAAGCTAATTCGACTGGTTCGCGTTGAGCTGTTTTGGCCATCTCTGAGATGCTGTCTTCAGGCATAGGCTCATATTCAGGGGGGTCTCCTAGAGGAAACATCTTGTGGAAACTTTGCGCGATCATGCCAGACATTCCTCGCGTTCGGCTCGCATGTTCTTTGATCAAAGTCTCCCGAATTTCCGGCTCCCTCATGCGACTAACTCGGGCATCGAGATCAAGCTGGGCAAGTTCCTTTCTGTACGTCGGGCAGGTTATGAAAGGGTGCATTGAACTTTGCAATCCGAGCAACAAAGTGATCGGTCGCGCTGCGATTTGTGCGGTTATATCATACCCTTCTGCTCGGGCATCTTTAATTCGCTGAAGTACTTCGCGCCACCTTTCTGGGGCACGATCATCTTGGGAGACTAAGACAGAGAGTGGGGCTCCTCCCCCATCAATCATCCCTCGAAAAATCTCAAATTCTTTGTCCAAGTCTTGGAAGTCGGAAACTATTTCCATATGGCCAGACGCACGCGCTGCCATTGCCTGACTGATTCCCCATAACTCGGTAGGAGCGCTGGTCAACGTCGGAATTTGGTTTCCATCTCGATCCCTGTGATTGATTGTGCGAGAAGTAGTAAATCCGAGAGCACCTGCGTCAAGAGCTTCTTCAGTGAGCCGTCGCATTTCCTGAATTTCTGATTCCGTCGCATCCTCATCGTGATCTCTTCCACGGTCACCCATGACATACACGCGTAACGCTGAATGTGGCATTTGAGCGCCAATGTCGATTGTGTGAGGTATGGCCTCAACTGCATCAAGGTATTGCGGGAATGTTTCCCAGTCGAATGAAACACCTTCGGCAAGAGCTGCGCCAGGTATGTCTTCCACTCCTTCCATTACGCTAATCAAAAATTCATGTTTATCTGGCTTCACCGGAGCGAAACCGACACCACAATTTCCCATAACAATAGTTGTTACTCCGTGCCAAGACGAAGGAGTTACCTCGGGGTCCCATATAACTTGGCCATCGTAGTGAGTGTGGATATCGACAAACCCCGGGGTTACAAGCTTTCCCGAGGCATCAATTTCTTTGACTCCACCTGCCTCGATAGTTCCTACTTTGGTAATCACACCGCTATCGATTGCTATATCAGCTTTTCTAGCTTTGCTACCTGTTCCGTCTACGACTAACCCATTTCGAATTACCAACTCATGCATATGTTCCCCCTTGAGTCCCGTTACGACTAGGTTAGGCGATTTCAGTTACTCAACATCGATTGTTTCGGCGCTAGTAGTCTTCTAGACATATCTGAATAGGGGAAACCAGATGCCGATAGCACCATCAGAAGAGAAAGTCCTTAGCTGGATGGACGAACTTTGCAATTGGGATCGTTGGGGTGATGATGACCTGCTGGGAACGCTCAATCACCTCACGCCAGAGAAACGAGTGTCGGCTGCTGGATTAGTTCGCGAGGGCAGATCGGTTTCCTGCAGTTGGGATATTCGGACCGGTCGTCAACCTGGCGCTACTGCGGAATCTCAGCGATACATGCTTTCCACCGGCTTAGGTTTGGATGACGAGGGCCGCAAGGGCTTATTCGATGGAGGTCGAGCGGGTGGCGCTCAAGAGTTCATCGGGATGGTTTTCCATGGGCTGGATGTGACTCACCTTGATTCTCTAGCCCATCTGTTTTGGGATGGAAAAATGTACGGTGGCGCCCCGGCATCTCTAGTTTCAGATCGTCAGGGTGCTCTTAAACACGATGTGTTGTCAGTGTCTGACGGAATCACAACTCGAGGTGTTCTACTCGACATTCCGAGACTGAAAGGCGTTGATGTTCTTGCCCCTGACCAGCACATATATCCTGAAGACCTCGAGGCAGCTGAAGACGCAGCCGGTATAAAAGTCGAAGCCGGGGATGTTTTACTTGTACGCACCGGGGAAGGAGGCGCCAGAATTAGAGAAAAACGTAACTATAACGCCAACAAACCTCGGTCTGGATATCAGGCTGCTTGTTTACCATGGCTGCAAGAACGTCAGGTTTCCATGATCGGCTCAGACGTCGCACAAGATCCGACTCCCTCCGGTTACCGCCAGGTGAGCATGCCGATTCACATGGTTGGGATTGTTGCAATGGGTTTATGGCTAATCGATAACTGCCAACTGGAAGATTTATCAGCTACATGCGCTGAGCTTGGGCGTTGGGAATTCAATTTCGCTTTAGCGCCTATTCGATTTCAAGGTGTTACTGGAAGCCCTGTGAATCCTCTGGCAATTTTTTAATTAGTGATGCTTATCGATACCCCCCTCTTGATTACCGGAAGTGGGCCTGCTTCATTGATCATTGCTAAGTTAGCTAGCGGTCGAGGACTCAGTAGCTTGATCGCCGGTCATTCTTCTAGCCAAGATGAAACAGCTGTCCTGCTATCCAAGGGAGCAGTGAACATTTTGTCTCCTCATGGCTTATTCGATGTTCTACGACCTTATTTACTTTCACACGATCCGGCTCGTATATCTCGGGCTGCATTTGAGCAAGTGCTTAAACATCATTGTGTTGCAGACATGAACACAACGGTTTATGACAATTTTTCTTGTACTCCCATCAGAAATGATATTGAGGCGCGGTGGTCTGGAACCATAAGTGATGGCACTTCGTCGTGGGATATACGTGCTGACGCATGGATAGACACGGCCAAAATTTCAGCTGATCTTCAAACAGCCATTAGCTCGAGCGACAAAATAGTCACAGACTTACTTACGAAACTGACTTGACTAAAAGTGCTTCGTACCGGTGGCGCAACAACGCCTCTGCAATTCACGCTTTAGATAACAGAGAAGAACATTATTATCATAGCTAGCCAGCTAACGAAGAACGCCACGGTTCGCACGTATGCGACTCCAGCAATATGAACAATTGCTTGGACCACTCGCGCCCAGAAGAACAGAGCTGCGCAACCTGCCACGTTTTTTGCAGTCACGTTTGCAATCAGCACTAGGGCTGCGAATGGGGCTAGATTTTCAACGAGGTTTAAGTGTGCTCGGTGCGCTCGTTGCGCCCAAACCGCTGGTTCAGCGTCGGTGTCTTTGTACTGCAAGACAGTTATCAAGCCCTGCCTCATAACACGCTCAAGCACATAAGGAAGCCAAAGTATGAGGCACAGTGCACTGGCCCAACCCAAGTAAGACAACGATGTAGTCATTTCTAGTGACATTCTTTACTCACGCTCCATCGGACAGAAATTTTTTGAGATCTAAATCCCAACAGTACTGAACCCAATATCCAAAAGAAAGTAATTGTTAGCCAAAAAGAGAACCTGTCAGCTTCTAACGATTTACGTAAATGGCCTGTCTACCGGCGAGTCTCAGAACCTAACTCCAGGTGCAAACTATTCAGGATGATTCGGGCGTGGAGACCAAGCCAAACGATTTCGCGAACTTTTCTGTACATTTCACCGATTCAGCCCTAATCGATTAAAATCTTTTTTAAATCGTGCTGACAAAAGACAAGTGCATGTTTTTCACTGGGGACTCGAAACCTGCGAAAGCTGATGCTCTTTCAGGTGAATCATTGTAAACAGCCAACATTTTATCAAACTCATCGGTGTTTCCTGGATAACTAACTGCCCATATGAACTCACTGCTTTCTTCATCCGCATAAGCAAATTCGATGGTGAATCCATACTTCTCGCGAACAGCAGCAATTGTAGGAAACCAATCAGCTAGTTCAGTTAGTCGGCCTTTTTCAACTTCGTAGCGTCTCAGCTGAGTCGTTTTTTTGTCCATCTTTTGCGTCTCTTTCCTCAGAAATCAACTTAATCGAATTTGGTAGGGCAAGACAGACAAAAGAAAGAGGACCTGTGGGAAATAATCCACAGATCCTCTTTTTGTTTACGTCGGGAAGAAAGGATTTGAACCTTCGACCCCCTGCTCCCAAAGCAGGTGCGCTACCAAGCTGCGCCACTTCCCGAATGCGTGACAAGGTTACAGATTTACAGCCAGATCCCACTCGATAAATCAATAAGCTTCTCTAGTGCTCTACTTTGATTGCCTGGGTTGGGCAGCTTTCTTCAGCTGCACGCACTTCTGATTCCATATCGCTACCGGGGCTCGCGTCCAGCAATTTAGCAAGACCATCATTTCCAACCTCAAAGACATTTGGGGCAAGCATCTCACATGACCCACTACCAATGCATTTTGCTATTTCTAGTTCTATTCGCATTACAGCCTCCAGATAGATTACTCGGGACTTCTATCGTTGTTACTAGTCTGTCACGATGCTCAGAAACCTCAAAGGACTAAGAGTAAATCTCGTTAAATTAGCGGTTGAACATTCCAACACGCCTTGACTAATAGTCAACTTCTATAGCTTGCTTTGTATTTGCTCGACCAGCACTATTTTTTTAGACGGGCATTATTTGGAGAATACAATATTCGGTTCGAACCCACGCAAGACGTAAATTTAAAAATTTTCTCTCTCGAATCAGTTTAAGTTTGTTTAAGAGTATGCAAACTGGGACTATATCTTGTCTACTAAGTTATGTATCGAAGCGACCACTAAAAGGGGTTATGTAATGAAAATCGGCATCGCTATGTTTCCAACCGATAAGGCAATCCAACCGGTTGAGCTAGCTCAAGCCGTCGAAGAGAGGGGATTTGAGTCGCTCTGGTTCCCTGAGCACAGCCATATCCCTGCCAGTCGTATTACTCCATGGGGCGGCCGAGAAGGAGCACCACCGCTTCCAGAAGAATATTGGCGAACCCATGACCAATTCGTCGCGTTGGGTGCAGCAGCTGCGGTCACTAAAAAAATTATGTTAGGCACAGGAATCACACTCGTCGCTCAACGTGATCCCCTGTGGCTTGCCAAAGAATGTGCTTCGCTTGATTTGATTTCCGAAGGTCGTTTTATCTTGGGGATCGGCTATGGCTGGAATAAAGAAGAAATGGCCAACCACGGCATTAAGTACAATGAACGTCGTTCTATCGTTCGAGAGAGCATGCTTGCATGCCGAGAATTATGGAATAATGAAGAAGCCGAATTCCACGGAGATTATTTTGATTTTACTTCAAGCTGGTCCTGGCCAAAACCTGTGCAAGAGGGTGGGCCAAAAGTTCTTCTCGGCGGCGCCGCCGGACCTAAAACAATAAAAGACATAATCGAATTTTGTGATGGATGGATGCCTATCTCAGGCAGGCATGATCTTGTCGATCCGATACAAGAAGTTCGAAATGCGGCCGAAGACGCCGGACGGGATCCAAACACTTTGGAGTTCGGACAATTCGGCAGCCCTGCTGATTCTGCTGTGCTTGAAAGCTTGGCAATCGCAGGTGTTTCAAGAGCAGTCCTTTGGGTCCCGCCATCAGGCGCTGACATTGTCCTACCACTCCTTGATAGCTTTACGAAACTACTTGAGCAGTAAAGCAAATTCCGCTCAATGACCGACGGTGCAACAAGAGTCGAGATGCTCGATGTTCTTGATGACATGGGCAGGGTCATAGGCACAAAATCTCGAGCCGACGTCCACCGCGATGGAGATTGGCATCGCGTTTTTCATTGCCAGGTAATAGCTATTCGAGACTCCAAAGAAGTCGTTGTTCTGCAGCGACGGTCCCATCTCAAAGCCGCATTTCCTCGCATGTTCGACATCAGCGCCGCAGGACATTTAGCTGCCGGCGAGGAACCGGCAGAGGGAGTTCGTGAGCTTGAAGAGGAGTTAGGGTTCACTGCAGCACCTAACAATTTAGTGCCCCTAGGAACGCGGCGCTTAGTTGATGACAACGGAGAGGGCCATCTAAACCGTGAGATCACTAGCGTTTTTCTTCTTCGAGATGATCGGCCGTTAACTGACTATGTGCTACAACGAACTGAAGTAGACGCAGTGTTTGATGCTCGAATAGATGAATTTTTGGAGTTGTTGGCCGGCAAGGTTGAATCAATGCAGATTAAGGGTGTGCATCACGCTGGGAGCGCTGACGCACAAGATATCGTTGAGCAAATTTCGCTTAAAGATCTGGTTCCAGGTTTTGAATATTGGAAAACGTTAATGATTATGTCGCAGCGGTTCGCGCGCAATCAGCTTCCGCTAAGTATCTAGAAACTGCGAATCGCCAGCATTCACTAGATTTATGAACCAGTTTATTTCGCTTTCAACGCCCCATACTTATAAGTTGAAGCGCTTCGGCACGAGTTGCGTCAGATAGAAACAGGCCACGCACCGCTGAAGTTATTGTCAATGATCCAGGTTTTTGCACACCACGCATCGACATACACTGATGCTCTGCTTCAATAACCACTAGGGCACCTTTGGGATTCAGCACTTTCATGAGCTTGTCCGCTACTTGGCTTGTCAGCCGTTCTTGAACTTGAGGCCGCCGGGCATAAGCCTCAACAAGTCTCGCTAACTTTGAAAGACCTGTAATTTTCCCTTCTTCGCCAGGCACGTAAGCCACATGAGCTTGGCCAACGAATGGCAACAAGTGGTGTTCACACATTGAGTAAAATGAGATATCTCGAACCATCACCATTTCGTCATGTCCTGCTTCAAATTGAACTTCGAGGTGGTGTTCTGGGTCTTCTCGAAGTCCTGCAAATACTTCGGCGTACATTTTAGCCACGCGTTTTGGCGTGTTGATCAAGCCATCACGTTCCGGGTCTTCCCCGATTGAAATAAGTATCTCTTTTACCGCCGCCTCTAGCCTTTTTAGATCAACTTTTTTGTCGGTAACGGCACCGATGTGGTCAGGATTATTATTCACAGTCTTGAAACGTATACGACAAATCGACCATAACGGTCATCTTTTTGTTGCGCCCCCCGCAGGACTCGAACCTGCAACCGTCGGGATAGAAGCCCGCTGCGCTATCCATTTGCGCCAGGGAGGCAGTACATATTTCAATGAACCGAGCTTAAAGCCCGTGTCGATATCCTCAATACTAGGATCGTATGGGACGGAAATTGTCTAGTTTGGCCATGAGCCCCAAAAAACTGCCTCATCGAAAGGAATTCTTGGATGAGACCGCCGCTCAGATTCGCTGTTCGCAGCGATACCTATAGTTACCGCCATATGGACAATCCACCCTGAGGGCGCATCAATCGCCGCTAACGCGTCATCATTTCGGACAATAGTCACCGGGCAACTAGCGAGCCCTTCGGCATGGGCTACGACCATGGCGTTCTGGGCCATCCGGCCGACATCAAACCCGGGCCGCAGGCCTGCATCTTCAGAAATAAGCATCGCTAGCACAACGGGTGCCTTATGTATCCAATCGCTGTAATCACCGGCTGCGCCGAGCATTTTTTTTCTTGATTCATCGGTTACTACAACTACTCGGCCAGCTTGCCGGTTTTTCCCGCTTCCCGCCATTCGAACCGAATTAAGCACCTTCTTCAATGACTGCTCAGGTATTGGTTCGTCAGCGTATTCGCGGCTATCTTTTTTGCCTATTACAGCCTGATAGGCATCCATAGTTCCCTCATTCTCTTTTTGCGATTCGTTAGCGCTCTAAAGTATCTCCGGCGCTAGGAATTGCGCGGCATCTATTCATCTTCTTTAATTTCTTTGCTCGTCAGAGAGCTAGAAGCGTCTATTAGCTTCACCCAACGCAGCTTGTGAGAATCGGGCTCAGCCCACTAATCACCCAATAGGAGATGGCCACCGAACTGTGCCATCTTCGGCTCTTGGGTCAGAATCTTCGTAATCATCGTCCTCTGGCCAGGTGATCCGGTTTGGTCCTTCGACTCCATATCTTATACGAACTGCTTCATCATCGGTTTGAGTAGCGTTTGCTGCGCTAGCCATAGCTTCTTGTACGTTGGAGAAACGAGCAAGTCTTTGAAGCATCGAAATGGTTGGGGTCATCATCAGCATCTCGTCTGTTTCATTTCGTTTCAACGCGTCCGATGGCCTTATCCATTCATCATGGACTGCCTCATCATTGTCATGAAGAGGAGTTTGGCCGTTAGGCATAGCGGTGACAAAAAATCGAGTGTCATACCTGCGAGGAGGTCCCAAAGGAGTCACCCAACGCGCAACATAGTGGACATCTGTCCCATCAAGTTCTAAGTCTTCAGTTCGCATAGCTTCGACGAAGTCAAGCGATCCTGCATTTATTTGATCACGATAACGCTGGAAACGCTTTTCTATCGGCGCGGCGGAAAGGTCAATTAACTCAACTTTCCCTTTGGGGCGAGCTAGAAGAAGACCCGCCTCCTCGAAAGTTTCGCGAAGAGCGGCAACCCAAAATGCAATTCCTCCAGATTCGATATCTAATGTGGAGCTTGCGTCAACGTCAGTTAGACCTCGAACAGCGGCATCTGCCTGAGGTGATGCATCGCCGGGGTCCACGCCTCCACCCGGAAAAACCCACATATCGCCAACAAAAACTGAGCGGGCATTCCGTTTCAACATCAACACTTGGAGATCTGGCCGGTCAGCAAGAATCAAAACCGTGGCTGCTGTTCTAACCAATATCGAACTAGGGTCGTAATCTCCTCCTGAGCCCGGAGAAGCGGTTCCAGTTGAAGCTTTTTGGTTTTGGGAGGAAGCTTTTTGTTGCATCAAAAGTCAATGCCGATGCAAATCTCACATTCTTCGTCACCATGACTCTTGAAGGCAGCTAACTCGTCTGCCTCAGTTTGATATTGCGGTGTGTCATGCCTTGCTACCCGATCGTCTTCGTAGCCATTATTTTTATTTTTCTGGTGATCTGAGTCAACTGATTTCTCAGCGGGAGCAAAAACTTTATCTTTCCATTGATCATTCTCATCCCAACGATAAGACAGGTGACTCATCGAACCGGGAACACTTAAGGTCTCAAAAGCTGAGAGGGTATCGCGTATGATTGCACGGTTCAGCTCAGGCATATGCGGACGCCCGGCTGTGTGACCTAATGGAAAATCCAGATAGGTGGAACGAGCGGGCCATGCAGAACGGGTTATATCTCGGGCGCTAGACATCGATAACGTCGGGATTCCTGCTTCTTCGATAGCTCTTGCGATCAGACTCACGGTCTGGTGGCATACCGGTCAAACTGGCACTAACAGAACTACATCTAGTTCATCATCCAAGACCCTCTGAACCAAAGAAGGAATAAGATCTTCGATGACGCGTCGCGTACTATAGATTCCACCCATCAGGGTGTATGAGTTCGGTCCTAGCTCTGCTATTTTTTTCTCCTCAACCATACTTTTTAGGGCTTCGATTGGGAAAACAACGTTTATGTCTTTTCGGGCATCTGTCAGGTCGTACGCGAAATGAGTAGCACGTAGTTCCTCTGTGGCAATACTGTTAGGAATCGCTCGATAGCTAGTGTCATCTTTGAAATGAAAAGCAGTTTGTCCTGAAGCGTATATTCCTCCGGTAGCTATAAACCCAAGTCGACATTCCGACAGTGGCTTCGTTAGGGGCGTCCAAGCTGGTTGAGTTTCACTCGCAAGCCACCGGTACTCGCCATATCCCAGTCCAGCATATTGGGCAGTGATTCGCGGGATGTAGTCAACTGGCGGTAGGCGGTCTTGCATTCCACTTGACATATTGGTTCCCCTATTTGTCCAAAAAACTGTTCGGTCACAACTCTAGTTAACGCTTCGGGTGTTTTATTACGGTTTTGGTGAGCTTTGGATCTAAGATGAAGCAGAACCGTGAAAAATCGCGGTTTCTTGGTGATCGTAGCTCAGTTGGTTAGAGCGCCTGTCTGTGGCACAGGAGGTCGGGGGTTCAATTCCCCTCGGTCACCCCAATCTCACTATCATCTAACTAGTTTCTCGATTAAGAGAACGCGGTAAATGCTATCCGTTAATAGCAACATCTCAATTCTTCTGAGGTATCTCGCAGAAGCCACTGAACCGACGATTAATGATCTACTGTTTCCACAATTTTTGCTAGTTCTGACGAAATAATGTCTCTGTGCGCCCCCTGGGAATTGAACCCAGAACCTGCGGATTAAGAGTCCGATGCTCTACCAATTGAGCTAGAGGCGCTATCTCTGTGAATAGTACCGCCCGACTTTCGACAAGCCACGGAGCGCAACACAATAAGGTCCCCAAAAAGTCACGTCAGGGAAGCGCCAAGATTCTCCACCGACTGAATCCCAGCACTACCTCGACAAGTGACTAAGGGATTACCACCTTGTCAGAATTCAAAACAGTTTTGTTTTGTCACCTAAATATTCTCATTTAGTTTCAGCGTTCTCAGACAGAAGTCAGCCGTAATCGACAGGCTCCTCTAAACAATATTTACTGCAGACGACCTAAATCGATATTCAAAACACGCCATCAATCATTAGGTCTTCCAGTAATCCATCATTAAACGCCGGGAGCCGCCTACACCGGTTTTTGTAATTTAAATTTTGTCAGGAACCCAATTCCCGTGAAAGCCGTGCGGTATCCGCTCTGGTAGTTCGATTCGCGCAACTTCTGGATCCGTGAAGTTAGCAGCCTCAAAAATCACAAGATCACTTCGATTTGTCGCCTCGTCATAGACAAGAGTCATGATCCATCCGTCGTCTTCGCGAAGCGAATGTTCACGCGCTACGAAAACAGGTTCGGCGCCGCTTCGGCCCGGCCCATGTTCGTGAACTTCAGTAGTTGAATTCAATAAATCATGTTTCAGCGTGTGGCTAAAGTCCCAGCTAAAATCATTCTGAGCGAGCTGTGCTGTGTATCCGTATCGATGCTTTCGGTTAAGCACAGATTGAGCGACTCTAGGAAATTCTTGGGAACGGTCATCGATTACTTCCCTTTGAGTTTTTTGGGTCCTGGGGTTGATGGTCCATCTCTCAAGTCGAGGCAACGAGTCTCGGAAAGGCCCGTTCCGATCACAATCAAACATTTTGTCGAAGCAGCAAACATCAATAACCACGCAACCATTTGCATCGTCGAAACTATTTAGCGGATGAAAAGCAAAACACGGGTCGATATTACACCAAACAATTTCCTCTCCTGAATCCGCCGACCGAGGCAGTAAACCTATGCGCGCTTCGTAGGAGTTAAACCAACGAAATGGAAACTGATTTCCTGACATTGCCAACTCGATATCTACGGCTACGGGCAGGTCGAACACTGCTGCATATTTCTGCGTAAGCCCCATATCGTGCACCATCGGCATAGTTGGTGCTTCTATCTCGATTGTTTTGGTCACTAAGCCATTTTTGTTTACGACAATGTATTCAAGCTTTCCGAAAAGCTGCCTAGGCGAGTAAGCCATGACGTGAAGCTCACCGGTTAACGGATCGTATTTAGGATGAGCGCTGAATCCGTTATTGAGGGTTCCTTCAAAGGTATGCGTCCCGACAGTATCCAATTCATAATTCAGCTCAACCGGTTGTGTCCCAGCTTCTACGATCGCAAGAGTCCGGTTGGCGTGCTCAATTATGTTGGTGTTTGGCCCTATTTCTGCTCGTGTCGAGACAGAGTGGGTTTCACCAAATTTTTTGTGGACTCTCCGACTTCCAACAAAGCGGCTCCGGTACCAAGCAGCTTTGCCTTCTCTAAGCCTTATGCCATGGACCATTCCATCGCCCAAAAACCAGTGGTGGGTTGCTAAATCGGGTTGCTCAATTGGGTTCGGACCGTTTCTCAAAAATCGGCCGTTCAGCTCCTCTGGAATTTTTCCTCTAACTTTCAGATCTACGGCCGTTATCTCAGTTTTTACAGGTTCATAGTTGCCATCTAGATATGGCGAAGCATCCAGGAAAGACATGAAGCTAGTCTGCTGGTTCGCACTCACGAGAACAAGTCAGACCAGCATTTCCCAAGGAGAGAGCTAGCGAGAAAGGGGAACTCAGAGAGAAGATTATGCTTCACCCCGTTAGGTTGGTGACAACGAAAGACGGACAGCATGAAAGCAATCCAAGTTGAAGATGGCCAACTAGTTTGGGCTACTGCCGAGGATCCAGTCTTAGGCCCTGAGGATATAAAAATAAGTAACCGCGCCACTGCTATCAACAGAGCCGATTTAGCTCAGCGAGTAGGTGCATACCCGCCGCCGCCCGGAGCAAGTAAAATCTTGGGGCTTGAGTGCGCTGGGATTGTCGAGGCCGTTGGAGAGAAAGTTACTGGCTTCAAAAACGGAGACGAAGTGTGCGCTTTGCTAGCCGGGGGTGGTTATGCCGAAAAAGTAGTCGTTCCAGCGGCACAAGTATTACCTATTCCTAAAGGCCTAAGTTTCAATCAAGCTGCTGCGCTTCCGGAAGTTTTTGCTACTGCATATTTGAATCTATTTATCGAAGGCGCATTGCAACCGGGTGAAACAGCGTTATTGCACGCCGGAGCGAGCGGAGTTGGAACAGCAGGAATTCAGTTATGTAGAGCCTTCGAGAGTCCAGTCTTCGTTACCGCTGGCAGCGACGAAAAAATTGAGCGCTGTATCGCCTTGGGAGCTTCAGGAGGTGCAAACCGCCACACTGAAAATTTTGTTGAGAAAGTTGCTGCATGGACTGATGGAGGTTTCGACGTGATTCTTGATCCCGTCGGAGCTGCCTATCTCGACCATAATCTGAACAGCCTTAAGGCAGATGGCCGATTAGTTGTTATCGGTTTAATGAGCGGAGCAGAAGCAAATCTGGCTATTGGGAAAATGATGATGAAGCGTCTTCGAGTCATCGGTTCCACTCTCCGCGCTCGCTCTGTGCCTGCGAAAGGCGCACTGATGAAGCAACTTTCCGAACGGGTTTGGCCCCTTATCGAGTCCGGTGAAATTACTCCCATCATCGAAACAGTTATCCCAATCGATGAAGCCCAACGCGCCCACGACCTAATCGCTGGCGACGACACTTTCGGTAAAGTAATTTTAGAGATGGGTTAAAGGTATTAGCCCATTTAGTTGTGCCAACTTGGCCTCGTCAACCAACCCATATCGAGAGAAATAGATTTCAGCACTTTCGCTCACAGAGCATTAAGTCTTCGCTGAAAGCAGAGTTTGTTGACTTAATTTCCAGATACTCACAAACGGTGAAGAGATTTGGTGGATAATCAACTAGAGAACTAAGTTTCGGTGAGAAGTACTAATGGTATCTGTCTCTCTGTTTTTTTCTGATAAGCCAAATAGCGGGGGTGTTTTTCTATTACCAAACCCCACAGTTCAGAGTATTGATTCCGGTCCGGCAAGCTCGCAGTCACTGCCCTTTCAACACCTTCCAAATCAACAATCGTAGCGTTTGGGTTTGCTAAGAGATTCAGATACCAATCTGGATGCCGGTCATCGCCCCCACGAGAAGCAACGATTAAAATAAACTGCCTGTTCTGATACGGGGTGGTCAAAATCACTTGGCGTTTCCGCCCAGAATTTCTGCCAGTAGTGGTGAGCTTCACTGCGGGCATCCTCGCGACTACCCACCCGACTCGCCCGCGCGTAATCGCCAAAACACCACGGTGAATGTAATTCATTGTTTTAAGAACAGCATCACTCGGCATAGCCCTCAGAGTAAGGCTTTTCAACGGCCATCGGAACCATGCCAGAATCAGCCCCGATTAGTTACATTAATCTACGAACAATGGCAGGTGCGAGAACCCCTAGACACGATGCCTATTTATAGTTTCTCTTTAAATTTATGTCCGTTCCAAAGCCTGAACAAGCCAGACTTAGGAGGCCCATCGCATAGCTTTGGGTAATCAGGGCAAGCGGTCGGTTTCCACTGACCTCCTCGGAGCTACAGGCC
Source organism: Acidimicrobiaceae bacterium (assembly GCA_905182565.1). GTDB lineage: Bacteria > Actinomycetota > Acidimicrobiia > Acidimicrobiales > Poriferisodalaceae > UBA9040. Next base: position 480,092 of record CAJJCB010000026.1, on the reverse strand, counting down.
GGCCGCTGCCTCTAAGTCTGAAAAGATGGTGAGTGGAGATCCGAAAAATTCTTAAGGGTTTCATCTGTTTAATTTGAGACGTACCCTCAGGGCGTAACCTTACGGTTACTACCTTTATCAAGGAGATGAATCATGGCGACTTATGAATGTCCAACCTGCAGCATGTCAGTCAACGCAACCTGTGGCAGCTGTAATGAACCCCTCGTTAACGACAGCATCCAAAAAGACGATGGTTCATCAGTTCAGGTATCTAAATGCCCAAATGATCACGGAAAAATCAAGTCACCTATGTGCTGCGGCGCAGACATGGCTTGTTCGCTAGCTTAAACTACGAGATTCTCTGATACCGGATTCACAACTTTCGGTTAATAACAGAATGCTAATTACCCGCAGCAAAGCCGTATCGGGCGGCTGCGGGTACTAACATTTTTGCTTACTTGAAACGACCTGCATCGATAGAGTCTCGGAGACGCTGTCCTTCTTTCAACACCCAGCTAACATTCCCGTGTTTGGTTTCTGCCATGACCAGGTCAGAACTCCCACTGCGCCTCATCTCAATATTCACTATTGCCGCAAAAGGAATTCTGGCTTCCCACATTTGAGCCTTAGAGGTCCTAAAAATTTCATTAGCCGTAACTTCAAGCGTCACTAGCCGGTCTTCGCCATCTTCATCAGTTTCGGTTACTCGTTGAAATTTGACCATTGTCCTAGTGTGACAGAACAGTGTCCTATTTCTTCGACGCTATTGAATACTTGTCTAACATATTTTGATTTCGTTAAAATTGTTTGAGCCGAACGTCACTTAAAGTTGACCCAAGTACTAAGAACTGTGAGCATCTAGTCGATGAGTTCCACAACTGATTTAGACGCCAGTGACCCACTTGCGCATTTTCGTGAACAATTTGTTCACAATCTCGACGAACCTGGGCTTATCTATTTGGACGGAAACTCATTGGGTCGGCTCCCGAAACGTTCTGCGTTGGCAGCAGCGAACCTAATCAACGACCAATGGGGGAACCGTCTTATCCGCAGTTGGAACGAGGGATGGTTTGAGATTCCCAACAGAGTTGGCGATCTAATTGGAAAACTTATCGGTGCGCATGCAGGGGAAGTAGTTCTTGCAGACAATACGTCAGTTTGCCTATTCAAGGGAGCAGTGGCCGCTTTGAAAGCTCAACCGGGCCGTACTGAGATCCTGACAGACGACATGAACTTTCCATCAGACATACAAATTTTGCGTTCCGCTGCCGAATGTATGGGTCCTGAATACACTGTCAAGATAATTAGAACTGATGGAATTTCCGGTTCATTAGACTCTGTGCGAAACCATTTAGGCGACCAAACTGCACTGGTATCGTTAAGTCAGGTTGCCTATAAGTCGGGATGGCTATGGGACTTAAGCGACGTATGTAAATTAGCTAAAAATTCTGGAGCGCTTACGCTATGGGATCTATCACACTCGGTCGGAGCCGTACCCATTGATTTAACCGCAGCTGAGGCCGATCTTGCCGTGGGATGCACCTACAAATATTTGAATGGAGGGCCTGGCGCACCCGCATTTATTTATGTTTCGCAGAACAACAACCTTTTCAGCAATCCCATTTCTGGCTGGTACGGCACCGAGAACCCTTTCCAATTTGATTTTGAGGCTCAGCCAGCTGCAGGAGCGGGCGGTTTCATTACCGGCACACCTCCAATTTTATCTTCTGCTCTAGTCGCCAGCGGGGCAGAAATAACGCTCGAAGCTGGCATAGAAAAGATTCGTGCTAAGTCCATCGCTCTCACTCAACGATTTATCGAATTAGTTAATGAACACCTCGTTTCATATGGCTTTCAGGTAGCGAGTCCACTCGATTCAACAAATCGAGGTTCTCATGTTTCGCTTTTCCACCCAGAAGCACAAGCAGTCGGTCAAGCCTTAATCCATGAGGAATCTGTGATCCCTGATTTTCGTCCACCTGATTTATTACGGTTCGGATTCACTCCCTTATACACAAGGTACGCAGATGTTGATGACACGATTGAGCGGTTAAAACGGGTTAGCGAAAATGGCGCTATTAGCCGATGGCGTCACGTCAACCCTTTGATTCCCTAGCTCGTCCAACAATTACCCTAAATTTTTTGCGTCAAATCTCTAGATATTACCTTGGTTCGATTTCTATGCTGTGGCTATGAGAAGTACCGAAGAAAGAGCCACGACCAAACCGATTACGCGTCTCGGATAGAGGTCTTCACCAAGAAATAAACGAGCTAGCACGATCGTTGTCACTGGATATAAGCTCGACAACAAGGCAACCGGAGCCAATGAATCTTGACCTAAAGCTAGTAATAGGGTCAAATTCGCACCCGTGTCGCAGGCAGCGCAACCAACGACGATAGGCAAACTTTTCTTCGGCATCATTTCATTTGATCGAATTGTTGATACAACAACCAATATCAACACAGCAGTCAGTCTTCCGCTAACAATCGGCCACGGAGCCGAATCACTGCCGACATAACTGAGAATAGAGAAAAACATTCCAAAGCCAAGTCCAGCTGCGAGGGCTCCTGCTACGGAACTAATTAGAGTTTTAGTCTCCCCCTCGCTACTTCTCATGCTTACGAGCACAATCGCAGCTAGACCTAACCCCATACCGAGAAAAACTTTTACTGACGGAACATTCCCTAATATCAGATCCCAAGAAATTGGAACTATCGCGGCTGTTAACGCTGAAATCGACGCTACAACCGACATCGGACCCTTAGCTAAGCATCTATAAAAAAGCCCCAACCCAACTAGCCCGCAAGCACCGGCCGCTGCACCTATTGCTATGTCGCTCCATCTGAAGAGCGGCTGAAAAAATGGGAGCGCCACAAACAACCCTAGAGCGCCTATCGTTTGAGACGCGAAAAGAACTTGCAGCGCACTGTTTCGGCGCGATGCGATACCACCCAAGAAATCTCCACTGCCGTACAAGCAAGCTGTCAGAACAGCTAGAACTGACCCCATCTCGATTCAACTTTCAAGCGGTAACTGACGCAACGATACTGATCAGGCGCATCCGCTAGACGAGACAAACGCGCGAAAATTGTGAACGCACAAAGTCAAGGCTGTTCATTTGAGAAAACAAAGGTCGAGCAAGCCGACCAGAAGCCTCCCCATCCATGACACAGCGATGTCGTTACATCTGGAACCTGATTCGCTGCATCGCCTCGCACCTGCCGGATAGATTCGAGCATACAAAGCATCCCGTAGGCGCCAGTATGTGCGTAGCTCATACCCCCGCCACTTGTATTCATTGGCATAGAGCCGCCTGGAGCTGTATGACCATCAGCGATGAAGGCCCCGCCTTCTCCATAATCAACGAAACCAAGCCCCTCTAAACCGAAAATCGGCGTATGGATAAAGGCATCGTAAATCATTAAATGATCAACATCAGCGTGGGTGATTCCAGCTGAGCTAAAAGCCGCATTTCCGCTGGTGCGAATGAACTCTGGCTTAAGGGGATCCCTAACTCCAGCTGGACTCATCAACCCGCCTTCCAGTGCTCCACCGGAACCTAAAATGTAGACCGGGTTTTGGGGCATGTCTTTGGCTCGGTCCGCAGATGTAACTACTAATGCTCCACCGGCGTCACTTACTAGGCAGCACATAGCTCGTCGAATTGGCCATGCAACCATTGGGGAACTCAATACTTCTTCGACCGTTGTCAGTTCTCTCAACGTTGCTCTTGGAACGTCTGCGGCCCACGCTCTTTGACTCACTGCTCCTACCGCTAGGTCTTCATCGCTTAAACCGTAGGTTTGCTGATAACGCAATACCGGGAGTGTGAACGTTGCGGCTGGTTGACCACCTCCATACATCGCATCGAACTGGTTCCCTATGCTCCCTGGGCGGCCACCATCGTAGGAATTTGTCAGCCCACGAGTGCTTTTACCTGACTCTCCATAAACAATTAATACGGTTGTACAGAACCCTGCGTTTATGGCAGCCATTGCATTCCGAAGCTGAAACATCCAAGAGCAGCCACCGACTACAGTATTGTCAGCCCACGATGGGTAGATACCTAGCTGGCTCGACATATCGGCAACAGGGAAATACCCGCATGTAAAACCGTCGATATCAGATGCCCTTAAACCTGCATCAGCTAATGCATTAGCCGCTGCATCAATCGCTAGACCAGTAGAAGAGACGTTCGGCACCACTCCAATATCTGTTGACTCAGCTGCACCGACAATAGCGATGGACCCAGATTCAATCATGACGTTTCTCCAAGCGGTTCAAAGCAAAGCACAGTTACATCAGCAAACTTTTCGAATGTCGCTTTTAGCTTCATATCTAATTTCAATTTTTCTGGGGTCTGTTCGCAATTAACAACCGAAGACACGAGCAAAGGTCCCTCCTCTAGACGAACTAAAGCGACCGACCGGGGCCCTTCAGTAGTCCAAAACTGGGCGGGTTTTTGCTGAATCGTATAGCTATAGAGCGATCCCTTACCGCTAGCGTCGACCCATCGAACATCTCGTGATGAGCAATGTGAACATATAGGGCTTGGCGGGAAGTAAAATTTCCCGCAAGAGCAACACTCGCGTATCCGAAAAACGCTCCTTGTGAGCCCGTCCCAGAATTCTTGGGTTTCAGGTGTTGGAACGGGAATCAGTGGGTGCGGCATGCAAACCGTTCTAGCCTGGTTGCACGACCCTTGCATCAATATGGAGCAAGCTTTGGAGGTAACTATGGATGACGTGATTGATTTTCGGTTTCGGCCCGTCGGAGCACAAAGCTGGACGCGCGACACCACCTTTCATTATTTGGACCGAATGGGTCTTAAACCAACGCCTTCATTTCTAGCGCAATCAACAGATTTAATGTTTGAAGAGATGAGACAAGCCGGCATATCTGTAGGCGTTATAGGAGTTCCTGGGCCTACCGCTATTCGGGGGTTGAATCCAATAGGAGCAGCAGGTGCCGAAGACGCAATAGCTATTCATCCAGAAATGTTTGTCAGCTTCGGATCAGTTGAACCGAGCGACATCGATATCGCTGTTAAGCAAATTCGAGACCTTGGTGATGCTGGAGTCATAGGTGTAACCATTGACCCCTCAACGGCACAGGTTAGTAGACATTTCGATGATATTTTGTTGTATCCGCTTTATGAACAAGCTCAGAAATCCAACATGTTAATAACCACAACTCAGAGTTGTTTGCTCGGACCGTATCTAGATGATTGTCGTCCGGAATATGTAGATCATGTCGCTACAGATTTCCCTAATCTAACGATTGTGATTCAGCATGGCAGTTGGCCATACGTCCATGAGGCAATAGGACTCTTATATAAACAGCAAAATGTTTTCTTGGTCCCTGGCCAGTACGCGCACTACAACTTCCCGGGATCAAACGAGTACATCCACGCTCTTACCCATCAGTGCCAAGATCAAATCATTTTCGGAAGCGTCTACCCTAATTGTGGCTTACTAACTGATCTCCGAGACACAATTACGTCCTGGAAGTTGCCTCCCTCTGTGGAACGCAAATACCTACACGACAACGCCGCGCGCATACTAAATTTATAGAAGTAGCAGGACCGCAGAAAGAATTAACAAATGATATTTAATGACATCGAAAAAAATCTCGACATCATGGGAACCGGCAATTTAGAAGAACCAGTCGTCATGTTGAATCTCTTACGTTACCGAGAATTAGCAACTGAAGGCTTCGGAGTTGACGGCTTGAGCGGTCGAGATGCTTATGGCGAGTACGGTCGGCTCTTCGCTAAGTTGCATCCCCGTTTCGGAGGTGAGCCAATTTGGATGGGCAAAGCCCACACAACCGTCATTGGTTTAGAAAACGAACAATGGGACATTTGCATACTAGTGCGCTACCCAAGTCGCCAACATTTTCTCGATATGGTTCGCGATAGCGAATACCAAACAATCTCTCCGCTCCGAGAAGCCGCACTGGCAGAAAGCAGACTCATCGAAATGTCTCAACTGCTACCGAAACTGGAAATATCATGACGACGAACGCAGGAAAGACAATAATTGTTACTGGTGCCGGCTCTGGGATCGGTCGATCAACAGTTCTCAGACTGGCCCAAGACGGAGCAAACGTAATTGCGGTTGATTTGACCGAAGAGTCTCTCTCACAGTTCAATTCTTACCCAAACGTATCTATATCGGCCGGTGACGTCACCGAACAAAACACCAACAATCAGATGGTTAAGACGGCATTAGAAAATTATGGAGTTCTCGACGCTGTTGCTCTGAATGCAGGAATATTGGTCCAAGGAGATATCCGGCGAGGCTCCATGGCCGACTTCGATCGCGTGATGGACGTAAATGTCCGAGCCGTAGCCCTCGGAATAAAAGTTTCAGCGGAAGCTATGACCAAAACTGGAGGCTCGATAGTAGTAACCGGCTCAGTTTCGGGATTACATGGAGACAGCGGACTATGGGCCTACAACGCATCTAAAGGAGCGGCTGTTAACTTAAGCCGAGCCGCTGCACTGGATTTAGGACATCTCAACATCAGAGTAAATGCTGTGTGCCCCGGTCCGACTAGAACTGCACTGACTGAAGCAGCTGAGGGAACTGCTATCGGTTCGGCCATGGAAGCAAGGTTGCCTCTCGGGCGCTTTGGCGAACCTGAAGAAGTAGCTGCCGTAATAGCTTTCCTCTGCTCGCCTGACTCGTCGTTCATAACAGGTGCTGCGATACCAGTAGACGGCGGAGTCACAGCCGGAACAGGTCAATGGGCCACCTATGGCGGAAGACAAGCCGGTTATTTTTAGGCAATAGATCTTTTCTCATCGCTTCTGTGGCAGGCTGCTCAATATGAGCCTTCCTCCGATTTCCACCTTTCCAATACCAGCTCTTTCAGATATCCCAGAAGATCTAAGAACCATGATGGAAAGCCTCCAAGAAAAAACCGGATTTATACCCAACGTTTTCCTAGCATTGGCACATCGACCGGCTGAACTACGAGCTTTCATGGATTACCACAACGCCTTGATGGAAAAAGAAAGCGGCTTAACAAAAGCAGAAAGGGAAATGATCGTCGTCGCAACCAGCGCCGCCAATGATTGCATGTATTGCGTAATTGCTCACGGGGCAATTCTACGAATTCGGGCTAAAAATCCTTATATCGCTGATCAGCTAGCAATCGCCCCTGCCAAAGCCGATTTAGACGACCGCCAGCATGCAATGATTCGCTTTGCGTTAAAAATGGCTCGCACGCCCGAAGATGTAAACACAAGCGACCACGACGAACTTCGCTCTTTCAATTTTTCTGACGAAGACATATGGGATATCGGAGCCGTGACCGCATTGTTCGCTCTTTCGAACCGAATGGCACATTTAGCGTCCATGAGACCAAATAACGAATTTTTCGCCATGGGTCGCGGCTAACGACTATCTCTAGCTAAACCAAAACTAATCTTTGGTTTGCAAAATTTGCAGCGCTCGATCAGCATGAATTTTCATGTTAGTTTCGCTAGCGATTACACCTAATATTTTTCTATCGACATCGATCACAAAGGTCTGTCGTTTGATGCCTAAAGGGCCCACCCGTTTAACACCAAAATATCTGGCAATCTTAGATTTCACATCGCTTAGAAGAGTGAAACCGAGATCGTTCGCGTCATCAAATTCTTTTTGCCGATCAAACTGATCAGCACTAATTCCTACCGGCTGCGAGTCGAGGAGTTCGAACTCTGACGCCAGATCACGGAAATAGCGGCTTTCACGAGTTCAACCAGGTGAACTCGCCCGTGGGTAAAAAAATAGAACTACTGGACCACCTTCTAAAAGGTCACTTAGCTCAACTTTTTCACCGCGTTGATCAATAGCCGAAAAATTTTCAACGACCTGTCCTATTTCCATGAGCATCAGTCTACGTCTAGTCTTCAATATTTATGAAAGGACACCCAGATCTACAAAGTCTTGGACCCAATATTCCCATAGAACAGTGGACCCTCGTGGATGCTGTTCAGATGCAGGCAAAATCCTACGGAGAGAAAGAATTCCTCGCATTTGAGAATGGTGAGACTCTCACTTTTGCAGCACTTGATCAGTTAACTGACCAGTTAGCCTCCGGCCTTCAAGAATTAGGTTTAGGGCCAGGTGATCGATTGCTTGGGCTAATGACAAATAGTCGAGATTTTATTCTCCTTATGATCGCAGTCCATAAACGACTCGCAATTTTTGTTCCAATCAACACAGAACTAAAAGGTTCATTTCTTCAACACCAGGTAGAAAACAGCGAACCGCTAATAGTCGCTGTCGATGAGGATCTACTCAACCGGTTTAATGAAATTGACTTACCAACGCTTGGCATCAAACAAATTTTGCTAGTAGGCAAAGGACAAAAATTAGAATTCAACAGCAATCTCAACCGTGGTATTCCAACTACCAATATTGAAACACTCACCAACAGCCCAATAAACAGCAGCGCTATTGTCTCTCCCACCCCACAAGATGTTTGCACAATTATGTACACATCAGGGACCACAGGACCGGCCAAAGGCGTGTTGATGCCACAGGGGCACTGTTATCTTTTTGCGTTGGGCACCGTCGCTGCTATGGAGCTAACAGAAGAAGATCGCTACTTCTGCTGTATGCCACTTTTTCACGCTAATGGACTATTCATGCAAGTTTATGCCTCGCTGCTAGCTGGTTGCTCGGCGTACGTGACTAAGCGTTTCAGCGTGAAGTCTTGGCTAGACACTGTTATCGATCAAGAAGCCACTGTTACGAATGCTCTGGGAGTCATGCCTGAGTTTATTTTTCGAAGTTCCCCCTCTCCTCGAGATCAACTACACAAGTTGACACGAATCATGGCTATTCCGGTTGCTGAAGAATGGGGAGAGGCAATGGAAGAAAGATTCGGAGTTGCCCTCCGACAGGGTTTCGGTATGACAGAAGTAAACATGGTGGCTTACAGCGATCCTGATGATCCCGTTATAGCTGGCTGCGCTGGCCCACCTCTTTCAGACTTTTTTAAAGTCATCATCGCTGATCCGGAAACTGACAGAGAACTCGCCGTCGACGCGATTGGTGAGATACTCGTGCGTCCGAAAGAACCATTTTTTTTCAATCTTGGCTATTTCAAAATGCCGGATAAGACGGTGGAAGCATGGCGTAATCTTTGGTTTCACACTGGAGATGCAGGCAGAATCGATTCTGAAGGACGACTCTTTTTTGTAGATAGAATCAATGACCGGATACGCCGAAGAGGCGAAAACATTTCGAGTTATGAGCTTGAGCAGGCCCTTAATCAGCACCCTGACGTTACTGAATCAGCTGTAATTGGTTTAAAAGTCGAGGGTGCTGGAGGTGAAGATGAGATCAAGGCCGTTGTTGCAGTCTCAGGTCGGCACCCCGACCCAGTCACTTTCTTAGATTGGTGTACTCCGCGCATGCCAAGACACACAATCCCCCGCTACCTTGAATTTGTTTCAGAACTAGATAAAACTGCGTCGGGCAAAGTGAGAAAACAAGCAATACGCGACGCCGGGGTAACAAAATCTACGTGGGATCGAGAAGCGGTCGGGTATCTACCAGCTAGAGATTAGATAGCCTTGAGAGCAGGAATTTCACCTGCCGATTACAACTTGTCGAAACATTTATTATGAGTCAACCAATAACAGTAGAGGTAACACGAGGACACCACGTGGAGAGCACCCACTTGGTAGACGCTGCCATAGTGAACTCTTCAGGCAATGTGATCAAATCATGGGGTGAGCCACAGCGCCAAGTCCTTCCCCGGTCAGCTTTAAAACCTATTCAAGCCACGCCCTTAGTTACTTCCGATGTCGCTGATGGAACTTCTTTAAGTTCTGATCAATTGGCAATTGCGTGTTCGAGCCACAACGGAGAACACGAACACGTACGAGTGGTTCAAGACTGGCTAGAAGCTATTGGCTGCTCAGTAGCAGACCTTGAATGTGGAGCTCATTACCCTTCAGATCCTCAGAGCTCTGCATTCCTTCAAAAGTCAGGGCACAAACCAGATGCCCGACACAACAACTGTTCGGGCAAACACACAGGGTTCCTAGCTCTATCTAGGTTTCATGGCTTTGACTCCAAAAATTACCTACACCCTAGTCACGAACTGCAAACTAGGCATATCACTCCTGCTATCGAAGACTTTTGTCGCGTGAGTTTGCTGAAAGAAACTCCAGCGATCGACGGTTGCGGTATCCCCGTCTGGAGTATCCCTATAACTGCGCTGGCCACCGGTTGGGCGCAAATGCACAACCGAGGATCTAGCAGAAAGCTCTTACAAGCAATGATTGATCGGCCTTTCCTAATCGCAGGCACTAACCGCGCCTGTACCGCTCTTATGGTGCAAAGCGCAGGTCGAGCCGCAGTCAAAACCGGCGCCGAGGGAGTTTTCTGTGGAGTTGAGAGTGAGTCCGGCCACGCATTTGCTTTGAAAACACGTGATGGAAGTTCACGCGCATCTGAAGCTGCAGCCGCTTGGATACTTGACCATTTGGGCGCTATTGAACACGCAGCGCCGACAGAGCTCCAAAATTGGGCTGGAACAAAAGTAGGAGAAATCCGAGTAGCGCCAAATACATGACATGCTGTAGCCAGTATGAACAATCTCCTCAAAGAACTACAGGCACGACTGCCTCCAGATTGTATCCAAGCAGATCCAGAAGTTATTCGTTCTTATTCACAAGACCGAGCAGTTTTTGAGAGAGCAGGAACAGCCGCAATTTTAGTCATGCCCCGCTCAACTGAAGAAGTGGTATCTGCGGTAATGGCGGCGAACGCAGCGGAAGTTCCGATAGTCCCGAGAGGAGCAGGGACTGGTCTCACCGGCGCAGCAAATGCGATCGACGGCTGTTTAATACTTTCTCTACACAGAATGACAAAGATCGTTGAAATAGATACAACTAACCGGATGGTCCGAGTGCAACCCGGCTGTATTAACTCCGAACTAAAAGCCGCAGTCGCTGAGCATGGCCTCTTCTATCCCCCTGATCCAGCTTCTTTCGAAATGTCCAGTATCGGCGGTAATGTAGCCACTAATGCTGGCGGGCTATGCTGCGTAAAATACGGAGTTACGCGCGATTATGTGATCGGTCTTGAAGTGGTACTCGCCTCGGGCGAAGTTATGCGAACTGGGCGCCGAACACTTAAAAGCACCACCGGACTAGATCTAACTGGTCTATTTGTCGGGTCCGAAGGTCTTCTCGGCATCATTACTGAAATCACTGCAAAATTAGTTCCACTGCCTCCACCACCATCGACAGCCGTGGCTTATTTCGATGAGCTCCCTGATGCCGGCACAGCTATCGGTGAAATATTCCGGTCAGGGCATGAGCCCAGTCTTATGGAAATCATTGACCGGGCAAGCCTTCAGCAAGTCGAGAAAGTTTACAAAATGGATCTTGACCTAGATGCTGCTTGCCTATTGCTAATACAAACTGCTGGAGATAAGTCTGCGGAATCGATAGAGGCTATTTCAGACATCTGCGAAACATCTGGGGCCAGTTTTGTCGCCCATGTCGATGACCCTGCCGAGGGCGACATGTTGATTGAAGTGCGGCGGCGCGTATGGCCAGCGTTTGAAAAAACAAATAAATCTATACTCCCTGAGGATGTAGCTGTACCTCGCCAGCACCTGCCTGAATTGATGGCAGGAATAATTGCTATTGGAGAACGTCACCAAGTTTCGCTTCCCACTGTCGGGCATGCAGGTGATGGCAATATGCACCCACTTCTTGTGTTCGATGGAACCGATGAAGCCGAAGTCTCTCGAGTCCGGATGGCCTTCGCCGAAATAGTGAGACTTGCTCTCAGCTTGGGCGGAACAATCGCTGCTGAGCATGGAGTGGGGACCCTAAAGCGTGAGTTCGTAAGCGATGAGCTAGACCCAATCCAACTGTCCATGATGGAGGCAGTGAGATCATCGTTAGATCCCCTGCATCGATTCAATCCAGGCAAAAAACTAAAGTAACTTACCCAGTTGTTTATCTGACCTAACGCAGATCAGGGCGAAGAAGAACGCGTCCTGTGGTTCCGCGATTCGATAATGAAATAAGCCCATCCATTAAGTCTTCAAGATGAAGTTCTTGGCTCACCAATGGATCGAGAGTTCCCGAAGCAACCATCTCCCATAGTTCCTCGTAGCACTTATCTAGAACCGCATCCATCCGATGTCGGTAGCCACCCATGTGTACACCAACAATCGAATAATTTTTGACCAGAGCGTGATTTGCCGGGGCAGATGGGATTGTCCCACTGGCGAAGCCCACTACCAGAAGGCGCCCTTCCCAGGCTAAAAGTCGCCGGGCAACATCAAAATATTCACCGCCGACCGGATCATAAATCAAATCACAACCTCTGCCATCAGTGGCTTCCATTACTTTTCCATACAGGTCTTCTGACTTGTAGTCAATAGCAACATCTGCGCCTAAGTCCAGACATACCTGCACTTTCTGGGGTCCCCCAGCAGCAGCTATCACTTTGCAGCCATGGACTTTTGCCATTTGAACTGCAGCAGATCCCACTCCGCCTGCCGCAGCTAACACAAGCACGGTTTCACCAGGTTGCATATTACCGCGACGGTGCAGCGCTACCCAGCCAGTTCCGTAAATAACGTTCATTGCTGATGCTGCAGCCAAAGAGACGTTCTCGGGCACAATTCGCATGTCGCTTCCTCGAACTAACGCTTCTTCGGCGTAGCCACCCCATCCCGAAGAAGTCATTCCAAGAACGCGATCACCGATCTTTAGATCGCAGCCATTTCCCGCAGCTTGCACGGTGCCTGCCACTGCCATACCCGGAGTGAAAGGCGGATCAACTCTTACCTGGTAGGTCCCTTGGCACTGCAATATATCCGCAAAGTTAAGATCGCAAGAAGCTACTTTGACACGAGCTTCACCATCTCCGGGGACAGGAGAATCCACCTCTTGAAGTTTTAGAACGTCCCACGGATCTCCAAGCTCACTCAATCGCCATGCTTTCACAATTTCTCCTCAGGACTTCGTAGTAATCACCCAACAGTAGCAACTCAGCAGAGTCTTTTAACTTTGGATGCAACGGGCTCATCTTTATCGTTAATGATGATGAGGTAAAGTGCACTCAAATAGCCACGGTCTAGCTACAAACATTTCGTTCGAAGATTTTTATTCTTTCATCTCACCAGGGCTGTACGGTCGGTGGTTATGCGGCCAGCAGACTCTTCATCATTCGCTAGCAATACCTCTTTTGATTATGACGTAGCAATAATCGGCAGTGGTTTCGGTGGCAGCGTCTCCGCTATGCGTTTATCCGAAAAAGGTTACAGAGTCGCCATCATCGAAGCAGGGAAACGCTTCGGAGCTTCTGATTACCCAAAGAACAATTGGAACCTACGAAAATTTATCTTCGCCCCCAAGCTAGGACTTAGAGGAATCCAGAGAATGACTCTGCTGAGTGATGCTCTAATACTCTCCGGCGCAGGTGTCGGCGGCGGATCTCTCGTGTATGCAAATACTCTCTATGAACCTCCAGACACATTTTTCGATGATAAGCAATGGGCCGCAATCAGTGATTGGAAAAAAGAATTACAGCCGCACTATCGGCAAGCAAAAAAAATGCTTGGCGCTGCCAAAGCGCCAGACAATAACCCTAACGATTTAGTCCTCCGAGGAATAAGCGAAGAAATGGGTGTACCAGAGACTTACACGTCTACTGAGGTAGGTGTTTGGTTTGGTTCCCCTGGAGTAAGAGCCGAAGACCCTTACTTCGGAGGTTTAGGACCAGAACGAGTCGGATGTATCCAGTGCGGCGCTTGTATGATCGGCTGTCGCCACGAAGCGAAAAACAGTTTGGACAAAAACTATCTTTATCTAGCAGAGTCAAACGGAGCCGACGTTTTTCCAAACCAATTAGTCACAGATCTCATAGAGCAGCCAGGTGGGGGGTTTCAGTTAGTGGCTGAGGATCCCAGCAAATGGACCAGGCAAAAAAAAATAACAATTACTGCAGAACAAGTTATTTTTTCAGCAGGAGTTCTGGGGACAGTGAAACTTTTAGCTGAATTGCAAAACAAAGGTAGGTTAACGAATTTATCTCACCGCCTTGGCGACTTAGTTAGAACAAACTCTGAATCTATTGTCGGAGCAACTGCGAAAAAAGCTGATGTAGATCATTCCGTGGGGGTAGCTATTTCCTCATCTATTCATCCCAATTCAAATACCCACATAGAGGGAGTTCGCTATCCAAAAGGGTCTAATGCTCTAGGACTTATAGCGACAATTCTGGTAGACGGCGGCGGCAGATTTCCCAGACCGTTAAAATTTTTATGCTCAGTCCTCAGACATCCATTGCGCTTTTTGAAAAGTTTGTCGGTCTATCGCTGGTCTGAACGTTCCGTCATTTTGCTCGTAATGCAAAGCTGTGACAACAGCATCAGACTCAAATGGCGGTCGGGGCGTAAACGCAAAGTTAAATTACGTTCGGTATCAGGTGTCGGAGAACCAAATCCTACTTTCATACCCGAAGCCAACGAAGCCGCTCGAATCGCAGCTAAATTAATCGATGGAGATGCTATGGGGGGAATTAACGAAGCACTGCTCGACACACCCGTTACTGCCCACATATTGGGTGGGTGCGTCATGGGAGATAGTCCGCAGACAGGGGTTATCGATGCCTATCACCGACTGTTCGGCCACCCAGGGCTGCACGTTATAGATGCCTCGACTATTAGCGCGAACCTTGGGGTCAACCCGTCTCTCACTATTTGTGCTCTCGCTGAAAGAGCTATCTCGCTGTGGCCTAATTGCGGCGAACACGACCAAAGACCAAAGATCGGCAACCAGTATCGCAAGCTCAGCCGAATTGCCCCGCGTTCTCCAATCGTTCCCGTTGGGGCGCCAGGGTCACTGAGCTGATGAACCGATTAGATCATATTTCTGGACTATCCCTCAGTTCGCTGACGCCGGCTGACGTTGAATACTTTTTTCTTACATTGAGCACGCGTATTCCAAGTTCAGTAAGCAAAGTGAATCAACCGCTTCTTCAACAACTACAGTTCCGTTTACATTCTCTTTGCTCATCACTAGGAGACCCTCTGGCAGCATCGAGACCATTGGAAGCAACGAACTCGCATCTGTCTGCAATCACCGAGCGCCTTGATGGCCTCAAACGTCGCGATTGGCGTAAGCGATCAGAGGGAGTGCGGCTTCTAGATATTCTCAGAGAAACCATCGGAGAAATTTCGGCAGACCTGCATGAGCTCGGTTCTCACTGATAAAACAGTCTTCACGACTTATTTCTCGAAGAAGGATTCTCGGTCATGCCACTAACTGCTCAGGACCATGAAGATATTAGGCAACTACTAGCTCGATACAACTTTGCTATCGACTTCGGTGATATCGCTGGTTGGGTAAGTACCTTCACCACGGATGGCGTATTCGAATGTTTAGGACTACCAGCTAGTGCGCCTCTCGGAGGGCGACATGCAGGTACCGACCAATTGTCGAAATATGCCTTAAAGCATTTCGAAGCCAATAAGGGTCGAGCTCGACACTGGAACTGGAACCTTGTAGTTGATGGAACAAACAACAAAGCAGAAATGAAATGCTATCTAAATGCATATAGCGCTGGGCAAGGAGCCTCTGCCGAATTCCGAGTGACTGGGATTTATCGAGACAAATTAGTCAAGATGTCAGATGGCTGGCGTTTCAAGGAACGACAAGTCACAATCGACCCAGCTTAGCCAGTACCCGCATCAGCCAACGACTTAGGATCGCTAGCGAATCTAGGTATCTGTCTGCATCAGGTCCAAACCTCACATAAGGTTAAAGAACAGAATCAAATTTATTTAAAAAAGCAATCATTTTGGGGTGAGTTATGGCAACCAGTACAACTATCAATAACGTGATTCCCGTTCTTGATCTGAGCGCTCTCTCCGACCAAAATGAAGAACGAATCCATGACCTCGTGATTCAATTGCAAGCTGCTCTAGAAAACGTTGGATTTTTCTTTATTACCAATCATGGAATTTCTTGGGAGATGATCGAGGAGATCTATGAACAAGCAAAACGTCTGCATTTCTTGCCACCAACTGAAAAACAGTCGATCCCAATGGACAGAACTCACGGGGGGTATCTAGAACTAGGCGGCGGCACATCATACGCGTCAGAGATAGCCGGCGAAGAACGTAAACCAAACCAGAACTCAGCGTATTTCATACACGAAGGCGGCTACCGAGAAGCAAATAGATACCCAAACCTTGACGGCTTCCAAGAAGCCACAACTAACTATATAAACGCCCTTCAATCCTTAGCTGCAAAGCTTCTACCTCTTCTAGCGCTCTCCCTAGGATTGGACCATGACTATTTTCTTCCTCACTTTGATGTACCTAGCGTGACCCTTCGCATGTCCCACTATCCAGTGATGGAATACACCGACAACGAATGGGGTCTCGCTCCACACACGGATAGTTCAATATTTACTTTCCTGCCGGCAAACGATGTGCCAGGACTAGAAATTAGGCCAGCCGGACACGACTGGATTGAACCTCCCCCACTTCCCCAATCATTCTTAGTCAATAGCGGCGACATGCTCAAACGATGGACTAATGGTCGTTATTTGTCCACAGCGCACCGAGCGCGAAATTTAACAACGATCGATCGGTACGCCGTACCTTTTTTTTACGGAGCTCGAGATGACGCAATAGTTGAAGCTGTTCCCACCACTGTTAGCGCCAAACGACCGGCGCGTCATGAAGCGATCACCTACGGCGATTATCAAAGATGGTTCATTAACCGCAATTACGCAGCAGTCACGGGACAAGAAGTCGGTGAAACACCTAAATAGAGTCCTCCTATTCAAGGACTCCTGCAACGGCTAAGTCTGCTATCTGAGCAGATTCATACCCTAGAATCCCTTCAAGAACGTCAAACGTGTGTTGACCATAACTTGGGCCACCATCAGTTATCTCGTCTCGTGAACGACTCATCTGGAATCTTGTTCCTTCTACCCACATTTTTTCGTTTGTTTGGTGAGCAACTTCACGAAAATGCTTACGGTGCAGTAGCTGCGGGTCTTCAACAAGATCAGAGGCCACCTGCACAGCGTGGGCTGCCACGCCACAATCTTGCAAGATCTCTGAGATTTCTTTTGAGCTAAGAGTCATCGTCCAGTTAGCTATCGCTTCATCGATCTCAGAAGCTCGTTCGCGTCGTGAAGCAAGTTCTAGGACTTTTAGATCTTCGTTTAAGCCAGCTACTTCACATAATTTGACGTAGCTTTCCTCGTCCTGGCAGGCAATTGTCACCCATTTGTCATCTCCGAGGCTTGGGTATGCTCCATGAGGAGATAAAACCGGATGAGCGTTGCCGATCTGAGGTGCTAACTTTCCGTTAATTTTGTAGTCCAGTACGGCCGGTGCCAGAAAATGCATTGATGATTCAGCTTGGGAAAGGTCTATGTACTGGCCTTCTCCAGTCCGATTCCTATGATCGATTGCCGCCAAAATAGTAGTGGCAAGATATCGCGGTGATACGTAGTCAGTGTAGGCACCCATCACTCCTGCGGGCGGACGATCTGGCCAACCGGTCATTTCGTAGAACCCAGACATCGCTGCTCCCATAGTTCCAAACCCGGCTAAGGATGAAAGCGGGCCGTCTTGGCCGAATAAGCAGCTGCTTGTCATAATTATTTGAGGGTTTATTTCTATGAGGTCGTTGTAGCTCAGTCCCCAACTTTGCATGGCTTTAGGAGAGAACGATTCACATACGACATCTGCCCACTTGACTAAGTCGATGATCACGTCTCGAGCTTCTGGTTTCGACATGTCTATAGTGAGCCCAGTTTTGCCAGCATTCATATTCTGATATAAACCGCTATTATCTGCTCCGCCTTCATCGTTCAGGAAAGGCTGAATCGTTCTAGCTGTCTCTACCTTGTTCGATGATTCGACACGTACTACTTGCGCTCCCCAGTCCGCCATGATTCGTGTCGAGGCCGGGCCGGCCATAACCCACTGAAAGTCAAGAATTTTGAGATCTGACAATGGAAGGAGGTTGTCCGTTCCGCTACTCGCTATCGACGGAAGCTCCGACTGTGAGGGAATTTTTTCGAATATTTCATCGTTCGCTTCGCCAATACTTGGGGGTGGAGATGAAATATCTAAAGGTGTTTTAGTGAGTTTTGCGTGCGGACCAGGGAAAACGACTGGGCCATGCCCTGGGACCTCGATCTCACGCCAAAAATCTCTTTGCACGTAGTGATCTTCGTGCGAAACATCGGCGACATTGGCAACAGGGACTATAAGAAGACGTCTTTCCAAAGCCTCGTCTAACAGTTCTTTTTTAGTTCTTTTGGCAGTGAAGTTAGCGGCTACTTCCTGGATTCGGTCATACTCTTCAAGACCAATCACTCCAGTCATAATGTTTTCTACAAAGTTGACCCAATCAATTTCTGCATCTGCAGCATCACATTCGCCTTCTTCAAGAATCCATTCAAATAATCGTTGGCTAAATGGGCCAATAGCTTCTCCAAAAAGAATCGTTACTGATACATACCCATCTGCGGCAGGCGAGCGGAGCCTAATATTGAAGGGGCCGACACGAAGAGCTCCGCTCACGCGGGTGCCTTCTGCGGCGTTATATAGATGCGCCAAACAAAAAGACTGTGTGGCGGCCAAGAAAGACTGTTGAGCGCTGACATCGATGTGTTGACCTTTACCGGAGCGAGACCGATCGTGCAGCGCTATTAGGGCAGCGGTAGCTGCATCGGCTGAGGCATGGAGGAATGTTTGGTCTAACGGAATTCTCAGTGGAGCTCTATCTTCATCGCCTTGCATCGACATTTGCATCGCAGCAGAAGCCACAGTGATATCAGTAGCTACCCATTTTGCTTTGGGCCCACTTTGTCCAAAGGCTGATATCGATACATAAATTAATTCGGGGTTTACTGCCGCCAACGCCTCATAATCAAGATTTAGTGCTTTCATCACCCCTACATCGGATGACTCAATGATCACATCAGCAGTTTTAGCCAACTCATGGATACGCGTATGGTTATTGCTATCTGATAGATCTAGCGCGATGCTGCGTTTTCCGCGATTGTAAGACCAGAACCACAAAGATGCCTCAGGGTCGCCATCTCTTTGATCGACAAACGGGCCGAGTTTCCTCGAGCGCGACCCACCGGGTGGTTCCACCAGGATAACTTCAGCTCCAAGGTCAGCGAGAATAAGTCCCGCAAGCTGTCCTCTTTCATCGGAGAGGTCTAAGACTCGGTAGTTCGACAACATACACATTCCCCTTAACAAACGTTAGATGTAACCTATCTGCGCTCGAAATGAGAACATGTCAATGAACTTTAAATCATCAAGATTGCATGAACAGACGGCACGGCCCGACTGTTCTCTGTAGATTATTTTGTATTAGCAAGGGGCGATTATCCATGCACGACTTCGCATACAGCACAGCGATACAAACTGCTCGAGCAATAGCAAACAAAGATGTCTCTAGCCGTGAACTGCTTCAGGCATCTCTGGATCGAGTTTCAAAACTTGATGGGCCAATCAATGCGGTAGTCACCTTAGATACGGAAAGGGCCCTTAACGCTGCTGACAGAGCAGACCAGGCTGTATCTGATGGTGAAGTTCTCGGGCCGCTTCATGGCGTGCCTATTACTATAAAAGATAGTTTTCAAACTGAGGGAGTTACAACTACTTCAGGAGCTCCAGAACTGTCAGACTTCGTGCCCGATAGAGATGCCGACCCTGTTGCTCGCTACAAAGCAGCAGGAGCGATCGTGTACGGCAAAACAAATTTACCGATCTGGGCGGCTGATCTTCAATCATACAATGAGGTATATGGGACTACCAGTAACCCATACGACATTGAGTGCACTCCGGGTGGATCTTCTGGCGGTTCAGGGGCTTCCTTAGCCGCTGGGTATACGCCTCTCGAACTCGGCTCAGATATTGGCGGAAGTATAAGGATTCCGGCACATTGGTCAGGCGTATGTGGACATAAACCTAGCTACGGAATTATTTCTGCTCGAGGACAAATACCGGGAATGCCTGGCACCTTAAGCCAGGCAGACATCGCAGTTTCCGGACCGATGGCAAGAGACATCGATGACTTAGAAATGGCATTAGATATCTTGGCTGGTCCGGACTCATGGAACGAAAAAGCCTTCACGATAAATCTTCCAGCGGCGCGACACGAGAACATTAAAGATTTTCGGGTAGCTGTCTGGATCGATGAAGAATCAGCTCCGATAAGCGAGCCATACCGGCAGCTGCTTCTTGGCGCTGCATCAGCTTTGGAATCTGCTGGCGCCAAGGTTGACTACGACGCTAGACCAGCATTTACTTTCGACAAAGCAGTCGACACTTTTTGGAAGCTGCTTTCTGCAGCCGAAGCAGCGACTTGGAGCTTGTCTAAGCTCGAAGAAATTGCCTCTCAGGGAGCTGAGCCTCAAGGTGAGTTCGGCATCTGGCATGCGACCCTGCGACACCGAGAATGGCTTAGCTGGCATGAACGGAGGATGCAACAGCGAGATCGTTGGAGAGAATTTTTTATTAATCAGGATGTTGTGCTTTTACCTGTCACTCTTTCGGAAGCTATACGTCACGACCATTCGACCCCATTCACAAGTCGCTCAATTAACATCAATGGAGCCGAGCGGCTATACAGCGACCAAATAAAGTGGGTTGGGTTAACTGGCGTTTCTTTGTTGCCTTCTACCGTTGTCCCAATCGGAATGATTGACGGGAAACCGGTAGGGGTTCAAATTGCAGGGCCCTTCCTCGAAGATCGGACTACTCTGGCAGTTGCAAAATTCCTTCAGTCCGCTCTTGGCGGATTCAAAAAACCAAATGGTTTTTAAGTATCGGCTGACTCGTCGAGCGAGGTATCGGTCTAACTAAATATGCCCGCCTTGACCTCCATCTACGGAGATAGACGTTCCATTAACGTAAGATGCAGATTCGCTGCATAGAAAAGCTATAACATCAGCCACTTCTTCTGCCGTCCCATATCGCCCGACTGGCACGCTCTTAGAGTTGTTGGCCAGAACATCTTCGGCAGTCGTACCAGATGCCTCTGCGACTTCTCCAGCCGCTCGATCCCACATGTCAGTGTGGATCAGGCCTGGAAGTACAGAATTTATGAGCACTCCGTCGCGACCGTACTTACCCGCTAGCGCTTTACCTGTCGCAACCATTGCTGCTTTCGTCGCTGCATAATCGACTAACGCTGCTCCTGGATAGCTTGCCGCGCTACTAGCGATCATAACTATTCTGCCCCATTTATTTTCTCGCATATCTGGCAGGAAATGCCGTGTACACCGCACTGCTGAAAGAAGGTTTAGCTCGTGCAACGAACTCCAATCTTCGTCCGACATGTACTGAAAATTTCGAGATGGCGATGCCCCAACATTATTTACTAATATGTCAACTGGTCCACTCGCTGACACCGCTTCCAAAAAAGCAGTAATTGATGCTTTTTCACTCATATCGGCCACATGGCCTTTGATACTTCCTGAGCCAGTCGGCACGTAGCTACTGGTTGTGGCGACTTTACTCTCTGTACGGCCACAGAATTCTACTACGGCACCCATATTGGCTAACGCCCGCACTGTTGCTGCACCGATACCAGCACTACCGCCCGTCACGACTGCTCTTCGGTTACTGAGATCAAAATCCATAATGTTCGCCTTTAATTGACTCTTGCAGATTTCCGCTTACAGACATACTCCCACGTTTCCAAACAATCGTCATCTGAGAAGTTTCCATATTCATGGTTTGGCGTCTAGCGTTCTATGCATATGGGCCAACAACTTCCCCAACGTAGCCAGGTCATAATTATTGGCGGAGGCATCATCGGAGCGAGCGTCGCCTATCACTTAACGAAACGTGGCGTGAACGACGTTTTGATTCTTGAACAAGGCCAACTAACCGGTGGTACTACATGGCATGCAGCTGGTCTGGTTTCACAGCTCAAAGCCACTCATTCGCTAACTCGACTAGCTACCTACTCGTCTGAGCTTTTCGAAGCGCTCGAGGAAGAAACTGGGCAAGCAACAGGTTTTAGAAAACCCGGATCAATTAGCGTTGCTTCCGACAACGAGCGGTGGGAAGAGTTAAAACGAGGGGTTTCTATGGCCTCGACCGTGGGTGTAGAGATTCGTTCGATAGACATGGACGAACTTAAATCTCTCTGGCCTTTAGCCAGGACTGATGATTTAGTCGGAGCTCTATACATTCCAGATGATGGCATTACTTCTCCGGTCGATACCACCATGGCTCTCATCAAAGGAGCACGCACCGGCGGTGCAAACATAGTTGAAGGCGTTTCTGTTCAACGGTTATTAAAAACTAATGGAAGATGCACAGGAATTGAAACCGATGATGGCCAAGTTGTAGAGGCGGAAACTGTTGTTGTAGCAAGTGGGATGTGGAGTCGTCAGCTGGCGGCGACCATAGGCGTCAATATTCCGTTGCAAGCCTGTGAACACTTCTATATCGTTACTGAGCCATTGGAACAGATGCGACGCGGCACACCTACTCTGCGTGATCCTGGCAACTACACGTACTTCAAAGAAGAGACGGGCAAGATAATGGCTGGCTTCTTTGAGCCGAAAGCCAAGGTTTGGAATTTAGATGAAATTCCGAAAGATTTTTGCTTCGGTTCCCTCCCCGAAGACTGGGAGCATATAGGCCCTATCTTTGAAGCAGCCTGTCGAAGAGTTCCATCTCTCGAGGATGCAGGCATTCAACTATTTTTTAATGGCCCTGAGGCATTCACACCAGACGGCACTTTCTATCTCGGAGAATCACCTGAAGTTGAGAACTGCTTCGTGGCGGCAGGATTCAATTCGGTTGGAATTCAAAGTGCCGGTGGAGCTGGGTGGGCTCTAGCCGACTGGATAGTAGACGGCTATCCGCCGATGGATTTATCGAGTGTTGACATTAGGCGATCTTTTTCATTCCAATCGGACAAAACATACCTAGAGGCACGGATTTCAGAATCTCTGGGCCTCCTCTATGCAATGCATTGGCCCTTTAGACAATATGAATCTGCAAGAGGAGTGCGCAAAAGTCCATTACATGAAACGTGCGAGGCAGCCGGTGCTGTCTTCGGCGAGACAGCTGGCTGGGAAAGACCAAATTGGTATGTTTCTGACAATCAACAACGTGATTACGTCTACTCGTACGGTAAACAAAATTGGCACAACAATATGCTTGAAGAGTGCCGGGCCGTTCGTCAGACTGTAGGTCTCTTCGACCAAAGCTCTTTCGCCAAATTCTCTGTGAGCGGCGATGACGCACTAGCAACCTTAAATCGGATTAGCTGCAACAACGTCGACGTAACAGCGGGGCGAGGTATCTACACCCAATGGCTCAACGAGCGGGGTGGCATAGAATCTGACCTTACGGTCAGCCGTCTAGGAGAACAAAATTTTCTGGTCATCACCTCGGCCGCAAGCGAAACGAGAGACTGGGCCTGGCTCAAGCAGGCATGCAAAAACTCGTCTGTCAAAATAACGAATATCACTGACCAGTTCGCTGTTCTAGGAGTTATGGGCCCTAAGGCACGAGATGTTTTGCAGCCCTTAACAACGACGGATTTATCAAACGATGCTTTTCCATTCGGGACCATTAAAGAAATAGCCATCGGTGGTTTTGCATGTCAGGCGCTCCGCATGAGTTACGTCGGCGAACTTGGATGGGAACTTTATGTACCATCTGGCCAGGCCAAATCTCTAGCAAAGGTCATTGAGGGAAGTGGAGCCTCTTATGATTTGCGCTACGCAGGTTTTCACGCAATGAACTCTCTACGTCTCGAAGCTGGTTACCGGCACTGGGGGCACGATATTACCGGCGAAGACACGCCCTTAGAAGCAGGCCTCGGCTTCACAATCAACTGGGACAAGCCCGGAGGATTTATCGGCAGAGAGGCTCTTCTACCTCATAGGGGAAAAGTTCCTGTTAAACGGCTGATTCAAATTAGAGTCGAAGACCCTGACCTACTGACTTATCATGATGATCCAATTTTCAAGAATGGCATTCTCGTCGGACGAACTACTGGCGGCATGTGGAGCATGACAGAAAATCGCTGTTTGACCATGTCTTACGTCTCCAATGAAGACGGTGTATCAAAGGCCTGGGTAAATGAAGGCGAATGGGAGATCGAAATCGGTATGCGAAGGCGAAAAGTCACTGCGTCAGTGGAAAGCTTTTACGATCCACGTCACGAACGAGTCCGTATCTAGGCAGCTAGGGTTTCAATGATTTCTCGCTCCCCTGAACCAGGGAAGGCAAATCATCTCTAGAATTCTTTATTGACTATGATCTCCTCCGAGAAATTGCCGCTGCGGAGGACACACGAGGCTTCTGTCAATGTCTGAGCACCGAAAAGGCTTACTTTTAACAACTCTTGGCGTTTGTCTGCTAATACCGGATGCGACTTTTGTTCGTTTAATCGATGCGTCAAGTTTGACCAACGCGTTGTGGCGGAGCGGTTTATTAGCGGTTTCGTTAACTTTATTCCTCATTCTGAAGTATCGATTTCGGCTATTTACCGTCGTCAAGCAGCTAGGGCGATGGGGGGTTACTTCAAGCCTTTTTTCAGGTTTAGGCACAATTCTTTTTGTCGGAGCTATTGATCGAACCTCAGTAGCGAACGTTCTTTTGATCTTGGCGCTTTCACCTATATGGGCAGCAGTGCTTACTCGGTTTGTGACACGAGTTCCGGTTAGAACCCACACCCTCGTAGCAGTCCCATTTGCTTTCCTGGGTGTCTCTATCGCTCTCTCAGGATCCGTAGAAAACCTTAATAATGCTGGTAATCTTCTCGCTTTATTTTGCTCTCTCGTATTGGCCTCAAATCTGACTCTTATTAGGGCGCACAAGCGTATAGATATGGTCCCGGCTGTCGCGCTCGGAGGGGTTTTAGGCTTTGTTGCATTGTCTCTCGCTGGCACGAGTCCACGGCTTCTTCCAGGTGATCTCACTCCAACTCTTATTCTCGGGGCACTGATACTTCCTTCGGCCATGGCGTTAATGACTATGGGAGGACGTTATCTTCCAAGCCCCGAAACTGCTTTACTGCTATTAGGAGAAACTGCTTTGAGTCCTGTACTCGCAGCGATCGTAATCAAGGAGTCAATACCGCTTCAGAGTTTGGTCGGTGGTTCTATAGTGATTCTGACCTTATTTCTTCATGCTTGTATTCCGTTAAGTTCTCGCTGGTCCTCACATTTAGACAAAACTCTTAGAACAACCCAAGTGTTACCAGTCGATCTGAACGACTCCGATTCCTGATTCTCCTGCTGCAGCATAAAAAAGATACGCAAAATCGCCATCTTCAAACGCTGCAGGATCTTTTAGCTGATTAAGAGGCCCATAACCAGAACTTCGTTGCGACGGCAGAAGGGGTTCGCTAGCTCCTTCCCAATCCCGTTCGGGCCTGAGGACCTCAAAATCTCCCTCGTTTGTCCACTGTTCCCATTCTCTATTCAAATCGATGGTGGAAAAAAGAATACTTTCTAGGACGTCGCCTACCCGTGTCCAAAAAACATTCAACTTCGAGTTACGAACAATTACAGCGCAACGACGCATATCGCGTTCAAACAACAGCGGGCCTTCTCCGAATATTTGTGCAGACTCGTTATATCTATAAATCTGACTGGGCATAGCGATAGCGTACGTTTCATTTTCGTATTCAAAAATGCGTAGATACGGTTTGGCTAGAATTTGTGGTTGGGCAACAAAATTGATTGCGTCCCCAGACAAGGCCATCCGAGTCACCTGGTGAGACAATCCTTCGAGACCATGAAAGTACATTTTTATCTGTCTGTTTTTATCGTCAACTTTTACATCTGGCGATGCTATATGAGGAGTTCTCACCTCTAATCGAATCCCGTGAGGAAGGCATCCTGGTAACGCTTCTCGACAAGCGTCCTCTATCAACTTAAGTTGTACCTCTGCAACCTCGGGTGGCTCCGTCAGGAACTTAGAGTCTCTCAGCTAAAGAGAACCTGGTGGATAAATTATCTAAGGCCCATTAACTTTGTCTGCATAAGCTAACCGAATGTAGGAGCCTTTATGGTCTGCTAAGTAAAGGTCGTAGCTCCCTCAAGGATCTACGACCCAGTCGGGCACTCGAATAACTGATGGTCCTTGAATACTGGTGCCAATACTTTCGTGACTGTTCGGGCCAATCATCGGTTGATCTACAACCCGAGTTAACTTCATAGCCAGCAGAATAGTGGGCATCAGGTACCCGCTAGGTGCCACAATGCTTTTGTGACTGAACATTTAAACGTCGTCCTCCACGAAGGCGAAGGTCCTCTGGCCTTAGTCATCCATGGAGCACTAGGCAGCCGTTCGTACTGGAACGACAACATCAAAGCTCTTCAAGCAGTTTGCCGGCCCGCTGTAATTGAGCTTTGGGGGCACGGCAATTCTCCGAGTCCTTCTGATTCGCGTCGGTTTGAGCCCAGTGGGTACATAGAAGAGTTTGAACGTATCTGTCAACAGAATTCTTCCGAAAAAGTTTGGCTTATCGGTCAATCCATGGGTGCTGCGTTAGCTTTACACTACGCATCTACATACCCGGGGCGAGTGAGCGGCTTGGTGATAACGAATTCAGCCTCAGCATTCGCTGATCCTATGGTTTGGCAAAAACGCAATCGCTCGATGATCGCAAAAGTTGCGGATCAGGTAGAGAACGAAGGAGTAGAGTCTCTTCGCGATAGCTGGATTAACCCCGGCAGATCCAAACGTATCCTGCCTGGAACTCTTGCTTGCCTTAATACGGAGTTTTCTGAACACACACAAGCCGGCATCGCTGGCTCTTTCCGAATCACAAACTATTCGCTTCCCCTCGGAGACCTTCTAACGACAATCGATCAACCAACACTGCTCACAAATGGTGTCCATGAGGAACGATTCCAAGAGCACTTACCAAGAGCTAGGCTAATTCCTAACCTCGAAATTATAGATTTACCGGCATCTCATGCGGTCAATGCGCACGACCCTGAGGGTTGGAACGCTGCAGCAACTAGGTTCATTCGTCAACATGAAACGAAATTAGTTTAAATATCTTAACCAGGAGTATCCATGGGAACAGGGCCGCTTCGCGGACTTAAAGTAGTCGACATTTCTGGGGCCGTCGCTGGACCATGGGTTAGCTCTCACTTGGCTGAGCAAGGCGCAGACGTCATCCTCATCGAAAAGGTTGGGGTTCCTGATGTTATGAGGGTGACTGGGGCGTTAGTTGGGGATCAGTCGGGTAGTTGGGTTCAGATGCATCGAAACAAAAGAGGCCTCGACCTGGATATCCGAACCGAAACAGGCTGCAGTATTTTGAAGCAACTTGTCTCGACTGCCGATGTTTTTATTCAAAATTTTAGACCTGGGGTGGCTGAGCGCTTAGCGGTCGGCTACGAGGATTTAAAGCTACTTAATCCAGAACTGATATATCTGTCAGTTTCTGGTTTTGGTCCAGACGGACCTTACTCCGATAGGCCAGTTTACGACCCAATCATTCAAGCCATGTCAGGGATGACCGAGGCTCAAAACGGAACATACGTTAAAGCTGTCGTAGCGGACAAGACCGCGGCCATGACGGGAGTGAACGCCGTTTTATCGGCCCTGTGGGCTCGATCGAATGGAGTCGGAGGTCAACACGTTGAAATAAATTTAATGGATTGCATGCTTCATTGGATGTGGCTCGAAGTGTTTTGGAATGAAGCGGTTCCCGACGCGGAACCCACTCCGACATACAGCGATTGGTACGAGCCTTGGGGTACTTCCGATGGTCAGATTGCGGCTAACTGGGTGAATTATGAGCAATACAAAGGCGCGTGCCGAGTCCTCGGTAGACCTGAACTAGCAGATGATCCTCGGTTTGCTACTCGGGATGCACGGCTCAAAAATTCTGTCGCCCAGAGGCAAGAGTTCGCTTCCATATTGCAGTCAATGAGCACTGAAGAGGCTCTCGCTGCTCTTCAGTCAGCAGATGTTCCATGCGCACCGGTTATATCAAGAGAACAGATTTTTCATGATCCTCAAGTTCTCCATAATGAAACGATACTTGAAATGACTCATCCGACGGCCGGCAGGACTCGAACTGTTCGACCTCCAGCTAGGTACAGCGTTACTCCTACGAACATCGAGCGGCATGCACCTGGTAAAGGTGAGCACACCGACGAAATTTTGATAGAACTTGGGTTTAGCGAAACAGAAATATCAGACTTTCGAACAGCAAAAATAGTTGCATAAGGATCTAAGAATGCGTGAACCATCGACCGACAAAATTTTTAGCGCCGATGGTATTGAAGTCGCCATACATGATTACGGTGGGCCAGGGCATCCAACTGTTTTTGTTCACGGAACTGGTCTAGTTTCGAGAATGTGGGAACCGGTAATGGAACTTCTCGGAAGTAATTTTCGACCGATCGGAGTTGACCTTCGCTGCCATGGATCGGCAAGCTCCTCACCTGAAGCGCAATTTTATGACCATTGCATGGTTGCTGATTTAGTAGCCGCTATTGATGCGTTGGGCTTATCTCAAGCCTGGGTTGTAGGTCACTCAATGGGAGCAGCTACTAGTTTGCTCGCTACTTTAGATCGCCCTCAGGCATTTGAGAAAGCGTGGGTGTACGAACCTATTATCTTCGAACGCGAAATTGAACGCCCAGTTGGGTCTTTTGATTTCATCGAAGCCGCTAAACGGCGGCGTTCAGTATTTCCTTCACGAAACGAAGTAATTACAAGATATGGCAGTCGTTTACCTTTAAATGAATTGCACCCGAGATGTTTGGAAGCATACGTTCAGCATGGGTTTGAACAACAACCCAACGCCGAGGTCAAGCTAATCTGTGACCCGATTCTTGAAGCACGTGCTTTTGAGCAATTTTTGCAAGGCGGCTGGGAAAAGCTCCCGCTGATTACAGTTCCTACAAGAGTTGCCTTTGGAACAGATTCTGATCAGCAGCCTCTCCAGTCAGCTTGTGAAGCTATCGCTCTCCGTCTTCCTCGAGGAGAAGCTAATCCCTTTGAAGGAAGTAGACATTTCGGCTGCTTCGGGTCGTTGGAAAAATCAGCGCAATCGATTAAGGACTGGTTTCTCTCCGATTGAGAATCAAAAACGCAAAAGAGCTTCTTGGGCGACTGAAGACACTAACTGACCGTCTTGCCATATGCGGGCGTGAGCCAAGCCTCTCGATCCATAGGCAGTTGATGGCCACTGCTCAACATATATCCACTCATCTGCTCGAGCCGGTCGGTGGAACCACATTGAATGGTCCAGGCTTACGACCATCGTTCCTTCTGTTCCCCAGGTTCTATTAAATGGGACAAGAAGAGTATCCGATACGCAGTCATCACTCATATAAGCGAGAATCGCTGCGTGAATCGACGCGTTATCGTCTAGTTTTCGCTTCGTCTTGAACCAAAAATTAATTCCTCCTCTATCCGAAGGTCCGGCCGGCGCCCATGGAGCGTGCTCAACTCTGTATTCCACTGGGCGTTCGCTTGTTGACCATTCCTCGCCGAATATTGGGCCTACACGCTCAATACATTCTTCAAAGGTCGGCAATAATTCCGGTGCCTTTACTCCGGCGGGAAAATCCGGCGAAATAATCCGTTCGCTACTTTCAAAGGCCTGGAAAGATGCTGTCAATTCGAATATGTTTCGATCCTCTTGCATCGCTCGCACTCGGCGCTGAGCGAATGACCGTCCGTTTCGGATTGACTCAACCTCGTAGTTAATAGCTTGGGTACCATTTCCTGGTCGAAGGAAAAGAGCGTGAACCGAGCTCAGAATCCGTTCTGATGACACCGTTTCATAAGCTGCAGTAATACCTTGCGCTAGCTGGTGACCTCCAAACAACCCGAATTCATCATGTCCAGAACTCAAACCCGAGAAAGACCTGTCGCTTACTTTTTTTAAAGCGAGAATACTTAACAAATTCCTAAGTGCATCATCCACAATATGACAGGCTTGCAGAGTTCATCGCTCATTGCTGTCTCTAATAGCTAAGTATGTCTTCTGGCATTATCAGATGATGAAGTTCGTTAAGCGTCGAGACAACACGCCTCTCATGTCGAGCTAAGATACGGTGGATAGAGGCATGAGCTGGGCGGAAGAACATATCCATATTAATGCCGAGAAACTCTGCAATGTACGCATTGATCACCCCACCATGGCAAGCCACTGCAATTCGCTCTCCAGGATGCCTACTTATAAGCCCCTCTAACGTGTTCGACACTCGACGTCGAAGTTCAGAACCTGATTCGGTGTATGGATATGCATCCCATCGCAGCTCACGGCTGAAACGTCTTCTAGCTCCTTCCAACTCAACCTCGTCAATAACCTCTGATGGATGTTGAGTTGGTTCCAGATCGCCAAACATATGGATCTCTTCAAGGGACTCCAGCACTGTAACTTCTAGAGAGTGAAACTGTGCTACGGCTAAACCAGTGTCGTGGGCTCTCTCGAGCTGCGACGAATACACGGCACTAAATTCCTCCGCGGCGAGAGCTCTTCCCGCTGCCAACGCTTGTCTATGCCCTAGCTCGGTTAACGGCGGGTCACGCCAATCTGCTATCGGGGCATCTGGCCCGGGAAAATTTTGCTGCCCATGCCGCACTAATACTATTTCTGTTCTCTCAAGATCGTCAGTGAGGAAAGCTCTATCTATTGGCGTTCGGTCAGATTCAGGTTTAGGTGAGGGCACAAGAAGCAAGATTACTCGCTAGCTGCACCTAAATTGTGTCGTACCCAGGTGGCGAGATAAAACCGCCAATCTCGTTTTCCATTAACTCAGCGAATCGAATTGAACGCCGGTCATGCAAGTGCGGAGCCACAATTTGAAGACCAGCCGGTAACCCTTCGACTAAACCGGCAGGAGCAACTGTGCTCGGCAGATAAACGCTACAGCTCAAACCAGCCCAAAAGAGTTGATCCACAACTGGTTCCTGAGAACCGTTTACCTTGATAGTTCGCTCCGGTCGTTCGCCTTCATGGTCATGCACAAATGCTGTAGATGCCGCCGTCGGACACAGCAAAAGATCATACTCTTCGAAATAGTTAGCCCAGGCCATTCGATATTTGGTTCGCTGTTCATCATGGATGCTCCATTCTCGATGACTCATCCTCATCGCGTGATCAACTAGGTTCCGGTACGAGCGATCTCCTCCTTGCCAGGCGCGAGCTCCTCGTTCGGCTCCAGCATAAATGCCATCAGAAGCTGCAGCTCCATTGGCTGCTCGAAGCAGCATCAAATAGTTCTCAAAAAATTCTTGCTGGTCAAACTCAGGCACTGAGTCCACTACTGATAATCCAGCTTTGGCCAACTGATCAACAGTGTTTTGTAGCTGATTCACCAACTGCTGGTCAGTTTCACATGCTGGAGATTCCAAAAGTACGCCAACACGAAAGTCGGACAACTGGTTTTGCGTTGCTGGCGGTAGTTCAACTCGGTAACCAACTTGGTCATAGCCAGCAGGGCCCGCCAGAACGCTTAGCGCCAAGTCCAAATCGCTCGCGCTTCGCGCCAATGGTCCACAAACAGAAATATCGCCGGCAGTTTCACAACCTGGGGGGAGACTGCCATCTTGAGGCACTAAGCCATAAGTAGGTTTATGCCCGAACACTCCAACATAATGCGCAGGGTTCCTTATCGATGCCCCAATATCGCTGCCCAGTTCTAGAGCCGACATACCAGTGGCCAAAGCTACTGCAGACCCTCCAGAGGAACCACCGGGCGTACGATCCAAGTCCCATGGGTTATTCGTGCAACCATATATCTCGTTATAAGATTGCCAATCTGCGAGCATAAACGGGACGTTGGTTTTACCCCAAATAACGGCTCCTGCATCAAGCAACCTTTGCACTGCTACAGCGTTTTTGCGCGGAATGTTTCCGACCCATTCAAGATTTCCCCAAGTTGAAGCAGTGTCGGTCCAATCATAAGCTTCTTTAATTGTCATTGGGATACCGTGGAGCGGACCCCAGTACTCGCCACGGGCTGCAGCAGCATCAGCCTCCGCAGCCCGCTTTTTAGCTTCCTCTATTCTGGTAACCACAACGGCGTTAACACGCTCATTGAAGGCTTCGTATCGGGCCAAAGATTTTTCTAATAGCCCCGAAGCAGAAGCTTCGCCGCTCCTAATCATTTTTGCTAATTCAGTTACAGATTTAAGCTCTTGGTTCTCAGTCGTCACACAGCGATACTAGACCAAAAGTCTTCCGCAATAGCTCGTTGAGCCACTGCCCCAAACAAAAGCGACATTAATCAAGGTTGCTTAAATATTTATCTAGCAACCATCACCTTGAGAGTGTCGTCTACTGCAGCAAGAAAGTGTTTTATGTCTAAATCTGAAGTGGCCAAGTTCAAGCACCCCATTCCATAACCGCTGAAATAAACTTCCCGCTCAAGAAGCCGCTGCTGAAAATTGAGCATGAACTGTGACTCATCGCTTGAGTGCATCGCATCTCGGTAGCTTCTAATCGGTCTGCCATGAGGGTGAATACGAAACAGCGACCCTGCTCCAGTCACCTGCCAATCAAGCCCGAAAGAGTCGAACAAATTTCTTAAGCCAGACCTAATCATTTGGCCAACAATTTCCAATCGACTGAACGCGCCCTTTTGTAGCTCTTTCATGCAAGCTAAACCAGCCGCCATTGTTATCGGGTTCGCTGTGTAGGTCCCGCCAGAGGGAACAGCAGCACGATCTCCCTGCACTGCAGCAAACACATTCATGACTTCTTCACGACCCGCAATAGCACCAACTGGGAAACCACCACCAATAATTTTTGCTAGCGCCGTCAAATCTGGATCAAACGGATAAATGGTCTGCGCTCCGCCGCTCGCCAGCCTGTAAGTAATCACTTCATCCAAGATCAACAGCGCACCGACAGAACGAGTCGCTTCTCTTAAAGCAAAAATAAATTCTTGCTCTACCTGAGGCATACCAACTCGACTAGGCATCGGGTCAACTAGAACCGCTGCGAGTTCATCTCCTACCTCAGCAATAGCTTTTCGCGCTCCCTCGACATCATTAAACGAAATAATCCTAACTTCCTCAGTAAGTGACCTAGGAGCCCCCTGCGCATAGGGAACAGTTTCTGGTCTAGCCACACTCCCCCAATTCGACGGATCGGAACCCAGGCTGGCTTCAGCATGGTCGTATGTTCCGTGATAGCTACCTTCAACTTTTATAATCTTGGTGCGGCTAGTAAATGCACGGGCGGCTTTAATCATTCCCATCACAGCTTCAGTGCCTGAATTACAGAACCGAATTTTCTCAAACGAAGGCGTTCGGGCACAGAGAAGTTCAGCCAGTTCAATTTCTAGCTCTGTTGCAAACGAGAAAGCGGTTCCTTTTTTCATCTGGGTTTTTACAGCACGTTCAACTTGAGGATCAGCATGACCTAAAATAATTGAAGTAAAATTATTGTTGCAATCCAAATACCGGTTGCCATCTACGTCCGTTACCCATGCCCCTTTACCTTCTGCCACATACACCGGGTGGGGTTTTATCAGAACAGTCGATCTAGACGCTCCATCTGGAATGACACGTCTCGCCCGCTCATACAGCTCAGCAGACTTAGACGATGGTTCCGGATAGCTTCCTGACATTTAGATAGTCTTCCATGCATTGACGTGGAAAGATTAGTAAAACTGTTAAGAAATTTAGCCCGGAGGTTCACATGGACATCAACATCAGCAAGGGCCCTGCTGCCCCATGGCGTATCGGCGTAGACGTTGGCGGAACCTTCACTGACTTGGTTCTAGCGGATTCAGATGGGTCAACTTGGGTCGCCAAAGTGCCATCTTCTCCGTCTGATCCAAGTCAAGGAGTAATGCGAGCGGTTGAGCAAATCGCAGCCGATTTCGGATTGCCGGTTACGAACATCCTTGAACAATGTGCACTATTCGTCCATGGCTCCACGGTGGCAACTAACACTATGTTGGAAGGCAAAGGAGCGGTTGTTGGTTTAATTACGACCGAGGGTTTCCGAGACACCATAGAAATTCGCCGCGGTCTTCGAGAGGATCAATGGAACCATCGCGCTCCCTACGCTCCAGTTTTAGTTCCTCGCTATTTACGACATTCAATTCCCGGAAGAATTGATGCTGATGGCAGTGAATACAAACCTTTGGATCTGTCAGGGCTTCCGGAGATTCTGGACACTTTTAAAGAGGAGAACGTAGAAGCTATCTCTATTGCCTTAATGAATAGTTTCGTGAATGATTCCCATGAGCAACAATTAGCTGACGCAATCCGCGAAGTCTGGGACGGCAAGTGGATCACTACATCTAGTTCTGTGTCACCGTTGATGGGCGAATATGAGCGAAGCTCTACAGCCGTAATCAACTCGGCTCTATCACCTCGAATAGTCAACTATTTAAGAAATCTAGATTCTGAACTTGCCTCATTAGGACTTTCTCGGCCGGTTCTACTTGTCCAGTCGAATGGCGGAGCTTCATCAGTCGATCAGTTATCTGCCCGGCCTGTAAATCTTTTACTCAGCGGGCCAGCGGCAGTAGTCGGAGCATTGAACTTGTATCGTCGCTCTATCGATCAAGCTAATCCCCAGGAACAAGACCACGGAAATCTTCTTTCTATGGAAATAGGGGGAACCTCTTGCGACGTTCTCTTAATGTCGCAGGGCGAAGTTGCGACACGAGATGATGTCATGATCGCTGGTTATCACGTGTCCACACCGGCTATCGATATCCATACAGTAGGCGCCGGAGGGGGAACAATAGCAGGAGTCGATGATGCTGGCCTTCTATATGTTGGACCCGAAGGAGCAGGTGCTCTGCCAGGCCCTGCCTGCTACAAGAAGGGTGGTACTCAACCAACAGTCACCGATGCTCATCTAGTCCTCGGCAGGCTTCGCCCTGGAAAATCAGCAGGAGGGACTTTAGACCTGGACTTTCTTGAAGCCCAAAAAGCGATTACGACTCACGTGGCAGAACCGTTAGGAATGACGGTTGAGCAAGCAGCGGCAGGAATAATTGAGCTAGTAGAACAACATCTTTTAAGCGCTGTCGAACATATCTCGATTGAACGTGGACACTCACCAAAACGTTTTGCTCTCGTCGCTGGTGGCGGTGCCGGCCCGATGCATGGCGCTAGCGTCGCTGCGGGCCTTGGCTGCGAACGTGTATACATTCCACGAGATGCCGGTGCACTCTGCGCTATTGGAATGCTCCATGCAGATGTACGACAGGACTTCACTAAATTCTTGATGGGTTCGATAGAGACTCTTCCCAGACACGACATAGAAAACGGCTTTGGCTCACTCCGCGAAAAAGCTCTCAAGATCATGAATGAAGAAGGATTTACATCGGAGCAAATTAGTCTTTCTTTTGAACTTGAGTTGCATCACCCTGGACAGCTTTGGGCAATTCGCGTTCCAGTGCCTAACGCCGACTTCGATAAGGTAGCGATACGGGATGCCTTTGAGACTGAATATCTTCGGTTGTACGGACATGTGCAAGACCAAGGAACAATCATGGTCTCGTCATTACGATTGATCGCTCGCGGAGCAACCGAAAAATTAGCTTCACACTCGCAAAAGCACTCACAACAAAATCCTAAACCGATAGCTCAACGAATGGTCTGGTACCCCAAAGATGGATGGGTTGAAACTCCTATTTTTGATGGCAAGGAGGTCTTCGCTGGAGCCCGTATCGATGGACCCGCCCTAGTCGAAGAGACCACGACTACAGTCATCGCCAGGCCTGGCGATAGTTTATGGGTAGACACGAATGGCGATTTTTTTATAGACGTAGCGGCTGAGAAAAACACCACTCATGGGTCTCAAGCAGCCGAAGATGTTGTTGATCCAGTCACTCTCGCTCTTATGCAAAATCGGTTAGATCAGATTACCAAACACATGGGTTGGGTAATGACTAGAACTGCCCGAAGCACGATCTTCAGCCAAAGCCACGACTTCAGCTGTTTTGTGACTACCCCAGATGGAACGTTAGTAGCGAATGCAGACGGCATCCCGATCCACACTGGTGGCGGCGGGTTCGCTGTTAGGGCGCTGCTAAGGAAATTCAAAGACAGGATAAACAGAGATGACGTCTTTTTGCTATCGGATCCATACGTTGCCGGCGGCAATCATCTACCTGACTGGGTAATCGCGCGACCAATTTTCATAGATGATGATACGAAACTCGCAGGTTTTTGTTGCAATCGCGCACATCAATCAGACATCGGCGGAGGTTTAGCCGGAACCTACAATCCGCAAGCCACAGAAATTTGGCAAGAAGGAATACGCCTGCCGGTCTTAAAACTAGTTGAAGGCGGTCAGGTCCGAGAGGACCTGTGGGAGTTGCTTTTGATTAACTCGCGCACGCCAGAACTTTTGGACGGAGACCTCCTAGCGATGCTCGGCTCGACTCGGATCGGCGGGGAACGAGTCACAGCCTTGGTGAACGAACTCGGTCCGAAATCATATCTGAATTACCTTAATGGAGTACTCGAGCACGCAGATCGAAGAATGCGGGCCGCCATAAAGCAACTTCCCAATGGCGTATATCTAGGAGAGGACCACAGCGACAATGATTGCTTCGTCAGCACTGATATAGCGATTCGAGTCCGCATGACGGTAAACGACGATGACATCGACTTAGATTTCACAGGGACTGACCCACAAATTCAGGGTTTCAAAAACAGTTCCCTGGCCAACACTTACTCGTCCGTATACCTCGCTGTTTCATCATTTTTTGATACATCTATTCCTAGAAACGAAGGCACATATAGATCTTTAAAGATACATGCGCCAGAAGGCAGCATCGTCAACGCTTTACCACCAGCACCGATGACTATGAATACCGTCTACGTAGCTCATGAAATCGTAATTGCAGTTTGGCAAGCACTAGCACAAGCTGATCCTTCTCGTGCTTGTGCAGCCTGGTCTAAAACTATGCATGGACACGTCGCTGGAACTCGCGAAGACGGAACTACATGGGTTATGTATCAGTGGCATGCAATGGGAACCCCAGGAGCTACTGCAGAGCGAGACGGATTCGCTCAGATGGGACATCTGATAAGTCTCGGCGGACTAGATATGCCAAATCTTGAATTTCATGAACAGCAATATCCAGTTAGATACATCCGCCACGAACAAAGAACCGATAACGCTGGCCCAGGCCAAATGAGAGGCGGCACAGGAGTTCGATACGAGGCTGACATCTTAGAACCGGCTATCTGGTCTTTCCGAGCCGAAGGACTTGACACTCCCAGCGGTATAGGAATTCTAGGCGGAGGAACTGGTGGTGTAGGACTCGAGTGGGTAACACCCTTGGATGAACACACCGATGGACCCGAATTCATTCCCCCAAAATATGGCGTAAAAAAATTAGGCCCAGCTCGCATGGTCGCCGAAACCCCAGGTGGAGGTGGGTGGGGTAACCCATTCGCCCGCGACCCACAATTAGTTTTACGAGATGTTCGCGATGACATAGTTAGTCGTGAAAGCGCCGAACGCGAATACGGCGTAGTGATCTATCCGGACAAATTTTTATTGAATACCGAAGCTACTCTTTCCCTCCGATCAATGGCCAACAGATAAAAGCTAAACGCGTAATCATTAAACGATTTTGCACAGTTAGTTAATCTAACCCGAAGCTGAGGTAGCCTCTTCTTCACATATCTAAAGTATTTTCACGACTATTTCAGGGGGCTCACGATGGCTTCATCTGGTTCGATACTAGGCAACGCAGTGAGACGGAAGGAAGACCCAGGTCTTCTAACCGGATCTAATAAATATTTTGATGATCTAGATGTTGGATCAGTTCAAGTAGTCTTTGTTCGTTCCACGATGGCCCATGCCATCATCGAATCAATTGAAACCGTTGATGCGGAAGCTATGCCCGGAGTACTCGGCGTCTACACATCAAAGAACCTTGAAATGGCAGCTGTTAATGGTTTTCCAATGGTCGACCCTGCCATGGACCGCCCACCACTAGCAACAGATCGTGTTCGTTTCGTTGGTGATATTATCGCAGCAGTTGTCGCAGACACCATGCGTCAAGCAGTTGATGCTGCGGAGCAAATAATCATTGATTATTCCCCATTACCGGCTAACGCAGATGTAGAAGCAGCGATTACAGAAAGCGCTTCTGTGATTTGGGAAGGTCAATCATCTAATATCTGTCTTGAAACAGCCCTACCTGAAATGGAAATACAAAATTCAACTGATCCATTTATTGGCGCAGATCTAGTCGTGAATGAGAGAATCCTAACTCAGCGACTTGCTGGGGTCCCAATGGAGCCCAATGGCTGCGTAGCCATTCCCGGAGAAAGTGGGAAGCTAAAGTTTTTTGTTTCCACTCAAAATGCTCACAGCGTCCGCGACGCTTTGGCACCTAACTTAGGAATGGACCCTGAAGACCTTCACGTTCTTGCTCCCTGGGTTGGTGGAGGTTTCGGCCCTAAAGCAGGCCTTTACGTCGAGCACATAATCGTTGCAAAATGTGCCCTAACTCTAGGACAACCTGTTAAGTGGACAGAACAGCGTGGAGAGAACATGGTTGCTATGGGCCATGGCAGAGCTATGGTTATGAACGCTGAAATGGGCGTCAAAAAAGATGGCACGATTGTAGGCCTCCGAGCGCGAGTTCTTGCCGAAACAGGTGCTTACCCTGGCATCGGGGCCTTCTTGCCGGTACTTACTCAAACCCTCAGTCAAGCTGTCTACAACATTCCTACAATTCACTTTCAGGCCCATTCAGTAGTTACGAACACAACAACAACTGTCGCCTATCGAGGAGCCGGACGGCCTGAAGCTACACAAATGGTTGAACGAATCTTAGACAAAGCCGCCCAAGCAATCGGAATGGACCCAGCCGAAATTCGCAGGAAAAACTATATACAGCCTGACCAATTCCCAATGACAACAATCACTGGAGCCAATTACGACTCGGGAGACCATGAGAAAAGTCTCGACGCTGTGCTTGTGGCTTCTGATTACAGCACTCTCAGAGCAGAGCAGGAAAAGCGTCGCGCCGCCAACGACAACAAAATGCTCGGTATCGGACTCGCCTCGTATGTCGAAGTAACAGCTCCTTTGGGACTGCACGCAGAATACGGAAAGTGTGAAATCAATGCAGATGGATCCGCTACTATTCGCGTCGGCACAAGCTCTCACGGGCAAGGACATGACACAGCATTCTCTATGATCGTCGAAGACATGCTCGGAATCCCCTCCGCAGATGTAACCCACATAGACGCTGATACTGAAGAAGTAAAGCAAGGCGCAGGAACAATGGGATCGAGATCACTGCAAACTGCAGGATCGGCCATATATGAAGCCAGCAAAGTAGTACTCGAAAAAGGCAAGCAACTAGCAGCAAACATGCTCGAAGCCTCTGCTGACGATATTGTCGTCGGCGAAGGAGCTCTCCAAGTCGCCGGAGTACCAGCGAAGTCAGTTAGCTGGGCAGAACTTGCAGCAGCGGTAAATGATGACTCAGTGCGTCCTTCAGATATGGATGGAGGACTTGACCATGAACTCGTCTTTGACGAAGGCGATTCCACATTCCCATTTGGCTCTCACGTCGCAGTTGTAGAAGTCGATAGGGAAACCGGCGAAGTTGAGTTACTTCGACATATTGCTGTAGATGACTGCGGCACTATCCTCAATCCGATGCTCGTAACCGGTCAGCAGCACGGTGGAATAGCACAAGGCATTGCTCAAGCTCTCTGGGAGCAGGTGCAATACGATGAAGACGCTAACCCTGTCACCGCTAACCTGATGGACTACCTGATGCCATCCGCAGCAGATTTACCAAGTTTCGAAACCTCTAACACCGAGACTGCTAGCCCACGAAACCCACTCGGGGCAAAAGGAATCGGAGAGTCTGGAACTATTGGATCCACTCCTGCTGCTCACAACGCAGTCTGCGATGCGTTAAGCCACTTGGGTATCGAGCACATTGACATGCCGTGCACGCCCCAAGCCGTGTGGACTGCACTCCAGGCTGTTTGAAGTAACCCAAAATAGGCTTCTACGAATTACATTCAGTAGCGCTTCAAGCTTCGACAAGAAGTAGAAGCGCAATCATGGTGAGCGCTACCAGCAAGACAACTAAGGGTAGCTGGGCAGCTAAACTTTCCCGTTTTCTTAGGCTCTCCAAAGCACGATCATGCCCGACAACCACGCCCGCTATGTGACCAGCAATAATACCTGATGCTTGCACGGCAGCAATTGTCGTTGAACTCACTATCCGATAGTTGACATAGCTTGTTCGCGTCCCAAAAAGGTCCCATCCAAACCCAAATGGATCACTGGCCTGAATCAACAAAAATTGGCCTTCGAAAATAGCCATTGAGAAATAGTGAGCTACTCCGTACCCGATAAGTACAGGAATCAATGAGACAGCAAATCCATCTTCGAACATTGGATCGCTATTCTCATCCTTACGCTGCATTAACCGGACTGCACCGAGAAACAGAGAGATGATTAACGCTGTTACAAATAACAAACCCAGGGTGTTGACAAGCGTTCGAGTCCAGTCCATTTTCCCGCTTATTAACGAAGTCCACCAATCCGTTCGCGACAATCCATCGAAAGAAGTGCCCCCGAGGACCACGAGCACCACAGCAGCAAGCCCACGTTGAGTAGGCACTTCCGCTAAGCCAACAATAGGCCTACGAACCACAAGCCGATTTTTTCGAACTGTGAAGCACGAGACAGAAGACATAAGACGCGTCAGAACAGCTAATGGGTCATTATTGCCTAACCAGGTAGTTCCGCCTCGAACAGCACCTTGGCTGCACCACCCGATCCAAACGATAAGCATTATCGCCAGCGGTGTCCGGCCGGCCGGCCGGTGAAAAGATAGCTCTAGCCATAGAAACAGTAAAAGAAAAAAGGCTGCTCCATATAGCGATTGAGACTTCTTTGGATCTGGCTGGGCATGTCTAAATTTCTTAGTTACGGCAGCGATCGCTTCGAACGGACTAAAAAGACGCCACAAGTCTCCAAATATCACTGAACTCAGAGGAATCACAATCCAGAAAAGCACATAGACCATCCGCGGAGCAATATTTTCTACTGTGCTGTCTACTACGAAAAGCGCAGACCAAAGTGAGACCCCAACAGCAAGCGCTCCAGCAATTCTTGTTATCGTCGTGACCGAAAGCGCTGCGCCTGAGCTAACAGTAAATACAGACCGTCCCTTAGCTATTCCAGCAAGCCGTGGCTCTTTCCAACCTGCCAGCAAGGCGGCAAACGAAACGAAAAGTGCAGCTCCAGCGACGACCGCAAGAGTCCCAACAGATAGTGGGAGATCTCCTCTCGCCCCAATCCCATGTGCAAGCAGCGTCATCGAATTTCCACTTTAGCTATAAGCAGCCCTGCGTTCTCCAACTCCATCTCGAAAATCCCTGGAATTGAGGCTTCGAAAACCAGTACAGCAGAAATTCCAGGCTCAATTGTTGCGACAAGGTCATAGCCATGAAGATGCAAAATTTCTGGCGTATCAGACTCGACAGCTAGAGCTACCACTTCCCCCATCTGTGCTCGCACTCTTTGGATACCCCCAACTACTTTGCCTTGCTCTATTTGAAACGAACTCTTCACGTCTATCGATTCAGAGTCAAATGGAACGTCGAGACTATAGTCAGATGCGGCTGTGTCATCGTGGGAATGACTATGCCCTGATTCAGATTCTTGACTTGTATGACTGAGTTCTTCAGTGTCTAAATTATTGCCTGAGCAAGCGGCCAGTATCGCAACTGCTAGAACCAATTTCGCTGCCCCAAGTCTCATCTGCTTAACTTCCAACTCTTCCTGCTTCGTATCCTAATTATTCACACGTCTATGCAAACGCGTTATTTCTTGTTCCTTCGGCAGCATATTATGGCCACGACTGTCTGTCACCAGCGCTATTTGCTCTAATTAATGTTAAAACCTATTGATACAAAAAGCACATCTAGCCCGTCGGGCCGGCTAATCTAACCGCCGCAGCTAAATTCTTATGAAGGGACAACAATGAGCACCGATTCAGCAACCGATCCGGTCATAGTAGCCACAGCAAGAAGCCCTATCGGTCGAGCCTTTAAAGGTTCACTGACAGAGATGCGTCCAGATGATATGAGCGCACAAATCATAACTAAGCTTCTGGAGAAGGTTCCCGAACTTCCTAAAGAAGAAATCGAAGACCTTATCATGGGGACGGGTTCGCCAGGTGGCGAACAAGGGTTCAACATTGGTCGCGCCACAGCACTTCTTGCGGGCTTAGGAGATGTCCCAGGGACTACTGTAAATCGATACTGCTCTTCATCTCTGCAAACAATTCGCATGGCTGCGCATGCTATTAAAGCTGGCGAAGGTGACGCCTTTATTGCAGCAGGCGTCGAATGTGTCTCCCGTTATGTGAAAGGCAATTCCGACAGCCTTCCAGATACACTCAACCCAATTTTTAAGGGCCCAGGAGCTAGAAGCAAAGTTCGATCCGAGGGCGGCCATGGCGTTTGGACTCCTGCCGAAGGACTTGCCGACTTATACATTTCAATGGGTGAGACAGCTGAGAATGTAGCTGAGCTCAAAGGCGTAAGCCGACAAGCCATGGATGAGTACGGAGTGATGAGCCAACATAAAGCAGAAGCAGCTATCAATCGAGGTTTCTTCGAACTTGACATAACCCCTATTCAACTGCCAGACGGGACCATCATCAGCAAGGACGATGGGCCCCGAGCTGGAGTAACTCTTGAGGCTGTTAGCCAGATGAAGCCCGCCTTCCGACCGGATGGACGAGTAACTGCTGCTAACGCTTGCCCACTAAATGATGGCGCGGCAGCCGTTGTTGTTATGAGCCGGAAACGAGCAGAAGAGCTAGGAATCACCCCACTAGCTCGAATCATTTCTAGTTCCGTTTCAGCCCTCAACCCTGAAATCATGGGGCTAGGTCCTATCGAAGCGATCAAGAAGGCACTTGAGCGCGCTGGAATGACTATGAAAGACATTGATCTTGTCGAAATCAATGAAGCGTTCGCTGCGCAGGTAATACCTTCCGCAGATGAACTTGGAATAGACATGGTAAACCAACTCAATGTTAATGGTGGAGCAATTGCGCTTGGACATCCATTTGGTCAAACAGGGGCACGCATCATGACAACCTTGATTAATGGTTTAACGGACTCTGATAAGACCTTCGGTCTTGAGAGCATGTGCGTAGGCGGAGGCCAAGGCATGGCCATGGTTATAGAACGTCTCAGCTAAACAAAAATAATAACCCGATTTATTAGAGAAAGCCGCCGCCTGCTATCGCAGGCGCCGGCTTTCTCTAATAACGAATCCAACCAGTAACTATTTCAACGTGGCTTGTCTGCGGAAACATATCTAGCACGTCTACTTGATCGAGTTGATATCCAGCAGTTCCCATCAGACTGGAATCTCGACTCAAGGCTCCAGCGTCACATGAAACAAGCAGCACATGTGGTGCTCTAGTTGCAGAAATAACATTTACTGCTTCTTGTTTGAGCCCTGCTCGAGGTGGGTCTGCTATCACAACGTCTGCTAGTTCTGGCACCCATTTTTCTACATTAGAGCGGACAATAGTTACGTGGTCTCCCAGGTTATGTTCTGCATCAAGAGTCGCAGAGATCGACGACTCAACTGCAGTTACTTTATCGAACCAGTCTCCTACTGTTCCAGAGAACAACCCTACGCCGGCGTAAAGATCTACCATGGCTCGTTCACCAGCATTTTTTTGATCCAGCCATTCTGCAGCGAGCGCAACTAACATTTCAGCGCCCTCCGGAGAGCTCTGGAAAAAAGACTGGGCTGAGATACGCCAATTGATACCCGCTACCTCTTCAGTTATGAACGCTTTTTTTCCTTTACGAGCTTCATTCCGGCCGATGACTTGAACCCCTTCAGGCAATACGAACCCTTCAGCCGAGGGTTCTCCCAAGACTAAACGATCGCCTGTGCGACTTCCGACGCGTATCACCGCTTCAGCAGCATTTCCGAAGAACCCTGCAGCAATGATGTCTTGTATCGACGGATGCGCTACCAGACAGTCAGACACTTGCACTAAGTCGTTAGATGACCGGCTCCGATAAGCCGGGCGCCCTTCTTCGATTCCTAAGCGAACGGTCGTTCTATACCCAACAGAATTTGGCCCTGAGACGTAGCCAACCTCGGGAATTTCTTCTTGTTTGAGCTTTCGCAAAGCTGACTCAACAACAGCGACCTTTGCGTCAGCTTGAGCATCCTCATCCAGGTGCTGCCAGTCACATCCACCGCAACCACGCCGAATGTTCTCACACGGAGGCTCTCTTCTACCATCGCCAGGGTGTAAAATGTTCTTAATGATGCCTCTAGCGAATTTGTCTTTCTGTTCAGTAAGTTCTATTTCTAACTCATCGTTGAGCGCTGAACCCGGCACGAATACGATTCGGCCATCAGTAAGACGGCCGACTCCATCACCACCGATTGCAAGATCATGAATGTTGACTCTCATATGCACTCTGACCAGGCTACGGTCAACAACATGCCACGCTCTATAGAAATCGTTCCATCTGTACTTCCTGCCGATTTTTCTCGGTTGGGAGAAGAATGTATTGCCCTCGAAAAAGCCGGGGTAGACCGCATCCAGTGGGATGTTATGGATGGAGTTTTCGTTCCAAATTTGACCTTCGGACCTGATGTCATAGCCGCTTGCCGACCTCATGTTGATGTAACGTTTGAAGCCCACCTTATGGTGGCAAACCCAGACGAGTTGTTACACACATATGTGGATGCCGGGTGTCAGATGATCATAGTGCATGTCGAGACAACGCCACATCTCCACAGAACGTTAGGTGCTATCCGGGAGCTTGGTTGCAGACCAGCAGCTGCACTTAATCCTGCGACGCCAC
Organism: Acidimicrobiaceae bacterium; assembly: GCA_905182565.1. Classification (GTDB taxonomy): domain Bacteria; phylum Actinomycetota; class Acidimicrobiia; order Acidimicrobiales; family Poriferisodalaceae; genus UBA9040. Next base: position 435,238 of record CAJJCB010000026.1, on the reverse strand, counting down.
TAAATGCTGTGGCGCATGTCTTAGACCTTTTAGATATGGTTCTTGTTATGACTGTCAACCCCGGATTTGGTGGACAAGCATACATAAAGTCTATGGAGCCAAAAGTTCGCGCTTTGCGTCAGATGATTACAGCTAGTGGACACGATGTCGACATAGAAGTTGACGGAGGAATTTCATCCTCAACTATTTCGGGCGCATCAGCTGCAGGTGCAAATGTTCTTGTTTCTGGAAGTGCTCTGTACAAATATGAGCAAGGACTGAAATTCGGAGTTCAAAGCCTTCGACAACTAGCGCTAGAAGCCCAAGTCGATTGAGAGCACCCTCGCTTCTACTATTGATTTTTCTATTGGTCCTTAGCTCTTTCGGCTGCGGAAAAAATGATTCTCCTAGCACACAGTCTTTCTGCCGCTCTATCTCAGAATTACAGCTAAACGATGCTTTAAGCCTCAACATATCGATAAATGACGACGCCAAAGTTCGCCTTGCTATTCGACAAACGGCTAATCTGATGACCAAAGTCTTGGAAGAAACACCAAACAAGAATCAGAAAGACGCTGCTATTATTTCAGCTTTTATTAATTCTCTCGCAGATGCTGTGTCAAACAGCGACTTCGACAGCCCACTTGAAAGAGCTGCTGCCCTGAGTGCAGTACAGCAGGCTTTTGCAGCGTCTCTCTACCCTGCTGTAGACAAATTCAACGCCTTTACGGCTCGCGCCTGCTCACCAGGCCCGAGAGCCTAGCTCACGTCCACTTAATTAATTTCTCCGCGCTTCACTATGACGTGGTCACAGAGGCCATAATTTTTGGCTTGTTCGGCTGTGAACCATCGATCTCTTTCACTGTCCGCTGTAACCTGATCCACTTCTTGACCACTATGCATCCCAATTATCTCAGCCATCAACTTTTTAATGTAAGACATTTGTTCAGCTTGAATTGCTATATCAGAGGCTTGCCCTCTAACTCCGCCTGAGGGTTGGTGCATCATTACTCGTGCGTGAGGCAGGCAGTATCGCTTCCCTGCAGCTCCCGCTGTTAGAAGGAACTGACCCATTGATGCGCCCAAGCCCATACAAACGGTAGCTACATCACAACTAAGGAACTGCATGGTGTCATAAATAGCCATGCCCGCCGTAACAGACCCACCTGGACTATTGATATAAAGCCAGATATCTTTCTCGCGATCTTGACCTTCTAGGTACAGCATCTGAGCGCACAGAATATTCGCTATATCATCATCAACCTCTGTTCCGAGGAAAACAATACGATCGTTGAGAAGTCGGTTGTAGATTTCTCCTGGTCCGGCAGGAGCGCCGGTGGACAATGCTGGTTCGGTATGTATCAGAGACATGCTTTTGAGGTTATCCGCTTGCGGCGTTAGGACCGATGTCGTTCTAAGCTCTATTACATGGACATCGAAGAAGTTTCAACGCCGGCGCTCTGCGCAGATCTCGATAATTTAGAATGGAATCTCCAGACTATGAGTGAGCGGGTTCCCGGAACACGGCTAAGACCGCACGTCAAAGCGCACAAAATGACTCAGTTAGCAGCTCGCCAACATGCGCTGGGCCACACGGGATTCACGTGTGCAACGGCGCGAGAGATCCTTGGTTTGGCAGCAGCAGGACTCGGTACCGATCTTCTTTTAGCCAACGAGTTATTAGATCCTCTGCGACTAGCTGCTATGGCTCACTGCGACGCTCGGATAACAATCGCAGTTGATAGCGAAGAAACCATTCTCGCTGCACATAAGGCTGGAATAGACGAATGCGTCATTGATATACGCGTTGGGTTTCGATGCGGTTGCGAGGTCGAAGATGCTGGATTTTTAGCCGACCTAGCAAGGTCCAAAGGGATGAACGTGCGCGGCGTCATGGGTTACGAAGGACACGCAATGGGTGTAGTGGACTTAGAGAAACGACGAGATCTAACTCATAGAGCCATGGAACGTCTCCTAAGCGCCCATGAACTAGTTGGTGGCGATCTAATCACAGGTGCAGGGACAGGCACTCACCTAATCAATACTTGGGTCAACGAAGTTCAAGCAGGTTCCTATGTGCTAATGGATAGCGCTTACACCTCGCAGCTAGACCAACCTTTCAAGCAAGCACTTTTTTTACGTTCAACTGTTATCTCAAAATCAAAAGATTTCGTTGTTTGTGATGCTGGTCTTAAAGCTCAAGGCATGGACCATGGGAACCCAACCTACCTAGATGGGGAAATCATGTTTTGTTCTGATGAACACACAAACATTATCCCCAATACGCCATTAAAAGTAGGTGATCAAATCTCTCTTGTTCCAGCTCATGTTGACCCAACTATGGCTAAACATGAAATTCTTAATTTAGTTAGGGGTGGGAAAATCGTCGACCAGTGGAATATTGATCTCCGACATTGGTAGCTAGGATTTAGCTGAAAGCGATAGTGCTAACTGACGAAATGCCCTACCGCGGTGGCTAATTAATTGTTTTTCTCCGGGAGCCATTTCAGCGAAAGATCTTCCATCTCCTTCTACCGGGACAAAGATCGAGTCATATCCAAAACCTTTTTCGCCCCGAGGTGATTTTGATATAAAACCTTCTGCCACTCCTTGCGCTCTTAACACGGATTTATCTGGAAAGACAACCATCGCAACAGTCCGAAAACGAGCTTTCCGCTGATCTTCTGGTACGCCCTCCAACGCTTTGAGTAATTTCATCAAATTGTCGATGTCAGTAGCACCTTCGCCAGCGAAGCGGGCGCTACGAACCCCGGGAAGTCCGTCTAGGTAATCAACCTCTAGCCCCGTATCATCAGCAACTGCAGCGTCCTTGGCGAAGTTACATACGGCAGTAGCCTTTAAATGGGCGTTCCCCTCAAGAGTTTCAGCGTTCTCCTCGATATCGGCAAGGCCTTTAGGTCGCTGATCTATTTTGTAGCCAACCAAAATATTGGAGATTTCTTCAACCTTGTGCGGATTAGCCGAAGCCATGACTAATCGCATGTACAGCCTCTCAACTACGTGTCCCTAAGATTTCTTTTTGCATCGCTATGATCTCTGTAATTCCTTTTTCCGCAAGGCTAGTCAAGGCATCAAGCTCGCTCCGATCAAATGGATCTCCCTCGGCTGTTCCTTGGACTTCCACAAACCGCCCGCTACCTGTCATAACCACATTCATATCAACAGAGGCCGTCGAGTCTTCGACATAAGGTAGATCTAGTTTTGGAGTTCCATCTACAATTCCTACCGAAATTGCTGCACAAAAATCAGTCAAGGGGTGCACTTCAATCAGACCACGCTCCATTAGCGAGGTACAAGCATCATGCAAAGCTACAAAACCGCCGCATATTGATGCTGTTCGCGTCCCGCCATCGGCTTGCAAAACGTCGCAGTCAACCGTCACTTCTCGTTCGCCCAGCAACTTCATATCGCATATAGCTCGTAGAGAACGACCTATTAATCTCTCAATCTCTAATGTTCTACCTTTTTGCTTACCTTTTTTTGCTTCACGGTTAACGCGTTCATGGCTCGAACCTGGGAGCATCGAATATTCTGCTGTAACCCAGCCCTCGCCCTTACCGCGCATCCAACGAGGGACATCATCATCGATCGAAACGGTGCAGAGCACTTTAGTTCGACCAAAACTGACTAAAACTGATCCAGGAGTTTGCTCTGTGAAACCGCGCTGAAAATTGATCGGCCTTAGTTCGTCATTATTTCTTCCATCAGGACGCATTAGTAATCTTTCTTGTTAATTCACATCAGACTGTAAAGGTAGATCCCGTAGCCGCTAGCTCAACAATCCCGCTAAAGGCCATCTTTGCTTCAGCCAGGTGAACAGACTTATCAGAGTTGGGCGGTATGTGTGTCACTACCAGACGCTCAGCTTCAACTTTAGAGGCTTCAGATGCCAGGTGGCGACAACATATGTGAGGTATTCTGAGATCCTTCGTTGTTTCTGTAAGAGTTCCTTCTCCCAATACCAGCGAAGGCTTTAGACCAAGATTGCTTAATGGCCAATCAGGACCTGTGTCAGCCGTATAGAAAATTGATTTGTCGCCCGAGGTGAAGCTCATAGCAAGAGTCTCAACAGGGTGGTCTGTCCTAGAAAAACGAATCATGATATCGCCGACCACAGATGCCGATCGGTCTTCGACTATTTCCCATTCAAACAAATCTGAACTATTACCATCAGGGTGAAATGCATCAGTCACCCGTCGCACTCCGGCTGTTGTTAAAACTCTGAGCTTGGCACGCTGAGTAAAATACTTAACGGCGTTATACACAACAGGTAGTTCTGCGCAATGATCTGGATGATGATGCGAAACTACAAGCGCATCAAGATTCTCTATACCGATATGCTCTTGCAAATTCGCTAACGTCCCGGGGCCACAATCGACCCACAAGCTAGTTGTGGCGCTTTGAACGAGATAGCCACTACATGCTTCGCCAGCCGCTGCATAGGTACCAGAACAACCCAACACTGTTACAGACAACGCGCTCATTTCCAGCTACCTCCGTCCGGACTCCAAGTCCAGTAGCCAAAAAAGTTATTCACTAACATAATCGTAAGCTTTCTGCGAAGATCTAAAGTGATTGCAGTATCAAGATTAAAAATAGATAATTTTTTCAGTACTTGCAGTAGCCGAGTCAAGATCACTCGTCCATGCTCCAGTTGAAAGATACTTCCAACCATAATCACAAACCACAAAAACGATTACGCCACTTTCTATTTGCGCCGCAGCTTTGCGGCAGCCAGCTAGCGCAGCTCCAGAACTGATACCAGCAAAAAGCCCAGCTTCCTTTACCAACATTCGGGTACATTCGATTGACTCTCGAGGACGCACAATCATTTTGCGATCGAGTAAGTCTTGTCCTCCCCAACGCTCAAAAACTGGAGGCACAAACCCATCCTCAAGACTTCTAAGCCCCTCTACGTTTTCACCGGCCGGAGGCTCAACGGCCCAAATTTGAATACTCTTTTTTATCTCTTTTAGATAACTACCCACGCCCATCAGGGTTCCGCTTGTTCCTAGCCCAGCGACAAAATGCGATATGTCGGGTACGTCCCTTAGTATTTCTGGCCCCGTGGTTTCGTAGTGAGCACGTGGATTGGAATCATTTCCATACTGATAGAGAAAGGCCCATTCTGGATGTTCAGCAGCCATCTGTTGAGCAACGCGCACTGATCCATTAGAACCTTGTTCACCTGGAGTAAAAATTATTTCGGCACCAAAAATTTCCAACAACTGGCGTCGTTCAACAGAAACACTTTCCGGGACAACGACGATAATAGGGTACCCTCGCTGGCTCGCAATCATGGCCATTGCTATTCCCGTATTTCCTGAGGAAGGCTCAATAATCGTTTGACCTGGCGTCAATAGTCCCTTCTTTTCAGCATCATCAATCATTGCTTTAGCAATTCGATCCTTTACTGAGCCAGCGGGATTATTACCTTCGAGCTTTGCCAAAATTTGAACGTTCGGATTAGGACTCAGCTGGCTAACATCAAGGATTGGCGTTTCACCGATTAATTCATCTATTCCTCTATAGACGGTCAAAACATTTAGCCTCCGGCTACCGCAGGTAGAATCGACAATTCATCGCCATCTACGACGGCTGTTTCCATTTTCTCTAGATAGCGCACGTCTTCATCGTTTACATAAACGTTTACGAAACGATGCAAAGAACCGTCTTGGTCCAACAGATTGGTTGCCATTCCGGGAAATTTACGCACGATCCCATCAATTATTTCTCCTACTGTTCCCCCATCTACATCGAGACGAGCCTCACCATTCGCGTGGGGTCGCAAAACAGTAGGTAAACGAACGCTGATAGACATCAAATCTCCAATTTCAAAACCCGACTTATCTAGTCAAGATTCTACGGGACAAATAACTAATACCCCACCCAGGAGCGCTCTTGTTCCCACAACCTTCGGAACCAGTATCATTGCCAATATGGTGCAAAAAGGCCCCTCAGATAGAACGACAGTAGCTTCCAACCGCCGCGCCCGGGCCGATTACGATATTCTCGATGCTTACGAATGCGGCTTAGTTCTTAAGGGAAGCGAAGTGAAATCACTCCGAGAGGGCTCCGTTCAGATCAACGATGCATTCGCTCGAGTTAGAAGTAATGAGATATGGATCATGGGAATGAGTATCTCTCCATGGGGCCATGCTTCAGCACAAAACGGCCATGTAGTCGACCGACCTCGAAAACTTTTGCTCCATCGAACAGAAATCAACAAATTACGAATACGCACTGAGCAAGAACCTCTTCAGATGATTCCACTCTCAATTTATTTTCGAGAAGGACGAGCGAAATTAGAGTTAGCGCTTGCAAAAGGCCGGAGAACGTACGACAAACGGCACGCAATTCGAAAACGCGAATCAGACCTAGAAGCGCGACGCGCCATGAGTTACCGAAACCGTTAACGCTTCAAAAACCAATCGCCGTTCATTGAGCGGTAGTCTTGAGCATTATTGCCAAGACCCTGCGCTTGGCAGATCACGGGGGTGATCGGCTTCGACTTTGACGGTTGATTTGAGAGAAGCGAGTCGTGGTCTCCGGATCCACGTTAAAGAGTCGGAACAATCACAAACGCCAACGTCAAAACCAATGACATGGCACTCGCTGCCTGATAAAGGCAACGGGTAACGGCCCCACTACCTCAGCCCTTCAGGTAGAGGTGGCCCTCATTTGAAGGGCTTGCTTGTCGCTATTACTGGCGTAGAGACAAGGACACTTAGTCAGGTACGGGTATTGAATCTGGTGTCTCTGCCAGTCTTTACCCCGACAATTCCCTCAGTGACTGCACTCGGAGAAGACTCATTGAAACGCTGAAGGACGCGGGTTCGATTCCCGCCACCTCCACAAACGCGCTCTTTCCAAAAACTAGTACCTGTTACCTCTTGCAGCCTTAACGGCCCTGCCATACTGGCTTTCTTTTTTCTGCAAATGCTCGGGTCCCTTCTGAGCTATCTTCAGTGCGCGACAATAACTGAAAAAGATGATTTTCTAGCCTCAGACCTTCTTCTAACGGCATGCTGAGACCCTGCATAGCTGCCTGTTTTATAGCTCTGACAGCTAGCGGACCAGCTTCTAAAAGTTTTGATGCCATGGCTTGCGCTGTTGCCATGAGTTCATCAAGAGGAACAACTTTGTTAACTAACCCAAGTCGATATGCCTCCGCCGCATCAATTCGATCACCGGTATACAGCATCCACAAAGCTTCCCCGAGTGGGATCGTGCGCGGAAGTCTTTGTGTGCCGCCGCCGCCAGGTAACAGACCCAACAAAACTTCGCCTAACCCAAATTGAGCATTCTCGGATGCTATTCGAAAATCACAACTGAGGGCTTGCTCAAGCCCTCCCCCATTGCAGTGTCCATTGACTGCGGCAATTATTGGCTTCCAGATTTCTAAGCCTCTCATCAGGTCACCACGGGAAGAGGCATTAAAAGCTTCAGCAGGCGCTGGACTGTTGTTGAAATTTAGTTTTATGTCACTCCCAGCACAGAAGGCTTTGTCTCCTGCCCCCGTTAGAATTGCGACCCATGCGTCGTCATTATGGGCAAAATCTGCCCATACCTCGGCCAATCGGTCATACGTCGGCTGGTCGCACGCGTTGTAGGCATGGGGCCTGTTAATAGTTACATAGGCGACACGGTCGCGAATCTCGTAGATAACGCTGTCCATTTGTTCCCCTCTCTCACGACCTCTAGTAGATCATAAGACAATGAGCATCTGAGCACCGAAGCTCAAAAATTCACATGAGACTTAAGGCTTTTGACAACTAGTCCGAGCACCTTCAATATTTAGCAGCTTTTGTTTATCACACCAGACGAAGGCTCTGAACAGCACTTAAGCAACAATCGCTAAAAGCCAATACCGATTCAAAAACCTGTTTCATTTGTCAAAACTACTTTCTGGTCTAGGATGATTTTATGGACATCTCTAGATTTCCACTTATCCCAGGAAGAATCCCTCCAACGATCACACACGGCGAGGGCGTCTGGCTATACACCTCAGATAGTAATAAGATTCTTGATGCTGGCGGTGGAGCCATAGTCACAAACATCGGGCACGGCAGGAACGAAATCGCCGATGTCGCCGCATCGGCACTTCGTAAACTTGATTACGTAGTTCCTACTTTCGCTACAGAGGCACGAATCCAACTAGTCGAAGAGGTAGCAGATAACTGGCTTCCCGACGCATCTTGGCGTTGCGTCTTCAATAGCGGCGGTTCTGAGTCAGTAGACGCTGCTATTAGAATAGCGCAGCTACATCATGTCGCCTGTGGCAGGACAGAACGTTACAAAGTCATAGGGCGAGACGTTTCATACCACGGAGCGACTTTAGGAGCGTTAGCTGTAGGGTCTCACGACAGGCGCCGCAAAGGCCTTGAGTCTGCTCTAGCTGTAATGCCAAAAACAAGCTACGAAGACGCCGACCAGCTCGAGAAAGTAATCGAAATAGAGGGACCGAACACCATCAGCGCATTTATCGGAGAGCCTGTCATCGGCGCAGCGGCCGGCGCATACGTAGCTCCCGAAGGATATTGGCGGACCATAAGTGAAATCTGTCAGCGACACGGCATTCTATTGATCGCAGATGAAGTGATGACTGGTTTTGGCCGCTTAGGCACTCCAATGGGGCACCAACTCTTTGAATTTACTCCAGACATTATTGTTTCTGGGAAAGGACTTGGTGGTGGCTACGTTCCCATGGGCGGGGTTTACACAAGGCCGGATGTAGTAGCACCAATCGCCGAAACTGACTTAGCGCTTATGTTCTACACATTTGCGGGTCATGATTTAGGTTGCGCTGTCTCTAAAAAGGTTTTACAGATTATGCGAGAAGAGAATTTAGTAAATCGGGCCTTCGAGATGGGTGCACGGCTGCGAGCAAAATTGCTAGACGAATTCCAAGACCACCCTCATGTATCAGACATCCGAGGTGCGGGACTTATGCATGGGATCGCTCTCGTAGCCGATCGTGATTCTGGCGAGGCTTTTCCTCGGTCTGCAGGCTTTGCAGAGCAGGTATCCGCAGCTTCGTTTGATGATGGTGTATGGGTGTACCCCGCAGGCTCGGGCGTCTTCGACGATGCCTTGTTGTTTGGGCCGCCGTTTATAGTTTCAGATAGTCACATTGATCAGATGGTTACCACCGTAAGCAGAGCGATTGATCTAATATCAAACAGGATCTGATTGAGATTGCTTAACCTGGCTTGCCAACAAACACGCAACAATTGAAGTGATCATGATGAAAGCGAATCCCCACTTGTACGCACTGTACGCATCCGCTGGTCCGCTAGGTTCCCCTAAGATTGCAAAGATAGCTGCTAGGCCAAGCGCTCCTCCGAATTGGCGCGCAGTCTGTGTAACACCACCGGCGAGACTAAAAAACTCTGGCTTTACTTCCGACACTCCAGCCGCTGCCAGAACACCCAATGTCAGGCCCATTCCAGCAGCGCTCATTATAGCTCCTGGTAAATACCCAACTAAATAGTTGGGCTGCTCGTTTAACATTGTTATCCACCAAAGCATCCCCAAAGCACATATAAATGTTCCGGGCCCTGCAACTAGCCTATGGCCGTAACGGTCGGCGAGAGGACCAGCAACCATGGCCCCAATCGTTACGCATAAGGCTGCAAGCGCAGTAGATAAACCAGTTATTCCTATCGAGTATTCCCATACATCGGTCAAAAATAAGACCAAAGACAGCATCAATGCATACATGCCTAAAGCAAACGTAAATAACGCTAATGAGGCGCGACGAAAAGATGGGATAGCTAACAAAACTCGAGGGAGAATCGGGTCAGGGTGTCTCTTGTTGCAGTAGAGGAAACCGCCGAAACAGGCCACTCCTGAAAGCACCAGCAGCAGAATCCAGCCTGACGTCCAGCCCCAATCGCGTCCTTGGACGATTGCCAGCACGAGCAACCCAGTCGCTAGAGAAATCAGTCCTCCACCCAGTAGATCTGGTTTAGCGCCTGATACATTTTTTGGCGTTTCAACAAATACTCGTTTACTCAGGATTAGCGCTATCGCGCCGATGGGCAAATTAATCATGAATGCCCATCGCCAATTTGCTAGCTCGATTATTCCTGCTCCAATTGCAGGCCCAAAAGCATTTGCCGATGCAAAGCAAGCTCCCCAAAGAGTTACCGCTGTCGCACGACGTTCAGAGGGCCAAGAAGCAATAACTAGACCCATGGAGGCTGGGGTTATCAGCGCTGCTCCGACCCCTTGGAAACCTCTCATCGCTACTAGGAAAAAAGCACTAGGCGAAACAGCAATGCCGACAGACGCCACGACAAAAACAATTAACCCAATCGATAGAACCCGCAGCCTTCCTCGGCGATCAGCCAACCGTCCGCTAACCACTAACAAGGCGGCGTAGACAAGGACATACGCATTTAGAACCCATGAAAGCTGAGCGCTCGATACTCCATCGAAATCTTTTCGAAAACTCGGAAAAGCAACGTTGATAAGGGAACCATCCACACCCACTAAAAACATGGCTAAACCGGCGGCCGCTAACGACAACCAAGCTTTACGGGTGATCGCTACGCCAGGTGCTTGAGGCATCCCCAAATGCTAGCTCTTACTTGCTTGACTTACTCGCTTGCCCTGCACGAACAAACCGAAACAGAACCAGACGACTCACAAGACAGATCTTAAACCTATGGGTTGACTTCATGCTCATCATGCTCATCATGCTCATCATGCTCATCATGCTCATCATGCTCATCATGCTCATCATGCTCATCATGCTCATCATGCTCATCATGCTCAACATGCCCGTGCCCGTTCCCGTTCCCGTGCTCATGTTCTAAAAGACCTAGGCCTTGCATCCCTAGTAAGAAACTCGAAAAAATAACCGCACTTATGACCACGGCGCGTGCTGATTTTGGTCCCGTCTCGGGATTATGGACAGCAGGAAGTGTGTCGACCGTTGTTATGTATATGAATGTCCCAGCCGAAAACAGAAGAACTAAACCAACGGTTGCTTCGCTAAGCCCGTTAAGCACAAAATACGAAACCACCAGTGCAACAGGCGTGGCTGCAGCAAATACTAGGAGATTTCCATTCAAACTTTTCTTACCATCTGACTCATGAGCCGAAAATATGCCCAGACTTAACGCTGCCGGTATCCGATGGACAATAACTCCGAAGGTAACAAGCACTGAGATAGCGGCTTCGCCTGATGCCACTGCGGCGCCAATAGCGAGCCCATCACCCAATGCATGCGCTGAAAGCCCAATAGACATAACAAGTCCCGATTTGGGATGATGAACATGTCCGTGTCCGTGCCCGGCTAAGTGGTCGTGATGCTCTTCGTGCACAGCGTGCGCAAGTCCCAGTGCTTCCAAAACTAGCATGAACAGAAACCCTGCGAGAATCACCGCACCCAGGACCAAAGGCCGGTAAGCAAAGGAATCGGACCCACTGCTTGCTGCAGCAACCATGTGGAATCCCTCGGGTAGAACCACAAGTATTGCTGAGACCAACAATAATCCCGACGAGATCGAAGTAAGTCGCTGCAGGTTATCACTCGACAGAGAGACCGCCGCTCTCGCTCCCCCCAGAGACAACCCGAGCGATATCGCAAATATCACCGCGGACAAGACAATTAAAGACATACCAAAACCTATCTTTCACCCCGCTCCTTTAGCGAAGAAACCGCATATGTTAGTAAAGTTAATTGAACAAACGATAAAGCTGAGCATCTCCATCGTCTCTAAGAATCACAACACTAGATTCACTTCTTGCTTTGATAGTTCGACAAAAACAAACATCAAAATCGTCTAATGAACACTTTGTTTTTCTAGCAAAGTCGTGCTCTTAACCAGAAGAGGCAACAAGGAACGTCGAACATAAAATGGCGTCTAATCTGCAGGTGCTCTGGTGATTACACCGTCCGAAGCGAGAAAATTTGGTCGGCTAGATACCTGCAGACTAATTTTATCGCTGTCTACCCTAGTAGCTCATGACCATTTGAACTCAGCTCAACTTCGAGTACCACCGAACGGTGACTTTTGCCACTGATTCGCAGGCGAGCCGGTCCTTCTTCATTGACTTCAGGCATCACTTTACATTTTGGACACTGACATGGTGGATGCATCAACGGGTTCGGCGGGTTTTCCCATTCGTTTTCAAGCGCAGTGCAAGCTTGCTCAGCCACAGATACAAGTTTAGCTAACCATTGTTCAACTAATTGGAACAATAGCCGGACATATTAATCCATGATTTCTGCAAGCGGCTAGCAAATCTAGCTCCATCTAAAAGCGTGTGGGTTCACGAACCCATTACCTTCTGATCTAGAGGAGCCGGCAGAGGCATAGTGTTTCCAGCAATAACCTTTGTAATTCTTTTTTCAGATATCGACGAGATTTTTGAAACTATCGTCGCACTATCTCAATTCCAAGAGCCAAATCACCAGCTACGGGCTTACAAATTAATTCATCAAAATAGCTCAGCATGAATATAAGCTCTTCACATGAAACTAGGCATGAGCATTAACTACGTCGGCGATTTTCACTCTTCTGTAGAAAAAGTAATTGAATATGAGAATGCAGGACTGGATATTGTTTGGGTAGCAGAGGCCTACAGCATCGATGCAGTTAGCCAAGTCGGCTTCCTAGCTGCCAAGACTAAAAAAATCGAAATAGGAACTGGCATCCTCAACGTTTACTCCAGGACCGCAGCGGCAATAGCCCAGACTGCCGCCGGATGTGATTACGTCAGCAACGGAAGATTTATTCTCGGTTTAGGAGCTAGCGGCCCACAAGTAATCGAAGGATTTCATGGGGTTCCTTACGAAAAGCCCATGAAAAGAATTAGCGAGTACATAGACATAACCCGAATGGCTTTGAAACGCGAACCTCTTATCTACAGCGGCAAAACGGTACAAATCCCATTGCCCGAAGGTACGGGCACCGGTCTTGGCAAACCACTTAAGCTGATTAACCATCCTGTACGAAGCGAAATTCCGATTTGGTGGGCATCTCTAATGCCTTTATCGGTAAAAGAGACAGCTAGATCAGCCGACGGTTGGCTACCAGTATTTTTTGTTCCTGATGAATTCCAAAAAGTTTGGGGCGATGATCTAAAAGCCGGAACTGCCTTAAGAAATCAAGACCTAGGCAAGCTTTCGATTGCAGCATCAGCCACTGTCGCCATTGGAGAAGAATACATAAACGATGGCGCCGACAGAGTCTTAGACCGACAGCGCCCTACCACTGCTCTCTACTGGGGCGGAATGGGTGCTCGCGATAAGAATTTTTACAATACTATCGCTCAGAAATATGGGTACGAAGAAGAGGCAATCGAAATTCAGGATCTTTACTTAGATGGTCAAAAAGATGCCGCAGCTGCGGCTGTTCCTGAAGATTTCTTACAACGAGCAAATCTTGTAGGCCCAGCTTCATATGTCAAAGAGCGCCTCGGAGCTTGGAAAGAAGCAGGCGTAAACGTTCTCAACATTACGCCAGTAGGACCTGACCCAGTCGCCACGATGGGAACCCTTAGACAACTAATCGAAGATGCTTAACCCATAAACAGAGCAGTAATCGACTTAATGCCTATTCGTCAAACCCTACGTAAGAGACGACACTCTCGTTTGAGGCTCTGAGAGACTGAACGTCATTAGCCACAAAACTTTCATCCGGGTAACCCATAGCCACGCAAGTCATAATTACTTCGTCTTCTGGGATATTCGCGAATTCGCGAACTACTGAAGATTGCATAATTCCCTGGCCATTAATAACTGAACCCAATCCCTTAGTCCAAGCTGCCAGCACGAGGCCGTATGTTGCCGCTCCTAAATCAAAGTGACCAACCGTGTCGTGTTCCAGCGCTTTATCAAGAGTAACCACGATAGAGACTGGCGCATCAAACTGACGAAAACCTCGCATGACCCAGTCTTGTCGACGTTCTTTATCATCTCGTTCAATTTCCATAGCAGCGAAGAGTTGGATCGCTATCTCCACTTGTCGATCTCGGTGTATCCCCTCATATCCGTGACCCATTTTTATTTCTCGATCTACCGATGCGCCAGCAAGCATTCGCTCTGTGTTTCCTTTTCGAATTTGTTCCAGCGGGTCTCCAGTGATTACATGGAAGTGCCAAGGTTGAGTGTTCATTGAGGACGGCGCTCGCTTGGCGATTTCAATTATCTCACCGATAATTTCTTTAGAAACAGCATCCGGCTTGTAACCACGGATACTTCTACGCTGTTTCACAAGAGTTTCAAAATCAATTTTTGGTTGTTTCGAAATATTTTCTACCACATCAATACCTTATCTCTGGCACCACAATACTTACTTGTTCCATCTTTGAACCACTAGAAAAACTTCTGTGGAAATTATCTCTCTATCTCAAATGCAGAGAAACTGAGATAGCAAACAATAACCCGATTAGCGAAATACTGGTGCACCAAGAGTCAGGAATCAAAATTTACTGATTACAAACTCGCCGCTAACAACCATCTAGACTTCACTCCACATAGCGGCGAGCTTTCGCCTTTTTCCCTTTAATAGTCGTGGCCTTAATAGCCTTCACCACCGAATCAACTGATTTCTCAGGCACACCAACTATTGCAAAGTTGTCCGATATTCGTATCGGGCCAATCTGGCTGCCTGTCAAATTCGTTTCACCCGCTATTGCTCCGACCAAGTCACCAGGACGGATACCGGAGCGCTTTCCTAGTTCAATATAAACCGATCCAACAGCGCCATCATATTTTTGGCCTTTCCTGCCGCGCTCTTTACCCTGCTCACGACCCTTAGCTTTACCGCCCCGACTACCACCTCTTCGTTCAGAATTACCCTTATCTGAAATTTCTGGTATTTCTATTTCTTGGATATCAGCGTTGTTTGCAAGATGAAGAAGTTTTAGAGCGGCTAACGCAATACTCCGATCGCTACCGGCACCAGCCAGCGCATGAAGCACAGGGTTGTAGTCCTCTAAGTCCGGAGAAGCCAATGCTTCGGTTACGGACAACACTGTTAACTCAGTCTGGCGACGTCGGAGATCATCAACTGACGGAACTTTCTGTATCTGAATAGTCTGTTTTGTCAAATGTTCAATATTGGCTAACGCTCTTCTATTCTTAGGCTCTGCCAGCGTTATCGCTACACCTTCACGACCAGCCCTTCCGACACGGCCGATTCGATGCACATAGCTCTCAGGCGCCGCTGGCACATCAAAATTCACCACATGGGTAAGAGAGTCAACATCCAAACCTCGGGCTGCAACATCAGTCGCCACAAGTAACTCTGCAGTCCCCTCGCGGAGTCGACCCATTACTCGGTCACGTTGGTTCTGGTCCATACCTCCATGCAACGCTTCGGCTCTGTACCCACGAGTATTCATAGTGGCGGTTAGTTCGTCCACATCAGTTCGGGTTTTACAAAATACGATCGTGGCCTTGGGTGCCTCAATATCAAGAATTCTGCCCAATGCAGCAGGTTTATGTTTCCTCTGGACTAGGTAAGCGCTTTGACGAACTAAATTTTTAGATGCCTTGTTTCCTGTAGCAACAATTTGCACCCTTACTGGATCAATTTGATAACGCTTAGCTATTGAATTAATGCGCGGCGGCAGTGTCGCAGAGAAAAGAACTGTCTGTCGATCTGCTGGCGTTGTCTCTAAAATAGTTTCGATGTCTTCAGTGAAACCCATGTCGAGCATTTCATCTGCTTCGTCAAGGACAACTGTTTTTAGTGCATCCAGTTTCAGTGATTTACGCTTTAGATGATCGATGGCACGACCAGGAGTAGCGACAACTACATGAACACCTTTGCGAAGAACAGACAGTTGCTGTTGGATAGGCTGACCGCCGTAAACAGCTACGACTTTTACATCCTGCTTAGCTCCATATTCGGCAATCGCTTTAGTCACCTGCATCGCCAATTCGCGAGTCGGAACTAAGATTAAGGCGACGAGCTTGACAGGTTCTTCAGAATCAATCCCATTCAAGATGGGTAAAGCAAAAGCTGCTGTCTTACCGGTACCTGTTGCCGCTTGGCCGAGCAGATCAGAGCCAGCTAGCAAATAGGGAATCGCCTCTGCTTGCACTGGAGTCGGGTCGCTGTATCCAAGAGTCACCAAATTATTTAACAGCTCTTTTCTCAGACCTAGGTCAGCAAAGCCATTTTTGGAACGATCGG
This sequence comes from Acidimicrobiaceae bacterium, assembly GCA_905182565.1. Lineage (GTDB taxonomy): Bacteria > Actinomycetota > Acidimicrobiia > Acidimicrobiales > Poriferisodalaceae > UBA9040. The sequence continues at coordinate 419,078 of CAJJCB010000026.1, read as the reverse complement.
TTTCAGGTTTCTTAAGAACTTCGTCAGTTTCAGCCATTAGAAGTTAAGTCCCAGCAACAGGTATCCAGAGTCCAAGCGCGCACAGGTTCCATAGCAGCTAACTCGCGAGCCGCCATTCACTAATCCAGAGAAAAAAATCCCTGTACCGGACTTAGCTGTCGCAAGCTGCGCAGCATCAAAAGTTTCTATCATCACCCTTAGACGGTACCGACCTATATCACCTTTCTCCTTACAAAACGAAAGTAAAGTCCAGATCTCTCATCATTTATATTGAACAATGATAGAAAAGATTCCGATCGCTGGTTCCACCTGCCCTTGAAAGGCCTACTTAAAGGTTTCTGGTCGGCAGAAAGTAAGAACCAACGAAGAGGTTCGAAGCACTAAATTTTTCAAAATTTAGGACTGGCGAAGACTACGAGTAACAAACATTTCTTTAAGCAGTTATGTTTCTTCTATAGCATCTACTAGGGGGTAATGAACTAATGAGTGGACAATGGCAAAGTTAATTACGTCGGGAATGCGCGCCGTTATCGCAATGATGCAGCATGAGACAAATACGTTTTCTCCAGTCCCAACTCCTTTCGCGAGATTTGGAACAAACGGAACAGACGTACCACGTGGAAATGATGCGCTAAAAAGCTTCGACGGAACCGGGACTGGCTTCGGCGCGTTTGTAGATGTCGCGCGATCAGCAGACATGGAATTAATCACTCCCATAGCGGGCAATGCTGCTCCAAGCGGGCCAGTTCAGAGTGATGCATATGACGCGATGACAGACGCAATCTGCGAAGCAATCTCTAATGGGTGCGACGTCTGTTTCCTTGATCTACATGGAGCGATGGTTACGGAGTCTCTCACAGATGGAGAAGGCGAACTTCTCCGCAGGATCAGATCAATCGCCCCAGATTTACCAATTGCGATAAGCCTCGATCTGCACGCCAACCTAACTGAAGCCATGGTCGAGAATTGCGACATCATGGTCGGCTACAAGACTTACCCACATATCGACATGTACCAGACCGGTGAACACTCCGGACGATTAATGATTCGAATGTTAAATAACGAAATTGACCCTGTCATGACATGGGGCAACATTCCGCTTCTCGCCCAAACGCTCCGAATGGGGCATAGCGACATTCCGATGGGACCACTTATTGATGCTGCCAAAAATTATGAAAAAGGTGGTCTGCTAGCTGCATCGATCTTTGGCGGATTCCCCCTAGCTGACATTTCGGAAGCAGGAATGTCCGCCGTTACTATTTCCGATGGCGACATTCAAGAAGCTAAAGATGTACGCGATGCGTTACTGGAATCTGCATGGGATTACCGACATGAATTCATTTTTGAATCGCTGCCCATAGAGGAAACTATTAACGAAATAAGAAGTTTAAGTGAAAGCCCAATACTGCTACTTGATCATGCCGACAATTCAGCTTCCGGAGGCACACAGGACACCACCGCAGCTCTCGCTGCGGTCATTAACTCAAATCTAGAAGACGTTGCCGTATTCGCCATTTGCGACCCACTTGCGGTGACAGAAATGATTGCTGCTGGCGTAGGAAATGAGATCACCATATCCCTAGGTGGCAAAACGGATATGCCTAGCATCGGCCAAAGCGGCGCACCTCTTGTCCTTAGCGGAAAAGTTTATTCACTAACTGATGGAAGTTTTCAAATAACGGCTGAAATGGGCAAAGGAACTTGGGCAGCAATGGGCCCCAGCGGGGTTCTAGACCTAGGGACAATAAAGATTGTCGTTATTTCTAGACATACCGAACCATTTGATCTCGGACACCTGCAAAGTCTCGGCATCGAGCCCGCTCAATGTCGATTTATCTTACTAAAATCGCGCATACATTACCGAGCAGGATTTCGTGCTATCGCAGCTCACGAGATACCTATAAGTGGCGTAGGAGTAACAAGCAGCGACAATGGCCTGTTTGATTTCAAGAACGTCCGAAGACCAATTTTTCCCCTTGACCAAATCTAAACAACTAGAAGTCAAGCTTAGCAAGCCTGATAAGTATGCAATAGCCCTTCAAAATGAAAGCAAAATATGATTGAAACCCTCGAACCTAAGTGGGTTAAATGTTTTCGAGATTTTTTTGAGCTCTCCGGGGTGAAACCTGGAGACCTAATCGGAGTTCTAGCTGAAAGCCAAAGCAGACAAATACTTCTTGATCTGACTGACCATGCTCTCTACCAGATTGGAGCTAGATCCCTACGTGTCACGGTCCCCTCTCCACGATTAGCAGATCCAATGCCTGTAAGGTCAACTGGAGCCACGTATGCCTATGATGCTTACCCAGAAATTATGGGCTCTTTAGGTAGTTGTTCATTGGTCGTCGATTGCACAGTCGAAGGCCTGCTGCACAGCAAAGCCCGTCAAGAGCTCCTAAGCGCAGGTGGCAGGGTTCTAATGATTTCGAATGAGCACCCTGAAGTGCTCGAACGTTGTTCGGCCACGCGAGAACTGCATGAATTTGCGCTCGAATCACTCTCACTTTTAGATAACTCTAGTCTCATGGAGGTCAAATCAGAGGCAGGCACTGACCTGAAAATTAATACGGTCGGAGCCCCAAGCAGAGGAGGCGGAGGCATTCTTGGACCCAATGACAAAATCGCGTATTGGCCCGCCGGATTATGCCTCTGCTTCCCACTTTCTCAAACAGTAAATGGCAGAGTCGTTCTTGACACTGGCGATGTAAATTTAACTTTCAAAAAATATTTCGAGGACCAAGTAGTTCTACATATTGAAAATGATCAGGTCATTGAGATCGAAGGTTCAGGACTCGACGCTAAACTGATGCGCTCCTATTACGAAGGCTGGAATGACCCAAATGCATACGCAATTTCACACGTCGGATGGGGTGTCAACCCTGGAGCTAAGTGGGAAGCTTTAACGATGTACGACAAAGCCGACATAAACGGAACTGAGTTGCGAGCAATTGCTGGAAGTTTCTTAGTTTCTACCGGCGCTAACGAATTCGCTAATCGGTTTACTAACTGTCACTTTGACCTGCCAATGCGTAACTGTGATATTTTCCTTGATAGGCAACAAGTAGTAGATAAAGGAAACCTGCTTCCTCTTGCTAACCATCAATGATTAATAGCGGTCACGCTACTTGAACCGAGGTCTTATGAAATTCGGATTTGTACTGCCAAACAATTGGGGGCTCTCTGACCCGAATGACGTAATTTCATTAGCTAGCGAAGCCGAAGAGCTCGGCATCGACTCTGTATGGGTAAACCACCACATACTCAATATCGGATACATTGCTGAACGGCTAGATGACCGGCCTTACTACGATGCTCTAACAATATTAAATTTTGTCGCCGCTAGAACCGAGAAAATTAGCTTAGGCACTTCAGTTCTTGTCCTCCCCTACCTCCATCCGATGGTGCTCGCAAAATCTTTGGCAACTCTGGATGCTCTCTCCCCAAAAAGACTTATCGCCGGACTCGGAGTGGGTGGCCTCCCTGAGGAGAATGCTGCGCTTGGAACCATTTATGATGGTCGAGGTCCTTGGTCAGATGAATTTATCGAAGTGATGCAGACTCTCTGGTCAGAAGGTGCGGCTAGCTATCAAGGGCAATACTTTGAAATGAACGAACTCATTGCAGGACCCAAGCCAGTTGAGCAATCAATTAAGATCTGGATCGGCGGAGGTGGGCAGCCTGCTCGTGAACGCGCTGCTAAATTTGGAAACGGGTGGCACCCACTAGCTACTTTAAATGACTTCACCCAGAAGGTTCCCAAAATGGAAGCTTCGCTAAAAAACCACAATAGAGATAGAGCTGACCTGATAATCGCCCCCAGAGTGGAGATCCAGAGCGTGCCTGATCTTCATAGCGTCAAGCAATGGCAAGATGCCGGAGCAGACCAATTAATAGTGAATGTCGGAACATCAGACCTCGCACAATTAAGAGAGGGCCTCTCGCACGTGGCCCAACTATCTTCCCGAGCAAGCTAGAACCCGACCGGCTCAATCAGGCCCCATTATTTCATGTAAATACGACTTACATCAAATTCATGACTAATTTGATCAACTTTATCGTATATAGTCATAAGGTGCTCGACAAGGAGACCAACATGACGCTCCAACTTGGAGAAATTGCCCCAAATTTTAAAGCTGACTCAACTGATGGGCTACTTGATTTTTATGAATACCTAGGTTCTTCCTGGGGTGTTTTGTTTAGCCACCCTGCTGACTTCACCCCGGTATGCACAACAGAGCTAGGACGAGTAGCCGCGCTTAAGCCAGAGTTCGACAGTCGAAATACAAAAGTGGTCGGGCTGAGTGTAGATGGAGTCGCAGATCACAATTCGTGGTCTCGCGATATCGCCGAAACCCAAGGCACAGCGCTCAACTTTCCACTCATCGCAGACCAGAACCGAAAAATTGCCGGAACTTATGGGATGATTCACCCCAATGCATCGTCAACACTCACTGTGCGCTCAGTTTTTATTATCGCACCCGACAAAACAGTTAAACTCACGCTCACTTATCCCGCTAGCACAGGGCGAAACTTCGATGAGATTCTCCGGGTGATCGACTCGTTGCAACTGAGTGCACAATATTCCGTTGCAACGCCCGCTGACTGGAAACCTGGCGATGACGTAATCATCTCACCTTCAATCAGCGATGAAGAGGCAGTAAATAAATTCCCGCTTGGCTGGAAAACCGTTAAACCGTATCTGCGGTTCACCTCGCAACCGACTATAAATTAGTTCATGAGAGCTGTTGGAGTAAATAGTTACGGTGGGCCAGAAGCACTAGAAATAGTGCATGTCCCCAGCCAAGATGCTGGCCCTGGAGAAGTAAGACTGCGCATATGTGCGGCAGCTGTTAACCCGACTGATACGTTGGCCCGTAACGGGTCGAGAGCAGAAGCACAAAAGATAGACCCACCACCATATGTGCCTGGCATGGACGCCGCTGGAATAGTCGATCAAGTCGGAACCAATGTTACCACCGGCATAAAAGTAGGCGATAACGCCATGGCCATGATCGTCCCTAGAGGGAGCAGAGGAGCATATAGGGAATCTTTGGTTCTGAAGGCTGAGCAGGTGGTTCCATCACCAAAAGGGTTCACGCACGCTGAAGTCTCAACTCTCCCGATGAATGGATTGACGGCAATGCTCTCGTTGGAGTTGCTCGGACTTACCTCCGGTCAAACGCTGGCGGTAACAGGCGGGGCCGGCGCATACGGCGGGTACATGATTGAGCTCGGGAAAGCGGCAGGACTAACCATAATCTCGGATGCGTCCGAAGAAGATTCGGCTCTGGTCAAAAAACTAGGTGCCGACATCATCGTGGCCCGAGGAGATGACTATGCCCTTAAAGTTCGCAAACACTTCCCAGGAGGAGTTGATGGACTTGCTGATGGCGCAGTTCTCAACCAACTAGTTATTGATGCAGTTAAAGATCACGGGGCTTTCACCTCTATCCGTGGCTACCAACCATCAGACATCAGAGGTATCAATTTCACGGCTACCTACGTTACTAAATACGAAGGCAATTACGGAAAGCTCGACTCGCTTAGACAGCACGCCGAGAGCGGCGCTGTGACCCTCAGAGTCGCCGATACGTACCCAGCAGAGCAAGCAAGCGAAGCTCATAGCCGACTCGAAGCAGGCGGCACCAGAGGTCGTTGTGTAATTACTTTTTAGCTAACCCCTAGCTCACCGGGCCAACAAAACAATCTCCCTTTTTTCTCTCGGGCTAGCAGAGAGACCCTCGTAGCCTGCCCTCAGAGATGGGATTCAATCTGCGATAGCGTCGTACATCACCGTGGTGCCATCCATCATTATTTCAGGATGACCAGCAGCAACATCTTTTTGCATTTGTTTGAACCAGTCACTCGCCAAAACAGAGTCCTGAAAGGCACCAAAGGCGCTCATCGAGTCGAACTCACAAATATAGAAGCCAATGCCCATGCCACCCTGGCCGGCAATTGGCCTCATGAAACGACAATTATTTGCGCCCCATGCAATATGTTCACTCTTAGCAGCTCGCGAGCCAGCTTCGACAAGAGCTAAACCAGCAGGAGTTCCTGTCCACCTAGTTACTGCAGTAATCATATTCCACCTCTTCTAAAAGAACATCAGACGATCAATCAGCATGATTACACATATCAAGTTCACATTTTGAGATTCAGTACTTAGATTATCCGCCTACTCGAATTAGCTTCAGTTTCACACCAAACCATGTGTTACCAGGATAATGTTCAGATGTGGAACTTTCAGATCGATCACTGGGATGGTTGCGATACCTCAACCGCAAAGCTCACACCAAAGATGATTGGAGTCGCAGCGGTAAGCCGCACCCTCATTGGGACGACAGATCCGATCCTCCAATGGCAAGCTGGCACCGTTTTGATTTAGTTGATTCTTCCTACGCTATGGGCCTCATGGCGCAACGAACTCCTGCTTGGACAGAGCAATACGTAAAAATTTTAGATCAGTTAATTGAACGTCACCTGTGTTGGTGGTCTGCTTCTGACTGGCTGACTCAGTTCGGACATGACCCTGATCGCGGTGACTACCCAGATATCTACAAGTTGTTCATACCACCTGAATTGTGGGGGAACTATGATGCTCCCGGATGGACTGCCAACGGCACAGCCCCGTGGGGAGTGCAGATCGACCCAGTTGCAGCAGACGGAATGCTTTTCTATAAGGGATTTTTTCTAGTGCTGCTCGGAATCCGCTCTATGATTGACCCCGATGACAGGTGGAACCAGCCATTTCAAATGATTCGCGATAGTGACAACTCATTCACCTGGACTCATTCCGAGATTGCAGAGCACTTATGTCAGCAATGGCTAGCAGCCCCCATAGGTTGCCACTGAGAGAATACAAAAATTTGGCCATTCTGACTGGCTGGAGCAGGTCTCGGTCTGAGACTTCACGATAATCGTTATGACACCAACTATCACGAACAGGCTTTTGAGCCCTGGTGGCAATACGCCCGGGAGCAGTATCTGGATCTAGCTAGCCCTGATGCCCCAACATCCACCACATTCTATTATGATCCTCAATTAGATATCCACCATCGATTGCCAGTGGCAGCGGCTCTAACTACTGCTTATTACGCCGCTCCACAAATGCCAATTGACGCTAAGCGCTTGTTTCAAGCTGGTTGTGATTCCTTAGGCCTAAATTCAAACATTCGACTTCCCCTCAAACCCAGTCGCGCATACGGTTCTTCGCTAGTTCTGGCTCGCGAGTGGGAAATGAAAGACCTGGAAAAAAAACTCGCCGAAGCTATCGAGTACTCATATGAGCCAACATGGGACACTGGTCTCGGTGAGTTCACTTGGGGACTAGGACTCAACGAAGACTACCCCAGAGGGCAATTCAACGCGTTTCTCGCAGCTGCGGAAGCATCAGGTCCGGGTCTATGGACTGCTCTCTCTGAGAAGCCATTAGAAGTCTGCCCTCAAATCACTGAAGTAGATTTCCCGACGATGGCTTTCACCAGAGCAGAATGGGTAGACGGTGAGCTGCACCTTCGAACTTCTCCAAATCAACCCGACCCACGGGCCGTAACGAGATTTAAAGTAAGCGGTTTAATGCCTGGCCGTTGGCAGATAGCAGGTAACGAAAGCGCTAGCGTTGAGGTAATCGGCGATGAGGCGACCGTAGCGATGCCTCTGATACATGCCGATCTGATTCTTTCCCCTCTGAGGTAAGTCAGGTTTACACCAACAGATTATTACCCTTCGATCGGTTAATTGTGTTTATCCAATAACGAACATATTTCGCTCAACCTAAATAAACAGCCGATACAAATTAACCTTTAACAGCAGCTCGTACTAGTTTCCACCTGTGTCAAAAACCATTTGTTTGCTCCTAGCGTGCTCTCTTGCCATCGGCTGCGGTTCGAGTTCCTTTGAACAGACAGCGAAACCAGCCGAAACGTTTAGACAGTCCGGCGAGTCAACAACCACCTTGTCGCCGTCAATCCGTAACGCTGTCGCGACTTCAACGACTTCAACGACTTCAACGACTTCAACGACTCCAACGACTCCAACGACTTCAACGACTCCAACGACTCCAACGACTCCAACGACTCCAACGACTCCAACGACTTCAGCAATCCGTGACACCGCCACAAAATCAGGGATTATCATCACAAAGTCTGGGGTTACTGCAGAACTACTTGATCAGTCGGCTGCAGGATTTCTAGTTCGAAGCCCATGTGGTAACCAGGTACTAGTCCCAGAAGGACAACCAATCACCAGAACTCAAATCGTTTTGGATCCAGGCCATGGAGGCCGGAAAGATCCCGGTGCGGTAAGCAGAACAGGTCTTAAAGAAAGCGACATAAATCTTTCGATTGCTTTGGCCACGCAACTAGAGCTAGAAAGACTCAACATAAGTTCAGTTTTAACGCGAACCGGTAACTACGCGTCGCTGCTGCCCATTCGGGCACTGTTAGCAGATGCGTTAAACGCCGATGCTCTCATATCTATACATCACAACTCACCTTCAGCCAATCCAAGCAGCACGCCAGGTACCGAGGTATACGTGCAGTCAAAGAGCGATCGATCTCAACGGCTGGGAGCATTAATCTACGAAAAAACTTTCGCCTACCTGTCATCGATAACAAACATCAACTGGGTCTCGCGCAGCGATGCTGGAGTTATTCAGGTGCTCAACTCAAAAGGCAGCGACGCTTACGGAATAATCAGACGACCTGCAACACCCTCTATTCTCTTAGAGCTTAGCTATCTATCAAATCCTTCTGAAGCTGAATTGATGGCAACTGATGCCTATGCTAAAAATATTTCAAAGGCCATAGCAGCTGGTGTTCAATCGTTTCTCATGACAGACAAAACCATTTCAGACCCTGCAAACAAAATTAGACGCTACAACCCCGGGTCCGGATTAGGCTCCGGCTCATGCGATGATGCGCTAACTTCGCCCTAACTCAAATGGCGAATTGCCGGTACATAATCCGAACACATTAAACATCGAGTTCACAAACATCACTTCGGTAAGCCAATCGCAGCCAATGCACAACATTTGAGTTTCGACTCTGTTTGACCCCGAGGCTACTTCTGGCACAACCCAGAACAGAACCGCTGACGCTGTTAGCAGCAGTTTCTTTCCAAACAACCACAATTACTCCTCGAACCGCCATTTTCTTACCATCGCTCCGCACCACCAAAACAATTAGCACATGCAGTTACAACAATCGCTGAGCGCATTCAAGCAACCAAAAGTTCAGCGGAGTATTCCCAGCTGCACTATGTCGTGTGCCATGAGATAATCACCAAACAACAAGCCTCAACAACAGGGTCACTCGACCTCGCCGAACATTGGCTACGGCGTTTTGTAGACCTTGGAGCAGAACGTCTCTACATCAGAATCAGCAGCGAACACTTCGACTAGCAATTTGGTCTAGTGCTGAACCGCTAGAGCGTCTCAGCAGCTAACACAGTTCAGACTTAGCGATTTACACCCTCTGACCGCATCCGTAATCTACGCTCTAGACCATGCCTCTAGAATCAGTACAGATAACCGTATGGTCAGATTACCTGTGACCTTGGTGTTGGGTTGGGACCGTGCGTCTCGATGAATTAGTTCGACAAGAGGGTGACAACATAACCGTCCAATGGAAGTCATTTTTATTGCGGCCTCAATCTGAGCTGAGAGATAAGGCAGAATTCGCTGAATATACAAAAAGCTGGGAAAGGCCCGCATCTCTTGAACCACTCGCCAAATTCAGCACCCCGTGGTCTGGCGAAAACCCTCCACCATCACATTCGCTACCAGCAGCAGTAGCGGGCAAAACCGCAGCCACATTTGGGGAAGCCGCATGGCGCCGATACCACCACCAGATGCTCCGAGCTTACTTCACCGAGAATCGGGATATTTCAGATTCTGACGTCCTCCTAAATCTTGCTCACGAAGTCGACATCGACAAGCACATTTTTGAAGAAACTTTAAAAGCCAACAAAGAAATATTTGAGACTCAAATATTCGCTGAACACAACGAAGCTTTAAGCAGCGGTGTCAATGGTGTCCCCGCTGTAGTAATTGACAATAAATTTCTAATTTCTGGCGCTGTTGAAATAGACCACTACAAGAAAGCCCTTGCTCACTATCGAGAAATTGAGTCGAACGAAAACTAGAAACCTTGACCTCTCCCAAGCAGACCAAACAAGAAAGCTAGTAAAAATTTGCGCTGAATCAATAAATTGCTAGCCTTATTATTGGCCTCGCCAAAGCAGCCAAATAGACTTTCTCACGCAGGTAGGGTCACTATATAAATGTCTCAGTCTAATTCTCAGGTAGCTGACTTACTAGAGCGGTACCGGGCAGTAAGAAAATTTACGGAAACTCTAGCAACTCCGCTAGGAGCCGAGGACCAAACTATTCAATCCATGCCTGATACTTCGCCAACTAAATGGCACCGGGCACATGTAACTTGGTTCTTCGAAACCTTTGTCTTATGCGCTTTTCAGAATAACTATAAATCTCACCATCCAATGTACAACTACCTTTTCAATTCTTACTACGAAGCAGTTGGAGACCGACATCCTCGATCTAATCGCGGTCTACTATCACGCCCCACCATTGAAGAAATTTCTGAATACCGTCAAGCCATCGACCAATCGATGGAGTCATTTTTGTATACGCTCAGCGAAACAACTGACACAAAAATTCTTAACTTAATTGAGCTCGGATTACACCATGAGCAACAGCATCAAGAGCTTATTCTCATGGATATTAAGCACGCATTATCTTTGAATCCGCTCGCGCCGGCCTACCTCACCACCTCTGCTTTCGAGGTAGCCACTCAAACCCACTCAGAACCTGGTCTTAATTGGGTTCACTACCCAAGAGAACTCACGAGAATAGGACATGGGCTAGAAAGTTTTTCTTTCGACAACGAAGGACCCAACCACGAAGTTCTAATTCAATCGTTCAACATCGCTGATCGTCTCATTACCTGTGGCGAGTGGCTAGGTTTCATTGAAAGTGGGGGTTACCAAAAGTCTGAGCTATGGCTAAGCGAAGGATGGCAAACCGTTAAGAGCGCTGGCTGGGATAGCCCGGCTTACTGGTCACAGACCGCTAACAAAAATTGGCAGATCTTCACTCTATCTGGCCAAACTAAATTAAATCCAGACATGCCGGTCGCCCACATCTCTTACTACGAAGCCGATGCCTTCGCTCGCTGGTATGGAGCAAGACTTCCCTTAGAAACTGAGTGGGAGCATGCCGCTCGCAACTTAGAACTAACAGGAAATTTCAGCACCAATTCGTTTTTTGACCCCTTACCCGCTCAGGATGACCCACTTAAACTGAAACAGATTTTCGGTGACCTTTGGGAATGGACCGCAAGCCCTTACGTTGCTTACCCAGGTTTCTCAGCAGCACCTGGCGCAGTCGGGGAATACAACGGAAAATTTATGGTAAATCAAATGGTTTTGCGAGGCGGTTCGTGCGCAACCCCCCAGGACCATATGAGGCTTACCTACAGAAACTTCTTTCCTCCCCACTCCCGTTGGATGTTTTCGGGTTTACGTTTAGCCAAGGATGAAACATGATGGACCAAGAACAAGAGGGATTCACCGTAGATCTCCGCCTTGACGAGGAATGGATTAGCCGTTCACTCGCTACCGACATACGCATGGGTATCACCAAGGCTAAGAAGTCGCTACCTCCCAAATGGTTCTACGATGAGGCAGGCAGCGAACTCTTTGACAAAATAACTCAACTCAGCGAGTACTACCCCACCGAAGCAGAGCGAGAAATTTTAAATATTCAGGCAGTCAAGATTGCCGAAATTTCTGAAGCAGATCACTTAATCGAATTAGGATCGGGTTCTTCAGACAAAACCAGATCTATCCTCGACGCGTTTGCATCAGCGGGCCAACTCAACTCCTTTACGGCCTTCGATGTCAGCGAAGAAATTCTCCTAAGCTCCGCTAAACAAATTAAACAGCGGTACCCAAACGTAAAGGTTCGAGCCATAGTTGGTGATTTCGATCATCATTTAGATGCTGTCCCACAATCAGGGAAGCGTTTATTCATCTTCTTGGGCGGGACAATCGGCAACTTCGAGCCAGAAGCTCGACAAAGATTTTTATCTGGCCTTACGGCCCAATTCAAGAGTGGAGATTCTCTTTTGCTCGGAACAGACTTAGTGAAAGAAATTCCCCGTCTGGAGCTTGCGTACAACGATCCAGACGGTGTTACAGCAGCATTTAACAAAAATATTCTTTCAGTTCTTAACAAAAATCTTGGCGCCAACTTTGACACTGAAAAATTTGATCACGTCGCTCAATTCGATACCGACCGAGAATGGATAGATATCGGCTTAAGAAGCCGCAGCGATCAACAAATTCATATTGAAAAGCTTGATTTAAAAGTTAATTTTCTCAAGAACGAGATAATGAGGACTGAAATCAGCGCCAAGTTTCGCCCAGAGGGCATCGAACAAGAACTGGCCTCCGCAGGACTCACAATCCGAAATTTTTGGACTGATAGCGCTGGAGATTTCGCAGTCACTTTGTCCACTCTGGCTTAATGACCATCGCGACTTAGCTCAAAGTTTGACAGTTGCATAAGACGTTATTTGGTTAACGGCAACGCATAAGTGCCTTGCCCAGTGGAGACTCTTCTTCTCGGCGTGTCGTCACACCACAAGTAAACTGATCCAACCACGCTACGACGATTCTTTACCTCTAAGTCGGCTCGAGCATAGAGCCTTTGGCCAATAGCAGGCCTTAAAAAACGAATGGAAAGTTCAGTGGTTACGCTCATCTCTTCAACTCTCCCAATTGCCCCGAAGGTAAGGAACCAAAGAACTGCGTCTGCTAACCGAAACTGATCTGGCCCTGAAATAAATCCTCCAGGTCTGAGAGCGTCTTGGTCTACGATAAGCTCGGCCAACGCATGAGTTTCGGTAATCTCAAGGCACGAGACTCTCATCGCAGGAAAAACTTTGTCAACGAACTGATTGACTTCTTCAACACTTAGGATTGGCGACATGATCTTCCTCATATAGAGCAGAACTAGTTAACCCAAACTTTGTGAACGTTTAATTTTGGCAGGGCTATCTAAATTTAGTCCTTAAATCTAGATGCACTTATCCAAATCAGAAGTATTTGCATCTTTCCGGCTCTGAGTGTCTAAGACACCATCTCCGCCCCTATCTTATGATCTAGACGCGCCGGTGGCGGAATTGGCAGACGCGCAGGGTTTAGGTCCCTGTGTCCGAAAGGGTGTGTGGGTTCAAGTCCCACCCGGCGCACAAATAAATTGGGGATTGGAACTAACATGAGCGAAATGTCCGAAACTGAACGCGATATTTTTGTTACCGATGTTCGGATAGCAGTACTTGCTATCCAAAGGAAACAAAAAGGACCGCTTTGCGCTCCTGTTTGGTATCGCTATTCAAGCGCTTCGGGTTTTCAAATACCTATGGCAAACGAATCAGCCAAAGCACTTTTACTGCGCCGTCACGGCTTCGCAACGTTATGTGTCCAAGATGAAAAACTTCCATACAGATACGTCACTGCAGAAGGACCCGTTGAACTAAAGACACTCAACGAAGTAGAAAGATACGAAGCAATTAAAGACATTGCCTCCAGATATCTTGGGAACGAAGCCGGCAAATCCTACGCCGACACTTTCCCTGACCATGATGAAGCGTTGGTCACACTCACTCCCCGTAACTGGAATTCGAATATCCTTGGTAACTAAGTACTTAATTTTCTGATTTACCGCGCCCACGTTAGAAATAACTACAATTCACAAATCTACTATTTAGCTAGTTATCTGGGTTGTATAGAACTGATGACGAGCCCTTAACTCATTCAAACTTTCGCACGCTGCTAATCTCTCAGCGATTTAATTATTTACAAAAGTGCTGCTAGGGCTTCCCTAGTTCTTGTCTCGTCTTCTCGGTTAGAACCAAACTCCACAGCTATAACGTCATCGGCTCCCGAATCAAAGGTCGCTTGCAGTTGATCTCGAATTTCTGCTTCATTACCAATAATGCAAATATCTTCTGGTCCGCTTAGTGACTCTCGATCAAGCATCGCCCGGTAACTTGGTAGTTTTCCATAGATCTGAAAAACTTTAGCTGCTCGCTCACGGCCAGCATCGACATTTTCCGTACAAAGAACTGGCAACCCAACGACAACACGCGGCTTTTGCCTTCCTGCCTCATCGGCCGCTTCTCTTATCGTTGGAACAGTAAGGTCAGCTAACGTTTTGTTACCAGTCATCCAGGTAATCGTTCCATCAGCCATTTTGCCTGTGAGTCGAAGCATTTGAGGTCCAAGGGCCGCTACAAGAACATGGGGGGCAGGCGCTCCATCCAGCATCGTAGAATTTTTTCCTGACATAAGCTCACCAGTGAAACGGACAGCTTCATTTCGCAATTGGGGGTTCAATATTTCTAAAAATTCTTGAAGATGCCGAACAGGACGTTCGAACGAATATCCATACTGCTTCTCGATTACCGGCTTATGAGATAAGCCGATCCCAAGAGCTAAGCGGTTCCCAATAATTGATGTGACAGTAACCGCTCGCTGAGCCATAGAAATGGGGTGTTGAACGTACGTCGGGATTACAGCCGTACCAAGTTCAATTTCAGGAACAGCCATTCCGACATGGCTCAGTGCCAGCAGAGCGTCAACACCCATTGGCATTTGCGGAACCCAGTAAGAGTGAAAACCATCTGCATGAGCCAATTTAGCATCAGCTACCAGCTCTTCTACATTAAATAATTTCCCAGCCGGGCCACGAAAAATTCCTATTTGCATAACGACTCCTAAATCAGATTCACAAGCAATTCATTTTGACACATGCGAAACTATAAATGCCAAGGAGAGACAATGTTGAGCAAAAATCAAATTAGCGACTACGAACGTGACGGGTTTCTAGTCCTACGCCAACAAATATGCGAAGCCGACATACAGCGATTAGAACGCGGCCTTGAACGAAATCCGCCGTTGGATGGGACTCTATATGACGCCACAAGTCTGACTTACCCTGAACCTGGCAGGTACACCCTCGCAAACAACTGTCTTAAGGACCCAGATCTCAGTTTTTTAGCCGAACACAGTTCAATTATTCCACCGGTGACTGAATTGCTCGGCGGGGAACCCCGACTGACAGCTTTTGTCATTTACGACCGAACGCCAGGTGGGTCCAGTATCCCAGGTCATAACGATTACAAACGCTGGCGCCCGGTTGGGTCTTCCATGAACTGGCTCTTCGCAATCACTCCATTCACTGACTTCGATTCCAAGACAGGACCTCTATTTGTCGCTCCCGGTTCACACCACTTGCAACGTATTACTAACAACCATGAACGCCCGCTTGCCGTCGCTCCTCCTAACGCTCCCCCGCCTTCTTCTTATATAGACCCAATTCTTAAACGAGGCGACCTTCTGCTAATGAACATGCACTTGTGGCACAAAGCATCTGGGAATTCTTCTGCAACACACCGAGTAGGTGCTTTTAACAAATACTGCTCTTCAGATGCCCCTCCCGCTACCGGATACTTTCTATACGATGACGACGTTCATGATGCACTATCACCTGAAACGAAATCTCTGTTGGGTGTTCATAGCGACAAGCAGATCAAAACAACGCGTCTGCTTCTTACACGAAAGCGAGAAGACACTGAAATTCTTTTGTATAACGATCCTTATCGCCAGTTGATACTGCCCGGCGGTGAAGCAATTCCCGAAACCGCTATTGCCGACTGGGACCAGGGAAATTTTGTAGCATCTCTGCATGCTGCGATCCGCTCGCAACTCAAAATCGAGGTGCCATGGGTTTCATATATCGGAGACTTCATAGAGGCAGAAGGCCTCTGCAGGGTCTATGGCTACGACCTTAACCAGTTGGGGTTTCCCGTCGAATACGACAATGCTGTTTGGAAAACGACCCGAGAAATCAAGGCTAAGAGCACCAACCTTAAATGGGGTTACGAGCCTGCGGCATTAGATCTCTGGCTTGACCCATCCATCACACGCGGTAAGGCCCTAACGCAAGCACAATGTCGAACAAATCAATACGCATTTTGAACTATCGCTAGGCTCCGCCTACATAGAAACAAGCGTTCCGACCCCAGAGATAAAGCCCTAAGATAAGCTGAAACCCTCGTATCCGTTCGAAGCAATATCATTGCAACGTTGCGTGTAGCTAGGGAAACCGCCCGCGTAAAGCATGAAGTTTTTTTCTTCACGGCCCACAATGTTTTTGTTCACGCCCATAAACCACGAATCAGTTTTACTCATCAACAACCTAGAAACCGACTCATACACATGTTCAGTCCAAGAATTCTCTGCCAGTTCAGATGCCTCGACACGACCAATTTTATTTTTGAAAAAATAAGCGACGAAGTCTGATACCCACTCAACATTTTGCTCGATGCACCTGGGCTGATTACAAAAGGTCGATGCATTATGTGGACCTACCAAGGTGAACATATTGGGGAAACCAGAAACGCTCATTCCTAAATAAGTGCGCGGTCCTGAGGACCATTTCTCTCTCAGATGTTTTCCATTCGAACCAACAAAATCGATAGAATTAAAGGGGCCCATAACCGCATCAAAGCCTGTTGCGTAAATCACCAGATCAAAATCGTAATCTTGTTGCGTCGTCTTAATTCCTTGAGTCGTTATAGCCTCAATTGGCGTTTCATTTAGATCAACGAGCAGCACATTATCCTGGTTATAAACTTCGTAGTACCTCGTTTCCATCGGCACACGTCTAGTACCGAATCCATGATCTTTAGGAACGAGTTTCTCTGCTATTTCTGGATTATTTACGCGTTCGCGAATTTTTCTTTCAACAAACTCACTGAGTGTCTTATTTGCTTCTTCATCAACCAAAACGTCCCGAAAATTTCCCATCCATATTCCAAACCCTGGCGAAGCATAGAGTTCTTCGTAAAAGTCGTTTCGTTCTGCAGCTGTGACGTCTAAGGCTTTACGGGAGTCCGCTGTGTGGATGAATCCAGCGAATGAAGACTTACATGCTTCAAAAATATCCTTGTATCGATCTTTTATTGAAGACATTTCTTCTTCACTTATTGATGAATTGTGCAAGGGAGCACACCAATTAGGGCTCCGTTGAAAAATAGTCAAATGTTCCGCTGATTTTGCCACTTCTTGTATCAACTGCACGGCCGTCGCTCCAGTACCAATGACGGCGACACGCTTCCCATCGAAATCAATGCCTTCGGCTGGCCATTGAGCTGTATGGAAAGACGGCCCATGAAAATCTCCCATTCCCGGATAATCAGGAATCAGGGGTTTCGACAATATCCCGATTGCTGTTATCAAGATCTGGCACTCAACTCTAAAACCGTCTTCGGCCTCAACTTCCCACTTGTTAGTTGCATCATCAAATGTGCAAGAACGAACTCTGGTATCAAACCGAATATCTTCTCGTAGATCAAAACGATCTGCGACATGTTGTAAATAGCGTAAATTCTCAGGCTGCCCTGAAAATCGTTCTTTCCAATCCCACTCAGCGAGGAGGTCTTCGCTAAATGAGTAACCATAGGAATAACTTTCCGAATCAAAACGCGCCCCGGGATACCGATTCCAATACCAAGTTCCACCTACGTCAGAACCAGCTTCGAGTGCAAGAACAGAGACGCCTAACTCACGTAATTTATGTAGCTGATAGATCCCAGACACACCAGTGCCGATCACTACAACCTCATATTGATTTTTTTCACTTGGGTCCCCATTAGTCAGGCTCATAGCCTCACATTAACTGAGAGAATCATTCGCTGCGTTGTCTTAATGCCACGCACTAATTAATTTTTTAATGCTCTTAACTACAATTGGCCTTGCTTCTTTCGGGTACCGACAGCCATCAACTCTTAGGTACACAGACCAGCACAAAATAAGTCTTCAGGCAAACAACGTCAACGTGACTATGCAATAGTCCGCCAAGTCTCAACATCTGAAGTGTTGATTAATAGTTCGATGCCACTTACTTCGCGACAGCTCGTTATGAATTGCAGCCAAACCTGTTCCATATTTACTGAGCCGAACAGGTCTATGGCCACATCGCCACAGAAGACGGTCAATAGATCCAGAGCCGTAAGGAGATTTCGTTTCAATTACCACACCATTTATCGACGCTTCTTTCCCTCCGATCGCTTGACATTTAACGCCTAAATCTGCAGTTAACCGCACCCCGTTTTCCACATCCACAACTGAAATACGCTCGTAGGACGTCCGCAGAGTTGTTCGAAGCGTTTCAGCCAAGCCGTCTCTTCCCAAAATGTTGTCGACAAACTTTGTACCTTCGATGGTCAAACTCGTCGCAACCGAAAAATTTTCTGGGAGTCGACTTTTCAAGCTTCGCCCGCGATGGTCGCGAAGCTTTACTTCTACAAGAGACTTCTGCGCATCCAAGTAAGTTCGAGTCCGTACCTTCCAGCGCCTCCTGCGACGGTGAGCCGTAGCACGAAATGATTCCAAATCCGCTGTATCGAAATACCAAGATTCATATCCGAACGACCTCTTCTCAGCTATTTCTAAAGCAGTCAGGGAATCAGGTAACATGGCGAAAAAAATCTTTGCTTCGTCTTCGCTAACTATGTACTTGCGATCGAAACGCTGTTCGAGGGAAGCTACCTTGTCCATACCTTCGATGCCGATCGCAGGAAAACGTTCCACTAGCGAATTAAGCCGAAATATCATGACCGCATTCGGTAATAGACGTCTACATTTGTGCTGTCATTAACCAGGTTAACGCGCCGGACTTTGACTCGACGCACTGAAACTTGGCCACTACCACCCAACAAATCCTCAAGAACTCGAATCAACTCAGCGTTGTCCGTATATGCCCTGTCCAGAATCATGTTTTGCTCTAAATATCCTCGAAGTAATGCCTGATGGTCACCAAGCCAGAGCGTGACCAGAACGGATGCCATTAGAAGAGGAGATACATAAGCTGGTTCAAACTGAACCCCGCCTAAGAGACCTAACGCAAGAGCGCAGAAGTAATAGGCAATCTCTGGTTGGCCTAATTCCGAGGACCGCAGGCGAATAATCGATAGCACTCCAAAGAGCCCTAAGCCAAGCCCAAGATTAGCTTCTACTTGCGTGAATGCAGTTGCGATAGCCATCACGCCGACGTTGACACCTAGAAGCGCCACGACCATGTCTCGTCGTCGATTACGAGGAAAATATAGGCAGAAGACCAATACAAGCACTGCCGCAAGATCTACACCAACTAACGCTACTCGGCTCATCGAACAAACCTCTTGACCTACGGTGTTGAACCCTTAACTACCTTAAACCCTCCGACCCACAGATTAATGGTTATGAAGACCAGCTGTTAGCCCGAGCAAAATCAAGTGATGAACTCAACTTCGATAAAGCAGCCTTCCACTCCTCTAAGCGCAAAGCATCTTGATGCGTGCTGCCTGCTTCCAAGGTGGCTTCGTGAATCTGTTCTGCCCATTGCTTAAGAATAGCTTCCGTGCTTTCTGCCGAGAAAGGACCGGCCAGAAACGCAACCCGAGCTTCTTCGCTTTCGTCTACGAAGGTGCTCCAGGCACCAGTCAAACGGTCACACGTGGCTGACCATTGGGAAATACGCCATTCCCCGTATGGGAACGGCTGACAGTTGTTTGAGATTTGGCCCCAATTATCCGCTATCGGAGTGACGGGGTTAGAGTCCGACACGATATTCGCGAACGCACTATCGAGGTCCCAGGGAATCAAATGGAGGCGACCTGTAGCGGGCTCCTCATACCAATAGAAATTGTGGTTCAAGCAACTTTCGAAACAGTACCAATGTCGCGGACCATCATCGTTTCGGATAGCTCTATCGACAACAGCCCACCGGATTATCTCATCAATGTCCATCCACTTCGAAACTATCTGGGGCAATTGATTTTTCTCAGCTGCAGCCAATTCATTAGAGAACTTTAGGATGTGATCGACTGTCGACCCCTCCCCTTCATTGGTCTTCAGGGCATCTCTGAACTCAAATTCATTACGAGCAGATCCTTCGCGACTTAAAGGCCAGACCTCCTTGTACAGATTCCCATCTCCATCATTAAACTGCCGGTCGACAAACCTTCCGTCGATCTGTTCAACAAATGAGTAAAGACCAGAGTAGTTACCGTTGATTAGCAGGCGAGCATGAGTTGAGCGCGGTGCCGGAACTCCCATTTTTCGGAAAAGCCAATAGCCGAGTCGATCATGCATTTGAGTCGGATCAAGGTTCATGGAATGGAATTGAAGCTTTTTCACTCCCCAGAAAGTTTGCGTTCTGTCCTGCCAGTTGATTTTGACTTTCATCGAAAGCTTGGTGCAGGTCTTCGCACCATCAGGTTCGAAAAGGGTTCCACCAGCAAGACACCCGACCCAAGCGCCGACTGACCCCTTGTATCTGATACCAACGGGACTAATAGTTTCGCCTTCGAAGGTAAGGCTTCCTTCCACATATTCTTCTTCGCTGGGGTCATTATTGATCTGAGCTAGGGCCTCATCAGAAATAGTGAGTTCAAACGTGTGTAGCGACTCTTGATCGTAGAGATAATCAGATGATCCCCTCTGCCAATTCAGGGAGGGAATCTCGACCTGGGCCCCAATCGTGGTTACCGTTGGCTGCACCGAGTCAATCCCAGCTCCTCTTGCTGTTTCCTCTGAAGCCGCTGGGGTAGACCGCTCAGCAGCACTGCAACCTAAGGCCAGCCCTGCAAGCAGCACGAAAACCCATCGACCTCTCATTATCTATGTCTTACAGCATGTTGCATCCAGCAGTGAGGATCAGGGCGTATTTGTGCGCAAGAATACGAAAACAGTGGACTATCTGCCCATTTCCATATTCTTCTGCGTATCGGCTCTTTATGCATGTACCGCATAGCTGAGGCTGTTTAGGTTAGGAGGCGCCAACGTAGCCAAACGTTTACCTTCCTGAATGTTCTGGCGCCGATTCATATTATTATGATCCCCGAAGCCACACTTATTTCAAGTCGGGCAAGCCGATTGAAGGCATGTTTCTTTCCACAATTTCTTTATTGCGACGAGCTATGGGCGTATCCCAATCATTATCCGTGAAAAGCCAAAATTGGTTCGCCAATATCGCGTCATGGACTTGTTGCGCCACTACCTCAGGCTCTAATCCTGACCTAAGAACTCGTTCCGATATCTCAAGCCACCGATCACCTTTTTCATCCTTCCCTGATCCCGCCTCATCACTATTTCGTTCCCGCGTCGCCTGAACAATGTTCGTTGACACGAACCCAGGACATAAACAAGTCACGCCAACCGAAGATCCATCCGCTTTCAGTTCATGATGTAAAGTTTCGGACAGCGTTACAACTCCATGCTTTCCAACGTTATATGGCCCTGCGTATGGGGATGAAACATGGCCAGCTATCGACGCCGTAGTAACTACGTGCCCATCTCCATGATCTATGAGATGAGGCACAAAAGTTCTAATACCGTTAATGACTCCGTCAAGAAGTATTCCAAGTGTCCAGTCCCAGTCTTGTTTGGCCAAAGTCCATGATCGACCGACTGATCCAGTCACACCGGCGTTAAGACAAACAACGTTCACGATTCCGAATTCATCTATTGCCCGATCTAGGAGCATTGAATGGTCACTTTCTAGGGCTACATCCGCCAGTACGCCTATTGCTCTACCTCCGCTCGCAGTGATCAACCGAGTCGCTTCAGTCAACTTATTCTCATCGATATCTGAGAGCACTACATTCATGCCAGCTTCTACAAACCGCCGACTCATAGCCAGGCCCATTCCAGATGCAGCGCCAGTAACCACTGCTGTTTTTCCTATAAGTGAATCCATGAACGCAAACTAGACCCTGAGAGCTCTCGAGTCATGAGAACATGTGCTTAAACACAAAATATCATCTAATTTAATATTTTTAGATTGCACTCGGAGTGAAGTTGCCTGATTTCCTGACAGTAAAAGAAACAGACCTGCAGAATCGGTGCTCAACGCTTGCTCATCAAGTCGCCGCATTGGGCCCTGAACTCTTTTCGACCGATAGTCGCGAAGGCCAAATCAGGGGCCTTTCGCAACAGCTAGAAGTATTTGACATAACCCAACCAGCCTCATGTGGAGGCAGCGAAGGAAGCGCCCTAGATCTGACTATTGCCCGTGAAACATTCGGTTCTCTCAACGTCGCCCATGAAAGAGGTTTATTAGGCCCAACACCCGGATTACTGGAAAACGTAAGGGAACCTCTTAGGAACAGCTTTCTTATGCCCTATCTAGCAGGAGAAATGAACAGCGGTTTCGGCTTCACCGAGCCGGCAGACGCACAACGCTATACCTGGGCAGAGATAGACGGCGAAGAACTAATTATCAACGGACAAAAATCGTATGTGACGGGCGGCGCGGAAGCACATTTTATAAATGTGCTTGTAGATATTCCACGCTCTGGGAAGACGATGCTACTCATCGAAACCTCTAGACCGGGAGTTGATTTAACCCGCAAGTTTGCGTCTAGCGATGGAAGCCAACACGCAGCCTTTACATTCACAAACGTCAGAGTTCCGGCGACACATGTTATCGGACCTATAGGGTCAGGTATGAAACGGGCGTTAGAGCAAGTGAGTGACGTTCGGATGGCAATCGCTGCTACTAGCACCGGGCTTTGTTCATTCGTGCTAGAACATCTAGCCGCTTATTTACAAGAAACGGATGGAAAAAAGTCTCTAGCCGGAAGCAACGATTTGACGAGAATGCGCTACGGAGGACTTCGAATCGAAGCCTTCGCCGTCCGTTCGGCCTTATACCGAACAGCCCGTCTAATCGACATTGGAGAAAACGCCGTTAACGAAGCTAGCGCAGTGAAAGTTCTAGCAACAGAGGCATTAAGTCGGATTGTCGATGAAGCAATCCAAATCATCGGCGGACAAGCTCTAACTGAAACCCACCCTTTGACCCAAATCTCTTCAAGAGTTAAAGCACTTCAACTAGCTGAAGGAACCAGTGACATCCTCAAAATTAACGTTGCTCGCGGTTTCCTGGATCTCAACAAAGGCACCATTTAATGCACCTAACGAAGCACACAGAACCTAACTCTGGAATACTCTTCACCAATGTATCTGAATGAATTTTCTGACACTGACAAGCCTTTAGACATGACTCTGTCTAAGGAATACGAAAGTTTGCTTGCTAGCGCCCAGGATTTAGGAATAGTCCACGGCAGTAATATTCGTTATTCATCACGCAACATAATTCTGAGACATCAACGTTTTCACTTCCTCGAATGGGGCCAACCAACAAATCCCACTCTTGTCCTACTCCACGGCGGCAATCAATCAGCGCACTCCTGGGACTTAGTGAGCCTGCATCTCGCCGACCGATACCACATTATCGCTCTAGACCAGCGTGGGCACGGTGACAGCGAATGGTCTCGCGACGCCGATTACTCCTCATCTGCGATGGCAGCAGATGTCAATGCTCTAGTAAATGAGCTAGCGATTCGCGAAGCAACTGTCATCGGCCATTCCATGGGCGGAATGAATGCCATGCGCATTGCACTCGATTTCCCAGATCTGAACTTATGTTTCGTACTAGTTGACATTGCTCCTGAGATGTCCTCCGAAGGAGCAAAATCCATACGAAAATTCGTCACAGAAAACCGTGAATTCGACGATTTGCAAGATTTCGTTACATCAGTCCAAAAATATGACCCATACCGATCAGCAGAACACATTCAACGAACGGTCAAATACAATCTGCTACAGCGAGCCGATGGAAAATTTGTCAGCAAACGAGACCATGGCCAACGCTTAGCATCAACTGAACAGCAAAGACTCAACAGTGACCGATTCCAACTAAGCGACGCAAAAAAAATGACTAACAGCACTCTCTTAATCAGAGGTGCTGACTCTAATATTTTAACTCAAGACGCTGCCCATCGCTTCTGCGAAGCTCTTCCTAATGGAACCCTCGCAACCGTCAGCGATTCAGGCCACAACGTGCACGGTCAAAATACTTTGGGTTTCATCGAAGCATTAACCAACTTTTTAGAAACATAAAGTTTCGCTTTTCGAACCAAGCGACAAACAATCAATCCTGGGCCTAACACCAATCAGTTTTAGCAACTTCCAAGATTCTGACGTGAAACTGCTAACCCATAAGGCCTATTCTAAGAGAATGGAATCTAAGACCCTTGAGACATTAATTATTGAAGTAGCAGATAACGGAATAGCTACTGTAACAATGAACAGGCCAGAGAAAAAAAACGCTGCAAACTTCACTATGTGGGGAGAGCTTCGCGAAACCTGGAACGAAATCTCAGTTGATCCTGATATCCGCGCTGTGATTATGACGGGCGCAGGAGACGCATTTTGCAGCGGAGCGGACCTTGCTGGCGATGCACCGAAAATGCATCAGCTGCAATCAATGAATCTAATTCATAAAACTATCCAAGCCCTCTATTCAATCATGGTTCCAGTTATCGCAAAAGTGAACGGAGTTGCAGCAGGAGCCGGCATGAATATGGCTCTAGCCTGTGACCTAATTGTCGCCAGTGACTCTGCTCGGTTCAGCGAAATTTTTGCAAAACGTGGTCTCTCCGTCGATTTCGGCGGTACCTGGATTCTTCCGAGACTAATTGGTCTTCACAAAGCAAAGGAACTCGCTTTTTTCGCCGATGTTATATCTGCCGATGAAGCTAAAGAATTTGGTTTCGTCAACCACGTAATTCCCCATGACGAGTTAGACCATTTCGTTGCGCAATGGAGTCAGCGGCTAGCATCCGGGCCGCCACTTGCGTTAGCTATGACCAAACGCCTCCTAACTCTAAATGCTACGGCTGACTTCTCAACAGCGTTAGAAGGCGAAGGCATGGCCCAAACAATTAACTTTTACACGTCGGACACTAAAGAAGCAGTGTCAGCATTTTTAGAGAAGAGAGAACCCCAGTTCAAAGGACGGTGAAATCTAAACTCTCCTCACGAAACTCACAAGAAGCATACCCAAAAACGCGAATCCTGCTGCAATCATAAAAGCTTCGTTATAGCTACCAACAAGCCCCGATATTGGCTCACGGCTTTCTTGAACTGATCCTAAAATTTCTATGCCTCCAGCAGTACCTAACTGCCACATCATCTGCTGCGCTCCGCCAGCCGTTGCTACATCTTTTTCTTCCACGGCATTAGTTATTACTGAAGTCATAGCGGGTTGCATGACTCCTAAACCAAAACCAGCCACGCCCAATGCCACGAATATGAAAAGGTCGCCGCTAGTAGCGTTCGCTAACGATAAGAGACAAGCAGAAACCGCTACAAAAAAAGCGCCAGACACAGACAAAACGCGTTCTCCTAAACGCGCTCCAGCGAAACCTACTAACGGCCCCGCTAATGCAAAAAAAAGTGGTCGTGAAGTAATCAAATAGCTTGTCCTGGTAACTGAGTGACCGTAAACCTCAGCTATAAAAAGCGGTGTAAGAACAAAACCAGCACCCATATACGCAAAATTTGTGAACACCTGACTCAGCATGGGGATAACAAAATTTCTACGCCGAAAGTACTCAACCGGAATCAATGGAGCGACTGCTCGTTTCTCCTGGAAAAAAAACAAAACTAATAACACAACCGAAATACTTGTCAACACAGAAATCGATGTTGAACCCCAACCCCATATCGGGCCACGGTTTATCGCCGCTAGCAACGCAGATAAACCTGCAGCGAGCAGAAAAGTTCCTGGAATATCAAATTTAATATCAGTTTTTCGTGAAGTACTTGGAAACACTTTATAGCCAAGAATGAAAGCTAACGCGGTAATAGGAACCTGGGCAATAAAAACCCACCGCCAGCTATATAGATCTATCAACGGACCACAGATCACTATTCCTGCAACTGGGCCGCCAGCCATAACCAAACCCCACCAACCTAAAACTCTTATCCTTTTAGCTGCTTCAAATTGAGTAAAGATTATTGCTATCCCAGCCGGGCCTGTTGCTGAGCCGAAGATCGCGCTAAGAGTACGAAACGCGATCAGCGATTCAGCTGACCAAGCGAATGCTGAGAGTAAGCCAAATAGCCCAGAGCCAACCAGTGAAACCAGAAAAGCTTGTCTTCTTCCATACAAGTCAGCTAGTTTTCCGGCTGTAACTGCCAAGACCGCGAACCCTAGATTGGGTCCCGTAACTACCCAGCGCATAAGACTGCGATCAACGCTAAACTCTTGTGCAAGTTCATTTATTGCAGCCGCTAAGACAGAAACCATAAAATTGGCGGACACTAGTCCAAGAAGCGCCACCCAAAAAATAGTCCATGGCGAGAACCCAGATGTTGCAGTTAGCTGAGTCTCGTTTGTCGGCTGGACTCGGTACACAGATGGATTCAAAGTTTTTAGCTCTGATTCAGATTCCCGGCCTATCTCATTATGAGAATCAGCTGATTTTACCATCAGTTTCTATTCTATCTCGACATAGCAGATCCATGCCGTGCCAAGATATTGGTATGCATGAACTTATAGCAGTAGGAAATGACGTCGACGCAGCTCTTGAAATTGCAAAAAAGCTAAACGGTATCTCATACATAAATAATCAGCCTGATGCAACAAAGCTTCCTTTTCGGACATTAGTCAGAGTAATGACAGATGATCCAAGCCAATTAAGCGGAATCAATGATGTAGGTAGTTACTTAGCCTTCTCAAGATGCATTCGAGAAAGACCACAATCTGCAGAGGCGGGAGTAACCTCTCCAGGAATCACCGCTATTTTCCCACTGCTCCATCATCCTGATTTCACTCATGAGCAAGCTGATTCTCACTGGCGTGATATACACGCTCCGCTGGCTTTAAAGCATCATCCTGGTATGTGGGATTACACACAACTGAGCATCGTTCAGACATTTTCTGGGACACCCATCGATGGCTTTGCTCTTGTAAGTTTTGAAAGCCTCATCGACATGAAAGAAAGATTCTTCGGTGACGATAACGACCGCGAGACGATCTACAAAGACGTTGCTACTTTCGCCGACTCAGAGTCACCACGACGGGTTATAACCACCGAAACTATAAATAGTTCAAGGCCTCCAGTTCCCAAGACTTCGTGGGCCCAAGGATAATTGAAATAGTAAACCCATAGCAGGAATTCGCCATACGACTACTAATATTGGAGACGTCACTAAAGCCTCGAATAATTAAGCTACACAGCTAGGCTGGAATACCAAGTCGTTCCTGCACCGGCGCTAGCTTCTGCAGCTCTGGCATAACTTCACGAGCAAACAGCTTCATGCTCTTATCTGCTTCGGAGATAGGCATGCCAGCGAAGCTGAACACTCCCATATAACCGTCCATGTGGGTTTCATCCTGAAGCTTCATAATTTTGTCGAACACTTGCTGTGGGCTTCCCCAAATTTGAAGATTCACAAAGAAGTCAGTCATCATCTCCATGCCACCCGGAGCCTTTAGGCGATCGTACATAGTGCCGTGGGCCTCATAACCTTTCGTATCTTTCAAATGCGGTTTATCAAACTCGTAATGCTTAATTATTGTGTCCCAATAGCCACCAATATACTCACGCGCTTTTTCCTCAGCTTTATCCGGGTTTTCATCTACGAAGGTCCATCCAGCAACTAATGGAGATGGAGGCTCAGCATCATTAGCCTGCCGATAAACATCACGGTAATCTTGAAGCTCTTGACGCACTGCTTTCCATGGCTTCTGAGGAACAATCAATATTCCTACGCCAAGTTCAGCCATAATTTTAGCGGATTCAGGAGATACCGCAGCTGCATAGACTCTACCCCGCATCGACTTAAGCGGTCTTGGCCTAATATCTACCCTCGGCTGCTCGATAAGTTCCCCATGATATTCGGCGTAGCCATTTTCTAAGGCGTTTAGAACCATCTCTGTTGATTCTTTGAAACGAAGGCGGGCCGTGTCCATCTCAGTTCTAAAGCCATCAAACTCAACTTTGCCTGTACCTCGACCGAGCCCGAGAATAAACCGGCCACCCGAAAGATTGTCGAGCATGGAAATTTGTTCAGCTACACGCAGAGGATCGTGCCAAGGAAGAACACAGACCATCGAACCAAGTTTAATCTTCTTGGTCGCTCCTGCCATATACGTAAGAAATTGAAGGACATCCGGGCACATGGTGTAATCCGTAAAGTGATGCTCGACACTCCAAACGGAATCAAATCCAAGACCCTCTGCTTGAAGGGCAAGAGAAAGGTCCTGCTGATATACCTGTTGGTCCGGAATGGTCTCGTCAGGATTCTGGAAAATAACGCTTAAGCCAACCTGCATTTTGCCCCCATGAATTTTGATGATCTAGATATACTCTAGATCATCAGGATATGACTTTGCCGACCAACCCAACCCATTCATCTCGATTTATAGGTCGCTCGAACTTCACTTTAGGAAAACACGCTTTGACTCTTGACACCTGAGCACTCGATATTCCGCTGAGACCAATCCACCCACCTGTCTTCAACTTATCGGTTAGGTTATTTGCCATGCTGCGCAACGTGTAGTCATGAATGTTAGCTAGCACAACATCGAAATTCCCAGGTACCTCAAGTAATGGAACAGACAAAAATGAAGTCCGGTCGCTGACACCATTCATTGCAGCGTTTAAACCAGCCGATATTAATCCAGCTCTATTAATATCGATTCCAACAGCATTAGACGCTCCAAGACATGCTGCGGCTACTGTCAACACTCCCGAGCCACAACCAACATCTAAGACTTCTTCGCCAACAACTAGGCGATGCGTCAACGCCTCTAGCAACAAATGAGTGCTCGGATGATCACCTGCGCCGAAACCGCTACCTGGGTCGATTTCTATAATGATTTCTGCATCGCAAAAGGCCCACGGAAAGCAAACACTGACCTCATCTGTAATTTTAGTTGGCCTGTTTCGATTACTCCATCCAACGTTATGCGCCTCATCTGGTGGTCCAAGAACAGCGGAATAGTTTGCAGCTCGCAGTGAAGCTACTAACCCCCTAGCTGTAAGTTCATCGGCTACAGCGGCAGACGCCACGAGACGCCCTGGCCGAATGGAGATCCAGGACCACGCAGCACCGCAGGAGGAAAGGTATTCCTCGATATCTGAGCGACTAGCATCATCTGATGCAACAACCGCACAACCGATCGGATCTCCGAAATCGAACGCTACTTCTCGACTATTTTGCATTACTCAAAATGACGCTCTTCCCACCATGGAAAAAATTCTGGTAGATCTTCGCTGGGCGTCATAGAAAATTCTGGCGAACGTTTTTCCAGAAATGATTTAACGCCTTCGTGAGCATCTGCTCCGCTTCCGAGTTCAAAGATGCCCCTACTGTCGATCTTATGAGCTTCCATCGGATGGTCAGCTCCAAGCATTCGCCACATCATGTGTCTAATCATGGTCACTGATATAGCTGAAGTGTTGTCAGCAATCTCTCGAGCAATTTTGCGGGCCTCCGGCATTAGATCCTCAGGCTCGTGAACACTCCTCACTAACCCACCACTAAGAGCCTCTTCAGCGTTAAAAACTGCACCGCTATAGGCCCATTCTAATGCTTTGCTAATGCCGACGACTCGCGGCAAAAAATATGATGAGCAAGCTTCAGGCACTATGCCTCGCCGGCTGAACACAAACCCGATTTTTGCCTTAGTGGACGCTAATCGAATGTCCATAGGCAGGGTCATTGTCACACCTACCCCAACTGCTGCGCCATTGATAGCAGCAATAATCGGCTTATTAAATTCGTAAATACGAAGAGAAAGCAATCCGCCACCATCTCTTAGCCAATCGTTGCTACTTCCCTGCCGGCCCTCGTTGGCAGCCCTATCATCTTGGTCTGCTTCTGTTTGGTTGTCATAATCGAAAGTTTCAGCACCTTTCGAAAGATCCGCACCAGCGCAAAATCCTCTTCCTTCTCCGGTGACAATTACGACGCGAACTCCGTCATCCGCGTCAGCCTCATCTAGAGCGCTAAGAAACTCACGTTGCATTGCGCTATTAAAGGCGTTAAGCCTCTCAGGCCTATTCATAGTCAGAGTTAGAATCTGATCTTCCACTTCGTATCGGAGCGTTTGAAAGTCTGGCATAAAAAATTCCTCTTTATCAGTCAAAGTTTAAGCGTTGCGTATCAATCAGATGTCTGCAAGCCAAAGTGCAAATCTGACATCACCTTTTCGAATGTACACCCACAAGCTGAAGCGAAGAACAACTAACGGTTTAACCAGTTACCACTTTGGATTTGAGTCAATTCTTTACAACTCTGCCCAAACTCATAGGCAAACACCTGAAAGCCTTTGTCTGTGAGCACTTGAACTCTTCTGTAGTCGCCATCAACAGCACCCTCTATCTCATCGAGCAGGTCAAGAGTTTTTTCCAGTAAGTGATCATAAATATTGAATCTGATACCACTGATACAGCCAATCGAACCAAAAACAGCGCCCGGATAGCCTTTACCGGTATCGAATAGATGACCCGCAACCGAATCACTTTGATAGCTGACAACCGATGGCTTCAGATATTTCCATCTCTCTTCGCCAGGCAGTAACGTTCCATAACAAAATATTTCCACCAGCAACTACTTCCTAGCTAGACATCCAGAAAACGGCTCGCTGCGAAAGCCGAGCCGACTGCGCCAACGACTACTCCCAATATTACGGTAATGAAAATCGCGGTATTGAATTGGCTTGATGACACAGTAAATGATCTAAAAAACGCCAAAATTTCAGACTTACCAAATAAGTCTTCTACATGATTACGCAAGGCGCCAGCAGCTATCGCTCCAACGATTCCACCAGCTAAGCCATGAAGCATGCCTTCCAAGATAAAAGGCGTCCGGATGAATGAATTAGTAGCGCCGACTAGCTTCATCACTTCAATCTCTCGACGTCGAGCGAACATACCAACGCGAATCATATTAAAAATCAGCAACACACTCGCCGCTGATAACACAATCGACATCAACAAAACAATCCAACGAAATGAATTAAACCACTCGCGAATTGCATCGATTTGTTGACGTCCTGTTTCTACAGAGTACACCCCTGGGCGTTGTCGAAATTGAGCGGCCAAAGATTCAATAAGTTCTCCTTCAGTTCGCCGAGGAACGATTCGATACGACGCTGGAAGGCTCTCGGGGGCGACTTCTTCCAAAACCTCTGGCTCATCTACGAGAATTTCCTGCAGAAGCTCATGAGCTTCTTTCTGGGTAACAAACTGAATACGTTCAATATCGGGATGGTTGCGCAGCTCAAGCCCAAGGGCGTCAATTTGGTTACCCGAGACCGTCGGCTGCAAAAATATTTCAAATTGCACACCTCCTTGCCATCGCCCTAAAGCATTACTACTTGCAGAACGGGCCATCAACCCTAACCCAACTAACATCGCTCCCACCGCTACTGTTAATATCGCTGCAAACGTGAGCGTCAAATTCCTGCGCACGCTTATCCAAGTTTCATGAAAGAAATAGCCCAAACGATCGAAAATTACAACCATCACTAGCTGTAAACCCCCTGCTGCTGATCGCGAACAATTTTTCCGTTTGCCAGAGCCACAACACGTCGTCTCATCTGATCAACAATTTTCTGGTCATGGGTTGCCATCACTACCGTCGTGCCTGTTTGGTTAATTCGATCTAATAGCCTCATTATCTCCTGAGCCGTTATCGGATCAAGATTTCCAGTTGGCTCATCCGCTAGTAGAATAAGCGGACGATTCACAAATGCTCTCGCTATGCAGACTCGCTGCTGTTCTCCACCGGAAAGCTCGTTTGGTAAATTTTGTTGCTTATCTGCGAGACCTACAAGCTCTAGAATCGCTGGGACCTGAGTGTTTATAATATTTTTAGGACGCCCAATTACTTCTAGTGCAAAAGCCACATTTTCATACACCGACTTTTGAGGTAGGAGCTTAAAATCTTGAAACACTGACCCAATATTACGACGAAGGTAAGGCACTCGCCTCGAGCTAATACGCGTCAAGTCTTTACCAGCAACGTGAACATGTCCGTCCGTGGGGACCTCTTCAGCAGTTATAAGTCTCAGAATCGTCGATTTTCCTGAACCAGACTGGCCAACAAGGAATACAAATTCGCCTTTGTCTATATTGATTGTCACGTCATCAAGTGCATGAGTAACTTCTTTATAGACCTTGGTTACTTTTTCGAAACGAATCATCGCGCCTTCGCAAGAGAGTTTTTAGAGAAACATATTTTTATGCACAGAGTAGGTCAGTCCAGGGCTTATCTGCTGTCAGGCAGTTAACTAGAGCAGAATCCTATTAAGAATCTGCTTTTTTTGAACGCTGCCATTGAAGAAATGCCTCCATAAGAGGGTCTAAATTGCCGTCTAGAACACTCTCAGGATTTCCAAGTTCCAGATTACTTCGGAGATCCTTAACTTGCTGATACGGATGCAGAACATAGGAACGAATCTGACTTCCCCACGCAACTTCTCGTTGCTCACCCGCCAAAGCATTCATTTCCTCTTTGCGTTCTATCCGCTGACGGTGCGCTAATTTAGCGGCCAACATTTGCATGGCCCGATCCTTGTTCTGGTGTTGACTACGTTCATTCTGGCAAGCGACTACAACCCCAGTCGGAAGGTGCGTTATTCGCACCGCTGAATCTGTGACGTTGACATGCTGGCCACCGGCTCCAGATGACCGGTAAGTATCTATGCGTAATTCTTTATCATCGATAATAACTTCATCCGACACGTCTTCGAAAAAGGGAACTACTGATAGGGAAGCAAATGCCGTATGCCTGCGCGCATTGGAATCAAAGGGCGAAATACGGACAAGCCGGTGGACGCCCCTTTCTGCTTGTAGAAAACCAAAAGCGAATCTTCCTTTTACTAGAAAAGTCGCAGAGCTAATTCCTGCTTCACCGCCATCAGTTGCTTCATGAAGCTCGACATCAAATCCTTTACCCTCCGCCCAGCGCAAGTACATTCGAAGAAGCATTTCTGCCCAATCGCAAGCGTCTGTTCCTCCAGCACCTGAGTGAAGCTCACACACCGCATCATTTTCATCATGCTCCCCGCTAAAAAGCGCATAGAGTTCGATCTCATCAAGGCGGCCTACAACTGATTCAATTAGTAGAGTGATTTCGCTCTCTAATGAATCGTCATCTTCTTCCCTAGCCAATTCAAAAAGAGCGCTGGCATCATCTACTTCTCTGCGAACCCGTTCCCAATGCTCTATGTCATCTTTAAGGGTGGCTAACTGCGACGTAACTTTTCTCGCCTCTTCTTGGTTATCCCACAAACCCGGACTTGAAGCTTTCGATTCAAGTTGGGTCGCTTCTTCTCGAGACTGCCCTATACGTAAATATGATTCGGCCTCATCTACGCGCCGCTCTAGTTCTACGAGTACATCAGTGAAATCTTGCATCTGACTCTCTTCTTAACGGCCGTGGCAATGTTTAAATTTTTTGTTAGTTCCACAATGGCAGAGGTCGTTTCGCCCTATTTTTTCCTCAGCTGATTTTATACGTTGGATTTTATCGGTCGTTGTTTTTGCGCCAGCGGTATCGGATGAAGAATTTGGCGAAATTGCATCATTCTCAGATGAGGAATAAGACACTGCCGATGTGTCAGCAGGCTTTTGGTCACGAACCACAACCTCTGCATGCATAGCATATTTGACAAAATCTCTATGAGTTGATTCCAACATGGCCGAGAACATGTCAAAACCTTCTCTCTGCCACTCAGAGACTGGATCTTTTTGCCCGATACCGCGCAGATGGATTCCTTCTCGCAGATAGTCCATCTCATACAGGTGCTGCCGCCAGCGCTGATCGAGGATTCGAAGCATTACTTGACGTTCTACTTCCCTCATATTCTCGGGGCCAAGCGCAATTTCTCTCTGCGAATAGCAGTCAACAGCTCTGTCAACTATAAAATTTTCTAGTTCACTAATATCACTAAATTTTTTGAGATCTGATACGTCTATATCATTTGGCCAATACGTATTGGTTTCCGATAACAAGCCGTCTAGATCCCACTCTGATTCGAGGTCTGACTCGCAGAAACTAGTGACAATCTCTCTTGAGATCTCTTGCAAATATGCAATGGAGTCTTCTCTCAGGTCCTCTCCGTTTAGGATTTGAGTTCGCCTCGCATAGATAACCTTGCGTTGTTCGTTCATTACTTCATCGTATTTCAGGACATTTTTTCGAACTTCAGCGTTTTTTTGCTCGACTGTAGTTTGGGCTCTCTCAATTGCTTTCGTAACCATTTTTGCTTCGATCGGGCTATCGTCTGGCAGGGCCTTATCCATTACCCATGACATTGCACCAGTTGCAAACATTCTCATAAGGTCATCTTCTAAAGAGAGATAAAATCGACTTTCCCCAGGGTCTCCCTGACGTCCTGCTCGACCTCGAAGCTGGTTATCAATTCTTCGAGATTCGTGGCGTTCTGTACCCAAAACGTATAGACCGCCGGCTTCTAGGACCTTCTTACCTTCAGCTTTACACTCCGCTTCGTGAAAAGAAATTAGCTCCGCCAACTTATCTTTATTTTTTAGGGCATCCGGATCTGCTCCTTCACGGTACAAATCCTGTCTGGCTAGTCCCTCGGGGTTTCCGCCAAGCAAAATATCGACGCCACGTCCTGCCATATTTGTTGCAACAGTTACAGAACCCAGGCGACCTGCTTGTGTAATTATTTCTGCCTCTCGGGTGTGTTCTTTAGCGTTAAGAACGTTGTGTTCGATACCTCTCATCCGAAGAGCGTTCGCAAACTTTTCGCTGTTCTCCACGCTAACCGTACCCACAAGAATCGGCTGGCCTGTTTCCTTACGTTGTTCGATATCGTCTACAACAGCGTTAATTTTAGAGGACTCAGATTTGTATATTAAGTCACCCTGGTCTTTGCGTTGCAGGGGTCTGTGAGTAGGAATTGGAACAACGTCAAGCCCATAAGTGCTTCCTAACTCAGCGGCTTCGGTGGCTGCTGTTCCAGTCATTCCCGCTAATTTTTTGTAGAGCCGATAGTAATTTTGCAGAGTGATTGTCGCAAGGGTCTGATTCTCTTGTTTAATATTTACCGACTCTTTGGCCTCAACAGCTTGGTGAAGCCCATCGCTCCATCTCCTGCCTTCCAGAATTCTCCCAGTGAATTCATCGACTATCCGAACTTCGCCGCTCTGGACCACATAATCACGGTCACGTCGATATAGCTCCTTAGCTTTCAAGGCGGCACTCATCTGGTGAACTAAGTTTGAGCTAACCTGGTCATACAGATTTTCGATGCCTAAAGTCTTTTCAACTTTCTCGATTCCAGGTTCTAACACCGCTACGTTCCGCTTGTCCTCTTCGACTTCGTAGTCGACATCGCGAATCATTGATTGTGCGACCTGAGCAAACTGGCTATAGAGCTTCGCCGCATCAGCTAATCGCCCACTAATGATTAATGGAGTTCTTGCTTCATCAATCAGGATTGAGTCAACTTCATCAACTATGCAATAGTTGTGGTCGCGTTGTGTCTGTTCTGCTTTGGAGTTGGACATGTTGTCGCGAAGGTAATCAAAGCCGAATTCATTATTGGTACCATATGTTATATCGGCTGCGTATTGTCGCCGTTTATAATCTGGATCAGTTTGACCAGGGATTATAAGACCAACTTCAAGTCCTAAGAACTTGTGAATTTGACCCATCCATTCAGCGTCACGCGTGGCGAGATAGTCATTTACTGTTACCACGTGGACCCCTAAACCTGCTAATGCGTTTAGGTAGACTGGCAACGTCG
Source organism: Acidimicrobiaceae bacterium (assembly GCA_905182565.1). Taxonomy (GTDB): domain Bacteria; phylum Actinomycetota; class Acidimicrobiia; order Acidimicrobiales; family Poriferisodalaceae; genus UBA9040. The sequence goes on along the minus strand of CAJJCB010000026.1, from coordinate 383,359 downwards.
ACACCAAGGTCTTGCCTTCACCTGTGCGCATTTCAGCAACCCAACCAAAGTGCAGGGCAGCGCCTCCCATTAGCTGAACGTCGTAGTGCCGCTGACCGATCACTCTCTTTGCAGCTTCGCGAGCTACCGCAAAAGCATCAACCAAAATATCATTCAAATCTGCGCCGCGCTCTAACTGACTTTTGAAATCTCCTGTTTTGCTTCTCAAAGCATCATCTGACAACGACAGGTAGTCAGGCTCAACCGAATTAATCTCAGGGACTATCGACTCTAACCCCCTAATTTTTTTTCCTTCGCCAGCGCGTAGGACTTTCTGAAAGAGGGCCATTACAAGAACCTTACCGTTTGGGAGCGCTTCCTAGGGGTAGCCCGGTCATAGGATTCCGGCGGCTGCATAACTAAATTTGGTTACCAAATACTCTGGTGACTAGTAGCGATAATGGGCTGGCTTGTACGGTCCTTCTACTGGCACTCCTATGTACTCAGCCTGCTCTGCTGTTAGTGAGGTCAACTTCACCCCAAGCTTGTCCAAATGAAGCCGAGCAACTTCTTCGTCTAGATGTTTGGGCAACAAATACACATCGTTATTTAGGGTCTGCGCATTCTCGTGCAACTCGATCTGTGCAAGAACCTGATTCGTGAAACTCATTGACATAACGAAACTGGGGTGACCAGTGGCGCATCCAAGATTAACTAAGCGTCCTTCAGCTAGCAGCAACACGCTATTGCCATTTGGGAATATGTACTCATCGACTTGCGGTTTGATATTTCGGCGCTGGACATCTGACATTCCATCTAACCCAGCGACATCTATTTCGTTATCGAAGTGCCCGATGTTGCAGACAATTGCATTGTGCTTCATCCCTCCCATATGTTCGGCTGAAATGATACCCAAATTGCCAGTCGTGGTAACAAAAATATCTATGTCCCCAAGCACATTTTCTAGGCGGTCTACGGCAAAGCCTTCCATAGCTGCCTGGAGTGCATTAATCGGATCAACCTCGGAAACTATGACCCGACAGCCTTGCCCTCGTAACGATTGCGCACAACCCTTACCAACATCCCCGTATCCGGCAACAAAAGCTACTTTGCCGCCCATCATCACATCAGTGGCCCTATTGAGTCCATCTATTAGAGAGTGCCGACACCCGTAAAGATTATCGAACTTAGATTTAGTGACAGAATCATTAACGTTATAAGCCGGGAATCTCAATTCTTTTGATTGAACCATCTCGTAAAGACGATGAACCCCAGTCGTCGTCTCTTCTGAGACTCCTCGAATCTCTGAGATCATTTTAGTCCATATATCATCATCGGTTAAAGCGACTTTATGCAGTAACCGCAATATTCCTTCTTCGTCTGGAGATCCGGCTGATTCGATAGCTGGAATCTCGCCAGCTGCTTCGTATCGTGCTCCTAGGTGCACCAAAAGAGTAGCATCTCCCCCATCGTCTAAGATCAAGTTGGGGCCAGATTCACCCGGCCAACGCAACGCCTGTTCGGTGCACCACCAATACTCTTCAAGCGTTTCCCCCTTCCAGGCATACACAGGTACTCCTGATGGTTCATCTTGGGAACCCATCCGGCCAACAACAACGGCCGCTGCTGCTTCATCTTGAGTTGAAAAAATATTGCAAGAAACCCAACGCACATCAGCGCCTAGGTCTGCAAGGGTTTCGATTAACACAGCCGTTTGCACTGTCATGTGCAACGAACCCATTATCCGGGCACCTTTTAGTGGTTGGCTATCGATCCCTCGGGCCCGCAAAGTCATTAATCCTGGCATCTCCACTTCAGCCAGTTCTATTTGCTTTCGACCAGCGTCGGACAGACCTAGATCAGCTACCTTGAAATCATTTTTACTAGCCGTCGACAAAGGCATAAGCACTCCTACATGGGACCCGGACAAGGGCAGAAACGATTAGCCTACTTGAAGCATCTTAATTCACCTATAGGTCAATTTAAGTTGACAAGTACTCTTTAAGCTGAATCAAAATTTCAATCGGTCCCGGGTCTTGTCTACGCATTGCAGCCATCCGCAATGAAACTTGATCTCCCAGTAATATCAAGTCAAACAGTTGCGCAAGTTTTCCTTCACCAGACGCTTTGATATCAAAAATTTTACCCTCGACGCCCACAGCGGCTTTCCGATTGAACTCAAACCTTCGACTAATCTGAGGGTGCTCATAAGCATGTCTTAGATGAATAATAGAAATGTTCGAGTTCTGAGGTCCACCGATACCGCTCCACCCTGCAATTTCATTGTGACAGAGCTCAGGCATTGCATTAGAAAAAGCTGGAACTTTCACATTTTCATTAATCTGATTTTTCCAACGCAACGCCGCTACGGGACCGATATCTCCACCACCATAAATGAGCGGAACTGAGCCATTAATTTTTTCTGCTAGTTCTTCAGTTATGTCAAGCTCTTGGGTGAAACTGTTTCTTCGCAAAGTTAGCTGCTTAATGGTGTGTTCGATTTCTTCTTCAATCCCAGAAATGAGGCCCATTTGGTTCAAAGCAATTAGAGGAGGAATTGATACTGCCCCGACCGCCGCCCTGGGCATCGGAATTGATTCATCAATTAGGTACCACGGGCAACCCCATTTAGAAGCAAGATCTAACAGCGCTCCGCCTGAGGTAACGACTAACAGATGAGCACCTTTTTCTTTCGCTTGAGAGGCCGCTTCTAAAGTTTCTTCGGTATCGCCGCTGAAAGAAACAACGATCGCTAACGTCCGGTCTCCAACAAATGCTGGGACCGTATAGGATTTAACGACAGTTACTGGAACAGACATCAGCGGTGCCGCTACGGCCTGCAATATGTCACCTGCAATTCCTGAGCCACCCATTCCGATCGCCACAATATTGTCAATACTGCTGGCTGGAGGAAGCGGCCGTTGCAGCAAGCCGCTCTCCATGGCCAATTCTAGTTGTTCAGCTAATGAAGCCACAGCACTCCACATGCCCAAATGATCTGGCGGCTCAGCCATCCACTGCCTCAAAAGTCGGCGACAACTTTTCTTCGCTAATTTTTTGATCAAGCCGCTCTCTGTCTTGTTCACTTAGCGTTGCAGCTTCTTCGATAATCAGCACCGGAATGTTTTCCCGAATTGAGTAGGTTCGTCCGAGCCGGTTGTTGTACAAAATTTCTTCTTGTTGGAAGTAATAGAGGGGTCCCTTGTCTTCAGGACAAGCAAGAATCTCTAATAGTCCTGGATCAAGAGACATTTAGGTGCTCCTTTGAGCGTTGCTTCATGGTTCTTAGGGTACGGCAGCTAACCGTCGAAAAGGGGCAACAACTCTCTTATGTGCGCTTCAACTTGATCCTGATCTTTAGCTTCAAGGTTTAGCCGTAACAATGGCTCCGTGTTCGAAGGCCGAAGGTTGAACCACCAATCCCCACAGTCAACAGTAAGACCGTCTAGGAAATCTTGCTCATAGGACGCGTAAGCTTTTGCTACCCGTTCAATTACCCGGTTAACATCAACCACTTTCGTATTGATTTCGCCAGAGGAACTGTAACGGTCCAAGGGCCGAAGTAAATCCGACAGAGCCGAACCAGACATACACAATTGCTCAAGAACCATCAAGGCTGCAATTAAGCCAGAATCAGCTCTATAGTTTCTTCGAAAGTAGTAGTGACCACTGTGCTCTCCTCCAAAAGCTGCTCCTGTCTCAGCCATAATCGACTTAATATAGCTATGTCCTACTTTGGTGCGGATCGGATCCCCGCCACTTTCCAGAATTGCTTCACGAGTGGATTTAGAGCAAATCAAATTGTGCAAAATTGGTCCCGGCCCCTCGGCACGAAGAACCCCAACAGCTACTAACGCTGTCGTCATCGAGCCGCTCACCAATTCGGCGCGTTCGTCTACTAAAAAGACTCGATCAGCATCCCCGTCGAAAGCCAGTCCAAGGTCTGCACCAACTTCCAAAACTCGCCGTTGGAGGTCAACTAAGTTCTCTGGCTGGAGTGGATCAGCAGGATGATTAGGGAAAGTACCATCTAATTCTGGGTACAAAAACTCAATTTCAAATGGCAAATTCTTAAACACCGGCGGCACTACGTAGCCACCCATACCATTAGCAGTATCCACAACTACTTTAAGCGGCCGCAAATTCGTTAAATCAATGAATGAAAGAACGTGTGAAACGAATTCTTCCATCAGATCCACACGAGATAGGGCACCCGGCCTTTCAGCTACCCTTATCTCACCCGATGCAATCGCTTTAATCTGCTCGAGGCCACTTTCTTGGCTGATCGGAGCAGCACCAGGGCCACATAACTTAATACCGTTATACCCAGCCGGGTTATGCGATGCAGTGAACATGGCCCCCGGTATGTTCAATACTCCGGAAGCAAAGTATAAAAGATCAGTTGATGCGAGATCTATGTCCACTACATCAACACCCTGGGACATAACGCCTTCGGCAAAAGCCGCTGATAACTCTATACCTGACTCTCTCATATCTCGACCAGTCACTATACGATCGGAGGCACAATATCTAGCAAAAGCAGCTCCCAAGCTCCGGCAAGTCGGTGCGTCAATTTCATCGGGATACAACCCGCGAATGTCGTACGCCTTGATAATCGAGCTAAGACGCTCTGAGTTTGCTGGAGTAATCGTTTTTTTCATTTCGCTTTCCGAGGTTACTCATCATCTACTTTGGACAAATGATAGCTACCAAGTGCAGATAATCTCCTCACGATAAACACATCTCGAAGCATCCGTATCGCATCCGACAATAACTGAACTGTTGTGTCTCGCCCATTTTCAACTACTACGGGAATTTCTTTAAGCGTGAGGTGGAGCCGCTCGCCAAGATGAAACATTTCTACATCGAACCCGAAACCGTCAATGATTGACCGCGTGAAAATTTTTTCAGCAGCTAGCGATGAAAACCCTTTTAAGCCACATTGAGTGTCGCGGTATCCACCGAGCAGAACAAACCAAGTCAGAACATTGAAGCAGAGACTTCCTACCTCTCTCAAACTCGAAGCTTGCACTATTTGATGGCTATCCGGATGTCTTCTGTTACCGACTACGATGTCCCATCCTTTTTCCAGTTCTTCAGCGACGTTTAAAATTTGTTTAGCAGGATAAGCAAGATCTGCGTCTGTGAAGATACAGAAGCGGCCGGCGGCGGCCAACATTCCTGCTCTCACCGCTGCCCCTTTCCCATGATTTCCATCCAACGTAATAATGAGATCTGCTCCGGCTTGGCGAGCTTCAACAGACGTAAGATCATCTGATCCGTCATCGACGACAATAATCTCAGCATCATATTTACTTGTAGCTTCACGTATTTTCTTAATCGTCTCGCCGATCGCTGACTCTGCCTGAAACGCTGGAATTACGATTGAAAGTTCTTTCTCGTGCTGCAAGATTTCCTCCGGAACCGACAGCTGCATTTGTTCCTGCCTTACAGCGGCAAACAAAACTCTTCGATACGTAACAAATCGCACAAATGAAGCAGCTATAACAGATCCGGTTTTAATAGCTGCAACGCCAAAAACACCTGGACTCACCAGTACTACTAACCCGGCGAACACCATAAAATCCGTAACCAACGCCGGGGTCACCGCCTTGATAAAAGCCATCGGTTGATGATCGATGAGAGAGTAAACGTCATCGTTGAATGTGACACGTCTGTGCATTAAGAACGACATCGCTGCTGCCAATACAAGCGACACGACAGAAGCCAGATACCAGTTTCTGTGCCACCAGATACCAAGCCCAATCAAAAGACTAAGATCGGCGACAGTAACAAGCGCTCCGACTAACAGAAACCTTCGGAGTCTGCGTTTCATACTTTCGTGTCTTTCGACGAATAGACAACTACTTTTCTTCGCTTTTCATGTCGTTTCAGGGCAACCAATATAAGAGTCCCCAATATTGTCACGATCAACCCGAAATTCTCTACGGAAGTCCGGCCATATCTCAACTCGACTTTGCTCTCTGATGGAATCACAACCATCCAATTTGGAGTAATACGAAAGGGTCCATCGGCGCCAGACACAGACCAATTTGGAAAATAAGATGTCTTGATGACGACCGGTATACCAACTTCATCAACTCTGAAGGAGATTACTTCATTGCTGATACTGACTTCGGTAATTTTCAGCCGTTCAAGTTTTCGTGAAGATTGGTTACCAAACCTCAGAGGCGAAGAAAGATCATCAACTTCTTCTACAGAAACACGGGACCAACCGTCAGGCCCATCATCGGCTATTGGGATAAGCCATCTGCTCTGATCATTAAACCAATTCACCGCCGGATCTATCCACGAACGCTTACCTAAGAAAGATCCTTCGCTTACTAACGGCTCATACGCCAGTCCTTGCACTATTGAGCTGTCCTGCACTAGAAAAACTGTCCATGGGCCGGACTGAGCAATTACTTTTAAGTCTTCTGAAAAAACTTTTGACTCCGAGACGGCTTCATCGCTATAGGCGAGGTAGTACCTAACTCCAGACATTTTCATATGCGAAATTCCTTGCGGAATGTTCAGTGACGAATACGGGAGATCACGCATCGGCCTAGAAGGGCTCGACGAAAGCTCCGACTGCATCAAAAAGTGAAATGGAACCGTCTGAGACGACTCAAAATAGAGACCTTCCATCGACCCGATACAGCCTTCTGTCCAATATGGCAGAAGCATCGGTGCCATAGGTGTTCCATAAGATCCAAGCTCATCCTTGTCGTATTCCCAGAGAGCTCGACCACAGCCATGGTCTTTGCCTACCTTTTTCATTGTCTGAATCAAGTCGTTAAATGTTTCCGATGCAGCACGATTCTCATATCCAGAAAAATTCCATTCTGCCCAACCACTAACGAAATTTCGGTCTTCGGCTGAAACTGAAAGAGGACCCCATTGAAAGTCATTATCTGCGTCATAGCTACCACCTGGGGATGTGCCAAGGTAGAGACTGGTTCCAGCTAATGCGATCCCAAGAGCAACAATGGGCGCAGCATAGATAACTAAGCGGCCTTTATGAGTCCCTGGAACTGCACTACGGCCCGCCCTACGCTGGCTACAAGCAGCTTGAAACAGGTACCAAAATCCCCAACCAGCAAGCAAATACAGGCTGAGGTACCAAAATGGCAGCAATCGGGCATTCCAAATCCGATCTTGTGGCCATTGTGCGAAAGCGATTGCTAGACAGCTACTCAACGCAACCAAAAAAATAATTGAGCGTTCCCAGCGGAAAAGTCCCGCCACCGCACCGAAACCGGCCAAAGCTAGTAGCCAAGTAATACTTATCCGAGACCCAGCTCCACTCAGCTCTGCCGGAAAAAATAAATTTTCTCTTAACTCAGTTAATTTTTCCCATCCCATGTCGTTCAGATAATCGCGACGTAAATAAAATGGCAGAACCCAAAAAGCCGACAGCGCACCGCCAAGAAGCCCAACGGTTAACGCCCTGAATGCTCCTCGAAACTCAAGGCAGAGAAGACTCAAAACAAAAAACAAAGCAACCATCAGCGCCGCGAAAGGCTGATCAAGTAAACGCCACAGCACTATCTCAGCGACTGCGAAGCTACTAAAAAGCAACCATGCCTTTGACACTCCGAGTAGTTTTGGAATTCGGTGAATACCAGCCGCTAAAACCATTAACACGGTGCCGGCAATCGCAAAGATTAAAGTCACTAAATGACACAGCGCAACCACGGCTAACGCAACGGACGCCAATGTTCTTAATTCGTTGACCTCTATAGCCCTATAAACCAAGCCCAAATAAACGAGAGTGCAGGCAAGCCCAATCGAAAACGCAAACTCGCCAGCCAAAGTAGAAGCTATGTTGCCACCATAGATAGTGAAATTAAAGTCAAAGACAAACAGAAAACCAGCAACAGCGCTTAACGCTGGAAGCGGAAAAGGCCAGCGACTAAGACGCGCCAGAAACCAAGCAGCCGCCGGCATCAGAGCAACCCCAGCGACGGCAACCAGTTTAAAAGCTACCCCGTAAGGCAAGAGCAGATCTACAGCAACAATCGCCAGATACGGCAAGAACATATAAAAATGCATTGCTGGGAAACCGGCGTACCAATCGCCGCTCCATCCGCGTAACTGGAAATTAGGAAGCAACTCATCACGCAAAAAAGCAGGTCCCCAAACATGCGCTCCCATATCGCCGCCGGTTGGGGTCGTTGAGGAAAATATATTCTGAGGGCTGAGCCTCCAAAAAATCGATAAGCAAGCGATAAGAACGATGCTGATCGTCAACCATTTCTCTAGCTGTGGAGATCTCAAGCGTCTTGTGTCGTCTCGACTGTTACTTGAAACGCATCCGATCTTAAACATCTAGCCCCATCTTGGCATTTATAAAAGCAAATCAGAAGGTGACTCCACTCATAACAATCATTAAGCCCGAAAAATTAAAACTAATATGGGCGATGAGTGGCAGCGTTGTCGAATCTTTTTTCCACCTTAGAAGCCCAAATACTATGCCAACAAACAGCAAGCTTGGAAATTGAGCTAGATCAAAATGGCTTAACGCAAACAACAATGAAATAAGCGCTACCGACTTGGTACCGCTCCAACGACGAATTGTTAGCGGCAGCAGAACCCCGCGATATAAAAGCTCGTCGGCCAGTGGCAACAGACAACAGGAGAAGATAATCAAAATAAATATTTGATTAGTTCCGGAAAAGGAATCAACGAACAAACGTGTACTGCTTAAACCGTCTGAATCACTGGTCGAACCCAGAACCAGGTAGTCAAACATTATAACTATCGCTTGGCAACCGACTCCTATAAGAAATGCCATTACCGCTAGACGCAACTTCCAATGATCCAGTCGAAGAACCCGGAGAGGCGACCGTCCATCTAAGCCAGCGGAAATAAATGCACCGCCAATTAAAGCAATAAGGAACGGCAGCGCAAGCACCACAGTTTCATGCCCTTTCAAATCGGCAGGGCTACTGACATCTAACCCAGATGTGGCAAAAGCTAAAATCGAACCAATAAACCCGCAACCCAACGCGACAAAAAGAACGCGCCCAACTCGGCGGGCGGGAGCGAATTCATTGTTCTCTTCTGTCATCTCAGAAGCATCTATCATTTATCGGGGTACGAAGGCCTCCGACGCCATAAATCTCAAATTGGTAACCTGTTGCCTTTGATCTTCGCATGACCATCCATGGGGAGGGCGAAATTTATCTGCATGCTCAACACATAACTCCAAGAGATTAGAGTCGTGTTTCTCAGAAGTCCATCGAAGTACCACATGCCGATCTTCATAGGCAAAAAGCAAAAGCGCTTCCGCATCGTTGCCACAAAGAGGCCGGCTACATATTCTTTCCAAACTAGGCACGACCTCTAAGATAGCTAGACTTTGCACCCCTGTCTGGGACCCTAAGACCTGTTTTCCTGCTTCCTTCTCATTTTCGGCATCGGTTTCAAGCTCATGCCGACGTAGCATATCCAAATGGCTTCCGACGCCCCTGAAACTGGTACCAGTGAACGCCGTAAAGGCCGAGAAGGTTGGCCCCGTTGGTCTCTTTGGATTTTACTCTCACTGATTCTCGCTTCAATCCTTCTCCCTGGGGTACTTAATCGCGAGGACCGCAAGAGTCTTGACTACAGCGTGTTTATTGCTGAAGTCAGCGCAGGAACCGTTAACTCGGTAGAGGTAACCAACGAAACCGGAACCATTGAGGGTGAGCTCTTAGATGGCGATCTCTTCACCACGAAAGGTCCGGTCGAACTACCAGCGGTCGATCTCGAACTTCTTAGAGACCGCAACGTTGATGTCCAATTCAAAACTGAAAGCTCAAATCCAATACTGAACCTCCTACCGCTATTTCTTCCATTTGCCTTAATAATCGGTCTTTTCTGGTGGATGCAACGCCGAGCGCAGGGCCAGATGTCTGGCATCATGTCAATCGGCAAGAGTAAGGCTAAGACCTACACAACCGAACGACCTGATACCGGATTTAACGATGTTGCCGGCTACGAAGGAGTGAAACAAGAGATAACAGAGATTGTTGACTTCCTAAAAGAGCCTGAGCGTTTCACGGAAATTGGTGCACGGATACCAAAGGGTGTTCTACTGGTTGGGCCGCCCGGCACCGGCAAAACCTTGATAGCAAGAGCTGTGGCAGGCGAAGCTGGGGTGCCTTTTCTTTCTGTAACTGGTTCAGATTTCATGGAAATGTTCGTTGGAGTAGGAGCGAGCAGGGTCAGAGATTTATTCCAAACTGCCAAAAAATTAGGCAGTGCTATTATTTTTATTGATGAAATCGACTCAATCGGCAGGAAACGTGGTGCAGGGCTAGGAGGCGGCAATGATGAACGGGAGCAGACCTTGAACCAGATGCTCGCAGAAATGGATGGTTTCGAGGCCACAGAAGGCATCGTCATGATGGCAGCCACCAACAGGCCAGATGTTTTAGACCCTGCTCTGCTTCGCCCAGGCAGATTCGATCGTCAAGTCATTGTTCCTCTCCCTGAATACAGCGAGCGGCTCTCGATCCTGAAAGTGCATGCAGAAAGCAAAAAAGTTGATACCGCTATCAACTTTGAAGCAATGGCAAAAGGCACGCCGGGTATGAGCGGAGCAGATTTAGCAAATCTAGTTAATGAAGCAGCACTGCATGCCGTTCGCAGAGACTCGAAACAAGTCGAACAAGAAGATCTTGAAGCGGCGCGAGACAGAGTCTTAATTGGCCAACGCAGAGAATCTGTCGCTATGTCCGATGAGGAGAAAACCGCAACTGCATACCACGAAGCAGGTCATGCTCTGGTAGCAACGCTTTTACCCCATGCTGACCCGGTCCACAAAGTAACTATTTTGCCGACAGGTCAAGCTTTAGGAGTAACTATGCAGCTCCCAGAGGAACGCCACGCATACACAAAGGAATACATAGAGGACAGGTTGGCGGTTCTATTCGGCGGAAGAATGGCTGAAGATAACGTATTCGGAGTGACCTCAACTGGAGCTTCCAATGATCTGATGCAAGGCACAGAGTTGGCTCGAAAAATGGTGACAGAATGGGGCATGAGCGAAAGAGTCGGACCGAGAGCTTGGGGCTCGAACGCTCAAATTTTTCTTGGCGATGATCTAATGAGCGGAAGAGAATATAGCGAAGATACTGCGCGCATCATCGATGAAGAGGTCCAGAGAATCCTAGTTGAGCAAGAGCATCGAGCTAAAAAAACTCTGGTAGAAAATCGAAGCGCTCTTGACCGTATTGCAGCTGCTCTTCTCGACAAAGAGACGATCGATGGAAACGATATCGCTAAGTTGATTCCAGAGCCTTCGCCCAATTCAGTAGAGAGTCTAAATGCAGACCTGGACACCTTAGGCCCAGAGGTCTAGTCTCTCGGCGATCTTTTCCTGAAGATTGGAAATGCCAACTATACGACTAGAGCTAAAGCCCTGGCTAGTTCTCCCACTTCGATCTTTCCAGTCCAACCCTCAACAACATTTCCATCTCCTTCAACTAAAACCGTTGTCGGAACAGTATCAATTCCATACTTTCTGTGAAGCTCTGGATTCTCCCCATATTCCACTTCAGCAACAGCCACATTAGCTCCCGCCGGGCCACGCAATAAAGCTAGAACGGTCGAGCAGCTTCTACAGGTCGATTCCGTAAATATTATTATTGCGGCCTCTGATTCAAGCCCGAAGTCTTGCGGCGGAACCAGAGTTGGGAGTTGATTACGCTTAACCGAAAAAGGGTTCTCTACCTTCCGTCGTTCCACGATTACTGCAATGCTTACGGATACTAAGATAAGAGTCAAAGCTATAAGTAGTCGTACCATCAAAAAATTTACCTTACTTCAAAACCCCAACTTTGGACTCGAACTCAATAATTTTTCACTCTTCGATTCCCGGATGACATCTACCAATATTTCATCTTTTGCCGACACTACCAGCGCAGCAGAAACATAATCGTATAGAAGTCGAACTGTCGAGTTCGCCTCTAGTAAACCGCTGTCAATTAACTCGCCACCAATATCTTCAATTTTTACTTGGGTATCATTTCCAGACAAATTACTGACTGTGACAAGTGTGTTTGAATTTTCCCAATGTGAGAGCACTACCGCCCATCTCAGCCTGGGAACTGAATTGCCCGACGAAATAGTCCTCTCCACAAACAAATCTCGTTCAGGTGGTACCTCATCTGTTTGATCAATAGCCGAATGAGACGCCATAATTTTTTTGAGCGAAGTTACGAGCCCTGATACAACCGGAACTCCTGAAGGTGACTCGACAATCAAAACGTTGGCATTCAGTGCAACCTCAAGTGACCCTTGCGCCGGCGCCTCCATGTGAATAGGTAAGGTAAGAACATCGAAGGGTCCAACTAAATAATCCTGCCCATCAGTTCGGCCTTCAGGATTACCCGAACTGACAGTGATTTCCGCCACTAGCTCTGTCGGGTTGTAAACTTGTAGATAACTGCTTTTGGCATGGTCAGATGCTTCTAACGAATGACTCCATCTCAATGCTTCGTTGCTTCCCGCTAAGCCTGTGGAAAATCCGCGATCATCATCTACCCCGTCAAAAGTTTGGAAATAATCAGCAACGACTTTGCCGACGCGTGTCGTTATCCATGTAGCTACTGTGTCCCGACGCCGGACTGCCTCTCCAACATCGACTCTATAGTTGCCACCCGCTGGCACAACTACCCCCTCTAGTTCCGGAACTGAGAAAATACCCGTCTCTGCCTCTGTTGCAAACTTAAAGTCGACGATTGCATCACTGGAAAGTGGGTTATATAGAACAATTTCGTTGACATCTCCCTGTTGGCTTGAACCACCTAGCGCAAAAAGCGATTCAGCTAACACGTTCGTGCACGGTGACTCATCTGTGCCGAGTTCCGAGGTAAATTTTCTAGTCACCGCCACAGCACCAGCAGACGCTTCAACCAAAGCTGAAACCAATTCCTCACCGAGAACATCGCCAAGCTCTACCTGGTGCATTTCAAACCCTGGAACTTCAAGCACCTTGAACTTATTAGCACTGGTAGCCGAAACTAATTCAACAGCAACACGAACTGGCTCAGCACTAAAATTAGTTATTGTTAAATCAGCTGTCGCCTCAATTCCTTTTTGATTTATACGTCTTAGATGCACCGCTGGACAGAACCAAGTTGATGTCAGAGTATTTTTTTGGTCCACTACTGGGTCAATACGGAGGTCTTCTATTTCCTCTTCGGACTCCTCATCGGACTCTGTCATGCTGATGTCGTAAGAGATACCAGCGACCAGAATTAGTGGAAGTACTGCGCGAGCTGCTATCGAGAATAACTTCATTGAGCTCGCCCAGACTCTGTTGCTTCATTCGCCAGTGGTATTAAATCTTTTGAGTAAGTTCGTTGTCTGCGCATCGCAAACCTTAGAACTAACATCCAGCTCACTATCTGCAGTACCACTTCATATCGAATGTGTCTCGGACGCGAATAGAAAAGCGCTGCTGGGCCAGTAGCTTCAGAATCGAACCTCATTGCCCATCCAAAAGACAATTGGGGTTTTAGAATGTCTTCACCTATATAAAGTCGCCAATTTTGATCAAATTCTTCAGCAACTTGCACCGCACCAAATCCAAGCCGGCCATGTTGTTCAACTAAGGACCTGCGGTCTGTGAGAACCGGAATACCGCTCGTAAGGTCAGAAATAACGAGCTGCGATAAGTCAGTCATACCATCAAGCGCAGCACCATCATCGAACTGGGCTCGAGTTGCGAACCAGGATTCGTTCTCAAACACCAGAACCGCTGGGTCCGCAGCTATGGGTCGAAGATCGATATGGGATCTAACCGAATTTCTGATCCGTGGGTCTAAAGGGCTCTGAACTCCATGGCCGAATGATGGAGCTGACTCCTCAACAACAACTACGTAACGAATTCCGAAAGGCGCAAGTAAACGGCCCAGTCTCGAAGTGCCTCCACTCAACCCCAGCTCTACGGTATTGACAAGTTGTTGCACCCCAGCTGTTGGAACGCCCGCCCATTGATAGCGAATATCTGGGTATCCACCCACTGATGAAGCAATACTCAAATTTTTAGCGCTCGTTCCCATGTTTTCCAAGCGCCAAGACGCCAGCGGTAAGATCGATTCGTCGCCAATCCAAAGAACTCGATAAGAAGGCCCAACATTTCGATCATCTATTAGCGATAACGCAACTTCTAGATCATATTTCGGGGTTTCCCATCGCCCATTTTTTGCTGCTCCCAGAAGTGGCAGGAGCCCCAGAATAAATAGTGTGATGCCAGTCGTTACGAGGAGTCGGCGCCATGAGGCTTTAATTCGGTAGGCATCTTTTTCAAAGCTGGCGCAACCGATTGAAGCCGCCCAGCAAACACCAACAGCGGCGACGAACAAAGCCAACTCTCGCAATCTGACAGAAGGGCCGATCGCTGCAGCCAGTAAGTTATCCGATGCTATCCATGCAAAGCCGAAACCTAAAAGGCATAGACTCCATGCCTGCGTCGCTAAACAGAGAGCTCTGCCTCGACTAATTAAAAGCGATATGGTCGCCAAAACTAATGGTGCAAACTGGAGCCATGGAACTTTTCCACCTTCCAGTTCAAAAGATACAAGTCGGTAGAGCTCCGTCGGTACCGCTTGGTTTACAGCTCCAAAAAGATTGTCTACCAGGCTTCGATAGTCATGGAATGCCAGCCACCATGGCATGTGCATGATACCCGCCACTATGCAGGCGGAGAGACTTAGGTATAGTCGCTGAAATCTGTTCCTAAGCCCCCCAGACCCAAAGCAGCAGAGTACAACTCCGATACAAGCAGCGAAGACTAAAAACATCGCTTCGAAGGCTGTGATAACCGCTATTAAGAGCGCCAACGCAGCTACTTTTTGAAGAGGTCCAGTTCGAATATTTCCCAACCGTGACTGGCTTCCTTTGCCTCCTTCAGGCCTGTCGTCAACAAGTTCAATTATTCTTCGGAGTAACAGCGGCAACACGGCATAGAACAATAAGCCGTTCCAACGACCATTTTGCAACGCATAGTATGGCAACGGATTAGCAGCGTAGAGTGCTATCGCCACTAATCGACTTCTTCGGGTACCCGATAGGCCAGCAAGCCTCCAGATGTTAAACAGCCCGATGGGGAGCAGGCCTATGATTAGAACATGTCTCAGAAGCTCAGATGCTCCACCAGTCAAAGTGCTTCCTGCGCCAATTAACCCCAGCGCAGCAGGGCCAAGCCCAGCCACCCCTGTTCCTACTTCTCGCCATCCGCTCCAATAGGAATTTAAAAGTTCACCAGCTTGCGGAAAGTCTCCAAATTGACCAATCGCCGGTACTCCTTGTGTAATCAGATGGCGACTGCCGAAGGCGACCACTAGCAACACTACGAACCAACCAGCCACAACTGTTTGCAGAGAAGCAGACTTTAATTGAGACGCAATCTTCCTACGTCGATTTTCAAATACGACGAGACTTAATTCTCCACCAATTTGGCCCCTCAAAAAAGACTTCAAGCGAACAGAACCTGATACTTGCAGCCGCCGCAAGTCACGATCTCTCACTAAGCGATATCTCTTGATCTGCTTTCGAGCCCTTAAGATCGGGATAATACGTGCGGCATTCCAAAGCCAGGCAGCAGCAACATCGCCGGCTTGACGAACTCTTCCCGCCATCATGCTAAAAATAATTTCAAGAGCAGAAATCAGAAGAGCGAATGGTAGAACGCTTAGTAAATGAAGCCAGCCGTAGCACTTGCTTGTCGTGTAGAGCCGATACCTATGAACATCTTTTCGAGGATTTCTGGTAGCAGTGCGACCATTGTAGCCGCCTCGCTCACGGGCTACTGCCGACGGCACAACAAGGATTCGCCCGCCTGCTAACTGAGCACGCCAGCAGAAATCAGTTTCAATCCCATAATGCTCTATCAACGGGTCAAAACCGCCAA
Source organism: Acidimicrobiaceae bacterium (assembly GCA_905182565.1). Lineage (GTDB taxonomy): Bacteria > Actinomycetota > Acidimicrobiia > Acidimicrobiales > Poriferisodalaceae > UBA9040. The sequence continues at coordinate 367,473 of CAJJCB010000026.1, read as the reverse complement.
TGCTGCCAAACAAGTCGCTTCGAACAAGCATCGCTGCTTTTGAAACTACAAAAGCGTCTCGTACTCGATCATGTTGCTGTTGATCTAACTCTCCAGGTTCGACAAAAGGCTCCATTTCCCCCAGGACATCGATACTCGCGCCCATATTGAACAGTCGCTCGTTGTCAGACCACATAACTAGCTTTGGTCCAACTACTCCAGCATTAGATATCACCGCTTCGTTGACAAGAACACTGACAGTCTGAGGTTCTAAGTAAACGTCATCTTGAAGAAAAAGATAAAAAGAAGATCCAGTAGCCGCCTTCATCACACAGTTCGCCGCCACACCGAAGCCTCGAGCCTCTTGGTCTTGCAAAACTATTGAGTCCGGAATAAGAGCATTCACGCGCTCAGCTACTGATTCAAAGCCGGTGTCCACTACCAAAACTTTAAGATTTTCATAATCTTGGTTCGCTAGCGATGCGAGAGTCTCCTCAAACCAATCCCCCGGATCGCGCGCCACGAGCACAGCGACAACAGGAGGCTGAGATCTCACGGGATTAGTCACGAACTAGAAAGCTACCGCGTCTCGAAGCGCACCCCGACGCAGCTTCATAATCCTGACAATTTTTTAGTATCAAGTGCCTGCAGATACAGTCATGGAACGACTTCTATCGCCACAACGGTTTTTTTGGCAACACTGCTCCGAAAATCAGGGGTATCGCCGAAAGGAAAGCTGACTCCGTCATCCCATACCAGCCAATAACCCTCTCCAGTATTAGAAACAGCCATTCCACTGGTGGGCCGCCTATTCGTATCACCTCCACGCGATCCGAAAAAACCTACTGATCCAAAGGCAAACACGCCTCCATCAGATGCCACAAACCAGTAGCCCTTGCCATCGGGTGCAGCAGCCATGGAAGTAATAGGCATATTGAGTCGGATTCCCCCGGTTGACCCGTAGAACTGTGCATCTCCAAAAGAAAAAATTCCGCCATCAGAAGCCACGAGCCAGTAGCCCCTACCCGATCGGGTTGCTTCCATGCCGACTACAGGCTTGTTCAAAGCCACTTCGCCCATTGACCCGTAATAGCTTGCAGAACCAAATGTAAACACTCCGCCATCTGCGCTAGCCAGCCAATAGCCTCGCCCATCCGGATGCGGAGTTATAGCAACTATGGGGGCCGCTAACGAGACCGCAGCCAGATCACCATAATGTTGTGCGTCTCCAAAAGAAAAAACTTCACCTGCTGAGGACACGAGCCAATACCCACCAGCGGTAGGAATCCCAGCTATATCCACAATGTCGCCGGTTCGGTTCACTTTCTTGGCATCACCAAAGTGTTTAGCTGTTCCAACAGCAAGAACTCCTCCGTTGCTTTTCGCTAGCCAAAAACCAGGATCGCTATAATCAGGGAACTGAGGAAATTGATACCAATCCGACTTAAGCGAAAATTTCTTTCGGAACTGATCGCCACGCCAATTTGCTATATCAAGAGTTGCGTCCGCCTTAGTACCCAAAAACACAATTTGCCGGGTGCGGCCACCCCATGGCCCCAGTCCATTACGAAGAGTTACACGAATTCCTTTTAACTCACCAATCTCAGGAAACATGCCCTCAATCTCACTTCGACGTATTTCTTTCGTCCAAAGTTTCTGAGGATTTTTTTCGTATGCATCACCTAAATCTTCAACTGCTTTAAAACCAGAATTTTCTTCGAGCGGAGCCGTATAGCCACCACTACTCGAACCAAATTCCGTTAGAGGAATCGAGCCGTTAGAAGAGAGGAGGATCTGCCCTGCGGTAGCCCGGACTGCTGAGGTAGTCGTCCAGTACGTTTCTCCGAAATCGATGGGAACACCATTTATGGCTGCTCCTCCGTAGACCTGACACGAAATGGTGTCGCAGGTGTCCGTAAAATAGTTTTTAGCCAACCGACTGGCTGATATCGCCAGCAGGTACGTTCTAGCTGCTACAGCCTGTGCCTCCAGCGCCTCCATCCCGGAACCGCCACCCTCGGTTCCCCAGTAGGATGGCATTTCTTGTTGCACTACGCCTCGAAGGTACTCCTCCATCGGAACTCGATTAAAGGTGTACTGGCCTCCAATTTCGACCATACCGATGGCACCTCGGTAGTGTCTCCTGGAAAATTCAAGCGCAGGGTTTCCGGGAACACACCGAATAAGCACTAGGAGTTGATTCAGGTCATCAACTGACGTATCCGGGTTAGCTGGAATTGCTTCAACGTAAGACTTACCCGTGTGGTGAAGCCTCCCAGGCTGATTAGTTGCGACATCGACTCCTGGATTATCGCAACCCGTTGTCTTTCTATATGAAAAATTGGATGGAGCGACCGCAACTATTCGAACGACTTCGCCAGCTTGAAATTGGACCCCTTCAACCGTGTAAGGCGACCCAGACGTGATTAAAACATCTTGACGGTCATTCCCGCTCACTTGAACTCGAACGTCACTATTTCCTGTCGTGCTTAATACTGTTCCTGAGTAAAAATGTTGCAATATTTGCTCATGGTTCCACCCATAGTTAACTGCATACCCAAGCGCGCCCCATTGCTGTAGTCCTCGACCATGTCCCCACCCACGACCCTCTACGGTAATCGTTTCAGGAGCGAGCGCTGTCGCACTACTTGCCGGGATAACAACAGCGGTAGCAGCTACCAGCAGCGCCAGTAGGCACCTCAGTAACCGTATACAACTCATAAGATCTCATTCCTAAAACACTTTATTCTCTCAACATGTCCAAAAAGGCTGAAATTTCCTAGCGACACAAAAGCTAAATCTCTAGAGGCTGCAGATAACACTGGCATCATGTTGTAGCCACCATCGACTTTAGCAAAATATTAGTTAGGGCTTATCCAGGATTACACGCTTGCGCATCTAACCAATGTCATATTGACTAAAAAAACTTTAAACGCCCCTATTTTGACCGAGCTTTGCTTTCTCTAACTCAAGGTCATGATCTACCATCATTGTCACTAAATCACGAAAAGATACTACAGGCTCCCACCCAAGCTGCTCTTTCGCTTTTGATGCGTCACCCACAAGAAGGTCTACTTCAGCAGGTCGAAAGAAGCGCTCATCAATTTTGACGTAGCGCTCCCAATCATCCATACCTGCTGCTTCAAAAGCTAGCTGAACAAATTCACTCACCGCATGAGTTTCACCCGTAGCCACAACAAAATCATCTGGTTCATCTTGTTGCAACATCAGATACATTGCTTTCACATAATCGCCAGCAAAGCCCCAATCTCGTTTCGCTTCAAGATTCCCAAGGGACACATGATCCTGCAAACCAAGACTTATTCGAGCGACCGCATTTGTCACTTTTCGAGTTACAAATTCGATCCCACGACGCGGTGACTCATGATTAAACAAAATCCCGCTGCAGGTGTATAGGCCGTAGCTTTCTCGGTAATTAACAGTGGTGTGATGACCAAAAACTTTGGCAGATCCATATGGGCTACGTGGGTGCAGCGGGGTGAGTTCTGTTTGAGGTGTCTCTCGAACTTTACCGAACATTTCGCTAGATGATGCTTGGTAAAAGCGAATCGGATTGTTTTGGCCGCCAACTAGTCGAATAGCCTCAAGAAGTCTCAGCACACCAAGCCCAGTGATGTTGGCTGTCAATTCAGCTTGCTTAAACGAAAGTGCCACAAATGAAATAGCGCCGAGGTTGTAAACTTCATCTGGCTGCGTGTATTCGAGAACCGCTATCAAAGATGAAAGATCTTGGAGATCACCTTCAACCAACTCCACATATGGGAATTGAGAGCTGATCAATTCTGCTCTCGGGTTTCTCTGACCTTTCAATAGGCCATAAATTTTGTATCCCTCGTCGTGAAGGACTTCCGCCAGATACTGACCATCCTGACCAGTAATACCTGTGATAAGGGCAGTTCGCACTTTGCGTTCTCCGCGTTCTTAAAGTTAGTCGTCTGTCGCAGCCTATTGCCACTTGGTACTTTGTTGGCGCACCCTTACGATTCCGGTCACTCTTTAGGTATAAATTTTATGTAGCTAGGTCTTTATAGACATTAATTAGACCGCTAGTTGTTGACTCCCAAGAAAACTCCGCTGCTCTTACCTGACCCTTTTCGATAAGAGTCTTCCTAGTCTCTGGCGAAGACAGAATATGCAGTATCCCAGTAGCTAGCTCGTGGATATCTCCTGGCTCTACTAAAACAGCGGCATCAGCAGCTACTTCAGCCAGTGAACCACCGGTGGTTGTAATCACCGGTGTTCGCGCCGCCATTGCCTCTATCACGGGCAGACCAAAGCCTTCGTACTCGCTCGGGTGAGCTAAAAGCGAGGCATCTGCGAGAAGGCGGTCACGCTCTAGGTCGTCCACACGGCCAATTCGCAGAACTCGCTTCTGCGCTGATAGCGGAAGTTTTTTAATTGCAGCCTTGACAGCTCCTTCATCATCGCCAGGAGGCCCGACGATGTAGAGCTCCATTTCTTTAAGCTCTTCACAAACTAGTTCGAAAGCTTGCACCAAAGTAGGGATACGTTTTCGATGAACTGTCGCTCCGAGCGCCAAAATAAAATCTTTGGCATTATCTCTCTCAGATGTCTGAACGCTTTTAATATGAACTCCAGGACACACGACGACTATTTTTTCCGCTCCATACCTCTGAGCTATTTCTTCTGCTACATAGTTAGAAAGTGCATGGATAGTAGCGCCGCTTTGAACAGCGTCGGCTACTGCTCTATCAAATCGCGCCACTGGTGCTGGAGCCGCCACCGGGTCATGCACAAAAGAAAGATCATGAACTGTTACTAATCGGGGTGCCTTCGACGGTGGAACTAAATAGTTCGTTCCATGCACCAGATCAATATTCCCCGTGAATTTTTCAATCAAAGGGCGTTTCGTTCTTCGCCATAAAGTCGGAGCTTGCCCAGCGGGAATCGGAACCCAAACTCCACGAGTTTCACCACGCCATCGCGCTCCAACACTTAGCGTGTATTCGATTACGTTTATAGGATCTTCATCAATGACCGAAGAATTGAGCCCTCGAACTATCTCATCGACAAATGTACCTATGCCCGTTCTAATCCCAATCAGTGGCGTAGCGTCAAGAGCAACCCGCATTGATTGGGTACGCTAGCGAATTGTTGAACGTCTAGTGCATCAGGCCTCTGGAGGGGCCAAAAAATGACCGAACCCCAAAGCGATGCAGACTTCTTTGCGTCGGTGGTCGCTGAAATAGAAAATGAAGCACAAATTAGAGCTACTAGTGGCGAGTACCCGCGTGCCCTACTTCGCACTCTCGATGAAGAATTCCGACGATGGCTTCCAGATTCAGCCAGTCAGCAAGGGATAGAAGAGTCTATTCGAGGCATCGAACTTGCTTCCTACGTGGACCCAGTGGTCCCCATCGATAGTCGATCTCGTCTAGGTCGTAAAGTTAAATACTCTATAAGGCGACTAACATATTTTTACCATAGACATATCACGCAACAAATCACTGTTTTAGGTATCCACATCACCCGGCCATTACGGCTCCTAGACGCATCTCTAAAACAACTTAGCCGCCGCTTAACTGCTCTCGAAGATTCCCTTGATGTGAACACCATCGAGCGTGAAGAGCTTTTAGCCGGCCTTTCTGGGGGCAAACTCACTGAAGATCTAAGTGCAGAAATAGTAACGGCCATGTCCTCAGTCGCCGGCAGAATATTAATGACTGATTCAGTTGATCTGGACCTACTTCGCTCATTGCAAAACCCTGGGCAATCAGCTTACGGCGTCGGACCAGCAGTAATTCCCGGGAATGACGACCTCGAACTCAGATACGAATCAGCCACGGATCACCTCAACGTGTTACCAGGTCAGTCTCTCGCGGGACTCATCCTCACCGGTATGACAGATCGACTGAGCCTCAACGAACAACTTCGCACCCTTCGAAAAGCCCTCAACAAGTGTGCACCTGGTGCTCGAATCGTAATCATCATTACGCTACCCAAATACTGGGAACAACTCTTAGGACCTGTAGGCGCAGATCTTCTCGATGGCCGTCCACTGCATCCAGAAACCTGGGTCCATTTGCTCAAACGTGAGCACGCAGAAAATATTGAGGTCTACAAAGCCTCAGATCAATCAAGTGCTCTAGTTACGGCAATCCTAAAATGACCATTTCGGTCCATCAACTAGTTCCTACAATCTCGCCTCGCGATGCGGTCGGAAATCATACTCTCTTCATCCGTTCCCTTCTTAGGGCAGCTGGATACGACAGTGACATATTTTCCATGTTTAGGCATCCAGAACTCACTGGCGAAACTTTTTACATTGACCAATTACCAGCAGACGCTGATGCGCTCGTCTACCAGTTCTCTATCGGAAGCCCAATAGCTGATCGGTGGGCGCAACATGGCGGACGGAAATTTATTAACTACCACAACATAACCCCTGTTGAATTTATCGGAAAATGGGACGGCCTACTCGAAGCAGAAGTAGAGCTGGGACGTGACCAAATGAGCAGACTTGCGAGCATCTGTGAGCACGCCATTTGTGATTCAGATTTCAACAGATCAGAACTAGATTCCCTCGGCTACAACTCTACGACAACGATTCCAGTGCTTTTTGACGTGGCTTCCGCCAACCCAGATGCTTCAACTTTAAAATCTATAAATAAGAAAAAATCAGGTCTACAAATACTGTTCGTTGGCCGAATAGCACCTAACAAAGCTCATCATGATTTGATAGCCGCCGTTCGCACGTTTCGCGACGTCTACCAAAATGATGCGCATCTCCACATCGTCGGTACTGATGGGCCACCAAATTACCGAAAAATGGTAGACGCTGTCGTGGCGCACGCAGATATGGCTGACCACGTGACTTTTCACGGATCCGTAACCCAAGAACAATTAGTAGCGTTCTACCAAGGCACTGATATTTTTCTTTGCGTTTCGGATCACGAAGGGTTCTGCGTTCCCGTCGTCGAGGCCATGCACCACCAACTCCCTGTCATCGCATACAACTCAACTGCTGTGGGTGAAACCGTCGGGCAGGGAGGTTTACTTTTAAATGATAAGCACCCTCTAACAATCGCAGCTGCTCTAAACAAGCTAAACGAGGATGGTAATCTCGCTGGGAGACTTCGCAGAGCGGGAGTAAAACGTGCGGCTTGCTTCAATCGTGAAACAACATCGAATCAATTCACCAAAGAATTTGTCGACTTGATGGGCTCACCATGATTTGGGATTCAGTACACCAATTTGTGCCTACCCTGATTCAAGGAGATGCCATCGGTGACTACACGCTTTGGGTTCGCGAGAAGCTTCTCGAAAAAAATATTCAATCAGAAATATTCGTAGGTGTTGAGAACAATGAAACTCAAAACATCACTCATTCCTTTGGTGAGATGGAAGGGCTAACTCACCCTTCGAAAAACACTCTCCTTCTCTACCACGTGGCGCAGGCCTCAACTTGCGCCCAGTTCATATTAGATAGAACTGAGCCGCTCGCTCTAATTTTCCATAACTTCACTCCGCCCGAACAATTAATTAACTGGGACGGTGCTCTAGCAGACGACCTAATGCGTGCAGAACGTGAACTCAAACAATTAGCCGAACGCGCTCAAATAGCAATATGTGACAGTTCCTATAACGCATCGGCACTAAACAAGCTTGGGCTGATCAACACGTCAGTTGTACCACTGCCCATCCGTATCAACAAACCAGTGTCGGTGGTGAAACCTTCGAATGATCCAACAATACTTTTTGTAGGCCGAATAGCCCCAAATAAGGCTTTCCAAGACATTATTGCTGCAGCAGCGCTTTTACGAACAAAGATTCCCAACGTTAAAGTCAGATTCGTCGGTGACACGAGTTTCACCAGCTACTACTCCTATCTAACTAAATTAGTAACCCAACTAGCACTGGAAGATGCTGTAACTTTCACAGGTCGCGTAACCGAGACTCAACTAGCCAAAGAATATCTTTCGGCGCAAGTCTTTTGCTGTTTGAGTGACCACGAAGGTTTCGGAGTCCCGATTCTTGAAGCCATGAAGCTCGGACTTCCTGTCATCGCGTATAACGCTGCGGCAGTTCCCGAGACTCTCGGAAGCGCAGGTTTGTTAATCGATAACAAATCTCCGACTATGGTCGCTACAGCTATCGAACGTGTCATGACTGATCAAAATCTTTCTAAGGCGATGATCGCTGCAGGAGAACAAAGAGCAGCAATATTTTCCGAAAATCACATCGCATCTAAAATTTTTTCAGCTATCAACTCAATGAGCGACTATGAAAATTGATTTTGTCATTCCACGATATGGACCGCGAGGCGGCGCCGAAAACGCCCTTGGAACAACTGCCTCAAAACTTGCTGAGACACTGGGCTGGGACATCACCGTTCACGCTACTTGTGCATCCTCGTCTTTGACCTGGTCTAACGCTGAGGAGCCTGGAATATCTCATGTTGGGAAGCTCGCTATAAAAAAATACCTTGTCGACTCAGGCAGAAGTCCAGCCTGGTCGGAACTTAACGAAAAAATCAAACAATCGCCGAGCTCCATTGATGCCGCAACCCAAGATGCATTTTTTCATCATCAAGGACCTGTTAGCGCTGCGCTAAGAGATGGCGTGGCTAATAGTGAGGCGGACTTAATAATTTTTGGACCGTACCTTTTCTGGTCCACAATTGCCGTGCTGCCGACAGTTGCTCAACGCTCAATAGTGGTGCCTGCAGCACATGATGAGCCATTCCTTCGCCTTTCAAGAGTGCGAGAAATGCTCTCTTCAACCCTGGGACTCATATACGGATGTACCGCTGAGCGGAAACTTCTCGAGAGCGTTCACCCCATCGCTCACCTCCCGCAAACTGTTCTGGGCTGGGGCATCGATGTGAAACAAGGCGACTCATTAGAAGCTCAAACAGAAGCTGGCATAGATCCCAGTCGCCCTTACATCATCTGCATTGGACGAATTGAACATGCCAAAGGAACCGTTTCACTCGCACAATTCTGGAAAAATTATTGCACCGAGACAGGGACGAACTACCAGCTCGTACTCGTCGGCGAAAATAATGCTCAAATTCCCTCAGACCACGATATCTGTGTTGTCGAAAATGCAAATGATCACACAAAATGGGGTCTGCTAAGAGGCGCTGACCTTCTCATCAACCCCTCTGCTATGGAATCTTTTTCACTAGTGATTTTTGAAGCATGGGCAGCTAACAAGCCGGTACTTGTAAACAAATACTGCGGGGCGACAAACGGGCACATAATCGATAGTTGCGGCGGTCTCACCTACGGAAGTTACCTCGAGTTTGAGTCTGCTCTTAGCCGACTCTTACACGATTCAGATCTGAGAAACACGCTCGGGCGAGCCGGAAAGGCCTTCGGCAGCAGCCGCTACAACTGGGATTCCATTACAAATAGGCTTGAAAGCTTTATCAATCGAATACTTGTTCAGAAAAGGCCCAGTTAGGATCCAGTATCTATGTCTAAAACTGTTGTGATGTCAGGTGGCGTCGGGGCGGCAAAGTTTTTGCGCGGTCTCTCAAAGATACATCCACCTGACTCAATCACAGCGATCATCAATGTCGCAGATGACTTTCGACTACATGGCCTAGCTATTAGCCCCGACATAGACACAGTTACTTACACTCTTGCCGAACAAGTCAACCCAGAAACAGGATGGGGTCAGAAAGGCGAGACTTGGCGTGTAATGAGCGAGCTCGAACGTTACAAAGGACAAACTTGGTTTAGTCTCGGAGACCTGGATCTCGCCCTACACCTTTATCGCACGCAGCGGCTTGCAGAAGGCTCAACTCTAGCTGAGGTCACCAAGGAGGTATCGGCTGCATGGGAAATCGAAGTAAATTTGCTGCCAGTCACTAATCATCCAGTTCGTACTCGATTAACTGTCGAGGGGGAAGGCGACATAGATTTTCAGGACTACTTCGTCGCGCGCCAACATGACGTCGCAATTAATGCCGTGCGATTTGATGGTGCTAGTGATGCTATTCCTGCGCCAGGAGTTCTAGAAGCCATTAATGAAGCGAGTCACATTGTGATTGCGCCTTCCAACCCAATTGTTTCGATCGGTCCACTCCTAGCAATACCAGGAATTCTCGAGGCACTAGTCCAAAACAAGGAACGAGTAGTAGCTGTATCTCCCATAATCGGGGGTTTAGCGCTTAAAGGCCCCGCCGATCGAATGCTTTCAGAGCTAGGGCACGAACCATCTGCTCTTGGAGTTGCATCGCTATATCAGCCTTTTTCTTCAGCGCTTCTTATCGATACCGCAGATAAACACTTATCAACTAAAATTAGTAATCTTGGGATAAAAGCCGTCGTAGCTAATACTGTCATGTCTGATATCTCAAAAGCTGCACAGGTGGCTCTATCCGCTATAAACGCAACCAATCCACCATTAACAGGAGCCTAGAAATTATGACACTCCAAATTTTTCCAATCCACGGAATTCCAGAGATTACAGATGACGTAGATCTTGGAGTATTAATTGCTGAAGCATGCAAAGCAGGGCCACAAGGACTTAAGACCGGAGACGTCTTAGTCGTCACACAAAAAATTGTTTCAAAAGCTGAAGGAGCGATGGTCGCTATTGACCCAACCAATCCGCTCTCTCATAAGCCACTGGTTGAACGGGAGTCTGTACGTATTCTACGCAGACGAGGAGAGCTCATAATCAGCGAAACTAAGCACGGTTTTGTATGTGCCAATGCCGGAATCGACCTATCTAATGTAGCACGTGGACAAGCAGCACTTCTTCCCGATGATAGCGACCGTTCCGCTCGAAAAATTCGTGATCGGATCAAAGGCACCTCTGACATTGAGGTCGCGATAATCATCTCAGATACTTTCGGGCGCCCGTGGCGTAGAGGTCTCACAGACGTCGCCATCGGATGCGCAGGAATCTCTGCTGTGGTCGACCTAAGAGGTAGCACTGACTCCCTAGGAAGAGAGCTAATGGTTACAGAGGTTTGTGTGGCTGATGAGATTTCTGCAGCTGCTGATTTAGTATGCGGTAAGGCAGATGGAGTTCCAGTAGCAATCGTTAGAGGCATCAACCCGTCTTGGCTGCGGGAAGGTTCGGTGCGAGAAGAAGTTATTCGTGATCCATCGGAAGATTTATTCCGTTAACAATCATCAGTGATTCTATTCCGGAATTTTCTTGTTCTTGAGATGGGTATTCTTTGGGATCACTTGGCCTGCGGCCACTACACAATCTTCGAGAATTGCTCCTTCTCCTACTCTTACATTGTCCGCTAGAATAGATCGCGTTACCGATGCATCTCTCTCGATTATGCATTGGCTAAACAGGACGGAACTATTAACTGATACGCCCGCTTGCAACTCTGAACCTCGGCCAAGGATTGACTCGACGACTAGGGCCGTATCTGACACAGAGCAATTCATCGCGTTGTCTGTCTCTAATGTAGACGAGCTACGAAGAGCATCAACATTCGCCTCCAAAAATTGCTCGGGTGTACCGGTATCAAGCCAGTAAGAGTCCGCTGACATGGCGTACAATTCGCCATCTGCGGCTAACTGAGGAAATGTTTCACGTTCGATGGAAACCGCAGTGTTAATAGGAATTCTTTCCAACACCCCTGGTTCCATCACATATGTGCCGGCGTTAATATTATTTGAAGGTTCTGTTCCAGGTGCCGGCTTCTCAACGAAATTCAGGACCTGGCCTATGTCCGAAGTCGAGATGACGCCATAACGCGATGGGGTTTCTACTGTTTGCATAGCTATTGTCGCTAGCCCACCACTCTGCCTGTGGAACGCCACCAACGATGATGTGTCTAGGTCTGTAAGCACATCACCATTCAGCACCAAAAAGGTCTTATCTAGCTCAACTGTCTCGGCACAAAAACGAATTGCTCCAGCAGTTCCGCGAGGCTCCGGCTCAATCGCTATCTTAAAAGGCAGTCCAAGAATTTTTCCTGTCGGATAGGCATCAAGAAAAGCGTCTGACTTATAACCAAGAGACAGAATTAACTCTTCAACACCGTGATTTACGAGTCGTTCAACAACCCATTCGATCATGGGTTTCCCCGCTATCGGCAGGAGTTGTTTAGGCGTCGACACGGTCAAAGGACGAAGTCTCGTTCCAAATCCACCTACTAGCAGCAGCGCTTTCAACGCTATTTAACCTTCCGACGGCTCTTCTGACTCAGGTGGCTCAGACTCAGAAGGTTCTTCGGTAGCAGGGAGAGTAGGACCGGTGGAGTCGCTTCCGTCTTCGCCGATTGGTTGCTGCTCATTCGGTAACGTCGTATAACTCTTAAGGAAAGTATCATCTGGGCGAGGGATATCAGAACTCTTCGTTGAAGGCGAAACCATCGCAAAAGTGAATAGTTGCCCGTTCGCGTTGAATCGCACGTCGCTTAAATCGGTCACATACTCAGTCGCTGTTTCTGCGTCGAGAGTATTCCACTTAAGTACTCGCAACTCAGCGTTCTCGTCATCATCACCGCACTTGAAGTCATTTTCGTTGACCACTACGCCATTAGGCAATTCCATTTGGAAATCATCAAACACCAGTTCGCTTTCGTCCATAAAAGCGCCCACTGTTGCGTATTGGCCCGTCACAGTACTGAGGAATGGATGGATATGAATCAACCCATCTCCGTGTGTGTGGATACCGGTCCTATCATCGTCAGAATCGTTAACGTACGTGGATGGACTGATTTCATCACATACGTAAACGTTGTAAGCAGAGTGCCAATGGTCGGCTGTGGTTGGGTCGCCGTGGGGAGCTAAATCATAACGTTGGTCTCGCGCTATGAATATCAGGACGATGCCTAAAAGAGCCACCAGGACCATCGCTCCTGGAAACAGAAAATTGCGGTCTGAGAGCGCGCTTTTACCGCCCGCTCCGGTGCTTGCCGCTTTAGCGACTTTTTTGGCTGCTGCAGATCTGGCCATACGACTCGTCAAGTTACCGCATGAAAGGGCCGGTTCCGCTTTCTTGACCCTTGTTATAGTTTTCTTCTGAAATTCTTTTTTTTATTTACTTCCGAAAAAAGCAGTTCTTCGAATAATTCGTCATAACTTTGAGCGACCGAATCTGCCGATAACCATTCTTCCGCGAACTTTCTACCTGCTTTGCCAGCAGCGTTACGGCCAACTGGATCATCAGCCAGAGCTATTAAAGTTTCCGCAAATAAGCCATTATCGTTGGATGAGACGCTCCGACCTGCACCAGTTCTAGATACAACAAGATCTATCTCGGTGCCCGTGTCCACGCTCGCTAGCACTGGGCGCCCGGCGGCCAAAATCGAATACAGCTTCGATGGCACACTCACAGTCCCTAATCCCGGTTTTAACAAAATGAGATGAATATCTGCTGCGGCGAGTACTTCATTGAGATCTTCATGTGGTGAAAAATCTACAAATCGTATATTTTCGAGTCCCTCAGCTTTTGCTTCAAGCTCTAGTCGTCGGCTTCCTTCTCCGTTAATTACAAAAACTATCTCTTGACGGTGCTGTAATCTTCGCGCTGCGTCAATGACAATTTCTATTGGTTGCGAATATCCAAGATTACCCGCATACATGACGACTACTTCATCGGTTAGCCCTAATGCCGTTCTGTAACTATTGAACTTAGAGTCTGGATATATCCAATCAGTGTCAACGAAGTTTGGGATAATTTTTACCTTGTCTGGGTGTTCAATCCGGTTAGCTATATTGAGGCGGAGGTCATCAGAAAGTGCGGTAATCGCATCAGCTTTTTTGTAGCTAAAAGATTCGAGCGCCTCAAGCATCGAGATAATTTTTGGATTAGAGATAGAGCCTGTTGCCACAGCTGCCTCTGGGTGAATATCTTGAATGTTGAGTACCAATGGGGCTCGGTGTCGCAAAGCGGCAAGCCAGCCAGCCAGCCCAAGTGTAAGCGGTGGACTCATCACTAAAATCACATCGCATCGCTTTCGAGCGACTCCTGCCAGCGCCGAGAACATACTGAACATTCCGAATGCCAAAGCGCGCGCTACTAAATTGTTTTTTTTCGCAGAAGTCATCGGATGTAATCTTGTGATTGAGCCCCACGGCGTGGTCTTTTTCCTAACCAAGCGGCCAGTCCATTGTGAGTCAACCGAATGAGTTTTGTACCAAGGTAAAGATGTAATCACATGGACATCGTGTTCTCGCTTTCCTAACTCTTCGACGAGTCGCGTCATCACATGGCCTGTAGGCGCTGTGTCTGGTTCAAAGTGCGGACATAATACGAGAACTCGCATAACCAAGCCTTAGAGAGCAATCACGGAGTTGTAAACGGCTACTTGGCTAGCTGCCGCCTCAGTAGCAGTAAATTGCTCAGATCGTAATAACCCTCGTTTTATTAGATTTTCTCGATGTGATTTGTTTTTTAGCTGAGAAATTTCTTCTGCCCAGATTAATTCGTCTTTGGGAAGAGTTACCCCCCCATTTCCGACTGTTTCCGGGATTGCGCCCTTGTCACTAGATATGACTGGGCAACCACGTGCCATCGCTTCAATAAGCGGCTGGCCGAAACCTTCGTATTCAGAGGGAAATACGAGCGCAAGGGCATCTGCATAGAGAGCTTCGAGCTTTGTTGGACTGACGCTTCCTAAATGCACGATGCGATTCGTGGCTTTCGAGTTCCTAATGCACTGCATCACTTCCGAATGAGCCTGGCCTTTATTGCCTGTCAAAACTAGCGTCACATCCGGCTCGGTTAGCTCCATTACCTTAATTAAGAATTTGTGACCTTTATGTGGCCAAGTCACGGCAGGGAATAGAACAAATGGTGTCTTAATACCACTCTTACCTTTAGCACTTGGCGGAGCAGTAATTGAGGGCTTTATGATTCTTATCGAGTTTTCAGAAATGTCAAACCGGGTTAGCAAAGAGTCCGCCACAAATTTGCTTGTTACACAAATAACATTGCTGCGTTTGATTGCAGCAGGGACGGCCCTGCTTAAGAAAAGTTTTTTAGGTATTGAAAAGTTTTCTGGGTATTCCAAAAACTGAAGATCATAGATTGTCGTTACCAACTTTGTATCTCTAAAAGCTCTGGCAGCAGTACCGCCCATATGATGAACCATCGAACTTGATACGTGATTTCTGAACATTAAATTCTCTGAGACAACTCGTCTGACACGACTCGACTGGACTTTTGTACTCTTGGTTTCAAAGTCAGCAGATAGAAATGGATACGCCTCAAAAACGTTTGATGGAGCAACAATTTCAATATGTACTTGCGGCTCATGTTCGGCTATCGCTTTGAGCAAATTGATTGCGAAATTCTCGGACCCTCCAGTCAATCCAGGGCGAAGCCACATAAGGTTTACGGTCACATCGGTCATAGGAGACTCCTATAAACGTCAACTGTTGAAGCTGCTGCAGCTTCCCATGTGAACAGTTTTGCCCGCGCTCGTCCAAGCTCTCCTAGTTCTTTGGCAACCGATGCATCAGTTAGCACCAGCTTCAAGGCCTCTGCTATTTCGTTGACTGATAGTGGATCTACTGTCAGCGCTGCGAATCCAGAGACCTCTTCTGTCGATCGGCCTTTCGAGGTCACTACGGGTGTGCCATATGACATGGCTTCTAGAACTGGGAGACCAAAACCTTCCAAAAAACTGGGGTAGCAAAAGGCACTTGCTCTGGAATACAACGCGGCTAGCTCATCTCTAGTAACGGCGCCGGTAACAATTATTTGATCCTGTGCTGCTTTTGACACCGACCCAAGAAGTTCCCTAAGGGAGACACCCCATCCAATGGGCCCAGCAAGCACTAACTGAGATTCTGTCTCATGAACTATTTTTTCAAATGCTTTCAGCAGGTTAGGAATATTTTTCCTGGGTTCTAAAGTTCCAGCAGCCAAAATAAACCGCTCACCAATACCGAATTTTTCAGATGTTAAAGCTTGCGCTATTTCGCTTACTTCTATGGGGTTATGTCCAAGAGGAACTAGATGCAATCTGTCATGGTCAAGACCACCAGCCCTAAGGTCATCTGACGTTGCTTTCGACGGAGAAAGTACCGCGTCAGCTCTTTCCAGTACCCTTTTCCACGACCGCTCGAATAGTCGACGCGCACGTTTTGGAAAACGATCAGGAAATTTCCTGAACGCCAAATCATGTACGTTGACAACCAACGGAATCGCACTTGCAGGTGGGGTGATAATCGTAGTTGAGTGAATAAGGTCTGCCCTATTTGAAAATTTCGCTTTTGGCCACGGCGATCTAGACCAAGATTCATACAAAAATAGACGTGGCAGCTTGTGATGCGTCACATTAATTGACGGGCGCCAATCTCTCGGTGCTTTTTTTCGGTGCATCGCTGCGAGCCCTTGAACCTGAATATCCGGCCGCTTTTCAAGCGCTGAAGCTAAGTCGAGAGCTACTCGAGCAGTTCCTCCAGGGACGGTATGCCAAGCGGCTTCAACGGTCATCAAAACGCGTATCTCAGAAACCACGGCTCTATGCACTCCCGAGAAAAGACACCAGTGCTTCTCTAGTGTTTAAGCTCACTTATTTACGTCCAAGGCTCGCGTACTCAAAACCTATGTCTCTTAGAGTCTGTGGATTTAGTAAATTTCGGGCATCTACTATCTTAGATGACTTTGCAATCCGTTGAAATTTGATCCAGTCCAAGTCTTTAAACTCAGGCCATTCTGTCAATATAACAATCACTTCAGTATTCGTAACTGCTTTCTCTGCCGAGTCATGAACAATGCCATCTGATAATTCCTCTGGAAGTGATTCGACTAAAGGGTCATAAAAGTTTAATTGAGCGCCAAGTTCTGACAATAGCTTTGAAACGGCAATAGCAGGAGAGTTTCGGATATCGTCGGTACCAGCCTTGAATGTCAAACCGAGGACAGCTACGTGCACTCCTTCAAGCGATTTGCCAACAGCTTTTTCTACTTTCTCTGCTATTCGTTTAAATTGCTGAGCGTTTGCGTCTACCACAGCTTCCAAAAGCTCAAATTTGTAGCCTGAATCTGACGCTAGGCGAACTAGCGCCTGCATATCCTTGGGGAAACAAGAACCTCCCCATCCGGGTCCAGGCTGCAAGAACTTCGACCCAATACGGTTATCTGTCCCAAGCCCTTTAGCAACTAATTCTATGTCCGCTCCCACTGCCTCACAGACTGCTGCTAACGCGTTCACGAAAGATACCTTCATGGCAAGAAAGGAATTTGTCGCATACTTAACTGTCTCGGCAGATGCCCAATCGACTTGAATGATCGGGGATTCCAAATTGGAATAAAGTTCGGCTACTCTGTCGCTCGCCTCTATCGCGTTCGCTCCGATTATTATTCGATCCGGCTTCAGGAAATCTTCAATTGCTGATCCCTCGCGCAGGAACTCAGGATTTGAAACAATATCTATATCTTCTCTCCCTATTATTTGTGAGATCACTTTGCATGTCCCTACTGGGACAGTCGACTTATTTACCACGATCGCTTTAGAACTTAAAAAGGATTTCAGACTTTCTGCTACTTCGTAAATAGCTGACAGTTCAGCCCTGCCGTCTTCAGCTTGTGGAGTCGGTAGACAAAGAAAAATAAATTCGTTTTGGAGTAGCTTCGTATCGGCAGTGTCAGAAAATGACAACCTCTCAGTTTCCAACCCCTTAGCTAATAAGTCCGGGAGGCCTTTTTCGTAAATCGGACATATTCCAGAATTCAGTTCAGCTATTTTCTCTACGTTTGTGTCAATGCAGACTACTTGGTGACCTAAATAGGCCAGACAGGCTCCGGTCGTAAGCCCTACATATCCAGTCCCAATAATTGTTATCTGCTTTGCCATGGTTCTCTAACTATTTCAGTTGATTGCAGCCAGATGGACTTGGCTACAGTCCTCGACGATCGACGATGCACTATCGACATAGTAGTTGATATTCAAGCTTTCTCATATCTAATTCTTTCCACACAAGCCAAGTACTTCAGGCACAGGAACACGCGAGGTTTCTTGTGTCGATTTGTCTTCGTTTTGAATTGAGTTTGGAAGGAAAACTTTTCTATATTGTTGTCGCAATTCCGGTAGTTTTTGACCTACTTCAAGCTTTAGTTTATTACCCGATAAGTCAGGCTTCGACAACATATCAATTTCAGTTACAAAATGACTTGCCAGCAGTGCCGCGGCTTTTTCTCCGCCAAAGCCATACACGATTCGTGATGCCGCGCCTGTATAACCGGTTGCTGTCTCTGACTGAAATCCTAATTCAGATAGTCTTTCGGCTACTTGAACAGCCTTGGAACCTTCTACAGTTACATAAACTCTGTTTTCGGTAACTGCACCCCACCGGACTCCATCGAACACTTCGATGACTCGTGAGTTGTGGTTATTTTTTTTGAGACTTATCCCCTGAATCCCGTCACTATTAATATCTACAAACTGAAGAGTGTAGCGTTCGAGGTCGCTCTTAAGATCAACAGTTCGAAAGCGCCGAGAAAGAGCGACTCCATCGTCAAATACACTAAATGTGTCTGACGTTTTTACATTTGTAGAAAAAATATTCAAAGCGCGCCAGAACGCAGTCGGGCTTCTTGAGATCGTCTTGAGGGCTTGTTGAAGGGCTTCGAAGAGAAATTGTTGTTGGCGACTATTTCTTTCTAGATCATTCCAAACTCCTATCCGTTCCCAAGTTCCAGCATCAGTTTGACTTAGAAGTCTACGGCTTCGAACAAATGCTAAAGCCTCCTCGCCTTGTAATCTGTGCTCACCAGCGTCGACGGCGAAACCTGTGCCACCTTGATTTTGGTTGCCACTATCATCCACGTTGCGGTCTCGGGTTGGCCTTTCGAAGCAGACATCTACTCCTCCGATTGCATCAACGAGTTTTCTGAAGCCATCGAGATCAATTTCAACGAAATGTTGGAGCCCTATTTTTAAGTGGTTTTCAATAGTTTTGATTAGTCGCGCTGCTCTGTCTTTGTTGTCTAGATCAAAATTGTAGGCGGAGTTTATTTTTGCCAGTTCTTCAGATCCTGCTACAACAACAAGTAAATCTCTAGGCACTGAAACTATTGCAGCGGTTCCATCTTCGCGTAGGCGAAGGATCATTATCGTATCTGCTAAGTGATTGTCGAGAGACGCTTCTCGCCCAGCGAGTATCGCATCGCCATCTTGAATGCCCTCGACGCTATCCGAGCCAACTAGCAAATAATTTTGTGACTCTCTTCCTGTCCAAGATGCAAGAAACTCATCTGATTCTTCTTCCTCTTTCGTTATTTGCTGTTCATTACTTCCTGCAACGACTTGGTTGTTTGAGATTATTACATCGTCGGCAGTTATCTGACGCGGTTGAGCAGCAGTCAATGACGCGTGGAGGCTCAGCCGGTCGACGCTGCTTAGCTTCCAGACAGACAAGCCAATTATTGTTGTCGCGGATGCTGCAACAATAGTTAACGCACCCAAAAAGAAAAGAATAAGCCGTTCGCCAGTTAAACGCCTTCTTCTTAAACGAGCACGATTCATTACTTCGCAAGGTAGCCCAAATCAGGACTTAATTAGAGTCGGCTTTGCCAATGAGCCTTTTGAGCATTTTTTTCCTTAGACCTTCTCGCATTTTTAAGCCGATTTGCCTGCTGCCGTTCGGTTCTCGCATAGCTAATCCTTCAATATTTTCGAGTAGCTGCCCATCTTTCCATTCTGCAGCGTGGCCGAGCCGCTCTACCCAACGATGGTATTTGGCTGCACTGCCCAGCTGCTCTAGCTCGGGATAGCCGACTCTTCCTTGTTGCAGCAAGGCTCGGGCTACTCGTCCCCATGAAGCCTCAGCTACAGTAGCTCTTGCTTCAAAGCCTAATCTTTTAAGCTCAGGCTTATTTTTGAGTAACTCCATAGCAAGTAAAACTATTTCTTCGGCACTACTCCCTAGTAGTCCATTCGACTGGTGACGAATTGTGTCTGTGGCACAGGAGTTTGAGACTAAGCCGATTACTGGAATCTCAGCAGCCATTGGGAATCTTATTCGGTAGACGCCCGACCCTTCTGAAGATGCATCGACAACTAGCAAAGAAGCGCCCGCCTCAGCAACCTCTTCGTTATCGATACCATGTGACTTTAATCGCAGAGATATTTCGCTTGCCCATTTACCGTGAAGCACGGCAACTGAAGCAGCACCTTGTGAGCAGTTTTTTTTGGACTCCACCGGCAGCGGTGCGCAAAGAGCCAAAGGAGTGCCCCTCCTCGCTGCTTCCGGGAGTAAATGCCGAGCAGCCACTACAGACCATTCCGGCGATACAGCGTCTACGTGTGTTACGTATCGTCGGATGGCTACACCCGAAGGGACTGGTAGGTCGTCGTAAGAGATTACAAATTCATATCCTATGTTCTGAGTTGTAGAGCTTACTTGTTCGACCTCACCCTGGTAGCGGCTGGTCAACGCTTCGGCAAGGCCATCTGGAACGCCTTGGGCTATCCCGATTTTTTTCATATTTTTTCTGGTTTCAGCTGCTCGCTTATTAGCTCTTGCAACCGAGTTAGCCGAAGCAGATCAACTTGTAGCTCTTCGAGCGCAGCACCAAGATCATCAATTAACTGTTCATCTCCAGCTGTAACTATTTCGAGGCGAGCCGTAGCTTCATCTAGAACTTGAGTCTGAACTTCTATCTTCTCAAATCTTTCTAAATAGATTTGATATTTTTTTTCGCTGTGTTGTTTCTGGCTCTCTGCGAATTGTTTCTGGCTCTCCGCTAATTGTTCTATGGCAGCAGCTAGCTCACTAGCGACATTCATAGCGCTAGCTCCCGACGATTTAAACCTTCGGATCCGACCAAGTTGGCTATGATTACTGAGGTGCTGACGGGCATTCTCGAGGTGGCCCATAGCACTGATTTTCTCTTCGTCGCCGTTCATACTTTTACTCTTTGTCTTTCAGTCTTAGCTACCATTGGTTGTCTCGAACGGAGTTGAGTAGCTTGAACCGCAACCTAGGAGGGGCCGAGTTCGCTGCGATACCAGCCTCTAATAGGGCATCCCATACCCCAGCCGGATTGCAGTGAACGGCGCGCGGAGCCGCAAGTTTCAGTTGCTCAATATTTGAGGGAAAGGATTCAGACACCACTACATCATCTCTACTACAGCGGTTCTTTAGATCGTCAACATTAGCGACTATTACGACAGAAAGATTAAGGGCACAAAGCGATGAGACGAACTCAGATTCAACATCATTATCCACGATTGCTATGCGCCCATGACACCTCGTTGTTTCCGCTCTAAAATTGGAAATCCGAGGATGGTCACGCAGAAGCCACGACCAGCGAGTTGAAAGTCTCTTATGGTTTCTATGGGAAAGCTCTGCAACTAGATCATTGTGGAAAGATCCACCAACTTCATGAATCACTTGAGATTGCGGAACTGCTACCACGGAATGATTCTGAGCCGCTGCGAGCGTTGCTAGATCCACATCCTCGTAATATCCGAACCCATACGCGCCATCAAACCCGCCTATTCGATCAAACCAGTCTTTATCTATGGCCCAACAAGCGGCAGATATGTGATCAACACGACGAACAGTCCTCGACGGTATCCGGTGGGCGTGGACATGGCCATCTTCGGTAAGTTCTGTTCCAGCCTCAGTAAGAGTCATTTCTGTGTCGAAGTAAACAGGCGATGCGATTACGACTGAAGGATTTTCGAGAGCCTTCAACAGTGGACCCAGCCAGTTTTCAGTAACGATTATGTCAGAATTCATAATCACTACTTGTTTGCCTCTCGAAGATTGGACTCCTAAGTTGGCCCCTCGTCCATAACCTAGGTTTACGGGTGACTTGATTAATCTGACATCTGGGAACTGAGAAATCACCCACTCGCTAGTGTCATCAGGCGATGCATTATCGATTACGATAACTTCATGTTTTTCTGGCGTACATTTTTTTATTGAGCGTAGAAGCCTGTCTGTTAACATTTTTTTTCCATAGGCCACAATTACTATGCTCGTCGTAACTGAACTCATCATTGGGAGATTACGCGTCGAATGTCATCGTCATACCTAGATCGAAGTATCTGATGAATGCTTGTGGTTCTTTCCAACTCAGCTGCCTGCTCGGTGAGCCAGCTGCGTATTCGGTTAGGGTCTACCGTTGCGATGTCGCTAATCGCCAGGTCAACTATTTCTTTTGCCCAAAGATCCGCAGTCGCCAATAATTTATCTTTTTCTTCTGCCGGGTCTAATTTAGCTTTGATCAAACTGCTTATAGCAGCGCCTTCGGCTGTGGATGGGGTAAATGACGATGCTCTGAGAACAGCTCTAAGTAGTGCCCAATTAGATAGCTCCGGGTCAATATCCCAATTGCCTTTTCCATCTTCGATGAGTTCCAGTGGAGCCTCTACGCTTAATTCGATTAAAGACTCCGATAGCCGTTTACTCTCGCTTGCAGGCATCCGGAGAATCCCTCCGATCGCCCTTGCTTCGCCCGAGACTACTATGTCTCCATCATCAGCCATAACGACTTCAGCGAAAGGCGCTGCCCACTCCAACGCCAGAAAACCCGCCGTGTCAATCAGGCGTTGCGACGCACTGGGATTAGGTGAACTAACCGCTATCCGTAGAGAATTTCTCATAATATTTTCCCTAATACTTGGGGAAGTGATTCGCGAAAATCAGGTAGTTCAGGTAGCCCAGCTACTCGCAGAGCAAGGTTGTCTAGCACTGAGTTGGCAGGTCGCAGAGCCGCTCGCTGCGGTATCAGCTCCTCCGTCTTTATGGCAGTTACTAGATCAGTTGGCTTACCCAGTGCCTTAAGAATCTCTTTTACGAATTCGTACCAACTTACGATTCCTTGATTCGTTACGTGAAATGTGCCGTTGGCCTCTTTAAGCACCAAGTCACGAATAGTTGATGCAACATCGCTCGTAAAGGAAGGGTGCCCAATTTGATCTGTAACAAACGTCATAGGCGTGCCTTGCGATGCCAAGCTCACAACAGTTTTCAACAAGTTTGAACCATGTGCGCCACAGAGCCACGACGTCCTCACAATGAGATCTTCTGGTCTCATCGCTTGCTCTCCTGCTTCTTTACTTCTGCCGTACTCAGAGGAAGGGTTTGTCTTATCAGTTTCTCGATACGCTCGACTCTGCGTGCCATCAAACACGTAGTCTGTAGATATTTGCACTACCCGAGCTCTATAACGGTCAGCAGCTCGGACCAGATGGGCTGGCCCAAGTGCGTTAGCTGCATAAGCAAGGTCTGGTTCAGACTCACATTGATCAACGGCGGTAAAAGCCCCAGCGTTAATTATGACGTCCGGCTGGTGTGTCTTGACTGCTAAGTCCACATCTTCGTAATTAGTAATGTCCAACTGGTTACGAGGCAAAACAATTAGATGTTCGTGATATAGCTCGCGCTCTAGCTCTTGCCCTAGCTGACCTCCTCCTCCTGTCACTAAAATTTTTGGACTGTTTTTCATTCGGCAGCCTCGGAAAGAGCTTCGCTTAAGGATGGATACACGAACAGGCTTTCGTGTACGTCTTGTACTGTCAAATTTGCAGTTACGGCAAGAGCCACCACCGAGATCAACTCAGCAGCGTGTCTGCCGACTATGGAGCCACCTAAAACGTGACCTGTGTTCGGATCGGAAACGATTTTGACAAAGCCTTTCGGATCATCATTTATTAGTGCTTTCGCATTTGATGAAAAAGGGACTTTCGTTACCCTTATTTTTCTACCAGTAGCGAATGCCTCGGCCTCGACCAAGCCAACATCTGCTATTTCTGGGTCAGTAAAAATCGCAGAAGCAGCTTTGTCATAAGCTAAGTGCCGATGCGGTCGCCCATCGTGCAAACCCATAATGTGTTCCGCAATTTTTCTGCCTTGCATCGCAGCTACTGATGAAAGCGGTAACTTGCCAGAAAGATCACCGGCTACATAGATACTCGGCACAGAAGATTTAAGATTATGATCGACTTCTACATGACCATCTGAGTTCAATAAGACGTTTGCATTATCTAGTCCAAGAGATTCCGTATTCGGTTGAGAACCAATGGCTATCAAGGCATGGCTTCCTTTCGCAAGCCTTCCATCGCTGCAGTAAACCTCAACTTTTTGACCAGTGCGTTTAATACCAGTAGCTCGGGCTCCTTTGAATAATTGAACGCCTCGATCTAAAAACGTTTGCTCAAGTAGCGCTGCCGCTTCCGGATCCTTATTTGGGAGAACCTGTTGTCGACTAACAATTAGCGTGACCTCTGAGCCAAGTGAACTAAACATATGGACAAACTCGACGCCGGTAACCCCTGAGCCGACTACTACAAGGTGTTCAGGGATTTCTTTCGGCGGATAGGCATCACGGGTAGTCAGAATTCTTTCGGAATCAATTACGGCCCACTCAGGAATGCGAGGCCGACTTCCAGTAGCTAATACAATAACGTCGGCTTCAATTTCGATTTCATCTACTTCCGTCTTGACGGACACGCTATTTGGACCGGAAAGATGGGCGGTACCACGAATAATTTGAACTTCCAGGCTTGTTAAAAGCTCTGTCACTGAACGTTCTAACCGATCTTCGATACTCTGAATTCGGTTTCTCAGCTGCTGTACATTAATTTCTGTTTCTACTTGAGCCAGGCCCATACCATCTAATCGGCGAGCAAATGATAATGCGCCACCGGTCGCAATCATTGACTTAGAAGGAACACAGTCTCTCAGGTGAGCGAGCCCCCCGATAACGTCACGTTCGACTAGAACCACTTGAGCGCCATAGCGAGCGGCCAAGGCCGCCGCATTATGTCCTGCAGGCCCACCACCTACGACAACGACTTTTTTCTTTATCATGACCAAAGTGTAGGAGCACCAGTGGCCATCCGGGTTTCACTTACTTACTTCAAGCTGGGCGAGCAGAGATCATTCATTTCTTCTATCTGGATTCGATCACGATTTTCATAGGTAATTAGATTCTCAGGATCGACTCGAAGCTTAAATTCCCTAAAGGACATTTCGAGTGAATCAAAGGCGAGAATACGACCCCGAAGTGAATCACCTAGGCTCAAAATAACTTTGATTGTTTCCAATGCCTGAATAGTGCCTACTATCCCCGGCAACACTCCAAGCACGCCTGCTTCAGCGCAAGACGGCGCTAGTTCAGCAGGAGGAGGAACAGGAATATAGTCACGGTAAGTAGGGCCATTGAGCGGGTCGAAGACTGTAATTTGCCCTTCGAATCGGTAAATGGATCCGTGGACAACTGGTATCCCTAGCTTCACTGAAGCATCGTTCAGTATGTATCGGCTTGGGAAATTGTCAGCACCATCCACTACGACATCCCAACCTTGAAGAATGTCTAAGATGTTGTCGGCGCCCAGCCTTGTGTCATACGTAACAACATCAACGTCAGGGTTCAGCAAAGTTAAAGTTTTCTTTGCGGAGTCGACCTTACGATCGCCGATCCGGTCAAGGTTATGCAGAATTTGGCGTTGTAGATTTGATTCATCGACTACGTCCATGTCGATTATGCCAATGGTTCCCACTCCTGCAGCCGCCAGATATAACGCTGCAGGAGACCCTAAGCCTCCCGCTCCCAACATTAAGACTCGGGCGTTGAGAAGTGTCTGTTGGCCTTCATCTCCAATTTCAGGTAAAAGCAAATGGCGCTGATATCTATTCCGTTGCTCTGGGCTCAACGTTTGTGGGGTTACCCAATTTCGTCCTTCATCTTTCCACTTGCCAAATCCACCATCCATTGACGCCACATCGGTGTACCCGAGCTCTCCTAGGGTTTGGGCCGCGAACGCTGAGCGGACTCCACCTGCGCAATAAACAATTATTTCTGCATCATGATCTTGGATACGCTGTTCGACTTGTGCTTCTAGGTGACCGCGAGGAATGTGAGTCACTCCATCTAGGGCCCCTTGTTCGAATTCATCAGGTTCTCGAATATCGAGCACTATTGGAGAACTATTTAATATTCTTTGTTGTGCTCCAGCAGTGTCTATCTCATTGATCACTGATTTAGCTTTATTCAAAAGTTCTCGGAAAGAAGCCACAACATCACCCTGCTACGTTTGGACCGGACACAAGAGATAATACCCTACCAAATTGGTCGGGTATTATCTGCGTTTAGCTAGAACGGCATCTATATTTCTGCAGACTTTGGCAAATTCTTTTCGCCATTGACTGCGAGTGGCATGACTTCGCTGATGGATCCACGAATTGCTAGGTCAGCGAGATGGTCCATTTCAGTCGGCTCCCCGTTAACCACAACTATTTTTGCTCCAACTCTTTTCGCACTAGGAAGAACTGCTGCTATTGGGTACACACCTAAGGTCGTGCCTATTGCGATGAAAAGATCACAGTTCTGGGCGGCTGCTTCGGCTCGTGCTAAGTCCTCGTGTACAAGGGATTGGCCAAATGAGATCGTTGCGCTCTTAAGGATTCCTCCACAATTAGGACAATCTAGATCTTCTTCACCTGATCGGATTCGGTCAAGGGCCACTTTCATGTCATCTCTGTAGTCACATGACAAACAGGCAACTTCGCGTAACGTACCGTGGATTTCAACAACTTTTTCTGGGTTTGAGCCGGCTTGATGATGCAACCCGTCTACGTTTTGTGTAATCAATAGAACTAGTTTGTTTTTGCGTTCCAGTTGGACCAAAGCTTCGTGGCCTTTGTTCGGTTCAGCTGACCAACTCCTACTGTCTAAGCGGCTCCGCCATGATGCTTTTCGTACTTCTCTGTCATTGACAAAATTTTGAATATTAGATGCTTTCTCCGCTTTAGGGTTTTTGGTCCATAAACCATTAGGGCCTCTGAAATCAGGGATACCGGAATCGGTTGAAATTCCAGCACCGGTTAACACGACTACGCGATTAGATTCATCGACCCATTTAGCTAGCAATCGTACTTGTGGATTTCTCTCTAGTTCAGTTGACATTCTCGGCCTCCCACAAAAAATGCTTCAAGATTTTTGGAGACATGCATTAGACCTCGTAACTTCATTTACCAACTAACGGCTAGTTCTAACAGCGTCCGAACGCCGAAACCGGTTGCCCCTTTACTACTCTCACCCGTCGTTTCTTCTGTGGTAACAGGGCCAGCTATATCTAAATGGACCCACGGCGTGTTCCCTGCAAACTCTTTCAGAAAAAGCCCTGCAGTTAATGCTCCGCCGAGTCGGCCAGTTCCGATGTTTCGAAGATCTGCTATCGGTGAATCAAGCTGCTTCCGATATTCTTTTGGCAATGGGAGATGCCACATTTTTTCGTTAGCTGCTGATGAAGCTGATTCAACCCGAGCGACTGCACCAGCATCATTTCCCATAAGACCTGCGTACTCATTTCCTAGTGCAACCATGCATGCTCCCGTCAAGGTAGCTAAATCGACTATTAGATCAGGGGCCTCTTCGGCTGCTATCGAAAGGCCGTCTGCTAAAACCAGTCTTCCTTCCGCGTCAGTGTTAAGAACCTCAACGGTTTTACCGTTTCTGATTTTGAGTACATCTCCAGGCTTTGTGGCATTTGGTCCTGGTTGATTATCGGTACAACAGCACGTGCCTACAACTGTGACGTCCGGGGCTAATGAGCTAAGCGCGCTCATAGCTCCAATCACAGCCGCCGCTCCCCCCATGTCGATTTTCATTGTTTCCATTCCCTCGAAACTTTTCAGATTGAGGCCACCAGTATCGAAGGTAATCCCTTTACCGACTAAGTGAATTGTGGCTCGCGACTCGCCGAGAGGTCTATAGGTCATTCGGATCAACCTCGGTTCTTCTGTTGATCCGGCGTTGACACCAAGGATTCCGCCGCATTTTTCTTCTTCTAGACGTTCACGATTCCATATTTCGATTTCTAGACCAGTTTCGGACGCTACTTTCTCAGCTTCTCCTGCCATACCGATTGCAGTCATACTTCCGCCAGGGTGATTAACTAAATCACGGGCTAGCGCAATGGCTCTTGCAACTGATAATCCTCTGTCTAAAGCTTTTGATGCATCCACGCCGTCAGGAGCGACTATTACTACGTTTTCTAGGAAACTAGGGTCTTCAGTCATTCCTTTATGCTCATCAAACCGATAGGACGCTAAAAGCATTCCCTCTATGACTGCCTGCAAGGCTTTTTCTGCCCCCATAGTTTGAGCGGCCACCATGGCGACTGTTGAGCTTAACGATTTAACTTTGGTAGCAGCTTTCCATAGTGAGGCAGATACTCGCCGTACCTCTGAAACAGTTAATTCGCTGTCACCTAACCCGACCGCTATAACCAAATTAGTTCCGTTGGGCAGTAACGTCGTTTCACCCACTTTGCCGGTAAAACCGCTGGCGTCTAGGTAGGGTCTTTCTACCCCGAGCAGCTCCAGGTCATCTGACCTCACCGGACGGTCCGAGGCAACTGTCTGGGTAGCTCCTATTTCTGAAACTACATTTATCGCTTCTATCGGAAATGTTAGTGGCATTGTTTCGTTTCTATTCTTGTCGTTATCGGAATCGTAAACTAGCTATTTTCGGGTACTGATTTACTCTTTAAAGTTTCATCTTCCTGCCAGCGGGCTAGCACCCAAGCAAGATCTGATAGTCGATTTAGGTATGCACCGACATGAGAAGTTTCTGAATGCACAGGGAGTGATTCTCGTTCAGCTCGCCTAATCACAACGCGTGCCCAATCCAGTCTGGCTGCAGCTTCATTTTGGCCTGGGATCACGAAATCTTTTAATGGTTCGAAACGCAGACTAATTTCATCAATCAACTGATCTAACGAATCAACCATTTGCGAAGTTACTAAAGTTTTACCGGGTTCAAGTTTTGACTGGTTCTCTTCTAATGTTGCAAGTTCTGCCATAGCAACGTAAAGGTCTCTACAAAGGCCAACTAAAATTTTATTCAACGTTTCGTTGGTCGCCGCTACCCGAGCAAGACCCAACGCTGCTTGAGCTTCGTCTACAGCTCCGTAGGCGGTCGGTCGCATTGAGTCCTTTGCAACCCGACCACCAAAGAAAAGGCCGGTAGAACCATCATCTCCGGTTTTGGTGTAAATCTTCATATGTATTCCAAACTAGCCCCGAAAGCACTAACTTATTTCATCTTGTCTAGATGCCTCTATGCTCCGAGTGTGCCTTCCTTCGGATATTGGATGCTTACATCTGACATGCGGTTGCGATCTTATGGCGCTAGCAATGAAATTTTTGATCTCCGTCTGGAATCTGAACCTGTTGCCATTAGTTCCACTAAAGATGGTCAAGGCTGTCTGGTTCTGGATTCTCGAGGTCGGGTTCAAGCACATGGAACGGCGCGTCTCCTCGGTGATATTTCGAATCTAAATTTGCAGGCTGTTCCTGTTGACATCGCCGCTTCTCCTTCTGGAGTTGGGTACTGGATAATCGATTCAGATGGCAGTGTCTTTAGCTTCGGAAACGCAGCATTTCTCGAAGGCGTTCCTCAGGTTAGTCAAAACGCCGAAACAGCAGTATCTATTCACCCGACCTCTATAGGTGACGGTTATTGGATAGCTGATAAGAGTGGGGGCGTTTACTCATTTGGTTCCGCTCCTTTTTTTGGCGCTGTTACCGCAGTCCCGCAAGCAACGAAAGTAGAGATTGTTGGTTTCGCATCTGATCCAACAGAGTGCGGCTACCGCCTTTTGAGTAAGGCAGGAACTATTTTTTCGTTTGGTGGCCTTCCTGAGTATGGTTCCCCTTCAGACTTCGGAGAGTTTGATTCGGTTGGCTTAATAGCCTCGCCGGATGGTTTTCTTTGTGTTGATCGTCGCGGGGCCGTAACCGTTTATGGGAGTACACCTAACTTGGGATCACCAGTTGGTCAAGGGTTGTCGGTCATCGCTGTTACTTAAACAATTTATGCAAGTGGGTGCCCACGAGGCAACCAAACCTGCTTTACATCGTCAGCGAAGTAATACTGGGCGTGGCGCGAAAGTCTCGGATTGTAATATGGGTCATCGTAAGTAGAAGGTTGACCCCATCTTTCAATAAAAAAATTTTCATCTTCCATGGGGTGAAGTGATCCTCGAAGAGCAGACTCTTGATGCAGTAGCGAAGCATGCGGCGTGTATACCAAGTCGTAACCAAGCTGATGAATTCTCATAGTCAAATCTACATCGTTAAAAGCGACTCTGAGACGTTCTTCAAAGCCACCCGCTTCCCAAAAAACTTCTGGTCTGACCATCAAACACGCCCCAGTTAGCGCATAACAATTCCGTACTAAATTCCCTATCGAGAAATAGCCGCGAGAGCTGACATTTACAGCGACTCCACCAACCCCGACCGCTATTCCTTCGTGTTGAACTTGCCCATCTGGGAAAGCCAGACGCGCCCCAACAGCTCCAACGCGTCGTTCTTGGATATGGCCAACCATTGCAGAAATCCAGTTTGGTTCAATAATTGTGATGTCACAGTTAAGGAAAAGCAGTAAGTCTGCATCTACTTGTTCGGCGGCCAAGTTCATCATTCGCGCATAAGAGAATTGGTGCGGAAAATCTATGACCGGTCCTGCGTGGCTATCCATCCATTCAAGGGTTGATTTGTCAGTACTTTCGTTATTGATAACAAGGGTCTCGATGTTATCCCAAGACGTTGCGTTGTTTATTCCAT
The DNA here is from genome assembly GCA_905182565.1 of Acidimicrobiaceae bacterium. Taxonomy (GTDB): domain Bacteria; phylum Actinomycetota; class Acidimicrobiia; order Acidimicrobiales; family Poriferisodalaceae; genus UBA9040. The sequence goes on along the minus strand of CAJJCB010000026.1, from coordinate 336,985 downwards.
CAACGCACACAGAGATCAGTTCATGCCGGTCCCTCGTTGGAATAATGATTCCGACACGTTGTGTTTTTTTTGCCATATATGAAACGTGGTAGGTTCCCGGGTCGATTCCCTCGTTAACACTGCCATCCACAGACCGACGAACTAACGCTGCCTCTAATGCTCTTTTCCCTGCGTTCCAAGCATCAGATTTTTCACCGATCCCTCCTGCAGTTGATCCTTTGACAACGCGCCAGTGGTACAAGTTCCTAGGAATATGAACTATCTGATCGGTTATCTCGCTGAATCGTAAACTCAAATCGTAATCTTGCGCTCCATCGAATCCGAGATTCCAGCCATTTAATTGCTGTAGCAAGGTTCGGCGAAACACAGCAAAGTGACATACGTAGTTGTAGGAAAGGTGAAGATCCGGTGACCATCCCGACTTAGCGTAACTATGGTCATATGTTCCATCGGCAAACAATTTATCTTCATCTGAGTAAGCCATGTCGAGCTCTGGAAATTTGTCAATTGCGCGCACAACTTCTAGCAGCGCGTCGGGCCGCAATAGATCATCATGGTCTAGAAGAGCAACAAATTCACCTTTGGCCACATCGAGCCCACTATTCGATGCTGCCGCTATCCCACCGTTTAGTTTTCTTTCGACATAAGCGATCCGAGGTTCTTGAGATGCATATTTCCGACAGCAAGCATCCACTTCAGGATCATTGGAACAGTCATTGATCAAACAAAGTTGCCAATTTTCATACTTCTGACTTAATACGGACTCAATTGTTTCTTTAAGTACATGAATTGATGGGTCGTATACGGGTGTGATGATTGAAATTAAGGGTCGGTTTTTTATATCTGTTCCGGGATTAGGATCAGGATCTACGAGTGCATCATCAATCGAACGTCTGTAAGTTTGCACCCCTGTGTTGCGTCGTCGCGAATTAGCGGCACTATCAATCCAGTCCCAATTTTCGCTTAAAAGTCCTCGAGGTTTTAAACCCAAGACACTAAGTGCTTTGCTTAAACCAGTCTCTTGGATAGGTGGCATAATCTTCGGCCTTCGCAATGTGAGCACACGCCGAATTGTTACCGCCAACTGATCAACAGTACTTAATTCGATTCCCCAACTAAGCGGGTCATCCACCATCATCGCAGATTCATGTGTTGCAACCATTGGGATACCGACTGACCTGCCAGCACAAAACTGCGCCCAAGCTGTTGGTCCATAAGGTCGCGCTACTACAAGTACTGAAGATGTACGAAGTTCTTCAGTCAAGGGCCCTTGGCGTTCGATTACCTCAATATTGGTTGCGTCATTTTCCCAGGGTTTAAAAGTGCGTTCAGTTAAGACACGTGTCAGCCCGAAACTGGGCTCAAGCGCAGGAGCTACTTGTTCCTGCACCAGCTTGACTGCAGCTAAATCTGGTTCACCAAATTCTCGATGCGGAGCGACAAGAACTGTGGGTATTTTTCTATCTGCGGGGATCCCTCTAAAATCTGGCGGAGCCGTGTAGAGGAATAAAACATCGGTGTCTATCTGTTGAATTCGAGTAGCTTCTTTTTGGCTTACCACCCAAACAAAGTTCGCCCTGTTAAGGAGTTCAGCATCTCGCTGGATCCGAAGTTCAGTTACTGTTACTTGGCCTTCTCTTTCATTTTCTGGTGTCTCGCTATCAGGCATTGCGGGTCTTTGAAAGGTCAATAGCGTCGAAGAGTCAACAACTACAATGGCTCCAGGTCTATAAGTTTTAGCTAGAGAAGAGAACCGGTGCGCGTTTCCTCCGCACATTAAAATAATTAAGTCGTATTGGACTGAATTTGATTGCCACCAACTCTCTAGGTCATTTCTAATTGGCGTGGCCTTCACCCCAAAAATTAGTTGATGCTCATCTGCCGGGCCGCACACAACAATGCTCACGTCAGCTTCGGTGTCCAAAACTCCTTTTATGATCTGCTCGATCCGCCATCCATGCGGATCCACTCCTCCTTGAGGAGGGGCATCTAGGACTATGAGGGCGCTTTGAGGAGTCAAGTGTTTCTCAACCAGCTTTTTACGTAAACTCTTAGTTTCCTTAGAATTACCACCAGCTCATTTTCAGCTACGACCAAAACTGCCTTCAACCGAGCCGCTCGGGGTCGCAGTACAGGGCCCTGGTCGTAGTCAGCTATTCTGGTTTCAAGATTGTTTAGGTGGGTCATCTGACTTTTTAAATTCGCTTGAAGCCTTCTTACTTCTAGTTCAGCTAGGTCTCGCTGTTCAGTAAGTCCCTCTACTTCTTTGCGCAGCTCGTTCGCCGTCTCGGCTGCCAACAGCCGTTCTTTCTCCAAGCGAGCGGACAAAAATTTTCTCGCTCTGCTCTCACTTTTTCTTTCGCTCACAATAGTGTCAATGTCCTGATTCTCTTTGCTTTTTCTGGCAAATCGAATCAACGCAATATTTTCAACTACTTCTGCCAGCGCATCCAAAGCATTTTCAGCAGTATCAAAAATACTTTGATCCGCTGCGGCAAAAGATGCAGCTTGAATTATTCGTTGGCTTTGTTCTGAGGTTCCTGAAGTACCGTTGAGATACGCGACTCTCGGATGGTACGAGAGAGCCAAGGCAACTACTTGAGGGTTTGCGGAGATCACTAACGAAGACTTTGCTAACAGGCCAATGGTTTGCTGCGGACTTAATAACAAACCGAGGCGCTCAGTTCGCACTCCCCTCGACTGCATTCGCACTAAAAATGCCTGTTCGCTTAGTTCATTAGTGCTCAGGGCAATCACGGTCAAATTTTCGGAGCGAGCGAATCGGGCTATCTCGTTGGAGGTAACTTCGTTAATTTCTGAGCTTAGGTCTACAACTATCGCTGTTTCAGCGAGCACCATGGGATTAAACTGTTCTGCTCTGATAGGAGTAAGCCAACGGCTAGCGAGTCTTAAAAGTGTTTCTTGATCAACTTTTTTCTCCGTCGATTGACTCAACCAGGGTAGTCGAACAAGTCCATTAATTTTTTCAGGTTCTTTAGCCGTTGACTCTGGTGGGCAAAGAGCTATTGCTGAATCAGCCTCTTGGCTTTTTTGCCTGATCAGGTCAGAGCTAATTACTTCTGTTGGTTCAACGTCTCCATCTGAAATCCAGCCATACTCAAGAAACGTAGAGCCGGTGGAGAAGTTTTTGATTCGGACGGGGTTTAATCTCCATTGGATCTCAGATTTTAAGATTTCAGCCGCAATCCAGGTCGTAATCTCGCCATCGTCATATTCGTTGATAAAACTTAAGTTTATAGTATTAACCACGTTCGTTGAATCAGCAACGTTGTGGTAAGTCGGATTTAAGGGAGCATCGTTTAGCTCTGGGCCTGGTGTCTGGGATTCCATTTAGGAAGCTCCTGTGCTCTGTCATGGCTTTGCTACAACAACTACGATTGTACGTGCAATCCATGGTTGGTTGGCTTCGCTGCAACGGAGTATCAGCGGTTGGGATGGCCCGGTTCTCCACGTTGATGAGGAACCGGTGGTTGCCATCGTGCTTTGAGATCGATAGCGCCTTCTCGCTCTAGCGAGGATCCGGGGACGACCCTAAGAGCGTGGGAACGCTCCCAAGCGTCGAGAGTGTGCAGTCGGTCTCTGTCTGTGATCGATGATGAAAGAACATAGTCACCGGGGAGAAGCAGTAGCTCATCCATAATTAGATCTACATATCCGCGACCTGGTTCTATAGTGCCAGCCTCAAGCTGCTGCAATGCACTATTTGGTGACGCTAGATGCACTCCAGTTGCTTGATGTAACTTCACCGAAAAAACTACATCAGCTACCGCTTCTTCTGCTTCGTACCAGAGGCGAATGGTTAACGGATCACCAGAGCTTGGTAATGGGTTTGAACGCCACGCCGCATCCAAATAGTCAACATGAAAAATTCGTACCTCTCCGCTGCCTCGCCGCACTTCTATTTCGGCCAATGATGTATCGGTGTGAACTGCACCCTCTTCGTTATCACGCAATTTTTCAGCTTCAGCAGCATTGACAGCGTCGAGATACGCCCAACAGACTTCTGTCGAGTCACCATCTGCCATGAGCCGACCGTGGTCTAGCCATGCAACTTCGTCGCACAAACCCTCCACTAAAGGCAATGAGTGAGAGACAAGTACAATTGTTGTTCCGTTTCGTCGAAGTTCATACAAGTGTTCCAGACACTTTCGCTGGAATGCTTCGTCCCCGACCGCAATCACCTCATCAATCAAAAGAATTTCTGGTTCTACATGGACTGCAACGGAGAACCCTAGGCGAACGTACATGCCGCTCGACAGAATCTTCACAGGGGCATCAATGAAGTCGCCGATATCGCTGAAATCTATTATGCCATCAACGGCTGCGTCCATCTCTCGGCGACTCATCCCAAGAATCGCTCCATTCAAGTAAATATTTTCTCTTCCACTCAGCTCAGGGTGGAAACCTGAACCAAGCTCCAGCAGCGCTGAAACGCGCCCACCGACGCGTACCTCGCCGCTAGTAGGTTGATGGATCCCTGCCATCAACTTCAGAAGCGTTGTTTTGCCTGATCCGTTATGTCCTACGAATCCGTAAAAAGCTCCTTTTTTTATTTCAAGATTCACGTCTGTCAGAGCCCAAAAGTCATCAATTTTGCGCGATCTCGAGCGTCTCACCAACGCTTCTTTTAACGAATTCGGGCGATCACGGTGAATCCTGTATTGTTTTGATACTTGATTAACGGAAATAATGGGGCTCACATGTCCTCACTCAATTCCATCGACCGAGAAGTAAAGAATCGCCATCCTAGAACGAAAACGATTGTTGCGTAACCAATGATGGCTACCCACCTTTGCAAACTCGGCCACTCGACTAGGTATACCGATTCTCGAGCTGCAGCTACGAATTGGTTAACAGGGTTAGCTTCAACTAACGATCGAATCGGAATGCCAAGGTAACGTTCAGGAATAATATCGATGGGATAAACAATTGGCACTAGGAAAAAAAGTGCATTCAAAATAATCCCTACCAGATACTGCACATCACGGTAGTGAGTATTCGCGACAGCAACAAAGAAACCAATTCCTAGCCCAAACATTCCTGCTAGCACTAACACGATCGGGAATATCAACACCGGCAAACCGACATTACCAATGAAAATCATAATTGCTACAAGAACAGCACTCTCTATGGCCGTCTGCACTCCTAAGGCAGCAGCGCTCCCAAAAATAGCGGTCTCCGGAGGGAAATAGACTTTACGACGCAAATCTCCTATCGATGCCAACCAGCCCATTGAGCCAGTGATCATCCCAGAGAAAAAAAGCCAAACTACCAAACCTGTAAATAGGAAAAGAGCAAAATTCTGGTCACCGTTTCCAGATGCAGGCGGGCTAGCCCGAAAAAAGACTGAGAATACGAGACTATAAACAATGATGGTTGACAATGGACTCAACAAAGACCAGGTCCATCCCAGGACTGACCTTTTATAGCGCGCTTTAAGCTCACGCCGAGCGAAATTTCGAACGAGAGGGAGGTAGCGCTTAGCGCTTGAAATAAGTGAATTCATCTAAGACTTCTTGCCACGCCACCAGGCCTCGTTCTCACGATACCAATTCACGGTCTCAGCAAGGCCCTCAGATAGCCTCATGAGTGGAGACCACCCTAACGAACGAACTTTCGAACAGTCGACAGAGTAACGCAAGTCATGCCCAAGCCGATCTTCCACGAACATCATGGCATCAGATTTCGCTTCACATAATTCAATGAGCCACTTGGTGACATCGAGATTAGTTACTTCGTTATCAGCACCGATGTTGTAGGTTTCACCAACATTCCCCAACCTCAGGACAGTTTCTATCGCATTGCAATTATCATCGACGTAGATCCAATCGCGAATGTTCTGACCAGTGCCGTATAGAGGAACACTCAGTCCGTCAAGCAAATTAGTGATGAACAGTGGAATTAGTTTTTCTGGGTGTTGGAACGGTCCATAGTTATTCGATGATCGAGTGACTATAACAGGAAGATCAAACGTGGTTCGATAGCTCAGCGCTATAAGGTCAGATGCAGCTTTAGAAGCAGAGTATGGAGAACTTGGGTTCAATATATCAAGTTCGCTGAAAGAGCCTGTGTCTATCGAACCGTACGTTTCATCGGTTGATACGTGCACAAATTTTTCTATGTCGTGTTTTCGCGCCACATCACACATCACGTTGGTTCCCAAGCAATTGGTAAGCACAAACTGATCAGGGCCTTGGATAGAACGATCGACATGACTTTCTGCCGCAAAATGAACGATTGCTTTGTGACCTTTTACTACTTTTGTGACAGTTGCACGATCGCAAACATCACCTTGGACAAAGCTCACTCGAGAGTTTTCCATTAGATCCGAGAGGGTGCGCCGGTCTCCAGCGTAGGTAAGAGAATCTAAAATTGTTATTTCATCATCCGACGTTTCAAGAAGGAGACGAACAAAATTAGATGCGATAAACCCCGCTCCGCCAGTTATGAGAATCTTCATTTGATTAATTTCTCAGTCCATAACTGGGTCGCAGGTGATTCTCAATATTTTTCAAAAGCGGATTATTAGCGTCACGCTTCGAAAGAACCGGACTAGCAACCCCCCACTCTGCATTAATCTCTGGGTCGTCCCATGCCACACCCAACTCATCTGACGAATTGTAGTAGCTATCGACTAGATAGGTGATCGTAGCATCAGTCAAGCTCGCAAAACCATGCGCTACTCCGGGAGGAATAAACAGGCCTCGGTGGTCTATACCATCAAGATTTGTTTCGATTGTGCCACCCTCAGTTGGTGACCCAACACGTAGGTCATGAAGAACTACTCGCACAGTTCCAAATGGCACATACCAATAATCAGCTTGGTGAAGGTGGTAGTGCAATCCAACGACACATCCAGCTTGACGGTCACCTCGATTCGCTTGCAGCATTTCGCGACTGCTTTTAGGTATCCACTCGCGCCGATAAGTTTCTACGAAAAATCCGCGATCGTCATCGAACACTTGGGGAGTGATGATGTAAACGCCGTCTATTAACTCCGAAGGAACAACCTCAGCCATACAGTCGCCATTCTAGGAGGTATTGTGCGGCATTGGTTAGCGGGGCAATGGTCGCAGGTGATGGACATCTCCAACGTTAATAGTTTTTTCGTCGCCATTGATTAGGCGAACGAGCAACTGTCCATCGTTGTCTATATCTATGGCCGTTCCTTCGATAACTGACATCGATCCAGCAGCAGTCAACATTTCCACTTTTACCTGTTTGTGAAGAGTGGCTGAATTTGATTTCAGTTCTCTTAAAAGTTTGTTTGTTCCGCCACCTTCGAGCAGCTCAACGTATCTTCTTTCTAAATTAATTAAGATTTTTTTACTAAGAAGATCTCGATCAGTTTTTTTTCCACATATCAAGTTCAAGCTAGATGCCTTGTGTTCAAGATGCGGAGGTACTTCTGGCCAATCAGTATTAATTCCGATCCCGATTACGAGGGCATTCACCTCTCTTCCGAGAATGACAGTTTCCGTAAGAATCCCAGCTATCTTTCGGTAGCCGAAGTCACCATCGACAGGACTCGTGGATGGTTCGATTGAGTCGATGACAAGATCGTTAGGCCATTTCACTTGAAGCGTTATTCCTGTAAGTTCTTGAATCGCCGAGAGTGCTGCTAAAGCTAGCGCTGAGGTGAAGAGAGAAATTTGAGAAATCTTGAAAGCTGTCGGAGGAGGCCGTAGAAGAATGGACATCATGAGTGAAGTCCGGGCGGGAGCCTCCCATACTCTTCCGCGCCGACCTCGTCCAGCAGTTTGGAGATCGGCGATCAACACTTCTCCTTCGGGTGCTTCTTCTCTTGCTCTCCTAAGAAGTTCGGTGTTAGTTGACTCTATTTCTGAGACCCATTCGACACGTTGAAATCGAGTTTCTGACAAGTCGGTAATTGGGTTATGTTCCACGTAGCGTTATCGTAGTCATCTCAGCCGGATTGCTTCTTTCTTGTTGGTCAAACTCTTACGACCGCAGATGTGGCACGATGGCACTTACTTTGTCTGACGCCCGGAGGGCGAATTCCGTGTTTTCTAAGATTTTGATTGCCAATCGTGGAGAAATAGCTGTCCGAGTTATCAGGGCTTGTCGCGAATTGGGTATTACTAGTGTGGCTGTATACAGCGAGCTCGATCGCGATGCCCTTCACGTGCGCTTAGCCGATGAGGCTTACGCTCTGGGGGGTGAAACCGCAGCTGAGTCGTACTTGAACACCGAAGCAATTTTGGCAGCGATCAAACAAAGCGGCGCTGAAGCTGTGCATCCCGGATACGGCTTCTACAGCGAGAATGCCGATTTTGCTCGATCTATTACCGAACTTGGTATTGCCTTCATAGGTCCCCCACCAGAAGCAATCGAGGTAATGGGAGATAAGATTTCCGCGCGATTGGCGGCCGAAAAGGTAAACGTAAACGGAGTTCCAGGCACAACAACAGTCATCGAGTCGGTCGATGAGATACATGCTTTTGCAGACGAACATGGGTATCCAGTTGCCATCAAAGCTGCTTATGGTGGTGGCGGACGGGGCATGAAAGTCGTTCGCTCTGCTGACCAGGTAGTCTCTGCACTCGAATCTGCTCAGCGAGAAGCGCAAAGTTTTTTTGGACGTAGCGAATGCTATATGGAACGCTACTTAACTTGGCCACGCCACATTGAAATGCAAATAATTGCGGACCAACACGGTAATACAGTTTGGTTAGGCGAACGCGATTGTTCAGCTCAACGTCGTCATCAAAAATTAGTTGAAGAAAGCCCTGCTCCAAACTTCCCTGAAGATGTTCGTCAAGCAATGGGAGCTGCAGCTGTTGCCGTGGCCGAAGGTTGCAACTACACCAACGCAGGCACAGTAGAATTTCTCTATCAAGACGGCGAATTTTTCTATCTAGAGATGAACACCCGTTTGCAAGTAGAGCACCCAGTCAGCGAATTAGTTTCTGGGATCGATCTAGTACGCGAGCAAATTAGAGTTGCCGCCGGCTTGCCCTTATCTTTTTCGCAAGCCGATATGGCACAAAATGGTCATGCTATCGAAGTCAGGATAAACGCGGAGGACCCCGCTGGTGGTAAATTTTTACCATCTCCAGGAGATATCACGAAACTTTCTATACCACAAGGCTTCGGAGTTAGATGGGATGGCGGGTATGAAGAAGGTGACACTGTAAGTCAATTCTACGACAACCTTGTAGGGAAGCTTATTGTTTGGGGTACCGATAGGCCTACCGCTATCGATCGAATGTTAAGTGCGCTCAGCGAACTTAAAGTTGGTGGAATAGCTACAACTGCTGCTGCTCACCAAGCTATTCTTTCTGCCGAAGATTTTCGAAATGGGATCCATAGCACCAAATGGGTCGAAGAAGTTCTCGACCTCACAGGCATTTCGGGTAAGTCATCTGAGTTCTCAGATACATCAGATAACGAAGCTAAGGTTCGTAAAGACGTATTAATGGAGGTCAATGGTAAACGCTTCCAGGTTGCAGCATGGGTTCCTGAAAGCGCCGGGACGTTGTCTGCCGGCCCCTCGAAACAGCGGCGAGCTTCATCAGCAGGTAGCGCTTCAGCTCCAGGGTCCGGTCGAGTCGCTGCGCCGATGCAGGGAACGATTATCAAGATTCATGTCGAAGTCGGTCAAGAAATCATAGAAGGTGAGTCGGTTGTCGTTCTTGAGGCTATGAAAATGGAAAACAACATCAATGCCGACAAAACCGGGAAGATTACAGAGCTTAAGGTGGATGTCGGGGACACTGTCGGTGCCGGTGACGTGATTGTTGTGATTGAATAGAACCACACCGTTGGTTAACAACGCTCGCACCAGTATTTGGATATCATCACTCCCAGCGAGCATGGCTCCAATCCAGAGCGGGTGGTTTGTATGCAAAAACCGATAAAGGGCATGGTTCTGGCAGGCGGCAGCGGTAGCCGTTTATTCCCACTTAGTTCTGTGGTCAGTAAGCAGCTGCAGCCGGTTTATGACAAACCCATGATCTACTACCCGATTGCTACTCTCATGTCGGCTGGTATCCAGGACATCCAGCTCATAACCACTCCCCATGATCTACCTATGTTTGAACGTTTTCTTGGAAGCGGCTCACAATGGGGTATTAATCTTAGCTATGAAGTACAGCATGCTCCTAAAGGAATCGCTGAAGCACTCATCATCGGAGAGAAATTTATTGGTGACTCCCCAGTCGCTCTAATTCTAGGCGACAACATTTTCCATGGTGAATTGAAACTTACTGAAGAGTTAGCAGAGTTTAAGAGCGGAGCAGTAATTTGGGGCTACCCGGTTGATGATCCTGAACGCTACGGCGTGGTGGAGATTGACGACAATGGCGCTGTTCTCGACATCGAGGAAAAACCTAAATATCCGAGAACGAATTTAGCCGTTCCTGGACTTTATATTTACGATCAAACTGCTTTTGAGCGAGCAGCGGCTCTTACTCCTTCAGCTCGCGGGGAATTAGAAATCACTGATCTTAATCGAAGTTACTTATCAGACAAGCAGCTAAAAGTAATCAAACTCGATCGGGGCGTGACGTGGCTCGATTCAGGAACTCACGAAAGCCTCTTGGACAGTTCGAAATTCATCTCAACGATTGAGAAACGTCAAGGTCTAAAAATAGCTTGCTTAGAAGAAATCGCATACCAGCTTCGATATATAGATGAAGAAGGTCTGCGTTCAACCATCGCTCAAATGCCAGATTCGCCATACCGGACCTACTGCGAGAGCGCTCTTTCGGAGTGAAAGTCAAAGAAAACCGACTAGCAGTCCGCTTGATAAGCGCAATTATCATTATCACGATTGTGTGTGCTGTCGGATTACCGTTAGTTGGATCGAAAGTCTTTCTTAGGTCAGACACGTTGCTGCGGTGGGCGCCGTGGAATGAGAACACCTCTATTGATGTAGAGCTCACTTCGATCCCCGTAGCAGATCCGGTGGACTCCGGCTTTCCAGCTCAACACCAGTTTCAAGAAAGAATATTTAACGGCGACTTGCCTTTGTGGAATCCTTTTCCCGCTGGCGGGACACCTCTTGCCTCTCTTCCGAATCAAGGACTTTTTGACCCATTAAACTTACCGTTCTGGTTTCTTCCTGATCATATAGCTCCAGCATGGGTCAAAGTGCTTGAGCTAATAACTGCTATTGGTGGAATGTTCCTATTGCTCAGAAGGCTAGGAGCAAGCCAGTCTGCGGGTCTTCTTTCAGGTCTGGTTTACGGATTTAGCGGGTTCCAGACAGTCTGGACTAACTGGCCTCAGACACATGTCGGGGCGTACCTTCCATGGTTGTTTTGGGCTGGGGAAAGTCTTGCTAGACGCATAAACATTCGTGCACCCCTTTGGATCTCGCTAATAACTGCAGCAATGTTGTTATCAGGCTTCCCGGCAGTAACGGCTTGGGGCGCCGCAGCTCTAATTCTCTATGTAATTATGCGATCTTGGTGTTTTCACAAAGATTTATATCGATTGTTAAAACAATCAATCTCTCTCTTAGCGTCATTTGCACTCGGTATTGGTTTGGCTGCTTGGCAATTACTTCCTTTTCTCTTTCAAATGCGCAGTATCGACCTAGGTCATCGAATTCAAACCGCTGCAGACCACCTCTCTTCCAGCCTTATGGCAACGGCGGCTGTTCCCACTGCTTTTGGTTCTCATGAGCAAGGGTTTTTTTATGGAGATAAAAACTACATCGAAAGCGTCGCATTTCTTGGTGCAGGGGCGCTTGTTTTAGTCGGCTTTTCGTTGTTCAAAAAACGGCCCTCGAATGTGTCCGAATGGGCTATACCAATTATCGCATTCCTTCTATTTCTTACCACCACACTAATTTTTTTTGGCGGACCACTACTCTCAGCAGCCCAGCAGCTACCAGTCTTCGACTCTAATTTCATTGGGCGTATGAGATCGATATGGCTTCTGTTACTGTCAATCCTGGTTGGCCTTGGACTCGAAACAGTTATCTCAGTTTCTAACGCTGCTCCGGGAAAATTAAAGGCTTCAAAAAATAAGTTTGGTTTACTAGGAACTGGAATCACCCTGTTCTGCGTCGCGTTTAGTATTTATTATGTTGTGGAACGCGGTCACGCTGAAGGGGTCACATCAAAAATTGTATTACCGGTGGCGATTGCTGTGGGCGCAGCATCTTGCGTCGCATTGCTTGCTTACGGCGCTCGTCGAAACTATTCATGGTCTAAATTTTCTCCAGTTTTCATAACTCTCATTGCCTCAGCCGAGATCTTACTTTTCGTTCTACCATTTTGGCCCAGGATCGATTCTGAGAAACATTACCCAAATACACCAGCCCATGAATTTCTGGCAGCTAACGCCAACGGAGACAGAATTGCCGCGCATGATTTAGCTTTCTATACCGGCACCACCACTTATTACGAGATCAGGACACTAACCGGACATACTTTTCATCCGCCCACATGGAGAGATCTTTTAGAAGCGGTGGACCCACTTGCTCTGACTCGATCACCAACATTTTCATTCATCGAATTTCTTGATGTCCAGCGCCTGAATTCAGCTATTCTCGATCGTTTAGCTGTCCGTTGGTTAGTAACCCAAGTGGACTTTCCTATAATTGGAGAACCTTTTGCCGGTCCTGAAATAACAGGAAGCCAAAAAGTTGCGCCAAGAACGGCACTTTCCACGGTCGTAGCTTCTCGCCCAATTCGAGGTATCGAAATAACTGCTACCGAAGATTTATATACGACCGATTTAGCAGCCCGCCTACAAGTTGAGATCACAAGCCCTAACGGAGATGTTATTCGCAGCGGACGTCATGTGAGAGGCCTTCTTCCCAAAGGAAGACACTGGATTCCTATAGCCGGTGAACACCTCCTCTCTGATGGACAAATTGAGGTTTCTGTTCGACTGGATGGCACTAACGGCGACATGACCTTGGGCACGACCCAGAGCGGCTTGTTAGCAGTCAATTTGATGCTTCCAGGCATTGAACAACTGCGTCTCGCTTACGCCGACGACGTTGTGATCTGGGAAAATCTTAATGCAGTCGACCGCATCAGGTTCGCCAGCGATACGGCAATAGTTACTGATCCCACAGAACGAATTCAACTTTTAATGAGCCCTCTTCCGCCACAGGTAGTGGTTCTATCAGAACAGGCAGAGCACGTCACTGGTTCTTATGGCGGAGAAGCAACAATCTCTGAAATAACAGATACCTACGACGAGTTGGCCATAACTATCTTTTCTGAGGACCCCGGTTATCTGGTTGTCGCTGACGCGTTGCAAGATGGATGGGTGGCTTCCGTGAACGGCGAACCCGCACCATTGATAAACGCTGACCACGCCGTAGTTGCCGTGCCCATTCCTGCTGGCATTAGCAAAGTGGAGTTAGCCTATAGCCCCGCTGGGTTAAGAGTCGGGGTTGTGGTTTCGATGCTATCTACTCTTCTTACGTTGACGCTAGGCTTCGTCGCTTTTCAAAGAAGTCGGTCTTCAGAATCAAATATCTGAGCGCCGGCTTGGAGTTCTATACTTCTGACTCGCTTGAGTATCCGCTCCGAAATCACGCGATTAGCCCGAAGTAAATCTCCAAGAATACCTAACATTAAAAGCTGAAAAGCAAGAACTAGACAAACGGCTCCGACTATCAATGACTGAACATGGCCCGAACCATCCGAAGTGCAAAAAAACCAAGCGAAACGTCCGAACAGAATACTTCCTACAGAAGCCAATAAAATAGCTGGGAAAGCGAAGACTTTAATGGGTTCATGCATGGCATAGATTCGAAGAATAGTTCCTGCTGATCGTCGCACATACTGTCGCTTAGATCGAAAGAGTCGGGAAGGTCGAGTTGTTTTGTTTACCCGAACCGGTACGTCCACGACTGCTAGGTCAGATCTTCCTGCTTGGATAACAGTTTCGAGCGTATATGTGAAACGTGATACTACATTTACAGTTAACGCAGCTTCTTTACTGTAAGCACGAAATCCTGAAGTGACGTCAGCTACATCGGTTTTTGAAGCTTGACGAACGACCCACGAGCCAAGTCGTTGAAGCCTTTTTTTGCTTTTCGAAAACTCATTATGATTTGCGATGTCGCGTGAACCTATGACTAAATCAGCTTTACCATCAACAATTGGTTCGATCAGTTTTTCGATATCGTCAGCAAAGTATTGGTTATCGCCATCCGTGTTCACAATCACGTCTGCGCCTAGCTTTAAAGCAGCATCCAAACCTGCCTGAAACGCAACAGCTAAGCCTTTATTCTGAGTGAGGCTTACAACAACGTCTGCACCGTTTTGACGAGCGACTTCGGCTGTTGCGTCGGTTGAACCGTCATCTACGACTAGCCATAAGACCTCATCAAAGCCTGCGACGTCACGCGGGAGAGCACACAATGTCTCAGGCAAAGTTGCTGCTTCATTTAGACATGGGATCTGAATGACCAATCGCACCTCTCCATTGTGCTCTATAGATGAGCTAGAACGTACATATGAGTAAAGAAGCCACATATAAATTAGAAGGCCATATAGCGACTATCACTTATAATCGCCCAGAATCACTTAACGCTATTAACGGGGATATGCGCGAGTGCCTTAACGATGCTTGGCTAGAATTTTACAATGACCCTGAAGCTTGGGTAGCGATCTTAACTGGAGCTGGTAGGGCCTTCTGCGCTGGAGCGGATCTTCGGTCGGGGCAAGGGAACGCTGCAGGGAAATGGTCCGGTAGCTATTTCGAAATACCCACTATCAATAGCTTCGAAAGTGGCTTAGAGCTATGGAAGCCAACTATCGCTGCCGTCAATGGCGCATGCATCGGCTATGGGCTTACCGGAGCTGTTGCAACTGATTTTCTCATTGCTTCGGACAAAGCTATTTTCGGAATGCCTGAAGTCAAAGTAGGGGTGCCCACCATAGTTGGATCGATGCGCATTTCTGAGAAGCTGTCCTGGGCAGACGCTATGGAGATACTTCTGACGGGAGACAACATAAGCGCAGAAAAAGCAGCCCAAATTGGGCTCGCTTGGAAGGTAGTCCCTCATGCAGAATTAATAGAAGAAGCTCATAAACTCGCAAATCGGCTTTGCCAAGGTGCACCGCTAGCAATTCGAGCCGTCAAAGAGGTAGCTAGTCGCTCACGCAGAATGGGTTGGAGTGAAGCTATCCGAATGGGCGAAAGTATTCGAAGAATAGTTGGGGACACCGAGGATGCTAAAGAAGGGCTTGCTTCTTTTCGGGAGAAGAGACCACCGGTGTGGAAAGGAAGATGATCTTCGTAGCAATTTTCTAAATTATGTTTCGAGGACCAGGCGGCCAACTATGTCTGTACCGAAAGCGGTTAGAATTGCTAGATACAAAAGTCCTGTTGCCGCCATTACCGCCGCGTATTGTCGCTCGCGAAGTGCAAGTCTGGTGACGACAGTAAGAATTAAAGTCGATAATGCGCACGCTACCCAAAACCAGCCCAGCATGCCGCCATAACCATCGTCTATTTCTCCTGAAAGAACCGAAACCATTCCAGTTGGTATTAACAACGCTGCAACTTCTAACGGCCATATTCTTCCGAGCCAAGAGACTTGCTCTAGCAACGGATCACGCCTTAGACCCGGCTGAACTAAATACCAATGGCCTAGAAGCATCGCATCTGTGACTACACCTAAAAATGCTGCTCCAACAACGAGCCGCACCATCTCTAACGCTACGTTCCCATTGCTCGCTAATCCAGTCGCGCAAAGGCCAACGAAACCTACTGCAGGGGCGAGCAAATCCCATTGAGGATTAAACTCAGAGACGTCTAGATCAGCAGTATTTGTTTCTTTTCGCAAACCTGTCATTTGAGCTACGCGTTCGGTGCGTCGATCATTTTCTTCGCTCTGGTAGGCCACGCCGACTTTCCGTCGGGCAATCGAGGTAGCCAACGCTGCAGACGTAGACACGACAACGGCTACCAAAAACATGTCTCGGAGCGTTTGTTTGGACCAACCGAATCCGGCGAAAGCCCCCAAAGCAGCTATAACAATATAAGTGGAACGCATTAACCACCCGTAGCCAAGACCTACTTCTCTTCGCCGAGTGGTTACCCATAAGAAAAATAGGCCACCGGTAGACCATTGCAACAGCACGGTTGCAGCATCAACAGTTGGGCCAGATTTCATCAAAGCTGAGTGTACTGAGCATCAACTGCCGGTTTGTCGCTGTCGTCTAGACCTTGTGCCGCTTGGCTCGCATGATAGCTTGACCGTGTTAACGGACTCGCCTGCACGTGACCTATTCCGAGTTCAGTACCATTTTTTATCCACGAAGTAAACGTGGAAGGCTCTACCCAGCGCTGTATCGGAATGTGATGTGTCGTCGGCCGTAAATACTGTCCGATGGTAACAATGTCCACTCCGATGTCAGCCAAATCAGCCAAGGCTGAATCAACCTCAGCGTCAGTCTCTCCCATCCCAACGATAAGCCCAGATTTAGTCGTAAAGCCGGCTCGTTTTGCCCTAGCTAACATAGCTAAACTACGTCCATACCCTGCACTCGGACGAACGGCGCGCTGCAACCGAGCGATTGTCTCGAGGTTATGGTTTAAAATATCAGGTTTAGCCTCTAGCACTTCTTCCAAAGGCCCTTTGAGGCCTTTAAAATCTGGTATTAAAACTTCTATTCGTGTAGTTGAGACTTCCTTGCGAATGGCCTTAATCGTATCGACGAAACCAGAAGCACCACCATCGCTGAGGTCATCTCGCGCGACTGCAGTAATAACTACATGCTTTAGATCCATGCGACGCACAGCTTCAGCAATTCTTAGAGGTTCTTCAATGTCTATAGGCATCGGAAGCCGCGTATCGACCATGCAAAAGCCGCAAGCTCTAGTACACCTTTCGCCATTAATCATGAAAGTCGCAGTGCCTTGCCCCCAACATTCATAGATATTCGGGCATCCAGCCTCTTCACATACAGTGACAAGTTCCAATTCTCGCATTGTGTTTTTTAGAACTTTGTACCCGGAGTTCAAATCAAGCTTTACTTTCATCCATGAAGGCTTTCTAGAGCTGATCTGCAAGCCTCCTACTACACCCGCTTGTTCGAGACGACTTTTTCTGTGTTTAGTAGTTCCTTTATTAGCAAAGACTGGTGAAAGTTCTTGATTTATGGCAGTCGCTTCGCTCGTTTGCCGAGATATTGAATCTCCTGCTCCCTCGCCACGGCTAAATTTACTTAGGTCATCAGGAGTATGTCGCCAAACTACATCTGCTCGGTCATATCCTTTTAGACCCCAAATTTTCACAGCTCTATTTACTAGTGTTTCCACGACTGTCTCCATGTCGACATCGATTCCTTCTTCTGCAAGGGACGTGACTGGGTAGTTGCTTATTCCACATGGAACTATTTTTTCGAACCACTGCAAATCGGTCGAAACGTTCAAAGCAAATCCGTGCATGGAGCGCCCTCTGCTCAACCGAAGTCCAATAGCTGCTATTTTTCGGGGTTTCTTATCGGGATCAATCCATACGCCGGGGTAACCTTTCAGCCGGCCACAATTAGATATACCAAGTTCGGTAACCACGTCGATAAGTATTTGTTCCACTTGGCGGACATAAGCAACAGTGTCGGCCATTCCTCCACCTCTTTTGCCTGGAACGCTCATGATTGGGTAACCGACAAGTTGCCCTGGGCCGTGATAAGTCAAATCACCCCCCCGGTCAGCATCCACTAGTGGAGCCCCTAACGCAGCAGGTTCGACTAACAAATTATTTAAATCTGCTCTGGTCCCGGCTGTAAAAACATGATCATGCTCTAAGAGCAACAGATGGTCGGAATCGCTGCTTCTAAATAGTTGTTGTTGCAAATCATAGGCTTCAGCAAATGCCATTTGTCCAAGCCACCGTATTCGAAGCATCTAAAATTCCGAATCCCAGTTTCTGGTTTCAAGAGATTCTTTTATCTGACGCAAAAACCCTGCGGCGTAGCCTCCGTCAAAGGCACGGTGATCCCAGGCTAGAGCTAAATGTCCAACTGAATGAATAGCTATGCTTTCATTTCCAAATTTATCGGCTACAACGACTGGTCTGCGAGTCACACCATCAGTTGACAACACACCTACTTGAGGTTGATTAATTATCGCCGCTGTAGTGTGAGTTCCGAACGAACCGTTATTAGAGATTGTGAACGTGCCACCATGAACATCATCAGCAGACAACTGACGATTCCTTGCTTTTCGAGCGAGCTCACTAACTAATTTTGCGAGCGCTTCTAGTCGTATGCCTCCTGCTTGCTTGATAACGGGGACAATTAGTCCCTCATGATCAAGATCTACGGCAATACCTATATTAACGTTTTCGTGGAGTTGTAGGCCGTCACCAACAACTGACGCATTTAAGCAAGGCCAATCCTCTAAAGCATCTATTACTGCTCTCATAACGAAAGGGAGATACGTCAGACTCGATCCGGCGCTCTCTTTCCATTCTTTCTTTCGTTTGTTTCGTACTGTGTCGACATTCTCATAATCAACTTCCATCACGGTAAGCGCATGGGGAGATGTAGCGACAGACATCAGCATATGTTCTGCTGTTCTTCTCCTGATATTAGAGAAAGGCAGGTTACCTCCAGAATCTGCTTGAGGTCTGAACTTTTTAGTTGGAGCAGGCGGATCGTTTGATGGAATGAGAACGTCTTCTCGGCTCCGACTATCTATCACTGCGAGAACATCTCTTCTCGTTATTCTGCCGCCTACACCAGTACCAAATATTGATGATGGGTCCAGCTCGCTTTCGCGGATGAGCTTACGAACAAGCGGGGAAACTACGAGCAAACCGTCAGTAGAATTTGAGCTTCTCTTAATGGGTACATCCTTTTGGTTTTGGTCTTGGACCTGGTCAGAGACTGAGGCCACCTCTTTGTCTGCTTGGACAGAACTATCGCTTTCAGAGTCTGGTTGAGTTTCAGCTACGTCATCTTCGCTTAACTCCTTTTCGATTATTAAAAGAACGGTTCCGACGTCGACCGTGTCCCCTTCACCAACTTTTATTTCGCTAATCGTTCCGCTTATGGGCGATGGCACTTCGCTGTCTACTTTCTCTGTAGACACTTCATACAGAACCTCGTCGACCATCACATATTCACCCGGTTTTTTGAACCAGCGAGTGATAGTGCCCTCCTCAACCGTTTCGCCTAATTGAGGCAGTAGGACTTCGACTTTTGAGGTTTCATTAGCCATGCAGACTTCTCCCAGTCAGATCCAAAACAGTTTCTCCGAATAGTTCTGAAAGCGTCGGGTGAGGCTGTACCAGACTAGCTACATCTCTAACGGTCGCTTCCCAATTTACTGCTAAGTACCCCTGGCCAATTTGTTCGGTTGCCCAAGGACCAACAATATGCACACCCAGAATTCTCCCTGCTTCACCACCGGGAAGCTTTTCAGCTACAACTTTTACTAAGCCTTCTGTTTCGTTCAGGATCATGGCCCTAGAGTTCGCGTTATACCTGTGTTTGGAGACGGTAACTTGATAGCCCTGTTCCTTTGCTTGAGTTTCAGTCAAACCTGCGAAAGCTACCTCTGGGTGGCAGTAGATCGCCCAAGGCACGTTTGCGTAATCGATAGGAACAGCAACTTCGCCCAGGAGGTGGGTAACCACCATCATCGCTTCAGCAAATCCAACATGCGCCAATTGAGGAGTGTCAATCAGATCTCCAATAGCGTAGATACCTTCAGAAGTAGTTTGGCATAGCGCATCAACTTGCACGAAACCGCGACCATCGACACTTACTGATGTTCCATCTAACCCAAGTAGATCAGACCTAGGACTTCGCCCCACTGATACCACTATCAGCTCGGTTTCCAAGGCGCTACCGTCATCTAGGTGCACAATTGAACCACTAACTGTGTCAGTTCTAGGGGAATGCCCGGTTGCTCTCACTCCGGTCTTGACTTTGATATTTTTTTTCTTAAACGCACGAAGTAGGGCTTTAGACACGTCGATATCTGCGCTTGGAAGAATACTGCCTTCGTGTTCCACAATAGTCACAGCGGCACCTAAGTCACTAAACATCGATGCGAATTCACAGCCAATAGCCCCTCCTCCAAGAACAACAACATCCACCGGCACTTCGCTTATATCTAAGACTTCGTTAGATGTCATGACTCGGATACCATCAGGTTCGAATCCCACGATGTTCCGGGGTACTGAGCCTGCCGCCAACAAAATAGCGTTACCTCGCAAAACGCGAATAGAGCCATCTTCAGCTTCTACGGACACAGTTTTTCCATGACCAACTCGGCCTGTCCCACTGAAAATTTGAACGTTTCGCTTTTTCAGGAGTTGTTCAACACCTTTTGCCAAACCATCAACTAATGACTGTTTACGACCCTGAGCGACAGATAAATCAACTTTCGGATCTGATGCACTGATACCAAACTTTTTAGCATTCTGGACCGTTCGATAAACTGCCGCTGTTTCCAAAAGTGCTTTAGCTGGTACACAACCCCTGTGGAGGCAAGTGCCTCCTAAATCCTCGCGTTCGATTATTGCCACTTGAAGGCCAGCGCCTCCCGCGTAGAGAGCCGCACCATAACCGGCAGGTCCTGCACCGATTACCACGAGGTCAAAGTTCAGGTCACTCATACGAGATAAGACTAACCGCCAACGAGAGCTAACGAAGAGGAAGATTATACAGTCATCAAAACTTGTACTGCAAAAGCAACTAAAATGATGAGCCCAGTGGCTAATGCGGTAATTATTAAAGAGCGCGTACTCACATACTTAAATGTAGCGCCGAGTCTTTGCTGAAGGACGTACGCTGTTTTATATGGCTCGACGATGTATCGCTTTTTTTGTAGTGGCATTAATCGCTACCGCATGTGCCGAGAGCACCGATGAAGCTCAATTCCTCGAAGAGACGACGGCTGTGAGTGTCTCAAGCCCTCCACTTTCACAAAAATCGACAATAGCCTCTGCGCCCTCTGAGTTAGAAAAAACGATTGCTCCTATTCCCTATGAGTTGCAGCAACTCGGGCAGGTAACGTTGTCTGGCCAACCCTTTGACGTCGACTCGGTCATCGGCAAAGACATAATTTTGTGGTTTTGGGCACCCTGGTGACTCGCATGTAACAGAGAAGCCCCTGCGGTCGCAGCGGCACATTCAGTCGACAATGAGTTACTAGTTATTAGTGTTCCTGGACGCGACACCGTCGATGCCATGGAAAGTTTTATTGACCTACACCAGCTAGATTTTTTAACTCACATCCCTGATCTGAATGGGGATTTATGGAGAAGCTACGGAATCAACCGCCAGCCTTCCTGGATTTTTATTTCAGCGACCGGAGAAGTCGAAAAGGGACTAGGCACCTTCTTAAACCGTGGTTATTAATATTTTTTCCACTAGCGTTTAAAGCGTGAAGCAGCGCAGCGTAAGCAGAGATCGTATGATTCATGCACCGGCTCAAAATATTTTTGAGCTGTTAGCAGATCCATCCCAGCACCCAGTAATTGATTGTTCTGGAACAGTCAGATCTTATAAAGGGCAACAGAGTCGATTAGTTCTTGGATCTACCTTTGCGATGGAAATGAAACTTTGGGTGCCCTACCGGATAAAAAGTCGTGTATTTGAATTCGAAGAAAACAGACTTATTGCTTGGGGGCATTTCGGTGGCCACCGATGGCGCTACCTTTTACAAGATCAACCTGAAGGCACCCTTGTAACAGAGACCTTTGATTGGTCAACATCAATCTTCCCGTGGGCGATCGAACTTTGTCGGTTCCCTACAACTCACCCACAAAAAATGGAAGCGACGTTAGAGCAAATAGCGAATCTTGTTGAAAGTTAGATCACGTCGAGTAATAGTCAGCATTTTTTTTATGCTTTCGATAGCGATGTTTACCGCGTGTAATAAAGAGATTTCGAGCTCGCTAATTGACGAGGCTTCACGAAATGAGAGAGGTCAGATCGAGGCCCCAGGCGAAGTCGGCGTGCTTCGACTAAAAATCGGAGATTGTTTCACGAACGAAGGTGACTCAGTTGAGTTTGTCCTAGGCGTTCCTTGCAGCACACCTCACTCTGCCAAGGTTTTCGCAATCTTTGAGCTCCCGGTCGGTGAATACCCAGGGCTAGAGAAGACCAAAAACATAGCTCTCATGAAATGCTTCGATGAGTCTCTGAACACACCCGAGCTTTTGGATGTCACTAAAATAATATCTATCAGTGGCTATGCACCCGATTCAAACTCCTGGGCTAACGACCGTTCAGTCATTTGCTTTGCCACACCCAAGGTTGAAGTCAACTCTGAAGGTTTCCAGAAAACTATTTGAACGTTGGTTCTATTGCCCATACCCCATCATCAAAAGTGCGATCTAGCTTGCCGTGTAGTTCTTTCATCGTCTTATCTTCAGCATTACGAACGATTATTGCTTCTTTAGATCTGGCGATTATTCGGTCGTCTCGCCTTCCCATTACTTTTGCGTATTCAGTTGCTGTTACTGGCGTCTCATTACTTACCAAAATAATTTGACGCGCTCCATCAAGTAGCTCTCGGAAGCGGGCACGCGTTGAGTCCGGCCACTTTTCATCTACACCGTCGAACGCCAGAATCACCACGTATGGCAGTCCGCTGGCTGCTGCAGCTTCAGCTCCAAGCATTTCAACCCCAAGACTCAATCCTGTCACTATCTCTAACTTTGTTTCCATCTCTGCTTTGGCTCTTAGAATAGTTATGAGCTTCCTTCTTATTCCTAAGGAAGTTGAGGTTTCTCCGTATCCACCGATATCAGGCGGACGATGCCCAAAGATAGCTAACCCGTGAGTCGTTAGAGTTTCCTTGAAATTTTTATTGTCTGCGCTAATTCGTGGCTTAGCTCCAGGCGTTTCTTTTCCTGAAACATCATCATCTGATAGCCCTCGAACTATGGAATCGGCGTAATGGCCACCAGTTCTTCCTTCTTGTTCTGCCGCAGCTAAGGTAGCTAGTCGATCTGCAGCATCATTGAGTCTGTCTCCAGAGTGCCCCTTTACCCAGATGAATTCCACGTTACCTCGCGCTACCACGAGCTCAATGAAAGGCTCCCAGAGATCTCGATTAGCAACAGGGTCATTTTTGGAGTTTTTCCAACCTCTCTTATGCCAACCCTTCCACCAATTTTGATTAAAACAGTTGACCACATAGGTTGAATCACTATGCACCCGGATAGGCCCGTCGATAGATTGAACAGCCGCACTTGCTGCCGTCAGTTCCATTCTTTGATTGGTTGTTTTACCTTCAGCTCCCGAAGCCCATTGGCCTTGATCGACAACAAAGGCCCAACCACCGGGTCCAGGGTTTCCTATACAAGCACCATCAGTAAATACATCAGTAATCATCGTTTCACCTGGGTCAGCTAATTAGTTTGCCCAACTTTTATTCGGCAGACTTCGTAATACATGTAAGGATAGGGGCATGTTGTTCGATGAGTTTCATGATCAAACACCGGATATAGATATTGAAGAAACTGAGGAATGGCTACAATCGTTTAGCTCAATAGTAGAGCAGAATGGGAAACACAGAGCTCGTTACATTATTCGCCGTCTCATGGCGAAAGCTCGTGAGTTAGAAGTCGACTTCCCAGTAAGCGTTTCTTCGCCCTACATCAACACAATTGCTTCGAGCAACGAACCTTGGTTCCCAGGTAATGAGCATATTGAACGACGACTAAGGGCTTATATTCGCTGGAATGCCGTAGCCATGGTCACACATGCCAACAAATGGGCAGATGGAATCGGCGGTCATCTAAGCACTTTCGCTAGTTCCGCTGCACTCTACGATGTTGGCTTCAACCATTTCTGGAAGGGCAAAGACGCTGGTTTACCTGGTGACCATATCTACATTCAGGGACATGCGGCCCCAGGTATTTATGCTCGGGCATATCTCGAAGGGAGGCTGAGTGATGAAGACCTCAACCACTTCAGGCGCGAAATCGGGCGAGAAGGGCTCTCTTCATATCCCCATCCACGGTTAATGCCTACGTTTTGGGAATACCCAACTGTGTCTATGGGGCTCGGCCCGATGAACGCTATCTATCATGCGCGTTTCAACCGCTACCTGCATCACCGACGGATTGACGATACTTCAGGTTCAAAAATATGGGCATTCGTCGGTGACGGCGAAACCGACGAACCTGAAACTTTAGGAGCACTGAACGTAGCTTCCCGAGAGAAACTAGACAATCTAATTTTTGTTATCAACTGCAATTTGCAGCGTCTTGACGGGCCGGTCAGAGGAAACGGGAAGATAATCCAAGAGCTGGAGGCTCGGTTCCGGGGGTCAGGGTGGAATGTTATTAAAGTTATTTGGGGCAGCCGTTGGGATGATTTACTGGCACGCGACACACATGGAGTTTTATTAAACAAAATGCTCTCAACAGTAGATGGCGAATACCAACGTTACTCGGTTGAAAGCGGAGCATTCATCAGGGAACATTTCTTTGGACCAGACCCTCAGTTGCGCCAGATCGTGGAACATCTTTCAGATGAGGACCTCGAACAATTACCGCGCGGCGGCCATGACTACAAGAAGCTTTACGCAGCGTACAAAGCCGCCGTAGATCACCAAGGTTCTCCAACAGTGATTCTTGCCAAGACAGTGAAAGGCTGGACACTGGGACCTGACGTCGAAGGACGTAATGCTACCCACCAGATTAAGAAACTTAATCATGGCCAGCTAAAAACTATACGAGACCGGCTTCAGCTGCACTCTGAAATTGCCGAGGATTTTGACCCGGACAACCCTCCTTACTACCGTCCGCCCAACGGCTCCGAAGAGCTTAAATACCTTATGGATAGGCGCAGGGAACTCGATGGTTCACTTCCAAGTAGGAACTCTGAATGGCGACGAAAGCCTCTTCCCCTCCCATCTCGTAAACCATTTTTGGCAATGGAGAAAGGCTCAGGGAAACAAGAAGTTTCCACCACCATGGCATTCACCAGACTACTTCGTGATTTAACTCGAGAAGATGGTTTCGGAGAACGGGTAGTACCCATTATCCCTGACGAAGCAAGAACCTTCGGTATGGACTCTCTTTTCCGGACTATCGGGATTTACGCAAGTCAAGGCCAAAAATATGAGCCAGTAGACCATGATCTCTTGCTTTCATACATGGAGGCACAAGATGGGCAGATCCTTGAAGAAGGCATCACGGAGGCAGGAGCATTAGCGAGTTTTACGGCTGCTGCAACCTCATATGCCACGCGCGGCGTTCCAATGGTTCCTTTCTATACATTTTATTCGATGTTTGGCTTTCAGCGGGTAGGCGACGCTATTTGGGCTCTCGCTGATATGAGAGGAAGAGGTTTTTTGTTAGGTGCTACAGCAGGCAGAACAACATTGATGGGTGAAGGGTTACAACACCAAGACGGGCACTCGCTACTAATGGCTAGCACTGTTCCATCATGTCGAGCTTATGATCCTAGTTTTGCGTTCGAACTCGGAATAATTATTGAAGATGGCCTACAAAAGATGTATCAGCAGAACGAAGACGTTTTCTATTATCTAACGATTTACAACGAGAATTACCTTCAACCAGCTCTTGAGCCTAGCTACTCAAAAGAAGATCTTATTAAAGGCCTCTACAAATTCAAAAGCGCTTCTGATCATCATAAACGTCGAGCCACTATTCTTTTTTCTGGCACTGCTTACGGTGCTGCCGCTAAAGCAGCAGAACTACTAGCTGACCAATACGACGTCGGCGTTGACCTCTGGAGCGCAACTTCCTACAAAGCCCTGCGAGAAGATGCTCTTTCAACTGAGCGTAATAGCTTTCTTAACCCAGACGATACCGCCGGCATTTCGTTCGTAGCAAGCCAACTCGGGCAAAGCGAAGGGCCTATTGTTGCCATAACTGACTACATAACGCTGGTCCCAGATCAAATAGCTCGATGGGTGCCGAGAGACTACACCTGTTTAGGCACCGATGGTTTTGGCAGAAGTGACACCAGGGAAAAGCTACGACAACATTTTGAAGTAACCGCTGAACATCTTGCCATGACCGTGCTCAGCAGATTAGCTATCGCTGGCGACCTCGATCAGTCAGAGCATGACAAAGCTATTAAACAATTTCATTTACCAGCGAATTTGCCTGACCCATGGTCAGCTATTTTCTATTGATAGTTGGTATCAGTCTTCTAGCTATGACTCTGAGCTAGTAATCGAACCGACTTCTCGACCCAGAGCCATAAGACCGCTTATTCGGTCTGTAACTGGATCAGCAAATTTTTGGGAGTAGCTGAACCGGACTGGGTCTAATCAGCAGGTACCTACTCATCTCGTGGTTTTCGTTCTATGGCTGACCTCGGCTCTGCGGACACTATTAATCAGTTGCAGATGAGTCAAAATTCAGATCTCAAGTAGAGTGTTTTTGTGACAAATATTCCCTGTCCGATGCGATGGTACGGTGACTACGAAACCGGAGAAAAATTTATTCTTGGATCTGTTGAAATCGATGAAAAAGAGATTTTGCAATTTGCGAACAAGTACGATCCACAGCTTTTCCATGTCGATAAAGAAGCAGCTACAAAAAGTCTATATGGTGGGCTCATAGCTTCTGGTTGGCATACCGGTTCATTAATGATGCGCCTCCTCACCGAAGATTTTCTAGGCGAGTCGAGTATGGGCTCACCTGGCCTTGAAGAGTTAAGTTGGTTCGCTCCTGTTAGGCCTGGGGATACTCTTACTTTGCATATAGAAATCCTCAGTAAACGTTTGAGTAAATCAAAACCTGACCGGGGGTTTTTGACTTGCCGCAATGACCTAGTCAATCAACATGATGTAGTTGTAATGCGCACGGTGCCATTGATGATGATCGCGTTGAGAACCTGAGATCAGGTTTCTACCGCTTCACGTTCTAACCATCCCATAAGAATTGATACAGCTCTAGGGTCATGTCGGATTCGGTGATCCGCACCTTTTATTAATCGCAACTGCGGAGATGGATGGATCTGCGCTAATTGTCTAGCATCTTCATAGGGAACCTGACGATCATTTGTTCCATGCACTATCAGTAAAGGCATGTCCTTTATTTTCTCAACTGCATCGATAGCTCGATTCTCCTTAAGTTCTCTTGCCCAGGCGCTTAGAGAAGGAGGGAAACTCTCATCTTTAATCACTCCTACGCTTCGGCAGTGTTGAACGAAGCGACGCGGATCTGCCGCCCAGTCATCAAAATCTGCTCTGGGCGCCATAACCGCAACACCGCGTATCTCGGGATCGCGAGCTGCCGCCATAAGAGCAAGAGAGCCTCCAGTAGTTGAGCCGATAAGCCAAACTTTAGAGATTCCTTTATCTCGAAGGTGACGAATGGCTCGAGCAATATCTTCAAGCCAGCCTGACATCGAAAATTGCCCTTCCGATGCTCCACAGCCACGCAAGCTGACCGCAAGAACCACCCATCCTTGTTCAGCCGCAATTCGTTCTGCAAATTTTTCGTATGAGCGGTTCGGGGTTCCCGGTCGCTGAGCTGATGGAAACCCATGACATAGGACCACTCCCCGACGTTCCGCATTTACCTTGTCCGGCTCAACCAGCAAAGCATCAAGTCGAGGAACACCCCCGAGCTCAGTCTCAGTTACAGAAACCATCATCGAAATTTTATCTAGCTTTAATTAGCTGAGCAGCAAGAACTAAGCCGGTAGCCCCGGTTTCGAGCCTCGCTTAGTTCATCGGGCCCAAAGGTTGCATAGGCTTGGTTTGCTATGATGTCTTCGATTTTCGCCGGAGTTAAGCAAGATTTAATTTCATGAACCACCTGGTTCCGTTTATCTCCGACATACCGGAATCCTTCAAGTTCTTTTGGGTGGTCCATTTTGTAAGTCTGCCTCACTAATCTTTCTGAGCTATGCCAAGAGCACCGATTATTGTCAGGTACCTTAAATGGCTATCAACAACTTCTTGAACTACTGGTTTAGTTATCTCGTAGCCCTTTGAGCGAGCTTCTCGATAGAGATCTTGCGAGGAACCTTTCTGGTCAGCGACGCTGGCACCACTGAAGCCTGCTTCAGGCTCAAAAAATTGCAGTTGGTTTAAATGCCAGCGCAGAAGTTCTCTGAGTTCTAGCGGATCGAGTTCAGAAGCAGCGCTGTACGGAAGATTTTCTGCAACAAACATGGCTGCCTCTTCAAGCCTCCAAACCGGTTCACGACGCTGCCTACCAAGCCGACTAGTTTCACGTCCGACTACCCCGACGGCAACTAAAAAGCCAGTGAGAAGTGATGAGACTATGGTTAGAAGGAGCATAGTCTCATCACTGCTTAATCTTTCTACTCAATTAAGGCCTAGGTTCTAGAGCCCGATTCGCTGAGCCAGCAATTCACGATGATATGCCGGATCTCCGAACATTAGTTCAGAACTTTTAGCTCTTTTGAAATACAGGTGAGCCGGATGCTCCCAAGTGAATCCGATACCACCATGGATTTGAATATTTTCTGCAGCACAATGAAAATATGCCTCTGAACAGTAGGCCTTGGAAAGAGAAGCTACCGATGGGAGCTCATCATTCATTTCAGATGCACACCATGCAGCATAGTAAGCAGCTGATTTTGCAGATTCAACTTCTAGAAGCATGTCAGCACACTTGTGCTTGATCGCCTGAAATGAACCAATTGGGCGGCCAAACTGAACCCGATCTTTTGCATACTGAACTGCCATTTCCATAGCAAACTGAGCGCCACCAACCTGTTCATTAGCAAGGGCCACCGCGGCAAGGTCTAATATTTGGGAAACATACTCGAAGTTGTTTGTGTCACACAGGTGAGTCGCTGGGGTGCTATCAAACGTAATTCGTGCCTGTTTCCGGGTTTGATCCATTGTGGATAGATTTTCCCTAGTCAGCCCAGAAGCTTCGCCATCGACTGTGAAGAGATGAATTCCATCATCTACTCGGGCTGCTACGACAAACAAATTTGCAGTTCCTCCGTCGGTCACAAACATTTTTTCACCAGAGATAGTAGCACCCTCGCCTAGTCCCGATGCCTGCACCGCAATACCGTCGGCATCCCATCGCCCAGATGCTTCGGCAAGAGCAAGAGTGGCGATTGTCTCACCTGACGCGATACCTGGCAATAAATCGGACTTGGCAGTTTCGTTGCCTGAGTGGATAATAGCGTTTCCTGCTAATACCACTGTGCTGAAGAACGGCGCACATAACAAACTTCTTCCCATTTCTTCGAGCACGATTCCAAGCTCTACATATCCAAACCCCTGGCCACCATACTCTTCAGGGATAATGAGGCTCTGAAGTCCGAGCTGCTCAGCCATTTGGCTCCACACTGCCTTATCAAACCCATCATCAGTTTCCATCAACTCTCTTACTGCGAGCTCAGCTGATTTGTCCTCCATGAAGGATCTGACAATGTTTCGTAGCTCTTCTTGTTCTTCAGTAAAAGCAAAATTCATTAGTTACTCCATTGAGCGATTTATTATGATCTCTTTCTAACAGCTTTTCGTCAGCATTTCCAATACGCTTGCGTACACACAAGTACACATTGCGCAAGAATTGGACTGCTCTATGGGATCGAAAAAGGCTGCAGAAAGCATAGGAGTGAGAGAGTTCCGTTCAAATCTTGCGTCATACCTTAGAGACGCTTCCCTAGGCCATCGAATAATCATTACGAGCGATGGCAAAAACATGGCCGAATTGGGGCCCATCAATGGCAGCTTGCTTAGCAACTCTCTCGAGGCTCTAATAGCCACTGGTTTACTTGAAGCACCAGCACAAGCCACACAAGCGACTCAGCCAGCCAACTTTCAACTCCCTACTGGCGTAAACAGCCAGCAAATACTCAAGGAGTTGAGAGGGAGATGACTATAGCGATTGATACTTCAGCGTTCCTAAAACGATACGTAGCAGAAAATGGACGCGATCTAGTCAACTCTGCTCTCGCCAACGACTCAGCCTGGTGCTCATCTGCTTTTACACGAACTGAAGTACAACTAGCGCTTCACCGGATGGCAAGTAATCAGCAGATGCAAGAGTCTCTCTGGGCTTCATTCCGAAGTGATTGGGACAAAGTGGCAGCAGTGCCTCTAGACAATAGATGTCTAGCTCGTTCTATAGAAATCGGTGCCAGGTTCGATTTACGCACCGTCGATGCCTTGCATCTCGCTGCGGCAGATCGCTTACCGAAGCCACTAAAGTATTTAACATTTGATAGTCATCAGATTCCAGCTGCTCTTAGCTTGGGCTTCGAGGTGATTTCTCAAATGACTATTTAAAGCGACGCTTATTTCTCCGACTCACCGCTAGCTCTTCAAACGGAAAAGCTTGTTTTGACAACTATCGCCACAACTTAAATACATACAGTTAAATCAAAAAGGGAGAGCCTACTCAGGCAAACTCTCATTATCCATATCAAGAAAGCCTGACACGCCTCTCTTAATCAGACTCAGAGCGACAGAACCAGGAAGTCTGCTGGTTCGCTCGAAAAGTAACGCAATTCCCCGAGCTTCGCATCCATACGTTTCGCCAGCAACTGAGATATGAACTGATCTGACGCTTCTTATGGTGCTACTCCATCTGCGCTCTAGTGACTTGTCCAAGACAGCTGGCAGCACGACACGCGTTGTTTTCTCACCAAGTTTTCCAATTACTAAGGTCTTTTCACGACTCACAGTGATGACATCGGCAACCAGGTAGTTCAATTCTGTTTCCTTCAAGTTCGCTAGGTCTGACAGTCTCTAAGATCGTTGCGATCCTTTGCCTTACGAAAGCTAACTAGCGCCCTCGCAGGAAACGCGGTCGGTCTTGTCAGGCACGACTTCCAACAAGACCGACCATCGCATTCCCTCATTTGCCCCTCAGTGAGACTATCTAGGAGCAAATGAGCCACCAGAATCTCTAAGGATTCCAGTTCTTTTTAATAACGACTACTGGAGTTCGCCAATATCTTCTTTACTGATTTCCAACATGCCCCATATTGGATACAGCGCTGTTCTGACTTCGTCAGACGTCGCTCCGGACCCAGGTTCGTTGGATAGGTCGTATGCAGAATTTATGGTTGCAATAGTGCCTGCACCGGCTGGTCCAACTGCCCCAATTGATGGTTCAAGTACTCGCCAGAATGACAAGCCTTCTGCTTGGTGAACGCGAGCTTTAGCTAGATCACCTTTCGCAATATCGCCTTCGACTTTGGTTGCATAGCGCATCGTTGCTTGACTGTAGACAATCGTTACTGCTCGAAGAACGGAGTTCGCTGCTTCGGTAGCTCCGGCTATATCTCCAGCGATTATTGCATCACGCCCAGCGATCATTGCATTTAGAATTAACTCGTTGGCTAGAGCTGTTTCGCCGTCTTCCCCGAGAGTCCCATAATTGCCGCCTCGCTTGTTACCAGTTCCGTAAGGTCCGCAGCTTCCGCTAGCACCGTGATAGAAGGCCCATCCTTCATCCCAGTTATGAACGGCTCCTTCAAGATTGCCATCAGTCGCTTTGCCTAAGGCTGAATTTAGCTCATGGACTGTCCACGCGATCATGGTCTGGTTTTGAATGCCCTTTTGAACACCCTGCTTTCGAACTGAGTCTGTTTCGCCTTCGAACATTCCAGTTCCATCAAGTGCTGATGATACGAAACTATTCAAGCTGCCAGCAGCGCCGTAATAGTCATCGTTTTGATGCTTTTTGCCGTCTGCAGCTGCGAATCCACCTATAGTTCGCACTGACCCATCCGACTTAACTGAGTTCTTACCATCCACGTAAATAGCTTTGACGGCACCGAAGTCAATTGTGTCAGCGCCAAGCAATTCATTGATCTCACAAATATCGTCGACAACTAAACGATGACTAGAAACATCGGACGCATACTCGTATCCGTTGTCACTGCCAAAATCGCCGACTACGCCAGACTCTGGCGCCTCAGATGGAGCGCTTGAACTTGAGCTTCCGCTCGAACTTGCACTTGCGCTTACGGACTCAGATCCATTGGACCCGATCTCTCTAACCGCAGCGCCATCATCATCACCGCAAGCAGCAACTAGAAAGCTGAAAGCGAAAAGAGCTCCTATCGCTCTAACAAAATTAAATTTTTTCATAGTTGTTTCCTTATCTTCAAAAACATTGCACAAACCAAGTAACGAACAGCCAATAGTAGGCATACTTAATATTATTTGTTTCAATTTTCCTATATTTGCATTAGCTATACCTTTCCAACGAAACAACTTGCCCTTAAGCAAACTGTTATAACGAACTTTTCAGATCACTAATCTTTGTTAAATCCCGATCAATTTCAGCTATTGCACACACCTCAAACAAATTCAGTGCTCTTTCTTCGATGAAGCTCCTACACCCGGTGCCCGTAGCAGAAATAAGCACAGCATCAAGAACTTCATCCACCAAAAGAGACACCTCGAAGACTCCTTGTTCATTATCTTCAACACAGTTTTCGAGAGTTGTCATAACGACATCAAGATCAAGCATTGTCACAAACCGATAATGCTCAAGGTCTTGGTTTTCTATACACATCAGACCTGGTCCAAGAACTCGCGAGGCCCCTACGACCAATACCGAGCTGATTAACTCAACTCCCCGTTCAGTAAAATCTTCATCGCCTACCAGCTTGCGAAAGTGGCACGGATTTACTCGTGCTTCTTTACCATGACCCACGATCACTTCTGTTCCATCCACACAAATGATCTTCAAACTTAAGCTCGCAGTTGAATGAGCCAATGCTGCCGCTGAACGGATTTGATCAACACTAGGCGCCGTTGATATACGCATTAGAACCCCCCAAGTTCAAGACCAAATGCTTTGCTGTCTTTTTCATCTTTAGCTTCTGCCATAATGTTAAGTGAACCTAACATTACGAGATAGGGTATGCAACCAATGGCATGAAGAACTATAATAAAACCTGTGGACTATGAAACTCCCGAACATCATCCGGCATTCGAGGAATACTCAGAGACTATTTTCGAGTTAAAAGAAGATGGGCTTCCTGTCATCCAGGCACGGATAGCTGAACGGCTTGAAGTCTCTCGACCCGCTGTCTCCGAAATGATTAAGAGGATGGAGGCAGAAGGTCTTATCAAGATCGACACAAAGTCACACATCCAACTAACAAAATCAGGACTGCGGCTAGCGACTGCGATCGTGCGGCGACATCGTCTTGCCGAGAGATTCTTGACAGATGTACTTCTCCTTAGCTGGGCGGAAGCGCACCACGAAGCAGGCAAGTGGGAGCACGTTATTTCTCAAACCGTAGAGACCGCTCTAATAGGACTTCTCGAAAACCCTGAGACATGCCCGCATGGAAACCCAATACCTGGTTCGGCCTACCAAGCACCTAAAGGGAACCAGACTCTCGCAGAAACACCGGTTGGATCATCTTTCAAAGTCAGCAGAATTCCCGAGGAGTTGGAATTTGAACCTGGCCAGCTCGAGTTCTTGGAAGAATTCGGATTAATGCCGGGAAGAATAGGGCGAGTTGAAACCGCATCCCCGGACGGAACCTTGACGTTAACAGTTAACGGGAAAATATTTGGGCTTAGCGCTTTCGCTGCGAATCGCATTCTTGCTACGCCAGAAGCTCTCAACTCTTCTCATTGATTAACCAAATGCCAGCGACCACAAGCGGAATCAATTTACTTGATGTTTGCCATCGGTATGACGAAAACCCAGTTGTATCTAACTTCAGTGTCACTGTTCCACAGGGACATTCCCTTGCGTTACTCGGTCCAAGTGGTTGCGGTAAGACCACCTTGCTTCGTTTGATTGCTGGCTTAGCAAGACCATACTTGGGAACAATTAGCCTCGGCGAAAATGTTGTGGCGTCCAATGACAAATGGGTAGCTCCGGAAGATCGCAATGTCGGATTGGTTTTTCAAGATTGGGCTCTCTTTCCTCACCTGTCAGTCGCAAAGAACGTTGCGTTTGGTCTACCTCGAAGCGCTTCGCACAAAAAGCAGGTCCACGATATGTTGGATCTGGTGGGCCTCATAGGTTATGAGAACCGTCTGCCATCGACTCTCTCAGGCGGGCAGCAACAACGAGTAGCTCTTGCACGTGCGCTAGCACCCAGACCTAAAGTTCTTCTGCTCGATGAGCCTTTTTCTAATCTGGATAGTGGATTGAGGAATAAAGTTCGATCTGAGGTCGCTGAAGTTCTCTCCGAACTCAAAATCACTTCGGTCTTCGTTACTCATGATCAAGAAGAAGCCTTTGCCCTAGGTGACCACGTTGGGGTCATGAACGACGGAACTCTGGAGCAGATAGGCAAACCAGAAGAAATTTACATGCGACCTGCAAACCCATGGGTGGCAAACATTGGCGGAGAAGCTTCTTTTATCGAAGGTGTGGCCCACGGACAGACCGCTGAGACTGCTATCGGACGAATACCATTATTTACTGAACAACAGGGTCTGGTAAAAATTTTACTTAGACCTGAACAATTAGTAATCCAGCAACAGGAAAGCTCTGAAGGAACCTACGTTGAACGAGTTGAGTACCGAGGCTCTGACTACCGAATTTTTCTGCGACTTGATGCCACCGTTCTCGAGGTAAGTGTCAAAGAGCCATTCTCGCTTCAAAGAGGAGACTACGTGAATGTCTCATTTACGGGACACCCGGCAGTTGCCTATCCCGAAACTACTTCAAACGGTATTAAGCTCACGTAAAACTGCTGGACACACTTTTCGCAAATATTTACCTAGTTTCACAAAACTTTCACCGCTAGTTCTGAAGTGATAGCTGATAGGAACTTCTTGGTACCGAAAGCCTTTAGCCAGAAGGTCCAGGGTCAGGACTTGAGCATAATTGAAATCATGAATTATTTCTGCAGATGCTGCAGCTTCTGGAGACAATGCTCTATATCCCGACTGACCATCGGTAATGCGTTGGCGAGCAACAATACATAGAATTAAAGTCAGGACTTTATTTCCGAACCGCCTATGCGGTCTCATATGTTTGATATTTCCTGCAAATCTGCTACCGATAACGTAATCCGCATCACCATCCAAGATAGGACGGACCATAGCTTCAAGCTCTTCAGGCGCATATTCACAATCAGCATCACAAAACGCGATCGCTGCTGCTCCCAAGCGGGTGGATTCTTCAAACCCACGTCTCACCGCAGCTCCAAGTCCCTGATTTTCACCCATTTCAATTACTTCAGCCCCGGCAGAAACTGCTTCCTCTGAAGTTCTGTCAGATGACCCATCGTTCACGACAAATATTTTTACAGGGCGACCTGCAACTTCTTTCGGAACTCTTCGAACACACTCCCCTACGGATGCCTGTTCATTAAAGGCCGGCATAAATAGAACCACGGGAGCAGAACTCTCCGGTTCGAACGTAGTGATAAAATCTTTTTCTTTATGAAGTCGAAATCTCGGGAGTAACGAGGGCTTGGGGCGAATTAACGCTACCGCACCGAAGATCAAGGAGTAACTAGTTTTCAGCGCATGGGTAGTTAGAGCAGCTATCAAGGCAAGTCGAGCATCGACACCCACTATTAGGTATGCGGCAACAGCCGCCCCTTCATAAGTTCCGAATCCGCCAGGAGCCACAGCAACAATCTGAGCTCCGACGGACGCTACCGTCACAAATATCGCTTCAAAAAATGTTATTTCTATCCCTGCCCATCGAGCAGCGAAGATAACGAGCACCGCCTCGCAGACCCATGCAGAAACAGAGAGCACTATGGCTAACGGATCCGGGAGACGAATCCGTTCATCTAATCCGACGAGCTTAAACAGCCATCGCCAGCTAACTGCTGCGACTAGGATCACAACGCCAAAAACGAGCCACCCGATCGGTCCAATCAGTGAGGCAAAAGCCCCCGGTGCTACCAGCAGCCCTAGAGCTGCCAAAGCTAAGAAATCGCCTGTTCGAAGCGCCAAAGTAGAGGCTGAGATAATCTCCAGCGGCAAGTCTGTTCTTCTTCTCACAGAAGTAATACGAGCAGCTTCACCTATACGAAATGGCAAAACATGATTTGCACCCAAGGCCATATGTATCCCTGCCAACGACTGCTTAAACGGCAGAGACGGAATGACTCTCTTCCAAGCAACAGCTCGGAATATGAAAGCCAACCCAAATGCGCAAAAGGCTAGCGATAGCTCTAGCGGATGTGAAAATGCTTCACCAAAAGACATTCTCAGAGCTTTTACATCTACTGCTTTAAGAACGACGACCAGAGCCAATAAACCAAATACCAGAGATACCGATAGCAAAAGCCAAGTGGGGACAGTTTTCGCTAAACGCTTAGTCTTCAATCCGCCGATACCTTCGCTAAGTCCCATAAATCACAATCCTACGAGGTATTAGGTGAGCTTTACAAGTTATGGCAAGTACCCTAGTCTCAATGTCTATGTCGCCGCTCTTATACCGTTCTCATTTACGTTCATTCTCAGCCATTCTTGTCATAGCTGCTCTTGCTGTTAGCTCCTGCGCAAGCGACACGCAACGCTTTCTTGACGGAACAGCCGCTGAAATTTACAGTGGCGAATGTGTCCAAAAAACTGGGGACACAGTAACTATCTACTCGGGGCGTACAGAAAATCTTATCGAACCAGTCTTAGATGCTTTCGCCTGCGAAACCGGAATACCTGTCATGGTCAGGTGGGGCGCTTCAACAGATCTAGCACTCCTCCTCAACGAAGAAGGTAGCAAGAGTCCAGCGGATGTATTTTTGAGCAGATCACCCGGCCCAGTTGGCTATCTAGAAAGCAAAAAGCTGCTCAGGCCACTTTCCAGCGACGTTCTAGAACTCGTCGAAGAGCAAAATCGATCAGATTCTGGAACCTGGATAGGATTCTCAGGTCGCAAGAGAGTGCTCGTCCACAACATCGATGATGTCCCCATCGAAGATCTACCAAATTCAGTTTTTGATTTAACCGACAAACGTTATGAAGGTCGGGTTGCTATACCGGCGACGAATGGCTCTTTTGTAGATTGGTTCACCGTATTTAGAGATGTCCACGGAAATGAAGCAGCTCAGAATTGGCTGGAGCAAATGGTAGACAACGATGCTCGCTACTATTACAACAACAGAGCAATTGTAGAAGCAGCAGGCCGCGGTGAAATCGATATGGGTCTCGTCAATCATTATTACAACTATCAGGAAATAGCGGCTTCAGGGAACAAACATCGAGCAAAGAATCATGACTTAGGAGATCAAGATATCGGATCTCTACTAATCATTACTGCCGCCACGGTTCTATCATCTACTGATAAGGCCGCAGAAAGTGAATCTCTCGTCAGCTACCTCTTAAGCACTCCGGTACAGAAATACTTCACCAATCGTACTTTTGAGTATCCTTTGGCTTTCGGAGTTGATCCAGCAGAAGCTCTTCCACCTCTTACCGCACTAGAAATTGGTTCGGTAGATTTTGATAAGCTTGGCGGAGGTTTTGAAGAAACAACTCGGATGATCGAGGCCACAGGTATCTTGAATCAATGAGAAAAGAGCGGCCACCGAGATCTTTTCTCTTGAAGACCTCTGCGACCGCAATTTGTAGCCTCTTTTTCTTTCCGACAATCTATCTAATAGTTCGAAACTTCACCGAAGGCGCCCGCCCAGGGGAGCTCATTTTTAGCTCGCGTACCTTAGAACCGCTAAAACGTACACTTCTACTTGCCATCGCTGTTTCTGTTTGCGCAATGCTAATTGGGAGCAGTCTTGCTTGGCTTGTGACTCGAACCAATCTATCTTTTCGAAGATTTTGGCAAGTGGCACTCGCAATACCGCTCGTTTTCCCCAGTTTTATTGGAGCAGCTGCTTTCAACCGAACCTTGAGCAAAGGTGGATCTGTAGCAGATTTTCTTGAGAACTTTGGAGTTCAATCTGGGATTCAATTTAGAGGGTTTTGGGGAGCATGGTTTGTTCTTACTTTATTTACGTACCCGTACGTTTACCTTCCAGTAGCAGCCAAGCTTCGACACCTCCCCGTATCTCTAGAAGAGAGCGCCAGAGTTCTAGGCAATCGCCCACTAGCAACTTTTCGAAATATCTGTCTGCCTCAACTGCTGCCGAGCATAATCTCCGGCACGCTTTTAGTAACGCTCTACACGATCAGCGACTTCGGTGTTGTTCAACTTATGCGCTACGACACGCTAGCGAGGGCAATAGCCACCAACCACCTCGCTCAGCCAGCTGTAGCACTAGCTATCAGCTTAATCTTGCTGGTTCTCGCCGCCCTAGTAGTTAGTGGTGAGCGAATGCTAAGAACCAAAACAAACGCTACAGAAACAAAACATTCGCCGCGCGCCGTTCAGTACCATCTTGGGCGTTTCCGATTTCTCGCTCACTGCTTTGTATGGGTAATCGGTTTACTTGCAGTAGTAGCACCCCTAGCAGCTCTATCACAATGGGCACTCGGTGGGATTATTCGAGCAACCAAACCCACAAGTTCCTTGACCATCGATTTTGAGAAAATTTTATCTGCATCTTGGGGTTCGATCTGGACATCGGTTATAGCTGCTTTTATAAGCGTCGCAGTTGTCTTACCAATTGCTTTCCTAGCCGGAAGGCACCGTTCAAAAACAGGAACAGTTGGACAAATAATTATTTTAAGCACTTTTGCTATGCCAGGGCTCCTAATAGCTCTCTCAGTTCGCTTCTGGACTCTAAGGTCAGAGCTGGCTTATGAGTGGTTCGGTGACAGCAGCGCCCTTTTAATATTTGCCTACGTTGTACGCTTTGGTGCATTGGCTTTAGGGGTTTGTCTCGTAGCTGTTATAGCCGTGCCTAAACAGTTGCATGAGGCAGCTATTACTCTAGGAGCATCTCCACGACGGAGGTTTAGGAAAATAGACTTACCGATAATGGCTCCTAGCCTTTTGGCAGGCGCTGGCCTGGTATTGCTATCGGTCCTAAAAGAACTTCCGATCAGCCTCTTAGTCTCACCTCTAGGTTTCACTAACCTAACTTCTCGCATCTTTATGTCATTCGAAGATGCTTTTGTGGCAGAAGCAGGAATTATGGCAGTTGTTCTTGTATCCATCTCATTCGCCCTTACTTGGTTTCTTGTCCTCAGTAATGCTGAACATCGATGAAAAATAAATTGAAATCAACCAAGAGCATATTTGTATTTCTAATAATCATCACATTTCTTGCGGCCTTACCGGCAATCGGAGCGAGAGCTACCTATGGAGCCAAAACAACCGCCGATGAGCCTCAGTACCTTCTCACCGCTCTGAGCATTGCCGAGGATTTCGATTTAGATATTAGCGACGAGATTGCTGATCGACGCTTCACACCCTGGCACGAGATTAACTTAAACCAACAAACGATAGCGCTCAACGAAACCAACCAAAGAATTAGTCCGCACGATCCTCTTTTGCCGGTTCTTTTGGCACCAGCCATGGCCATCGGAGGGTGGACGTCAGCAAAAATATTTCTGGCAATGATGTCAAGCGCTACAGCGGCTATGACGCTAGCTCTAGTCACGAAACGTTGGCGACTCAGCTCCTTGCCTGCCGCATTAGTCATAGCCGCTTTTTTTTGCTCGCCTCCGCTAGTTGCCTACGGGACCCAGGTGTACCCAGAAATGCCGGCAGCGCTAGCTGTCTTAATCGCAACTTTCGCTATCACAGGCTCAACAACCAACAAGAACCTTGCTGTCGCTTCAATTTCTATAATTTCGCTCCCTTGGCTGAGCGTCAAATACGTTCCGGTTGCCGCAATCCTCGCCCTCTTCATACTTTGGCAAACGTGGCATTCCGCTAGAAGAAGAGCTGTAGCTACCGCTCTTTTTTTGGCTATCAGCGGAATAATATTTCTTATTGTTCATCAGAGGATTTACGGCGGTTGGACTGTTTATGCTTCCGGCGACCATTTCGTTAATGGAAAAGAGTTCGAAGTAGTCGGCGAGTCTTGGAACCCTCTCGGCAGAACCAGGCGAGTTATTGGACTTTTAATCGATCGAGGATTTGGGCTCGCAGCCTGGGCTCCAGCTTTTCTATTTGCACCAGCGGCTCTTGTTCTCGCATATGCAAGAAAGGATAAGGACTCTTTTCTTGTCCTTGGTTTAATTTCTGTCGGTTGGGCAAACGCTACGTGGGTAGCTCTCACTATGCATGGATGGTGGTGGCCTGGGAGACAAGTGGTGGTTGTACTACCTCTCGTCGTCGCTCTGATCGCCTCGCTAGCAGAACGACATAAACAGTTGATGAAGCCGATCTTGCTAGCAAGCTTATTCAGCATTTTTTCTTGGTTCTGGCTTGTGTTAGAAGCTTCTACCGGCCGCCGAACTTTAATCTTCGACTTTGAACAAACTTCGAATCCAGCTTTCAGAATATGGCGTTTACTCTTGCCAGACCATCAGAGAATGAATTCTCTGGACATTACGATCACAACAATTTGGCTAGTAGCTATTATTTTCACCGCTTGGCTTGAGTGTCGAGCTTGGATTACCTCAACAAAGAAAGCTGATGCTCATGCCACAGATACTGTGCTGAAAGACCATCTTCTAGACTGACCTTGGGTTTCCAACCGGTTGCTTCGGATATCGGTCCTAGCATCGCTTCGGTTGATTTTGGGTCTCCCGGGGCAGAACCTACTTCTGTGATTCGACAACGAGAGCCTACTAGCCTTTCGATATCGCTAATGACACCTAACACTGAACGGGTATTTCCACCTCCAATATCAAATGTTGAACCAGCCGGAACGAAACACTGCGATAGTGCCAACGTTGCATCAACTACATCGGACACATACGTAAATTCTCGCTTCTGAGTTCCGTCGCCACGTAGCGAAAAGCAAAAATCTCCGGGCAGCGCTGCTTGGAATAGCCGATTCATGACCATATCAGGACGTTGCCTCGGTCCGTAAACGGTGAAATAGCGCATACCCACAGTTTGCAACCCTTGCGCACCATAGATACGTCCCAATTGATCCACAGCTAGTTTTGTCACACCATATGGACTTATTGGGGACTCAATTCGTTGCTGTTCAGCAGTATCACCATTCCCATATACAGATGAACTTGAGGCATACAGAAAACGATTCACCTTATTTTTCAATGATGCTTCCATGAGCTTTTGAGTAGCCAACAAATTATTGTTAATAGCTGATTCGAAACCTTCACCCCAAGAATCCTGGACTCCTGCGCGCGCAGCCAAATGAAATACAACACAATCGGGGTCTAGCAACTCAACTAAATTAAGTTCATTTAGGTCAGCTTCAATTAGGTCAAAGTTTGGATGGTTCAGGACCTTTGACAAATTAGCTCTCTTGGCCTCTGGTGAATACCAGGGATCAAAACAATCAATGCCTGTAACGGTTACCCCACGGTTCAGCTGCTCTTCAACCAGATGTGAGCCGATAAACCCTGCTGCTCCAGTTATCACAGAACGCAATAATTTAGTTCCCATACGAGAGGCCTACCCAACATTCATAGTTAAGGTTACTTTATCTAGTACGAGGAGGAAAACTAGTTGGCTCAGATCGGAATAATCGGTGCAGGTCCTGCCGGACTAGCAGCCGCGCTTTTAGCCTCCCGAAAAGGACATAACTGTACGGTCTTCGAAAGTGCCGCCAACCCCGGAGGCATGGCAGCCAGTTTCGTGGTGGCAGGCCAGCGAGTGGACCTAGGGTCTCATCGCCTACACCCCGCAACCGAGCCACATCTACTCGAACTTATTAAACAAATCATGGGCGATGACCTTCAGATACGAGAGCGCAACGGCAGGATCAATTTGAGGGACCGTTGGGTTAAGTTCCCACTTAGAGCAACTGACTTAATAAGGAAGTTACCTACAAATGTAGCGCTTCGCATCGGTGGGGAAACCTTGACTAAGCGATTTCGAAATTCAGTTGAAACAAATTTTTACGAGAGCGTTCAACATCGCTTAGGGCCAACAGTCGCTGAAGAATTCTATGGCCCATTCGCCGAGAAATTGTACGGCGTTGAACCACATCAGTTAACTGTCGAAATAGCACAACGTCGAATCGCAGCTACTTCCGGGTTTGACGTAATCCGAAAGATAGCAAAGGCCACTCGAAGTTCTGGACGGGTATTTTTGTATCCACGCGACGGATACGGGTCTATCTCTGAACGTCTCGCAGACGCGGTACACGATGCAGGAACAGAACTATGCTTCAACAGTCCCATCACTAAATTACAAGCTAAGAAAGATTCCGTCGCTATAACCAGCGCCGGAAACATCCTCGAATTCGACCAAGTTTGGTCGACAATACCGTCACCAAACCTTCTCGCTATAACGGAGCCTTCACCGCCCTTAGAAACAATTGAAGCCGCTAGATCATTACGCAATAGGGCGATGGTTTTGGTTTACCTAGTTATTCCCCGGCCTCAATACACACCATTCGATGCTCACTACATTCCTACGACAGAAACAATTATTTCTCGACTATCAGAACCTAAGAACTATCGAGATGGTCCCGATCCGTCTAATCAAACTGTTCTCTGCGCTGAACTACCCTGCTGGAAAGGAGACATGATTTGGAATGCGTCACCAGACGAGTTGGGCGAACTCGTATCTGGAGATCTACAAACAATGGGGCTCCCTGACCCACAATATATTCATGTTGAACTTAAATTTTTACCATCCGTCTACCCAGTATTTGAGCATTCAACATCTCAAGCCAGGACAACTACTCAATTTGCCTCTCAGGCTATTAACCGGGTTGTTTCTTTCGGGCGCCATGGCTTAGGAGTTCCTGACAATCTCCATCACGTTATGAGAATGGGTGAGCATTTAGTGAACTCAGTATCATCAGATGGCGAATTGGACTCATCGAAATGGGACAAAGCTCTTGGCTCTTTTGCCAAACATGTGGTTGAGGACTAGCAGGCATCTACTTTTTGGTGCGTAAGCTTGAGCTTATGACTCTACATTGGCACGCAACCGGTATCGAAGTACATAAAGTCGTAGTCGGTCCTTACGAAAATAATGTTTTCACTATCCGCTGCACCGAAACAGGAGAAGCAATCCTGATTGATGCAGCCAATGAGCACGAGCAGCTGTTAGAGATTTGTCAGAACCTCGGCGTTCGAACAGTCGTCGAGACACACGGCCATTTTGATCATATCCAAGCTATTCCAGCTATCAGAGACGCTGGCTACGAAGTCGGAGTAACTCTCGAAGATGCCGGCATGCTACCGAGCTACGACTACTTACTCGAAGATGATTCAATTATTGAAGTTGGTCGTCTCAGAATTCGCACGATTCTGAACCCTGGCCATACGCCAGGATCCATGAGTTTCCACGTTGAGAATACACCCCTCTTGTTCTCAGGAGACACGCTATTCCCCGGCGGCCCAGGAGCTACCGGATTCGAAGGCGGTGACTTCAAGACGATAATTCGAAGCATCGAAGACCGAATGTTTTCAAAGTTTTCGTCAGAAACAATTGTTTTGCCCGGACACGGTGGCGACACAACCATCGGCAACGAGTCGCCACGCCTCCAGGAGTGGGTCGATCGTGGATGGTAAATTTACGCAACCAGAAATAAAGTCAGAACACACAAAGGTTCTGAAATCCGATGAAAGGCCTTTCGACTACACACCTGTCTCTCTAGCTGACCTTCCTCAAACTCCCACTAGAGACCGCAATATTGCGGCGACCGCATGGGACCAAGCCCCGAACGTTTTAAAGATGCTCGGAGAAGACTTAGATGGGAAACCGGAAGCGGCATTCAAAAGACGAATCCACGGATGGCTTCTGTGGCGGGCAGGACCTACTCTTGGCCCTTGTCGATATCTAGCCCTTGACCCAAGTGTCCATGAACATTTTTACATTTTCGACATAGACGGAAACAAAAATGACTCGGGACTGGGTCCTGACCTACTCAGACATACGCGTTTTAGATCTTGGAAGGAATCACTCCGAGACAATCCGATACCCGATCTGCCTAACACGAACTAGAGGGCTTAATCTAGAACAAGGGCGCCCGCTCGCCGACGAGTGTGGCTTGTTCAAAACTGAAAGCTAATTGTAAAACCGATAAATCGGCTCTATTACGACCCACTATTTGCACCCCGACAGGCAAGTTGTTATCCGAAAATGCAGCAGGAACCGAAATGGCCGGATGCATCGTAGTAGATACATCAGTGCAAGATCTCATCCAATCGATATAGGTCTCTAATTCGACTCCATCTATTTCAGTGATGAATTCCGTGCTGTGGTCGAAAGGCAAAACCTGCGTTACTGGAGATACCAAATACTCAAAATCTTCCATAAAGTTTTGGAGTCTCATAAACATCCGTGCTTGTTTTCGTGAAGCATCAACGTGGTCTTTGAGCGAAAGCTTCCGTCCTAGTTCTATATTCCAGATCACGGTCTCTTTTAACTGATCTCGGTGACTCTTAAGCAGAGGTTCATATCCAAGTTCGAAAACCCAAGCACGCATCGTTTGAAAGATCTCCCGCGCCTCAGATAAATCTGGCCATATCTCAACAACGTCACAACCTAAATCACTCAAAATATTCGGCACTATATTTAAAGCCTTTTTAATTGCTCCATCCATCGGTAAACCGCCTGAGTCAGGTGACCAAGCAACGCGCGTTCCAGAAAAATCTCTATC
Source organism: Acidimicrobiaceae bacterium (assembly GCA_905182565.1). Lineage (GTDB taxonomy): Bacteria > Actinomycetota > Acidimicrobiia > Acidimicrobiales > Poriferisodalaceae > UBA9040. The sequence goes on along the minus strand of CAJJCB010000026.1, from coordinate 292,517 downwards.
AAGAGGTCCAAGAAAGGAATCCGGACTCTCCATAATCGAACTAGGGACAAGTGGGTGTGGCCCCGATATCGCAGATAAGAATAAGGCCACGTCAGACACTGTTCTCGCCATCGGACCACTCGTCGCCATTGGCATCCAAAGATTATCTGACGAGATTGTAGGCACTCGCCCGACGGACGGGCGGAAGCCAACCACATTGCAGAAGGCTGCTGGGTTACGCAATGATCCACCGAGATCTGAGCCATCGCACAGCGGCAACATTCGAGCGCTTAATGCTACGGCAGCGCCGCCGCTACTTCCCCCACATGTTTTAGATAGATCATACGGATTCTTCGTCACACCAAAAACTTCGTTAAAAGTTTGAGAACCTGCCCCAAATTCAGGTGTGTTGGTTTTCCCGACCGTCACAGCCCCCTCGCTGATTTGCCGCTCGACAATCAAGTCATTTTTATCGGGTACGTTGTCGCTATAGATAGGTGAGCCAAGGGTTGTTCGGATACCTGATGTGTTAAAAAGATCCTTGTGAGCGACCGGTAGCCCATGCAATAAACCAAGCGGTTCTCCTCTCGCCAATTTTTCGTCTGCTTCTAATGCCCGCTGCGCAGCAATTTCAGGAACGATGGTTACCAATGCATTGACTAGAGGGTTAACCCGATCTATCCGCGAAAGATGAGAATCAAGTACCTCGCGCGCGCTGACGTCAGCAGCGCCTAGCAGCCGTCTAAGTTCAACTGCTGTTAGATCACAAAGAGTCTCGTCTGCCATCAGCACAGTTCACCACAATCGGCCGAGCAAAGTACACCACAACGGCCGCAACATAACTCATTAAGCCGGTCACCAAAAAAGGAACCGTGTATTGACCAGTGGATTCCTTCGCCCACCCAACCAAAAACGGCCCAAACCCAGCCGCCATCTGAACTGCTACAGTGATAGCTCCTTGAACCGTTGCTAGAGAAACCACCCCAAAAATTTCAGCTATCAATAGCGTCTGCATCATGTAGACATTCCCAATAGTTAGACCAATCGCTAAAACTAATACCCACGTCAAAAAAGTATTTTCCGTGAAGGTAATGCCCAACACAGCTGTGGCCTGAACTGCAAAAAGCAAAGCCGTAAATAACCTTTTGTCTATGTAATCAGCAAACCTTCCAACGATTAGACGAGCCACAATACTCCCGGCGGCGGCCAACGACATTGTCAATGATGCAGACCTGAGATCGCCAAATCGATCCGCTAGAAAACTGAACTGATGAATCATATATCCGGTCTGTGCCGTAAGAATGAATAAAAAAGCAATCAGAATAAACCAAAATGACGGCTGTCTCATAGCTTGGCCTCTAGTCCAAACGCGATATTGGACTAAGTCTGACAAGTTTTTGTTATCAATTTTTAATGGTTGACCAAAATCGCGCGAAGTCCCTAGATCTTCTGGTCGCCAGACAAGAACTCCATTAGCTATGGGCAATCCTATGATGAGAACTGCTAATCCTAGGAGTAAACCCGCTAACGCTAAGCTATGAGAGCTAATCAACCAAGTCGTCAGCGGCGAAAGGATCACCCCGCCTAATGACACACCGGTCGCAGTGATACTCATAGCTCGACCACGACGAGTAAGAAACCACCTGCTTAAAATGTTATTAACACTCACCGCCGCCGTTGCACCAAACCCAACCGCCATAATCGAGTAAACCATAAACAAATGCCATGGTCTGCTAATAGCTCCAAGGCTCATGATGCCTAGCCCCAACATAGCTACACCGCCTGTCATGAACCATCTGGGACCACGTCGATCTATTTGCGGACCTATAAGTAAGCCGGTTAGCCCTGCGATACTGAAGTAAGAACCAGTAGCCAAACCCACCAAAGTCGATGACCATTCGAAACTATCTTCGAATTGCTTCATGAAGATAGCAAGTCCGTAATATCCAACTCCTACGCTGACAAACATAAGAGCCATGATCGCGACAACTATCCACCAGCCATAGTGGAGTTCCGACCGAGAGTGAATTTTTTGTGCCAACCATGGTGCTTGTGGCATCAATACCGGACTCGCTTTCGCACGTCCTTATGACAATACTCGCCCTTCTAGGTACATGTTCGATCTACTCTTATCATCATGGCTTCAAATGTCGACACCCGAACCAATCAAACTATCGAGCTTCTACAAACTCTGATTCGTAACGAATGTGTCAATGATGGGCGCGCTGAATCAGGACAAGAAGTCCGTAACTGTGATGTGATTGAAACTTTTGTAGAAGGGCCAGGTGTCGAAATTGAAACTTTCGAACCGACTCCCGGGCGAAAATCGCTCGTCGCACGCATGGAGGGCTACGACCCTTCTGCACCTACTCTTTGCTTAATGGGTCATACTGACGTTGTCCCCGCCAATTCGGATGGATGGACTCATGACCCATTCGGAGGTGATTTAGTAAACGGCGAAATTTGGGGACGTGGCGCTGTTGATATGTTGAATTTGACTTCTTCGATGGCTGTAGCTTTTAAGCACCTCGCCGAGACAAACTTTAAACCACGCGGCAATCTAATTTATTTTGCCGTCGCTGATGAAGAATCTGGCTCAGCTCATGGGGCTCAATGGATCGCTGACAACCATCCGGACGCAATCCGATCTGACTACGTATTAACCGAAAACGGTGGGCTCCACACTGGCTCTGAAGAAGCCCCTTTCATTGGCATGAATGTAGGAGAGAAAGGCGTCGCTTGGCGGCGTTTAAGGGTCTCAGGAACACCTGGACATGGATCTGCTCCGTTCAAAACAGACAATGCTTTGGTAAAAGCCGCGGCTATTGTGCAGCGGCTCGCAGATTACCGTCCTCCACCTAAGTTCCATGAGCTTTGGCGAGAACAGGTAGATGTTCTCGATGTTGATGCAGAAACCAAGGCAATTATGTTGGACCCAGACCTCATAGATGACTACTTAGATGCTCATCCGGTGGTACCACTGGCGCGACATTTTTACAGTTGCGTACATACAACTTTTTCTCCAAATGTTTTAACATCCGATTCTCATATGAAAACAAACGTAATTCCGGACCACATCGACATAAAAGTCGATATCAGGACGTTACCTGGCGAGCGAACCGAGGACGTTCAAGCTCATTTGAATATCGCTCTTGGAGAACTGGCGGACCAAGTCGAAGTCGAAATCATTATGGATGATCCAGCGAGCATCAGCCGTGTGCAGACACCCCTTTGGGATACATTACAAAAATCCGTTAATCAGCCATTTCCAAATGCGCGAATTACCCCTCAATTAATTGTTGGGTTTACAGATGCACGAGTCTTTCGAAACATGGGTGCGACCGCATATGGTGCTGGCCTTTTTAGCCCAAACCTAAAGACCGGTGATTTCAGTGCTCGGTTCCATGGCCACAATGAACGAATTGACACAGAGTCTCTAGCTCTCTCCACGCAACTTTGGGTTGATGTCGTAAAGGACTTCCTAGGCTAAAAGAACTCACATTTCGAGAATTACCACAATGTCTCAGGTACTAATTAGGCTTCCGCGGCAATAAACTCAATAATATGGCACCTTCCCCGCTGTTCGAGATTCAGGACCTGAAGGTCAATGCAACCGAAGGGCCAGAAATCCTGGGCGGAGTCAACCTCACCGTTAATGCTGGCGAAATTCACGCAATCATGGGCCCCAATGGATCAGGCAAGTCTACGCTTGCAACAACAATCCTTGGTTCACCTGAATACGAGATTTCCTCAGGAAAGATACTTTTTAGAGGAGATGATATAACGCTATGGGGCCCTGACATACGCGCTAAAGCCGGAATGTTTCTAGCTTTTCAATACCCTCAAGAAATTTCAGGAGTATCAGTCCGCAACTTTTTGCGCCAAGCTATTTCTGCTCGAAAGGGCGTCGAGATCTCAACCATTGAAGTGTACGTAGCGATGCAGCAATGGATGGAACGTCTAGAGATGGACCCATCCTTTATGGATAGGTACTTAAACGAAGGTTTTTCTGGCGGAGAAAAAAAACGAAATGAAATTCTTCAGCTTGCGATGTTGGAACCTGCACTAGCAATTCTAGATGAAACAGACTCTGGGCTTGATATTGATGCGCTGAAGGTTGTTGCTAAAGGCGTACGAGAAGTCAAAGCAGAGCATTCAGATATGGGTGTCGTAATCATTACCCATTACCAGCGTCTCCTCACTGAACTTAAACCTGATCGCATACACATCCTCGTTAACGGTCAGATAGTTAAATCAGGGGGCCCAGAGCTTGCCTTACAACTTGAAAAAGAGGGTTACGAACGGTTGGCAGCATGACCATACCGTGGAATATCAAAGAGCAATTCCCGCTGCTGAGCCGAACGGTGAATGACAAACCTATTGTCTATTTAGATTCTGCCGCATCGTCACAAAAACCCGAAGCTGTTCTATCGGCTATGGACACCTACTACAGGCAAGTAAACGCCAACGTGCATCGTGGGGCATATACAATTGCCGCAGAAGCTACTGAGCAGATGGAAACCGCTCGCTCCGATATCGCTAAATTCATTAACGCTTACTCAGCTAACGAAATTATTTTTACCAAAAATGCCACCGAAGCCTTTAATTTAGTTGCTCGGTCCTGGGGGGTCCGCAATCTCGGACCTGATGATGCGATTCTTATCACGGACATGGAACATCATGCCAATATTGTTCCATGGCAAATTCTTGCGGAGGATCGGGGCTTTGAGATTCGTTGGATTCCATTAGGAAACGATGGGACTCTGGATCTTACGAATCTTGACAAACTGTTGGAGGGCGTCAAACTTTGCAGTGTTACGGCAATGAGTAACGTCCTTGGAACTTTAAACCCTATACGTAAGATATCTGATGCTGCGCATGCTGCCGGCGCATTGATGCTCATGGACGGAAGTCAGTATGTCCCGCATCTCCCTACCGATGTCGCTGATTTAGACGTCGACTTTATGTGCTTTACAGGCCACAAGATGTGCGGTCCTACCGGCATCGGTGTTCTATGGGCTCGAGCCGAGATACTCGATGCTATGCCTCCATTTCTTGGCGGTGGAGAAATGATCCTCGATGTCAAAAAAAGTGGGTTTGTTGCAAACGAGATTCCTCACAAGTTCGAAGCGGGAACTCCTCCAATAGCAGAAATTATCGGGCTTGGAGCAGCTGTTAGATTTTTAGATTCTCTCGGGATGAAAAATATTCGAGAACACGAAATCTCCTTGACGAAGTATGCATTCATGAAGCTTAAGGAATGCCACGGAGATGACATTCAGATCCATGGCCCATCTGATATCGAGAAAAGAGGTGGCGTATTATCTATAGCTTATAAAGATGTGCATCCTCACGATCTATCGCAAGTTCTCGATCAACACGGAATTTGCGTGCGTGCAGGCCACCACTGCGCTAAACCATTAATGAGAGAACTTGGAGTAGGCGCTACTGCTCGAGCCTCGCTTTACTTATACAATACTGAATCCGATATCGATATTCTCGCCGAAGCCCTCGGCGAGGCGGGCGAACTTTTCGCCTTCTAACTCGAGAGATCAACATGCCGGGCCTAGAAGACCTATATAGAGAAATAATCCTTGACCACTATAGAAATCCGCGCAATCGAGGTGAGTTAGAGTCTCCTCCAGCTCACCGAAGTGAGGGATTTAATCCTCTTTGCGGGGATGAAGTAGTCTTAACCTTTACTACCGATGGAACGACTATCACCGATCTCAAAATTGGTGGGCAAGGTTGTTCTATTAGTCAAGCTTCAGCTTCGATGATGTCAGCAGCAGTGCTCGGCAAAAGCACCGCAGAGATTCGAGAGATAACAAAGACTTTCAAAGCCATGATGTCTATACATGAAGGTGAAATGGCTGCAGAGTCTGATGATAACGCCACACTTCCCCAGGTCGAACTTCCATTAGGTGATCTAGAAGCACTGCGTGGAGTCGTTAAGTTTCCTGTTCGTATCAAGTGCGCAACTCTTCCATGGAACGCATTGCTCAGCGGTTTAGACGAAGCTAACTAAAAGACCGCTTAATCGCCTACCACCTGTGTCCCGGTGGAACACCAGTGACGAATTCTTTAATCCGTCGCGTAGTAGCAGATGAGACTCCCTCAGGAAGGTCTCCCGGCGCAAAAAATCCCACTTCTGCTATCTCGGGAGAAATAGTCTGCTCGATCGTCCAATCAGAGATGACGAAAACAACGACATGGTCACTTTTGTGTTCGTGAAATGAAGAAAATACTCCGTGCACTTTTTGGGGCGTTTCAGGCAAGGCTATTCCAGTTTCTTCCTTAAGTTCCCTCTGGACAGCTTCGACGAGTGACTCTCCCGTTTTTACGCTACCGCCAGGCAAAAACCAGCCTTCTCTGTAACTATGACGAACCAAGCAAACACGTTTTTCCTCGTCGAGAACCAGTGCCCGAACACCTAAAGTGAGACGCGCTCTGCGAAATTTATTCCATAGTCGATACACACGATAGATTTTTTGCTTAATGGCTTCCATCAGCCAACACATCCAGTTTTTGAGCCATTTCCTGATCTAATTCTGTTACTCCACCTTTGTCATGTGTTGTCAAACAAACTTTGACCTCACCATAGACATTGGTCCAATCAGGATGATGATCCATTCGTTCCGCTATCAAAGCACACTTAGTCATAAAACCGAATGCTTCTACAAAGGTGCTGAACTGAAACGTTCGCGACAATTCACTTTTAGACACCTGCCAGGAAGGCAGCACTGCTTTCAGTTCCTCGATCTGCACACTATCGAGTAGGCCACGTTGCATACATAGCTCCTAGCCGTAGCTGGACTTAACATTTATCTTTACGTAACCATAACTCTCAAAACGCAATATTTACGCCATCAGGTCAGCAAATGGATCTTCATTTGCCAATGAAGGTTTAAGTAGACTTAAGCCACCGATCGCAACTGATACCCCATCGCTTGCATCCTGCTTATCGGGAAGGAAACGAGAATAGCCTTCTGCCTCAAGTTCTACAGCTAGTTCCGGGCCCGCAGACTCAACTATTTTCCCATCCACAAGAATGTGGACTCTGTCAGCCGGAAGATAATCAAGTAAACGGTGATAATGGGTAATACACAAAACCCCGAGCTCATTTTTGGTAAGCGCTTCGATACGTTCGGCACAGGCCTTTAAGGCATCGATGTCAAGACCGCTATCTAGCTCATCCAGAATTGCTATAGAAGGTTGGAGAACCGCCAACTGGGCAGTCTCATTTCTTTTCTTTTCGCCACCTGATAAATCAACATTTAATGATCTATCTAAAAGTTCAGGGTTCAGACCAATCGCTAGTGCCTCATCGGAAAGCCTGTCCACGACAGTTTGCGAACTTATTCCTCTGCTGGCAAGAGCCAAAGACAAGGTGTCACGAATTGAAACGCCTGGAACTTCCGTTGGGTATTGCATAGCTAAAAAAAGTCCGAGCTGAGCTCTCTCCCACGTCGCAAGAGACAAAATATCGGTTCCATCGAGTGAGACAGATCCCGCCGTGGCGACATAACCAGGCCGGCCCATAATCACATTCGAAAGTGTACTTTTACCGGCGCCATTGGGGCCCATCACAGCGTGCACCTGCCCCGATGACACTTCAAGGTTAATTCCACGCAGTATCTGCTTGCCGCCAACAGACGCTTCAAGACCCTCTATAACCAACTTCACCATCAGATAACGACCTTTAGCTGACCACTTTCGATTTTAGTTTCGTAAACCGGGACAGGCTGAGTAGCAGGGAACGTGTCTGGCGCCCCCGTTAGTAAATTAAATTTCGAATAATGTTTCGGACATTCCAAAGCGCAATCCTCGGACCATACTTGGCCCTCAGCCAAACTGTAATTCGCATGACTGCATCGGTCGCCAACAGCGTGGTATGAATCTCCGATTCGTACCACGGCTATGCGATGGCCATCAACATCAAATCGTCGGGCTTCCCCATCGCCCAACTCTTCACTGGCGCACAGAATATGAGAAGTCAAAGGGAAACACCTTCGAGGGAAAGAAGCTCAGAAATTCGTTCTAAAGTCTTTGTTCCGACAGATGGTATCGGAAGGTCTTCGAGAACCTCAGCAAAGAAGCCGCGAACGACAAGTGCCTCTGCGACCTCCGAGGGCACTCCGCGACTTTCAAGGTAGAAACGCTGGTCCGCATCTACCGGTCCCACTGCCGACGCATGGCTGCATTTCACATCGTTATTCTCTATCTCAAGGTTCGGCACCGACTCAACCCAAGCCTCGTCAGATAGCTTTAAATTTCGATTAGTCTGATAAGCCACAACGTCACTCGCATCAGGCTCTATCCGGATCATTCCCGTATATATCGCCCGACTACGGTCATCAACTGCCCCTTTGAAAAGAAGATTTGAGTTTGTATGCGGTGCGTCATGTTTTTGAAATGTTCGAAAGTCGAGCGTTGTGTCTTTACGCCCAAAATATACTGCACCTATATCTCCAGTTGCCCCAGAACCAACCATTCGGGTATCAATCCTGGCACGGGCATAGCCACCCCCGAAAGCGACGTGACTAACTGAAACATGGGCATCGCGCCCTATATCTGAGACCTGGCTTGCGAGTTGCCAAACGCGAGGTCCGAGCTCCTGAACTGTCAAATATTTAAGTCTCGCTGATTGGCCTGCAGTTATTTCTGTAACAGGACATATTAGAGCCTCTACATTGGTGCTGACTTGGTGTTCTAAAATCGTTGCTTCTGAATTTTCCTCAGCGATCACAACGACTCGGGGAAACCACGCAAAATCATTTTCGCTAGTTGCATGACGAATTACGATTGGCTTTGCAACTACAGAGTTCCGCGCTATACGTATAACCAGTGGGCTGGTGCTTAACGCGTGATTGTATTCAGCAAAGATATCTACCGCCTCGGTCATTACCGAACCGACACCGGTCGCAACGTTCTCATCGTCTAGCGCCGTACATATCGAGACGTTTGGGTCATTAACTTGAGAGCTAACTATCTTGCCGTTTACTACTTCTAACACAGCCGCTACATCTACTACGTCCGCTGTCAGTCCTCGTCCTTGTATCTCGCCGCCAGGAGCCCCGATACTGTACTTTCTCAGATCTAAGTCATTGATTTGGGTATACCTCCAAACTTCCTCTTCAAACGAAGGAAGTTCAAGAGCTCTAGCTCGCTGTAGCGCGTCATATTGAAGTTTGTGAAAAGCATTTGACTCATCCGCCACATTAATCTCCACTAGATTGAACGGAGTCAGCTCGGTGTTAGTCACAATCTTTGATTCTACCTAAGCCCAAATCAGGAAACCCTATAAGCGGTTAAGGCAACGCTCGACTAACGCTTCTTTTTTTTCTTACGGTTTTTAGCCCGAGCTTTTTTGCTTAACCTGGGCAATCGCCCGGTCTTCTTATGCTTTTCTGCTTCAACCTCAGCAAGAACATCAGAAGCAATGGCGTTTACTATTTCTTCAGCGGCATCAAGCAATTCACCAATCGATTCATCAGTTCCAATGCTGTCTGGTTCGCTCGCAAAGTTCTGAACGCCCAAAGAACCGTGCTGCCAGCCTGCGTCTAAACGACGTGGTGTGTACTTCGGACAATCATCAGGGCAACGCCATGGTGCTTCAGGAGCTAAATCCAAATCACATTTTCTTACGGTGTCACCATTGGAGTACGACCGGCTTTCGTAGTGGCGGCAGTTGGTTCTCATCGGCATACAACTATTCTGGCATCAATAAGCTCAAAAAATACGCTGACTGGCTCTCTTTAGATTGAGTTAATGGCTTCGGCCATAGCGATCGCTCGCCTCGCTTCGTCAACATGCAAATTTTCAATCATTTTACCATCCACTGTCAACACCCCTCGCCCATCCGACTGAGCCATTTCAAACTCCTTAATGACACGTGTATGGTATTCAAGTTCATCGACACTCGGTGCAAAAATCTGGTTAGCTCGCTCCACTTGACTCGGATGTATCAGGGTTTTGCCATCGAAACCCATCTGGGCGCCTTGCTTGCTAACTGATTCAAATCCGACTTCATCTTTTATGTCGTTATATACGCCATCTAAGATAGCTATTCCAGCGTCGCGAGCCGAAAGTAAGCACATCGCTAAATACGGTACTAGTGCAGCTCGATCAATCGAGATTGTGGCTCTTAGCTCTTTGGCCATGTCATTAGTTCCCATAACCATCACGGCCATCCGTCCGTGATGGGCTATTTCGTTAACGTTTAACAGACCTGCTGGTGTCTCTATCATCGCCCAAATCTGAGTGCTTTTTGGAGCGCCACCTTGGTCTAGCAAACTTGAGATAGCGTCCAGATACTTTGCGTCTCTTACCTTTGGTATCACGACAGCATCAGGTGCTGCTGCGGCAGCAGCTAGAACATCACCTTCACCCCATGGGGTATCCAGCCCGTTACACCTGATAGTGACCTCACGGTTACCATAACTTTTTGAACGGACTGCTTCACACGCTTGGTCACGTGCCAAGTCTTTAGCATCGGGAGAAACCGCATCTTCGAGATCAAAGATAAGAGCATCTGCTTTAATACCTCTAGCTTTTTCTAAAGCACGAGCATTCGCCGCCGGCATGTAAAGAACTGAACGTCGAGGCCTATAAGAAGAATCCATCGAAAAACCTTTCTAAAACCCGTAACTGGAAGCTAATTCAGGATCCTTCGCCGAAAGCTCACGAGCAAGGTTCACGATCACATGACATTGTTTTACAGTTGCGTCATCTTGCATTTTCCCATCAATCATCACTGCCCCAGTTCCGTCGCCCATTTCAGAAATTACATGCATCGCCCATTCCACTTCGCTGGGCTCGGGACTGAAAACTTTCTTTGCTATATCTATTTGCACTGGGTGCAGACTCCAAGCCCCGACGCAACCTAACAAATACGCATTCCTGAACTGGTCCTCGCAGGCCAAAACATCTGCGATATCACCGAAAGGCCCGTAGAAAGGCAGAATTCCGAAAGAACCACATGCATCCACCATTCGCGAAATCGTGTAGTGCCATAAGTCTTGCTGAAAAGTGAAGCGGTCTCGATCTTCCACACCTTCCGCTGGGTCTTGACGAACCAAGTAACCAGGGTGCCCACCGCCAACGCGTGTTGTTTTCATTCTTCTGTCTGCCGCCAAATCAGCAGGACCCAGAGAAAGGCCTTGCATCCTGGGGCTAGCTCCGCAAATTTCTTCTACGTTTGCGACTCCTCGCGCCGTCTCAAGAATCGCATGAATAAGAATTGGCCGACTTAACGAAGCTTTCGCTTCAAGCTGCGCCAATAACTGGTCCACGTAGTGAATATCTTCAGCGCCCTCTACTTTCGGTACCATAATGACATCTAATTTTTCCCCGATTTCGCTGACCAAGGTGAACACGTCATCAATAAACCACGGAGAGTCTAGGCTGTTGACTCTGGTCCACAATTGAGTCTCACCATTTACCCAGCCTCGCCCAACCTCGACCAATCCATTTCTAGCCGCTTCTTTATTGTCGGCAGCTACGGCATCTTCGAGATTTCCGAGCAATATATCGACGCTCGGCGCGATGGCAGGGATCTTGCTTCTCATTTTCTCATTGGATGGATCAAAAAAATGAATCATCCTGGAGGGCCGGATCGGCACTTCCCTAATAGGATTAGGTGCCCCTAAAGCTAGCGGGGCGAAAAAGTCTTTAGGGCTGCGCATTGTGGACCTCCGGAATCATTTACCGAGAAGACCGTAGCGACCGAAGCCCGTTTGCGCCAACTCAGATAGATAGATTTTATCCAAAGAGCTTTAGCAACAAAGATCAGCCGACTGATCCTTCCATCTGAAGCTCGATAAGACGACTCCACTCTACGGCGTATTCCATCGGCAGAGTTCGCGTTACCGGTTCTATAAAACCGTTAACTACCATCCCCATGGCTTGCTCTTCTGACAGCCCTCTACTCATTAGATAGAATAACTGGTCATCAGCTACTCGAGACACAGTGGCCTCGTGCCCTATCTCTGCGCTTCTTGAACCGATTTCTTGATACGGGTACGTGTCGGAACGACTTTCTTGATCCAAAAGCAAAGCGTCACATTGGACATGACTTTTGCAATTTTCCATTCCTTCTTCAACGCGAACTAAACCTCTGTAGGTTGTTCTCCCACCATCTTTTGATATGGATTTAGATACAATTTTAGAGGTAGTTTCAGGAGCGGCGTGCACCATTTTAGCGCCAGCATCTTGGTGTTGGCCGCTTCCGGCATAGGCAACTGATAACACTTCACCAGAAGCTTTGGGGCCCATTAGGTAGACGGCAGGATATTTCATGGTCAAACGAGAACCGATATTTCCGTCGATCCACTCAACGTGCGCTTCTTCGTAAGCAGCAGCTCGCTTAGTTACTAGATTGAACACATTAGAGGACCAATTCTGAATAGTCGTATAAGTGATTCGAGCTCCAGGCAAAGCACAAAGTTCAACTACAGCAGAATGAAGAGAGTCTGAGCTGTATACAGGGGCAGAACAACCTTCGATGTAATGCACTGATGAGCCTTCATCAGCGATAATCAAGGTACGTTCGAACTGGCCCATGTTTTCAGTATTGATTCTGAAATAAGCCTGCAGAGGCATTTCTACTTCAACGCCAGGCGGCACATAGATGAATGAACCACCAGACCACACAGCCGAGTTTAAAGCTGCAAATTTATTATCTCCGGGCGGAATAATTGAAGCGAAATACTTTTGCACGACTTCTGGATGCTCTTTTACAGCCGTGTCTATGTCAGTGAATATTACGCCTTGAGCCTCAAGATCTTCACGATTACGGTGGTAAACCACTTCTGACTCGTATTGAGCAGTAACACCTGCCAGGTACTTTCGTTCAGCTTCCGGAATCCCAAGTTTTTCGTATGTGTCCTTAATCGAGTCTGGAAGTTCATCCCAGACATCTACTTGGTGATCAGTAGGCTTTATGTAGTAATAAATATCATCAAAAAAGATCTCTGAAGTATCGCCGCCCCAATTAGGCATTGGCTTTTTCTTGTATATGTCGTAAGAACGAAGCCTGAAATTAAGCATCCAGTCTGGTTCTTTTTTCATCACCGACATTTCTCGAATGATGTCCTCGTTAAGCCCACGCTGAGGTTTGTAGACGTAATCTTCTTCATCGCTCCAGCCCAACTTGTATTTGCCGAGGTCAACGGCCACTTTGGCGTCAGTGTCACTCATAAACACTCCCTGGCTAGATGTAGGCTTCACCTGAAGAATAGTCGGACTGAGCACTCAGAACGACTTCTATACCTTTACAAGGTTAGTTGTTTTGAAGTTGTGCCGCTTAGATGTAAATATCCGGGTACGTCTCCATGAGGCGTATCTAAGTAAACTTTGGCTTCCGGGGGTTGAGCAAACCTCCCGTGGCTCCAACGAATTTCTATGTGACCATCTACTGTTAAATCAGCAGATGACAAATGATCTTTCACCGTTGCTCGCCAATGAACCGTTGGTTGTCCGGCCGCTCCACCCCATATTTCTATATCTCTGAATTCGAAACGTCGGCGCCAATCCCAAGGAGTAGTTACTCGTAATCGGATAGAGCGATCGCGCGATGACCCTAAAACGAAATATGGCGCAGACCCTATCCGCAACATTCGCCACAACATGGCTTCTTTTTGTCTCTTCGACCGCAACGATTGTCTCCAAATTTCAGCTGTGGCTCTCCCTACTGCGTCTACCAGTTGGCTATAAGCGTCCGAGCATGCTTGGCTCCAGTCACGATTCGCAAGACCCTTCTTTAATTCATCTCTGTGGTGTCGAGCGAGATCTCCCACAAATGGCGGCAAAAATCTCGTTAACCCGAGTTCGTTGCGCACAACGCCATAGAGCGCCTGGTGTTCTTTGGGCGCAACGTGGTCATACCAGTCGCGAATTTCCGTGTTTGCACCAAAAAGACTTGAAGCAGAAGCATTCAATAGAATTTTCGATGCGTATTTACAAGATACTAGGTATACGTGATCAACTCTAAGATCCACTGGAAGTTGGTCTTGCCCGGGACTTCGATGACTACCTTTCCATTCGATGATTAACGGAGGGCGGCCCCGTAGCCCATCTTCTGCGGCCATGAAAACCTGGCCGTTACGATATGCACCGGCAAAATCGATTCGGAATTGTGGTTGATCAGCGCTCTCAACAAACCGCTCCCAGGTCGATGCCTCTACTTCTGTTAACGCTTTAGGTTTTCTCTCCAGAGCTTGCATCGGAGAGAGAAATCCCAACATCCCAACAGCGGTTGCGAGTTCAGTTACTTCTGTCCGCCGAGATGCCATAAAAACTAAGAGGCTAAATAGGGTACTAGTGTCTGCCAGCCTTCAACCACCTGGTCAGGCGTGTCCGCTAGAACTTGGATGCACACGTGATCTGCTCCAGCGCTGAAGTGTTCATCAACTCTCATCTTGATTGTTTCCGGAGAGCCCCACGCCACTATTGCATCCACAATTTTATCGGACATGTTTTCGATCTCTTCTCTTTCAAAACCCAAACGAACAAGATTGTTCGCGTAGTTCGGCAGCCCACAATATCGTTCCATATGCTTTCGGGCTATAGCACGAGCAACTTGCGGATCTTCTTCAAGGACTACCATTTGCTCGGGATACAGTGCAGCATCGGGTCCCATGGTTTGACGGGCCATAGCAGTATGTTCCGGTGGAACGAAATAAGGGTGGGCCCCACCAGTTTCAGTGGCCGCTAGTTGTAACATTTTTGGACCTAGTGCCGCCAAGACTACTTCTGGTAATTCTTCAGGACCAACCGCTAAAAATTTCGCTTTACCCATCATCTCCAAATAGGAGGACATAAAACTTAAAGGCTTCGAGTAATCATGCTTTCGCACCCATTCCACTAGATGATGGTGACTCACTCCGAGCCCCAAAAGGAAACGCCCAGGAAACGCTTCTTCGATTGAGCGGAGGGTGCTCGCCATTGTCATTGCGTCTCGGGCATAGATATTTGCTATCCCCGTAGCCAGGACAAGCGACTCAGTGCCACCCAACATTCGACAGGCCGTAACGAACGGGTCTCGACCTACTGCCTCGGGAATCCACACAGTTCCATAGCCGAGAGCTTGCGCTTCCTGGCAGTACTCAATCGCAGTTGCCGATGAAACCTGATCTAAAATATTCGTCCAGATTCCAATTTTTCCAAGATCAATTCGCTTCAATGCCATGTCGCAAACTTAGGCCTTTGTCTCTGTGCTTGCTCACCGAGCGCTAACTGTTTTAAATATTTTCAGCCGACGCGGCGTAATTGCTTCCGGAAGATCTCGCCTCGTTCAACGTAATGAGAAATACCATGAAGAATCAACGGAGCGGTATCAACCCCTTCACGAATCTTTGCTGGCATACCAAGCGCCATAGTTCCTGCGGGAACTCTCATTTTTCCAGGGACAACTGCTCCTGCTCCGACAAGGGCTCGGCTTTCGACAACTGCGTCATGAAGCACAATAGAGCCAGTTCCAATCAGAGCTTCATCTTCGACACGACAACCCTCGAGATGAGCTAGGTGTCCTATCGTGCATCGTTTTCCAACTATCGTCGGGAACTGCGCCGTTACGTGGATTACAGCATTATCTTGCACTGACGTTTCGTCTCCGATGACAATGTCATTGTCATCGGCTCTCAGCACAGCCCCTGACCAAATCGTCGCACCAGCGCCGATTGTTACTCTCCCAATAATCACAGCTTCTGGCATAACGAAGGCTGAAGGATGTATCACTGGTTCTTGATCACCAAGAGCATAAATGGGCATTTGAACACCTTAAACAATAAACGATATTGGACAACTATTGTAACTTAGCCTGGCTTCGCGCCTCAACAGGTAGCGTTTACAGAGTGATAGCGCCGGAAAACCCAGCACCAATAGCTCCACTCAAACCACACGTAAGAACAGTGCATGGTATCAGCCAGGAAGATCCATGGTATTGGCTAAGGAATCGCGATGACCCCGACACACTGATCTATCTCGAAGCTGAAAACAAATACGCTGAAGAAATAACTGCGCCGCTTGAAGACCTGCGGACCATTTTGTTTGATGAGATAAAATCACGGGTACTGGAGACCGACCAGTCCGTTCCCGTTCCTAAGGGAGATTGGGAGTACCAGGTTCGTACCAAAGAAGACCATGCTTATCCTGTTCACGTCCGATGGCCTAGGGGCAAACCAACAGAAGAACAGGTGCTGCTCGATGAAAACGCTTTAGCTGATGGGAATGATTATTTTGCTCTCGGAGATCTTGCAATTAGTCATGATCACCGAATGCTGGCTTATACCTTTGACACTTTAGGCAATGAGGAGTATGAGCTCGTCGTTATCGATCTGGAATCAAAGCAGATAGTCGATGCAGGTCTTAAAGCTCTTTCGTATGGTTTAGTTTGGGCAAATGATGCACACACTTTATTTCTTGTGCGCAGCGACGAAGCCAGTCGCCCTAGCACCGTCATTCGTCACAAAGTTGGTTCTACCCCAGATGAGGACACCATTGTTTTCGAAGAACATGATGAAAGATTCTGGGTTGGTATAGGTAATACTAGAAGCGAAAAATATGTGGTCGTGGGGTCTGAGTCTAAAAATACTTCTGAGTACTGGCTCATTGATGCCGATCACCCAGATTCGATGCCTCGAATAGTTGAGCCAAGATCAGATGGCCATGAATACCGTATTAATCACCAAGAAGATTACCTTTTGATAGTTACTAACGACGGTGCTTCAGATTTTCGTCTAGTGCAGGCCCCTGTAGACGCTCCTGGGCGAAACAACTGGACTGAGATAATTTCGCATCACCCGGGCACTCGCCTCGAAGATATTGATACTTTTGAAACTTTTACGGTTGTATCTCAACGACGAGACGCAGTTCCGGTATTGCTGGTAATCGATCACTTACGCGATCGCAGTTTTGAAATAGAAATGGATGAAGCAGTCTACGACTCTGCTGCTGGCGCTAACGCAGAATATCGGACACGTCAATTTAGATATGGCTACACGTCCATGGTGACTCCTAATTCCACATATCAACTTGATCTAGACACTCTTCAACGAGAGCTACTAAAGCAACAACCCATCACTGGTGATGTGCATCTGGCTAATTATCAAACGGAACGCACTTGGGCTAATGCGGCGGATGGAAAGCGAATACCCATTAGTCTTGTATGGCGCCCAGACCGCGTAAATGGACCTGCACCTACGGTCATCTATGGGTATGGCTCTTACGAAGCTGTTATGCCAGCCTCATTTTCATCGGCGAGACTGTCGCTACTCGACCGGGGAATAATTTTCGCTATGACTCATGTGCGCGGCGGCGGTGAGTTAGGCAGGGATTGGTATGACGACGGGCGTCTTGCGAATAAACAAAATACATTTACTGATTTCGCTGTTTGCGTCAGACATCTTGTAGATAGCAGTTTTTCCAAAGCAGACCAGATTGTCGCACGAGGCGGAAGCGCTGGCGGTCTTCTCATGGGAGTGATCGCAAACCAAGAACCTGATCTTTTCGCTGGAATAGTGGCTGAAGTTCCTTTCGTGGACAACGTCAACACAATGCTGGACCCAAGTATTCCACTTACCGTAACCGAATACGACGAATGGGGAGATCCCAATAATTTTGATGCATTTAAGTGGATGTGTGCCTACTCGCCATACGAAAACGTAATTTCTCAGAACTACCCGCCCATGCTAATCACAGCAGGATTAAACGATCCGAGAGTTCAATATTGGGAACCAGCGAAATGGGTTGCAAAACTTCGAACCGCAAACACATCTGCCAATATTTTATTGCTTAAGACAGAGATGGGTGCTGGTCACGGCGGACCATCAGGGCGTTATAACGCTTGGCGAGATGAGGCCTTTGTATTCGCATTCATTCTCGATTGTCTTAATGGATCGGAGCCTTCAAAAAGTTAAGGCAACGATTGCCAAAAGCATGAAGGCTCCGTTCCGCAGCAGAGACCAGGCGCTAACAGGTTGAGCTGCCAGAACTCCAAAACAAGCGCATACAGGTCTTTCATCCTTGGGAAAACGCAGTGCGTTGGTCAGCACAGCGGAGAAAACAATCAGAGACCCTAGCCCTACCCATATGAACAGAGTGGATTGAAATCCAACTACCAGAAGAGCCCCCACTGTTATTTCAAGGGGCGCAACGACAGGAATTGCTAATCGCGGCACTCGCAACAATCCAGCCGCCATTGGCCATTTTTTATCTCGCAATTTTAGGGTACCCGAGCTTAGAAATATTAATCCAAACGCAACTCGGCTAATAAGACCCACAGACATCGCTGACTCAAGCACTTCTAGTAATTACTTAAACGTGCCGTATCCGCCTTTAAAAAATAAGAGCGGCTCTTTATCTTCGCCAGCTGCTATCTCGATGACTCGCCCTATAACGATGTCATGGTCGCCACCATCATGAATAGTCTCGATTTTGCAGTCTATGTAAGCAACTGAACCCTCAATTATTGGGGAACCGGTCGGTCCTGGGCGCCAGTTAACTCCTTCGAATTTGTTCTCAGAACGACTCGCCATTACTCCACAGACCTCGAGCTGGTCTAAAGCCATGACGTTTACACAAAAAACACCGGCCTCTTTGATCGCTAGCCAAGAACTAGAATCTTTACCCGGAAGAAAAGCTACAAGCGGCGGATCTAAGGAAACTGATGTAAAAGAACCTATTGCCATTCCAACAGGCGTTCCTTCATTAACTGCGGTTACTGCAGTAACGCCTGTGGCGAATTGTCCCAAAACGTTTCTGAAAGCACGTGAATCAAACTCAGTCATAGATTCTTATTATTAACAGCTTTACACCCCTAACATCACTTCAAATCTTTGCATTCTCCTATCATTGTCTTATTAAGCATCGACTAACGTTGCATCATGACTCGACTTGAAGCTCCTCCGCTGCCCGAAGGACTCGTCGCTTTTGTGAAGCGCGACTGCCCTACTTGCGAGCTCGTCGAAGGCGTACTTGCAGACATTGCTAAAAGCGCGAACATTACGGTATACAGCCAGGACGATCCCAACTTTCCATCTGGTCTACACAATTTAGTGGATGACAAGGATCTCTTTTTTTCTTGGCATCACGAAATTGAAACCGTTCCGACACTGCTAAAAGTTGCTTCCGATGGTGAGACAAGCCGCATTGTTGGATGGGACCGGGCTATCTGGGAAGAGTTCACAGGGCTTAAAAATTTAGGACCTGACATCGCTCCTTTTAGACCAGGATGCGGTTCTCTTTCGGTAGATCCTAATCTTGCTAGCTATTTAGAAGCAAAGTTCAGCGGCTCATCACTAATCGGGCGTCGAATCGAATTTGCGGCATTAGAAGATTCTCACGAAGCAATGTTCGATCGTGGTTGGACCGATGGTTTACCGGTAGTTGCTCCGACTGAGCAAAGAGTATTATCCATGCTCGCTGGGACTAGCAGACTTCCCAGCGAAATTATCGCCTCGGTCCCTCCAGATCTCACCCCATGCACGGTTGAAAAAATAGCAATTAACGCTGTAATGGCCGGGTGTAAGCCAGAATATTTACCGATTGTACTAGCTGCGGTAGAGGCAGTATGCAACGAAACTTTCAACATGCACGGACTTTTAGCTACCACGATGCCTCACGCGCCTGTACTAGTCGTTAACGGCCCTATCGCAGAACAAATCGGAATGAACTCTAGCGGTAACGCATTCGGGCAAGGGAATAGAGCGAACAGCACAATCGGCAGAGCAGTTCAACTAGTTGTCAGGAACGTAGGCGGCGGTCGACCTGGCGGAGTTGACAGAGCAGCCCTCGGTTCGCCAGCCAAAGTTGGTTTTTGTTTCGCCGAGCGAGAGGCAGATTCTCCTTGGGAACCCATATCAACCATGTATGGCTTCCCCAAAGGAACTAACACCGTCTTAGCTTTCCCCGGAGAAGCACCCCACAACATAACTGACCAAATTTCGAGAGATCCAGAATCCTTAGCTCGTACTTTCGCCATCAATCTATTAGGCATACAACATCCAAAATTGGTTCTGATGTTCGACGCGATTTTGGCAGTAACACCTGATCATTCTAGAATTTTCGCAGAGGCAGGTTGGTCGCGCGAGCGTCTCACAGATCGAATTATCGAATTATCTATCCGACCGGGAAAGGATCTAGTTCGAGGAGCAAATGGAATTGCGGAAGGTATCTCAGCAGATCTTCAGGAGCTCGATTTACCAAAGTTCCGCCAAGGTGGTCTCCATATAGTGCATTGTGGTGGCGGAGCAGGCTTGTTTTCAGCAATAATTGGAGGGTGGGTAAACGGAGACATGGGCTCAACGCCTGTATGTGTAGAAATCACTCCATAACTTAGGAGAAATAAATGACAAAAGTTCTCGATCCAACGAACGAAACTAAACCAACTGAAATTCCGCGCGTTGCTCGACCAGCTTCTTTGAAGGGATTAACAGTCGGTCTGCTCGACATCAGTAAACCTCGCGGCAATCGATTTTTAGATCGCATTGAGGAACGGCTTATCGAACAAGGCATAAAAGTTAAGCGTTTTAAAAAACCGACTTTCACTAAACCAGCGCCGGTAGATCTACGTCACGAAATATCAACAAAATGTGACGTTGTAATCGAAGCATTAGCTGATTGAGGCAGTTGCACGTCATGCAGTGTGCATGACATCACCGATCTAGAGCGACGAGGCATCCCAGGAGTTTTCGTAGCGACTACCCAATTCATTGATGGCGCTGAAGTCCAAGGTAGGGCACTTGGTTTTGATCCAGCTGCTGTTTGGGTAGAACATCCAATCCAAGATCGGACTGACGATGAAATGATCATCATCGCTGACAAAGCCATTGATGAGTTAATCGAAGCTATTACCCAACCGTAATTCTTGGCCGTTAAGCGCCAAGTAGATTAGTCCATCCGCTATTAGGGCTGCCACTAGCTTGTCAGCCCTAATAGTTTCTGGAGCTATTCCCATTACACATTTCGCCTTTGCGCAAGATACTGGACCATCAGACAACGCTCTTAATAGCTTGCCTCGTGCTTGCCGGTCGCTCCCACTAAACGGTTTCTGCGACGAACTCACTCCAGCGCTTCCGATAGATGGATCTAGTCCAAGTCCCTGCCATGAACACCATTCGAAAACTGGGCATTGGGAGCATTTAGGGTCATGTTTTTTGCAAATAAGGGCCCCTAAATCAAAAAGACCTTGATTCCATTCCCAGGTTTGCCCCAAGGGGACCAAGCTGTCTGCTGTCGATTGAGCAGTTTTATTTGTAAATCGCGAACCAAACCAGCGTGCAAGAATTCTTCCAACGTTTGTATCAACCACGCCAATGTCAATTTCGTATGCGAAACAAAGGACAGCCCTAGCTGTATACGGTCCAACTCCGGGCAGAGTCAACAGTGTTTTGAGGTCTTTGGGGATTACCGAGCCATATTCGGTCACAACTAACCGCGCAGTCCTGTGGAGATTGACTGCTCGCCTCGGGAAACCGAGACCACTCCATGCATTAAGAATCTTCTCTAAGGGTGCCTGAGCAAAATCGCCGATATCGGGCCAAGAAGCAACAAAATAATCGTATTTGGGCACAACACGTTCAACTTGGGTCTGTTGCAACATCACTTCTGACAGTAATATTTTCCATGGATCCCGAGTCGCCCTCCAAGGCAGCACTCGTCGCTCTCTTGATGACCATCGGGTGAGAGCTTCTTCCCTATTGTCAGAAATTTCCACCGAGCTAAGCTCCCTAACTACCGATATTGATCTGCAATAAATCAGATTAGTCACTAATAAACTAGTCTTACTTATGAAATCAAAAGTGGTTGCTAGTGAACTTCTCACATAGCCTTTCATTTATCCCATCTCAATACTCGGTGAAGGACTCCCGATGACCGCACCTGACATGCAAGCAGCTTCCGACGCCTTAGCTTTAGGCATCGACGTAATCAACAAAGCGGTTACTAGGGCCGCTTCGTTACCCGATATAGATGACCACCAAAGTCTTTTGTATGACTTAGCTCATGCAGCCTCAGCAGTGGATATCAGTAGGTCTTTACTGGACTACGGGTCCAAAGGAGTCGACGAAGGGCGCCTAGCCTGTGCCTTCATCGCTGATGCCCTTGCTGATCTCAATACAAAACTTTTCGGTCGAGAGTCTTCCTGGGGAGTTGATAATAATTCATTACAAAACGCTCACACGTTTATTTCTACTTATCGCTCTCCTGAGTTTGTGGCTGAGCTTGCCACTCTTCAGGCACCGAACCACCTTGACCAAGAATTCGAAATGGTCGCTGATACTTTTCGACGGTTCGGAGAAGATAAAATAGCTCCTCAAGCTGAACATATTCACCGCGAAGACGCTGACATACCCGAAGATATTATTCAAGGGTTAGCAGAACTCGGGTGTTTCGGCCTCTCTGTCCCAGAGGAGTACGGAGGATTCGCAACTGGCAGCGAATCAGATTATCTAGGCATGGTCATTGCGACCGAAGAACTCTCAAGGGCCTCTCTGGGCGCCGGTGGTTCACTTATCACTCGCCCGGAGATACTAACGCGAGCACTTGAAAGAGGCGGAACCGAGGAGCAAAAGAAAGAGTGGTTTCCAAAGATCGCTACCGGAGAAACTATGGTTGCGGTCGCTGTCACCGAGCCGGACTACGGAAGTGATGTAGCGAACTTGAAGGTCACCGCTACCAGAGTAGATGGCGGTTGGCATATAAACGGAGTGAAGACATGGTGCACTTTCGCCGGGCGAGCAAATGTTTTGATGCTTTTGGCTCGAACGGACCCTGATCGAAGCAAGACACATAAGGGGTTGAGTTTATTCATTGTTCCAAAGCCCCAGGCCACAGGACATAGCTTTGAATTTGACCAGGAGACTGGTGGTTCAATGGAGGGTCGGGCAATTCCTACCCTCGGATATCGGGGCATGCACAGCTTCGAAATAGCCTTTAGCAATTGGTTTGTTCCAGCCGAAAATCAGATTGGGGGCGATGAGGGTCTCGGTAAAGGCTTTTATATGCAAATGGCCGGGTTCGAAAATGGTCGGCTTCAAACAGCAGCTAGGGCTGTCGGCCTTATGCAAGCCGCTTATGAAGAAGCGCTCAACTATGCAGAAAACCGTACAGTTTTCGGCTCCGCGCTATCCGAATATCAGCTCACGAAAACAAAACTAGGGCGAATGGCAGCGATTATACAAGGGTCCAGACAATACAGTTATAGCGTTGCCCAGATGATGGCCAAAGGAGAAGGCACGCTCGAAGCCTCGATGATAAAAGCCTACGTTTGCAAAGCTGCCGAGTGGGTAACTCGTGAGGCGCTGCAAATTCACGGTGGGTTTGGGTTCGCTGAGGAATACACAATCAGCAGGCTTTTCGTAGATGCACGCGTGCTTTCTATCTTCGAGGGTGCCGATGAGACACTTTGCTTAAAGATGATCGCTAAGCGTCTGCTTGCTAACGCATCGTAACGCATTCAGAATGCAGGACGAAGCAATTCGCTAGCTACCGGGCAGTCAGCTCGCATAGGAAGCCCAGACTGAACGAGGCCGTTAGGTCCGATAATCGCGCCAGGCAGAGCTCGGCCTTCGCCCACCACGACCCAGACATCAACACCAAAAAATTTAGCTGTGGAGGCTGCTGCTAATGCTGACGAGCCAGTAACTATTCCGTCGGGGCGAGCTGCTGCTGCTTCAATAAGAACAACGTCTGACGTTGCGCAAGATTGACCAATAGCCGTTAACGGCAATTCAGTAGCTTGCACGCCTTGTGACATCAAATTTCTCGCATACCCGTTACCTTCGCCGCACGCATCTAACACTCGAACAGAGATATCAGGCCGCTCATACAGTTTACTGCCCTCTATATCTGGCCATCCGATCAGACTCAATATTGCGTTCTCGGGTAGCGAGCAAGCTACTTTCTTAGAGGTCAGGTCTGCAGCTAGCAGATCGGCAAAACGCCGTGCTGTTTCGAGTGGATCTGAAAAATAAGAACGCGCGTTACCAAAGTCCAGACCGCTCCTACATAAGGGTGGTGGTGCACAATTCGACGACAAGCATTCACGAATTCTGCTGGTTCTCCCCATAACGAACTGAGCGCATCAGTTGCTTCGCGAGCTAATAAAGTTTGGTCAACGCCACCGGCACGAGCTACGTATCGGAGACGTTCAATAGGGTGCATCAGAAAACGAATGCCACACTAAACGCTCTCAGCTAGGACGATTGCTCGAGATGCGCTATTTTTCTTATGTGCCCAATAATCCATCTCCAACAATAATCCTGTCAACTATTAATGGTGACGATCAGTCGCTCGAGCAATGGCTGACGACGTTCAATCTACTTTGCGTAGTTATCGACCCCTACACCCATCAAAGCGGTTGGATCATCCCCACTGCAGATCGTATTTTTTCACACTATAGCGAAGCTAATATCCGTTGTGCTTTCATCGTCACCGGTAGCAGCGAGGGCGCAAAAGATTTCTTGGGGAAATTCGCATCCGAATGGCTTGTACTAACTGACGAGAAGAGAGAACTCGTAGCTTCTTTAGGTTTGCAATCTCTCCCTGCATTGGTACACCTGGGTCAAGACTGTTCCATTCTTGGATCAGCCGAAAACTGGAACCCGAGAGAATGGCACGATGTTATTAGCGGCGTCGAAGATGCCATGGCTT
This sequence comes from Acidimicrobiaceae bacterium, assembly GCA_905182565.1. Classification (GTDB taxonomy): domain Bacteria; phylum Actinomycetota; class Acidimicrobiia; order Acidimicrobiales; family Poriferisodalaceae; genus UBA9040. The sequence continues at coordinate 267,887 of CAJJCB010000026.1, read as the reverse complement.
GGAGGTCGAAGCCTCTAATTCCAGATGCGTCTGATCCAGGAGCCTTTGAAGGCACTCCTGCGATGGGCTAACTGCTTCTCGCCGACATCATCCGGATGAGTATCTCTCAATTTTCTGATTTTGCTCGGTACATTTCAGCGTCTGCTCGTTGCAGTAACTCTGATCCGGAATCTCGCACCCCATGACCCACCGTTAAACCTAATGAAGCGCTAACTGAGATTGAATAGCCTCCGATAGAAAAAGGCGGCTCAAAAATAGCTGCTAACCGAACACGAACCGCTTCAATATCGGTGTTGTTGCGCAACTCCGGGCATACAACTATAAATTCATCGCCCCCGAAACGGGCGACGGTATCGCTCGGGCGAACTATGTGAGCAAATCTGCCTGCGATTAATCGCAGCAACTCATCTCCAACTGAATGCCCATAAATATCATTTACCATTTTGAAATTATTCAAGTCACAAAATATAAGCCCAACATACTTTCCACTCCGTCGTGAAACTGCCAGAGCTTCTTCTAATTTAGCTGAGGCATGCACCCGATTTCCCATACCGGTCACCGGATCATAAAATGCTTGCTGAGCCAACTCGGCTTCGTGACGGCCGCCGGACAATAACATTCCTAATGCAGCACAGCTAAGCGAAACCGCTGATACTAAAAGAGTTCCGATTACCAGAACTGCTGCCGGCTCGAATACAAGGCTCGACTCAAATAAGAACCAGGTTGCCCCAATCATCGAAAAAACAGATATTGGAATTGAATAGAAAAATAAGAAACGGCGAGCAGTCATAGTGTGTTAGTTCCAACAGTAGAGGCTCAACACGTTGAGGGAGAGACCAATCGCGAAGTTGCTTTACGGACTACCTGGCTGTCCATCCGCCATCTACAGGAATCGGGATACCAGTCACGTAGCTACTGGCTTCGCTTGCAAGAAACAGTAAAGCTCCGTCAAGCTCTTCAATTTTTCCGCCACGTTTCATTGCAGTGTTCCGTTCGATCCACGTCAGCATACGTGAGTCCTCAAACATCACATTAGTTAACTCTGTATCGAAGTACCCGGGACATATTGCATTCACTCGAACTCCCTGTGTCGCCCATTGAACAGCTAAATCTCGGGTCAGGTTAATTAACCCAGCCTTACTAGCCGCATAAGCAGGCTGAAGATTTGGAGCCGAAGCCACTAGGCCATGCACAGAAGCAATGTTAATTATGCTTCCTGTACCTCGTTCGAGCATGTCACGCGCTGCCAGCGCGCTAAGGAGAAAACATGCATTAAGGTTTACGTCTACCACTTGCCTAAACAATGCTATATCTGCCTCAGCAGCTGGGTTAACTGCATCGCTGATACCAGCATTGTTGACGAGGACATCTACTTGCCCGTAATGACTAATCACATCACTAATCAATTGTTTACATTGCTCGTCTTTCGACACATCACACTGCAGGGCGATTGCATCCGGGAGGCTTAACGCCAACGCGCTCAGACGTTCGATTCTGCGGGCCGCCACTACAACTTTGGCTCCCGCAGCAGCGAATACCCGGGCGAATCGCTCTCCGAGACCGCTCGAGGCTCCTGTAACAATACATACCTTGCCATCTAATCTAAAAGAAGCGGCTACATCAATCTCTTTAAAATCTTCCATGAACAGAGACGATACGCCCGTTCGGTCAGAATGACCTACATAAGTTCATTGCAAATTGAAAGGACAAAGCCACTCCCGATGTTCTAATGTGCGCGTTATGAAGATTCGAATTGGTTTTGGACTAGGAACAAGAAGTTTTACTAATGACCATAAGACTTTTGACCCCTTTGTAGACGCCTTAGAAGATCTAGGTTTCGACTCACTTTGGTTGAGTGAACGACTCGGCGGAGAGTCCCCTGATCCTATAGTTGGTCTTTCATACGCTGCAGGGAGAACAAAAAGAATAAAATTCGGATTTTCAGTAATGGTTTTGCCGGGACGAAATCTTGCCGTATTGGCAAAAGAGTTAGCCAGCCTTGATCGCTTGTCTAACGGTCGACTTTTGCCAGCCTTTGGTCTCGGTGTTGCCGATGCTCATGAACAAAATGCTTTTGGAGTCGAGCGAAAAGAACGGGCGAAAATTTTCAATGAAGCCCTTCCGCTGTTAAAGCGGTTTTGGGAAGATGAGCCCGTCACTCACAATGGTAATTATTACAATTATGAGAATGTCCAGCTCCTTCCAAAACCAGCACAAAAGCCTATGGATATTTGGTTGGGAGGAGCGGCAGATGTCGAACTTAGGCGGGTCGGTCGATTCGCAGATGGCTGGCTACCATCATTTTGCACGCCACAGACTGCTGCGCAGGGCTGGAAAGTGGTCACCCAAGCTGCAGACGAAAATGATCGGGAAATTGACCCTGAACATTTTGGGGTACTCGTTCCATACACCCACGGAGGACTTACAGAGTCTTACAAAGCTATCCTGAAGAAAAGAGCACCTGACACTGACCCAAGTGAAATAGTTCCTACTGGCTATGAAGGTCTACGAGTTCAACTTGAAAAATTTATCGAAGTTGGAGCTTCTAAATTCGTTCCTGTTCTGGTCGGTGAACCCGACGACTGGTTTGCAGAACTCGAAGGCGTAGCTGATTCGGTCCTGAAGCTCCACAACTAACGCTTTATACAGATTTCTCGTGAATTGTCAGCGACACCCTCAATGCACATACGACTTTTCTTATAATTAGACTTCATCATGGCCATCGACACAGACCAACCTTCCTCCAAGCGCCAGCCTTGGGCACCGGACTACATCAATGTAGATCTTTGGAATCCTGCAAGTTTTGCTGCAGGCCCTCCCTACGATGCGTTTCGAAAGTTGCGAGACAAAGCTCCTATCGCTTTTCACCCAGAGAATCCGCGCCGGCCAGGAGGCAAGTCTGGTCGAGGTTTCTGGTGTGTGACCCGCCACGCTGACATCCAAGAAGTGTCAATGAAACCGGCAATTTTTTCATCTTGGCTAGGTGGTTTTACGGGATCAGATCTCAGTGGCGCAGTTCTAGAGGAGACGCGACTTAACTTGATGGGAATGGATCCGCCGGACCATACGCTGCTTCGACGATCGATCCGAGAGCCCTTCTCCCCCACTTGGGTGCGCAACTTGTCAGCGGCGATAGAAAACTTTAGTACTAAAATTATTGACGAAGTTTCCGGAAAAGGAAAAGTTGACTTTGTGTCTTCGATAGCTTCAGAGCTGCCGTTGCAAGTATTAGCTCATATCATGGGAGTTAAGTCTCAAGACACGAAACTTTTTTATGACTGGTCTAATCGAATAATTGGTAATCACGATCCGGACTTTGGCGGGTCTGTGAAAGATTTCCTTACTGCCAAAGATGAGTTGTTTAGCTACGGGCTCAACGTCATCAACTCAAAACGAGAACGACCTGGAGATGACATGGTCTCCTATTTTGTTCAATCAGAAGTGAACGGCGAACGGCTAGACAACAACAAATTAATTTTGCTTTGGTTTTTGCTTCTCGTAGCTGGAAATGAGACAACCAGATCATCGCTTACCGGAGCTATGGAGGTTCTGTCGCAGTTTCCTGAGCAACGTAAACTATTAACCAGCGACTTAGATCGCTACCTGCCAGGCTTTATCGAAGAGACCCTCCGATTCACTAACCCAGTTTTGCATTTTCGTCGCACAGCAACCTGCACTACCGAAATAAAGGGAACCGAAATTCGGAAGGGAGACAAATTGTTACTCTGGTATCCATCCGCCAATCGGGACCCAGAAGTTTTCGATAATCCTGATGAGTTCGACCTAACGCGGAGCCCCAACACGCATGTTGCGTTTGGAGTTGGGCCTCACTTTTGTCTTGGGGCCCGGCTCGGCAAACTTCAAATCGAAATTATGCTTCGGGAGCTACTTACTCGATTGCCCGACATCGAAGTAACAGGTCCTGGCGTGAGAGCTCACTCCAATTTCTTAAACTCTGCTAAGACCTTGCCAGTTACCTTCAGCTAGCTCTAAAAGCAACTCTTAAGCGCTTCCCACTTCACCAAGATACGAAGCTCTCAGGTCCGGATTTGCCAATAACGCATCTGCTGCATCGTCTAGGACTACTCGACCGGTTTGAAGTACCCAACCTCGGTCCGCTATTGACAATGCCATGTTGGCATTCTGCTCCACCATGAAAATTGCCACACCCTCTTCATGGATTTGTTGTATCAACTCAAAATTCGTTTGGACTAAAGCTGGCGCTAACCCCATAGAAGGTTCATCCATTAGCAAAACACGAGGGTTTGACATGAGAGCTCGGCCCATCGCAACCATCTGTTGCTCTCCACCGGAAAGGGTTCCAGATTTTTGCCCTAGGCGTTCTTTAACCCGAGGAAATAAATCAAATATGCGCTCAAGATCGAGAGCAATTTGCTCTCGATCTTTTCGAAGGTACGCACCTAATTCTAAGTTTTCGAGAACACTTAAACGCTTGAAAAGACGCCTATTCTCAGGAACCATTGTGATTCCTCGCTCAACTCGATAGCTCGTGGACTCTTTAGTGACAACCTCACCATCAAGGACTACTTCTCCTGTGGTGGGAGTAACCATTCCTAACAATGTTTTTAGAGTCGTGCTTTTCCCACTTGCATTACCGCCGAGCAAACAAACTAGCTCACCGGGATAGATGGCTAAGTTTACGTCTTTCAAAATATGTACAGCCCCATAATGGGTGTTAACTCCGCGCATTTCTAATAGTGGAACTTCATGACCTTCTGCACTCATGAAGCCTCCTGCACAGGACGGCCCAAGTAGGCTTCAACTACCATCGGATCGTTAGAAACATCATCAAAAGATCCTTGGGCAATGGTTTCACCGTGATCAAGCACTACTACACGATCAGACACATCTCTTACTACGCTCATATCATGCTCAATAATCACGATTGTAAATCCCCACTCTGAACGCAATCTGCCAATTAGCTCGGCGAGCTCGGCCGTTTCTTTCGGGTTCATCCCAGCAACTGGCTCATCTAAAAGTAATAGCCGGGGCCTGGTGGCCATAGCTCTTGCTATTTCGAGCCTTCGCCGGTTGGCATACGAAAGCACAGAAGCTGGCTGATTTATCCGATAGCCAACTAATCTGGTGCCGAAGAATGAAAGTACCTCTTCGGCGTACTCACGGATTTCTTTTTCTTCTTGCCTAAATGCCTTGGTTTGAAAGAGCGCCCCAAATACTTGCTGCCGAGTGCGGCAGTGCTGTGCCACCATGACGTTTTCTAGAATCGTCATATTGGCAAACAACCTGACATTTTGAAAAGTCCTAGCAATTCCCCTGGCTGTCACTTGACTTGGATCAAGACCGAGAAGCGACTCTCCTTCGAACACAATGTCACCACTGGTAGGCGAAACCATGCCACTTATCATGTTGAAAAACGTCGTTTTCCCTGCACCATTTGGCCCAATTACGCTAACAATCTCTCCTTCATTTACCTGAAAGTCAAGATTGTTTAACGCATGAAGGCCCCCGAAAGTCACGCTTAGTCGCTGGATATCGAGCATCCTCATAGATCTTTTCCTTCTTTTGGGACGTTCGAGTCGGCATGGTTATCTTCGGAGTCGATCTGCCCTTTAAGCCACGCATCTTGAAGAAATTCGTCTTGGTGCAACTCTCTAGTTCTCCGAATATTTGGGATTAACCCTTCTGGACGTTTCAGCATCATCCACACCAAAAGAGCACCATATATCAATAATTTAAACTGGCTGAACTCTTGAAGGAGTCCTGGTTGTTTCGGCCCACCGAGCACCCCAATCAACACAACGGTCCCGACTATTACGCCGCTTATGTTCCCCATCCCTCCGACGATCACGACTACAAGAATAATTATTGACACGAGCATGATAAAACTAGTCGGAAAGATTGACCCAACTTTTGCGGCAAAAATAGCGCCTGAAAAGGACGCTAAAACTGCTCCGACAACAAACGCCATTAGCTTTGTGTTCGTAGTGTTTATTCCCATGGCTTCAGCGACATCTTCATCTTCTCGGATAGCCATCCATGCTCGCCCGAGACGCGATTTTTCTAGTCTCCAAGAGACATAAATCGCCACTGCACAGAACAAAAGCACCAGTAAAAATACAGAACGAGGATCAGTACCTTTGACAGTGGCAAATCCGACCTCTACACCAGGGATGTTTGTAATTCCCTGGGCTCCACCGAACCAATCAGACAACCAGTCTGAAAGGAAGAGCAGACGAATAATTTCGCCGAAGCCGAGCGTCACTATAGCTAAGTAATCTCCGCGCATCCGAATTACAGGGGCTCCAATAAACAAACCAACAATTCCGGTAAAAATTACTACAACAATTAGCGCTACTGGCCAGGGTAACTCGGGCGAAAACCCAGGAGAATCTGGTGAAGTTAACACAGCAGTGGTGTATCCCCCTACGGCGAAAAACGCTACATACCCTAGGTCGAGAATACCTGCCAGTCCTACGACAATATTCAATCCAAGAGCTAGCAACACGAATAGGCCAACGTTTGCCAGCAACTCGTTAGTTATTTTTCCTAGGAAGAACGGCAGAATAACTAACAATAGTGAGCCAGCAATTATTGAAATACGTTTTACACGAGACTGGTCGTTGGGGCTCAAAGAGCTGAAACGCTCTCTAGCCGTAGTCGTTCTCTGTCTCAGCAGCAACGGAACGGCAACTGCAACTATGCCCACAAATAGAGCACCGTAGATTTCCAACCCACCCCGCTTGTAGTACATCAAATCTGTGACCCAAGCGAGTCCGAATCCTTCGGACAGGTCTGTGACAATAGTTTCAAGCACCGACACGCCGACTATGGCAAACACAAAATTTAAAATTAAACGACGCGAAAAGCGTGAAATCAGATTAGTGAGCCCGCCAAGTGCTCCCAGGCCAGCGCCGACAAGCAGCCATATCCCTATCCCTACGGAAATATTTTGTCGGTAAGACAAAAGGTCTAAAAGCTGTGGACTCCAGTTCACAAGTGGGTCTCGAAGATCAAAGTTTTTGATGAGAACCATCAAGCAACAGATTCCTGAGGTGCTACCTAGGCCAACGAGAGAACCCACTCCTACATCGATAACCCCGCGTTTCCTCGCCTCCATTCCTTCAAGCACTGTTTCTTTACCGGCAGATGCAGCCATAGCAAGGGGAACCCACAAAATAGCCAGAAATCCTAGACTCAAGACTGGGTATATGATTGCTCGTCGATCTAGCCCTACAGGCATTCCAGAAAGAGCAATAAAGATGCTGGCTAATGATCCCAGCAACGAAAATCTAACGGCTCGCAGCCAGGGGTAACTAGATCTATTGGGCGCGTTTTCCTTAAGGCCTACGTCGCTGTTCATGCGCGATCCTCCTCGGAAAGTCGCTCTCCGAATAGGCCATTGGGCTTAACTAGCAATACAAATATCAGTACCGAAAACGCAACCGCGTCGCGAAGCTGAGAGACTCCGTTAACTCCCAATGGTTCAAGCACCACTAATGGTGCTGTTGCTTCAGCAGCACCGAGGGATAACCCGCCTGCCATCGCTCCTCCAAGATTTCCTATTCCCCCGACAACAGCAGCGCTAAAGGCCTTAATGCCGGGCAAGAAACCCGTCATGTGAGTTACGCTCCTAAATAAAATACCCCAAAGAATTCCAGCCACACCGGCCATAGCTCCACCAACAGCAAAAGTGGTAACGATAATTCGGTTCACATTAATTCCCATTAATGCAGCTATCTCTTTGTCTTCAGCCACGGCGCGCATTGCTTTGCCCGTACGTGTTCGCTCCACTAAGTACCAGAGTCCAGTCATTGATACTGCAGCTACGACTAGCACTAAAAGTTTTGTTCCTTCGATCTCAAAGGTCAGGAAAGAACGCTTGCGAGTCAGCCACTCAGGTATCGAAGGATATGCCTTAGCTCCAGGTCCGAATAAGACAACCGATGTATTTTGAATAAAAAATGAAACACCTATAGAAGTTATAAGAGGAATAAGTCTCGGTGCGTCTCGAAGCCTTCGGTAAGCTACTCGTTCCATAATTATCGCTGTGGCTGTTGACACGACTATTGAAGTGACGATGACAAAGGCCAAACTAAATAAGAAAGCGTCTTGCCAGAGCCCTGATTCGGCCAGCTTGTTGCTAATGATCATTCCAGACATAGCGCCAGCCATAAAAACTTCGCCATGAGCAAAGTTAATGAATCCCAGAACTCCATACACCATTGAATAGCCAAGCGCTATCAAACCGTACATAGCGCCCTGGGCGATACCAGTCACCAGCAGCCCTTTCAACTGGTCAGCCGTTAGTCCGGTGGCGTCAGGGTTAATCCAGCTAGCAAAAGGGTTCTGTGGGTTTATTTGTTGCGCTATAAAAGCAATGACGCCAACAGAAACGACACCGATAAACGTTATCCGGATGAGCGCGAGGAAGCGGTCTACCCACAGCACTCGCGATGTCGGTTTGTAAACGTTATTAGTGGCCACAGGCCTACTTTCCGCTTTTGATACACAGACTGTAATGCTGTAATGCAAAGCCGGTTCTGACCCTCTTACGAACTGGTCAGAACCGGCTTAAATTACTTATTGATAGCTGCTGTAGGTCGAACGAGTTCGACTACTGCATATATCTACGGTGCGTATTCAAACACCACGTTATTGTTTGATGCATCATAATCAGCTGACATATTTCCGATTACTGTGATTCGCTGTGCTCCACAGTCGCCGAATTCGTCACATGTGAGCGAACCGATAATACCTGCATACCCTGAAAGGCTATTCAAGTACTCGCGAACGCCTGCTCGATCGATAATCAGTTCACCATCATTCACAAACGAAGCAGCTTTGATTGCCTCGAGAAGTATGGTGGCAGCGTCATATGAATGAGCCCAGAAAGAAGCTTCTGGCGAAGAGCCGTTATTAGCTTCATAGGTCTCAAGGAAAGACTCTGCGGTGACTCCTGTGCTTTGGTTCGTGTTCTCTCCGTATCGAAGGTCCGGGCCAGAAATATACATGCCGTCTGCTTGGTCAAGGCCCATGAAGCTAGACACCTGGAGACCATCTGCAGCGAGCAATGTCACGTTTTCAAGACCTGCTACCGTCGGAGCCTGCGCAGCGATAAAGTCACCTGCAGGTTGGAAGATTGGGAAGAATAACGCCTCAGGAGACCCGGCTGCTACTTCTGTAAGCACAGGAACCATGTCGGTGTCTTCTTTGTTAATACCTGTGAAGCCGGTCATTGTTCCACCGAGTGCTTCAAAAGCATCCGAAAAAGCTTGAGCTAGACCTTGGGTGTAAGGATCGCCATCATGAATAGCAGCTGCGGTAGTCATACCGAGCTCATCATGAACAAATTTAGCCATGGCAGCACCTTGGAACAAATCATTATGAGCTGTTCGGTAATAACCGGCGTGCCAGTCCTTACCAGCAGTACCAACTAAATCAGAGGTTAGTGAAGGCGAAGTGTTCGAAGGTGAAATCATTACCATGCCAGCAGCGCTGATCAATGGCGATGCTGCGGTAGCAGCACCTGAACAAGAAGTTCCGATAACTCCAACGACTGACTCGTCAGCCACAATAGTTTGCGCTGCCGCTTGTCCACCATCAGCTGAGCACAGATCATCAAGACCCGTCCCCATGCTTACGCTGAATCCGTTGATATCACCGAAGTCAGCAATGGCTTGTTCTACGCCCCGCTGGTTAGGTAATCCCAAGAAAGCCACATCGCCAGTGATGGCGTTAAGCGAACGAATTTGAATGTCGTCACCGGACTCGACGGTAACAGTCCCTAAGGAACCATCTCCGAGGCCGCTTCCGACTACACTCTCTGAGTCGGAATCGCTACCGCATGCAGCGGCAACCATTGTAAATGCCAGCAGCAAGCCGAGCATTCTAAAAAACTTGGACTTCATGGATTCACCCCTCCAGGCGTGATCATGAGGGATGTACCATCCCACATTATTCTGTCTATAACCGTATCGTCATAGTATCCAAGGAGTCTAGGCCATAGAACACTGAGGTCATAACCACGCTCAATGTTTCGCCTAAAGATTGAATAAGCGAGCAAGGGACCTAGATGTGCTTCCAGCCGAGCCAGATCATAGATAACCTCTAGGTGATGCCGTCTCAATTTCTAGAACCCACTAAATCGCTTTGAGCATCAACCGTTCTAATAACAATGCTTCTCCGGAATTTTTATTTATCCTCGGGGGCATCTCACAATACAGCGGCGCTGCTACCGCTGTTGGTTTGTTTGAAAACATAAGACCTGGCGGGGTTGCTCTACTAAGGGTTCTGGCTGCAGCTCTTGCAATAATTTTTTTTCGAAGGTCCTGGAAACGGAAATGGAATAAAAAAGATTTACTTTGGGCTAGCGCTTTCGGCATCGTCTTAGCCGCTATGAATCTGTCGATTTATCTAGCTATTGAACTCCTTCCTTTGGGGAATGCAGTCGCAATAGAATTTCTGGGTCCAATCGCTGTGGCAGCAATCGGGGCTAGAACAATTAAATCTGTTTCCTCTTTAGGTATTGCTTCCGTAGGCGTCATAATCCTGGCAGGAGTTCAGCCGTCCGGCACGGCTCTCGGCATATTATTTGCCTTAATAGCCGGACTGATGTGGGCGGCATACATAGTTCTAGGTCACCAAGTAGCCAGACACGGCGCAGCTATTGATGGTCTTGGCGTAGGCATGCTCGTTGGAGCGTTCGTCATAGCTCCATTCGGAATCTCCGAAATGAGTACCGCTTTTAGCTCTCCAAATATCTTGGGCTTGGCGCTACTCACTGGGGTGCTCTCAAACGTCATTCCTTACAGCATTGACCAAAACGTTCTGAGCCGTATTAGCCGTTCTCGCTTTGCATTTCTCCAAGCCCTTCTGCCGGTTACTGCCTCAGTCATAGGTTTTCTTTTTTTAAATCAGGAAACTAGTTGGGCAGAGATGGGAGGAATTAGCTTAGTCATAGCTGCAATCCTTATTAGAAGTAGTGACCACTCACAATTGAAATAAATTTTGATATGTACCCATCAAAATGTTAGGAGGGCTTTATGTCCGAACTCCAATATGAACCTATGGAGCACATGGAAAAACTCCAATGGATGTTAGACACGAACGGCTGGGGTGTCGAGCCTGTAAAACCAATCAGCGGGGATTCTCCACGCGCTGGGTACTCTTATACATTCGGTTTAAAGTCATTAATTGGTTACCCCGACTTAGTTCTGTTTGGGCTAGCTCCCGCAGCTGCTCGTGGTTTGCTGGACCTAATTATTACTCATTTGCGTTCCGGCGGAGAGCTCCCGGTTGGACAACCCTTCAATGGATTATTAGATAACGATCTTGTTTCTGTTCTCCTCGATGTCGAACTTCCGAAGCATGCTGCGTTATTTCCTACTCTTCCTTTGATCTACAAAAATGATGAATGGCAGGTTCGTCAATTCATATGGCCTGACCGTTCTGGTGCACTACCGTGGGATGACGCGTGGCCAGAAGCGTTAAGGTTTGTGCAGCCAATACTTAATTCGTTTTGATTAAAAGAGCGGACTCCGCCAAGTTTTCGCTGCTATCCAACCTAAAAAACCAAAAAGCAAAGCTGACCCAACAAGTAATGCCCAAGTAGTCAACCTAGAACCATTTCGATAACGAATTCCTACGCAATAACCAGATACGAATCCCGCTAGAAGTCCACCAAGGTGGCCACCAACTGAGACATTAGGGCCAAGGAAAGACAAAATAACGTTTACGATTATTAGTGTTCCTAAGCCTTCTTTCCACGGGTCTTTCCCATTTCTGTGTTCAATAATGAACACGGCTGCCATTAAACCGTAGACGATGCCAGAGGCACCAACCGTCGGATTCATCGGCGTTAGTAGCAACGCTCCAGCTGAGCCGCCAAGCGCTGAAACAAGACATATTAAAGCAAAGCAAGATGTCCCAACATTCTTTTCTAAGCGGCGCCCTAGAAGGAAGAGCATCAACGCATTAAGAAGAATATGTCGCAAGTCTGCGTGAAGAAATGCCCCCGTTAAGAGCCTCCACCACTCATTAAGCTCTGCGATCGGAACTGCCCAGACTGACATATCGATTAGAACATCTCGACGTAAAGAATACTGGCCTATTTTTTGAAGATCGTGGGTCCAGAAAAAGGCCAAAAAATTCAGTGCAACTAGTGTCAGGATTCCAATCGGCTGTATAAATTGTGGTCGCTTAAAGCTCACGGATACGAAGTCGCTTTTCCAGTAGTAGTGTCATTACATGAAATTCGGAATAATGTTTGCTAACACTGGGCCATTTGTCGAACCAGAAGCTGCCATTAATTTGGCGCAAGCGGCCGAAGCCGCCGGGTGCGAGTCAATCTGGACAGTTGAACATGTTGTTGTCCCTAAAGGATACAAATCAGCCTACCCCTACGCCAAGAATGGACGAATGCCAGGGGACAAAGAAGACATAGACATTCCTGACCCTCTTATCTGGTTGGCTTACATAGCGTCCGCTACATCAACAATAAAGTTAGGGACTGGGGTAATGATCGTCCCACAACGCAACCCCTTGGTCACAGCGAAAGCCGTTGCTACTTTAGACCGCCTCTCTAAAGGCAGGATGATTTTGGGAGTCGGATCTGGCTGGTTAGAGGAAGAGTTTAACGCTCTAGGTGTCTCTTTTCATGATAGAGGCAACAGGACTGATGAGTACCTACGGACTTACAGAACTGCTTGGGAAAATGATGTGGCCGGATTTAACGGTGAGTTCATTTCATTTAATGACGTCTATGTCCGTCCTCAGCCTTCAAGTCGACACATTCCCATTATTGTTGGCGGCCATAGCAAGAGAGCAGCACGAAGGGCTGGAGAAATCGGCGATGGATTTTTTCCCGGTCGAGGAAAACCTTCCGAGCTTGCCTTGTTATTCAATTACGCTAGGGAATGCGCTGAGCGAGCCGGTCGAAACCCAGATGCCTTAGAGTTCACTGCTGGTGGCCCGACTACAGCAGAATACGTAGAGCAATTAGCTTCGATAGGTGTTTCTCGGATGATTGTCCCACCGTTAGAGCCAGAGCAGTTTGATAGCTTCGCCAGTAATGTCGTCGCACAATTCGGAAGTTCATAAAAATGATTAACAACTTATTTAACTTCATCGATTCATCACCCTCTCCGTTTCATGCCAGCGAAAACGCTGCAAAGTTACTTAGCAGCGCCGGGTTTGATGAAGTTCCAAGTTCTGCTTCGTGGAATTCGAATCGGAAATCTTTCCTCAAGGTTGGCGGCTCCATAGTTGCTGTTTCAGCTGCCGACAAGATTGATCCAAAACGTATCGTATTTAATATTGTCGGCGCTCACACCGACAGCCCAAATTTGAGAATAAAACCGATTCCCGACCGCAATAGTGTTGGGTATCAACAATTAGGAGTCGAAATCTATGGAGGTGCTCTTCTTAATTCGTGGCTTGACCGAGATCTTGGTCTCTCTGGTCAGGTCTGCACGAAAGAAGGGCAGGTTGTTAAAAGGCATCTGTTCCGGTCTGACCAGCCTCTACTTCGTGTCCCACAGCTAGCAATTCATTTAGATAGAAACGTTAATGAAGGGCTCACCTTAGATCGTCAGAACCACTTGACTCCTATCTGGGGGCTCGGAGAATCAGACAATTACGGATTCCGCAATTTTTTAGCAAACTTGATTGAGGTGGACCAAAAAGACATTTTATCTTGGGATGCAATGGCTCACGATTTAACGCCTTCAAGCCTTCTTGGCAAAAATCAGGAGTTTTATTCAGCTTCTCGCATCGACAACTTAGCGTCATGTCATGCTGCTATCGAAGCACTTTGTTCGCTGGACTCGCTACCGGAAAACACCGTTGCGGTTGCTGCGCTTTTTGACCACGAGGAAGTCGGAAGTAACTCTAATACTGGAGCTGCTGGGCCATTATTAGAGAGTTGCCTCGAAAGAATGATGCTTTCGTTTGATGGGTCTCGGGACGACTTTTTTGCTGCCCTTGCCCGGTCTTGGTGTATCTCGGCTGATGGAGCTCACGCTGTACATCCTAACTACGCAGACCGTCATGATCCATCACACAAAATTGAATTAAATGCTGGGCCGGTTATCAAGATTAACGCTAACGTTCGCTACGCAACTCAAGCGGAAGGCAGCGCCCACTTTCAGATGGTCTGCGAGGCGGCAGACGTACCTACACAACTGTACTCTCACCGCACTGATCTAGCCTGTGGTTCCACGATAGGGCCTATCACTGCAACTCGATTGGGAATTCGTGTCGTTGATGTCGGAAGCGCTCAACTATCAATGCACTCAGCTCGAGAAATGGGCGGTTCCAAAGACCCGGGCCTTCTTACTCGTTCACTGACATCTTTTTATCAATATTGATAAGATTTTTACGATGAAATTCAGGTCGGCGCAATTTGATAGCAATCTATAGCAATTTCAATATCACAAGACCGATTCATTTAAGCCCCATGATGCAGTTCGTTAAACAAATGACCGCTGTCGTTAAAGCGACGAATCGCCCATGTTTCTTCATCCTTCACGATCTGGCTTATCGAACAGTTGTCGGCTCCACCAAATGAGAAAGCTCTACTGTTAGCGATAGAAGCCAATATCGCTCCTATAACTCCCCCATGAACTACACAGAGAACTAGCTGATCGGGATGATTATCAGCTATCCGGTCGAGAGCCCGCATGCAGCGATCTGTGAAATCTTTATTCGTTTCAGCACCTGGGATGGCATCCCACCGCTCTTCACGGTGCATTTGTTCGTAAATAGGATGATTTTCTGCGGCTCTTTGGCGTAGCAATCCACCTTCCCAGTCCCCCAAATGTACTTCTCTTAAATCTGGTTCAATTTCTACGCTTATACCTAGAGCTTCGGCTAAGGGTGCAACGGTTTGCTGGGTTCTTTGCATTGAGGTTGCGTACAGCGCGTTGAATGGTTCTGTTGCTAATCGCACAGCAGACAGAGCAGCCTGAGTGGCCCCTAGCTCTGAAAGCGGAGGGTCACCCTGGCCATCAACCAGCGGGAAAGCGTTTCCAGGGACATAGGGCATTGAGGCCCCATGCCTAAGCAGCATGATCTCAGTTGATCCAGCTGCTCGCTGCCATCTCTGTTGCGCAAATTGTTGTGGACCGTCATCATTGCTCACATCCACAAACTAGCAAACTTGAGCTCGACGAAGGCGTCACTTTTTATTCAATAACGTACGCAGCCTCGCCATGATCACTTTGGTCAAGTCCCATAAGCTCAGTTTCTTCCGACACACGAAGCCCCATTACAGAGTCCAGGAATTTCGCTATTGCGAAGGTAACAACAAATGAGTATGTAAGTACCACTCCTATTGACAAGACCTGATTCCAGAGTAAAATTCCGCCACCGAAGAAGACGCCATCAATAAAATTCCCGCCTGGAACAGCCGAAGAGTCTGCAAAGAAGCCCAACAAGATTCCGCCGACTATTCCTCCGACTAAATGAATACCCACAACATCTAGGCTGTCATCGAAACCGAATCGGAATTTGGCTTGTATTGCGAAGAAACAGATGACGCCAGCTGCGGCACCAAAAACGAACGAGTGCATTGTCCCTACAAACCCAGCGGCGGGAGTTATCGCCACGAGCGCTGCGACGACGCCTGAGGCCATTCCAATAGTGCTAGCTTTACCAGTTTTTATGACCTCAATAATCAGCCAAGAAACCATACCTGCGGCTCCAGCTACAAATGTGTTTACAAATGCTTGTGCAGCAGCGCCGTTCGCTCCAAGCGCTGACCCGGCATTAAATCCGAACCAACCAAACCAAAGAATGCCTGCTCCTAACATAACGAAAGGAATATTGTGCGGCGCCGGACGATTCTGGGGCCACCCGGATCGTTTCCCTAATACAATGGCGAGGGCGAGAGCTGCCGCACCAGCATTAACATGAATCGCAGTACCACCGGCAAAGTCCAAGGCCGGTAAGTCCAAGATCCAGCCCTTCGGTCCGTAGACCCAGTAGACAACCGGTGCATAAACAGCTAACGACCAAATTGGGACAAATATCATCCACGCAGAAAATTTCATTCGGTCAGCTACTGCACCAGAAATCAGTGCTGGAGCGATACACGCAAATGTCATTAAGAAAGCAAAAGTCGCTAACCCTTCGACATCATGCACACCTTTTAGACCCACAATGCTTAGGTCACCAAGCCAAGAGCGGCCACTATCGCCAGAGGCTAAGCTCCATCCGACTAGTACCCAGACCACCGGCACCGCACCTAGGCACCACATATTCATGTTTAACATGTTTAAAGCATTTTTTGTTCTGACCATTCCTCCATAAAAAAGGGCCAAGCCAGGAACCATGAATAAGACCATGGCGGCTGATGTCAAAATCCAAGCTGTATTGCCTTCCATCTGCTTTTCCTTCCACGTTGGGGTCCGATACCCCTCAGGTGCACCAACATAGAAAACGTTTGTTTTTTCGCTGTTTCTATTTTGTTACGAGTTTGTTAACCGTAGAAGAGTCAATTGATGAAGTTCAAAGCCTGCTCGAGGTCTGAGAGTAAGTCGGTAATGGACTCGATTCCGACTGATATACGAACCAGATCATCTGGCACCTCTAGAGCCGATCCAGCGACTGATGCATGTGTCATGACGGCCGGATGTTCGATAAGGGACTCCACTGCGCCTAACGATTCAGCTAATGTGAAGAGCTTGGTGTTTGCAACTAAAGTCTCGGCTGCAGGACGTCCACCTTTAAGGCGGAACGAAACCATTCCGCCAAATCCACTCATTTGACGTGCCGCAATTTGATGTCCCTGGTGGTGCGACAATCCTGGGTACAGAACATCACTGATTGCATTATGAGACATCAACATCTCGGAAATTTGAGAAGCATTCTCACAATGACGATCCATTCTCACAGCAAGTGTTTTGACTCCTCGCATTGCTAAATAGCAATCGAAAGGGCTAGCTATAGCACCAACAGCGTTCTGAATAAAGACTAGCTGTTCTGCTATATCTTCATCGTTGGTAGCAACGAACCCTCCGACAACGTCGCTATGCCCACCGATGTACTTAGTAGCCGAATGAATCACAGCATCTGCACCAAGTGATAGTGGCTGCTGTAGATAAGGCGTCGCGAACGTGTTATCTACAACCACCTGACCGCCTAGGTCATGGACGATGCCGCAGATTGCCTCGATATCAAAAATCGCTAACATTGGGTTGGTAGGAGTCTCCAGCCAAAGCAAGCGTGTGTTGGCGTTCCAAGAATCACGAATTAATTCAGGTCTAGTTAGATCTACTGCCCGATTTGACACTCCCATTTTTCCATGGATCTTATCGATGAGTCGAAATGTCCCCCCATAGGCGTCATCTCCGAGTAAAATTTCTGATCCCGGCGATAGTTGCCGCAAAAGAGCATCCTCTGCAGCAAGGCCACTAGCAAAGGCATGCCCATAATTTGCCCCTTCGAGTGAAGCTACACAGACCTGATAGGCGTGGCGAGTAGGGTTTCCTGTTCGCGCATACTCATAACCATTTTTAGGTTGACCTATAGCATCTTGTGCAAAAGTCGTAGCCAATGCTATCGGTGTTACAACTCCTCCTGTACGAGGATCGTGGGGCTGACCAGCCCTAATCGCCCTGGTTTCGAATTCGTAGCTTTCTGGATCTTCAAACCCCGAAAGAAGTGGGTCGCCTCCCATCATTATGCTTCAACCTCCGAAGTGAACTGAGTGGACATAAAGTCCATTACATCTGTTTTCGTCAAGACAGCAAATGGCAGCCCTTCATTATGAACTAAAGCCGCTTCGGTTTCGCTGAGCACGGAAACCGCTTCGTCTATTGACTGCCCAATACCGAGGACTGGTAACGGATCGATCATTATGCCTTCAAGCAGCTGATGGCGATCGCCCGATGATTCAAATGTTTCCGTCATCAATTGGTCTGCTGACACTGAACCAATTACCTCAGCTGCCGCTAACGGCATATCGCCCTTGGCTACGGGCAAACAGGAAAGGCCATATTTCTGCATAGTCTCAATTGCTGAGCCCACCGTTTCCCATGGTTTGGCATATATCAGTTCAGGCAATTTAGAGTTTCTATGCTTAAGTAATTGTTTGACCGTGACACCATCACTTTTGCTGAAACCCATTTTTGACATCCAATTTTTGTCAAAAATTTTCGAGAGATAACCACGTCCCGAGTCCGGGATTAGAACAATCATAAGATCATCTGAAGATAAATTTTTTGCTACTTGCATAGCTGCAAACACAGCAGTGCCTCCAGACCCACCGATTAACAAACCCTCTTGTTGGGTAACTTGGCGAGCCATTTCAAATGACTCTGCATCGGTTACGGGAATGGTTTCATCAACTACCTTAGGGTCATAAGTACCTGGCCAAAAGTCTTCTCCGACTCCTTCGACAAGGTAAGGGCGACCGCTTCCACCTGAATAAACTGAGTTGCTTGGGTCCGCAGCAATAACCTTAATGTTCGGGTTTTGTTCCTTCAGGTAAGCGCCGACACCACTAATTGTTCCACCTGTTCCGGCTCCGGCTACGAAGTGAGTAATTTTTCCTTTTGTCTGCTTCCAAATTTCTGGGCCAGTGCTTTCATAGTGAGCCTTTGGGTTAAACAAATTTTCGTATTGATTAGGCCTGTAAGCATTCGGTATTTCTTTTACGAGTCTTTCAGCAGTTGAATAGTATGAACGTGGATCATCAGGAGCAACTGCCACTGGGCACACTACAACCTCAGCGCCATAGGCCTCCAAGAGAGTAATCTTCTCAGGGCTCAATTTATCAGTGACCACAAATATGCACTTATAACCCCGTTGAGCTGCAACGATTGCTAAACCTACACCCGTGTTCCCTGATGTTGGTTCAATAATTGTTCCTCCAGGTTTCAAGAGTCCGGCTTCTTCAGCTGCATTGATCATCGCAATAGCTGGTCGGTCCTTTGAGCTTCCCCCAGGGTTGGTGGTTTCCATTTTCGCTACTACAGGACAGGGAAGACCCTTATCTAGGCGCGATAAACGAACCAAAGGAGTGTCACCCACTAGATCAAGCACCGAGCCCGCTATATCTAAACCTTCTAGATCCATAATCCCAGTTTGGCGTTTCCCAACCTCAAGCACACAGTTATTCGAAAAAGGAATTCCGCTTGGACCTAATTAAGCAGAGTTAATTAGGTCCAAGCAGTTCTAAGATCATCTTTTTTTACAGAAGATTCTGCACTGCTTCTCGATAGCGCTCTACATTCGCTTCTTTTATTTCTTCGTAACCACGGATCATGTCCGGAAGCGCTGCTATCTCTACAGCGTTCTCGTAATTGTCTGATGACAAACGCTCAAGACAGGAATCAATGGTTTCCATGTATTCAGGGATTAGAGCTCTCTCAAGCTTTCGGTGTCTAGTGTTACCGAACGGATCAATTCCTTTGCCTCTTAGGAACTTCATTTTAGTTAACACTGCGAATGCCACGTCACCGGACTTGCCTAAACCGATTTTTTTATCTAGACCCAATCTTTTCATGGATGGTGGGTGAAGTTTGTAGGTCACTTTAGTCTTGTCACCGAACTGATCTTTGATCGCTTGATGGAAGTCTCCAGAACGATGGAGTCTCGCAACTTCGTATTCATCTTTGTATGCCATTAGCTTGAACAAATATCGGGCAACAGTTTCCGACATCCGAGTGTCTGAGCCTATTGAAATTTCTTGTTTTCGCACTTTGCTTACAAAATCAATATAAGTCTGCGCGTAACCGACGTTTTGGTAATCAATAAGTTCAGGAGTTCTGATCGAGAGTAGCCGTTGAAGCTCTTCTGAAGGGTCCTGCACCTCTTTAATCATTTTTTCAGCTGTGGCAGAGTTCTTGTTTTGCATTCGCTTAGCGTCTTTATCTCCAAGGTTCAGAGAATCGAGGAAAGTCGAATCAAGTACTATTTTTCTGCCAATTCTGAAGGCTTGGGTATTGTTGTCTATAGACACACCATTTAGCTCTATAGCTTTTTCAATAGCACTTGCGCTTATAGGAATCACTCCACTTTGATACGCTGATCCGAGCACAATAATGTTTGCCGGCATATGTGACCTAAATAGTGCGTCGGATAAACGGCCAGCATCAAAATAGATATTTTTTTCGGGAACAGTCGCACTATCAATTGTTGCTCGAAGCGTGGACCATTCAGGATACTTAGCGCTGGTGTCTCGGACCATCGCTCCTGTAGGAACTTTACTTGAAGAAACTAGTGCGATTGTCTTTCCGGGCATTGCCTTTTCGAGGTTCGCAGGACTGGTTCCAGTTAAAAGATCAAAGACGATGTACGCGTCTGCTTCACCTGAACCTATTTTATTAGCTTCTTCGACCTCTCCTTCAGCGCCAGCCCATCGAATTTTGAGGTTTGATACTACTGGTCCGCCTTTTTGAGCTAAGCCGGTTTGGTCCAACCCATGAGATTCTTTGCCATCTAGAAGAGCAGCAGTAGCTAATAACTGATTTATTGTGACAACGCCAGTGCCTCCTATCCCCATCATCAAAACATTTCCTTCTTCGATCCGATTAGGTTCTGGAAGGTTATTATCAACATTGGTAACTTCTAATGTTGATTTTTTTGGTGTCTTACCTGCTGGGATTACTTCTATAAACGCTGGGCAATCTCCATCTAAGCAGGTGTAATCCTTGTTACAGGAAGACTGGTGAATCGCTGTTTTTCGACCAAATTCAGTTTCGATTGGCTGCACAGAAAGACAACTTGATTTCTCTCCGCAATCCCCACAACCTTCGCACACGGCTTCATTAATGAAGACACGCATCGCCGGCTCGACAACTTTGCCACGTTTTCGATCTCGACGGAGCTCTGCCGCACAAGGCTGATCATAAATAAGTACTGTGCATCCTGGGACGTCTCGTAAGATTAGTTGCGCTTCTTCTAAACGGTCTCTATGCCATACGTCGGTTCCATCAGCAAAGACTGGGTTAGCTCCGTACTTGTCGAGGTCATGTGTAAGCACCATAATTTTGGCAACGCCCTCGGCGTCAAGCGAACGAGTTAGCTCCGGCACAGCCATGCCACCGTCAACCGCTTGACCGCCCGTCATTGCGACAGCCGCATTGTACAAAATCTTAAATGTAATATTAGTTTCAGCTGCCACTGCCTGCCGCACTGCTAACGACCCCGAATGGTGGAACGTCCCATCTCCAATATTTTGGAAACGGTGTTCCATCGTCACAAATGGCGAAGCGCCAACCCACTGGATTCCTTCGCCTCCCATTTGTGTTGTGCCTTTTACATTTCGAGTTGGAGTCATTGTTGCCATTCCGTGACAGCCAATACCTCCACCGGCTTCAGAACCATCCGGCACCCATGTGGACCGATTGTGTGGACAACCAGAACAAAAATTAGGGGTTCTATTTGTCTGTTTTTTCGTATCTGGTGTACCTAGAGTCACAGGAATAGTTATTCGTTCTTTAACTGCAGGACCAATAGCATCCTCGCCAAACAGATCAGCTAAAAACGGACGGATTTTGCGAGCTACAACATCTGCATCCATCTCGCCATGGCCGGGGAACCAAAAATCATTGTTCTGGTCTTTTTTTCCATAGATAGCAGGAGCATTCGGTGTTCCATAGAGAATTTCTCTAATAAACATCTCAAGGAACGAACGTTTTTCTTCAACAACAATAATTGTGTTTAGGCCTTGGGCGAATTCTTTTATAGTTGTTGGCTCTAATGGCCACACAACGGCAGGTTTAAATATTCTGATTCCGCGACGATTTAGTTCCTCTTCGGTCAAGCCCATTCGGTCTAGCGCTTCGCGTAGGTCGTAGTAAGTTTTACCTGCCGCCACTATCCCAATCTTCGCGTCGGATGTCGCGACAGTGGACTTGTTTAGTTTGTTTAGACGGATGAATGCTTCGGCAGCTACTAAACGACCTTCGTGTATCTCCAACTCTTGTCTCACTGCGTTCGGGCCGACAAGCGCATCTTGTTGAGTGTGAGCCCAAGGGATCCCATTCCACTCGAAGTCTGGGCGTTGTACCCTTACGCGCCCTGGCCCGACTTTAATAGTCGAGTATCCATCTGCAACATTGGTGACAATTTTTAAGGCCGACCAAAGCCCGCTATATCGAGAGAGTTCAAAACCTATTCGTCCAAAATCGCAAACCTCTTGGACACTACCTGGGTAAAGAATAGGCGTTTGGAAGTGGAGCAATGCAAATTCAGACTCGGAAGCAAGCGTCGAGGATTTTGAGGCAGGATCATCGCCTGCAACTAATAGTACTCCCCCTTTGGGGTCTACTCCGCAAACGTTTGCGTGGCGAATAGCATCTCCAGAGCGATCGACTCCGGGAGCTTTTCCGTACCACATGCCGAGAACACCATCGTACTTACCTTCAAAATTTCGGTTGGCAAGCTGTGAACCCCATACCGCAGTGGCTCCAAGGTCTTCATTCAAGCCAGGCATAAAACTAATGTTGTTAGCTTCGAGCTCTTCACTGTTACCAAGCATCAGAGTGTCTATGCCTCCAAGAGGAGAACCTCGGTAGCCAGAGACTAGAGCAGCGTTGTCCAGACCATCTCGTTTGTCAGCTCGTAGCTGGTCTAGCAAAACGCGCAGTAATGCCTGTACGCCAGACATCGCAACGTCTCCCTCGTCGCGTACAAACCGATCCTCAAGTGTAAAATCAGCGAGCGCCATATTTCCTCCCAGTTTGTAATTCAAAGCTTAGTACTAAGCGCGGCCCTGATGCTGCGTACTAATCTAGACGTGTGACTCACAGCTGCTTAACTTGTCGACCGGGGCCAGACTCCGTCATAGACTATGACACTCAAATAATTCAGCTACCGCAAAGGTTTAGAGGGCCGCCGGCAAGCGGAAATGGTGGAATTGCGACCGGTTTAATTGCCTGTCTTGGTGAAAAACTTTTAGGTGAACCGATCCAAAGAATTAGTTCCCGCTTGATAAGAGCGGTTCCTCTTGCGAGCCCCATGACTTTCACAAGCCAGATCACTGAACCCAACACGGTCAGTATCAGCATCGGAGATTCTGATGGGCCTGCTTTTACAGGTTGGGCGTCGAAAGACTCAAGCACCCCTATTATGTCGAACGAAACCGTTGCGCTTTTAGCTAGTAACGCAGTCTTGACTAAAGAGAAACTGGATCGCTTTGAAAATCACGTTGAGCAACTCAACCCAAGTTCCGCTGATTTTGCCGGGTGTTTCGTGTGCGGCCCTAAGGCTGAATTCGGGCTCCGCTTAAGACCTCGACCTGTGACAGATGAAATTTCGTGGTTGTCTTGGGATCCCGGTGAAAGGTGGACAGATGACAACAGACTAGCTCTTTTACCTGCGATCGCTTCGCTTGATTGCACTGCGGCAATTGGATTTCATCGAGAAGGTCATTTAACCCAAGACGAATCAGCTCTTCTTGGAAGTTTCGATGCCACCATCATAGAAAAGCCTCCCACACGTCCAGCAGGTAATCTGCGAATAGTCGCTCGGACGCGCTCTCGCGATAGACGCAAAATTTTTACTGACATTGGCCTATTCAGCCCAACTGGACAACCTTACGTTCTTGGTTTAGCGACATGGATTGTTGTAACTCCTGAAAAAGCTCGCGGGAAATAAATTAAGCTTTTTTATTTAATGACTGTGGCAGTCTAGTTGCTATCAACATTGCGCAAAGGTTCGCTATCGCACCTACAAAAAATGCCCACCGATAATTACCAAGCCGGTTAACAAGCAGCTGAGCTGCATAGGGACCTACCGCAGCCGCTGAGCCAGCTGTTGCAAAAATTCGACCCACGATGGAACCAGCGTGTGCCCTACCAAATAAGTCTGCTACAAGCGGAGGGAAGATTGTAACGCTTCCTCCATAGGCGAATCCAAATACGAATGCTGACATGTAAAGGAGAATAAGATCTTGGCTGAATGCAAACCCAACGAAAGAAACAGCTTCGAAGGCAAACGCGAATATCACCGCATGACGCCGACCAATGCGATCAGACAATGGGCCCATAGTCATCCTGCCCACTAGACCCCCTACCCCTATCGAAGAGATAACGGTTGATGCAGTTTGTAGAGAAAATCCAAGGCTCTGAGCAAATTGCACTCCATGAATAAACGGAACAAAAACTGCTGTAAAGGTGAGCAGATACATCGCAAAAATTCGCCAGTAATTAGGATCACGCCATGCTTCGCTAGCCTTAGTTTCTTTTTCAGTTGTCATTTCGTTTTCATAATTTAAGGTTTCAGCGCCCACTAGGTGAACAAGAAATACGCTCTGCTGGTGTATTCGTAACGGTTTGGCAGTTTTGATTCTTTTTCCGTCAGGTACCTGTCCCACTGACTCCGGGTCTCGCTCAAGAACTAGAGCGCTAGCCAACATCGCTAACCCACCAACTAGAGCCATAGAGGTCATCGCTGTTCTCCAGCCGTACTGATTCACCAAGGCAGCAGCTATAGGAGGTACAAAAATGTTTGCGGTACTTCCGCCTGCCGTAGCGATAGCAGTAGCAAGGCCACGCCTAGACACAAACCACCGCACTACTGTCGCGTTGCATGGCACCCAAGAGCAGCACATACCGATTGGAGCTATGAGTCCAAGTCCTACGAAGACTATCGACAAGTTCGAGGCATTAGCCCACACCAGATATCCAGATGTGAGCACGACAGAACCAAATGCTACGACTCTGCGCGGCCCAACGCGATCTGTCAACCAACCCGAAACCGCTGATAGAGCGCTGTAGCTAAATATGTAAATCGCAATGATGAGTTGCAACCTTGTTTCAGACCAACCCGTATCTTGCGCTATGTCATCTACAAATGTTCCAAAACTGAACTGAATCCCGTAGACGACGAAGAGGACTACAAACGAGGCAGCAACTATCCGCCACCCCTTAAACGGCGAATGAGACTCCAACATTTCTTATCTATCACCCGGCACCATATAGAACCAAATTGGCTGCTTCTCACCAGCATCAGCCATAGCTTGTCTAGCCGATAAAACTACTTTCCCAGCCTCCGTGTGATCTAAGAACCACCGAGTACCAGCCCAAGCCGCTGGAGCATGGTCTGAAAGGGCCAAAGCTGCTGTTTCATAATACCCTCGGATGTCCTGACTGACCCGAGCTGGAATACCTGGGACCCCAGCCTCTTTCCAAGGAGTACCCTTTGCTACGCGAATAAATGACTCAATTGCTTCACCAATCTGGTCGGACGAAATGGTCCTACCCGCTCCAATTCGGTTCCCGTATTTCGCTAGCGCTCGTTCATAGGCTGGCCGAAGCCCATTTGCTTCATCGACTGCCGGATGGGCTTCAGGGTCATGTCGAGGAGGCAACGTGCAAGCCATAACTTCAGTGCCTTCATCTTTAATCGCAATATCGTATTCTTTGAAGACAGTCTGTTTCGAATCCAGAAGGGAGAAGGCTGCAGCTAAAACCTGATGTTGAAATTCGGCATTTTGAGGAACTCCAAGGGGCCGCCCCAAGGGAAAATCGCACCACAGACCACGTGGAGGAGCGGTATTTTTGATCTGATTCTTCACTGACCCGAGGGCAATAGTTGCCATTCCAGCTGCTTCGAAGATATGGGCGAGCGTACTCACGGTACGCGTACAAAGCGGTCAAACGGGAGTCAGTAAGACTATGTCGACGCCTTGTTCGTTTAGGAACTTTGCCCCTGCGGGGCCACTGTCCATTCGGATCGCTGATAACTCAAATTGATTTCCAGCGTAGGCCAAGTGTATATCGGAAACGCTACCGATAACTCCCCGAGCCGCTAACTCATCCAATCGATCAATCGGGAAAACAGTATTTATGTCGAGAGCGAACCCTGTGGCATCAAAATTAGGGCTCCAATGGCCGAGCACATAATCTCTTTTATTTGACTCAAGGACTCTGTAGCCAACATCACCAGGACTAAAGCCATCATCATCTGGATGGTGCAAGGAGGCTGAAGTGACTATCGCTACTTTTGCTTCGCTTAGTTTCACTGGAGACGTAAAGGCAGCAACCTCGAAACTCGGTACTTCAAGGTCAGCAGTCATTGCTTTTACGTCGCTATCGGCCATTTACCCGAGGCTAGAGCAACAAAATAGTTAATGCTTCCAAATACAGATTTATAACCTTCTGCGACCGTCAAATGACACCGCGACAACACCAAAAATAACTAAAGCCCCTCCAAGAACTTCAATGATCCCAAACCGCTCTCCGCGTATAACCCACCCAAAAAAGACTCCGAATAGTGGCGATAGGTATGCCACTGCTGCGCCTTGGATAGCAGGAGCTCGTCTTAACACTGTTGCAAACAAAACAAAACTAATCGCAAGAGACGGTATTCCTGCATAAAGGAGCGGCCAATAAAGGCCCCACCCCCATGCTGTTTGTTCCCACCCTCCAAAAAAAGCAACGACTAGATGAAGGCAGATACACGACATAACGATCTGCATCGCAACCAACATTGTTGGGCTTATTTCCAAAGCGGCCGGTTGTTTTTTGTTTAAAACTGCTCCCAATGCCCAAGAGATAGATGAGATTAGGAGCATACAAACACCTAGAGTTGTGTTGCCTGCGCCCAGCGCCGGGACCGCCAATACAACTGCGCCAACCAGTCCGATTCCAACTCCTGAGATCCCTAACTTACCTGGGCGTGCTTTAAGCAGCGCTATCGCAATAAGGGCAGTGAACAATGGCATAGTCGAAGCAAGCATGGCGGAAACGCCAGCCGACAAATACGAAACTCCGATCACCAAAAACAAGCTTGAAACCGTAGTTATTGAAAGTGAAATCCACCAGATCGCTAACCATTGTTCACGCTTACGAGGAAATTTTTCTTTCCTGAACAAAACAAAAGCAAGTAGGAACGGAGCCCCGACGCTGGTTCTTAACGCAGCCAATGACAGCGGTGTCGTATGATCTAAGGCCGCCTTCATGACAGAGTAGTTCAAGCCAATCAAAGCCGCTATTGCCACAATTAATGAAAGAGTTATGAATTCCGCTTTGTACGAAAGCTGCCTCGGTTTTTTAGTCTTCGCTTCAGACGGACTTACTCTCACATACCCTCGCGAATATCGATAGATCGTTTACGCAATCTACGCATCCCTTTCAACCATCGGTCTGGATCACCAGCTTTTCTCTCAACATAAGTCTGGACCTCAGGGTGAGACAAAATCAAGAAACGCTCCTCTGCAATCGCCGCTGTCACGATTGCAGCAACTTCATCGGGCTCAATGATGCCATCAGTACCCCCATCACCTAATTGGCGCGGAGCCATGGCAGTGTTAACGCCCTGCGGGCAAAGCACTGACACTTTAATGCCATCATCACCATGAGCGATCGCAAGAGTTTCGGCAAGCTTGATGCATGCCGCTTTCGTAACAGAATATGGAGCTGATCCTACGGCTGCTAAAAGCCCAGCTGCGCTAGCTGTCGCTACCAGGTAGCCCTCACCTCGAGCTGTCATTGACGGAATTACTGCCCTTGCTGCATACACATGAGACATAACATGCAATTCCCATTGTTTTTGCCATGCCTCGTTTGAGGCTTCTATACCGCCTTCAGCCCCGGCACCTGCATTAGAAAAAAAGATATCGATTGGTCCATGAGTGTCTTCAATTTCATCCACGAACTTCTGCATCGCATTCTCATCAGTAACATCGAGTCCAACCCCGATGCAGCCAAGCTCTTTGGCTACTCTTTCCGCGGCACCCTTGTCGTAGTCTGCGACCACTACGACACGCGCTCCTTCATCGATCCATTTTCTGGCAGTTGCTGAACCTATGCCACCACCACCGCCAGTTATTACTGCTACCCGATTACGAATCTCCATGGCCACGAATGGTAGAGGGCTGAATCGTTATCTGCTTAGATTATGAGTCCTCAGCCACACCATTTTTTGTACGCATAGATGCGTAAGCTACCTCATCTACCTCACCGGCACCCACAAACCGACCGGGACTTGACCCATCTACATGGCCCATAATTCCTTTATATAAAGTAAAGCCGCATAACGCTGCTAGCCGTTCTGGCATCTCGCGCACCTGTTCTGGGGTCAAGCTATAATACTGATTTTGTTGCTGGCGCATCCACCCCTGGCAGTACTGCACGCTTAGGCCTAATCGCCAATCTGTGTCCGTTGTATTGGCGCCGCCGCAATGCCACGTCCCGCCATTGACAATGAGCACTGAGCCAGCAGGCATCTCGGCAGCAACATATTTAACTTTTTCGCCTTTTCGAGGCTCATGATTAAACTTGTGGGAACCGGGAACAATACGAGTAGCACCATTTTCTTCGGTGAAATCAGTC
The DNA here is from genome assembly GCA_905182565.1 of Acidimicrobiaceae bacterium. GTDB lineage: Bacteria > Actinomycetota > Acidimicrobiia > Acidimicrobiales > Poriferisodalaceae > UBA9040. Next base: position 239,622 of record CAJJCB010000026.1, on the reverse strand, counting down.
AATGCCCAAATAGAGGTAACCATGAAAGGCGCACGAGGCCGCTCTACGCTTACCAGTCCATCATCGCTATGCAAACCTTGATGTACTTCACCTGGCCCAATATTCATACATGTTGTTCCAGATAGTAAACATTCGTTGTCTAACAAACTTTCTGCGAATGGAAGAACATTGACATGAGTTGGAAGTTTCCAAAACGCTTTGTCTTTGCCCAGCAAGTTATACATTCGCTTCGTAGCGAAGCCCTCGGCTCTGTTGCCTCGTGGTTGAACATCTAATTCTGCTTCTAGCCTTTTAACGGTTTCGGTCATTTCCAGCAACAATTCAGGCTCTATTGCATTCTCAATTATGCAGTAACCCTGCTTTTCGATTGTCGTCAGATGGCTTTCAAAAGTGGACGTGTCCATTGGGCCATTCTGCCATTTAATTTTATACTTAGTCATTTTTGACAGAACCTAGTCAACTAGCGCAAGAATGGTCTACATGCTTACTGCACTAATCACTGGCACTTCTACAGGAATTGGTCGAGCGACCGCTCTTAGACTAGCTAGAGATGGCATACGAGTTTGGGCCTCCATGCGCGATGTTTCCAAGGGCGTATCACTAGAACAAATGTCGTCAGAGGAGAAGCTTGATTTACAGATCATCCAGTTAGACGTCGAAGACGAAACATCAGTTAGTAAGGCATTTGAGCAGATCGGCAATGTAGATATTCTTATTAACAACGCAGGAATCAGCCCGGTTGGCTCTATCGAAGAATTCGATATCTCTGCTTGGAAAAATCTATTCGACATCAATGTTTTTGGTCTTATCCGATGTACTCAAGCCGCACTCCCTGGAATGCGGGCTAATCAATTTGGACGCATAATAAATATTTCATCAGTAGCTGGTCGCGTGGCTATCCCTATGTTTGGTCCCTACTCATCTACGAAATGGTCGGTAGAGGCTATTAGCGAGTCGCTCGCAACTGAGGCAGCAATATTCGGAATTCATGTCACGCTTATTGAACCTGGTGCTGTTGCCACTCCGATTAGAGAAAAAACAGTTAGTCCCGACCGAAGCAGCCCCTACCGTCCTGTGGCAAAAAACTGGGGCTTCAGCGTTGGATACGATCATGCGAACCCGTCGGAACCTGAGGACGTAGCTGATGCGATATCAAAAACAATCCATGACGTTCATCCTCCACTTCGCGTGACTGTTGGAAGAGGAGTTAAACAAATGATTGAGCTAAGAGAACAGCACGATGACCACGAATGGGTCAAGCTATGGTCGGCTGATACAAACAATTTCCTTTCTCACTGGAAAACGTTAACTGGGGATGACCTCACAAATCCATAAGGGCTGCGATATGACTGAACCGCGATTTGCACCCAATCGAAGAATGATCCTTAATGCTTTTTCGATGAACTGTGTAAGCCATATACAGCAAGGCCTTTGGGTAAGAGCAGACAGCCGGCAAACTGAGTATCTTCAATTAGAGCCCTGGCTGGAGCTAGCCCGCATTGCTGAAGCTGGGTGCTTAGACTCTCTCTTTCTGGCTGATGTTGTCGGATTGTATGACAACTATCAAGGCAGCGCCGACACATCTTTCAGACAAGCTGTGCAAGTTCCAGTTAATGACCCCATGCTTTTGATTCCGGCTATGGCTACCGTCACGGAACAACTCAGCTTCGCGTTTACTAGCTCAGTTCTGCAAGCTCACCCGTTTACCTTCGCTCGTCAACTTTCAACGCTCGACCACTTAACCAGAGGGCGAATAGCATGGAATGTAGTCACCTCATATCTCCCCAACGCTGGCAGCAATTTAGGGTTCGATGGATTGCCCGACCATGAAGAACGCTACGCCCGAGCCGAGGAGTATCTTGAAGTCGTATACAAACTTTGCGAAGGCAGCTGGAGTGACGACGCTGTAATCATCGATCGCGTCGAGCATGTCTATGCCGACCCCAGCAAAGTTAGACAAATAAATCATCGTGGGCCACGATACGAAGTCCAAGGACCCCACCTATCAGAGCCTTCCCCACAAAGAACGCCCGTACTTTTTCAGGCAGGTATGTCCGACAGAGGCAGGGACTTCGCATCAAGTAACGCAGAATGTATTTTTGTTGTTGCCTCTACCAGAGGCACCGCTGCTATTCGAAGAGACTTTGAAAAACGTCTTAATTCGAAAAATCGCTCGATCTCGGAAGTCAAACTTATTGGTGGAGTAGCACCAATAGTTGGCGGAACAGAAAAAGAAGCCATCGATAAAAAGAATGATTACTTAGAGCAACTCTCAGTAGAAGGTGGGCTAGTCCATATGAGCGGTAACACTGGTGTGGACTTAGGTGACATCGACCCTTCAACACCCTTAGATGGCTTTGACACTGAGAGAGTTCAAGGTCTCATCAAAAATCTGATCGACAGCGCACCACCAGGAACCAGAACATTCGGAGATTTGATTAGGTCCAACTTAGCCGGAGCATGGTTAGTTGGTTCTGATGAACAAGTTGCGAATGAGTTACAAAACCGATTCGATGCAGGTCTAGATGGATTTAATTTGACCTATTCGGTAACTCCAGGCACGTTTGTAGATTTTATTGATGGAGTGCTTCCGATCTTACAAAAGCGTGGCCTGGCTCAATCTGAATACACGCCCGGTACATTCCGAGAAAAACTATTCGGTTATCCACGGCTTCCGCGAACCCACCCTGCAACAGTTCATCGACAGCCATAACCATAGTTATTCACCCGCCAAGCGCCCTATTTTTTTACCCGACAAAGCAATAGCGATAGATACGAGCGACAGTAGAAGCAATGCTATCCATGCGGCATCAAAGCTCCCAGTCACATCAGCTATCCACCCCACGAAAAAACCACCAATGCTTAAGCCTGCCATGAACCCCATAACCACGACACCGCTTGCACGACCAGAATTTTTAGCCGGTACACCAATTATCACAGAGAGCATAGCTACAGCATTCCAGGCGTAAAGACCTGAAGCTGCTACAAAAGTCATCGGCCACATTATCCACGCTCCAAGCGGTACAGCAGCTAATAACATAATCATGACCAAGACACTGGTAAGCGCTTGTATCGCCAGAGCATTTGAAGGAGCTATTTTTTCTTCGGCTAATCTCGCCCACCAGATACGGGAAAATATAGCTAACCCCCCCGGCAGTGCGCTCAAAAGTCCTGCTTCGAAATTCGACATTCCGAGCTGAGTCTCACCAAAAAGTGGCAGATATCTTCCTGTACCGCCTACGGCGATTCCCATAAACAATGCATAGAAAGCAAGCAGGCGGACGGACTTTCCGAGAGGGCCTTTCTTCGTATTCACATCTTTTTGAACTGGGTGGCTAACTCTTTCCTCATCGCCATCTCCAAGTGAGACCATAACCATAACGCCAATGACAAGAGACAAAAAGCCGTAGAAGCCGAAGGCTCCTCGCCAACTTCCGAAATAAGCAATGGTTGGCACAGTTAGTCCAGCAACCAGAACACTCAATTGAACACCCGATTGCTTTATCCCCGTCATCACTCCGCGACTACCTGCCGGGACGCGTTCAGCAATCAACTTGTTTGTAGCTGGGTTGCACCACCCTTGAGGGAATCCAGCAACAATCAGACCTCCAATCAACACCCATTTATTGTTTGCTATAGCCAATATCCCAAGACCAAAAGCCGAAAGAAACAGCACAGATACGCAAGTTTTCTTTCCACCAACTTTATCGCTGATTCGGCCTCCTAAAGGAGCAAATACAGCCCCGACGATCGTGTTAACTGACACCGCAGCACCAAAAAAAGTTACAGACAGTCCTAAATCTTTTGTCAAATCGTTTGCGACTACGGCAACTCCGATGAGAGAAAAGGCACCTAATCCCATTGTTGCTGCCAGAACGAGCCCTAATGAAACATTTATTCTATTTTTAGGGAGGTAACCCGACATCCGCACTATCGGCACCCTACGCTATTCGGCCATGGTCAAGCGTCAATTACTTATTCCTTCTATTGCATTTCCAAGAGTCGAGGAGAGACTTAAGGTTTTGCCAGAACTCGATATCGCATTGTGGTCACCTGAGGCCACGCAGCGACAAGATGGAAGCCCAATATCTCTTCCAGAGCTAAAACCTGAGATTGCTTGGATACCTATTGACATGTTCTTCACTGGACAATTTCTCGAATTCGTCGAAGCATTTCTCACTCCAGGCTCAGTTAAGTGGGTGCAAGCTTGTCTAGCAGGAACAGATGCTCCACCATTTCATCGAATTCGGGAGGCTAAAATACGACTAAGCAACAGCGACTCGCCTAACGCCGGAGTCGCTGAATACGTAATGTCTTCAGTCCTAAATGTTGTCCACAAGTGGCCGGAGCGCCAGAAACAACAGGCAGAGGAAAGGTGGGTTCAAGAAGGTTGGCGAGAAATCGGTGAAATGAAATGGCTCGTTGTCGGCTTCGGATCTATTGGCGGCGAGGTAGCGAAAAGAGCGAGGGCGTTCGGTGCAGAAGTAGTTGGCGCTCGTCGTACTCGAGTTGTAGACGATAGAGCAACCAAGATGGTCACAATGGCCGAGATCCACAACGAATTACCTGACGCAGACATCGTCATCATTGCTTGCCCTTTGAATGATGCAACGCGCGGGTTAGTTGATGAGAACTTTTTTTCACAGATGAAGCCAGAATCAATTTTAGTAAATGTAGCTAGAGGGCCCGTCGTCGATACTAAAGCGCTTCTGTCCGCTCTTGATCGGAACGAATTAAGTCACGCTATTCTCGATGTCTTTGATGTGGAACCCTTGAATTCCGGAAATCTTCTTTGGCAACACCCTTCAGTAACAATGACGTCGCACATCGCTGGTGCCGGCTCAGGAATTACTTCTCGCGGAGATAACGTTTTCATAGAACAATTGACCGAATACTTGGCTGGAAGGCCACTACGCCTGGAAGTAAAATGAAAAGTGAAACTTTATTACCGTTAGGGAAGCTTGATCCCGGTTTACGCCAGCCCGAAACTCCGCTTCAGGTACTAGAAGTTGCTTCAGCTGCCAAACAAGTTGAAGACATCGGCTATGACGCTCTTGTCGTTGAAGAAACCAAAGATGACCCATATCAGCTACTAGCGCTGGCCTCAACCACCACTACCACTCTTTCCCTCGGTACTTCAGTGGCAATGGCATTCCCACGATCTCCAACTATTACGGCCATGTCTGCTTGGACACTTCAGAAAGCTTCAAGTGGTCGTTTCACACTTGGCCTAGGGTCTCAGGTGAGGGGTCACATTCGCCGCAGATATGGAATGGAATGGTCACCTCCGGCGGCCTGGATGCGAGATTACGTTCTCGCTATGCGATCAGTATGGCAGTGCTGGCAAGAACGAGTTCCTCTAGAGTATTCGGGTGAACATTACAAATTAGACCTAATGGTTCCCTTGTTTGATCCAGGACCCATTGAGAATCCTAATATTCCAGTCCACATAGCTGCTATTAATCCAAATATGTGCGCCGTGGCCGGTGAGGTCGCTGATGGAATTCGACTTCATCCAGTTTGCTCGCCTAAATATATACGCGAAATAATGATTCCGGCAGTTACCAAAGGGGCTTCCAGAACCAACAGAAAGCAAGAAAATCTAGACTGGTGCATGAAGCCGTTGATCGCAACTGCTCCTGATCAATTAAAACTTGAGAAGGTAATGCACACAGTTCGTGCGCGTGTTGGATTCTATTTATCAACACCCGCTTATAGAGCCGCTTTTGACGTTCACGGCTGGACAGAAGAAGCAGAACGCGCCACAGCGCTAGCGAAAGAACAAAGGTGGGAAGAAATTCCAGAGCTCGTGCATGATGAGATGTTTCATACAATAGCGACAATCGGTATTTACGATGAAATTGGATCACTTCTTAATGAGCGTTTCGGGTCCTTGATAGACAGGATTGAATTCAGCGTTCCGGTTAACAACTCCGATGAAGCAGACGAACTTGGGTCGATATTGAGAACTCTTCGATCAAGCGACTCGCTTCGCAACTAAGGTCTAACGAACCGGATAAGCCCCGGGTCTTCTTGGAGGAATTTTATGAGTTCACTGAATAATAAGGTTGTTTTAATCACTGGAGGCGCTCGAGGGCAAGGAGCTGTTGAGGGAGCTCTTTTTTCGAATTTAGGCTCGACTGTCATCCTCACAGATGTTCTCGATGATGAAGGACAAACCACCGCAGACTCTCTCGAATGCACCTACCTCCACCATGACGTTTCTGATGAAAGCCATTGGGACCGAGTAGTCACAGAAACAGTCGAGCAATTCGGCCAGATCGATGTGCTCGTGAACAACGCAGGAATTTTTCAAGGTAACCGAATGATGCAAACTTCTGTTGAAGACTTCCAAAAGATCATGAACGTTAATGCGCTTGGAGTTTTTTTAGGTATGCAGAAAGTCGGTACGATAATGGCCAAACAAGGTTCAGGTTCAATAATCAACATAAGCTCTGTAGCCGGCTTGATGGGCACCTTTGGATCTTTTGCCTATAGCGCTAGCAAATGGGCTGTAAGGGGGATGACAAAGTCTGCAGCAAAGGAACTAGGACGAAGAGGCGTCCGTGTCAACTCTGTCCATCCCGGCTATATCGATACAGACATGCTCAGCCAGGTACACGATTTTCATGATGATAGTGATCGAACGAATAAGCTTTTGCAAGTCGTACCTTTAGGACGAGTTGCTGCACCACAAGAAGTCGGAAATGTCGTCGTCTTCTTGGCATCAGATGAAAGCAGCTACTGCACTGGCCAGGAATTCACTGTAGATGGAGGCATCGTCAGCTAGGTCAGCAAGAGAGTGGAAATCGCTAGCGCATTCCACCACCGCATAACAGTTGGTAGTTGCAGCAAATCAGAGTAGCTGTCACTAACCACTCATCTCTGCTGCAACCAGTATTCCAACTATTATTTTTTTGATCTCTTTTTGCCCTGTTTGCCCTCTTGACGACCATTTTTAAATCGTTCAGCAACTTTCACGGCAGCTACATCAGCATCAAATTCTTTCCCATGCTCATCCGCCTTCGCCGCCATCTCAGCCACAGCGTTAGCAACCAAAGCATCAACACCAACGCCAACGCGTTCCGCTACATCGTTAACACTCTCACCACTCTTCAAAGCATCTCTTAAACCATCTTCAGAGATGCCGAGAACACCTGACAACGAAGCCAGACCGCCACGCTGACCTTTACCATTACCTATGCCTTTAAAAACTTTGCCCTGTTCTTCAGGGGTTGATTCAGTTACATCGGCACTGGCAGCAGTTATCGGATTCAGCAAGCCAGCAAGCAACAAGGCCGGCACTGCTAGTCCACCGATTAAGATCTTTTTCCATATCTTAGTTTTCATAGCTGAGCTCCTTGAGCAAATTGATTCAGCTTCACCATGTCTTAGGTATATAAGAACAGTCTAAGATTTACATGAGAATTAGATAAGAAAACGCTCTCCTCGGCTATCGGCCTAACCAGCTTCTGAGTGGGTGACCGGTTTCTCACCCATCCATTCTCGAAGAGTATTTTTTAGTTTTGTTTGCTGAATAAAAATATCATGCTCTGGTCCTGAGTCCCGTTCTGATTGAGGGGCTTTGAGATAGAAGGACAGCCACTCTTGCACCCCAGACTCCCCTGCTCTTTGGGCAAGGTCCATGAATAGCGCTAAATCTAAAACGATTGGCGCTGCCAGAATTGAGTCACGACACAGAAAGTCGATTTTGATTTGCATGGGATAACCGAGCCAACCGAAAATGTCAATAGCGTCCCAGCCTTCTTTGTTATCTCCTCGTGGCGGATAATAATTTATTCTGACCACATGGTCTATGTTCCCGTATAGGTCAGGGTAAAGAGACGGTTGAAGAATAGTGTCAAGAACACCTAGCTTAGACATTTCTTTAGTCTTGAAATTCTCGGGATCATCGAGAACTTCCCCATCTCGATTACCTAAAATATTTGTGCTGTACCAACCACGAAGTCCCAGCATCCTGGCTTTTAAACCTGGGGCAATCAAGGTTTTCATTAAAGTCTGACCAGTTTTGAAGTCTTTGCCGACAATCGGGACTTCTCGCCGCTTAGCCAGATCAATCATGCAGGGAAGGTCCACGCTCAGGTTTGGGGCCCCGTTTGCAAATGGAACACCACTCATTAAAGCTGCATATGCATATATTTGACTCGGCGAAATATTGTCATCGTTGTTAGCTAACCCAGCTTCGAAGGCTTCAACGCTCTCATGAACGTCGCTCGCTTCTTGATAAGCCTCGGTGGAACCGCACCAAACCATGACGAGACGGTCACAATTATTTTCAGACCGAAAGCGCTCGATATCGGCCATTAGCGCTTGGGCCTGTTCAAGCTTCGAGACAATCTCTTTCACTCGAGTTCCGTCTAATTTTTTTACCCATCTCTGATCAAAGACTGCGTCCATAGCCACAATGCCTTCGAGCTCACTCGAAATTTTTGCTAAATCTCGTTCTTCTAATACCCCGGCAGCGCGAGCTCCTTCGAGAGCGTTGGAAGTAATTGGGTCCCAGCCGCCAAAAACTATGTCATCAAGCGAGGCCAAAGGAACAAAGTCTTTAATCAGGGGGTTAAGTCCGTCTTCGCGCGTTCCTAATCGAATATGCGCCATCTGTGTTACTGACCCAATTGGAGCCGCTAGGCCTTGTCGTGCCGCGATTACACCAGCGATGAAGGTTGTAGCAACGGCTCCCATCCCAGGTGTCAGAACGCCAAGTTTGCCGGTAGGTGGTGCTATCTCTACTGCTGTCATATCTTTAAAGATAAGCGATTACTTAACGCTATGTGTTTATAATAAGCATTTCTTAACATTAGGTGTCCAATAGTGAACAAACATCGTTTACCCGACGTGACGGTAGCCCAGCTCGAATATCTACTAGCTGTGGATCAAGCACCGACGTGGGCGGCCGCAGCTAAGTCACTAGGAGTTAGCCAGTCAGCCCTATCTCAAGGGCTAGCTGAGCTTCAGCGACGCATAGGGCTGCCTCTTTTTAGTCGTGACGGTCGAAAGAAAGTCCCTTTACCCGAAGCACAAGACGTTATCGAACATGCACGAAGAGTGATATCGCAAACAAGCGATCTATCTATTTGGGCCGAGTCGATACGATCTGGCATCGCTGGCAATCTGCGAGTCGGTCTTATCGACGCAGCCGCAGTCGATCATTTCGGAAAAGATCTCCGATTGTTTCGACAAAGCCGCCTTGGGCTCGAATTACGAATTTCAGTTGGGCCTTCAAGTCAGCTTCTCAGTGCTTTGGAAACTGGAGATCTCGATTTAGCCATTTGTGTCAAACCGCCGCATAACCAATTTACAACAATCCCACTTATCACAGAGGATCTTTGCATTTACAGCCCTCCTGAGATGAAAGACCCTCTCAAGAATGAATGGGGGCCATGGGTTAGTTTCCCAGTCGGTTCTTTCACAAGACAACTCATCGGGGCAGCACTTGCCTCTGAGGGCAGGTCCTTCAATGTTGTAGCTGAATCTCATCAACCAGAAGTGCTCCGTGAAATGGTACTTCTCGGAATGGGGTGGGCAGTCCTTCCTCGGATACAAGCAGAACGAGCGCCAGCCCCTCTTCGGCCAATTAAGTCTGAGCCTCTGCTACAACGCCAATTAGTAGCAGCGACACGGATGATGGGTGCACAGAATCCTGCTGCCACTGCTTTAATCGATCTTATTAAGTCAAGAACGCAGAGCTAACCGAACTCGATCTTGCCGATACGAGCAAAATGAACTTCTAGAGCTCCGATTATTATCGGCCAAAGTTGTCTAGGCATATCGTGTCCCATATCACTCAATAGCAATAACGAAGATCCCGGAATCAGCTCTGCGGTACGAAAGCCACTAGATGGACCGATCAGACGATCATCGCGTCCATGGATTACCAAGGTAGGAATTTCTAGGCGCTCTAAGTCCGATTCACGATTGCCTGAGGCAACTGCTGCTGCGAGTTGTCGCACCACCCCATCTGGATAATTGCATCTGTCGTATGTAACGGCGGCAACTTCTTTAGCTCTTTTAAGGTCAAAATATTTTTTACTTGACCAGACTTCGTATGCGGCAGCATTCTCAATATAATCAGATCGTGATGAAGGAGATGGAGTCAAAAGTAACGCAAACGCTTCATCGTCGATTTCGAAATTATCCGGATTACCAGTCATAGACATCATCGAGGTAAGAGACAGCAAACGATTCGGCCTTTCAATTGCCATAGTTTGAGCAATCATTCCGCCTAAAGAAGCTCCGACAACATGAGCTTTCTCAATCTCCAACACATCGAGAAGCCCGAAGGCATCATTAGCCATATCGGAAAGGGTGTAAGGCACGTCTGGCAAGTCACCTCCTACAAAAAATGCAGTGAGAAGAGCTCCTATATCAACTTCGCTTCCTTCGCATTTGTACGAGAGTCCAGAATCTCGATTATCAAATCGAATTACATACTTTCCAGAAGCTGCAATTTGTTCGCAGAAGCTGGTGTCCCAATGGATAAGTTGAGCTCCCAGCCCCATCACTAAAAGAACAGCTGGGTCAGTCGACACTCCAAACGTTTCGTATTCGATATCAATTCCATCGGCTGAAAGTATTTTCATCTTAGTTTTTAGACCCAACCGGTGTGAACTCGCACTGGAGATGTTTCACGCCATGAATAAAAGAGGACTGTAAAGTATCCGGTTCACCAACTGATCGAATATCCGGTAGCCGTTTAAATAGTTCCCGGAATATAATACTTATTTCTCGTCTGGCTAAATGAGCTCCCAAACAAAAGTGCGGTCCCGGACCTCCGTAGCCATATTGAGGGTTGGGGTTCCGGAGAATATTAAACGCGTTTGGGTTCTCGAATACTGATGGATCACGATTAGCCGCAAGGTAGAACATGGCTAACTTGTCACCTTCCTTCAGCTTTGTTTTACCTAAAGTGGTGTCTTGCCTGACGGTCCTTCGCATATAAGTTACTGGGCTTGCGAGGCGAACTATTTCCTCTACCGCAGGACCAGCTAAGGCATCAAAATCAGCAATCCAAAGGTCTCGCTGGGAAGGGTTGTCGGTCAAATATTTGAGCCCCCAGCTGATTGCATTTCTAGTTGTTTCGTTTCCCGCCACTACTAGGAGCACAAAAAAACTTGCTAAATCGGCTGATGTCAGTTGATCATCTTCGAGGTTTGCATTAACTAAAATACTTGTTAAGTCTTGGCCATCTCCACCACGCTTAAGCTCTGCGACATCGCCCATCAAAGCAGCTAAATCGGCTCCGGCCTCCAATAGCGCAGTAATAAAATCAACGTCTTGCGGAGCGAATTCTGGGTCTTGGATCCCGAGAATTACATTTGAGTTTTCGAATACTCTTGAGAACTCAGAGTCTGGGATTCCCATCAAGTCGCAGACAATTTTGAGGGGTACGGCAGCAGCAACTTCTGTGACAAAATCACAGGAACCAAGATGGCTCATCCCGTCTACAATATTGCGAGCTACATCCTGCACAGATTCTTCCAATAGGCCCAACACCCGGGGGGTAAATCCCTTGGACACAATTCGTCTAAGACGAGCGTGCCTTGGGTCATCCATGGCAATCATCGAACTGAAAAATTCCGTAAATTCTGGCGGAGTGTCGGTAATCGTAACACCCGAACTGGAACTAAAAATTTCTGGGTTTCGAGAAATTGTTCCTATATCAGCGTGTCTTATTATGCTCCAGTATCCAGGACCGGCTTGTAGGAACTCATTTTCCGCTAATGGCTCTTCGAACCAGTCCAAAGGTGCCTCTGCGTGCAGCCTAGCAATTTCTGCATCTATGATTTCGGCGCCCTGAAGCCATACCTCTGAGTCCATAAGATTTATGTGACTTACGTTCCACTCAGGCATCTTTCAAGCCTATCGCCATTAAGTCTGCCAACATAGGTACTGTGACACTTCAAGATCCTCGACCGTTCTCGCCTCGCCAAATCGTAGACACCTACACAGAGGAGATGTACTACAAAAAAAACTTTGAAGCATTGGAAGATTTAGTCGCTGACTCGATGATTAGACACGAACAAAACGGAGAGAGAATTGTTCTGACCCGTGAACAAGTGCGAGAACGAATAGAAGATTTCCACAATCAGTTTCGATCAATACACTTCACTAACCGCAAGATTGTTGAGGACAACAATTCGGTGGCAGCGGCTTATGAAGCTGATCTAGTTGATCATGAGGGTCAAATCCATACAATTTGTGGAATCGAAATTTTCACTGTCTCCAATGGTCGCATATCTGAGATATGGAACTCCCCGGCGGGCGATGGTTCGTGGGGGTAATTTTATGACCAATGAGATAACGAATAACTACATCATCCATGGAGCGGGCGGGATTGGTTGCGTAGTCGCAGCGCGCTTAGCAGATACCGGTCGACGTGTTTCGTTAATAGCTCGTGGGGACCATCTCTTGGCTCTGCAACAGAACGGTCTTCAAGTCCATGGAGACACTGATGGCAAATGGGAACTTCCTGCCGCTTCTCATGCTAGAGATCTAGTTATCGATGAGAACACAGTGATTTTGCTGACGATGAAGACTGATGACACTTTCAGCGCGGTGGAACAGCACCAAGAAATTTATAGAGATTTACCTATTGTCTGTTTCCAGAACGGCGTAACCAACGAGGCTTGGCTCGCGGAGCGAAACTTTCACACTTACGGCTGCACTGTAATGGTCGGGGCCGGCATCACCCAACCTGGCGTCGTTAGACATTCCGGCGGAAAAATACTGGAGATAGGTTCCTGGCCATCAGGGGTTGATGATTTATGTCTAAGAATTACGAAAGATTTGCAGCTATCTGGCATGGAAGCCGATGTTGACGAAAACATAGAAAATGGAAAATGGGGAAAACTTGTTCGCAATCTTTCCAACGCCTATCTTGCGCTAACTGATCTCTCAGTTCAAGAAGCGAGTTGCCTCCAAGAAGATCGTTCTTTTATCGCTGATGTTATTGAAGAAACAGCAAACGTCACCGAAGCTGCAGGACTTTTTGTTCGGTCTATCGGTAAGAGAAGTCTACGTGAGCAAATAGACCACTTGCGCACCGACGGTGTATGGCCGGCGCGTCCATATGTCACTGAGGCAACTCGATCCTACCCAAGCACCTGGCAGGATCTCAAAGCGAAACGAGGTTCAGTAGAAGTAGATCACTTTAATGGTGCGATCGTCCGACTCGGAGAAATACACGGTGTGGAAACACCTTTTAATCGAGTACTCAGAGATCTTTGTGTAGATGCTGCAGTTCGGCTACTTGGTCCAGGTACTGAAACCTGCGATTCGTTGAGAACCGCCGTTACGAATACTGCTCAGGGTGCCCGGGGCGGGACTTGAACCCGCACGCTCCGTTAAAGAGCCGAGGGGTTTAAGCCCTCTGCGTCTGCCTATTCCGCCACCCGGGCTACCGAGAAGTCAGGCTAACCAATTCTTATCCCTAGTTGGCTGTCTCAGCTCTAATTATGCAGCAATAAATTGTTTGTCTTCATCAATGCCAGGCGCACTTTTTGACTGTTTATGGGAGGTACCAAGTTCTTTATTGGAAACTAATTCCTCGCTGAACAAGCTCTCGGCAACCTGAAGGTTCTCAACTATCCGAGTCCATAAAACGTTGCGCAAACTGCTGGCCTGGCTTCCTGCAAATTGATTACAGATAACAGCGCCTTCAACAAGGTCAGCTACAACTGCTAGGAACGGACGCCCAATTATTCGAACAGAAACTATGACGCCAAGTTCGGATCGCCTGATGGCACGGTCAATTCCTTGGGTTTTGGGTGGTGTTCGAAAAGCTGGAACTTCGATGCCTTCCAGACGGCATGCCTCAACAACAACTCGCGCCGTGACAGCAAATCTCATCGAGGGAGCTTCGCTTAGCGAAGTAGCTGCTTTCACGACTCGAGAAGTTAGTGGCTTAGTGGGCATCATGAATATAATGACCCGAGGGTGGGACAGACAAAAATAATTTAAGTTCTAAACCAGGACGCCTACTGATTATTTAATCTCTCATCAAGAACTTATAGATCAGGTCTCGACAATATGCGGGTAATCTTATTTTCGTGTCTAACAACTTTGACTCAGTCGAAGGATTGACCCCAGCTCAACAAGAAACCCTTGATCTTATTCGTGTCCCACAAGAAGACCGCACAGTTTACCCATCAAACCTTCGTGCTGAGTTATACCATCGGCTCGAAAGAGAAACAGTTGAGGTAGCCGACGCGTTACCTTCAAATCTTTGGGTAGCAAAAAGACAGCTTCAGGCGGTTAACAGCTGCGAAACGTTATACATGGCACAAACGCAAGAAGAGTTTAGATATTCAGTTCCTACATCTCGCGGCCAAATTTTCCACAAAGCCATTGAGCTTTCAGTTCACCTTCCCTCGATTCTTTCACCATCAGAGCTTGTCGGGCATGCTTTTACTTCCCTCAGCGCTCGCGATGATTCACTTTCGCATTTTCTGAATGAAAGTGACCCTGCTACTACCGCAGAGATACGAAGCGAATGCGTTTCTCTACTCACCACATTTCAGGACACATTTCCGCCTCTTCGTTCCGCATGGAGGCCCACCACTGAAGCATCGCGAAGAGTGTCTTTCCATCGTGACAAAATAATTCTTGCGGGCCGGTTTGATTTGACGCTCGGAATGCCAACTGACCGCACAGCAGGTCGAGTCATTATTGAGTTGAAGACAGGTAAGCCATCAATACAACATGCAGATGATCAGCGGTATTACGCGTTGCTCGAAACTTTAGTTACTGGCGTTCCTCCAGTTCTCCTTGCCAGCTTCTATGTCGACGCCGGACGTGTCGTAACCGAAATCGTTGATGAAGCTCTATTAGAATCGACTCTCCGTCGAACAATTGCTGGAGTCAAAAGGCTCTGCTCACTTCGTCTAGAGGACGTTCAACCCAAAAAGTTGCCTGGGCCTCCCTGTCGTTGGTGCCCAGTCTCAGATGAATGCGCAGAAGGCAGCGAATGGTTGGAAGAATCAACTGAAACCAATGGTTGGTAACGATCTTAGTTTTTAAACTTTAAGGATTGAGGTTTCCTAAAGCCCACAGCTCATCGCGCCGCTGCTCCCACTCTTCTGAAGTAATAGCGAAACGATCGTGATCTTCCCATACGCCCGCTATTTGTAAGTACCCTTTAGCGGTTCCTTCAGAGCGAATTCCTAGCTTTTGAGGAACCCTAAGACTGGCTTTGTTACGTGGAATTATTGAAATTTGCAACCGGTGTAACCCCGCCCGGTCAAATGCATAGCTCATCACAGCCACTAGACCTTCTGGAACGAAGCCTTGGCCAGCCCACCGTTCATCTACCCAATAGCCGACATGGCCGCTTTGGAATGCTCCACGAACTACATTGTTTACATTAATTTCCCCACAAAATATTCCGTCGTGCCACAACGAAAAAGCAAACCCCGTGCCTAGCTGCCGCTCTCGGTCTCTCGCGTTGCATCGCGCTGCGAAAGCAGATGGGTCTCGTTCTGCATTAGGCCCACCAGGAACCGGTGCAGGTTCCCATTTAGTCAACCAATCTGCGCACCGACTGCGCACCTCACTCCAAGCCGAAAAATCCGAAGCTTGAAGCCCTCTGAGGAGGAGACGAGCAGTGTGTAGTTCACTCACGCTTCAGACACTAGCCGTCTTCGTTGGCTTGATTCGTCTCAAGCATCTCATCAGCTAAACCATCTAGTAGGTCGCGCTCACGCACTAAGCAGTTGTCGATTTCCCAATGACGCATAACGGCAACCAGTATGCAGCAACCCCCAACAATTACGCCAGCTCTTTCAGGGTCCAGGCCAGGGTTATGTATCCGATCATCAAGTGACTCCGTGGCCAGGGTACGAAAAACATCTTCTGCAGCTGATCTTTTCAGTAGGAACTTGTCAACCATTTCACGCTTATAGTCCTGCAGCCCAATCTCAACTGCTGCAATAGAAGTAACAGTTCCTGCAACACCAATCAATTGGGAAGCTCTCCCGATTTGTGGTTCCTCTCGGTCAATATCGTCTAAGTGCAATCTGGCTACTTGGATCGCTGCGCCCAACTCTTCCGGCCGAGGAGGGTCTGATCGTAAATATTGTTCGGTATATCTAACTGACCCCATATCGACTGATCGCCAAGCTAAAGGTTCATTAGTACCATAAGCAAACTCAGTCGACCCACCTCCGATGTCTACAACTAGATACGGTCCGTTTGCAGGATCTAGATCAGCGGTAGCTCCTAAGAAACTATATTTTGCTTCCAAATCGCCACTTAGTATTTCAACTTTAGCGTTCAAGGCCTCTGAGGCTGTATCAATAAAAGCACTTTGATTAAGTGCATCGCGAACAGCACTTGTTCCCACGGCCCTAATTGATTGAACCTTATGATGGTCAATGAGCTCGCGAAATTCACTTAAAGCATCTGCGACTCGCTTTATTCCATCTTCGCTCAGTCGACGAGACTCCCCCACTCCTCTCCCCAAGCCTGTTATTTTTTGCACGCGTATGTCTACGTCACTGCCATCAGTAATTAGCAGCCGGGTTGTATTCGTCCCACAATCAATCACTGCCACCAATTTGCTGCTCACTATGCTGTGCCTTCTGCGATTTGGTTAATGACCCATTCCCCTACGGGATCTGATCCCCCGGCAAGGCGATGAGCAAGGTGCGCATGTAAACATTTCACGCCTCTTCGAGTCCCACCGACTCCGCCAAAAGGCCTAGGTCCTTCATGGTTATCCGCGATATGTGAGTTTCTTTCTTTCGCATAACTTTCATGCGTTTTTGCTAAAAGCTCAGAATCTATAGACTCTTCCGCCCGACCCACACCACCGGCACCTTCCAGCACCGAAACTCGACGTATGAGGTCTTTGTTGATTAACCAATACCTAGTGGGCATTGGTCTACCATCATTCATAAATGGCCCATTCCGGATTACTACTGGGTCCCCTAGTAGGTCTTCGACGACCACGACAAAAGACCCTTCGGGTTTCCGATTTAGAAGTTCGGCGACTCTAGCAACCACAAGCACAGTGGGTTCAGTTATGGGATCCACTAAGCGAAGATCAAATGACATGAGAACGTATCTATGGCTCAGCGTTTACGTCGGCTAAAAAGAATAAGCAGGAGCCCAATTATAACAAAAGGACCGAATCGCTTAAGCATCGGAGCCGCAGCTGTATCAAGGAGATCTACTGGCTCTGGCTCAGGCATATCTATGATGCGCGGCCCTTCTGGTTTTTCCGGCCGCTCTTCTGGCGCCGAATCAGCATCATCTTTTTCTTCGGCTAACACCTTGTCTGCTGATACCTCTTCGCTCAATTTTTTTTCAAGGGAATCGACGAATTGACCAATCAGTTTTTCTGAGACATCAGCCATTACGCCGCGTCCGAACTGCGCTACCTTCCCTGTCACTTTCAGGTCAGTGCTTATCGTAATTTTAGTGCCTTCGCCGTCTGCGACCATCTCCGCAGTAACTTCTGCGGAGGCATTTCCTGCGCCACGAGTGTCTCTGCCTGTAGCTTCGAGGATTACTCGATGTTCCTCTTCGTTTTTTTGAAGGAATTTAGCTGAGCCTTTGTATTGCGCAGTGATCGGGCCAACTTTAACTTTTACCTGCCCTTTAAAATCATCTCCGTCTATCTCTGTTAATTGTGCTCCTGGCATACACGGTGCTATGTACTCGACATCAGTCAAAGTCGCCCACGCTCGTTCTACAGGGACACTTACTCTAAACTCATTTTTTAATTCCATCGTTGAAGATCCTCCAGGGTGTCAATATCAGCGGGAGAGCCTTCGCAGGGTACCGCCTCAACTAGTTCAGGCCTTGATCGTATTAACAGTCTGGCTCCCTCGTCCCCAAAAGTTGGTAAAAGTGGCCATACTTCCCGTGATAAACGGACCGGGTTTCTTTGTTTTCCATCATATGACGCGACTGCTATCGGTGCTCTGGCATCAGCAATCGATTTCCAAGCAATTGGCTGTATCTTCGGTTGATCACCTAGTCCAAAAACTAGCGCTTCGAAGCCCCGAGGGCGAGCCCATTTAATCGCCGTAGTTATAGATGAAGCAATACCTCGACCATAGTCAGGGTTATAGATAATTTTCACGTCAAATTTATTAAGCTCATCGGCAAGATCAACTGCGCCCGTCACCACCAGCACATCACTAAAAGCTGCTTGCATGAGTGAAGCAAGAGCATGAGAAATGACTGGCCTACCCTTCAAATCAGCTAGTAGTTTATGTTGCGAGCTCTTAAAACGCGAACCTGATCCAGCGGCGAGCAATACGGCTGCAGTCTTCAATTCAACTTACCCCAGTAAAAAAATCAAGAATACTATTAGCTACTTCTTCATGGTGACTAACATGCACGTGATGTTTCGCATCATCAATAATATAACTTTGTGCCAACGGTGCGCTTTGTTCTATGACTTTCATTCCTCTGCTGTAGTGGGCATCTAGCGAGCCGCAAATTTGCAATATCGGCATATCTAATCGCCCTAAATTATCTATTATTAAAGAGTCTTTCTGTCTACATAATGGTGCGACATACGATTCTAATCCAAAGATACCGGCAGCTGTGTCAGTCATTGAATTCCACTTAGTTCGAGCTTTTTCCCGCTTAAATCCTGGACCGCTGGCTATCAAAACTAGCCCGCCAACGGATTGAGGTTCTCGCACCGCTTTATATAGAGAAAGATAGCCTCCAAGGCTATGCCCAATCATGTGGACATTACCTTCCGAGGCAAACTCTCTTAGTCTAGCGATAAGGCATTCTATGATTTCTCCTATTTTTTCTCGCTCATAATCTCGTGGGTTCCGGCTGTAACCAACTGATTTTCTATGCCCCGGTAAGTCCCATCGCATAACTGTATACCGTTGGGATAGGCGACTAAATAGTACATTCCATGTAGACGCGTCGTCACCAAATCCATGGGTAAGTAAAACTGGCGGGCCGGAGCCCGCTATTTCTAGCCAGATTCCGTCAAGCATTTCTCCGTCACCGGATTGGACGTTTATCGGCATCGATTTAATATGACTTTGGTAAGCCTAAAACTTTGCTCGAGACGAAGTTCATTACCATTTCTTGACTTACCGGAGCTATTTTCATGAGCCTACTCTCACGCCAATACCTCTCGACGTCATACTCTTTTGCGTACCCAAAACCACCGTGGGTTTGCATCGCCCTGTCGGCGCATTCGAAGGCTGCTTCAGAAGCTAAATATTTAGCTAAGTTTGCCTGCTCTCCACAATCCATACCATTGTCGTAGCGCCAAGATGCTTCTCGGATAACGAGTTCCACGGCCTGAAGACGAGCATGACTATCAGCCAGAGGAAAAGCGATACCTTGATTCTGGCCTATTGGGCGTCCAAAAATTACTCTACTGTTAGCGTAATCGACAGCTTTCTTTAGAGCGACTCGGCCGATACCCAATGCTTCAGCTGAAATCAATATTCGTTCAGGGTTCAACCCATCGAGAATATATCGGAATCCTTCACCTTCTTCGCCAACTCGTCGACTTACCGGAACACGCAACCCGTCGTATCTAACTTCGCAGGACACAACAGCGTTGCGGCCTACCTTTGGGATCGGTGTGATATCAACGGCTGGGTCTTTAAGATCTACTAAGAGCAATGTCATACCCTGAGTTGGGCCATCACATTCTTCTTTCGGAGTTGTACGAACCAAGAGCAAACAAACATCGCAATATGGAGCTTTGGTTGTCCACACTTTTGCACCCGTGACTACGTATTCGTCTCCATCACGTTCAGCTCGCGTGCGAATCGAGGTTGTATCTGTTCCGGCATCAGGTTCAGTCACTCCGAAGGCAGCGTGGATTGTTCCATTAGCAACGCCCGGGAGAATTTCGTTCGCCAATTCAGGTGAACCATATTTACGAATTGGCTCCATGCCAAACATTGAGAGGTGCATAGCCGAGCATCCATTCATTGCCGCCCCACTGGCTGCTACCTCTTCGAGAACGATTGAGGCCTCGGTGATTCCTTGTCCACCGCCTCCATATTGTTCGGGTATGGCTATACCTATCCAACCGCCTTCTGCCATAGCAGAATAGAAGTCCCACGGGAATTCGTGCTGATCATCTTTTTCGCGCCAGTACTCATCTGGGAACTGAGCGCACACTCGACGCACTCCGTCTCTTATAGCTTCGTGGTCTTCATTCTTGGAAAAGTCCATACCAATGAAGTTAGCCGGGAAAACCTCTTGTGCGTTATGAAACCTAGATCCAAATTTGAAAATTTATTAATGGATATGCCCAGTTGTTTCACTCAGCCGAGGGGCCGCACGGCCAGTGCGTATAGCTATTATCTCGGCCACAATAGAAACCGCTGTTTCTTCGGGTGTTCGCCCCCCAATATCTAACCCTAACGGCGACATGATACGGCTGAGCTGCTCTTCGGTAACGCCTTCGCTGCGGAGCCTATCGACTCTCTTCTCATGAGTTAGCCTCGAACCCATGGCACCTAAGTAACCCACACTGGTAGCCAACGAACTTAGAAGAGCCGGAACATCAAACTTTGCGTCATGAGTCAATACACAGACAGCGTCACGCTGTCCAAGATCACCGCCTATTCGCTCCAAAAGCCTGTCGGGCCAGTCGACAACCAATTCGTCTGCCATGGGAAACCGTCGCCTTGTTACGAAAACTTCACGAGCGTCGCAAACAGTTACTCGAAAACCAAGCAACTTCGACTGTGCTGCTAATGCTCGCGTGAAATCAACAGCACCGAAAATTATCATTTGCGGACTTCTGCTGTGCGTTTCAATAAAAACACTTAAGTCATCTTGTCGGGCTTCACCATCAACGCCGTAATGGCGGACTTCGCTGGTTCCCGCTTCCAACATGCCTAGGGCGTCGCGGCTAACCACTCGGTCTAGTTCACTTGATCCGAGGCTACCTTCAATATTTTCGTTACCGAATACAAGCAGTTTTGATCCTACATTTTTGCCTTCTATAACTGTCGCTAATACAACTGGTTCTTCGGCTTGGAGAGCGTCGCGGTAGCTTTCATATATTGAACTCACCAGTTTAGCTCCTCGATAAATAGGTGAATAGTCCCGCCGCATGTCAGGCCGACCGAAAATGCTTCATCATCGCTAAATCCAAATGAGGTAATGCCAGCGTCTCTCTGACCTTCCAACAATTCTAAAGCTTCCAGAACCACTGCTCCTTCGACACAGCCTCCTGATACTGACCCTGCTACCTCACCTAAATTATTCACTGCCATTGCTGCGCCAGGATCTCTGGGGCCGCTGCCTTCGATATCAACGATTCGAGCTACCGCTATTCTTTGTCCGGCAGATCTCCAACGCTCTATATCGGCAAGAATTTCATTCATGCTGTGTCTCCTCAGGTCTACGATGAAATAATTTCTGTAAGACGTTCTAGCGAATCAAACGAGTGTCCTTCAATGAACTCATCTGTGTATGGTAATGCAGCTGCCATGCCTTGGGCTAGAGGTGCATAACCGGGCGTATGTTTTAATGGGTTTACCCAAATTAATCGATGAGTTACCCTTTGCAACCGCTCCATTTGTGTTCTCAGGACATCTGGAGAGCCGCGATCCCATCCATCTGAAAGCATAATCAGCAGCGCTCCACGGGCGTAGCCTCTTATACCCCATTCATTATTGAACTCAGCTAGCGTTGCGCCAAGCCGAGTTCCTCCTGACCAATCGCGAACGGAGTCCGCAGCAGAACGCAGAGCAGCGTCCGGATCGCGTGACGTCAACTCGCGAGTGATTCGCGTTAACCGAGTACCTAACGTAAAAGCCTCCACGTCAGCTCGACCGACTACGGCGGCATGTGCAAGTCGGATCAGGGCACGAGCATAGGGCTCCATAGACCCCGACACGTCCAGAAGGAGGACTAACCGTCGAGGTCGCGTGTCTTTTCGAGAATATTTGAGATAGATCGGCTCGCCATCGGTTTCAAAAGCTTTTCGAATGCTTTTACTTACATTCAGCTTTTTGGGATTTCTTTTAGTATCCCGTTTCCTAAGCGAGGCTCGTTTACTAGAACTAAATTTAAGGTTCCCGATCAATTGATGGAGTTCACGGAGTTCGATACTAGAACAGTCACTGAAGTCCTTGGCTTTTAGCGTTTCTATCTTACTGAACCGAACAGATAGTTTCGGGCCAGGCGAGTCCTCTTCAGCATCATTCTCTATGGAATCTTGCGAAGGATCATCCGTAGCCAATGTCACCGTAATTGGCGGCATCTCAACTTCCATACCCTTAGACCTCTGGCCTTCCCAAAATACTGCGAAGGCGCGATTGTAAATTAATATCTCTTCAGGGTCCTGCAAGAGAGTTACCCGACCTGACCAATAAACCGAGCTTCGCTTGTCGATACCAGTCAAGCGCAGCGCCTCAACAAAAAGCATTACGCTACTTACTGGGATAGACAACCCAGAACCTCGCAGTACTCGAGCGAACCCAACCGCAATTGTATCTACGCTATTTTGAACCTCTGCCAGGTCCTCTAATGCGCCTGCCGAATCAAGCATCGCCGACAGCGGACAAAATCATATTTAGCCCCTGGCTAACAACTCGCTCTTGATCCTCTCGATATTTTAGGACTGCACCTAGAGTGGCTCCAAGGCTTTCCTCGGTTAGTTTTGCTTCTCCTAATTTTCCTAATGCTGTAGCCCAATCAATAGTTTCAGCTACGCCTGGAGGCTTAAATAGTCCGAATGAACGCATCTGCTGAACGGCAGTAGCGACTTGGCGGGCCAAGACTTCATCCACATCTGGAGCTTTAAGTTTTAAGATATCAATTTCCCTCTCCAGCGTTGGATGCGAAATCCAATGATATAAACACCTTCGTTTTAAAGCGTCGTGCACATCTCGTGTTCGATTCGAAGTAATCACTACCAAAGGAACCGTTTTTGCAGAAATCTGACCCAGCTCAGGAATCGTGACCGAATATTCTGAGAGAATTTCTAATAAAAAAGCTTCAAACTCGTCATCAGCTCGGTCTATCTCATCTATTAGCAATACCGGAATACCTGCGCCCTGATAGTCAAGCGCTTGCAACAACGGTCTGCGAATTAAGAAGTTCTCTGAGTAAAGTTCGCCTTCTCTCGCCGTACCTACGTTTTGGTCTATAGCTAATGACTCGGAGGCTCTCAAATGGAGTAATTGTTTCGGGTAGTCCCATTCATATAGTGCTTGAGCTGAATCGATGCCCTCATAACATTGGAGTCGTATTAAATCACCGCCTGTCCAAGTTGACAGCACTTTAGCTAATTCTGTTTTACCAACCCCCGGGTCTCCTTCAAGGAAGAGAGGCCGCTTCATCGCCATAGCAAGAAAAACTGCGGTAGACAGACCTGTATCGGATAAGTACCCGTGTTCGCTTAATGATTGACCGACAGCGATAGGAGAGTCAGGGTTAGTAAACATGCCTACCCTAGGTTATTGCCTCTCAACCACTTCCCGCAAAAAGATGAAAGTACGTTATTTCTCACGTCAGCGCGCTTCATTGAGTAGTTTGCCAACTGGGCTCTATCGGAGGACAACATGGATCTTGGAATTAACGGACGTACAGCGGCAGTGGCAGCTGGCTCAGCTGGCTTGGGTTTAGGAGCCGCTAAGGCATTAGCAAAAGAAGGAGTGAGGGTAGCTATTTGCGGCCGGGACAAAACCCGACTCGCTGAGGCAGCGAGCCAAATTGATGGCGATGTCATCACAATCGTTTCAGATATGTCTGACCCTCAGAATGCTTCATCATTTATCCAAGCAGCGACCGAGCAGTTAGGCGTAATCGATATTTTAGTCACTAACGCCGGTGGCCCTCCTCCTGGAACATTCGCTAGTACTGAAATTGACAACTACCAACAAGCATTCGATATGAACTGCAAAGCAATGATTGAACTATGTCGAGCTGCTATCCCATCAATGCGAGAACGCGGCTGGGGAAGGGTCTGCGCCATAACTAGTGTCGGGGTGAAGCAACCAATAGATTTCTTAATCGCTAGCTCAGTCGCACGGGCCGGACTAACAAGTTTTCTTAAAATCACAGCAAGAGAAATTGCAGCGGATGGGGTCACCGTCAACTCCGCCCAGCCAGGAACTCATTGGACAGACAGGGTCGCAAAAATAGTTCCCGACAGAGAGTCAGCAGCAAAAAATATACCTGCGCGAATAACTGGATCTTCCGACGACTTTGGCGCGGCCGTGGCATTTTTGTGCTCTGAACAAGCAAAATTCATAACAGGCACCGGGCTCCTTGTCGATGGAGGCCAAGCCAGCGGACTGTTGGACTGATTTGACTTAAAATGGCAGGATGGTGCGCTCTTAGATAAGAGCGCACCATCCTGGTTTAATCTAGATCTAGATGGCTATCAGAGCCCTGAAGCTTGCAATGCCCGTTTGGTAAGCACACGTGCTAGGTGCGCCCTGTATTCAGGTGACGCATTCAAATCAGTTGGGGGTTCTGTGTCATCAGCCGCATGCAATGCCGCTTCTTCTGCATTAACACCAGCTTTGAGTGCTGCTTCAACTGCCTCGGCTCTTATAGGTGTTGAGCCCATATTCACCAAAGAAACGTTTGTTGAGTTTCCTACTCGAACAGCGGCGACTCCGACTATTGCCCAGTCCTGTGCTCGCCGATTAAATTTCTGATAGTTCCAGTTTGCGCCCGGACTTTTCGGCACACGAATCTCTGTAAGCATTTCATCTTCAGCTAACGACGACTCAAAATAGCCAGTAAAAAAGTCTGTAGAGCTTATCTCACGAACTCCGTTGGGTCCTTGGGCAACTATCGTTCCACCTAATGCAAGAACTGCGGCCGGAAGGTCAGAAGCAGAGTCCGAGTGGGCCAAGGAACCACCGATTGTTCCTCTATGTCGCACCTGCGGGTCACCAACTTTACTTGCTACATGAGCCAGTATTGGGCATTCTGAGTTAAGGAGCGCGTTTGTTTCCAAGAAACCGTGCTTAGTTAAGGCCCCTATTGCCAAATGGTCGCCTTGGTCGCGTACATAGCTGAGATCATCTACTCGCCCGATATCAATCAAGACGGTAGGGACCGCTAGTCGAAGCTTCATCATTGGCAGAAGCGAGTGACCGCCAGCCAACAATTTTGCTTCATCTCCGTATTCGCTTAAGAGCGAAATTGCTTCTTGAGCTGAATGAGCTCTGACATAGTCAAAGGCTGCAGGAATCATCTAACAAACCTTTCTTAGAGCAAATCTTGGCCGCTACAGGCCAGAACTGATTTCACAATGTTGTGATAACCGGTGCATCGACACAGGTTGCCTTCAAGACCTTCACGCACTTCAATTTCAGTGGGTGAAGGATTTTCTTTAAGTAATGAGCATGCCGCCATCACCATGCCTGGTGTGCAGTAACCGCACTGGAGGCCATGATTTTCGCGAAAACTTTCTTGCATCGGATGAAGCTCGGTCGCCGAAGGAGCGAGTCCTTCGATTGTTAGCACTTCTTGTCCGTCGGCTTGCACGGCCAACATAGTACAGGACTTAACTGATTCGCCATTTACATGAACTGTACAAGCACCACATGATGAAGTATCACAGCCGACATTAGTTCCAGTCAACCCCAATTCTTCTCTTAAATAGTAGACAAGTAGCGTTCTTGGTTCGACCTCATCGGTCTTAGTATCGCCATTAACGGTGACGCTGATTTCCACAGTGTCCCCCTTTTCATCTCGTGCAAGGACAAAACTACTCGCATATCCTCCCAAAACCATGCTCGGCAGAGCACTGGGAAGGTTAAATCTTGTTCAATCCGTGATTACCTTGCACCAAAACCCATCGGTGGGAACTTTGAAACCATTATGCGAACACTTAATTGCAGAGATTCTCAGCTAAAAAGTTCTTACGTGAAGCGAACATTATTGAGCCTTGCGAACGTGGTTTCGACCACGGGGGGCCTTATCATAAACTACAATGTGAAGGCCTCAGCTCAGAGCTGCTAGAACCTAACATTTTAAATTCTCAAACAACGTTGCAAGATTCACATACTGTGGAATTCAAGGCAGGTAGCTAATGGTAACTCGAGTAGAACAGCACGCGCACGAAGCAAATGGAACCAAAGAACAAATCCTATTAAACGCTCGCTCCTTGTTCGCCACGCATGGGTATGACGGAACCTCTATTCGACAGTTGACTTCGAGCCTAAGCATTACGCCCGCAGCACTTTACTATCACTTCGCCAGCAAGAATGACGTACTCGAAGCTGTGGCTCAAAACCTTTACGAAGCATCTAGAGAACTTGCAGAAAGAACCGAGAATTACGACAAAAGCCCCCAAACGCTGAAAAAAACTCTCTCAGAATATTACGATGTTTTAGCTTTAGATATCGAGGTTTTTATTCTTGTCTATAACGACGCAGCAATTCAACATAGCCCAGTCGGCAAGAAACTACGACAGCAAGCTAAAATGTTTTTCACTTACCTAGTTGGCGATAACCCTTCTGTTGAAGATCGCATGCGAGCTGCCGGTTCGGTTGGGATTATAAGGTTATCGCTTCAGCAAGTTGGGGCCGATTTTGCGATACACAGGTCTAAAATAGTAGAACGAGCGTTTACAGTAATGACTGACTAAAAATATTACCCCAAATACCGACGAAGCCCGGTCCATGCAAAAACTCCAAGCGAAAAGACGATCAGCAAAAGAGCTATTACCCCGTCTATAGTTTCGGCACTTGTAACCCCAATATCCATGAAGCTCTGTCGAGCAAGGCCTAAAACTTCTGTGACTGGATTTACTTGCGCAATTTTTTGCAACCATCCAGTTGAAACGTTTAACGGCACCTGCGCAGTAGAAGTAAATAGGACCACAAAAATGCCGATTGGGAAAAGCGGAGCAATCCGTTGATCCTTAAATCTATACACCAATCCCAGCGCCCAGCAAGAAGACGCCACACACATTCCAACAACTGCGATGTACAACCAAAAAAATCCCATAAGGCCACCAGTGGGACGAGCACCAAAAATTAGTCCTACAGCTAGCACAACAGTTGATACGAAAAGAGCCCTTAAAAGGCCTCCAAATATGCTTCCGACAAGAATTGCGATACGGCTAACAGGAGACATCATCAAACGATCAAAAAAGCCGTTGCTTATATCAAGCGAAGTTGAAAAGCCAACTCCGATTCCAGCGAATGAAGCACCCTGCAACATCATGAACGGCACATACCAATTCTTTATCGAGGCTGTTCCGAAGCCACCAAGTGCGATAACTCCAGCGTAGAGGCCGATGTATATAACAAAAAAGAAAGTCGGAAAAAAAACTGACTGAACTAGAACCGAGGGCATTCGAATTGTTCGAATAACTCCTCTGCCAGCAATAGCAACTATTGACGTAATCATCTTTTAATTCTCAGAGACAGTGCTACCAATGAAGTTCCTACGAAGACAAAAAACAGAACAGCTGAAACTACAACCGCTGAAGCAGCTTTAGAAAAGTCCCAACCAACTATATGTAAGTGGCGCATCCCATCGACCATTGTTGATAACGGGTTCACACCGGCTACGACTTCAAACCATCCCCCACTAATTTGTGGAGGAAAGAACGCCGACGATAGGAAAACAAGAGCAAAAAAAATCGGAAAAAATCCATTGACAGCCTCAACAGACCCAGTCCGTAAGCCAACTGTTACAGCGAATGCTCCAACTGCCCCTCCTAAAAGTCCAGCGACTAACAGCGTCACTGCCAACCCTGGGATGCCTCCTTTCATCGTCGCCCCGAAACACATTAAAATTATTATGAATAAAAGTGCTTGAATCGCTGCTAGGAGAATCGTTCCCGCAAGACGCCCGAAAACTAGCGCTAAACGAGATATCGGAGAAGCCAAGAAACGATCAAAAAATCCAGATTCGATGTCGATAGCAACATCGGTCCCAGCAGAAGTCGAACCAAACATAACTCCTTGCAAGATCGTTGCAGCTAATAGGAACGCCACGAACGATGACACTTCAGGAAATCCAGGTATCGCTCGAGTCTTTTCAAATGCAGCGCTACTTAACGCAGTGAAAAATAGTGGGAAAGCTAGAGATGGCACCCAAGCCTGTGGTTGTCGAATCACACCTCTAACCGACCGAGCAGCAACAGCTTTAATTTGAGCGCTACTCATTACCACCCTTTTGCGAGCCTTCAAGCCGGCGGCCAGTCGCTTCGGCAAAAACATCTTCAAGACTCGGTGGGTCTAACTCAATATGAGAGATTTGAATACCTGCATCATCAAGCGCCCGAACTACTGCAGCCATATTTTCTCCGCCACCTTTAAGACCTAATGCTATTCGTCCTTGCAACGAGGGCCGACGCGGCCCTAGCGCCATGAGCGCTAACGCAGCCGCTTCTACATTTTCTTCTCCCACTTCGATCCTGATCGTCGGATCACCTACCGCTTCTTTGAGGGTTTCTGGCTTACCTTCTCGAACAATCGAGCCTCCATCGATAATAGCTATCCGGTCTGCAAGCTGGTCCGCTTCTTCCAGATACTGTGTAGTCAATAAAACAGTTGTCCCAAGCTCCTTATTTAAACGACGTACCTCATCCCATAACGCAGACCTGCTCGTAGGATCCAACCCCGTCGTTGGTTCATCCAAAAATAAAACCGTTGGTTCGTGGATCAAAGACATAGCAAGGTCCAGCCGGCGTCTCATGCCGCCGGAGTACTGACCAACTCGCTTATCACTAGCTCCCTTAAGACCCACACGCTCTAAGAGCTCTTCACTCTTTATCTTGCTACGTTTTCTGGTAACACCATGCAGAACCGCTTGTAACTTCAATAATTCTCTGCCTGTCATAATCGGATCAATCGCAGCGTCTTGAAGCGCCACTCCGATAGAGCGGCGAACCATATCAGCTTCAGTCACAACGTCATATCCAGCGACACGCGCTCTACCACTTGTGGGCGTCATCAAAGTAGTAAGCATCCGTACTGTTGTAGATTTGCCTGCACCATTTGGACCAAGGAATCCAAAAATTTGCCCGGCGGTAACCTCCAAATTGATATTGTTGACTGCTGAGAGTGCGCCAAACTTGCGACATAAATTCTCAACGAATATCGGGGATTCCTTAGACATATTTAGCCGTTCTAATCGCCTATAAGTAAATGACGTAAGCCAGGTAATGGCCAGTCAACTGGCAATTTAAGAGCATCCGAGGGATCGATGCTTAGACGATAAAGCTTGTCTCCTTCACGAACTAGAGACATATCTTCTCGAGCCCTTCTCTCAACAATTACTTTGTCTGTTGCGAGTTCAACCTGTTTTTTAAGACCAGCTATTTCATTTTGAATTGCATCCAAGGTTAAAGCTGCTTCCTTAACATCTTCACGCCTGTCAAGATATTGTCTGACCGGAAGGATTGAGAACACAAGCAGAACTAAAGCAGCCAGAGTTAGTGAACCTCCGGAGATTCGTCGGATCCATTTATGATTTTTTTTGGTACGGCGAAGAATAGCAAGCGGCTTTGTCCAAAATGACCTCTTCAGGACGGGATCAGACTCGAGACCTTCAACATTTTTGCTCATTTTTTACCAAGGTAAAGGCTACTCTCATACTTCGCCGATTCTCCCAAAAGTTCCTCTATACGCAATAACTGGTTGTACTTTGCAACTCGGTCAGATCGAGCAGGGGCTCCAGTTTTGATTTGCCCGCAGTTAGTTGCGACTGCCAAATCGGCAATGGTGGTGTCTTCTGTTTCTCCGGAGCGATGAGACATCACGCTGCTATAGCTATTACTCTTTGCCAACTCCACAGTTTCAAGAGTCTCGGTCAAAGTACCAATCTGATTTACTTTGACTAAAATACTGTTAGCAACACCTTTATCGATTCCCCTACTAAGTCTTTCAGTGTTCGTCACAAATAAGTCATCACCCACTAATTGAATTTTAGTCCCGAGTGATTGAGTCAATTGGAACCAACCATCCCAGTCCTCTTCGTCCATGCCATCTTCGATCGAGATAATCGGGTAACGGTCGCACAAGTCACTTAGATACTCAACGAATTCATTCGAATCGAGGGATCGGTTCTCCCCCGCCAGGGTATATTTACCCCCATTAAAAAATTCTGAGGACGCAACATCTAACGTCAGAGCTATATCTTTACCTGGCTCGAACCCAGCGCGCTCTATAGCTTCTACAAGAAGCCCAAGAGCTTCTTCGTTAGACCCTAGGTCAGGAGCAAAACCACCTTCGTCACCTATAGCGGTCGCTAAGCCCCGATTAGCTAAAACTCTTTTCAAAACATGATAAGTCTCAATTCCCCATCGTAAACCTTCCGAGAATGACGCTGCGCCGATTGGCATAATCATAAACTCCTGAATATCCACGTTATTATCGGCGTGCTCGCCTCCATTAATCACATTCATCATTGGGACCGGCAGAACATGGGCGTTGGGACCTCCGACATATCGATACAGGGGCACTTGCAACTCGGCACTTGCCGCATGCGCCGCTGCCAAAGACACGCCTAGAATCGCATTAGCTCCTAAGCGACTTTTGTTTGCAGTCCCATCGAGGTCTCTCATTATTTGGTCAATATGACGTTGCCCCAAACCATCAACTCCAACTAATGATTCGAAGATTTCAGAGTTAATGTTTCCCACTGCTGTTAGCACAGACTTGCCGCCGTATGAATCACCATGATCTCGAAGTTCCATGGCCTCAAACTTGCCGGTCGAAGCTCCAGATGGGACCTGGGCGCGTCCCACTGCACCCGAGGTGAGGTGCACTTCTGCTTCAATGGTCGGGTTGCCACGCGAATCAATAACTTGACGGCCGAGAACATTTTTAATAGCGCTCACTATAAATCTCCCACAACATAAAATGGTGTAACGGGTAATCGATCGTATACGAAGTAATCAAATTTTTGATCTTTCATTTATTTTCTTTCTTGCGCTTTGATCGCAGCCCATTGAATTCGAAGTTCATCAAGATCAGGCATCCTCTCGTCAGGATTTCGGTCAAAAACGTGGGGGTGACGCCTCACCATTTTTTTTCGAAGTCCCTCAATTATTTCTACAAGAGTGAACGTGCTTTCTTCTTCACCAATCGACGCGTGCAGGAGGACTTGGAATAGAAGATCACCAAGTTCCTCAACAAGCGACGCTGTAGACGCTTCACCTGCATCGATCGATAAAAGTACCTCGGCCACCTCGTTCGCTTCTTCGAGTACATACTCTGCGAGGCTCCCGTGCGTTTGCGATCTATCCCATGGGCACTCGGCTCGAAGCTTTTGCACTATTGAATATAGTGAACGAACCGATACCCCGACAGCAGTTGCTGGCATCGCAGAGATCCACAAACTAGTCAAATGGTCGGGTTCAAAACTTCTATCTAAATCATCCCATTCGACATCAAATACAGCTTCGTCTTTTAGACCCAACCTTTGAAGAACCGTTACCCTTGGCGGAACGTCAGTGTCTAGCGATAATTTTATATCCGAAAGTACGAACTGACTATCGCATTGAGCCACTAGGACCGGCCCTACGACATTCTTGATTTCACTAGTAAAACGGTGACCATCTACGAGCCTAACTCCGACTTCAACAGGATCTATACCAAGTCTCGCCCAGGCAAGGTCAAGAAAGGATATTGCTGGTTCGATTCGCACTGAAATTCTGTCTTCAAGTCTGAGCAACTCAACAGTTCGTTCAGCGATAAGTGGTGATCCGGGGACTAGGTAAAGAACAGAGCCATGAAGGATGGCGGCCGCCACTAGACGCTCGGCAATATCCACATACACATGCTCTAAAGTGTCAGCTTCATCATAAATTTGGTCAAATGACTCTGCATCTGCGAACATTTTCGCTGCAGGGTGACTCCGAGTTCGTATGTAGGTTAAATGCTCTTGCGAAAGACTTCGAACGTTGCTAGGCACATAATCCACATCGGCCGGGCCCATTCCAGCCACTATTACTGTTGCCATATAATTACAAACTTAATTTAGGCTTATCGAAACTGTGGACGAAGACCAAATCCCTATAGCCGAGTCAACTTCAACAGAACTGGCATGTTTCAAAACTTCACTAGCAAGCAGCTCATTGCCAAATGGGCCTAATTGGTCCTTCTCTATCTCCGCAGATTTAATTTCCGACACATACAGAGAGATCCAAAGTTCGCCGGTATAACTGAACTCAGAATAAGTGAGACTTGGTTTGGAAAACTCCCCGGCTCCAAGCTCACTGAGTGGTGCCGCCATCTCTCCGAAATTTTCCGCCCAATCGAGAAGATTGGCGCAACCCATGTCACCACCGGGCGCAGAAATAGTCGGTAAATTTACTTCATCAGCAACCAGGGACGGGTCTTCACCGCCAAGGATTCTTCCTATAGCTAGCTCCGAGTCAATTTCTGAGGCAACACCCAAAACCGTTATGCAATGTGGCGTAGCAAATTTTACCAATCTCGGGTCTTCTGCGAACGCCTTATCTCGGGCGTACACTTCAAAGTCACCTTCCAGGTGACTTTGAACAGCTTCGTTTATTTCGACATCGCTTTGTGCGAGATCAAGATCAAATCCCAATTCTCCCAAAGCAATAGCACTAAGGCGCAGACGCAGCATTGACGTCAACCTTGCCACTACTACGGACGGGTCAAGAATGTCACTTCGACTAGATTTAGAAGATGGCATTTCATCGAGGCTCGTTAAAACTTCGCCGATGGTTATCGTCCCACCTGGATATCGCGCACCAACAAGCTCAAGATCACTAAACGCTGCAGCGAGTTCGAGGTCCGCGCGGTCTATGACTCCATCTGAGTCAACGTCAATTTGATTAAAAATCTCATCCCTATCTGCAATTAAGGTCGCAGAACTTTCGACGCCATCAAGATTAGAACACCCAGCATTGAACACCAGGACACAAAAACTCAAAGCGGCTAGAGGAAGATATTTTTTAAAGGAGGGAGGGAGACTCTTCACAGTATTGAGGCTACGGCCTTTATTCAGCAACAGTAGGCCTTAGCTCCTGCAGAAAAGAGAAAAGGCGTCCAGGTAACGATTCATCAACGGCCCTGAACGAAAGAACGATTTCCTTCGAGTCCTCTTTATACAGGCCCGACAACAAAGGAGAAACAGTGGCTAGCCGGCGAAGCCTTAGCTGCTCACTTTCTTTTAAGATTACGCCCAATAATCTAACTTTCGTTCCATGCGACACTGATATCTCGGAGATAGACAACCGAACACATTCTGTGCGGAGTAAACCAATGTGTAGTAGGACTTTTGCAGCTTCAGGAACAGGTCCATATCGATCAGTCCATTCGGCCTCAATATCAATTACTTGAGACATCTCGGTAACCGAAGCTAACCGTCGGTAGGCCTCTAATCGTTGCTCTTGACGCTCTACATAGACATCTGGCAAGAAAGCCTGCAGTGGTAAATCTAACGAAATTTCATTAGGTACGTCTGGTGTTTCGCCCTTAAGGTCTGCGACCGCTTCTGTGACCATCTCGCAATATAGATCATATCCGACAGCAGCAATATGACCGGACTGAACCCCGCTTAGGAGATTACCAGCTCCACGAAGTTCAAGATCACGCATAGCGATACGAAACCCTGAACCTAAAGCAGTTGATTCGCCTATTGTTTTGAGTCGTTCATATGCTTGTTCACTTAATGATCTATTAACGGGATGAAATAAGTACGCATACGCTCGTTGACCAGACCTACCAACTCTTCCGCGAATCTGGTGTAGCTGCCCAAGCCCTAACAGATCGGCTCTATCTACTACCAACGTGTTAACGCTCGGCATGTCAATTCCAGACTCGATAATGGTAGTACAAACCAAAACATCATAACGTTGCTCCCAAAAATCGATAACAACCTGCTCCAGCGAACCTTCGTCCATCTGTCCATGAGCTACTGCTATGCGCGCTTCAGGCACTAGCTGGTTGAGATCGTGGGCTACTTGCTCGATGTCCGAAACTCGATTGTGAACGAAGAAAACTTGTCCGTCTCTAAGGAGCTCCCGTCGCATCGCCTCGGCAACAGCTCGTTCATCATATTCGCCCACATGCGTTAAAATAGGCTGCCTCTCTGCCGGAGCCGTTTGGAGGAGCGACAAATCACGGATACCTGTCAGGCTCATTTCCAAAGTCCGAGGAATTGGTGTTGCAGTCAAGGTTAGAACATCTACGTTAGCTTTGAACTGCTTGATTGATTCCTTATGAGTGACCCCAAATCGCTGTTCTTCGTCTACGACTAATATCCCCAGGTTTTTAAATCGGACATCGCCTGAAAGTAATCTGTGCGTTCCGATAACCACATCGACGCTTCCGTCTTCGATATCGCGTACAACCCCGCGTTGTTGAGCTGGTGTAAGAAAGCGACTCAGGACTTCGACACGCACTCCATGCTCTCGATATCGTTCCACGAACGTTTGATGATGCTGCTGTGCCAAGAGAGTAGTTGGCACAAGAATAGCCGCTTGCAGTCCATCATTAACAGCGCAGAAGGCAGCGCGAATTGCTACTTCAGTTTTGCCAAAACCAACATCTCCGCAGACTAGACGATCCATGGGGAAGGCCGATGCCATATCTTTCAGCACGTCGTTGATAGCAGCCATTTGATCGGGTGTTTCGCGGAAAGGAAAAGAATCTGCAATTTCACGCATCCAGGGAGTATCTATAGGAAATGCATGCCCTTCGACTGCTGTTCGCTTTTGATAAAGCACTACTAGCTCTTGAGCTATTTCATTCACAGCAGCCCTCACTCGAGCTTTTTGCTTCTGAAACTCAGTCCCACCCATCCGGCTCAGCGAAGGACTTTCGCCGCCAAGGTAGGGCCTGATCAAATCAATCTGGTCGGTAGGCAAGTAGAGCTTGTCGCTGCCCCTGAAATCTAGAACTAGATAGTCGCGTTCTGCTCCCATCAACTTTCGATTTACTATTCCCTGGTATTTAGAAACACCGTGATGGTAATGCACCACAAAATCACCAGGACTCAAATCGTCAAAGGCTGTTTGCGCCCCTCGTCGAGTTTTCGGGACGCGATGTGTTCTTCGTCTACCTGTGAATTCACGTTCTGTAAGCACAGCTACACCAAACTCTGGTGCTACAAAACCAAACTCTAAGGAAGCGACAACGATATGGCCTCCTCGTTGACCCTTATAGGAAAAAGAGTTGACATGGAGAGAAAGTTCTATGCCTTCATCGCTCAAGGTATGTCTTAGCCTCTCAGCAGAGCTTTCACTGTCGGCTGCAACCACCAAGGTTCCATCGCTGCCTAGAACTGTTTTGATTTGGTTTAGCAGCCTTACCGAATCACCGGCTAGAGTTTCCCATTGCTGAACTTCGATTTGGTGGCCACCGTCTACTTTTGGATTGTTATCAAGTGTTAGTACTGCTGCTTCAGACCTTTCGAGTAGCCGCTCGTAGCTTACGTACAACGACGGAAAAGCTACTGGTTCGCCGTCTTCTGTCAGCGCTCCCCAAGTTCCAGCTAAACTTCGAGCGAGGTCTTGTTCTTCGTCCTTGAGATCAATAGCTTTACTGCGCAACCTGCTTGGCTCTACCAGAATTACGTGCCCAGCCCTATCCAGCAAGTCTGGAAGAACCTGATTTGTGTCTACGAGCCATGGGAGCCAGGACTCGAGACCATCGAACATTTCCCCGTTAACTATTTTTTCCCAGTGTTCAGTACCCCATGGTGCTATGGCCTTAAGGTTTTCAGCCTTTTCTCGCATTGCTGCATCTGGCCGCAATTCGCGCGCTGGGAGTATCTTCACCTGATTTAGATCGGCTATTGACCTTTGGTCGCCGACATCAAATTCTGCTAGTCGTTCAATTTCGTCACCCCAGAAGTCTATTCGGATAGGAACATCTGCTGTCGAGGGGAAAACATCAACTATCCCTCCGCGCACAGCCATTTCTCCTCGATGCTCAACCTGGAATTCTCGATGATATCCATAATCAATTAGCCGTTGAATAAAGGCTTCTCTTTCGAATTCTGCTCCAAGGGTTACAGTTAAAGTCGAAAAGTCGTCGCTCGTGGTAGCCAGCCGTTGAAGAATAGCTCTTAGGGGAGCTACCACTACATCTGGTTTATTATCAGATCGCAGTCGGCTCAAAACTTCTAGACGCCTGCCCATCGTTTCGATACCTGGGCTCAAACGCTCGAATGGCAATGTCTCCCAGGCTGGAAAAATTTCAACCTGATTCTTCCCTAGCCAAATTTGCAGATCAGCCGCATAATGTTCAGCTTCTAACGCCGTCGGGGTAACTAACAGAATAGGGTTTCGAGAACTGAGTTTTGCCATTGAAGCAACGAAGTACGCTCGAGCATTTTCCGAGACAGATACATGCGCCGCTTCTCGGCCCAAAGTTTCTAAGAATGCAGACTCGCCTGAAATTTTTTTCAAAACTGCATTACTGAGCCCGCTCTCTAAAAAAATACTCGAAACTTGGGATTCCATCATCGCCTGTTGAACATTTTCATGGCTTCTTCCAAACCATCTCTGATAATCGATTCCAAAGCATCGCTGGCTAACTGAACGGAATCATCAAAGGCTGCTCGATCAGATTTAGATGGCTTCTTCAGAACCCAGTCTTTGCCGGCCCCGGAGCTCGGAGGTTTACCAACGCCCATTCGCACTCTCACGAAATCATCTTCACCTAAATGCTGAACTATAGATTTCAACCCATTGTGTCCAGCTGTGCTACCGCCAGATTTAAGCTTTATCCGACCAGGATTAAGATCAAGCTCATCATGAGCAACGATTATTTTAGCCGGCTGGTCGATGCCGTAGCGTTTGACTAAAAGCCTCACACTTTCACCGCTCAGGTTCATAAATGTATCGGGGCAAGCTAATACAATTTTTTTATTCTCTAATGCTCCTGAGGCTACGAATGCACGCTCGTTACGAGAGCGTCCCAGCGACAGATCCATTCGAGCCGCCATGTTTTCTAAGACTTCTGATCCTAGGTTATGCCTAGTTCCAGCGTACTTATCGCCAGGGTTACCTAATCCGACTATTAGGTAGTCCGCAGCTGTTCCACGCCGCTCAGATGCCCGGCGAAAAATCGACACTAGAAAAAAACTTAATCCCCAGCGCCGTCGCTGTCACCAGCGGCTGACGCCTCATCATCTCCACCATCAATAGCCTCATCTCCGTCAACTGCAAGTTCATCTTCAGTTGTATCGGCCAAAGTCGCTCTACTTATCTGAGCAATCGCTATAACAGTTTCTACCTCTAGCTGACTAATCACGCCGTCTGGGAGCGTCAGGTCAGAGACTCTAAGTGGGGTCTCTATCGCCAGCTCCTCTATGTCTATTTCAAAGCTTTGAGGAATTTGTCCAGCTGGCGCTTGAACCGAGAGGGACATTACTTGTTGCTGGACTACTGCACCCTGGCGACCAGCGGCAAGAGCTTCACCTGTCAAGTAGACCGGGACGTCCACAACAATGAGCTCATCAAGACGCACTAGCTGAAAGTCAACATGTGAGACCTTGTTGGCAATAGTGTCGCGCTGGAGTTCTTTAACGATACTTAGATAGTCCTGACCATCTACGTCTATCGTGATTACAGCATTCGCACCTGCGGCATTTAACGCTGACCGAAATTCCAACCGGTCCAAGGTGACTGGAATTGGATCGGAGCCGTGCCCGTAGATCACTGCTGGGATCTTATTCTCGTGGCGAAGTCGACGCGAAGAGCGGCTACCTAGCACACGACCTGTATTGGCCTGAAGTTTTAGTTCCGACGACATCCCTGAAGACTCCTGCAAAATGGGGGGAGGCAGTGACATTCTTGCGGAGCACCACCTGACGCGAGGGACAAGTGTAGGCGAGACTTTGCCAAACACCCACCTAAATTCGTTGTTGTTAAAAAACTATGTCAAGTTTGCTTACGAGTGATTGTCTCCGTCAAATATCTCAGAAACCGAAGCGTCTTCGAATACCGCCTCTAAAGCATCAGCTAGAACCCCTGCGATACTAAGCACTTCAAGCTTTTCGAACCGTTTAGAATCTGGCAATGGGACGCTATTTGTCACAATAACTTTACTTAAGCGCGAGTCCCTAAGGCGTTCTACCGCTGGCCCAGAAAAAACGGCATGAGTCGTAGCGCATAGGACATCTGTCGCTCCATTATCGAAAAGTGTGTCAACGGCGGCGCAAATCGTTCCGGCAGTATCAATCATGTCGTCAATGATTACGCACGTTCTTCCGTCGACATCTCCCATAACGCCTAATGCTTCGACCTCATTTGCTACGTGCAATGACCGCCGCTTGTAAATAGCAGCGACTTCGCAATCAAGGCGTTTGGCGTAACGTTCTGCTACCTTAACCCTTCCGGTATCAGGAGATACGATTACAGAACCATTTGGAATATTTTCTCGTAGATAGTTAATTAGCACAGGCGCAGCAGTCAAATGGTCGACCGGACCTTCAAAAAATCCTTGTATTTGGCCGCTATGCAAGTCGATACTGACGAGTCGCTGGGCCCCTGCAGCGTAGAGAAGGTCTGCTAGTAGACGAGCGGTTATAGGTTCGCGCCCTTGGGCTTTGCGGTCTTGCCGGGCGTAACCGTAGAAAGGCACCACTGCGGTGATGCGTTTCGCCGAAGCGCGTTGCGCAGCATCAACCATGATCAGCTGTTCCATTATCGCATCGTTGACACTCATTTCACCAGCACTGGCATGGGACTGGATAATGAAAACATCACCTCCTCGCACCGATTCCTGAAAACGGCACTTAATCTCACCGTTGGCGAAGTCCGTAATACCGGGGTCACCTAGTTCGACTCCAAGATGGCTAGCTATCTCACTCGCTAGAGAACGGTTAGCTCGACCGCTGAAGAGATGAAGTCGCTTTTTAGTAACCAGCTCCATGAGTACCTCTGCCCCCTACTAAACCGAAGTTTATAATGGTCCAGTGACAGTACCCGAATCAGGCACCGAACTGGCATCTAATGTTACATAAGGGCCAATACGGCAGTCGTTTCCAATCGCACTACTAGTAATTGTGCTCTGCCAGACGCTGCAGCGGTCACCGATACTTGAGTCAGATATCTGGACATCTGGACCAATTTTTGCTCCAGTACCAAAAACCGAGTTTCCTTTTATAGAACAGTTCTCAAGAAGTATCACGCCATCCGCTATCTCAACGTTCGCATCAATTTGGCAAGTTTGCCAATCTAAAATTTCTACCCCTTGACTAGACCAGTGTCTCTTAATTCGCTCTTGCATTTCTTTTTCGCATACAGCAAGTTGTAACTGATCGTTGACTCCAACAGCTTCGACCGGATCATCTACCGAGACCGCCAATACGGGGTGTCCAGCCTCTTGAAGTAACTCAATCACATCAGTTAAATAGAACTCTCCCTGCGAATTGTTTGTCACAATCTTTCCTAAGACACCTGGTAGTAAGTTTCGCCTAAAACAATAAACCGAGGTATTTACTTCTCGAACTTCTAATTGAGACGGTAGGGCATCCTTATGTTCTACGATTCGTATAACACGTCCGTTCGCGTCACGAATTATCCGCCCGTAACCCGTCGGATCGTCGACTACGGCGGTAAGGATCGTCGCCGCCGCCATATTGTCGTTGTGAATTTCAAGAAGTCTCTTCAGAGTTTCCGGTCGCAGCAAGGGGGTATCACCGGGAAGCACTAACACGTTTTCATCTCGGTTTTCTTTTTCGATTGCTCTTAGGCCCCCTAGACCCACCAATGTGGCATGCCCAGTTCCATTTTGAGTTACTTGCTCAACAAATTGTAATGAAGTCTGACCCGCCGACTCTTCTTTAAGTTTTTCTGAAACCTCAGCAGCCTTATAACCCACAACGGTAACTATCTCAGTCACGTTCATGTCTATGAGAGCACTCACTACGAATGAGGTAAGTGGCTTTCCACACAGTAGGTGAAGGGGTTTCGGAACCGGAGATTCCATCCTGGTCCCTTTACCTGCCGCCAAAATAATTGCCGCTGTCTTTTCACCTACAGGCACAAGTTGGTCCTTTGGTCAAAATGTTCTAGAACAGAAAATTTTAGTGTCTTCCCTGCTAGCTCACGGTACCTAAAACGCTCTCGCCACATTGGGCGCCTCACTTGTTCGGGGAGGAGGGCTCGAACCTCCGTTGACTGGACCAAAACCAGTTGTCCTACCAGCTGAACGATCCCCGACCGCTCGGGCCGTTTCCAGCCCTTAACTTTCGTTCACATCTTAACGACCAAAACCGCAGAAAAACGCTCTTAAGTTGGAACCTGGCATTTAGTCCGATACTGTCATCTTTCTCATGGGATCCCTCGTAAAGAAGCGCCGTAAACGTATGCGTAAGAAGAAGCACAAGAAAATGCTTCGTCGGACACGTTTCCAGCGAAACAAAAAATAAAAACTAAATAGCTAACCAGAGAAGCCTGATGCGATTGATTTCGCAGTAATTGCGCTAACTCCTTGGAAGGTCACGTCTGAGTAGTGACCCTCCACGAACCAAGTGCCGCCGCTTCCAGCTAGGCGAGCTCGCTGGCCTGTAGCTAGGCTCAAGGCGTCGCGCCATTCGGCTAGCTTCGGATATGCGTGAAGAGCAGCAGGCTCTAAATCATTACCGTGCGAACCTTTTGGGCCTCCTAACTGATCCCAAGCTCTATAAACAATCGGTGTAGAAACTCCAAATGTTGGGATCAAAAGCGTTAGATCCTGTTTCTTATGAGGAAGAGGGTCAACAATTTCGCCTATCCCTTGAACTCGTGACCGCCCACCGGTCAAACAGAAAACAACATCTGCACCAAGGGCAAGCGCTGTCTGTGTATTTTGATTACTGCTCCAACGCAATATTGCTGCGGCATCGCTCGATCCTCCGCCAAGCCCAGCACCTGCAGGAATATGTTTCTCTAATTCTATTCCCGCAGTTTTTTGCACTGCTGTTAACGCTTTCCTAATCAAATTATTGTCATCGCCAGGAATGTCAAGGCCAGACGCTCCGGAAACAATTTTTAGATAGTTTCCTGATCTAATCTTGATCAAATCGCACAAGTCGATGCTAATCATCTCAGCATCAATCAGGTGATACCCATCTTCGCGAACACCCAGAACTGACAACGAAAGCGTCAGTTTCGCTGGTGCTACCAATTCTACGAGCTTCATGACTTGCGAACTTTTAGGTTAGCTTCTGCGAAGCGAAGCCAAGTTTTTACATCTAATTCTTCGGGCCTTTGAGATGGTTTCACGCCAGATAGCGTGAAGCTTTCTGGAGTCGTTACCCCTGTCAAACTTTTGCGGAGCATTTTTCGTCGCTGACCAAATGATTGACGTAAAAGCCGAATCATTTCTTCAGTTACTTCGTTGGATGATTCCATCTGTTTATGTCGTTCGACCGCCACCAGCACAGACGTAACTCGAGGTTTGGGGTAAAAAACCGAGGGTGGAACCGATCCTACAACCGTTGCTTTCGCGCGAAGAGCTACACGCACTGAGACAGCACCGTATGCACTATCGCCAACTTTTGCAGCTATCCGTTCGCCGGCTTCACGCTGCACCATTACTAACATGCGGTCAACAGACGGGACTTCATCTAATAGCTCGATGACTAACGATGTAGCAATATTGTACGGCAGATTCGCTACCAAATCCCATCCCTTCCCCGGGGTTAAATCCTGCCAATCAACGGTTCGTGCATCTGCGTGAACAATGCGAGCGCCACCATTTAAAACTTCAGTCAAGAGCGGTATCAATGCGCCATCTGTTTCAACGACTGAGACTTCTGCTCCAGTATCTATAAGAGCTAAAGTCAAAGAGCCCAAACCTGGACCGATCTCCACGACACGGCTATTTGATTTGATTTGTGCTAATCGAACAATTTTTTTTACAGTATTTGGGTCAACTACAAAATTTTGGCCCAAACTTTTTTTAGGCGCGATTCCTGCTTTGTCTAGAAGCCTTTTAACATCAGTAATGGAAAGGCTCACAAGATCACCTGCCAAAGAGACCAGCCGAGCTTTGATCGGCACCCAGGCCATGGCTGCCATCCTTGTGTCTCCCACAAGAGATTAGCTC
Organism: Acidimicrobiaceae bacterium; assembly: GCA_905182565.1. Lineage (GTDB taxonomy): Bacteria > Actinomycetota > Acidimicrobiia > Acidimicrobiales > Poriferisodalaceae > UBA9040. The sequence continues at coordinate 197,641 of CAJJCB010000026.1, read as the reverse complement.
GGTAGATTTGTTCCAATCGACTGCTCGCAGATGGGCTGGCTAGTCCGCCAACGTATCGCCAGGTAGAAACCGAAAACTGTAGGCCACCGAAATAACCGTTACCAGTATCAATTTCCCAATTTTGACCTGATTCGCATAAGGCTAACTCATCCCACATATCGATAGATGGCCAACTAACGAGGTAAACCTCATCCCATATATAGGGTTTCGTAACTTCGTTTTCAATTAGCGCTGCTTTTGCATCCGAGGCTTGAGAACGCGACTCGGGACCAGTTTCTATTTCATCGGACTTCTCTTCAACCACACTCGTGGAACTAGGAACAGCCTCTCCCACTTCAACCACCAAACCCGACACAACCACACTCGTAGAACTAGGAACAGCCTCTCCCACTTCAACTAGAGGGCTACGCAATGGTTCTCTCCAAAGTCTGCCGTTCTCATCTATCCTTGGAAGATTCAGAAAAGTGAGAAAAGGGAATCCCAACAGCGCCAAGATGATGGGTGCTCGGACTTTCCAACTAAGTATCACGGGAGCTTATAAAGCTCACTGGCATTAGCCCAAGTCTCTCGAGCGACGACCAGCGAACTCGACTCTCTAGTCACAGCTAGGCTCTCCCCGACAATCGCTACCCAGGCAGGTTCATTTGGTTTTCCCCTGTTAGGGATAGGAGCAAGATATGGAGAATCAGTCTCAATCAAGTAACGGTTTTTAGGAGCTAAAGCTGCAGCTTCTCTAACCTCTGGAGCATTCTTAAAAGTGACTATTCCGCTGAAAGACAGAAAGGCTCCTCGATCCAGGGCTTTTTTCGCTTCCGGCGCCCCACCTGTGAAGCAATGAAAAACGGTTCGGTCGGGGATACCTTCAGCGTCAAGGATGTCAAAAGTATCATCCCAAGCTGATCTAGAGTGGATCACTAGGGCCAAATCGTACTTATGGGCAAGTTTGATCTGCTCTGCAAACGAAATTTTTTGAGCTTCCCGATTGGAGTAGTTGTAGTGGTAATCCAGACCACATTCTCCAACCGCTACAACTGATTTATTAGCTAGTAACTCTTCTAACCCATCTATACCAGCCTCAGCATCATGTGGATGAACACCCGCAGTTGCGAACACGTTCTCGTAAGTCTCAGCTCGTTTGATAGCCGCTCGGCTACGAGAAACATCTGTCCCCACATCAATCAGTCGATCTACCCCCGCCGAAGCAGCACCGTTCAGGACCTCTAGACACTTATCAAGATCTTCTGGCAGGTGACAATGACTATCAGTCCATTTAGGTCGAGACAATTCAGCGTTCATCACTTCAATCGCGGAAATAGCGGCGCGCCCTTTGTAACTAAAAGGCCGCCCGGATATTGTCCCCATCTCGCCGATTGTGGTAATTGCTGCTCTTCAGGTCTCCCCGAAAGACCAATTCGATTCCAGATGATGGCTGAAGAGTCGGGAATCACTGGCGCTGTGAGAATCGACACAATTCGCAGAACTTCCAATGCATCGCCAAGAACTAAATCTACTTCAGGACCAGGTTCAGCTTTCCAAGGCTCAGATTGTTCCAAAGCCGAGTTAGTTTCTTTGATAATTCTCCAAACCGCGTCGAGTGCCTCTGACGGAGCCACCCTTTGCCAAGCATTAGCGGCAAGGTCATATTGCTCCGCTACCACCTTCGACAAATTACTTTTAGGATCAGGCGCTGGGCCGATTCCACTACATTTTTTCTCAACAACGGTCGCTACACGGCTCAAAAGATTACCTAAGTTGTTCGCCAAATCTGAATTATATCTCGCCAACATTCCCTCGTGAGAGAATTCACCGTCAGGCCCAAATGGCTGATCATGCAGAAAATGGTGCCGAACGCCATCTACACCGAACTCATCTACCAACTCAGATGGGCCAATTTGGTTAAGTCTAGTCTTGGACATTTTTTCTCCGCCGACAAGAAGAAAACCATGAACGTGGACATGTTTAGGAGGTTCAAGACCGGCGCTCATAAGCATTGCCGGCCAATAAACACAATGAAAACGCAGTATGTCTTTCCCGATCAGATGGATACCTGGCCAACGCACAGCATATTTTTCCGAGTCATTCTCAAAACCGGCAGCTGTAATATAATTCGTTAACGCATCAAACCACACGTAGGTCACATGCTTGTCATCCCAAGGCAACGGCACCCCCCAATTAATTGAGGTCCGGCTTATCGAAAAATCCTGTAAACCTTGCCGGATAAAGCCCAACGCTTCATTTCTTTTCGTTTTTGGCATCACGAAGTCAGGATTGTTCTCGTACCACTCAAGTAATCGTGTTTCGTATTTGCTTAGCTTGAAAAAATAATTCTCTTCTTTCACTAGCTCTACTGGGCGGCCATGAATTCGGCACTTGTCGCCATCTAGCTCGGCCTCAGTAAAGTAAGCCTCGCAGCTAACGCAGTAAAGGCCTTCATATACTTGGAGGTCGATGTCGCCGGCGTCATAACAAGCCTGAAGCAATTTTTGAACAGATAAATGGTGACGCCGCTCACTCGTACGAATGAAGTCGTCATTTGAAATGTTTAGAAGTTTCCATTCATCTTGGAATCGGATGACTGTTCTATCGGCCCACTCAAGCGGTGAACAGTTATTTTCTTCAGCCACGCGCTGAACCTTCAGACCATGCTCATCAGTGCCTGTAAGGAACATCACATCTTCGCCAAGGAGCCGGTGCCATCGTGCGAGCGCGTCAGCAGTGATGGTCGTGTAAGCATGCCCAATATGAGGCGCGTCATTTACATAGTAGATAGGAGTAGTGACATAAAAAGAGGTGGCCACGTCTTCTATGATACCGCTCACTTGTCCCGCTCATTCTTGCGTTATCCGCTTTATATTTTTCTTTATGAGTTACGGTCGACAGTCATCTAAAAATCAATGGTCAAGGCAAGCTCGTAAACACGGTTATGAGCTATTTTTAAAGCTCCTGAAGTGACGTCTATCGCATCTCTCCTGCTAAGACCTTGGTCTTTAGCTTTTTTTATCTCGACCAGTATCTGCGAATCGTCTGTCTCCGGAGGACTAGCTCCCGAGACCAACAAAACTATTTCTCCTTTCGTGCCATCTTTAAACTTTTCACTCAATTCTTCCAGCGATCCCCGGGAAATTTCTTCGTGTAGCTTCGTCAATTCGCGCACGACCACTGCCTTGCGACTTTTTCCACAGATATCTGCAAGTTCATCTAAAGTGGCCCCAATTCGTTTGGGCGATTCGAGCATTACGCTCGTGCTTTCTTCTATAGCAATTCGTTCCAAACAGTGGCTTCTTTCTTTACCTTTTCGGGGAAGAAATCCTTCCATCACATACCGATCAGCAGAAAGCCCAGATACGACTAAGGCCGAAACGGGAGCACTCGAACCGGGAATTACGGTGAGCTTTTCTCCTGATTCAATAACTGCGTTGGCTACTCGCTCGCCAGGATCTGATATTCCAGGCATTCCGGCGTCAGTAACCAAACCAACATTGATTCCCTGCTTCAACAGCTCAACAATTTCAGCCGCAGCATGAGCCTCGGTATGACTATTCGCAATAATGAGCCGATTAACGTGAATACCTAAATGTTTAAGAAGTCGGCCTGTGCGACGCGTATCTTCACACGCTAGAACCTCAAGAGATCTAAGCGTTTCAACAGCTCTATACGTGATATCTGAAAGATTGCCGATGGGAGTAGCAATAAGGTATAAAATGCCGCTTCCGCTCATTTGTCACTTCCAGCCATTAGACCGACACCTGCATGGCTACACGTTAAACCGAAACTCCACAACATCACCATCAGCCATCACGTAGTCCTTGCCTTCAAGCCGCATTCGTCCTGCTTCTCGCCCCGCAGACCAAGAACCTAACTCAAGTAAAACCTCATGCTCGATAACTTCGGCACGAATAAACCCTCGTTCAAAATCCGTATGTATCCGTCCGGCGCATTGAGGAGCTCTCCACCCGTTCTTAAAAGTCCATGCACGAGATTCTTTTTCGCCGGTCGTCAAAAAAGTTCGCAACCCCAGAAGGCCGTGAGCCGCCCTTACGAAACGAGGCAGAGCTCCTTCGCCTAGCCCTAACCCTTCTAGTAACTCCCCTCTTTCATCTTCGGGGAGCAGCGCTGCTTCTGCTTCTAACTGAACGCTTAAAGCCAACACCTGAGAATCAGGGAGCGCCAAAAGCACTTTCTCACTAATTTCATCAGCTTTTTCTAGTTGGTCTTCCCCAAGATTAAGGACAGCCATTACTGGCTTATTCGTTAATAAAAAATGTTCCCTAAGCCCTTCTCGAAGCTCAACATCCATGCCACTCCTGAACAAAGGCGTTCCCTCAGACAGGAGCTCAAGTGCTACTCCCAGCGCTTCAACTTCAATGATCAATTCGCTATTGCGAGGATCAGCTTTTAATACTTTTTGCCGCCGGTTAATCCGAGACTCAACTGCTTCCAAATCGGCCAAGGTCAATTCAATCTCAAGAATCCTCAAATGGTCGATCGGGTCTGTCGGTCCTGGAACATCACCATCAGTAAAAGCTCTTAGAACAAAAACAATCGCATCTACCTCTCTGATGCCTCCGAGGAATTTATTACCAAGACCTTCTCCTTGGCTCGCCCCTTCGACTAACCCACCGATGTCAACAAATTCTGTGGTCGAATAAACTATTTTTTTGCTCTCGCTCATACGAGCTAAGGCATCAAGTCGCGAGTCCGGGACCTTCACAACTCCCACATTTGGGTCTGTGGTTGCAAAGGCATACGGAGCTGCTAAAGCTCCGCCACCAGCCAGCGCGTTAAACAATGACGACTTGCCTGCATTTGGGAGGCCGACGAATCCAAAGCGTTCCATTGCTTGCCGAGGCTACAGACTCGAGCTTCACCCACATCTCTTCGAGACTTAAAACTAAACAAAGAGTTTCTTCAAACCACCCCCGGCTAGCACAGTACTTGAGTCTTTAGTATGTGCAAGACTTACAAAGAGCGACAAAGGAGAACAAATGGGTCCGCTGACTGGAATACGAGTAGTAGAACTTGCAGGAATCGGCCCAGGGCCCTTTTGTGCCATGTTGCTAGCTGATCTCGGCGCCGAGGTTATCAGAGTTGATCGCACCTCTCAGGTCGATATAGGAATCGATCGCGGAAGAAAATACAGTGTTCTGAATCGGAGTAGAAAATCAATTTCAGTGGATCTTAAAAACCCTGATGGAATTGAAACAGTTCTAAAGTTAGTTGAGAGCGCAGACGCGCTTATAGAAGGTTTTCGACCCGGAGTAACAGAACGGTTGGGCTTAGGTCCAGATGAGTGCATGAAAAGAAACCCAGCATTAGTTTATGGCCGAATGACCGGCTGGGGACAAGAAGGCCCGATGGCCCACGCCGCAGGGCACGACATCAACTACATAGCTCTTACCGGAGCCCTGCATGCAATCGGAGGAGCCGACAAACCATCACCACCCTTAAACGTTGTAGGTGACTTTGGTGGCGGAGGGGTCTTCCTAGCCTTTGGCCTCTGTGCTGCTCTGTTAGAATCAAAAAACTCAGGTCTGGGACAGGTTGTAGATGCCGCAATGACTGAAGGCGCCGCTTCCTTAATGGGCTCTCTCTATGGAATGTACGCATCCGGAGGGTGGAGCAACAATCGCGAGGACAACGTCTTAGACGGTGGGTCCTACTATTACGGCGTCTATGAAACCGCTGATAATAAATTTATTTCAATTGGGTCGATTGAGGGTAAATTCCATGACGTACTCCTAGAGATTACTGGCCTTACCGATGCCGCAACAATTGACCGCAACGACCGGTCTACTTGGGAGGAGAAAAAGCAGCGCATGGAACAACTCGTTCGATTGAAAACGCGCGATGAATGGGATGACTTAATGCTCGGCACTGACGTTTGCTATGCCCCAGTACTCAACTTTGAAGAGGCTCCGAAGCATCCGCACAACGTTGCGCGGCAGTCTTTCGTAGAGGTTGAGGGTGTTATGCAGCCAGCCCCAGCTCCTAAATTCAGTCGCACTCCAGGCACAGTTCAAATGCCGCCTCCTGCGCCCGGGCAACACACATCTGAAATCCTCTCAGATTGGGGATTCGATGCGAATGAAATTGAAAAATTAAAGGATGTCGGCGCTGTAAGCTAGCAAAGTCGGCCCCACGTGAGCTAAGTGCAAGCTCTTGGCTACCAAACTGGCTATTTCGACTAAATCTCCGATACCATGGTCTGCCTATGTCCAAGAAGACCAAGAAACGTACACTCCGCGCAAGACGAAGCAAGGCCAATCACGGTAATCGTCCCAATGCCGGACGAGGATAGCTGGTTTTCGTAAACAGATATAGAAAATGCATAACGCTAAGTTAAAGCGCGCTATGCAAGAGCGTAACCTTTCACGTGCTTGTTATGCGGCGTGGTCGATTGTCGCATAAGCCAACATTTAACCATTTGCTCGTGAAACGCAATACGATTCTCGCCAAGAGCTAACCTCGTTCCCATCAGCCTTCTTTAAGCACCATGTCACTGATGCAAGCGCGCCAAGTGTTCCTATGACAACAACCGATTTCGTACTACACACATTCTCGAACCGTAGATACACGGAATTTTTGCAGTGAGAAACTCACCATTTACTGAAGGGTATTCCCCTTCAGTCAGTACTGGATAGTATCTGTTGCCAAACGGCCGCAGTGACTAGCTCTGCGCCATGCCATTGATAGTGAACTCCATCAGACACTCGAACTTGGCGCTCCAAACCATGAGAGTCTGTCAAGTGTTTCACCCAGACTCCAGACGGAGAGACAATCTCGCTTGCATCAACCCAGATTGTTCTTGGACGTGATGCAAAAATGTCTTTGGTTATAGCGTTTACGACACCAGGTAATTTTTTTAGCAACACTGGACGAAATGCTGGAAGGCCAACCCAGATGATAAGACGGCCGGGTCGAGATACTGAAGCAAGGATAGCCTCTACCCGCCTTTTGTATTCAGCTATCCATTCCGTTCCAGCGATAGTAGAAGGTCCCTTGTAGAAAGGCTGCCAATCATTTCCACCCATTGACAAAATAATTACGTCGTACGGTCTGTCTGAAATTTCATTCTGTAGATACGTTTCCCAGTCAAAGAACCAACTATTAACGATCCCTGTCGATTTTTTCACGTCTTCGAAGTACAAAATGGTTTTATCAGTTTTTGCTAGCTCCCTAAAACCGAGCGCAGGCCCACCTGCTATCGAATCTCCTCCTACATAGATACTTAGTGGCCTAGCTAGAGTTGCCTTCGGGAGCACCGAATAATGATTCTCTCTAGTCCAATAATAATAGAGCTCTTCAGAACCAATATTTAGACCAGCGCTCAGATCCGGCCATCTAATATCTGGAGCGCTCCAGCTTCGGGCATCTACGGTCAACCCAAACATATTTTCCCCGCCGTTAATTAACTCTCTCTCATCCGCAGCTAAGTACGGATTGTCTTGAGCTGTTGTACCTATTTTAGATGCTGCAGCAGAGCCCACTAGTCCAAAGGCGCCTAACCACACAGCAGCCAAAAGCCAAAAAATTTTAGGGTTCAAGACGTTGCAAGCCCACCGCTTAGATCAACGATTTCTCCAAGTTCATGCATTAAATATCGAGAGAGTCGCTGCCCCCCGAAAGTGCTCAAATGTACGCCATCGCTAAGGCGAGCATCCACAGTCTGTCCGTCGTCGGAAGTTAAATACTTCGAATACTCTCCATTTTCATCACTAAACAGCGCAGCTATTTTAACAAAATACACCTGCTCTCTCTTGAGAGCTTCTGCTTCATAAATCAAATTTAGCCGCTTCATTTTGTCATCAAAAGCTTCTGACTTCATCGGCGGTTGGGGAACCCACATTACCAATCGGTTCGAACCTTTTGATACAAGATCCATGATCTCTCCGACTCTTCGCGAATACTCTTCTATCCACTCATTGCTAAAGGTCTTGTACCAGGCTGCCGGCGGCACGAACATAGATTGGCCATCATTTCCCCCAAACATCATCACCACTACATCCGGATCCTCTTCTAGCATTATTTCTGTCACACGAGTTGGCCAGTCATAAAAATCAGGGCGAACAAGACCGCTAGATAAAACCGGTTCCGACTCTGCTTCAATAACTTCTGAAGATTCAGCATAAGCAACTAATGTCTCACCAAAAAATTGAACCATCGAGTCACCTAAAATCCAGAGTTTCAAAGGGTTAGAAGAACTCGGACCGGGCGAAACTTCAGGACCCTCAATGAGATTATCAGCTTCATCCAACGCCGCGATTTGCTCTAGGCCATTGGCATTAGGTTCTAATTTTTCTGTATTAAGCCCTCGAGAATAAATGGCCGATTCCTTACTGGCCACGCTTTCGAAGTTTTCCACTAACAATTCACCTAGTGGCTTATCGGTTTTCTCAGTTTCTAAGAGACCATCTATTAGTTCTTGCGGCCTAGTCAAACCAATACTTCCCGCTAGCTTCTCTATCGGCGTCCACAAGGCTATCGAAACGGTCCGAGCTGTTCCCAAGGGTTTTAACTCTGCTTCTTCCAACAAGATTTTGGAATTAAGAAAGGAAGCAAGCAGCAAGCCCAGGAGTCCCCAAGCTAAAACTTTACCAGCTGGTGTACCGAGCTTTTTGGGTTGTTCTTGAGACACATCTACCATCGCTACATTAGTTTTTCGTCATATCAGAACTGGAAATATATAAATGGAGCGACACCATCAGGGCCCAACGAGTCAATGACTACAAGGCCTAAGGCAAATAGGAAGGCCTGAGCTGGAGCACTTCCTTTATTTGTCTTCGCTTGAAAAGCCTCTCTTATCCCTTTAGTGACAAATTGCATTCCAATCGCTCCGAAGATCACTAACAACAAGGTACTTGTAACTAGTTCGACACCGATCCTGAAGGAGAAAAGTCCGCTTAACATACTTAGACCATCACCTACCGACGGAGCCCTAAAAAAGATCCAAGCTAGGCATACAACGTGAAAAGTTATCATCCAACGAATTAGAGACAAGATCCGAGGGGAAAGAAGAGTTCTTATCTGAGACTCACTAAACCGTTCACTAATGAGCCGCTCCGCTATAAGTGCTAGCCCATGGATTAAACCCCAGACCAAAAAAGTTCCTTTATTCCCATGCCATAGACCACCCAAAATCATTGTCAGCATCAGGTTTATATATAATCTTCTACTCGTTCCCCTATTACCTCCTAGAGGTATGTACAAATAATCTCGGAGCCAAGCAGACAGCGTTATATGCCAGCGATGCCAAAAATCCTGCAGTGACTTAGCTCGGTATGGACAGTCAAAATTTTGAGGGAATCTAAAGCCAAGAAGCAACGCTACTCCTATAGCGATATCCGTATAGCCCGAGAAATCAGCATAAATTTGAATTGCGTAAGCGTACACACCGACCAGAATGTCTAACGAGCTATAGTTTGATGGGTTAGCAAACACATCATCAACAATAACGTCTGCCAAGTAGCTAGAAATAACAACTTTTTTAAAGAGACCACCAAGAATTAGCCGATACGCAGCTGCGGATTGAAGATATCGAGGGTCTGAACGAGCAGACATTTGAGGTGCCATTTCAGAGGCGCGTACAATCGGCCCAGCAACAAGCTGCGGGAAAAATGACAAGTAAACAGCGAAGTCCAATAACGGCAGCGGTTCTATATCCTCTCTGCCTACGTCAATTACGTAGCTGATCGCTTGAAAAGTAAAGAAAGAAATACCAATTGGTAATGTCAGGTCTAATAAAGGCAGCCCTGTATCAAAACCAACTTGTTTCAAGCGATTAGAAATTTCTAGAACAAAAAAATCGTAGTACTTATAGACACCAAGAAGGCTTAAGTTGGCTATTACAGCAGTTTGCATCCAACGCCGAGCTAAGAGCTTTTCAAGTTTTTCACTTTCATCACGTATTTTCTTAGCACTCAACCAGTTGATTATGATCGAGGTACCAAGTAAGAAAACAAATCGCCAGTTCCACCAGCCATAGAAGACAAGGCTGGCAGCGAGGATAACTATTTTCCACAAAAATGGCTTTTGACGAGTCATCCAATTTAGGACGAACACGATCACAAAAAATATCAGGAAGGCAAAAGTTGGGAACAGCATGGTGGAATTTCAGGTACTCGCAGGCAAAGTTACCTGTCAATCAACGAAAATCAGGCACCATATTAATATGACTGAACTTTCCGCTACAACCTCAGAGGTCATAGACCGTTGGATTGACGCTGACCCAGACCCATTAGCAGCCAATCGCATCGAAACGCTGCGTTCTGATAGCGAGAGTTTTGATAGAGCATTCGGGCAACCACTAAGATTTGGAACCGCTGGTTTACGAGGGGAAATGGGCCCAGGACCCGGTTCTATGAATCGAGTAGTCATGAGAGTCGCCGCAAAAGCAATTGCTAATCAACTTGTAGCCGACGGCCTTACTCAAAAAGGCATAGTTATTGGCTACGATGCTCGAATCGAGTCAGATTTATACGCCTTAGATGCCGCCAGAATTTTCCGATCAATGAGTATTGAGTGCTTGTTAGTAGAGGGGCCGATACCCACTCCAGTTCTAGCTCGGCTAGTCATAAGTCGCGAAGCTGGAGCAGGGCTGATGGTTACAGCGAGCCACAACCCGAGATCTGATAATGGATGCAAACTGTACTGGTCTGATGGCTTACAAATTCGGCCGCCCTTAGACCAAAAAATCCAACGACTAATGGACTTTCGCAATTTACCTAGGTCGAACGAACTTGCGATTCCAGAGCTAGTGAAGAAGATCGAAGCAAGAGTAGCGATTTCAGAATATTTAGGAGGAGTAATAGAAAGGACAGCTCACGCAACAGAACCCTTAGAATTCGTTTATACACCGCTGTGTGGTGTCGGAGCTGAGACTTTTGAGCTTGCGTTTGCTGTAGCTGGTCTTGCACCACCAATTATGGTTGCATCTCAACGAGAACCCGATGGGACATTTCCTAATCTTCCCTTTCCAAATCCTGAAGAACCCGGAACGCTCGACGAAGCTTTCATTACTGCAAACCATCATAATCTCGACTTGATTTTAGCAAATGACCCCGATGCCGATCGGCTCGGCGTCGCTATTCGAGATAAGAATAAGTGGCGTCAACTAACCGGAGATGAAATAGGTTTATTGCTTTGCGATTTTCGCTCCAGTGAAACCAGCGGTGCAAACCGAATTGCTGCAAGCAGTATCGTTTCTTCTGATGCCGTCGCCGTTCTGTGTAAAACACGAGGCATAGAACACAAAAGAACTTTGACGGGCTTCAAGTGGATAATGCTGCCTGTAGTTGAAGAGCCCAACAAACAATGGATTTTTGGTTACGAGGAAGCGTTAGGGTATTCAGTCAATGATTTAGTTCTTGACAAAGATGGCATTGCAGCAGCCGTTGAATTTGTCCGAATGGCAGCCGGCTTAAAGGCAAACGATTCGGGACTTATTCAACGAATGGACGAACTAGCGTTAGAAATCGGAGTTTTCGAGAGCACACAGGTAAACGTAAGACTGCAAACAAATCAGTCGGAGAGTAAAATGATTAACTTACGCTCTAATTTGCCTGAATCAATCGGTTCAGAAACTGTTACTTTTGTGGATGACTACCTGAACCGCGAAGGTTTAGGCAAATCAGATCTTTTGGTATTTTCTACTGACTTAGGTTCTCGTATCTGCGTTCGACCCAGCGGCACAGAACCCAAAATTAAGATCTATATTGAGGCACAGGATCTAAATGTTTCAACGACTAGAGACCTCTCAAAAACTCGACTTCGATGCAGAAAGAGACTAACTGCTATTGCCAATGATATTTCTTCTTGGTTTAGCTAGTTCTCAAGCTAAGTCTCCTGCTAGCTGCCTCAAATTCGTTTCAGGACGAGGGCCCATATGTGATATTACTTCGCCTGCTGCAATAGCTCCAAGCTTGCCGCACCTCTCAAGCTCATATCCTTGAGCGAGCCCATACAGCAACCCTGCTGCATACAAATCACCCGCACCAGTCTTGTCGACCACTTCACGCACATTCGCGGCCTCTAAGGATACAGTCTCTGAGTTGCTCGCTATAACAGATCCTGTTGGGCCTTTAGTAACTGATGCTAGAGAAACAATACTTGTCGCTCTTTGTATAGCTAGATTTAGATTCTCAGTTTCAAAAAGCGACAGGATTTCGTGGTCATTTGCCAGTAGAACATCGACATGGTCACTTATCAAATTAAGAAACGAATCACGATGGCGATCTACGCAAAATGAATCAGAAAGGGTCAAGGCGACTTTGGTATTCAAGTCAGCAGCAGAAGCTGCTGTTTCCATAGCTTTTTTCGCCCCAGGTAGATCCCACAAGTACCCCTCTAAAAAGAGAATCTTAGCTCGTTGCACCAATGCTAGATCAACATCACTGGTGGTTAAACCGTTCGAAGCCCCCAGAAAAGTGTTTAAGGTCCGCTCACCATCGGGAGTCACGAATATTAAGCATCTACCTGTCGAGTCGTTTCTCGGTGCACGCGGCGTGTTGTGGAAAATTTTGAGCTCAGCCATATCCTTGGCAAAAATATCTCCAAGATCGTCATCAGCGACACGCCCGATATACCCGGCCGAACCACCCAGAGAGCCAACTCCTATAACAGTGTTGGCAGCAGATCCTCCTGAAACAGTTTTACGCTCCGCTATCAAAGAGTACAGCTCTTCCGACCTCTCATTATCTATAAGGTGCATAGCTCCTTTTGTGACGTTGATGCGTTCAAGAAATTCATCATTTTGATGAGATAATACGTCGACGAGTGCGTTACCAAAACCTACGACGTCTAACTGTTTGTCTGACTTATCCGTATCGACAACGCTATTACTCACCGAACTCACTTCCAATTCAAAAAATAAAATCCATATCCGTGCTCCACCTTAACGAGACATTAAATGATAGCCCGCTAGTGTCGAGCAGGTGACTCAGCAAAACCAATATCGATTGCCCCGCAATATTCGACCTTATCGTTATGAATTGTCTCTTGAACCAGATCTTCAGTCCGCATCTTTTTCAGGTTCAGTGATCATTCACATTGAGGTGGAAGAACCAACTAACACTGTCGTCTTAAATGCTGCTGAATTGGACATCACTCAATGTTTCTTCGTCCAAGAGAACCGAATAGAAGCTTCAACTCTTAGTTTTGACTCTGAAACCGAGAGAGTAACAATTGAGTTCCCCGAAAGTCTGACAAGCGGCACGGCATCAATAAATTGCAACTTCGACGGCATTTTGAATGACAAACTTCGAGGATTCTACCGTTCTACATACTCTGATCAAGATGGCAAAGAACACACTATAGCTACAACTCAATTTGAATCGACTAATGCTCGAAGAGCTTTCCCGTGCTTCGATGAACCTGACTTTAAAGCTACCTTTGAAGTTGAACTTATCGTCAATTCCGATCTTATGGCGATTAGTTGCGGCGAGTTAACTAATTCCGTTGACCTTGGCGACGGAAGACGTCGAGATAGTTTTGCACCGACGATGTCAATGTCTACCTATCTTGTCGCCTTCATTATCGGCCATTTAGAAGCAACAGAACCAATCGATGTTGATGGAGTTCCGCTGCGAATAATTCATGTACCAGGAAAGGCTGAACTAACAGGATTCGGCTTAGAGGCCGGCGCATTTTCGCTTCGGTGGCTAGTTGACTACTATGGGATCGATTACCCCGCAGGGAAACTAGACCTTGTCGCTGTCCCAGATTTTGCTTTCGGAGCAATGGAAAATCTCGGTTGTGTCACATTTCGCGAAACACTCTTGCTTGCAGATCCGAGCAGATCAACACAAGCAGAGCTCACAAGGATAGTCGATGTGGTAGCTCATGAGATTGCCCACATGTGGTTTGGCAACCTCGTGACTATGGACTGGTGGAATGGAATTTGGTTAAAGGAAGCTTTCGCCACATTTATGCAAGTCGCAACTACAAATGCGTTCAAACCAGAATGGCGTCGTTGGGATAGCTTCAGTCTTGAAAAAGGAGCTGCATTCGACACCGACGCTCTCAGCTCAACAAGGCCGATTGAGTTCGAAGTTGTTTCTCCCGAAGATGCGGAAGGGATGTACGACATTTTGACTTATGAGAAGGGGGCATCGGTAGTCCGAATGCTCGAACAGTTTTTAGGTGAAAGCAATTTCCGTAAGGGTGTTAACAATTACCTGACAACACATTCATACAAAAACACTACGACTACCGACCTTTGGGATGCTCTCGAGGAGTCGACAAACACGCCAGTACGAGCTGCTATGGACAGCTGGATCTTCCAAGGTGGCCATCCAGTAGTATCAGTAGATAGTACTACTGACGGCATCCGACTCCATCAACGTCAATTTTCATATGCCCAAGAGCCAAGTAACAAACTTTGGCATGTTCCCATTATTATTAGAGCGCTCGTAAATGGCTCGTTGGTTGAGCAAAGGCTATTACTTGCAGAAGAGACAATCGAAGTAAGCTTTGACGCTAGCCCAACCTGGGTTATTGTGAATGCAGGTGGGCATGGTTTCTATCGAGTCAGCTACGACAACGCGCTTCTAGCTGACCTTTCTACTCGAGCCTTAGATGTAGCTTCCGCAAGCGAGCGCTATGGCCTAGTTAACGATACGTTTGCATCTGTTCTTGCGGGAGAGGTATCGGCTACCGATTTCATCGCACTTGTTACGAACCTAGCTTCTGAAACAGACCTTGGAGTCTGGCAAAAGATGTTAGCGGCCTTGGGCCACTTGCACTCGATAGCTGACTCGGCAGGAAGAACACGCCTGTCGATTCTCGTTCGGGACTTGAGCACAACCGCTCTTGGGATTCTCGGTTTCGAAGCAGTCGATGATGAGCCAGCACTTGATCGAGAACTGCGTTCCCTGCTCTTTCGAGCGGCAGGAACTATAGGCAACGATGCATTGGCTATAACTCAAGCTAACGAGTTTTTTGATGCTCAGAACAGTGGGAAAGAAATCGAACCGAACCTTGCCGCTGCCGCTGTCACTATCGTCGCGACGAACGGGGATACTGAGACATATGACTGCATACTGCAACTTTTCAGAGATTCAGTAACACCTCAAGAAGAGCTCCGTTATTTTGCAGCTCTATTAGAATTTCGACAAGTTAACTTGTTTGATGCCACCTTAGAACTACTCTTAACTGAGTTACGAACCCAAAATGCTCCGTTTATGCTTGCCTCAGCGATGACTCATCTAGACCATGGCGCACGTGCGTGGACGTTCTTAAAAACTAATTGGGACTTATTGTGTGAAAAGTTTCCACAAAACTCCATTCCTCGAATGGCTGGAGGAATCCGAGCAATTTCTGATCCTGCATTAGCAGCTGAAATTAAAGAGTTTTTTGCTCATCATCCAGTTCCGCAGGGAGTGTTAACTATCGCCCAACACTTAGAAAAAATGGAAATAAATGTCTCACTTAGATCAAGAGAAGGCTCCTCCCTTGGAGTCACACAAAACTAGCTTCAATGTTTGGTAGACCTCCTCGCCGCTCTCTCGGACCCAGATATACGGTTTGGGCGTCGGCAGCCGCATTGCTTGCGGCAGCAACAGTTTTCGCGTTAGTTTTCTACTGGTCGCTTTCGACTCTCAGTTGAGGATCACAAGAATCTGCATTAATTTCATCTTTTCCACTTTGTTCTGACCAGCGCATCATGATGACAACGATCGAACCCCAAATAATTGGAATTCCACCAAGCTTCATAATAAGACCAGCCAACTGTTGATCTGTGGTCGCCCCAATGTTGTGCACCCGTGGCGCTAGCTCATAAATTGCATACAACGGGAAACTAGCAAACGTCATGAAACCAGCCGGAATCGCGGGAACAACTCCCATAGCAAGAAATAAGTAAACTATTTTGCCCGGGTAACTGCGCATTCTATGTTCAGGCAGCGGAGAAATGATAGGAAGCCATACCAACAGACCGCATAAAAGCCATAGGAAGTCCATGGCGAATGAGCCGAACTGGTTAGATCTTAATGTGTCCACGGCCCACGGAGAGTGAGTCAAAACAAGCATTAAATTAAATATCAATCCAGCGGTCACAGGCTTCGATAAGGTGCAGCTAAGTCTGTGCAACCGAATTTTCTGAAGTGCGCGCGTTGCCATCCATTCGGGCGTTCCCAGCAGTAGCAACGGCGCAGCGACAAGCGTGTACAACATGAACTGAATCATGTGAGCAAATGCTAGGTAACTTGCTCCAAGGAGTCCTAGTGGCCAGTCAGAAGCAACCCAAAAGGCCAAAGAGCCAAGCAGGAATTGGGTCAACTTTTTCTTGTGCCCAGGCTCTTGGCCCTGTTTTCGAAACTGACTAATTAAGTACGGTACTACCAAGAGTAAGGTCGCTAGCCAAACACCCGGATAGGCACGGAAAGACCAAGACCATGGATCTTCGAGTGTCGAACACCAGAATCGCAAGGAGATTACCTCTTAGTTGGGAAGCTAGAACTATTTCTGAAGCTATCGGAAGGTGAGAGTCATTCTCTTGACTTCACAATTTAGTTTTTCGATATTGAGCTAGCAATGGTAGATCATGAGCCCAACTGGTTTGACGAGTCGGGTGCGGATATTGGGTATATCCCATATCGTCGGGGGCAAACGCAAAGACTCTGCCATCGTGTCCGTATGTGTATTTGCCCTCTATCGGGTATTCAGGAGCTGCAACAAGCGCTCCGAAAGCTAACTGAGCTGCCTCAAGATCAACCTTTGAACCTGACAGACCTACGAACTCAGAATCAAATCGGTCTAGGTAACTACGCAAAACTTGAGGGGTGTCTCGCTCAGGGTCAACCGTAATAAATAGCACTACAACGTTCTTTGGCGACTGTGGCAACTCCAAAACATCCCTCAGCTGAGCAAGATGAATCGGGCATATATCAGGACACTCAGTAAACCCGAAGTAAACAAGTCGAACCATCCCCGTTGTGTCAGCTCTTAAGTTAAAGGCTCTACCGTTTGTATCGGTCAATTCTAACTCTGGCATAGCGCTAGGTAGGTCTATCTCAAGACCTTCAAATTTTTGGTTACTTTTCTGGTTTTCACAGGAAACAAGCAGAAGACTCAAGACCATTAAGGAGGCGAAAATCTGCCATTTTTGATTTGTCATACTGAACAAGTGACGAAAACAAGAACCATGTGTGGAGGTGAGGGGAATTGAACCCCTGGCCTCTTCGATGCGACCGAAGCGCTCTACCAACTGAGCTACACCCCCTGTATGGGATCTTGTGAAATATACCGGCCGACGCATTAACTCAGACGGGCCATCAATAATCAGATGACGCTTCTACAACTCGCAGGCCTACTTGCTTCTGAAATTCGACGATATCTGGCTTTCTTCGCCTGCAACAACTATGCGAGGCTCAAAGTAATAAACATCATCAAGTTTTTCTGCTGCATCTCGTTTTCGTTTTAACACGAGCATGGCGAAACATCCCAACACTAAGTCAAACAT
The DNA here is from genome assembly GCA_905182565.1 of Acidimicrobiaceae bacterium. Lineage (GTDB taxonomy): Bacteria > Actinomycetota > Acidimicrobiia > Acidimicrobiales > Poriferisodalaceae > UBA9040. Next base: position 180,186 of record CAJJCB010000026.1, on the reverse strand, counting down.
TAGATGTGACAGAGCGACTATGATCTCACCTCCGGCAAACCATCCGAATAGAGAAACTAATGAACCCAGAATTAGTAACAGAGCAATATCTCGACGACGAATGGCAGCTTCGGCAGCCGTTTGTGGGAACACACTTTTAGGTCGAGCGTAAATACCGTAGATATTTTTAGATTTAAGTTGGCGAGTATTATTAAGCGGCCTACTTTGTCGTGGCTCTGCCACAGACATAACACTTAACTGCCTCCGCCATACGTTCATAGCTAGCCGGTTGCCACGCCCGGCTCTGGCTGATCTGATCCAGCCGGGAACAAGCACCATAGCCCAGAGGAGAAACAAGCCAAGGAGAACTAGTTGGGTCATATTTTAATTTTCCTCACCCTCTCGTTCTCATTCACGCTGCTACAGGGTAGCTAGAAAAGATGGGTAACCAAAAATATACCCCTGGCTTCTAACAAAGTTGCGTAGCTACTATTTATTCACCCGGAAAGGCTATATGCAAATCCAGACAAACTTATGACTCCAAGCGCAGATAATCCCCTGATTTTCCACCCATTTTTTCCCACAGCGTTAGATCCGAAATCACCATAGCTTTGTCAACAGATTTACACATGTCGTAAATAGTCAAAGCCGCTACCGAGCATGCTGTTAATGCTTCCATCTCGACTCCGGTTCGGTCCACTGTTTCTACCCTGGCTTCGACAGCAACTTTGTCTTCACCTATTTCAAAGTCAACGGATGCTGATCCAATCATTAGTGGGTGGCATAAAGGAATCAGCTCTGACGTTCTTTTCGAAGCTTGTATCCCTGCTATCCGGGCGACCGCAAGCACATCCCCCTTTGCTAGTGCTGCTGAAGAGATCAACGCAACGGTTTCCGCCTTCATCAAAACATTACATCTGGCAACTGCGTACCTTCTTGAGCGGTCTTTCTGTGTAACATCAACCATTCGAGCCTGGCCCTCTGAGTCCAAATGAGTCAGCTCGGGTCCAGTTGAATCAGTCACGCAAAAAGTCTTTATACACGGAAATTCCAATTGTCGTATTCAAGGTTTCGCTAACCACCAATCTGACTCATGGTTCTTTTAGGTCTAATGAAGTTGACTTGACCTATCGAATGTCCTGCCCATTTGGTACCGACGGCTCGTTCTATCTCTTCGATGAGGGCAGTGTCATTCAGTTCTCCTCTCAAAACGGCTCTCATATCAAACTCATCTATAGCGAAAAGACACGTCCTGAATTGACCTTCAGCTGTTAAGCGGACTCTGTCACAAGTTGCACAAAACGGTTTAGTTACTGAAGCGATCACACCTATTTCAGCGCTATTATCCGAATATTTCCATCTCTCAGCCGGTTCGCTTCCGCGCACGATCGGCTCAAGGTCAAATTCTGCTTGGAGTGTTTCGATAATTTCATCAGCCGGAACAACGACTTTGTCATTCCAGACATCTCCGGCTTCGAGCGGCATAAATTCTATGAACCGCACGAAAACATTTCGTTCTCGCCCAAAACGTGCAAAGTCAAGAATCTCATCATCGTTAATGCCTCTCATCATCACCGCATTAATTTTCACTGGAGCAAGTCCAGCCTCTAGCGCAGCATCAATTCCATCGAGGACACGATCTAGCTCATCTCGCCTTGTTAGTTCGAGAAAACGTTCCCGCTGCAGAGAGTCCAAACTAATATTTATTCGGCTCAGCCCAGCGTCTGCAAGGGACTGCGCATGCAATCGCAAAGTTGCGCCGTTTGTTGTTAGAGCGACGTTTACCCCAAGTGAACTTAAACGCTCAACTAATTTCGGCAGATGCGCACGAACCAACGGTTCGCCGCCAGTAAGACGAATTCCATCGAACCCGAAATGGTCTACACACACACGGGCAAATCGCTCTATTTCTTCGAAAGTAAGAAGCTCACTTCGCGGTAACCACTTCATTCCTTCTGCAGGCATACAGTACTGGCATCGGAAATTGCAACGGTCGGTAACAGAAATACGAAGATCACGCACGACTCGACCATACGGGTCAATCAAATCGTGTTTTTCTGCTGCAGGATTCATTGTAACCTTAGGATACAGACCCAAACGCTCTGGTGCTGAGGATAAACGAAAGGAAGGTTCGACTCAGACTACGTCAGTCAAGGATGAGCACTTCCAAACTATCCCCTTTTGAATAACCACTTCCATCTGGCAAAATAGCTAAGGAGTTCGATCGAGCCATTGCTGCAAGCATGTGCGAACCTTGACCTCCGCCAGATCGAACGAACACCTTACCATCTGCGTAATCGACGATAGCTCTCACGAAATGCGTTTTACCATCAGGTCGTCGTCCTAGACTTTCTACCGCGGTTGCCACAACTCGTTTTCGTAATGGATCAGCACGGCCCATCATTGCCCTCAAACCTGGTCTGGCAAAGAGCTCGAAAGAAACCATCGATGAAACTGGGTTTCCTGGGAGCCCAAATATTGGGGTATCGCCGATCAAACCAAAAGCAAGCGGCTTCGCTGGCTTTATATCGATCTGCATCCACCTCATATCACCGATTCGCTGCAAGACAGACTTAACGTAGTCAAAATCTCCCATGCTCACGCCACCAGACGTAATCAATGCATCGCAAACAGCAGCACCTTCGACTAACCCGTTTTCAATGGCATCCTCATTGTCCGGCAGGAGACCAAGGTCAACCGGCGACATGTCGTTTTCTTCAAGAAGCGCTAACAGCGTGCGGCGATTAGAGTCCCGAATCTGACCTGGCTTGAGAGCAGAGCCATCTGCCACCAACTCATCTCCAGTTGAGATAACTCCAACTCGTGGCCGAGGGAAAACTATTACCTCTAGGAAGCCAAGACTCGACAGAACCCCAAGGTGGCCGGGAGTCAGGATCGTTCCCTCTTCAAACACTAACTCTCCCTTTGAAATATCATCACCAATCGGACGGATATGGTTACCGACCGGAACTGAAATATTTACAGTTAATTCATCACCATCAACTTCAGTCTGCTCAACCATAACTATTGCATTTGCTCCATCAGGTATCGGAGCGCCCGTCATAATCCTGCTAGCTTCTCCTTCGTTAACCAACATTTTTGGCGAATGGCCCGCCGCTATAGTCTCAATTATCCGAAGAGTAGCCGGGGGCTCCCTTACGTCACTAGAGCGAAGAGCAAATCCGTCCATGGCGGTATTAGCAAACGGTGGAATAGCCTCTAAGGCCACGACATCCTGAGCGAGAACGAGCCCTCGAGCTTTCGCTACTGGACTTAAGGCCGGCTTCAACTGTCGACAATTTTGAAGGACGTAAGATAAAGCGTCTTGAAATGGAAGCATATTTTAAAATCTAGTGCCCGGCATCGAATATTTCTCTGTCTGCCAATATTCGTAGGACTGCTTCTCGTCTCTGCTCTATATCTGACAGCGATTTCATAGGTTCGAATCTTGAACTCAAACCCTCATCTTCTACTAACAACATGGTTGCTTCAACAAATCTTGAAAGCTCTCCGATCAGAAGTTCGAATTGGATCAATGGGATCCCATTTACATTTTTTTCAACGTCAAAATAGTTGAGCGCCACAGGAGTTTTGAAAATTTCTGCATTAATCACCAACGTATTTGTATTAAGAAACGGGTTAGTTTCAATTTTGTCTTTAGTTCTTAAACAGAAATCTTCAATAATTTCTAGGCGTCCCCCAACAATACGTGGCGCTCCTCCAAACGAGTTATTTTTGGCGATCTCACAAGTCATCTGCTTTCCTATCGATATGTGAGCTCCTAAAACAGCAGGATCGAAAGTCGCTGCTGCATTGTCGACATTGTTCACAAGCACGTACTTACCGCCCCCCCCATAAAATTGTTCAAAGTCCTTACTTCGACTCAAAACTTCTAAGAGATCTCCATGGCCTGGTGAGTAGAACGAGACATCTCCATTATCTTCTCGAAATATCTGACCATCAGTCCTTAATCTCAACGAAATTGACTGCGGGCAAGTTCCGATTTTTACATAATCATTTGAATTCGACGCAGCCCACCTACTCATACTTTCGTCGGACAAAAAGCTCGTCATAAACAATAATTTGCAGGTCACATTATGTTTCAGCGCATATTTTTCAAGATCGAGTTGTTTCACTTTTGCAAAACTCAAACCTGAGAGAATAGGCGCCAGGGCTTTGATGCCACCTCCGAATCGAGTAGCCATTCCACCAGCAAGGACAACCACCAGCACTTCTCCATCGAGAAACGCCTCCTCCCCGATCTTTTTTAACTGCGCATACTCATGTGAGTCTCGTGATGGCATCTGCTCCAAGTCTTTTTTTTCTGGAACGTAAGTAACTCTTTTTAAGTAGTTCTTCGCCTGGTCGAATCCATCCAGCTTGATTCGGTTCGCGTGCAAATCAAAATTTGCAGGATCGAAAAGGTATTTTTCAAGGATTAATGCTGTCGCCTGATCAAGCTCATACTTGGCTCTCAGGTCTGCTATCGATAAGGAATTAACCATCACATAATCAAGCTATTTGAATTAAATCGTTAAGATGTCTTAATCTACCAAGTGTTGTCCCGAGCAGAGCGAGATAAGATTCCGTTGCGGTCTTTTCCTAGCAGACCGAGGAGCACCAACGGCTATGCCAACTTATGAATATCACTGCGAAACATGTGACAAATACTTCGAGCTTCGACAGTCCTTTACGGATGATCCCATTGTTGACTGCCTCGATACAAAATGTATGGGGCATGTAAAGAAAGTCTTTGGCAACGTCGGAATTGCTTTCAAAGGAAGTGGATTTTACAAAACCGACAGTCGCTCAAAAACTAGTACCTCTGATTCAGGCTCTTCAGCATCTCAAACAACTGCCGGGCAAAAAGAAGCTTCGGGCGAATCGAAAAGTACATCGGATTCAGCTAAACCTTCTACAAATGAATCTAAGTCCAGTAGCGGTGATTCTAAAAGCGATAGCTCCAGTAAGTAATGTCCCTCGCAACTCTCGAGATGCTTTCGGGTCCCAGTTGTTAGGCTCCAAAGCCGAGTGCAAGAATCAAGAAAATGCTTAGCCCCAGAACTATTCTGTAAATAACAAACGGCATCAGCGAGCCGAATCTGAGCAAACGAAAAACAACCCATACAGCGATCCAACCGGTAACTCCAGCAGAAATCATTCCAACAGCGAGTGGTAACAAAAATCCATCTGGAATACCAGTAAGAGCAATTTCCGTACCCCGGTAGAGCCCCGCCCCGAATATGACCGGCAATGCCATCAAAAAGGCTAAGCGCGCAGCTGCAGTCCTTTCAAATTTTAAGATTCGCGCCACTGTCAAAATGACCCCAGATCTACTCACTCCTGGCAACAGTGCCGTAGCTTGAGCTACGGCTAAAATTGCGATATGACTGACAGAAGCATCCTCTATTTGGCGTTCTTGTCTTCTCTTCCAGTCAGCTAAGCCCATAAAAAATCCAAATAGAACCAGCAAAAGCGCTATCAAACGTAAACTTTCGGCTAAACCTAAAAGCACAGACTCCATAGCCAGGGCGCACAAGGCAGCTGGGGCCGCCGATAAAAGTAGGCACAAACCTATTTTTCCATCTTGGGTCCACTTTGTTTTTCTAGCGGATGCTCTTATGAAAGCCATGCCATACCGCTTCACGTCTGCCCACAAAAAAGTTATAGCCCCTGCGAGTGTTCCGACATGGAGCGCCACGTCAAAAGTATTTTCTAATCTGGTGTCACTACTGAAGTCGTTCCACCCCAAAACTCTAGGAACCAGTTCTAGGTGGCCACTCGACGAAATCGGAAAAAATTCAGAGAGCCCTTGTGTTATCCCTAGAAATATTGCGTGAAAAATGGACATTGTCGATCTTTTCGAGACGTTATCAGTCTGAGCTATTCAACCGTAGACGGAACAATACGCGGTCTCCACTGCCTTGGTGGGTCATAATAGTGACCGACTGGAACCCCCTGACGCATTCCATCTAAGAATTGGGAAACAGTTTGAAAATCTGGCATCTCCAGGTAAGCAGATCCCAGAGCCTCCGCTATGTGCGCGTCGCTACCAGCTCCGATAGCTAAGCCATGTTCTTTCGCATAATCTGAAGCCTTGCGGTTGAGACTACTTAGACTCGTTTTACCATTCATCACTTCTATTCCATCTACTAAACCGGCCGATACGAGTTCATCAAGGACTTCCGGTCGCAAATTATTTCTCAAAGGGTCAAATGGATGCGGGATATAAACCAGTCCGCCTTGCGAGCGAATTAACTCAGCTGCTTCTCGAGGTGGAATTCCCTGTGGAACCCTTTCATTAAGAAATAAACCAATTATTTCTCCAGCGTAAGTTTTGAGTTCTTCTCCAATGATGACGCGGCAGGGAAGATCTTTTTTCAGTTCAAAAGCACCCTTTACGGCGTGATGGTCAGTTACACAAAGAACATCTATTCCACTCTCGACTACACAGCGCAGAATCTCATCTGGTGTCGTAGTTGAATCTCCTGACCACATCGTGTGTGAATGGAAATCCACGCGGACCCAACCATCAGGACACTCCTCCGCTAAATGTGGATGGCGGTCAATCGCTTCTTGAGTCGGGGTAGAAGGCACGAGGCGCAGGGTAGCAAGACTATCGCCGTCTCGCTGCTCGTTATGAGCCTGATAGCGCAATTTCAGCGATAACCAAGGAAGACATTCCTGTGCCTCCCGGCAGAAATTCAAAGTCGCCTCCAACTTCAACGATGTCTAGCAACATGCGTTGCACCGTCGAAGCAATAGTGGCCTCACGGAAGGGTTCCCCTAAAGAACCATCAACGATTCTATGCCCATACGCTCCCACAGAGAAATCTCCGCTTACTGGATTCACTCCACTATGAAGACCATTAACACCACGGACAAAAATACCATTTCGTACGTTACGAATTAATTCTTCTCTTGTCCGATCTCCAGGAAGAATTTGCATTGCATGCATGCCAACCCCCGGTCTCGACCTAACTCCTCTGACTGCTGAACCTGTTGAAATGACGCCAAGGCGCCGAGCAGTGTAGCTATTGTGCAAAAAAGTGTTCAGAGAACCACTCACTATTAAATCATTTCTTCGTGTAGCAAGACCTTCACCATCGTAGTTTTCAGCTCCTAGTGATCGTTCGTCAGTTGGGTCATCAAAAAGCGTCAAATCAGCTACAGCTATTGTTTCTCCCATTCGTTCAGCAAAAGGCGAGCGGCCCTTTGCCACCCGATCCCCCGTCAAAGATCCGGCCACTACTCCTAGGAAGGCAGCGGCCACTGATGGTTCAAAAATAACAGTAACGCGCTGACTGGCCGGCTTTGTGGCACCAAGCAAACTGGTGGCCCCATCCACCGCTTCTGCTACAACTTTTTCAAGATCAAGGTTTTCAAGTCGCCTGGCCACGTCTCCGTAATACCCTATTTGTGTCTCGCCCGATTCTTCAGCTAATGGTTGAACTCCCACACTACAGCTACCGCCCTCTTCATGAATAGCGATACCCGCAGTTGATGCCAACGCGAATTCAGCCCAACCATCAGCCCAAGTTGAAGCCCGTACACCTGTAATCCGTTTGTCTCTATCTAGGCAGCGACGTTCCAAATCAATTGCTATCGCAATCTTCTCTTTCTCGGATACTTCTAACACTGATCTATCAAATAGATCTAATCCCGGAGGTTCTACGCCATCCGGTGTAGCGATAGCCTGATGGGGATCTTTCTCGGCGAAAGTCAGATTTTGCCGAGCTTCGTTGACGACCTCCAACACAATCTCCGGATCTAACGAACCAGCTGAGGCAAATCCTTCACAACCATCGATGATAATTCGGACACCTACTCCCTGGCTTGATCCAGATTTTAGAGACTCAACTTCTCCACGGTACGCGTTCACAGTCGTCGATCGGCCACGCGAAAGTGCTACCTCTATTTCTTCGCCAGCTTTTGCTGAATCTATAATTTCTTTTGCTATGTCTGGTAGCTCGCGTATAGTCATGCTGCGGTTCCGCCGACTGTGAGGGCGCTAACTCGCAAAGTTGGCTGACCATCGCCAACCGGAACGCCTTGTCCATCTTTCCCGCAAGTGCCGGGGCTTCCCATAGCGAAATCATTCGCGATCACGTCAATGTTTTTTAAAACTTCGGGACCGTTGCCGATCAAATTACCTTCTCGGAGGGGCTCAGTAATTTCACCATTCTCAATTAAATATGCCTCAGTCATTCCAAATACAAAATCACCGGTAGCCGTGTTTACTTGGCCCCCTCCTAGCTGGGCAACATAAACGCCGCGAGTTGTATCAGCAATAATGTCAGCTGGCTCAGTTTCACCGTTTGTAACAAAAGTGTTGGTCATCCGCACCATCGGTAAGTGTTGGTAGCTTTGCCGTCTGCCATTTCCTGAGGGAACACGGCCAGCATCTTTAGAGCGCAGGTGATCCCACATGTAATCCGTCAATACACCATTCTCTATTAGCGTGTTGCTTTGAGTAAAGGCTCCTTCATCATCAATCCTAAGGGCTCCCCACTCCACGCCCATTGTTCCATCGTCAATGAGAGTTACAAGCGAAGAAGCCACTTGCTGCCCAATTCTGTCTTTGAACACAGAAGCACCTTTTTTGACTAAATCAGCTTCAAGCCCGTGGCCGCATGCCTCATGGAAGAGCACTCCTCCGCCACCATTTTTGATAACCACAGGTAATTCACCGCTTGGTGCGGGGCGCGCTCGAAGTTTTGTTATAGCTCTGTTTGCAGCTCGTTCCGCGAGTGCCTCTACATCATTTTCTTCAAACAGTTCATAGCCAACTGTGTATCCGACTGTTTCTCGGCCCGTCTGGAGGCCTTGATCACCTGTCGCTACGCAATTAACTGAAAAAAGAGTTCTAACTTGATCATCTGCCCGGAAGATCCCTGCAGTGTTAGCTACTAAGATACGCCGCCGCCCTTCGGAGTATCCAACCGTAACTTGGGAGATCGCGCTCCCTGCTGAACGCGCTGCTTCATTGGCTCTGCGCAGCAGTGCTACTTTAGATTCTTTCGACACGAGATTTGGAAGCGTCTTCACACGAGTAGAGGCAAGGCCATCTCCATTAAGAGCAACTGCGGTCGTCCTGGATGAGCTAGTAGCGGCAGAAGCAGCTACTTCAGCTGCTTCTTTGAGTCCCTGTAAGCTGAGATCTGAAGTATGGGCAAAACCCGTAATTTCTCCGACAGTGACTCGGATACCCACTCCGCGATCCCTACTCGAGGACATTGAGTCTACACGGCCTTCGTCGAAGCTAGAGCTCGCACTCTGACGATCTTCAGCGAACAGTTCTGCCCACTCGCCACCCTTTGACAGGGCGACTCGTAAAGTTGTCTCGACAAGGGAGGGATCTAACAAAGGTCCAGGAGCTAAGTCTTCTGACATTGACTCTCTTTCTGCAGAATTTATATAGATTACCCGGGATAATCGATTAGAACCCCTTCAGTGGGTTCCAACATTGCGACAATGAGGCTACAACAGCAGATAAGGCAACAATTTGCTAGCGTTTATGTTGTAGTTTAGCTCTATCGAGCTTTTAGTTATTCCTGGCCAACATTCAACTTTCACAATTTTCTTATGGGTTCCAAAAGCAAGCTCCATTGATGAAACATCAGACAACTGAAAATAATCACGCCCTGTCTTGGTGGAAGGAGCTTCTGTATATAGCTGGCTTCTATTTTGTGTATAGCCAGATACGAAATCAATTTGGTTCAAACGGTTTTTTTGCCGCTGCTTCGAGCACAGCCGCCAGCAACGCTGAACTGGTAATAAAGTTTGAACGTGCTTTAGGCCTGTACTTTGAGGAGGCTGTCCAAACAACCTTTCTCAATTTCACTTGGTTAATGTGGGCTTCTAACGTTTTTTATGGGAGTTTCCATTTCCTAGTCACGATCGGAACAGGCGTCTATCTTTACTGGAAATTTCCTTTTCGTTTTCGCCGTTACAGAAGCACGTTAGGAGCTACAACTGCAATAGCACTAACTGGTTTCGCTCTTTTTCCGCTGATGCCGCCCCGTCTTTTATCAGCTGAAGCTCCGTATGGAGCCAATTTAATCGGATACAAATTCGTTGATAGCCTTTCAGAGTTTGGAGGACTTTGGTCTTTCGACTCAGGAACCATGCAAGCAATTTCAAACCAATGGGCAGCAATGCCGAGTCTTCATTTAGCATGGGCAGCTTGGTGTGTTTACGCTTTGCACCCAATTCTTCGACGCAAAATATCGCGCACGATCCTACTTACTTACCCTCTACTCACTCTTTTCACTATCGTAGTTACCGGAAATCACTATTGGATAGACGGTATAGCCGGGCTAATTACTCTTGGCTTAGGAGCAATAATTAGTAATAGGTTAAGCGGTTATTGGGGAAGACGCCGTCTCATGACTTCTCTCAAGCTCTAGGATCCTTGTAGATAACTGTCCTTTTTTTAAATGTTTGACATAGCTTCAAGGTCAGACACAAATAGTTTCTTTCCTCGTCTAGAATTTGGTGAAGCTGACCCATGCACCTCGAGAAAATTAAAAGTCCAGCTGATCTGAATCCACTGAATTATAAAGAACTCGTTGAGCTCGCTGCAGAGATGAGAGAATTTATAGTTCAAGCAGTCGCTAAGACAGGCGGCCATCTCGGTTCTAATCTAGGCGCGGTAGAATTGACGATAGCTCTTCATCGAATTTTCAAATCTCCACAAGACGTAATTATTTGGGACACAGGCCATCAAACCTACGTCCACAAAATGATTACTGGCCGTCAGGCTGACTTTTCGCAGCTTAGGAAACGGAACGGCCTTTCCGGTTACCCGAGCTCTTCAGAATCTGAGCATGACTTCGTTGAGAACAGTCACGCATCAACATCATTGAGTTGGGCCTCTGGTCTGGTTACCGGATTTGAGCTAACGGGCCAAGAGTCTCGCCGAGCAATCGCAGTAATCGGCGATGGGTCAATGACCGGAGGTATGGCTTTCGAAGCCCTAAATAACCTTGGCCATTATGGCCAAAAGGCCATAATTATTCTAAATGACAATGGGCGCTCTTACGCTCCAACTGTCAGCCGCCTATCCACTGCAATGTCAAAACTTCGCCAATCTCCTAACTACTGGAAAGGACGCCAAGCGGTCACGAGCATCCTTGACAAAATGCCGCTCGGGGGCGAAGTGAAACGAGGGCTTTCCGGTGCTGCAGCAGCAATGCGAGATATGTGGGAACCGCCAGCATTCTTTGAGACTTTGGGAGTTCGGTATCTCGGTCCAATCGATGGCCACGACTTCGAAGAGTTAGAATCTGCACTCCGTTCTGCCGCTGCATATGAGGATGGACCTATAGTCGTCCATGTCTTAACAGAAAAAGGGAGAGGGTATGCTCCAGCAGAAGACGACGATGAAAAACATTTTCATGACATTGCTATATTTGATCCGGCAACTGGTAGCGAATCTGCAAATTACAAAGGCGCGTCATACACCAAAACTTTCACAAAAATACTATTAGAGTCAGCCGAAAATGACCCAAGGATAGTGGCTATAACAGCAGCCATGCCAGGATCTACTGGTCTTATACCATTCCAAAAACGTTTCCCTGATCGTTTTTTTGACGTCGGCATAGCTGAGCAGCATGCCTTAACTTCAGCCGCCGGCATGGCTAGAGCTGGCTTGAGACCAGTGGTAGCCATCTATTCAACATTTTTGGCACGAGCTTTTGACCAGGCACTGTACGACGTAGGGCTTCATCGCTTGCCGGTTATTTTTTGTATTGATCGGGCTGGCATCACGGGAGCTGATGGTGCCTCACACCATGGGGTATTCGATATTTCCATGTACGCAAGGATTCCAGGAATGACAATATTTGCACCCTCGTCTATCCAAGAACTTGAAATAATGTTTAGTGAAGCACTCAAGATAACAGCCGGTCCAGTTGCAATTCGTTGGCCAAAAGGAACTGCTCCGGAGTCTGACTCAACTGGTTCTGGTCTCGCCGCACGTTCAGTATCTAAAGGCAAAGATGCGTGTCTTATATCAGCTGGCAACATGTTAACTCCATGCATAGAAGCGGCAACAATCCTTGCTGATGAGGGCATTAAAGTATCGATATGGGATGCACGCGTACTAAAGCCTCTAGATCCAACGCTAATCGCTAACGCACATGAGTATCCAATAGTCGTAACGGTAGAAGATGGTGTTCGTATTGGAGGCTTTGGCAGTCTCATGTCAGATGCTCTACAAGACATCCCTGGATTGCCTCCAAGGCTTCTTCAATTGGGTGTCCCTGATGCCTACATTGGTCATGGAAATGTAGATGAGATTCACGCAGAGCTAGGTCTTGACGGGGTAGGGATAGCTTCAACTATTCGCAATGCATTAGAACTTTAGCCATAAATTCTTATCTCTGGAAAAAGTGTTAGCAAAGTAGCTGCTCGGCTAAGTTCCTTAGCGGAGTAAGCCAAACAGCTACTTTGTTAAGTCAAAATATTTACTAAACGTAGTCCTAACCGTCAAGCGCTTAACCCAGTTGTGACCCAACAACAGAAACAAATGAGACACATGCTCCCGGCTGACCACCGAGATTGTGCGTTAATCCAAGAGTCTTATCTGAATCAATTTGTCGTTCCGGTGGAGCTTCACCGCGGAGTTGCAGCCAACATTCGAAAAGCATTCTTAGGCCTGATGCACCAATCGGATGACCAAAGCTCTTCAGTCCGCCATCTGGATTGACCGGTAAATCGCCATCGAGGTCGAACGTGCCGTTAAGTGCTTCTTTCCATCCAGTACCTTCGGACGCGAACCCCAAATCTTCCATAAGAACTAACTCAGTCGGCGTAAAGCAATCATGTACTTCTGCCATAGCTATTTCGCTACGGGGATCTACAATTCCTGCCTGCTTGTAGGCTTCCTCCGCAGATGCTCGAACTTCTCTAAAGGTCGTGTAGTCATAAGTACTATCCAAAGCTCCCGTTGCGGGACCGGATGCGAAACTCAATGCTTTTACGTACAACGGTTTGTCGGTGTACTTATGGGCATCTTCAACCCTCACAATAATCGCAGCAGCTGACCCATCTGAAACGCCTGAGCAATCAAATATCCCTAGCGGTCCAGCGATCAATGGTGAACCAGAAATTGTTTCTTTCGCAACTTCTTTACGGAACTGCGCCCTTGGATTTAAGGCACCATTTTTATGATTTTTCCACGCGATTCGCGTAAGTACTTCTTTCATGGTGTCTTCGTCAAGCCCGTGTTTCTTAGCGTAGGCAGGGGCTAAGAGACTAAACGTCGCAGGAGCAGTAATAGTTGAACTGGTCCCATCGCTCGGCGGAGCTGAACCTGTAAGACCCGAGTATCCGCTGTCTTTAAGTTTTTCAACTCCTATAGCCATAACGGTGTCATAGGCACCAGATGCAACGGCATAGCAGGCATTTCGAAATGCCTCAGAACCTGTCGCACACATATTTTCAAGGCGGCTTACCGGCTTGTAATCGATTTGTAACGGTTTAGACAGAGTCAGTCCGGAAACACCGGATGCCATCGTTCCTAACCAGAACGCGTCGATATCATCCTGTACGACGCCAGCCGATTCATATGCTTCGTGCGCAGCATCGATAAGCATGTCATCAACGCTTTTATCCCAGTGCTCGCCGAAATTGGTGCAACCCATTCCAATGATGGCAACCTGGTCTTTAATGCCATGTGAGGCCATGTCATTTATCCCCTGTGTTTGCCGCTATTAAGCGGACTTGTAATGTTCCACTCATGAGCTGAGTGGGCGAGCTTTCCAAAAGTAATTATGAATTCCATCGGCTGTAAAGAGCCTTCTAAAAGTCATTTCAACGCGACCACCTATCTCAACCGCTGCCGGATCTACATCCGTCATCTCAGCCTGAAATCTGCCTCCCCCGTCGTAGTCAATGACTACTGCTACAACCGGCGGTGATAGTGAGTAAGCGAGGCGGTCTATTGTAAAGGTGGCAACAGTTGCAGGAACATCCGCCATTCGTATCCGTTCCATGTCGTCAACAGCACCACCAGACATTGAAACTCTCATCGGAGGCAAGTGAATTGCTCCAGACGAGCGGTCTCGAGAGCCTACGAAAGCGTATTTCCAGTCCTGTGAGCGAAAAGCTGGTGGAGCACCCGGCCGGTCTGGGTCAGGTCTCCTAGGTGGCTCACGATCTAGAAATCCTCTCCAAGTAAGATAAAGATTGTAATCCAGTGAGTTATTTCCCCGGGCTATCTGTGATTCCACAGTCTTGAACCGAGCGTAGCTCTTTATGGCTTCTGTTGTTTCCAATATCTGCGCAGTTGCACCATCGGCTAGATGCACAACCATAATTTTTTCATTAGCTCCAGCGTTATCCAAAGCGGAAGCAAGCAAAAGCCCGAGATGAGCAGTGCCGGTGTTACCTACAACTGATTCAAGCCCATCAATAAGTTTCTCTCCAGCTACCCGAGAAAGGCTATTCACGGCCCGGGTATGAAGCCCGGCAATAACAACTTTGTCTAGATCTTCTAAACCCACATTTGCGGCTTTTAGCGCACGTTCAATCGCATCATTAGCTAGCGCCAAATAGGCCTGTTCACCGAATCGTTCTTCCCAAATACGACTGAAAGAATCACCTGGCTGGCGGTAACGATCAAGAAATTCACCGGTAGCTGATGCGCTACCTAGCGAACGGGCTATTACCGGGGAATCATCTTCATCTCCGAACAAAAAAGCAACCGCAGCATCCCCACCATTCGATTCGTCTGCACTTGTTGGCCTTCCAGTTCGAAGGTCCGACAAAATGGCCATAGCGATTCCTTCGCTACTTCTAGCGCCGCGCATAGCGGCTTCAGCAGATCGAGCAGAACCTCCGGTGTCAACCGCCCATGTCTCTTGAGGCAGGTCAAGAGCCGCTTGGATTGCAGTGGCATTCGTTTTATCTAGATAAGCAGGATTAGCTGTCGCGAACAGAATCGACGTAGGCGTGACCTGGGCGTTTCGCAAAGCATTTCTGGCAGCCTCGACACCCATGGTCGTTGTGTCCTCATCGAAGCTAGCAACGGAGCGTTGACCGCGTCCTCCGCCAGCACTCATCGCTGCAGCTATTTTGGAACGGTCTAAACGGTAGTAAGGAACATATGCCCCGTAGCCGATAATGCCTCTCACAGATCCCCCATGCTTAGATATGTAATAAGTTTAGTCTGACATATTTGCCAGCCGCTATTCAAAAAGCACAAAGAATGAAATTCTCACTTATGCATCTGCAAAATATGGACTCTCGCCTGAGGCATGATCTGTGATATCCAGAACGTGCTCAACTCCGTCCACTAGCTCAACTAGAGTTTTTTCTATACCAGCAGTGACGGTCGAATTGGCCATTCCGCAGCCCTGGCAGCCCCCGCCTAGCCTTACAAGCACGGTAGTTCCTTCTACTCGCACTAACTCTGCAAATCCACCATGCGCAGCGATCGAAGGGTTAATTCGCTTTACTAAAACTTCTTGGATTTGATCTTCCTTAGTCCCAGACAGGTCCAGGACAGAATTAGGTCCTAAATCTGGACGGTTTGGATTTCTCAGAACTAGACCCGCCTGATGGCCGTTAGTCGGCAGATCAAGAGTGGCGCCTTCGAGTTTAGATATGTCTTGTTCAGGTACCAGAACCGTGAGCCCAGAACCTACGTGAGAAGGGATATCGCCTGGATCCGCTTCGCTCAAAAGCTCAAAAGCTAAGTCATAGGTGTAATCAACACCTTGCACCCCTGTTACTTCAATACGCAGCGCAAGTTGGTCTGCATCTTGTTCGCCTGCACGCAACTCAATTACTTTTTCAAGTGCAGATTCAGTTACGGCAATGGCATTACGTTCCGACATAGTCTCACTCTATCCAACCTCAGCTCTCGGCCCCCACGAATCTTATGTAGGTACTTGCATAAAAGCAGCAGGGTGGAGCTCTTAGTATTCAGGTAGCGTGGCAGATTAAGAAATATTATGTCGCTTCCTATGGAGATCTTATGAGTTTTCGTGCCGTTATGCTTTCTGAAAAAGACCGACAAGTAAGTAGTTCAATGGTCGATCTCGAGGATGCCGATCTTCCTCAAGGCGACGTCTTAGTATCAGTGGACTACAGCACCCTCAACTACAAAGACGGCATGGTTCTTAGTGGAATCGGACGCTTGGTGCGTAACTACCCGCACATCCCTGGAATCGATTTTTCTGGAATAGTCGAAGCCTCGCATGATCCTCGCTTCGCATCTGGAGATCGTGTCGTTCTGACAGGTTGGAAAGTCGGTGAACTTCACTGGGGCGGCTTCGCTGAAAAAGCAAGGGTAAATGCCGATTGGCTGGTCAAGCTGCCGGAGAATCTTTCGAACCTAGATGCTATGGCGATTGGGACAGCAGGCCTCACATCGATGTTAGCAATGCAGGCCCTAGAAGAGCATGGTATCCAACAAGGCCCAGTTCTAGTTACCGGAGCGGCTGGCGGAGTTGGAAGTGTTGCTATCCATCTCCTTGCTCGCGCTGGCTACGAAGTCGCTGCTTCTACTGGAAGACCAGAAACAGAGCAATACTTAAGATCTTTAGGGGCAACGAGCATCATTCAAAGAAGTGAACTAGCTGAACAACCTACCGGTCCTCTAGCGAGTGAAAGGTGGGGAGGCTGCATCGATGCAGTAGGAGATGTCACTTTGGCTCACGTGTTAACTGAAATGCAGTACGGATCTAGTATCGCAGCTTGTGGACTTGCTGGCGGCAACGCTCTGAACACTACTGTCATTCCCTTTCTACTCAGAGCAGTGAACCTGCTCGGAATTGATTCTGTAGTAGCTCCATTCGATTCGAGAGTTCGAGCATGGGCTCGCTTAGACGAACTTCTCGATCGCGACACTTTAAAGACCATGACTACGGTAGTAAGCCTATTAGATGCTTCAAAGATGGGATCTCAAATCATCCAAGGACAAGTGCAAGGGCGAGTCGTTGTTGATGTAAAGGCCTAGCTATCGACTAGGTCGAAGCTAGTAATTTCTATGCTCTTCGCAACATCGGAAGATGCAATATGTCATCTTCCAAGTAATCAACACCTGATCTTTCGAACCCATAATTTCCGTACCATTTTTCTAAGTGGGCTTGAGCAGACAGTGCCCAGGGTCCAACGCTGCTTCCTAATGCTTTATCAATTAGTTTGCCCGCAAGGCCTTTAGACCTTGAATCTTGTCGCGTCACAACTCGGCCAATTCGTCGAATTGCACCCTCATCGATCACCCGAAGGCATGAAGCCAAGCCGTCTGAGTCATCAATCCAATAGTACATGGCGGCCTGATCTAGATCATCTAAGTCTTGATAAGCGCAATTCTGTTCAACGACAAAAATACTCACTCTTAGAGCCAATATTTCATACAACTTTGATGGGTTAAGATCATCAAAGGTAGCTACGTGAATCTCCCTAGTTGCTTCATTCACAATAACGAAGCCAAGGCTGAGAAACCCGCCATGAGCATTGCAAACACCACCAAAACACAAGTCCAATACACGATTGGTTTTCGGTGTCTTAGCGAAAGAATTTCTCCGCTGCGGTCATAATAGTCACGGGACATATCTCAAGGATACCTGCTTGCGCCACAGCGTTTCTAACTATCTAACTCTTCAGATAGTAGCAGCCACTCTTCTTCTCTAGCCCTAAGCGCCGCATCAACATCAGCGTATTTTTTTGCCGACTCTTCTAACTGACTAAAATCGGTCTTTTCTTTATTCATCTCAGTCTGAATACTTTTTCTCTCAACAGTTAATTCTGCAATTTCTTTGTCAATTTTTGCAATTAAACGCTCCAATGTGGAAGAAGACCTCCGGTTAGCGGTCTTTCGTTTAATTTTTCGATCTTTCTCATTTAATACTTTTTTTAATGCTACAGCGTTCTCCCAAACTGCTTCGCCGGCACCCAGAACACGAAGACCACCACCGTTTATTGCAACTACATGATCAATAGTTCGCTCAAGAAACACTCGATCATGTGTCACCACTACCAAAGCGCCTTTAAAGTTATCCAACCAGTCTTCTAACGCTCGCAACGTATCTAAATCCAAATCGTTTGTAGGTTCGTCTAGAAGAAGGACATTTGGTTCACCTGCTAACAATGCTAAGAGTTGCAATCGGCGCTGTTCACCACCCGAAAGACTCCCTACTTTCGCTCGGTGGGTAGCCGGTTCAAACCAGAATCTCCCCAAAAGCGCTATATGGCGATAGTCCAACCGACTTCCTTTGCCAGCAATCACCTCTTCTACTGTCAACTCACTGTCTAACGAATCACCTTTTTGGTCGAAATACCCGACCTTAACTGTCGAGCCACGATCCACTTCCCCATCTAAAGGTTCCCGTCTCCCTGCAAGAATATCTAAGAATGTTGACTTGCCTGAACCATTTGGGCCTACCACCCCAAGGCGAGCATCCGCTTCCAGGCTTATGTTGACATTAGTGAACAAGGGCACCTCATCATCATGCCCGCCACTCACATTCTCAAGCTCTATTACCTTTCGCCCCAGTCGACTCTGTTTATACTCCCCTAACCCTAACGAGTTCTCTCGGTCCTCATTTTTTTCTGGGCGAGTCAGAGTTCTATGAGCCACAGTTAACCGGGCTTTAGGTTTTCGCCTACGCGCTTTTGCTCCTCGTTGCAACCAAACAAGTTCTTGACGAGCCAAGGTAAGTCTTGCTGACTCATGTTTTGCTAATGTCTCCTCTCGCTCAGCTCGAGCGTGGAGATAATTTTGGTAGCCGCCTTCGACGATTAAGGTCCAGTCTCGAGAAAGAGCGACGGTGCGAGTGGCAACTCGATCTAGAAGGTGGCGATCGTGGGTAACTAAAATTATTCCACCCCGAAAGTCCAACATTCTTCGTTCTAAAAAATCAATGCCTTCTATATCCAGGTGGTTAGTTGGCTCATCTAAAATTAGCAACTCAGCATCATCATCTAAAAGTGTTATCGCCAGCGCCACACGTTTTGCTTGCCCACCAGACAAGGTTGTAATTTTCCGATCAGTAATCGCAGACAATCCGAGCCGGTCTAAAGCAGCATCTGCTTGCCAGCCGTGTCCCACTGCATCTTGAACAGTTACGTTTCCAATATCTGGACGCTGCCAAAGGCAAGACGTTTGCAAGCCACGCTGTCTCCTGATGATACCGCTGTCTGCTGTCTCTAATCCCGCAATGATCCTCAGAAGAGTAGATTTACCTGAGCCGTTAATTCCGAGCACACCGATTCTTTCACCGCTCTTAACGGTGAAAGAAAGGTCCTTAAATAAAGGCTTACTCGGCCAAGCCATAGCCAGAGATTCAATGTCAAGGAGAGTCATATAGAACAATCGATTGGAGATCTCGGAAGCGAGAAGAAACGAACCTTAATCAGTTAACAAAAACCAAGTTAACGTTTTGTCGACATCTTCCACCTTGACTTCGACTTTCCGCTGACCCGAACCATCAATAGTTTTTGCGTTGCAATAGAATGTGCCGCCTACAAGAGCAACTATGTACTCTTCGTCTCCGCAGTCAGCTGCAACATCAAACCCAACATCGATGCTGATTTGATCGGCAAGAGCCGCTTCGGTCCTTATGACCTGCAAGGCAACATGTTTTAGCTTGTAGTCATATCTGCCCTGTGCATCCAGCATTCGAACCTGGATCTCAAAATAATTACCTTGGACTTCAGTTTGGCAGGCAAAAACGGACTCAGGACTCTTTGACACATCCTTGGGACAGTCGACAGCGCCAATCCTGACGGGCACCAGATCATTACTGACCGCCTCTTGTAGTTCGCGTTCCATCGTGGTTTGGTCAGAGCCTCCACTGCAGGCGCTAGCCAGAAGCAACGCAACCACTAACACGGTCAGCGGAGTGTTCAAATGGCCAAGTTTCAGGATGCGGGTCATTACGGTCCTGACAATAGCAAGGCACACGCCATCGAGGCCATGGGCAGATCCATAAACTATTTTATTTATTTACTTTCTCAAATGAATGGGCGTTCTTGATACCTTCCGAAAACCTCAGCCAAGGAGTGCATGATCTCGCCTACAGTCGCCATCGACTTCGCACTATCAATTAAGAATGGCATCAGATTTGTATCAGTTTCAGCTGCACGAGCTAAGGACATCAACGATGTATCTACCGCCATTTGGTCACGATCCGCCTTTACTTGATGAAGGCTTTTGATTTGTTTAGCTTCATCCTCACGACTGATTTTCAGCAAATCAATTTGGTCTTCGTCATTGCCTTCCGTAAAGTCATTAACGCCCACGACGACTCTGCGTCCTGAGTTTATTTTCTTTTCAAAATCATAGGCGGCATCTGCAATATTGCCTTGATACCAACCTTCGTCTATCAGCCTAAAAGCGCCCTCGAGCATTGATCCGTCACCATTAGAGTCGATGTGGGCGAACATTTGTTCAGCTTCCGCTTCTAATTTGTCTGTCAAAGCCTCCACAAACCAACTACCGCCTAGTGGGTCAACGACATTGGTCGCCCCGGTCTCATACGCGATCACCTGTTGGGTACGAAGTGCTATTCGAGCAGCTTTCTCGGTTGGAAGGGCCAACGCTTCATCCATCGAATTTGTGTGCAGGCTCTGAGTACCACCGAGAACCCCAGCTAAAGCTTCAATAGCAGTTCTAGCAATATTAACTTCTGGCTGCTGGGCTGTTAATGACACACCTGCAGTTTGTGTGTGGAAACGCATCATCATCGACTTTGGGTCTTTAGCTCCATAACGTTCCTTTAACCATTTTGCCCAGATACGACGGGCAGCCCGATACTTGGCTATCTCTTCAAAGAAATCAATATGGGCATTAAAGAAGAAGCTGAGTCGCGGAGCAAATTCATCAACATCTAGTCCTCTTTCTATGGCAGCTTCAATGTAAGCAAAACCATTTGCCAAGGTAAACGCGAGTTCCTGAGCAGCCGTCGATCCAGCTTCTCGAATGTGGTATCCGCTAATCGAAACTGAGTTCCAATTAGGCATTTCGTTTGAAGCAAACTCAATCGTGTCTGCTACCAATCGCATTGAAGGCCGAGGAGGGAACATCCATTCTTTTTGGGCTTGATACTCTTTTAGGATGTCATTCTGCAGCGTTCCACCAAGTTTTTCACGTCCAACGCCTTGATTCTCTGCGTTCGCAACAAACATTGCCCAAATGGCAGCGGCAGGAGCGTTAATGGTCATTGATGTAGTGGTAGCCGAGAGATCAATTCCGTTATACAAAACGTCCATATCGGCCAAAGTGTCGACGGCTACTCCGCATCGACCTACTTCGCCAATTGACAACACGTCATCGCTATCGAGTCCCATCAGCGTTGGCATGTCAAATGCGGTCGAAAGCCCGCCGCCGCCTGCAGCTAAAATTTCTTTGAAACGCTGATTCGTGCTTTCTGGTGTACCAAAACCAGCAAACATTCGCATCGTCCACAACCGACCACGGTATCCGCTCGGGTGCACACCACGCGTGTACGGATACTGGCCGGGCCAACCTACGGTTTCGCTGACATCAGCAGCAGCAGGGGCATACAGCGGGTCAAGAGGAAGCCCACTCATGGTCTCATAGTCCACGTCGCGAACTCGACCAGAATCGAATTCTTCTTGCCACTGCTCTCGTGTCATTTCAAGCTCTCCCGTTGCAACGATTCACTAACTCTAGTCGTTTAAAATGTTTACCATCTCATTTGGCCTATCGGACCCTGCCCAGATCCAAGTTCCCACTCTGCACTACGAGATATTGCATGAGTTGTGAACTCATGAGCTAAAAGAATCGCATCCAGAACCGAGGAGCCTTTCGCCAACTCAGCAGCAACTACCGCTGAAAGCGTATCGCCTGAACCGCGAACGTTAGTAGTTCTGATCTTCGGTCGTTCCAAAATCGTAGTTTTTCCAGCACAAACCACAACGTCAATAGCAGCCTCTCCGCTTCTCCTTCCCCCAGTGATCACGACAGCCTCCGGACCTGCGTCTATTAGCTCGTGGGCGGCATCTTCTATAGCTCTTAAATCATCTCCAAGCACGCGCCCTAGCAATCTCCCAGCTTCCAGATGGTTAGGCGTTATTACTTTCGCGTTAGGCACTAATAATTCACTGATGAGCATCTCAGTTTTCTCTTCATAGAGCCCATCTCCATGCATATTGACAAGGACCGGATCCATCACCAGTAAGGGTAATTTGCCCTGCCCAGCGAGAGTTGCGATAGCCCTAACATTCACTTCTGTATACAGGAATCCAGTTTTCGTCGCCCGAACCGAAAAATCCGCTAGCACTGCTTCTATTTGAGCGAGAACGATTTCCGGCGGCATCGCTAACGCTGACCTGAATTCTTGAGTATTTTGTGCCGAAACAACCGTAAGTGCACAAACTCCATGGACCCCACAAGCAGCAAACGTACGAAGGTCAGCCTGCAAACCAGCTCCTCCTCCAGAATCAGATCCGGAAATAGTTAACACAACAGCAGGGGGTTCGGTCAAAGTTTCCTCATATTATTCTGCGGGTGAGCATGCTACGTTCCAAGAGCATGGCAAGGGGACTAAATTAGCTGTATGCCTATTAGCGTCGGTATCATAGCGAATCCAGTGTCAGGACGCGACGTTAGGCGCGTCGCAGCTCGAGGCGGCGTTTCTACTGCGGAAGACAAACGTAACCGAATCTCTAGAGCGGTTATCGGCGCTGTCACTGCTGGAGCTAACCACATTATTGCTATGAAGGAACCATTTAACATAGCTACAGGTGCTTTAGCTGATCTCAATGTAGATGCGGAACTCGAAATTCTTGATATTGGAGCAAACGTAAGCCCATTGGATACAGCAAAGGCTGCTCAAGCGATGCGTGATCGTGGAGTAAAAGTACTCATCACACTCGGCGGTGATGGTACGAACAGAACCATTGCAAAAGTCTGGCCTGACGTGACACTAGTTCCGATGTCTACAGGAACAAACAACGTTTTCCCCAGCCTCGTAGAGCCTACCGTGGCTGGTGCCGCCGCTGGTTTAGTGGCTTCTGGAATTGCTGATCTTGAAACCGTTGCTCCGAGATCTAAAATGATTCATGTGCAATTAGCTGAGAATAGATCTGATATCGCCCTGATAGATGCTGTCACTTTGGTGAATGATTTTGTAGGGAACAAGATGCCAGTCAAACCATTGAGCCTTAGGCAACTTGTAGTGTCACAAGCTAGACCTGACACAATCGGGGTTTCTTCGATAGTTGGTTTGCTTCAGCGATGTGAAACCGAGGATGACTTTGCTCTCGTGGCGACTTGTGGCCCTGGTGGAAAATTACTTAAGGCTCCAATAGCTCCCGGTCTTTATCAGAGCGTTCCAGTTTTAAATATTCAAAGAGTGGACTTATCCGAACCTATCTCCTTGCTCAAAGGTGCGGTTCTGGCTTTTGATGGCGACCGTGAGCACTTAATTGGTCTCGAAGACCAAGTGACTGCAAGAGTCGAACGAGATGGTCCTCGAGTCGTGAATGTTTCCGCAGCTTTGGCTCAAGGTGCTGAACGGGGCGCGTTTAGTTAATCATGGAGAGCATGTAACAAAGATAATTTTAGTGCTTTAATTTTGTCACCATTAGGTAGATCCTAATACCTCTGCTTCAAACAACGGATTAGCATCTAACGATCTCATTGTTGAAGGTAGTTCATCGCGCGCTTGTTGGTGAAATGCACGATCTGAGTCAAGAGAATACGGGTAAACTTTCATTCCCCTTCGAATCAAGGGAACATGCAGTGACCTGGCATCTGCCGGGCCAGGATGGTTATCCTCTACTAATACTTCCTTAAAGGCCTCTCCTTTTTGCAAGACCCTATAAGGACGAACTACTCCACCTCTAGTTGCTTTACCTTCAGAGGATTTTGCGACTGGCACTACCGGCTCGTAGGTTCCAGAGAGTCGGGCTACAGCTACCAATTTATAAACCATCCCAGCCGTTGCGTGTCCAGAGCCAACTACGAGTTGTGTACCAACTCCGTATCCGTCTATTGGCTTATTTGAAAGATCTGCGATTCGGTATTCGTCTAGATCTCCGGAAACTACGATCCGAGTAGTCTCAGCACCGCCTTCATCAAGTCTTTCTCGCGCTCGCAGTGCCTCATGAGCAAGGTCTCCTGAATCGATACGAATAGCTCCTGGAACTCCTCCAAGACGTTTTGCGGCGGCCAAGGCTCGATCAATTCCAGTGTCAATTTCATAGGTATCTACTAATAGAGTCGTGTCGAGACCATGAGCTCTTATCTGAGCTTCGAAAGCTTCTTCTTCATCAAGGTGAGCCAGAATGAATGCATGCGCCGAGGTTCCAGCTGTTGGGATGCTGTACCTGAATCCAGCTTCCATATTAGAGGTAGTGTCAAACCCGACGAGCCATGCAGCTCTAGCTGCTGCAACGGCAGCTTGCTCATGAGTCCTTCGCCCCCCCATCTCGATTAAGTGCCGCCCATCTGCCACATCATGCATACGAGCAGCAGCTGAAGCGACAGCACAATCGTGATTGAGTACCGAAAGAACGAGTGTCTCCAAAAGCAGGCCAGCGCCGAATTGACAGTCAACTCTGAGCACTGGGCTTCCAGGCACATATAGGTCACCCTCTCTATAGCTCCACACATCACCTTCGAACCGAAAGCTCTCAACGTGTGACAGCAGTTCATCGCTGAACCTGCCTAATCCCGCTAAGTACTCAAGTTGCTCGCCGGAGAAAGTAAAATCAGCGAGTAGATCAGCCAGGCGATTTGGCCCGGAAACAACTCCATAGCCACGACCTGGCGGCAGTCTCCTAGCGAAAACTTCAAAAGTAGCTCTTCGTTGCGCGACCTCAGAGCTAAGAGCGGCATCTAACATTGTCAATTCGTAAAGGTCCGTTAGGAGGGCTGTACCCATCTCCCAATAATGGATCATCTTTACTCTTAAAGGCTAATTAATTTCAATCTTCCTATATTCGATTTGTGATCGGGAGCTGCCTCAACATGCTTCTCGAAACGAATCCCCTACTATTTCTGCTTTTAAAGTTAACCTCATTTAATTTTCAACTTTATGACTTTGGTATTCAAAAATTAGTTTATTTAGTTTGAAAACCACCACAATTGCGTTATGGCGATAAAGGTTTCATCTAGAACAGATATTTCTCCTTTCCACGTGATGGAAGTCATGCGAGCAGCCGCAGATCGAGAAGCACAAGGAGAGAGAATCCTACACCTCGAAGTGGGGCAGCCTTCATCTCCTGCTCCCAGGCAAGCGCGAATAGCCGCAATCCAAGCGATAGAGAATGATGTACTCGGCTACACATCAGCTGTTGGGATTCGAGAACTAAGGGAGCGCATAAGCAAGCATTATTTGGCTTGGTACAAAACCGACATAGACCCGGACCGTGTTGTTTTAACTATGGGGGCTAGCGGAGCATTTACCCTGGCGTTTCTCGCCTGCTTCGAAGTGGGAGATAGAGTCGTGGTTCCCTCTCCTGGCTATCCATGCTATCGAAATACACTCAAAGCTCTAGGAATAGAAGTTGTAGACCTTCAGGTGGGACCAGAGACAAGGTTCCAGCCATCCTCATCCATGCTGGACGACTTGGGTTCCATCGATGGCTTGGTAATAGCTAGTCCATCTAATCCGACTGGAACAATGCTGCTACCCGAAGAGCTTCAATCGTTAATTAGTTGGTGTCGGAGCCATGATGTAAGGCTGATTTCTGATGAAATCTATCATGGCATTACTTTCGGTTTATCCGCAGGTAGCGCTGTTAGTCAATGGGATCAAGCTGTTGTTGTCAACAGCTTTTCAAAATATTTTTCAATGACTGGATGGCGTCTCGGTTGGCTCATACTTCCCGAGGATCTTATTTCCCCAGTTGAAAGACTCGCACAAAACGCCTATATAGCTGCACCTAGTATTTCCCAATATGCTGCACTTGGAGCGTTCGACAGTCTCGATGAGCTTGAAAATAATATTGCTAGCTACGCTAGAAATCGGAAGATGCTCCTTGAAGGCTTGCCTCTCCTAGGGATAACTAAGCTCGCTCCAGCTGATGGAGCTTTTTACGTATACGCAGATGTCTCTGACTTCACCACTGACAGTCAGGAGCTTGCTGCTTCCTGGCTCGAGGACTTCGGCATCGCTACCACGCCTGGAATCGACTTCGACTTACAAAATGGACACAAATATATCCGTTTTTCTTTCGCCGGTTCTGCCGAAGATATCGAGGAAACCTTAACGAGGCTCAACACTTGGGCACAACGAGAGCAACTGTAGATACGGGAAGTATCTAATCTTTAGTTGCTACCTGGTTCGGTATGGCATTCATTTTCGGTTCATAAAGATTATTTGTTATTTCCCTTGATTCCGAGCCATGTAATGTTCGTAGATCAGTCCTGCAAGTATCGCATGGACCATAGAAATTTTCCTTACAGACAGTCATGCAACGAGGGCATTCAAATTCGAGAAGATCGGTCACTTTTGCAAACTCAATTCCTGTTACGAGGTAGCTCTAATGAGCTCAAGAAATCAATTAATTCTACCCACCACACTTCAAAGAGTCACCCCACAAATGTCTTACAAATTTCATTTGTGAGGATCATTTTCAACTGGTAAATGTCAAGTTGCGCATAGGAGTCCTAGTTATTTATCTAAATCATAGGAGTGCGTCTCATAAAAATACGTCCGCCGAGCTCTGCCCACAAGTCAGCAATTCAAAGCCGACGGTCATCTTTTCGATTTTCTAGCCAACTTTTACCCGATTGAACATCAATGTCATGTGGTAAACCAAGCACACGTTCAGCGATAATGTTTCGCTGGACTTCAGACGTACCACCACCGATAGTCAAAGCGGGAGAAAAAAGAAACCCACCGTGCCAATTGTTCCAGCCTTCTACGGCGCTTTGCCCAACAGGGAATTCTGGTGACTGGCCAAGCGGTCCCGTGTTTGTCAGGACTCCATGGGTTCCTGACAAGTCCTTTGCTAGACCCATAATGTTCTTTCCATGATCATCGGCCAGAGCCTTGCGGACCGAAGCTTCTGGACCCGGTTGCCGTCCCTTCAGGCGAGCACTCAGCGTTCGAAGTCTAATCAGCCGAAGTATTTCACCTTCTATATACAATCTTGACGTCTTGTCTCTAAGAATTGTGTCTTCGATTCCACCAGCATTTTTGATTACTTCAATGAGATCATTAGCGCTCGGCCCGCTGCCCCATAAGGCACCTTCCCCAGAAAGCGAAACTCTTTCATTTCCCAAGGTCACTTTTGCCAGCCGCCAACCATCGTTCTCTTCTCCAATCCGGTTTTCTACCGGCAGCTCCATCTCCGTAAAAAATGTTTGGTTAAACGAGTGAGCAGTAGTCATGTCAACAATTGGATGTAATTCAAGACCCGGAGCATCCATCGGGCAGATGAAGTAAGAAACTCCACGATGCTTCGCCACGTCTGCATCAGTTCGAGCAATCAAAATGCCAAATTTACTTCTATGAGCACCCGATGACCAGATTTTGGAACCATTCACAATGTATCTATCCCCATCACGGATCGCTCTAGTGCCCAGATTAGCTAGGTCCGACCCACTATCAGGCTCGCTAAATAGTTGACACCAAATCTCCCCTCCTGTCAGAATCGGCCATAAATAACGCTCTTGCTGTTCTATAGTGCCGCCATACAAAATAGTGGGCCCAGCCCAGCCCAGCCCGATGCCTCCTGCCGCACGTTTTATACCCGCAACAGCGAGCTCTTCATCAATAATCAGCTGGTGAATCGGGTCAGCTCCGATGCCATAAGGTTTAGGCCAATGTGGAGCCACATAACCAGCTCGCGCTAATTGCTCTTGGGTTGGTTCATTATCGTGCAAACTTAGCCATTCTCTTATTTCTAATCTGCGAGAATCGTTGCTACCTGGCCAGTCGAAGTCCATACGCTGACAATACGGCAACTTTCGATATCAGGAACTTGATTTACTCTAAGAAAAAAACCATGCCCCGGTTTCAGATATGAAACCGGGGCATCAGATTGTCACGCGATAATTTTCCATCGTAGTTAGTTGCCCTGAGAAGCTCAAGACTACTAATCCGATTTGATATGTGAGGACCGGCACATACAGTATCGAGTTCAGTGGTCCGGGTTGGAGTCGCTACCTAGATCTATTCAATGAAAATAGATTCGAAGCTTCCTCCTTATTGGCAGGCCGCCTCAGCGCCCGACCACCTCCAGAGTCCTAATTATTTTAGCCATTGGTATGGACCACCTCCTCTCTCTGCGTTGCTTAGATCTTGACACAAAGAAAAACAGAAATCAGAGCAATCGCCATTAAGCCATATTCACAAAAGGCGATCTGACAGCCTCCGCAACAGCTTGAGCCGCAAGGTGTGACACCAAATCCACCGAAGCTTCCACTTGTTGGGTAGCTAAAACAAAAAGAGCGTCTCCATCAACTGAAGTATGAGGAGGATCAATACTTCTCGCAATCCCGGTGTGAGCCATATCGCTTACCCTGCATGCCTCGGGTTTACTTAGAATTGCGTTGGTAACTATGCAACCAATAGTTGTATTAGTTCTTTCTTCTCCAGTCTCGAAGGCATTAATTTCCTGAAGTGAAGCGTAGGGGTATCGCAAAGCTTCACTTCCGGCATTAGACCCAGCAAGAATTGATCCATCAGAATCAATAACATCTCCGAAAGCATTTACTGCTACAACTACTCCGACGGTAACGTCACCCCACTTTACTACTGCGACACCCTGCCCTCCGGATGATGCGAATTCTCGACCACAAGTTTTACCAACGGTGCACCCTCGCCCTACTCCATATAGGCCGACCGGCGGGTCGTCTTCGATAGCTGCATCGCAAGCCAGACGTCCCGCCTTAGGTCCCGGTCGTCTTGCATCACTGGACGTCAAGTCATATACGACCGCTGCACCCACTACCGGCACCGTTGCTGCTGAAAGTTTCAGGCCGCGACCATGCTCGACACACCAATCGGTAACTCCATCGGCCGCAGCGAGTCCGAAAACGCTATTTCCGCAAAGCACCACACCATGGCATTCGATGCCACTAGCAGACGGACCCAATGCTGCAGCTTCTCTTGTACCTGGAGCGCCGCCTCTAACTGCGATCGCTCCCAAAGAGCCCGGCGGGGGCAAAACCACCGTTACTCCAGTCGCTACTTCATCATCTGTCCAACAACCTACGAGAACGCCATCAATGCCAAGAGCCATAGCTAAGAACCCTATTCCTATTAGACAAGATGGAGACAACGCATCGCACCCAATAAGATCAATTAACTAGTTAGGAACGCTTATGCCAGAGGGCCATACAATCCACCGGTTATCTCGAGATCTGAAGCAAGACCTTAAAAATATTTTTGTGGCTGCTAGCTCACCACAGGGCAGATTTGCAGAAGGAGCGCGTCTAATCGATGGAAAAGAGCTTATTCGGAGCGAAGCATGGGGCAAGCACCTGTTCTTAAGTTTTGGTCATCAACAGTCTGTAGATGCACTCATCCATATTCATCTTGGCCTAATCGGTAAATTTCGGCCAAAAACCTTTGATACCGAAACTAAAGAAAGCATTCGCCTGAGGCTCAAAGGCAATGAAAGTCTTTGGGATCTAACTGGCCCCCAAGATTGTCGTCTTATTGATAAATCAGAATACTTCCATTTAATCGAGCGCCTAGGGCCAGACCCATTACGACGCGGATCTAACGTTAAGGATTTTCAAGATTCGCTCATTCAAAAAAAAGTTCCCATCGGAGCTGCGCTGTTAGATCAATCAATTGTTGCTGGTATCGGCAATGTCTATAGAGCAGAGTTTTTGTTCCTTCATGGCATCAATCCAAACCGTGAGGCTCGCAAAGTAAGTAACTCTGAGGCAGAGGACCTTTGGTTCACATTCCAAAAACTACTCAGGATAGGTGTTCGACTGAACCGAATAGTGACTGTGTCTCAAGATGATGGCGGAGCAACTTCAGGAAGACTCCCAAGAAAACGGTCGTTATACGTATACAAACGTGAAGGATTGCCGTGCCGGAGATGCTCTACTGAAATAACAATAGGAAAAATTGGGGGTAGGAGCTGCTGGTGGTGCTCGGTTTGTCAGCCTATTTAAAAATTGCGCTCCACAAAGATAAAAGATAAAAGTTGCTATCTCAGCGTTGATCGAACATCAATAGCTAAATATACAATCAGCGTTTCTGACAACGCGAACACCATGTCGTCGATCGCGCATCAATTATCTTACGGCGCAGGATTGACCCGCAACTATCGCATGGTTGCCCATAGCGTCCATAACACACAAGAAATTTCTGGTTTGAACCAATACCCTCAAGATTTCTGTAATCTCGAAAAGTCGTACCTCCTCTTTCGATCGCTCCTTTTAGTACGAAACGAATTGATTCCAAGAGATCAACTGCTCTGTTTAGTGAGATCGATCTAGTCGCTGGATCTATCCCTGCTAGAAATAGTGCTTCATCTGCGTAGATATTACCTACGCCCGCAATGGGGCGCTGACTCAGAAGTTGCGTCTTTATTTTCTGCGAACGGCCTTTCATAAGCCCCCAGAATTTTTCACCATCAAAATTTAGATCAAAGGGTTCTGGACCCATATCCCGAAGCGTAGGAATTTTTGCATGGTCGCCACGAGACACAACAAACAGACGGCCGAAACGCCTTACATCACGAAATATTAGATGGCGGCCGTCATCTAATGCCCACCAAGCACGGGTATATGCATCTGTCGCTTCAGCAATATTAACTAACGAACTAATTTGTAGCTGCCCTGTCATCCCTAAGTGAATAATGAGATCGCGACCATCTCTGAGTTCCAGTAAGAGATACTTTCCGCGCCTTTTTAGCCCAACGATTTCTGCACCAACTGTTTCGATAGCCGGGAGAAATTTATGTGAAGAATGACTACCTGAAGCAACTATTGTTAGTCCTTTTACTTCAAGCTCTAACTGCCTCTTAATAGTTTCGACTTCCGGAAGCTCTGGCACTACTAGGTCACTGCTACTTTCAAATTAGAGACGTGGACCGTACCTACGCTCAGCCTCAGCGAGACCTTCAGGGCAACTATCTGTATAAGGACACCAGTTGCAAAGTGGTCCTAATTTATAATCAAAGCGGCTATCAGAAATACAATTGCCAATTGATTTCCATGTGAGGAAGTGCTGGTTAACCGCGTTTTCCACAGCTGAATCATCTAGCTTACGGTCAATAAATTTACCAGTCAGGTACATCAGTCGTACCTCGCTAACAGGCTGATCGACTGCTTCAAGCGCAGCAGCATAAAGCCAAACTTGGCTTAGCTTGTCAGCGAGGTAACGGTTTTGTGGCGCTTTACCTGTTTTAAAATCTGTAACTCGAAGACCACTTTCGATGCGTTCAGTTCGGTCCACAATTCCTAGAAAGGGCACCCCCATAAGATCAACTTCAAGACGTTGCTCAGCGGCTGTTACCTCTACCTGCTGGGGGTCCTCCATCTCGAAGTAACGTTCCACCAAGTTCCATGCTTGCCAGCGAAAGGCTCGAGTTCCCTCATCATCAAGCAACAAAGCTTTAAAGTCAGGGTCGTCGGCAACCTCAGGCCATATTTCTCGCGCTGTATTCCGCGCAAATTGGTTAGTTCGTTCTGAAGCGCCCACAAGCATTAGCTCCTCTAAAATTCGGTGGACGAAGGTTCCTAGTAAGGCTGGGACTCCCTTGGGATCAGGTAAATGATCGATGTAGCGAAATTTCCATCGGCGCGGGCACTGACGAAATGTGGATGCCGATGATGGGCTTAAGTGTCTAATCACTCGCTCATTGTTCGAGCTTTCTGCAATATTCATAAAGCACCGCTCTCCAACCAAACAAATCTAGGACTCACAGAACAAACCGTCCAGCTTCAATAGCCATACGAGTTGTTACGGCCGCTTTCTGACTTGTCGCCAGACCCAAAATACCAACAGAAGCCCGATCGTGCTTCCGATAACGGTGATGAGGCCAAATCGACTATCTAGCGGCGGCGCTTCGCGAGGTAAGGTTCCCCTAAGGGCCGCAGGATCCCTATTGCTTTCTTCATCTAAAGGGCTTTCGTTTGACCTAGATGTATCATCTAAGGTTTCTTCGGTCGATGGAGCTTGGTCTATCCTCATTTCTGGTTCTGCGGTATCTCCTGGGAGCCCTTCCATTGTGAGGTCAACTATTGGTCGAGGCCTTTTTTCGTCATAACCCGCCATGCTCTCTCCTTGTCTCGATCAGTTTGGCTCTCGCTTAAATTTCATCTAACTCAACAGCTTGTGGCCCCTGGGTGTTAGCTAGACCCATAGCACCTAACAACTCATCAAACTGAAGAATAGCTTCGCTCGCTCCTGGCCGAGTGCCAAGTTCTCGTAACGGCAAGGACTGGCCAGATGCTTCAGCTATCGCGGCCCTAAGGGATATAGGTGGTAACCAAGAATCGCTGAATCTTTCCGCTAACTCGCTTTTCCAATAGTTGTTGTCACGAGTTCGACCAAGCCGGTTAACAACAACTCCTGCGAGTAACGGACTTCCGATTCTACTGGCTACTCGCTGAATCGTGCTTGCCATGAGATCAACTCCATCGGCCGCCCAAGCAGCTGGTTCAGTCACTATTAGGGCCTTATCGGCTGCAAATAAGCCATTTACGCATAGAAGACCCAGAGATGGAGGACAATCAATAAGTGTCAAATCATACCGAGTGCCTGAAAGAGCCAACTTTAGCCTGTCTTGGGCGCCCAACGGGTCGCTTATCATCTGTGGTTCTCGGGCAGCCAAGAGGTGACTTCCTGGAATCAGATCTGGTCGCAGTCCTTCATCAGGCCAGTTCGAGCTAGTAACTGCTTCAAGCGCAGCTCCTGCTCTAGCTTCACTTAGAACATCATCAATAGTAGGATGAGCGCCCCATACGCCAAGCCCAGTTGATGCATTCGCTTGTGGATCTAAGTCTACGACCAGGACTCTAAGCCCGAAAGCCGCAGCGGCTTCTGCCAGGCCAAGCGTTACCGTTGTTTTACCGACCCCGCCTTTTTGATTTACAACCGCAACAGATGTCATCTTCTACAGGTTAACTCCCAATCAACCGCTACCAAGTTGATTTTACGCTGGTAGGGCAGAATAGTTCATCAGCCAGCGAGGTCTAAACCGCATAACAAACCAGCTGCTCTCAGTTCACCAGCTCGCACTACACCAAGTTCATCACCTTTTCCTGAGGCTTCTCGAAGCATTATCGCTCTGACTGCCGGGGCATCTAGATCATCATCCAAAAATCGGCGAACTTGGTTGATTAGGTTTCCCGACCACACAGGCTCAGCGTCATCACATGCAGATACGAGTAATTCAAGATCGAATTGAGCAGTTGGGCCTTCCTCGTCGAACCACTCGAAATCTTGTCTGTAATGGTGCGCCATTAATGCAAGTCTTATTGCGCGGGGATCAATTTCCTTGCGCAGTTCAGAAACAAAAACTAAATTACCTAAGGATTTAGACATTTTTGTCCCCTGGTACGCAACTAATCCGGCATGAATCCAATACTTCGAACAAAGCTGCCCCGTTATCGATTCGCTCTGTGCTATTTCGCACTCATGATGAGGAAATACCAAATCCCCGCCTCCTCCATGAATGTCTATTGTCTCTCCTAATGCTTCCATGCTCATGGCCGAGCATTCGATATGCCATCCTGGCCTTCCCGCACCAAATGCTGATTCCCACTTAGGTTCATCTTCAGAACTCGGCTGCCAAAGGACAAAATCCAAAGGATTTCTCTGGTTCTTGCTATCAGGGTTACCACCACGTTCTCGCGCTAGAGCAACCATCTCTTTCGATGAATAACCTGAAAGTTTTCCATACCCGGGGAATGTAGATACATCAAAATAAGTAGTCCCCTCTACCTCATATGTGTGACCAGCGCTCTGAAGTTTTTTTATCAGTCTCAGCATTGCTTCTATCGACTCGGTAGCTCGTGGTTCGTGTGCAGGAGCAACCGTGTTCAAAGCCCTCATATCATCTTTGAATCGTTTCATTTCCATCTCCGCGAGTTCGAGAAAATCTATTCCAAGTTCACGCGCTTTCGGAAGAATACTGTCGTCTACATCGGTATAATTTCTTACTAGTTCGACTTCATGACCAATATCTTCTAGACGACGAATTATTAAGTCATAAGTCAAGTAGGTAGCTGCATGACCAAGATGTGTCGAGTCATAAGGAGTTATACCGCATACATACATTCTCACTCTCTGATTTAAGTTCAGGTCGATCACGTCCTTGCTGGCCGTGTCGTAAAGACGCATAGTCAAGATTCAGTCACTCTCTCAGGTTCAGAGCCAGCTGTTAAAAGCAGCTCACTTCGAAAACACAATAGGGCCACGAAGTCGATGAAACATTGTTTACAGACTGTTAACTGTTCGAGCTATTCGGTACTCTCGCCTTTAGTGAGTGCAGACGGCGATAAGGCAATGCTCGAAAAAGTTAAGGGCTTTAGGGCACGGCGCCTCTTAGCGCCTTTAGATCAGCAGTATTTAGATCTTTTATCAGAAGAAATAGCTTCTACCGGTTCCGAGCCAGTTCAGTACGTGGGGGAACTTTTTAGTCGACATCAAATAATTTTTGTAGGCCAAGGGACTCCCAGCAGAAAAACTGGTCTGTTTTTTCAGGAGTTGGTGCCAAAATTATTAGCTGCTGGCGTACAAAATATTGGTATCGAATGGGCATGTGTTGAGGATCAAACCTTGTTAGATGCTTTGGTACGTGCAGATTTTTTTGACGAAGACTTAGCTCGAACAGCGCTTTTTAGGTGGGGAGTTAGACACCATTTCGCCTACATCGAATATCTTGATCTCTTTCGAGCTGTATGGGCCATTAATCAGAATCGCTCAAATGATGGTCAGATCTTCAGACTAGTTGCTTTGGATTACGACATTGAAGTAACAGCAGTTACATCTGAAGCAGATTTAACGTCCCCGTATGCGTGGGAACACCTCCGCCCTAAAGGATCTTCAGGGCGACACATGGCCGAAATCATTCTTCGAGAATTCGTGGATACTGGAGAGAAAGCTTTAATCATCACGCGAATTGCGCATGCAGTTAGCCGACTCCGCAGAATTCCACATCATCTAGAAGACAGCATCGATTCTGAAAGACTCAACGATCGGGTCGTAGGCGCAGCTAATCACGTCTATTCAGTAATCGCAGATCGTGCTGCCACTATCCTAATCCATCAACCGTTGCCAGCTGATGGCACTTACGGCGACTACACCCTTCCAGGTGACGGTTACTTGGATGCTGTTTTCGCAGCGTCTAACAGACCAAAGTTTCCAATTGCTTTTAATGTAAACTTCGGCTCGATCAGTAAAATACCTTGCTCGACATCCCTAGACGGTGGTGATCTCGCTGCTCTGGCGCATGGGTGGATTTTTTTGGAAGCTCCTTCCCAACACGTAGCGCCAACTCCTCTCCCCAATCGCATCAATGAGTCCAATATCGCTGAGGCACGCCTATATTCATTAGAACCGTCGTTGCGTCAAGCTTCCTCAACCGAAAAAGACTTCACCGCTGCTTTGTTTTCTGCTGTTGCAGAGGCCGAACTCGGATGGACACAAATTGTTTAATAAACAGATTGGCTAGCCATGGGCGACCACAACGAAGAGAAACAAACGAACAGCAGATCGGCCTCTAAATCAGTCGCTTTAAAAAAACCTGCACTCTACATTTCTGATTTGTGTCAATCTCATCAAGTTGTCCTTCTAGGCGATCAAATAGGCGTAACCCAACACCTAGATTTTTTAGCATCGTTAATTCCATCTCTTTATGAGGTCGGAGTAACACATTTAGCTTGGGAATTCACTAATAGCCGCTGTCAAGGTGTCTTAGATGAATTGTTAACTGCCCCTGAGTGGGAACAGAACACTTGCTCTGAAATTTTTGCTGATCTCTTAGGAATCGGGTTCAGCTACAGCGAATACGCTGCTGTTTTACAAGCTGTCTGGCGGTTTAACAAATCTTTGACCGACGGCGTTCCATTTCGTGTAATCGCTCTTGGTTTACCATCTTATGTAGAGGATCCTGATCTTCTAGATGGAAGATCCGCTGCCGAACTCCAACTTCGGAACTGGTGGATGGGTGGACATTACCGAGACATGACCGCTTTCCACATGATTAATGTTCTTACCAACGAGGTGCTACGTCATGGGCAACGGGTGGTCGTTTATGCCAACGCAGATCAAACTACGACCAACTTTATTCAATGGGTAGATGGTCTTGCCACAACTACGCTGGGGAATTTACTACATCGATGGATGGGCGAAGGAGTTCAACGTGTCCTTTTCCATGGCGCCATATCAGAAGGCGCATTGAACAAGCGAGTAGAAGACCTAATCGCCACCTCTCCCGAGAAGCCCGATAATTTTGGTATTAAGCTCGATGCTTCCACTCTTGGCAATGTTGCCGTGAATGAACTCACGGGGTCATACGACGGAGTCGAAACATCTTTTCGATTACGAGACCTGGCAAACGGCTATGTGTATCTCGCAAAGGTAGAGGACTGGCAGCCCTCTACCTTGACAGAGAACTTTTTGAATTCCAGCAACTACGTTAGTGTCGAATCCCGGTATCGAGCGTTAGATCCGCAAGAGGATCGATACAGCATGAAAGAGCTCGAGGCAGTAAGACGCGAAGGGCAAGAAAGACTCAACGAAAGTTGGCCTTCCATTTCTCAAGATGACAGTGAACCCGTTGCCCCAAAAAAAGGATTTTTCCGTCGTCGCGCTTAATAGAAAGCTTCCTACCTAACAACTTTCAGCTACTTGTGACATGGTGATTAAGTGAGTGAATTTATTCTTGGAGTTGACCTTGATGGAGTTTGTGGACAACATACTGAAATTTTTCGCCACCTAGTAGCGCATGAACTAGGAATTGACGAGGAGTCTCTCCCTCTTCAGCGGAGCTGGGACTTCCGCGAATGGAACTTCACTGATGGAGATTTCGAGCGACTCCACCGTGCAGCAGTGCTAGAACATAGAATGTTTAGAGACATGGAAGTAATGCCAGGATGTGCCGAGGTCTTATGGCGGCTCTCTGACGCAGGCATCTGGATTCGCATCGTTACTCATCGTCTGTACGTCAATTGGGGTCATGCTATTGCGATCGCCGACACAGCGGACTGGCTTGATCGTCACCGAATTCCATACAGGGACATCTGTTTCTTAGGCGACAAGCCTGATGTAGCAGCACATGCTTATGTAGATGATGGCCCGCACAACATAGTTGCGCTTCGCTCTGCTGGGCATAACGTGATTACGTTTGACCAACCTTACAATGGTGATATCGACGGACCCAGGGCAGCAAATTGGGCAGAACTTGAGGAGCTTGTCCTTGATCTGGCTGCAAAATTTCGTGGATCAGTTCCGCAGCAATTCCCAGGCATTGACGCCGGGTCTCAGCGTCTTCCGCTTCGAACCAAGGATGAATTATGAGCGAAAATATAGCTGATCCGATTGATGCCGCAACAGTGGTTGTAGCCCGTGACACCGACGGTGGCATCGAGGTGTTAATGCTAAGACGGAACTCTCGCATCTACTTTGGGGGAATGTGGGTTTTCCCTGGCGGACGAGTAGATCCAGAGGATCGAGAAACCGGAGACAGCGGAATTATCGACTGCGATGGTCTAACCCTTAATGGATTTCGTATCGCTGCGGTTCGAGAAGCGAATGAGGAAGCGGGCATAGATCTTAGTGGTGTTAATCTTTATCACTTTGCCCACTGGCTTCCCCCTGCTGTTCGCCCTAAAAGATTTTCAACACATTTTTTCTTAGTTCAAGCGCCTGTAGATCTTGGCGAAATATCTATCGATAACGGTGAGATCACTGAGCATAAATGGATAACTCCAGCAGAGGCTCTCCAACAACGAGCAGAAAATGAGATCGAAATAGTTACCCCTACCTTTGTAACTCTCGATTGGTTGCAGAAATTCAAAAACGTCCACGAAGCAATGGCCTCTATTACTCATCCAATTTGTTTTCACACTCATATCCAAGAAGTCAAGGGTGATGATCCAGGGATGATTGCTTTCTACCCCGGGGATATTTCATACGAAACTCTAGATGCTGATGCAGATGGCCCGCGCCGTCGCTGCTACATGTTGAAATCGAGATGGTGGTGGGAAGAACATGATGGCAAAAACAATGGCCCCTCCCCTAAATTAAATTAGTCTGGCAGGTTAATGGTCATGGCCGTGCGGCCGTGCCGCATACGATACGCAGCGGTCAGCAATCGATGACTTTTTTACTATAGCTCCGTCAACAACTGAACTTTCGAGTGCTTTCAGCCAGCTCTCATAGTAGCTCCAAGCCTCACCGCCATCTCTCAAACTGCGCTCTCTGGCGGCCACTTCAACTATCAGGTTCTTTCGAAAAAATTCCCAAGATAGCGCCTCTGTCTCAGCCAAAGCTACCGCTAGTCCAAAAGCTCGAGCTTCCCAAGGTTCCCGAAAAACAAGCTCACCATTTTCGCGAGGAGGTTCAACGTTAGATCCTTCCAATGACGAAATCGAATTCATAGCGTCTTAGCCTTCGCTACACCAATCATAGAATCGCGCGTCACCAACGCTGCCAACTCAACAACGGATAAATTCTCGGTTCCGCTGGGCCTTTCGGGTAAAACTAAGAACCGAGTCTCAGAACTACTGTCCCAGACCTGTAGCTTTGTTTCTTCATCGAGATCCAGCCCCATTTCAGCAAGAACTGTCCGCGGTTCACGAACCACTCTCGACCTATATTCAGGACTCTTGTACCAGCTCGGAGGTAATCCTAATAACGCCCAGGGGTAGCAAGAGCAGAGGGTGCATACGACTACGTTGTGCACACCCGGCTCATTTGCTTTCACTTCAACATGCTCAATTTCAGCCCCTGAAATATTTTCTTTTGCTAGAACATCATCGGCGTCATCTAGCAGTCGGCTCCGAAACTCAGGGTCAGTCCACGCACGAGCCACCAATTGAGCACCAATCATCGGGCCAAGATCTGTTTCGAATTTTTGGATCAAATTATCTATTCGAGAACGATCGACTAGACCTTTTTCCACCAACAAATCTTCTAACGCCTCAATCCGAATTTTCGGTGAGCGGGCACTGTGGTTGTGATCATGACTCATGCTGACTCCTAATGCTGTTTCACTGGTAACAAATAATTTTCGTATAAATCAACATGGATTTTGATTGATTTTTCACTTTGACTGCCCCAAAGAACTTCTCCGTCAAAGCCCACACAATACACGTGTTGAGGTCTCTCCCCTAGGCCATGCGCACTGGAGTCCGGTAAAACTTCTGCCGGATGAATCGCAACAATATAACCCTGTTTCCCAGCAACGTAGGCTGGGAGTCGCGTGTGCCCCTTTTGAAGTGTTTCCGGAGCTTGCACTAGGTCCCCCACTTCAAAACGTGGCGAATTTGGCAATACGCGCCGAACCGTTTTGGCCCTAGGGATTTTTACTTCTACATCATCTGGTAACAGATTTAAAATCTTTTTTTCTATTCGGCGAGCCCGACTTGCTGGCCCAGTACCTTCTAACGCACCAAGAACCTGATCTAGTTCGCCTATTTCCAGATGGCCATATTCCTCTAAAAGAAGCTCACACACGGCTTCCCACCGACCAAAATAACCCCCATGTTCAAAGTAATCTTGTTCGGCAAGCCGCTCGATTGCATACCGCATTTCACCAGGACGTTGGGCTGTAATACGTAGGATTTGAAACATGACTCCAAAAACGCGACGTTCCCATTCATAGTGAAAAACTGGTTCTTCTGGATCATGCAAGATCGGCCCATAACCTAAATCACCACCAATATCGTGAACTAGTCGTTCGCTCATATCAAACCTTTTTACCTAACCAACATTTTCGAAATTGTATCCAACCGTAAGTTTTCTTCGGTATAAAGATGCCTGGCGTTTATCAAATAGACCACTAATGCCTTAACAAGAAAGCGCTATTTCGGATCAGTTTTTAATGGCCTGCTGTTGCTCCGCCATCAACAGTGTAGATACCCCCATTTATGTAGCTTGCGTCTTCCGAACACAAGAAAGCCACTAACGATGCGACTTCGGATGGCTCGCCATAACGGCTAAGCGGATTTCGAGACGCCAACTCTTTTCTAACTATTTCCGCTTGCTCGCCACCAAACCCCGACTCAATACTTCTCATCATTCTTGTCTCGATGGGAGATGGACACACTGCGTTAACTCGGATCGCTTTAGGACCAAGTTCCAAGGCAGCAGTTTTAGTTAAGCCTAGAACAGCATGCTTGCTGGCAATATACGCTGACATTCCTGACGCTCCTCTTAGGCCAGCGCTTGATGCCGTGTTAACAATCGCCCCGCCACCTGTCAGCATCATCGCTTGACTAGCATGTTTGATTCCGAGCCATACACCGCGAACATTAACTTCAAGCACTCGATTGAATACTTCTTCCGGATATTCAACAATGTCTGCGACGGTTCCTTCAATCCCTGCATTATTAAATAAATAATCCACTTGGCCAAATTCTTCAACAGCCGCGTCAACGTATGCTCGCACTTGTTCAGAGTCGCTACAGTCGGCCTCGAACAAAAGAACATCTTGCCCATAGGCTGCTAGCTCAGACGTAACACCGTTCAAATTTGAACTTTGTAAATCTACCGCTACGACTCTGGCCCCCTCTGAGGCAAAACGCCGACAAGTGGCAAGACCGATGCCGGCCGCAGCTCCAGTTACGATCACTACTTTATTTTCGAAACGCATAAACAAAGCTTCGCGCAATCTTGCAAGCATTGTGGCTTTACAAGTGCAAGAATCTATTTATGGCAAATCCCGAAGAAGTTGTAAACAGGTTTATCAAAGCTATCGAAAGACGAGAACTAGATACAGCAATGGATTTCGTGACTGAAGATTGCTTCTACGACAACGTGCCCATCGGGTCCATGACTGGCAAGACTAAAATGGCCGAATTTTTAAGTGGCCTTTTGAAAGGCCCTGGCCCAGTCGAGTTTGAAGTGATACGACAAGCCTCAAGTGGCAACACGGTCATGAATGAGCGCATCGACCGGTTTACCACCGGCGGCGGAAAGAAAATAGAGTTACAGGTCATGGGTGTCTTCGAAGTGGAAAATGGTTTAATCATGTTCTGGCGCGACTACTTCGACAATGGCATGTTTATGAAACAGCTCAAAGGCTGAAGTTATTAGGTTAAGCTTGAATTTGTGTCTGCACTAGACGCGATAGAACGTAAGGGGAAAATTCTATGGTTGCAGTAGTCGAGTTTCTAGATCCCCGGGGAGAACCCGAAACCATTCCAGAGCCATACGATCTTAGTCTCAATATTGACACCACCCATACAATTGGTCTCGTTGCTAACGGGTTTCCTGGAAGCGTTCGCTTCCTAGACCATATTGAAAAAGCACTAGCCGAAGAGATTCCTTCGGCTTCGTTTGTGAGGTACGACAAAGGCGATGCCTCGAGTGTTCTCTCCACCTCAATGCTCGAGAATATTCAGGCTGAGTGCCAAGCGATAGTAGCTGCCTACGGCCATTGAGGTAGCTGTACTTCTGGCACCGTGCGTGACAGCATCCTTACAGCTCGACTCGGAATTCCGGCAGTAGCATTGGTTACCGAAGCCTTTTGGCCTCAAGGCGACTTTGTTGCGAACTCGACAGGAATGCCAGACATTCCGCGCGTAAAGCTGCCACATCCAATAGCCGGAAGCGGCGAAGATAATATGAGTAAAGTTGCTACAGATGTTGCCCCAAAAATAATTCAGTTATTGGCTAGTTGAAACGGTCTAAATTAACTCACATGTTCGATGCTAAATCAGAAAATGATGCCCTCGAAAATCTCCACCAAATGGGATGCACAGATGGCCTTCCTGTAGTCGTGCCAACACCTG
Source organism: Acidimicrobiaceae bacterium (assembly GCA_905182565.1). Lineage (GTDB taxonomy): Bacteria > Actinomycetota > Acidimicrobiia > Acidimicrobiales > Poriferisodalaceae > UBA9040. The sequence continues at coordinate 138,341 of CAJJCB010000026.1, read as the reverse complement.
ATCGAGTCTCGAGAATGGTTCTCGCTACGGGACTTGATTCCGATCTCAATTTAGGGGTCATGGGGCCTATGCACGGTGTTGCCACCGTTGAAAAAGTAGCCGTAGCAGCAGTTATGGCTGGTTGCACACCTGATCACGCACCCGTTGTCGTCGCATCAGTTCGTGCTGTCTGCAAACCCGAATTTGATTTAACCGAGGTGCAAAGTACAACTCATTGCACGGCACCATTAGTTATTGTCACAGGAGCGGCCAGATACTCATGCGGTGGCGTCGCTTCAGGTTTCGGAGCACTTGGCCCAGGACATCGTGCTAATGCCTCCATAGGGAGAGCCTTACGGCTTGCAATGCTTAATATCGGTGGAGCGCGTCCTGGTACTTCTGATATGTCGCTACACGGACATCCAGGCAAATTTACTTATTGCATCGCTGAAGATGAAGAAAACAGTCCTTTCCCTGGACTACACACCTCGTTCGGGTACGAAGCGGACCAAAGCGCTGTAATCATTACCGGCGCAGAAGCTCCACATTCAACAATGTTTAGCGGTGATGCAGATGATCCCGCTTCGATAGATTGCCTTCTAAATGTGATCTCCATGGTCATGGCAAATCCAGGGAGCAACAACGTTCACCTGCGCGATGGTTCATTTTCTATCATTCTTAATCCTGATCACGCAGAAATAATAAAGCGGGCGGGCTTAACTCGGGAAGACACACAGTCAGAGCTAACGAAAAGGGCCACCATTTCAGTTGGCACTCTAAGAAAAGTGGGCTCAAAATTTTCAGTTCGAGACGATCAGAACGATGACGAGTTAATTCAGGTGCTGCGAGAGCCTAGTAAAATTATTGTGTTTCAGGCGGGTGGTAGTGGTCTCTACTCAATGGTAATGCCATCTTGGTGTGCTGGGCCGCACAAAAATGCTGTTGTTCATGCAGAGATCGAACTCGATCAAGCCTGTGAGATTCCGGCTATGACCCTACAATGAATCCATGATTGATGACCGACCTCATGGTGGATTGTGGCTAGAAGAACTGACTCCAGGGCTCATAGTCCGACATCGGATACGCCGAACCGTTACCGAAACCGACAACATTATGTTTACGACTATGACGATGAACCCTGCTGCACTTCATCTCGATTTTGATTACGCAGAAAAAGAAACACAGTTTGGGAAACCTTTAGTCAACTCGATGTTTACCGCAGCCCTCATAGTCGGAATTTCGGTACACGAAACAACTCATGGAACAACCGTCGCTAATCTCGGGTTCGACAGCATGAATTTTCCGGCGCCAGTATTCCATGGAGACACCCTTAATGTTGAAACCGAAGTAATTTCATCTCGAGAATCAAGTAGTAAAAACGACCGAGGAATCGTTCTTTTTGAGCATCGCGCACATAACCAAAATGGCATTCTCGTAGCTATCATGAGACGCAACGCCTTAATGTTAAAACGCCCCATAGATTAGGGGCTTTCTCATAATTCGAGAATGCAAACAACTAATAACTTCTATCATTTTTTCGAGTAGCTAAGAATCCACGATTCGGAGTTTGTTACATGTCTTACACAGCGGTCACTGACAAGTTCCGGTTCGATGAGTACCGCACCGCTGTTGAAGGCAAGCGGGTTTTTATTACCGGAGCGGGCAAAGATGGCGGCATCGGACAAGCATTCGCTCTATGCACTGGGCTCAACGGGGCGGATTCGGTTGGCGTTCACTTTCATAGAAGCTACGAAGATGGCTTCGAACTTGTAAACGAACTTCGGTCGCAGGGAGTTAATGCTTTCCCGGTACAAGCAGATGTAACTAACCTCAGAGACCTTTGGGCTTGCCGTTCCTACGTCATCGAACAAATGGGTGGACTTCCGCCGAATCTAGTGATTTGCAACTCTGGCTTGACCGAATCCGGCTACAGCTTCGGTCGCGCACTTCGAGAAAAAGAAGGAGAGCCTACCTCAGTCCGAAGAGCACGAGTGCGTCAAGATTTCTTAGCAAATTTAGAGCAGTCAAAGTTGGTTCTTGACACCAAAATAGATGGTTTTTTGGCATCTACTCACCTCTGGGCGGGTGAAGCGGTCTATCACAACGAACCTATCCAGTTCGTTTATGTTTCGTCGCGCCAAGCTATTGATCCTGGAGCAGCAGTACCTGGCTATGCCATAAGCAACTGGGCAGTGTTACAGCTACCAAAGGTTCTTAAAGTCAATCTTGGAAAAGACGCTGACTTAGTTCATTGTTTTTCTCTTATGTTCCCATTCATTAGAACTTCAATGACCGACGAATTTGCTAATAACAAGAAAGTATTTGGGCGCTGGCAACCGAGAATGTTGGAAACTTCTGAAATGGCAGAGGCCTTTATGGCTCTACTCAGTCGTCCAATCACCGAAACAGATAATGGCACCTTTGAATTAATGGTGGAAGCAGCCAAAGGTAATTCTCAGGCAATAGATCTGACCTGGAAGCACGTGAAATTTAATCTTGTCGAAGAGTCAATGGAATGGAGTAGCGATAATCCGCTTCGATTCTAAACCGAGACTAGGGCAAACCAACTCCAGCGACTTCAACACGCACGGTCTCCACTCTTCCCTCTAAACCGTCCGCAAGTCCGTTACCTCCCGCAGCAGGTGCTGTCATCATAAACAAAGTGCGTCGATCTGAACCACCAAGCATGCAGGCAAAGCAATTGAACTCTAGCTCTATTACCTCAGTCACTTCTCCTCCTTCCAGCACTCTGAAACAGGACCTGTTACGAGGGTCAGCTACCCATATGCCTCCTTGGGCATCGAGGCAGATTCCGTCTGGAACACGCTTGCCGAGATCAGCAAATTCCCGACGGTCAGTAAGAGCTCCATTTTCTTCAATACTAAAAGCTGTTAGTCGCCTGCCATAAGATTCAGCTACTATAAGCCGGCGGCCCGCTGGATCAATCACAGTCCCATTTGGGAAATCGAAGCCACTTGGTCCAGCTAAGACTCTTCCATCAGCGTAAACAATCGCGAGGCTTGCTTGAGCGTAATCTTCACCTTCATCAAATCCAAAATTTCCTACATAAGCAGTACCGTCTGATGAAACAACCATATCGTTACATGGTCCTGTAGCTATACCGGAAAGATCAGCATGGAGATGCACTTGGCCATCAGATGAGAGCCGCTTCAAACTTCGATCAAGCATCGACACGAAAATTAAGTCACCGCTTGGAAGCCAACCCAAGCCAGAAGGCTGACTAGGAACTTCTAAAATTAGTTCTTCTTTGCCCGATACATCAACTGTAAATATTCCGTGGCGATAGAAGTCAGAGAACCAGAGTTTCCCATCATGCCACCGAGGACCCTCTCCAAATGCTAGTCCTCTCAAAAGCACTTCACTTTTCATTTCGTTAACTCCCTCACCTACTTGACGGTAGTGACGTTAGCGTCACTACCGTGACCGAGCTAAACAATATGGAAGCAAGATTAAAAATTGAAGTTCCACAGCTTGAAATTGACAATGTCTGCGGACAACTTTGGGAGCTCGGAACTACTGGCATTGAGGAACAAAATGGTGTTAATGAGGTCTTGCTTCTGGCAGGGTTCAGATCAGTCCATGAAGCCACCAAAGCTGCTGCTGCACTCGTGTACCCTGCGACTCTCGAAGAATTTTCTTCACGAGAATACCTAGACCTTTGGCGAGATCATGCAATCGTCTACCATGTTGGAAGTCGATTAGTCATTCGCCCTCCCTGGTTGCCTTACGACGCTAAGGCCAATGAGCTGGTCATTCATATTGAACCAGGCCATTCATTTGGCTCTGGCAGCCATCCATCGACTCAACTCGCTTTAGAGCATCTTGAAATAGTCTTAGAAGGAAATGAATCAGTTCTAGATGTTGGTTGTGGAAGCGGAATTTTAGCAGTCGCATCAGCGCGCTTAGGCGCCGTTCGCGTTCTCGGAGTCGACATTGAGCGGGAGTCTCTCATTCTGACCAACCAGAATGCGGAAGCTAACGGCGTCAGCGAATTTGTATCCTCTTCCTCATCTCCCATAGAAGAAATTCAAGAAACATTTGATGTGGTAGTGGCAAATATTTTGCCACATGTTTTAACTCAAATTGCAAAACATCTGGTTTTGAAAATTAAGCCCGAAGGACAGTTACTATTGTGTGGACTTCTAGAACACCAAATCAAGTCGGTAGTCGAAGCGTTCTACCCTCTTCGACTATTCACCACCAAACTAATTTCTGATGACCAACAACAATGGGCAGGAATAACCTTGGGTCACTAGTGTTAGAAATCTTAATTCGCAACAACCATCTGTTTTTGGATAGGTCCGACGTGTAGATGGCCGATACGTTCCATTTCACCAGACAATGCGACATTCGATAGCACCGGCACTACAGCGCTAAAAAATGACCGAAGCTCCCAGCGAGCTAAATGAGTTCCTAAACAGAAATGAGCACCGTGACCAAATGCGACATGGTCATTTGGAAACCGCTGCACATCGAATTTGTATGGATCTGGAAACTGCCTACTATCGCGATTAGCTGATGCATGCCAAATACCCACATGCTCACCCTTCTTGATTATTTGCCCACCTATTTCAGTATCGGTCGCACACACGCGAGCAAACTGAATTACAGGTGAGCTCCATCGAAGGATTTCTTCTACAGCATTATCGAGTACTTTCTTATCATCAATATTTTGTGCCAAAAATGTGAGCTCCTCCTGATGATGTAATAAAGCAATCATTCCCCCAGTTGCAGCATTTCTAGTTGTTTCATTGCCAGCTGCAATTAAAACTTTTATGTACCCAAGTAGTTGCTGTGCAGTTAACGGCTCTCCTTTTACTTCAGATCTTAGAAGAATCGATATCAAGTCTGGTCCACTAGCTCCATCTGCTCGGCGGTTTTTTATTTGATCAAATATCCATTCTTCAAACTCGAGAAACATTCGTCGCCGCATTTGCTTCTTCGTCTCATCAGGCTTAGCAAAGTTCATAAGATTTGGATCATCGAACATGACAGCTGTCCATTTATGAACTGAAGACCAATCATCTGGAGATGCACCCATCATCTCGCAAATCGTAGCTAAAGGAAGTTTCACTGAAAGATCTTCAACCAGATCAGCTTCCCCATCGGTACGCAGGCGATCTTTAAACTCTTGGACAAAATAACCAGCATGGAGGCGGAGCGATTCTTCACGTGCTCGCATTGCTTTTGGCGTAAACTCAGGAGACACGAGTCTTCTCATATCCCAATGGTCAGGCTTATCTGTATATATAAAATCAGGTGGTTCCTCAGGGTCCCACCCGCGATTTGTCATACGCTCGCGATACCCCTGCCAAAACCGTTCATCACGATCTTGAAGGTCAAGTCGGAGCCTTCCGCCACCATTTACAAAATTATCATTGTCTCCTGAGACTCGTCTAACATCCGCGTAGCGCGTAATTGACCAAAATGGCTTAATTCCATCCCGTTCATACCAGTAAACCGGAGCTTGCTCTCTGAACATGTCCCATTCTTTCCATGGATAACCCTCTTTTTTGTAGCGATCAAGATCATGGATTACTAGTGCGTCAAGATTCATAGATAATCATCTCCCCAGGATAATTTTAGCCCGATTAAACATCTTGTGCTCAATGGGTTCTATTCTTTACGCCATGAACAAACTTCCCACAATATGGTTTGATCGGCCGTTAGCCGAGAATATGCGGGACTTAGTGCATGAGAGAGCACATGCGATATGGCCAATGTCTCAAGACTTGCTCGAGGGAATTGACAAAGCTGACGGAATCGTCGCAGGGGCCTCTATAAGATATGACCGAACTATTTATGAGAAGACCCCAAGCCTCAAAGTAGTAGCACGGGCTGGCATCGGCTTCGATAATCTCGATCTTGAAGATGCCATGCAGTTTGGAATTGCCTGTTGCAACACTCCAGACGGTCCTACAATTTCGACAGCAGAACAGGCTATGGCGCTGATTTTTGCTATTACAAAAGGTTTAAAAACGAGCGAGAACAAACTAAATCGCGGAGAAGGTAACTATTGGGCTACGCATAATGCCTTAGAGCTCCACGACAGCAGACTTGCGCTGGTTGGACTAGGACGTATAGCTAGTCGTGTCGCAAATATCGCTAAGAGCATAGGGATGCACGTGGTAGCTTACGACCCATTTGCGCCAGCTGAACGGTTTCAGGAGATACAAGTAGAACGAGCTAGCACACTCGAACAAGCTGTCGCAGAGGCCGATGTAGTATCTATTCATGCACCTTTGAGCGCCGATACCCACCATCTAGTGGGAACCAAACTAATTAGCTCGATGAAAAATGGGGTTTACATAATCAACACAGCTCGAGGAGCTCTAGTTGATGATAATGCATTGCTGCGTGGGCTAGATAGCGGCAAAATTCGCGGAGTTGCGGTAGATGTGACGGACCCTGAACCGCTTCCAGCCGGCCACCCTATGCTCAGTCGAGATGACGTAATCGTCACCCCTCACGTTGCGTCAGCTACATCAGCAGGCGGAAGAAGAATCTTCTCTATGGCCATTGAAGAGGTCTTAACAGCTTTATCTAAAGAACGTCCTCGCAACATTCTTAACCCCTCCGTATGGCCAGGCAGAAACGCTTAATTGCGCTCGTTGTATCTGCTCAGCCACCGATAACTATCTTTGGGTACGTGATCTTCGGAAAGCAGGCCTCGCCTGCAATATCCATCTTCGAGACCAGGACGCAAATATCTTTTTGAGGCCAGGTTTTTCAAGATTTCAATTGTTACGCCAACTGATGATTGAAGCTCTGATTCTAGTTCCAGGAAGGAACGCACTAAAGGACTCTGACTCTCTTCAGTTCCTAAAATTGTTTCAGTTCCCCGAGAGCCTAGAGACGCTGGGGTCCCCTCAAAAACAAATTGTTGTATTTGCAGTGATGGCTAACCGGCAATGTACGCGAAAACGCGCCTACCAACTACCCGGTCATAGCTAAAGACTTTACTGAACCAGGCCGGCCCTTCATAATGAAAGCATTCTGGTCGTTGATAATTCCAATCTCCGGGAACCGAAAACTTATTCGAACTATCAAAAGTCCCATTGTTTATATCTGATATCGCCAAGACAGATTCTGGATCTGGCACAAACACCTATTGCCCGTCAAGCGACAATCCTTGACGTCCAGCAACATTTGAAACCGGTGGGCTTGGAAGAAGAAGCAATGGCATAGCGTTCGTGAGCCTAGGCTCCTCTTCATGGCTCAATGGTCCAACTGGTCAGGAAAAATTACTTCGTCTCCGAGACGAATAGTTCAAGTAGCAACCGCTGAAGCAATTCGGGCTGAACTTATTTTGGCTTCGCAGTCCGGTTACACGGTCAGAACCCTTGGCACAGGACACTCTCATTATCAGCTGATTCCCACCAGTGGCGTCATCCTTGACACGCGACCCTTATCAGGTTTGGTGTCTGTGAATAAGAAAGAAATGACCGCTACTTTCCGTGGAGGAACCAAAATTCATGCCTGCGGTCGGCCACTTCACGATCACGGACTAGCTCTTATAAATCAAGGTGACATAGATGATCAGACGATCGCAGGTTCGATTGCGACAGGCACCCATGGAACCGGTATAGACCTCGGAAGTATCACAAGTTACGTCACAGCATTAAAAATTATTCTCGTTGATGGTTCTGAAGTAGAGTGCAGCGCGTCGAAAGAACCAGACTTGTTCCAGGCAGCACGACTTTCACTCGGAGCCGTTGGGATCGTAACTGAAGTAACTTTAAAAGTACGTGAGGCATATCGACTTGAGGAGCAAAAAACCTTAACTCCTATCGATGATGTCATGGAAAACATCGATTATCTAACCTCCGCTTCTCGACATTTTGAATATTTTTGGTATCCGGGCCGAACCGAAGCCATCTGCAAGGCGACTAACGAGACAGAAAAGTTACCTATCTATCCGATAGGTGAGGAAGGGAATAGACGAGGGTGGAACTTTGAAGTCCTATCTAATCAACGGCTTACTCCCCATACAGAGATGGAGTACGCAATTCCTTCACACCATGGACCATCTTGTATCCATGCCTTAAGAGACTTAATCAAGAATAAACACAAAGATATTAAGTGGCCGGTTGAGTACCGAACGGTTAAAGCAGATGATTTATGGATTTCGCCAGCTCGCGGCCGCAAGACCGTGACGATCTCCATTCACCAGGCGGTCGACAAAGATGAGGAAAAATACTACCGAGATGCCGAGGAAATCTTTCGAGGTTTTGAAGGGCGACCGCATTGGGGTAAAGTTCACTACTTGTCAGGAAATGACCTCATGGCGGACTATGACCGGTGGAGCGACTGGTGGGAAATTCGAGATTTGGTAGATCCTAAAAAAGTGCTCATCAATGAGCAACTAAGCGCCCTTCGTCCCGAATGAACCAACTTACGCCTCTTACAAGTTATGTTCCTAGAGATCCCACCCCTGAGAGCTTGCTAGATAATTTTCTGCGCTACACAACTGATCAGGGACTTGAGCTCTACCCCGCCCAAGAGGAAGCCATCCTTGAATTTTTTGGAGGCAACCATGTCATTTTGAGCACACCTACAGGTTCAGGTAAATCACTTGTAGCGTTAGCTGCCCACTTTGACGCACTTTCAAAAGGAGAGCGGAGCTTCTATAGCGCACCAATAAAAGCCTTAGTATCGGAAAAATTTTTCTCATTATGTAAAGAGTTTGGACCAGACAACGTTGGCATGATCACTGGTGATGCATCAGTAAATGCAACAGCACCAATTATCTGTTGCACACAAGAAATTGTCGCAAATCTAGCTCTCAGACATGGGGCAGATGCACCCATTGACAATCTAGTAGTTGATGAATTTCATTATTACTCAGATAGGGACCGAGGGTGGGCTTGGCAAGTCCCACTTCTTGAATTGAAGAACACTCAATTTCTCCTTATGAGCGCAACGCTCGGCCCTTCTGCTTTTTTTGCAGATGACTTACAAGATAGAACCTTTCGATCAGTTGCTTCTGTCTCGGGAACTGTTAGACCTGTTCCACTTTCTTGGGAGTACAGAGAAACTCCCCTTCTGGAGTCGATCGAAGAGTCACTGGCTTTAAACCGTGCGCCAATTTACGTAGTTCACTTTACTCAAAGAGCCGCCACAGAAAGAGCTCAAGCGCTAACGAGCATAAATATCCTTGACAAAGAGGAGAAACAGAAAATCATTCAAGAAATAGGAGATTTCAAGTTTGATTCGCCTTTCGGGAAGGAAATCAGCAGATATATCAAGCATGGCATAGGAGTCCATCACGCTGGGCTACTCCCTAAATATCGACTACTGGTCGAAAGGCTCGCTCAGGCTGGTTTACTAAAACTGATTTGTGGAACCGACACTCTTGGAGTCGGTGTCAACATTCCCATTCGGACTGTTCTCTTCACACAACTTTGTAAATATGACGGTCGTAAAACTTCTATATTGACGGTGCGCGACTTCCAACAGATAGCTGGGCGCGCCGGCAGACGCGGATTCGATGATGAAGGATTCGTATGGTGTCAAGCACCGGAACACGTTATCGACAACGAAAAAGCATTAAAAAAAGCTGGTGATGACACTAAAAAGAAACGAAAAATACAGCGTAAAAAACCGCCGGAACGCGGTTACGTCCATTGGGATTCTGACACATTTAAAAAACTTATTACCGGGCAACCTGCAACTATGCAATCACGTTTCGAAGTTTCGCATTCAATGCTTCTTAATGTTTTAGATAGACCAGGCGATGGGGCTACTGCGATGAAAAATCTCTTAACAAACAATCACGAAACCAGAGTGTCCAACAGGTCTCACATTCGGCGCGCTATATCTATCTATCGCTCTCTTTTAGCAGCATCAGTAGTCGAAAAACTTTCTGACATCGATAGCAAAGGCCGATCCATAAGGTTGAATATCGAGCTGCAATCGGATTTCAACATGACGCAAGCTCTATCTCCGTTCGTCTTAGATGCTCTAGAGTTTCTAAACGTTGATGACCCTGTTTATTGCTTAGATCTTCTTTCTGTCGTCGAATCGGTACTGGAAGATCCCAAGATCATTATCACGCGACAAATAGACCTTGCACGTACAGAGCTCCTCGGGGAGTTGAAATCTGAAGGAGTTGAGTACGAAGACCGGATATCTAAGCTTGATGAAGTGGAACATCCTAAGCCGCTTAAGGATTTTCTTTACTCAACCTTCGATGCCTGGTCGATTCATCATCCTTGGCTTACACACGAAAATATCCGTCCGAAGTCAGTCGCTCGAGATCTTTTCGAACGGGCAATGACGTTTCGAGAATTTATAAACCATTATGGTTTGAAAAGTAGTGAGGGGGTTGTCCTCAGATACCTAACGGATTGCTATAAAGCCCTCAATCAAACGGTACCTATCAGAGCAAAAACTGAGGAAGTCTATGAGCTGACAGAGTGGCTAGGAACATTAATTCGCCAAGTCGATAGCAGCCTTATCGATGAGTGGGAAAGGCTCAAGAACCCCGAAATAGTCACCGCTCCGACTGCAGCCACAGCGCCCTTTGATATAACGCTCCAGCACCAGGCTTTTTTAGTTATGGTCAGAAACGCCTTGTTTAGGTGGCTTCAGTTGCTCTCGAAACGTGACTACGACAATTGCGCTAAGTTGACTAGCGCTCAACTCAGTAATCCTGAGTCAATATCTTTAGCTTTAGAACCGTATTGGCAAGAACATGATGTCATTCTCGTGGACCCTGAAGCACGATCAGCTAAATGGTTTATGTCTGGAGAACGAAGTATTGACCGTTGGTTAGTAACACAAATAATTTGTGATCCTCAGGGTTTCCAAGAATGGCGAGTCCAGGCTGAAATAGATCTAGCGGCATCTAGGTTGATCGGCGAGGTAGTACTTCAAGTTGTTTCAGTTGCGAAGCTTGAATAAACATATCGGCTATAAGAAAGCCAAATAGATGCATGCTGCCACCATCAGCAACGCTAATCCACAACCAACGATGCGGTAACGAATTGGCCCAGGCCACTCATTATTCATGACGGAATTTGGTAGTTAGGGGCTTCTTTAGTGATAATCACATCGTGAGGGTGACTCTCGCGCAATGCAGCCGCACTAATCTTAACGAATCGAGTTTGGGTTCTTAGTTCTTCAATTGTTTCAGTTCCGCAATAGCCCATTGCTTGTCGAATTCCACCAACTAATTGATGAAAGACATTGGAAAGGGGGCCCTTGTAAGCGACTCTTCCTTCTATGCCTTCGGGTATCAGTGAGTCCTCATCACGCTGGTCCTGAAAATAGCGATCTTTCGAATAGCTACGACCTTTCATAGCCCCAATAGATCCCATCCCACGATATTCTTTGTAACGCTCGCCTTGATACAAAACGACTTCGCCAGGACTTTCGTCTACACCAGCTAACAAACTCCCTAGCATCGCACAATCAGCACCAGCACCAATGGCCTTGGCGAGATCACCTGAAAACTGCATTCCACCATCAGCGATTACAGGGACATTAGATAGAGCTGCGACACTCGCACAATCAAAAATAGCTGTTATCTGAGGAACTCCTACTCCCGCCACTACTCTGGTAGTACAGATGGACCCGGGTCCGATACCAACTTTTATCGCGTCTGCTCCTGCGTCGATCAGGGCCCTCGTAGCTTCCGCAGTCGCAACATTCCCAGCAACTACTTCAATATTGTAAGTACTCTTAATTTTTTTTAATGTATCGATCACATCTCGGCTGTGACCGTGGGCAGTATCGATGACAATCACATCGACGTCACGCTCGACCAATGCATCTACCCGCATATCGACATCAGCTCCAACACCAACAGCCGCTGCTACCAATAGACGGCCTCGGGTATCCTTAGAGGCATCAGGATACTGAATTCGTTTTTCTATATCTTTGACTGTAATCAGACCTGTCAGTTGGTAGCGATCGTTGACAATGGGCAGCTTTTCGATCTTGTGTTTACCTAACACAATTTGTGCCTGTTCTAATGTCGTTCCTTCTCGAGCCGTTACAAGATTTTCAGATGTCATAACGTCACTAATCAGCTGGTTGTAGTCAGTTTCGAAACGCAAGTCACGGTTCGTCAAAATCCCTACTAATTGTCCCGATGCATCTGTTATCGGGACACCACTGATTTTGAATCGCCCCATCAACGCTTCTGCCTCGGCAAGCGTGGCGTCAGGGGGCAAGGTAACGGGTTCTACTATCATCCCTGATTCTGATCGCTTTACTTTGTCTACTTCGGCAGCTTGTTCATCAATAGAAAGGTTTCTGTGCACAACTCCGATCCCACCGAGCCTGGCCATCGCTATGGCCAACCTAGCTTCAGTGACAGTATCCATCGCAGCGCTAGCTAGCGGAACTTTAAGCAAGGTGTTACGGGTGAACCTGCATGAGGTGTCGACCGCATCCGGTAAAACTTCTGAGGCTGCAGGGACTAACAGGACATCATCAAACGTCAGTCCATCGCCAGAGAATTTGACCTCTGCTGTTGGAAATATATTATGCCGATCGGCCATAGCTCAATCTATCGCGCTCAGAGCCCTCTATAGCGAATCCGCCCGGGAGAAATATTTCATGCCACTTCGCAATTAGATTCGTTTAAGCCATCGTTCAGCATCTAAGTTTGTATTCAAGAGGTATTCAATATCTGCGAGGTCACTATGACAGATTTTCTTCAAAGTGGATCAATCGCAACTCTTCACGATTTTAGTAATAGAACTTCAGAGAGTCTTGAGCGGGACCTTTGCTCATGGAGCAAGAGTCGACCTATTTCTATAATCATTCCTTGTTTAATCTCAGAACTGGAGCGACCCGCACTTAAAAACATAGTCACTCAGTTGCGAGGAGCAGACTATTTAAGCGAAGTAATAATAGGTCTAGATCAAGCTAGTCCTGAGCAGTTCAACGAGGCTAAAAAATTTTTCTCCGTACTGCCCCAAAAAATAAGAATCATTTGGAACGACGGCCCTGCTGTCAGTTCTATGAGCGAATCTTTGTGTAATCATTTTTCTTCAGCCACAGCACCTGGCAAAGGTCGCAACGTTTGGCACTGCCTCGGCTATTTCTTGGGTTCAGCTCAAGGTGAGATAGTTGCCTTGCATGATGCGGACATAGTTACATATGATGCCAGTCTTTTGACTCGACTCTTGTATCCGGTAGCTCATCCGACCTTCGATTATTCCTTCGCCAAAGGATTTTATTACAGAGCTACCGAATCTCACTTCGGTGGGCGACTTGTTCGACTCCTCACGAGCCCTTTGTTAGATGCTCTCGCTCAGTGTTACGGTTCTTCTGATTATTTGAATTATCTCAGGAGCTTTAAGTATCCTCTAGCAGGAGAATTTGCGATGCGTAAAGAGCTAGCTAACAGAATTAGCATGCCTGGTGATTGGGGGCTGGAGATTGGGGTTCTTTCGGAGATTTATAGGCTTAATCAACGCCAAAATATTTGCCAGATAGCTGTTACTTCTCGCTATGACCATAAGCATCAATCTCTTTCCGTAGATAACTCTGATTTAGGCCTTCACAAAATGAGTAGAGATATTCTACAGACAATTTTGAGTGGGCTAGCTGATAACAATGCTCTCATCACACGAGAGGCTCTAACTTCTATAGGCACTGCCTACCGCCAGAATGCTCAAGAGGCCATTAACCGTTATGCCAATGACTCTGAGATAAATGGTTTTAAATACAATAGAGAAGAAGAACAATTAGCGGCCAGACTCTTTGAAAAATGTTTCCTCGAAGAGGGTGAAAAACATCTGGCTGGCCATCGGTCTTTTCGGTCTATGCCTAGCTGGTTGCAGATTGAAAATAATTTACCTGGAACACTCGCTCAACTTTATTCTGCTGTCGAAAGAGATAACCAATAGGTCCCATAAGGGTCTAACCGAAGCCCATTATCAAGATCTATTTGCACGTTCGTCAATAGGTCGATCAAGGTTCCTCGAAACGAAGCCGGAATATTCTCCACATCGAGATTGACTAATCGGGAACAAATATTTGTTATGCATAAAATTTTTTGGAACCCGTCGTCGCTGGTCCGCAGCAGTCCAAATACTTCATCTCCAAGATGTACATGAATTTGGCCCGCTTGAGGATGAAATGCTCGTTGAGCACGACGTATCTGCACTCTTCGTTTTAGCTCCTCAAATAAATTTATTGGATCCATATTTTGCTCGTCCAAGACATGTAACAGCTCTTTACGATTAAGCGATCGTCGGTTTATCGCCCGATTAAATCCCCTCTTTTCCATTCCATCGTTATTATTTGGAAGGCACATCAAACTGTTGATATAGAGAAGAGGCACACCTGCAAACACTAAAATGAGAGTATGCGCTGCTAAATAGCAAGCCTTTCCATATTCTCTTCCTTCTGAGGTCAATAAATCATAGAGCGAAACATTGAGCTCATATGGCTTCGGCCCACTCGGCGTGTTGTAGCTTTCATATTTTCCACCAGCATTTATAGTTGCGTCAATTAAGTTTTCAACCTCATGGTGGCTTAATAGGCCTTCGATCGGACGAAGACCGATTCCATCATGACTGGCAATAAAGTTCAAAAAAACTCCACTTTTTGCTTCATAACTTATTTTGGCAGTCCACGCGTTAAGGGCTGCCACTGATTGACCTATAAATGTATGAAGTATCAAAGGCGGTAAACTGAAGTTGTATATTGCGTCAGCCTCGTCTCCCTCACCAAAATATGACATATTCTGCTTGTGTGGCACATTAGTTTCAGTAACTAAAACAGCGTCAGGCTGTCGTTTGTGAAGAAGCGCCTTTAAAATTTTTACACATTCATGCGTTTCTGGAAGGTGGACACAACCGCTTCCCGAAATCTTCCAGATAAACGCTACTGCATCGAGTCGAAACCATTGGACTCCTGCTTCCAGGAGACGATTCACAATTTTTAGTATTTCCAAAAATACATCAGGGTTTGAAAAGTCGAGGTCTACTTGGTCATCGCTGAAGGTACACCAAACTGACTTCACTCCCGTTTTTGTATTCACCTGCCGCTCTAACGATCGAGAACGAGGCCTTACTACGTTCGTAAGGTCATCACCAGGATTTATTATTTTGATATACCTATTTCCAGGCTCTTGATCTAGCAGGAACTGGGTGAACCACTCAGATTCAGAACTCACATGGTTAAGTACAACATCGGCCATCAGTTTCAAACGAAAAGATAACGATTCGATATCACTCCAGTTGCCTAGAAGAGGATCAACTTCTTTATGGTCAATGACCGAGAATCCATCATCTGAGCTAGATGGGAAAAAAGGTAGAATATGTAGAATCGAACAGAAATCACTGAAATAGGCATCCAGGGTTTCGCCCAAGACGTTAAGAGGGGCTCGATTTCCATCAAGAAATGAATCCCCGTAGGCCAACAGAATCACATCAGCTTCAGTCCAACGCTTCGGATCTAGTTTCGTAAGATCCGTATTCTTATCTATACCTATTGCGTTTATACATTGTTCAGCTAAGGCTTCACAATCAACGTTTGGATACAGATATTCAAGGTGATCAGCAATAAGTTCTAGAAATACCTGCGATACACCAACTTCTTGCGGGTATGAATCCATACCTACTGAGTAAAAGCTATTGGCTTAGGGCAGCGATATCTGCCAAAACTTCTCCAGCATGTAAAGCTAAGTCAGGGTGCCCCTTCATATCGTATGACTTGGCTATTACTCCTTCTTGATTAATCAAGTAGCTGTGCCTATATGGGAAGCCTCTGTCACTAATAACTTCATAAGCTGCACCAGCAACTTTTTCCGGATCAGCTAATAATTTATACGGAAAATTTTCTTTATCAACGAAGGACTTCTGAGCCTCAACGGTGTCAAAAGAAGCGCCAAGAATTACGGCGTTAGCATCAGCAAATTCTGGAGCTCGGTCACGGAGCCCTCCACCTTGAATCGTTCAACCAGGGGTCCCAGCAATCGGATACCACCAAAGAAGAACCCACTTGCCTCGAAAATCCTCTAGCGACGTTTTTACCCCGTGGTGGTCATCTAATTCGAATATTGGGGCTGTAGTGCCTACTTCAAGCATGGATCTCCTATAACAAGCGTGTACCGCCATTCTATAACCACCGATGTTACATGCGCCAAAAAGCGCCTATCATATATGTGATGCACCCACTTTCGATGATGACTGCCGACGAAATCAAAACAAGTGCAGACATATTGAGACGCAGCGGTCATATCGATAGCGATGCGACATTCCATGGTTGCTGCATTCACGAGCCACCAAAGGTTGAGGTCGCATCCTGGATCGCGGGTGATTTAGCTGATCGCCGACTTGACCTCGTCGTCCATTCGAAAGGGGAAACCTACGAGGCCCGCGTTTCGATAAGTCGAGGCGAAGTAGACCGTTGGGAGCTAGTCCCAGGTGTCATTCCACGAGTTGGGTTCGTTGAGCTTTCTAAGGTAATGGAGGCATGCAAAAATAATCCCGACTTTCAGAAAGCACTTTCTAAACGAGGTATCACCGATGCATCTACGGTCCAGGTTGATCCGTGGCCTACCGGAGATTACGGATTCGAATTCGAAGATGGTAGAAGAGTTCAACGCTGTATAGCATTTCACCGACCTAATCCGGATGACAACGGCTATGCCTTTCCAATCGACGGACTGATGATCCATGTCGACGTGGATAGTTTGGAAGTCTTACATATCGAGGATTTTGATCAGTGGCCAATGGCAACTGAGCAAGCAAATTACGATGTTGAATCAATTGTCAATAATTACGGCCCTCTCAGAGAAGACCTTCGACCCGTAGAGATCAGCCAACCTGAAGGAGTTAGTTTTTCTATCGACGACAACCAACTTTCTTGGCAAAAGTGGCGCTTCAGGCTAGTCATGGATGACACCGAAGGCCTGGTACTGCACCGAGTCACTTATACCCAAGATGGTGTCGAGCGACCAATCATTGATCGGGCGTCACTAGCAGAAATGGTTGTCCCCTACGGCGATACTAGACCTAGCCAGACCTTCAAACATGCTCTCGATTCAGGTGAGTTTGGACTTGGAATGACAGCCAACTCTCTGACGCTCGGATGCGACTGTATCGGTGAAATTGTCTATCTGGATGCAGTTCAAATGCTTGATGACGGCAGCATCATGAGCACTAAAAACGCGATATGTATCCACGAAGAAGACTTTGGAATTGGCTGGAAACATACTGACATGTTGACTGGACAGGTGGAAGTACGAAGGTCTAGGCGGTTGGTTGTCAGCAGTATCTCCACAGTAGGCAATTACGAGTATGGCTTCTTTTGGTATTTTCACCTCGATGGCTCAATCAAGCTTGAGATAAAGCTCACCGGCATTCTGACTACACGCTCACACCGTGATGGTGACGATTTAACTTTTGCTCGACAGATTGCACCAAATGTGGCTGCCCCAATTCATCAACACATTTTTTGTGTGCGGCTTGATATGGCTGTTGACGGAACCAGCAACAACGTCGTCGAAGTAAATACCCAAGCGCTTCCACCTGGCTCAGATAATCCCCACGGCACAGCTTTCGCGGCTACTGAAACGCTCCTCAGCGACGAAAACTCGGCTATGCGCGACACAAGCTCGGCAACTAGCAGATATTGGAAAATAGAAAATTCACACAAAACCAACCGTCTTGGATACCCAACTGCTTACCGCTTGCTTCCTTCGGCCACAGCAACGATGTTCGCCTCAGCTGACTCACCCCATGGCGAAAGAGCCGCTTTTGCTAAACATAATTTGTGGGTAACACCTACGGTTCAATCCGAACGGTACGCTGCCGGAGATTATCCGACACAAAAAAATGCTGGGCAAGGGCTCCCACGATATACAGCCGACAATCGTTCGATCACCGAAACAGACGTAACTGTCTGGCATAGTTTCGGACTCACACATGATGTTCGGCTGGAAGACTATCCAGTGATGCCTACCGAATACGCTGGATTCTTAATGGTGCCTGATGGATTTTTCGAGCGGAATCCAGCAATTGATGTTCCGCCAAGCAGCAATGGTCACTGCCATTAGGTCATTACAAGCAAAAATCTTCGGAAGCTAAAATTTATTCTTACCGATTATGAAATAGTTGCATACCTTCAACCGGCCAGTCAATGGCATACACATATCCATGATCTGACGAAGTTACGTACAACGTCTTGAAATCAGTTCCTCCGAAACAACAATTAGTCGCTCCAGGTTCAGGAAGCTCAATAACTTCGATGGGTCTACCATCTCGGCCATCCAGCACAAACAAATTATTCGAACCGTGTCCAGCGACAATAATGCGGCCAGAAGCATCGAAACAAAATCCGTCAGGGACTGACCTGCGGCCAATCATCCCATTTAATTTAGAAGTACTGCTTAATACACCAGGGGCCTCGATCTGGAAACTAAGGAGTGCTCCTGTCAGCGACTCACAAACCACGAGCACGCGCCCATCATCTCGGACTCCAAGGCCATTAGGGAAGCCGATACCTCCGGCTACTCTAGTCGCTAACCCATTTGTATCTACGTAGCACACAGGCCCCGCATCTCGCTCTCCCCCTACTAAACCGGACCAAATTGGATCGGTAAAATAAAATCCACCGTAGCCATCAAAACACACGTCGTTCGGAGCGTTTAGAGGCACGCCATCAATCTCAAATAGAAAGTCGTTAACAGTTCCTGCGGCATTAATGATTTGTATTCTTCCGGAACCATTTTCAACCGGGCCAGCACCTTTTGTAGACGGCATATCTGTTGGCCACCTGCCGCCGTTATTGCAAATCAACAAATTACCAGCAGTATCGAAGGCTGCTCCATTTGGCCCGCCGCCAGTCTCGGCAAATGTGGTTACAACACCTGCATCACTAATTTTTGAAATTCGTTGGCCGGCTATTTCGGTAACGTAGAGCGTTCCATCAGGGCCGACAGCCGGACCTTCTGGAAACATAAGACCTGAAGCTAAACGGTCAATCTGCACGATTGGAACTCCCCATAGATTTACGCGACCCGGCTAGATTTTCGTACCCAGGTATTGCATACGCAACATAGCCCACGCAGAGCTGAGACTGTTTGGTATTCGAAAAACAAACTAAAGCTTCTGGACTTCTCCGCATTCACAATATTTCTCAGCGCGCCAAAGATTTATAATGATGGGAAACTTTGCAAGCTCGATATCATAATTTCACAGCGAGTGGCTTGCTCGCACAATACTCAGATCGAGTGCCCCTATTCGCCTATCCGAAATCACATCATGCAAACAACCAGCGATGCTCTATCTCTAGCCGAACAAATGCACTCGGAAGAAATTGCTTTTATCTGCGAAGATCGACAAAGAACTTTTACCGAATTTTTCGATCGCTGTCATCGAGTTGGCTCAGTTCTAAATGAGCTAGGTGTTAGCGAAGGCCAGCGAGTAGCTATTTGGGCGGCAAACTCAGAAATCTACGCAGAACTGTACTTAGCAATTCCTTCTCATGGTAGAGAAATCATGCCCTTAAACACACGTTGGGCTTTTTCTGAACTCGAATACGCTCTCGAAGATGGCGAAGCTAATCTTTTGATTACTGATCGTGATCCAGGGCCATTGTCGAAGAACGTAGAACAGATTATTTCCATTGCTGAATACGAAGAGCTTATTCAGAACTCAGAACCGCTGCCATTTGTTGACGTTTCCGAGGATGCGCTACTTGGACTTTTTTATACAGGAGGCACGACGGGTAAGAGTAAGGGGGTAATGCTAACCCACCGAAACATTTTAGCTAATACCGTGCATTGTCAAATCATGATGCCCTTATCTGCAGAAGATAAGTATCTTCTGGCTGCACCTATGTTTCATGCAGCTGGGACGCTTTCAGTCCTTCAATGTCTTTCTCTTGGTGTTGCACAAATAATCGTTCCAACTTTCGATCCTAATGTTTGTCTAGATCTCATCGAGATGGAGCGCTGCACTTCCACGCTTTTAGTACCAACTATGATCGCAGCGATGGTCGAAGCTCAAGCCAAAAATCCGAGGTCGCTAGATACTATGACTCTGTTGGCACATGGGGCATCTCCTATCTCTACAGAAGTACTCAGAAAAGCCTGCGAACAAATTCCGAATGCGGAATTCATACATATTTATGGGGCTACTGAAACGGCCCCCCTGGTAACCGGCTTGCGGTCCGAACAATTACTTATCGACACGCCGCTAGGCAAGTCTGTAGGGCGCCCAACTCTGGGCGTGTCTATCAAAATAGACGCAGACCAAGGGCAGCCTGGTGAAGTTTTGGTAAAAGGTCCAAACGTAACTAGTGGTTACTGGAATAAACCTGAACAGACTGCAGAGGTCATTCAAGGTGACTGGTATCGAACCGGTGATGTTGGCTATCTAGACCATGGAGGAAACTTATTTCTCGTAGATCGCGCCAAAGACATGATTATTTCCGGCGGGGAAAATATTTACTGTTCTGAGGTAGAAGAAGTCATTTACCAAAATCCCAAAATATTAGAAGCAACTGTTTTCGGAATACCTCATCCGGTTTGGGGGGAACAAGTCCATGCCACGGTAGTTCCAAGAGACACCTCACTTACAGAAAGCGAACTTATTGACTTCTGCAGAACTTCCTTGGCCGGCTACAAACTTCCGAGGTCAATAGCATTCCAAGAAAAAGAGCTACCGAAATCCGGGCCAGGAAAAGTACTAAAACGAGAGTTACGGGCACCGTACTGGGTGGGACATGAAAGAAGCATCAACTAAGCCCATTGCATAATGGCCAAATTTATCCCATGCCCACGATTTAGTTTGCAACAGACCCTATCTCTTTCCAACTAGATAAAGGTTTAAGATTGAAGCAAGCAATATCGACTATTTGATTAGGGAGAAATTGTCATGAAACTTGCGCTTATGCTCGGATACTCAGGATCGAAGTTAGACATTCCTATCGATCGCATAAAGATGGCCGAAGAACTCGGTTATCATTCTGTCTGGACAGCTGAGGCATATGGGTCTGATGCCATGACTCCTCTTGCATACATCGCCGCTTTTACGGAAAAAATAAAACTAGGTACAGGAATTATCCAGCTCGCCGGCCGAGCTCCCGCTATGGCAGCGATGCAGGCCCAAACAATCGATGCCCTGGCTGGTGGAAATCGAATGATTGTTGGGCTAGGTGTTTCCGGTCCTCAAATCGTCGAAGGCTGGTATGGCCAACCTTGGGGAAAGCCATATTGGCGCCTTAGAGACTACATCCAGATTATGCGCAAAATATTCGAGAGACAAGCACCAGTGTCGCACCAAGGCACCGAGTACCAATTACCTTTCACCGGAGATGGCGCTACCGGCCTCGGCAAGCCACTAACGTCGATCCTCCACACAAATCCATCTCTGCCAATTTGGCTAGGTAGCGGTTCCGAAGCAACCGTTAAACTTACCGCTGAGCTATGTGACGGTTGGCTCCCTATGCACTTTGTGCCCGGCCGCATGAATCATTACCGCCCTTGGATAGAAGAAGGGTTCTCTCGAGCTCGAAATAATGGTAATGAAAAGAGCTGGAAAGACTTTGACATAATCGCACAATGTCCAGTTCAAATATCAGACGATATCGGAACAATTTTCAAGAAAGCAAAAGATAATATCGCCTTATACGCCGGCGGAATGGGACATAAAGAAGTCAACTTCCATAACCAGCACATGATCCAGCGAGGTTACGCCGACGTCGCCGCTAGGGTTCAAGAGTTGTATCTAGCGGGATACAAAACTGAAGCAGCAGAAGCGATCCCGGATGAATACGTTGACGACGCGGGCCTATACGGCTCTCGAGAACGAATAACTAAGCGCTATCTCCAATGGGCAGATAGCGGGATCACAGGAATGAATATCAATACTTCACAAGACGAATCAGTAATCTTGCTGGCGCAGCTAGCAGGTAGCGGCAGGGAAAGTTGAGCTACTAATAATGCAATCGGCAATTATGAGTCTTGGGGACAACCTCGCACATCCACACACCAAAGAGCGAATATCAGAGTCAGACCGTCATCGACAACTCGTCAACTACGCCGGGTGGGCTGATGATGCCGGCTTCGATGCAGTGCATATTGGTGAGCACCATTTCAATGACTATATGTTGAGCTCACCTCCGGTAGTTCTGAGTGCTATCGGCGAACGCGCTCCCAATCTTATTCTTTCGACCGCAGTTACTTTGATTCCCACGCTAGACCCTGCACGTCTTGCAGAAGACTATGCCACCCTTGATAATCTTTTTCCTGGCCGAGTTGAAATTGTTGCTGGTAGGGGTAATTTTTTCTCTCGAACATACCCTGCGTTTGGCCTTTCGATTCATGATGCTCGCGAAATATTTGCAGAAAAAATTGGTTTAGTTCATAAGTTACTCAACTCAGAAAATGTTACTTGGAGCGGTAAATTTAGAGAACCACTCGACAATATAACCACAAGACCGAGACCCACTCGTGAAATTCCGATGTGGGTAGGAGCAGGATCCCACGAGTCTGCAGAACTAGCAGCTCGATGGGGCTTTCACTTAATGTTGCCATCAGTTTTTGGTCACCCCAAAATGTTTGTACCCATCATCGAGCGTTATCGTGAGGCCTGGCAAGAGTTTGGGCGCGACCCAAGAGATATCCACATCGGGTCTTGTGCTCATGCTTTTGCTGGTAAAAATAACCAAGACATGCTTGCGCGTTTCGTTCCGAGATACGGACATTATTGGAACTTTGTCGATGACTTAATTCAAGCCAATACTGACGGAAAGGTTAAGCTTCCCTTCGATCTAGACGCATCTTTGAGCGGCCCTGCTGTCGCTGGCAGCTCTCAGGAATGCGTCGAACGTATGAGCGAAATTCACGAACTGTTAGGACATGATCGACAATTGTTTATGTTCGATATGGGAGGAATCAGCAACAATGAGCTTCAAGAAACCGTTCAACGGTTTGGAGAAGAAGTTTTGCCCTACTTGCCAGACTCGTGATTATCTCTTCCACTTTTTTACGTGATCAGGGATAGCAATTAAGTCGCTTGAGACCTCATCAGGTTCGGGGGCACCGATTGCCATCCCTATTGGGATGACCCCAGCCCATACATCGAGTTCCATATCTTCTTCGTAATCATGAGGAGGTCCGAACCGAATTTTTGCAGATGCTTCATTAATGGGGACAGAGAGTACTAACGTCGACTGAATTTCCTTGGCAGAATTTTTTCTAGTAGCTGCTACTCGGCCAGAAATTATATGTTCAGTAACTGCTTCCAGTGCGGAACTTTTTTCATCTAAATCAGTTACTTGTTTTGCTTTTCCAAAGATTACTACTGATCGATAATTCATTGAGTGGTTAATTAATGAACGAGCTAAGACTAAACCATCTAGCAGCGTAACTGTCACACAAACATCAACATCACGAGCATCCCGGAGGAGTCGGCTCGCAGCTGACCCGTGTAAATACAGTTGTTCCTCAACTCGTCCATAAGTCATTGGAATAACTAGTGGAGTTTCGCCCTGGACTATTCCCACATGGGCTACAAGGCCCTCATCAAGGATCGAGTGCACTGTTTCTCGGTCATAGCTACCTCTATCTGGTTTACGTTTTACCTCAGTTTTATTTGTTCGAACATATTCTGACTCTGGCATAGGCACACCATAGGACTCTTCGGATACTGTTATCCAATGGTCAACGAAATAGATCCCGTCGACATATTTCTTCCGGTGAACGAAACTAATTTATTTAGTGCTCCTTTTCTCGAGAAACTTGCGGACCAAGCACAGCTCGCCGATGAAACTAGAACCGTGTCCTCAGCTGCTACCGAAGCAATTCGAGGGACTGACTTTATGCGCATGGCAGCATCTGCGAATTTAGGTGGTACCGAGCAATCAGTTTTACAGATGGGTCGCGAATTAGAGGCCATTGCGTCGAGGTGTCCATCCACTGCATGGACTCTTTGGAATCATCTCTGTGTGTTTCACCTTTTTGTAGGTACTTTAGGTCCGGACCACATATCACTATTAAAAGAAATAGTAGAAGCTGGCCAGTGGGTATCTTTCCCCGCCGGAGCCGGGAGCAGTGTCTATGGGCGAATCGAGGGCGGTGAAGCCATTCTGAACGGGACTGCTACCTGGGGAACCGGAAGCCGATATGCCGATCATTGCGGCGTCGTGTTTGCGGTTACAGATGAGTCAGGTAACCCAATTCGACCTATGGATCTGCGCTTTACGATAATTCCTACATCGACTAGCGGAGTCAAGATTGACCCCACCTGGGACGGTTCAGGGCTAAGAGCATCAGCTACTGACGATGTTCATTACAGTGATGTCAGAGTTCAGCTCAGCCGTTGCGTCTCTTGGTTCGGAGCAAATCGAGCAGAATCGTTGCGAACAGTTCCAGTTATCCACCATCGATACCGAGAAGATTGGGTTGGGTTGTCTGATGTTTTTTTAGGCTGGATGGCAACCGGTGTAGTTCGAATGGCATTGAAAGAAGCATGCGCGTCAGTTCGCTCTCGGCGGATTCTTATGGGTGGCAAAATGGTTGAAAGACCCACAGTTCAAATTAACTTAGGTAAAGCCACGGCTTTGGCATCTTCGGCAAGGGCAGCTATCGAGATGGCCTGCACCGAGGTTGACAGGCGGATCGAAGCTCATCAGGTCCCTACCGAAGCTGACTATTTCCGGCAAATGTCTATTGTTTCGATGGCAGTCAATCAACTCTCAGAGGCGATGCAGCTACTTGAAAAAACGCAAGGAGGAACTGCGCTCCGCGAGGGCGGTAGCTTTGAACGTCGTTATCGTGATTTTCGAGCTATGCCACTCCACATTAATGTTCATGAAGATCGAATCAACCATCAACTTGGTCGTTATGTCTTAGGAATTGATAGAGAGCCATTTTAAAAATACATTTTTTACGACCTCAAACTTTTTCCGCTTCTATTGTGGATGATTATCACTAGTGCAGAGGTCTCAAATTTATGGTCTACGACATAGTTATCAAAGATGGGCTTATCTTCGATGGGACAGGTGCTCCGAGGGTCCGAGGAGATGTCGGGATAATTGATGGTCGCGTTGCGGCAATCGGCCGAGTCGACAGTAGCCAAGCGAAACAGATAATCGATGCTACCGGAATGCATGTTGCTCCCGGGTTTGTTGACTTACATACGCATTACGATGCACAAATTTTTTGGGATCCTTACTGCACGCTTTCGGGTTGGCATGGAATCACTTCGGTAGCAATCGGAAATTGCGGTTTCGGCTTTGCGCCCGTCGACCCTGATATGCGCGAGTACGCAATGAAGTCGATGACTCGAGTAGAAGCGATTCCCTACGATTCCATGGCTGAAGGCATGCCGTGGGATTGGACAACCTTTCCGGAGTACCTAGATAGTTTAGAACGCACGCCAAAGGCTATGAACATTTTGCCTTACGTTCCCATCGGCCCGATGCTCATTCAAGTTCTCGGCCTCGCTGATGCCAAAGCGGGACGTATGCCGACTGCCAGCGAGCATGATGCTCTCTCAAAAATGGTGCATGCAGCGATGGACGCTGGTGGGTGTGGATGGTCGGCCCAGCGTCTTCCTCCTACAGGTCCCTCTGCAGTTCAGCGAGATTGGGATGGAACTCCGATGCCAACCGACATGATGAACGACGAAACCGCTCGCGTTCTCGCTCAAGTATTAGCTGACCGAAATCAAGGTGTCATTCAGATGACATTAACCACTAATGATATTAAACATGATTTAGCTCATCTTGAAGAGATCGCTTCTATCAGCGGCAGGCCACTCTTGCATAACGTTGTTCAAGCATTTGAAGACCGTCCGCATATTCACAAACGTCAAATCGAATGGCTGGAACGCTGTCGAGAGCGAGGAATACCTGTCTACGGTCAGGGTGTAACCAGCAACGCTGGCTTCACTTTTACTCTTGAAGACTGGAACCTTTACGATGACTCTGAGGATTGGATGCAAGCATGCATGGGCACGAAAGAAGAGCGACTAGCTAAATTTGCCGATCCATCGAGGCGTCAAGGACTCAAAGACAATCTTCCAGCTACAGCGACAGCCCCACTGGGCACTGTGACCATCCTTTCTCCTCGCTCAGACAGCACCGAACGCTACAGAGAAATGTCTGTGGCCCAAGCCGCTGAACTCAGCGGTAAGCATGAGGTAGACATCATGCTTGATATCGCTGTGGAAGATGGACTGGACACCTTATTTTTCGTAGCTCCTCCCCAAAATAATAGTGATCATCTTAAAGACATTGTCACCTATCCACATATGTTGTTCGGTGTGTCTGATGGAGGCGCTCATACAAAGTTCTTAACTGCTGGGCGTTACCCAACCGAAACACTGACCGAACAGGTGCGAGACAACCAGTGGATTACTTACGAAGAAGCTCATCGTAAACTTTCAGCGCTGCCAGCTCAATTGGCTGGCTTCCAAGATCGTGGTGTGATCCGCAAGGGAAGTCCCGCAGACATAATCGTCTATGACCCAGTTAATTTAAAAGTGCTTCCAATGGAAGTGGTGCACGATTTACCGGGTGGGGAATGGCGACGGATCCAGAAAGCGTCGGGCTACCAAAACGTTATTATCAACGGCGAAATCACTATTGAGAATGATCAACAAACGAATACCTATAGTGGCAAACTTCTGCGAAATGGAATTTAAGAAAACCATTCGCTATTTCACAGCATTTGAAGCATTTTCGCCGCTTTCTCAACGTGAGTAGTGACGCTTTTTTGCATTTGTTCTAAATCAATTTCTTCGCTTTGAATGCCTTGCTGACCGCCTAGATATCTAGAATAAACTCCTTCCCCGATGCAGGCCAGCCGCCACTCTGCAAATGCCCGATAGTAATCCACTGAGCCACCAGGAATTCCCATTTCTTCGACATACCGAGCCGCTAGCTCGTCTTGACTCATGAACCCTAGAAGTTGTGTAGTTGCTGCATCACCGACTAACTCATCATCGGAATTTTTGTCATACCAATACCCTAAGAGACCCGCGAGGTCAGCCATCGGCTCACCAAGTGTGCACAGCTCCCAATCCAGAACCGCTATTACCGACCCAGAAGAGTCAAACATACAATTAGAAAGGCGATAATCACCGTGAGCTATCGTCGTAGGACTCGGCTCAGGCAGCTGAACTAAAAGTTCTCGGGCGACAGAATCGACAAGAGGGATATCACGAGTTCTTGAACTCTCCCATTGCCCAGACCACCTTTTAATCTGACGTTCTATATACCCATTCCGTTTAGCAAGGTCGCCAAGCCCAACATGATCAATATCAACACGGTGCAGTGCGCAAAGAGTGTCGATTAATGACTCTGACATCTTTCTACGGATGCCTTCGTTCATGGAGGACCCAATTTCCACATCACGTACAACTATCCCATCCACATAGTTCATTACGTAGAAATCGCGCCCGTTCACGCTTTCGTCCTGGCACAGGCCGACCATCTCAGGCACCGGCACCTCAGTGCCTCGGAGCGAATGCATGAGTCGATATTCGCGCGCCATGTCATGGGCAGAAGGCAAAAGTTTACCAGTAGGTGGTCGACGGAGAACAAACCTAACGCCACTATTATCGCTTACCGTGAATGTCATATTGGACCTACCACCGGCGATTAAGCTGTAAGTGAGGGCTCCGTCGACTTCTGCGTTGTTGCCTATCCAAGAACTAACTCTATTGACAGCTATGACTGGTGGCTCTGTATCTGACATTGTAGAACTCCTACCTACTATTAATTCGTAGCTTTGTCATCACAAATCATCTTTAGCTTCTACTCCTCATGGAATAACAGCAGTGAGATTGCTATTTATTGGCGGGCGTTGTCACCAACCTTAGCTTCCTTCAAAATTTGGGTTACGTTTCTCTCTTAAGGCCTTCATGGCCTCTAGGTGATCTTGTGATCGGGCAGAGGCTAAATGATTTGTTTGGATTTGATCTAAATCAGGGTTCAGGCCCGCTAGGTCGTCTATCGCCTTCTTTGTCATTTTCACGGCGTTGGGAGCCAAAATGGAGATAGCTTGACAAATCTCTGAGGCTCTCGGCTCAAGCATATCCTGATCCAATATTTCCGTCAGGTAACCCATGGTAAGCAATTCATCGGCTTGGATACTTTCCCCGGTCAAAAAAATACGCTTAGTCGCAGAAGGGCCAATACGCTCGACAAATCTTTGAAGCCCAGTCGCATAATATTGCAGGCCGATTTTTGCGGCAGGCATTGCCAGCATTATTGAGCTAGATGCTATTCTCATGTCACACGCCATTGCAAGGTCTGTACCCCCACCGTGAATATTGCCTCCGATGACCGCAACGGTAGGAACTTTTATTGAAGCAATTGCGTCGCAACCTTCGTTAAAACCATATTTATGTTTGTCGCGGGCAGCCAGAGCTCCCAGGTGATACCCCGAACACCATGACGGCCCAGTGGCTTCGATCGTTACGCAACGTATCGAAGAATTTGCATGTATTTCTTGGACAAAATTAACTAACGCTTCTAGGTCCTTCGGCTCTACACGGTTACGTTTTTCTGGCCGCCGAAGTCTTATACGAGCTCGGGAACCATCAACTCTTAGAGTTGGCATTTCGTTACCAACAATTTCGTTTTCTCTCATAGCCTTCATTCAAATACTAGGATTGCGCGACCAGCTATAGCGCCCGTTTCTAAGTCAGACACAGCTTGATTAATGTCATCGATTTTGTAGCGCTGGGTGACTAGCTCGTCAAGGTCAAGTATTCCTTCGTTATGCCATTCAATGAACCTAGGCAAATCAACTTCAGGCTCACACGAACCTCCCAAAGAGCAAACATATGCTCGCTCACCAACAAACATATGACGACTATCAAGCTCAATTGGGCTTTGCGGAACTCCTACAAGAACAGCTGTACCGCCCCGAGACTGGCCAAACTCGCCTGCCCTCACAACCTCGGATATCTGCTTCATGGTTACCGAATGTCCGATGCAATCAAATGCGTAATCGACGCCTGCCAAAGGTTGCCGCAGTAAATCAAACTTTTCGGTATCAATGGTTAGTTTTTTGATTTCTTCGACTGGGTCTACTTTTGAAGCATTTATTCCATGTGTTGCACCAAACTTTTTCGCAAACTCTAATTTTTCGTCTGATAAATCAACCACAATGATGGGGTTCGCTCCTAGATGAGCAGCAGCAGCGATAGCGGATAATCCAACTCCGCCCGCTCCGAACACAGCCACGCTGTTGCCCGGTCCGACTTTCGCAGTGTGCATGACCGCACCGGCTCCAGTGATTACCGCACATCCTATGATGCAACAACTTTCGTGATCAACGCTTTCCGGCACCTTCACTACAAACATCTCATCGGCGATCGTATGGGTAGCCCAGGTGAAAACGTTCAGGCTCACTGCTCTTTGCCCATCAGGCAAGGCGATCTCCATCATTTCGCCCTGACGTCTCGCAGTATCTAAATTTTTTGGAACCCAAGTAACCATGACAGTATCGCCGATTGCCAAATCAGTTACCGCTTCTCCTATGGCAATTACTTCACCAGTTGACTCATGACCCAATATTTGTGGTGCGTTTCTTGAATTGTGAATAGTATGCAATTGGCTATGACAGATACCCGATGCATATTGCTTAATGACTACCTCATGAGAATCAGGGTCACGAAGTTCTAGATCTACGACTTCGAGCGGTAGCCCGACTTCTTGTGGCACTATAACTACTCGAGCCTCGGTCGTCATTCCATTCCCTTCCAAGTTTGTTTCCCAAATCTAGCTCCCCCACAAAACTTTTGCCCCGATAACCTCATCTCTGCTCATTCAGCCGAACAGGTCTCGCATCAATTTTCGGGCGACTATCCGTCGATAGCCATAGTTGCCTAACTGGTTCCGAGTCACTTAACTTAAAATTGCCCAGCAAACGCGCATCAAGCATTCCATTTGTTGCAATATCAATCTCTTGGGTAAAAATAATTTGGTTGCCATTTGTCACAGATACCAGCTCGAGAGCCGTCGATAGATCTCCAATGTGGATTCCTATCCGAGCTTTAGCTTCAGATTTAGATTGCGAGCGCTGCACTTTCCACTGAGCGACAACTGCTGCTTCAACAGCTTCTCTGGCTTCATCGAAGCACAGTATTGACACGAAATCGTGTGCTACAGCTACGCCACCTTCACTCTCGAGAATTGAACTAAGTAACTCTTGTGCTTCTAACTCATTTTTTTTATCCTCTGCTTCGAAAGTTGAACAAACCCACGTCATTTTTTTCACGTAAACGGACCTTAGACTTTATTAGCAACAATAGTTGTGTCAGGCTCACCAAATGGAGCTTTACAACGCTATGAGAACCACGCCGTCTTGTCGATATTTTACTGATGATCCAGTTGATGATGAAACCATTCACCGAGTTCTCGACAATGCACGTTTTGCTTCTTCGGGTGGCAACCGGCAAGGATGGAGAATTGTTGTTGTCACCGACACCGATCAAAAACGACGAGTCGCAGACCTCCACCGCAAGCAATGGGACCCATATTTCCAACACGCCTTAGAAGGAACTGTTGGCTTTCAGGGAGATGGCTCCGGTAACAAGATGGAGCACGGTACCAACTTTGCTGTTAATCGTCTGCGTCGAACTGATGACTTTGCTCAGAAGATGCATGAGGTGCCTGTTTTGATGTGCTGCTACGTAGATCTGTCGACTCTTGCTGTGACTGATAAGGATTTGGATCGGCAAAGCATTGTTGGTGGCGGCTCGCTCTACACACTGGTGCACAACATTTTATTAGGTTGCACCAATGAAGGACTCGGTTCTTCTCTAACAACCTTACTTGCAGCTGAACAGGAGTCCTGCGATCAACTATTTCATACCCCTGACGGATTTGCACTAGGCGCGCTCATAGCTATTGGCTGGCCAGTTGTAGAGAAGCAATACACAAAACTCACTCGTAAACCGGTCCAAGAAATAGCTTTCAGGGACACGTGGGATGTCCCTTTTCCTTAATTAATTTGTGGTTTTGAAAAACTTCTTAATCAATCGAGTTCAGACAGAAAGTCTAAGACAGACGAAACAAAGATATCGTTTCTATCACCCGCTACCATGTGAGCTGCTTGTCCAACATTTGTATATTTCGAATGCGGTACCAGATCAAGATACGCCTGAGCTCCTTCTTCGGAGAGCACATCGCTCAGCCCACCTCGCACTAGCAGCGATGGGCATTTCACATTTCTGGCAGCAGCCTCCTGTCGAGGAATTCGATCAGCGAGCACTCGTTTTCGTGCCATGAATTGCGGATCCCAATGCCAGCGGTAACGACCATCTGGCCAGAGCCGAACGTTTTTTGCGAGACCATCTAAATTTCTTGGTCGATCCCGGTGAGGTTGATAATTTCCGATCGCCGCTGCGACATCTTCGAGCGACTGAAATCCTTCGGGCGCCTGAGCCATAAAATCTCTTATTTTTCGCACGCCACTAGCTTCAATTCTAGGTGCTGTGTCGACTAGAACTAAGGCTTTAGCCTCAACAGCGCCTTCTCCAACAGCCGCTAATGAGGTTCCTCCGCCCATTGATGCCCCTACCAAAATTGGCTTTTGGTCAAAGTGCTCTACAACTGCTACGAGGTCTGCCACCAACGCGTCATTTGAGTAATCCCCATCAGGAGCCCAGTCACTGTCTCCGTGTCCTCTAGCATCGAGGCTCACTGCTCGATAACCAGCGGCTGCAAGCTGGCTTCCAGCACTCTTCCACGCATGACGTGTTTGTCCTCCGCCATGCTGCAGGAGAACTAACTGACCTTTTTCTCCGTAGATATCAGCAGCTATATTTAAACCTTCAGCAACCGGAATATATACGTCAGGGTTTGGCGCTGCGGCTAACCTTTCGCCTCTCTCTGCATGACTCAATTTATTCCCTACCTTTACCTTTTACCTTTGCCGCTTTTTGGGCATTTCGTCGGTCGTCCCCGGCTTGAGCTAGGGTCCTTCTGTTGCTTTCATCGACCAGCATAAACTGAGCTCGCCATGAATCATTACTACCGTCATCCCATACGAACGGCGTCTGTATCGTGGTCCTGGGTTCCCAGGCACGCTCTAAGGTCTCAAGACAGGTCGAAACAATTGCCTGCTGCATCTCAACATCGTATGGCTTCCCCGTGGGGTTACCGAGAGGGAAATCTGTAAATACAAAACGAGGAACGCCGCTTTCTTCGACTATGTCTCGAGCGCTTCCTGCAATCACCGTAGGTATTCCACCTTCTTCGAGATGTCGAGCTACCAGACTCACGGTCTGGTGACACACAGGTCAGAGGGGAACAAGTAATGCAACGTCAACCTCATCCTCAATCATCCACTCTAGAATTTGTGGTGCGTCTTTTTTCTGAGTTCGACGGTGACTGTAATCAGTAGGTACACCATAAAAACGTTTTGAGAGAGATCCTATAACGCCTCTGCTCTCGAGTTCGCGTAGCCTGTTAATCGGCAGATAGCTGTCCAAATCTTCGGTGTGCGTGGTGTCTTTAGCCCAAAAAAGATCCTTGTTGTATAGGCCTCCAAGCGCATCATCGCACTGAGCTGCATATGGCTCTTTGTCTGTCGTCCCTGCCACGGCATGTCGATCAGAAGACCGGTCAAAGAAGGAAGTCGTTACCAGACCGACGCGACATTCAGACATAGGTTTAGCCGGAACAGTAAAAGGAACATCGCAGTTGTACGACCATTGATAAGCCTGTGGATACCCTTGTGCTCCATAGTACTCTCGCGACTTGTCTATGTAACTAACATATGAACGGTGAGTTCGTCGATCTTTCACTAATTCGATACCCCTATCATCTGCGCTATGGCACCAGGATACGTGTGCTTGACTATGTTTGCCCAAAACCTCAGATAATGTCGCTATACCGATCTAGCTTGAGGAGATCACATGTCTATTAGCCTTCCGCCGCGGCCTCACCGAGGGTGGACCTTTGATGAGCTACCTATAGGCAGACGTTGGAGCACGTCTCGCCGAACTGTTAGCGAAACCGACTTAGTCGTCTATGCCACTCAGTTCGGATTTGTAGAGGGGTTATTTCTAGATGCAACCGGAGCCGAACGAGCTGGATACAGCGGTCGCCTTGTCCCAGGAAGTCTGGTGATGTCTATCGCAGAAGGATTAATTATCAGCGGCGGAGCCATCGCAGGGACGGGTATGGCTTACCTTGGAGCTGAAATCAAAGTGTTAGGACCGACTTATGTCGGGGATACTCTTCAGGTGATAGCCGAAGTCACTGAGGCAAGACTAACTTCTGCTCAGGATCGCGGAATTGTTACGACTCGAAACGAAGTTTTTAATCAGAAAGACGAAGTGGTGATGGTCTACACGCCAACTCGAATGATTCGTTCGTCACACGTCGATGACTAGAACTCTTATTTAATTCTCGCTAGCGGAGGAACCTTATAGCCACCGAGTAATTGTTCTATATATTTTGCAAATTCGATCGTCGTTCGGTCACCTAGATAAGGACCAACAACCTGTATTCCTATTGGAAGGCCTTCTTTCGTCTTTCCGACAGGCACCACGGTTGAAGGCAAATACACATAGCCAAACTGCGAGGTCCATACAATTAGATCAGCGTAAGGTCGCTCTCCCCCATCAACATCCAAAGTTCTGGTGTAAAGGTTTCCTTCAATTTGGTGAGGGAATGCAGCTGTAATTGCGACTGGTGCAAGCAGCACATCCCAGCTTTGGAAAAAATTCCACCACTTGCGGCGGTTCTTATCTCTCGTCTCAGCTAGCAACAACCAATCACGGTGTGCGACAGTCGACGCACTGGCACGCATCACAAGAGTTGGATCTTCGCTGCTCTTATTTTTGACAATCTCTTGCAGCGCTTCGAACTCTTCATCAGTTCGACCAGGCGATGTAGCAGCTGATATCAACGGCAATCCGACAGTATGCACATCTTCAAATTTCACGTCTGGTCGAGCAGTTTCGTCGACGCTTATTCCATCTGCTCGTATTGCCGAGACAGCTGCTTCCAACACTTCAGCTACGCCGATGCTAGTTGGGCAATTTTCGTCATTAATCCAAGCTGCGACCCTCATTTTCCGAGCATCGCTCCTGGGAACAGGAAGTGTTAATCTCATTGGCTGATCAGGTCGTGCACTTGGCTCTATAAGAACATCAAACAGCAGTTCAAGATCATCAACACAACGAGCTAACGGGCCAACGACGTTAACATCCGCATCGCCGTGGCCGTACGAAACATGATCTATATAGCCGCGTTGCGAAACGACCCCATAACTTGGTTTGTGGCCACACACTCCAGCGAAATGGGCGGGTAGTCGAATCGAGCCGCCTATGTCAGTTCCGATTTCCAACGCAGTCAAGCCAGCTGCAAGAGCAGCTGAAGCACCACCTGATGAGCCCCCGGGGCCACGACTTAAATCCCACGGGTTATTAGTAGTTCCAAAAATTTCGTTAGTGGCCTGAATATCTCCGGACCATCGGGGCAAATTAGTTTTGCCAAACACAACAGCTCCCGCATTTCGGACATTTGATACAACATCGGCGTCTTTATTTGGCACATGGTTCTTTAGTTCGACCGCTCCCCCTGTTGACCTGACCCCTTTCACCGCTAACGCATCTTTGACAGTCATAGGCAGTCCAGCTAGCTTCCCAAGAGATTCCTCATTTGCCCGAGCATTGTCTATTGCACGGGCAGTCGCTAGCGCATTATCAGTATCAAAGGTGATAATTGCGTTTAATTGCGAACCAAGAGCATCATTACGTCTCAACAAATGCTCTAGCAGTTCGACACTGCTTATAGTTTTACTTGCCAACAGCGTTAATAATTCATTGGCAGGAAGTAAACCCAGTTCCTCACTCATGCTTTGAAGATACTCTTAGTTTGTGAACTTTACTGAAGAAACTTTAAGCAGAGCACCCGGTGAACAACGAATCCTCGAAGCTAAAGATTGGGCTATCAAAGAACTGGCACCAACCGCTGAGACTTGGGAGCGAGAACGCAGGTTTGCTCGAGAAGCATTTGACAGCGCAGCTTCAAATGGTTTAACCGGCTTGCTTGTCCCAGAAGAATATGGGGGGAAGCAAATAGACTCGATCGAACTAGCAAAAATTTTGGAGCATATTGCAGCTGTTGATTTTTCTGTTGCCTTCTCACTGGTCTGTCACAATAACTTGGCTGGCGCCATTGCACGGAAAGGAAGTACCGAACTCAAAAGTCGTTTTCTACCAGGGCTAGTTAATGGAAAAGTTCTTGGTGCTTTTTTGTTGACAGAACCTAAAGTCGGTTCAGATGCTGCGGCTATCGAGCTTCAGGCGCATAGAGATGGTGGGGAATGGATTCTCAACGGTGAGAAGGCCTGGGTTACCAACGGGACCGAAGCGAACCTTCTATCTGTTTACGCTCAAACTGACCCCTCGGAGGGCCACCGAGGAATAGCGACATTTCTAGTGGAAGCGGACTCCGAAGGAGTTCAACGCCTTCCTGGCTACGAATTATTTGGTGGTCACGGTATGGGCACCAACGGGATTCGGTTCGAAAATTGCAGGGTTCCCGACGCGAACTTATTCCTCCCACCGTCGCGAGGCTTTAGCGCTGCGATGGAAGGAATAGACCTTGCGAGAGTCCTTGTGAGCGCCATGTCCTGCGGGATGCTTCGGTCAGGTCTGGAGACCGCCGTAAACTACGTTCTAAACAGACAAGCGTTCGGCGGAAGACTTGCAGATCTACAAGGTATTAGATTCATGCTCGGAGATGTTGCTACGGATCTTGAAGCCGCCACACTTTTGACCTACGAAGCGGCGAACATTATTGCTGCAGGCGGCAACGCTGGCGTAGCCGCCGCGCACGCTAAGAAGTTCTCAACTCGCGCTACTGAGAAGGGCTTAGCAGAGTGCATGCAGGTAATGGGAGCAAACGGTTCGCTGAGAGAACACTCGCTCTCTCGCCATTTGGCAGCTTCGAGGCTGACCCACTATTTAGACGGGGCGACCGAAATTCAGAATGTCGTGATTACAAGAGATCTATTTTCAGAATAAATATTCCGACCAACGTGTTTTAGATAGTTGGGTCTTCAGGAAAATCAGGTACCCCTTCATCAAGTTCAATACCTGCGGAGTTCAAAAATCCAGAAACCATCCGATAGAAACCTGCGGTCAATATAAGTTCAATTATTTCCGCATCATTCCAAGAATCTTTTAATATCACCCATGTTTTGTCACTGACACAGTCATCCAGGCATAGATCATCGACCATGTTGATGAGCGCCCCGTCAGCTTTATCCCAAACGTTTGAGCCAATCGGGCGCAGCAGAGCCACAATTTCTTCTTCGCTGAGTCCACATTTTTGTCCAATTAGGGTGTGCTGGCCAAACTCGTATCTAGATCTACAGTTAGCCCCAACTCGTAAAATTACTATTTCGCGTTCACGTTCAGGAATCATTCCTTTGTTTAAAATAAATCCACCTAACAGATTAAATCTTTTTAAAAGCGCCGGGTGTTTAGCTAACACACCAAAAATATTTGCCGGCTTTCCGTCTATCAGTAAAGTTTTTTCTAAAAGTGCGCTTAATTCTTCGTCTGTCTCAGTGATCGGCGTAATTCTGAATGAACTTGGGCGATAGGTCATAAATCAGTATCGCGCGAACCTCACTGAATTTCAGAGATTTGCGCTCTATCGTAATCTCTATGTCTGAGATCAGAGCCGGTAAAAGCGTCACAATCGAATCCGCTATAAGCTCAATTCCTGATGGTGCGAGAATTTATCTGGCCCAAGGTTCAGGAACTCCTTTCAAGTTCCTGGAAGAACTTGATGCCCGACGAGGCAACTTCAAAAGTCTAGAATTTGTAAGTGCCTTTTTACTAGATACACCCGCACCCATGAACCACTTAGGAAAGCCTTTTAGCTGGCGATCGCTTCAACCTTCAGCTGCATGTCGACACGTTCTTGATAGCCCGCACTTTGGCATAGTCCCAGGGAGATACTCTGACCTAACTGGCCTCTTCGACCCCAATGCTGCCCTAGCTGCAGATGTGATGATTTGTCAGGTTAGCTCGCCTAAAGCTAACGGGAACATGAGCCTTGGAACTGGAGTTGGAGGTCACGTCTCACTTCTAAAAAAGGCGCCGCTAGTAATCGGCCAGATTAACCCGCTTATGCCATATGTGCATGGTGACGGAGAGTGTCACCGTTCAGATTTTGACTTACTGATTCAGATCGAAGAACCATTGAAAGAGCTCACCCCAGCGAAAAGTGACCCAATATCTATTGCTATCGCAGGTCATGTTGGGCAATTTATTGAAAATAGTTCAACTCTTCAATTCGGCATCGGTGCTATCCCCGATGCGGTTCTGTCAACTCTCGGACAGCGGGTCGGGCTTGGACTGCACGGGGGAATGATCAATGATGCTTGCATCGGACTAATCGAGTCTGGAGTAGTTGATAATCTAAACAAAGGTTGCGATGTCGGCGTTTCCGTCGCAGCAGAAATCATGGGAACTCGAGATTTGTATGACTGGGTAGACAATAACCCACGAATCAGAATGGCCAATGGTGCTTGGACCCACGGACTTAAAGGAATGGCTTCCATAAATAATTTCGTCGCTCTCCAATCAACAGTTGAGATTGCTTTAGATGGGTCATGCAATAGCGAATTCGCTTCGGGACGCTACATCTCAGGGCCCGGTGGAGCACCAGATTTCGCGTTTGGGGCATCAGTTGCTACTGGAGGCCGTGCAATCATTGCTATGCCCGCCACTGCAGCCAGAGGTACGGTTTCAAAGATAGTCACTCGCCTGTCGCCGGGCGCTCCAACTACTCTGCCTTCCTACACTGCAGATATTGTGGTCACAGAATTCGGAGCAGTTGAACTAAGAGGAAAAACGTTGCGCGAAAGAGCAGAATTGCTTACATCAATAGCTCATCCTAATTTCCAAAATGCTCTGAACACATAATTACACGACCAAGAAATCAGAGACGACGCGCTGAGGCTGTTTGCCCAGTCGAACCGTAAGCCATTCCTACAGTACGGTGTAGATTACGAGAGTTATGCAGGCGCCCTTGAACACGAGGACCTGCCGCTAACAGTCCGCCATCAACAATATGTTCCTGGCCGCTAACGAAAAGGGAATCGTCGCTAGCCAAAAAAGCTGCCATAGCAGCTATATCGCTGCCTTCCCCCCTCTTTTTCAAGGGTTGAAGTTCAGATACAACTTCTTCAGCTTGTTCCTCATTACCACTGTGCATTAGCGGAGTGAAAATCAGTCCCGGACAAATGGCATTCACCCGAATACTATTCTCAGCTAGCTCAACCGCCGTAGTTTTCGATAGGTTCACGACTGCTGCCTTCGCTGCTGAATACGCTTGAGGGCCAGCGCCACCTCCCATTCCTGCTATCGATGCAGTGTTAATTATCGAACCGCCTTCGCCTTGTGGAATCATCACTCGAGCAGCATGTTTCGTTCCCAAAAACACTGACCTTACGAGCACGTTAAATGTGATATCCCAATCATCTACTTCGATCTCAGTAATTGGTCCGAAAGCGCCTCCTATCCCTGCGTTATTAAAGACAATGTCAAGGCGACCAAAAGCTTCGATCGCTAAGTCTGTCATGGCTGCGACATCATCTTCCACCGAAACATCTGTTCGCGTGAAGCGGATGTTTTCAGCATTCCCTGTTTTTTTCATTGCTTCCATAAGTGCTCGACCATTCTCAGCGTTGAGGTCTCCGACTACGACAGAAGCGCCTTCTTCTAGAAAACGTTTTACCGTAGCGAGGCCCATGCCACTAGCGCCACCAGTGATAATCGCAACTTTGCCAGTAAGTCGATTACTCATATTTTTACCCTCAGTCTTTTCTGTTTAGTTACTTAACCTCTTATTCTCGCCCATCTTGACGGCATCGTGCTTGCATTTAGAAGTACGGTCAACAAATGGACCTTCAGCTAGCAGGGAAAAAAGTAGTCATCACTGGGGCTTCGAAAGGAATCGGTTTCGGATGCGCTGTGTCTTTAGCCCAAGAAGGATGCGACCTTCACTTAGTTGCTCGGAATGCGGATCTTCTCAATAAAAGCGCCGATAAAATTCGAAGAGATAATCCTGGTGTGAATGTTAAA
Source organism: Acidimicrobiaceae bacterium (assembly GCA_905182565.1). Lineage (GTDB taxonomy): Bacteria > Actinomycetota > Acidimicrobiia > Acidimicrobiales > Poriferisodalaceae > UBA9040. The sequence goes on along the minus strand of CAJJCB010000026.1, from coordinate 99,288 downwards.
GTTCACAGTTTTGATCTCTCCACCAGCGAGAGCCAAGCTGCTCTTGTCGAAGTAACCGGTATACCTGACATATGGATTAACAATGCCGGAGCTATCCCAGGCGGAAATATCGCAGACATCGATGAGCAGACCTGGAGAAATGCCTGGGATCTCAAGGTATTTGGGTACATAAACATTTGCCGACATGTGGTTCCAGCTATGGAGCTGCGAGGATCCGGAGTTCTCCTCAATGTAATTGGTGCAGCCGCAGTTCGACCTCAACCTACGTACATTGCAGGCGCAGTTGGCAACAGCGGACTTGTCGGCCTAACTACCGCTCTTGGTAGCCGAAGTATTCAACATGGGGTGCGGGTCCTAGCCGTAAATCCTGGGCTGATAGTTACTGACCGTATGGGAGATTTACTTCGCCAAACAGCAGAAGCTGAACTAGGTGACCCAGGTCGATGGGAAGAACTCATTCCGAGTGATCCCGCTCCGGGGACAATAGAACAATGTGCGGATGTGATTACTTTTCTTGTATCCCCTCGAGCAAGTCACGTCAGTGGAACCACATTAAACATTGACGGTGGTGCTTCCGCACGTTAATTACGCCATCAGACCTTTCAAAGTGCAAGAATACATTATCAGTATCAATCCGGGGAGATTAAATGTCAACGCCGATGCAGCGAAATGAGCTACCCAACCAGCCGATGCATGATGTGTACCGAATAGAGAACAGTGGCGCAGTTGATGCAGATGGTCACATTCTTGAGCCACCTGATCTTTGGGAAGAGTATTTAGAACAAAAATACAAAAAGACCGCACTCAAAATTTGCCTTGATGAAAAAGGGCTTGAAGAGCTTGAGATCGGTGGTGAAAGAAGCAAGATGAGTCGACGTGGGTTTCCTGCGACTCTGGGGGCCATGGGCGCACCTGATCTAGCAGACATTCAGAACAACCCCGACCGTAAGTACATGAATGAATCTCCCTATGGGTCAATGGACCCATCGCAACGTCTAGAAGTGCTTGATGCTGAGAACTTAGACGCTGCGATTTTGTACACAACAGTCGGCCTTTTGTGGGAAGCCGAATTAACTGACCCAGAGCTTAGCCAGGCCTATACCAGGGCATACAATCGTTGGATCGTTGACTTCTGTAAAGATGGGAAAGGGCGGCTTATCCCGACCGCACACTTATCACTATCAGATCCGGAAGCTGCAGCTCGCGAATTGAGACGCTCGGTCAATGAGGGAGCCAAGGGCTGTTACGTTGCCCCATTCACACATTCAGCAAAACCATTAGGCCATCCTGACAATCACATCGTTTTTGAAACTGCTCAAGAGCTCGGTGTTCCTTTTGCGATCCACCCAACTTTCGAGCCGCAGTGGACTAAAGGCGGCCGAATGGGAACTTGGGAAAACGTCAAGCAACTCCGCTTGACTGCATCAGTTACTGCCTCTGATGGCGTCAGACACCAATTCACTACGCTTTTTGATTATGGCGTGTTCGACCTGTATCCCGAACTAAAAGTTCTGGTTTTGGAATCGGGCGGCGGTTGGATCGGATACTGGCTAGATCGGATAGACGCTGTTTACAGCCACACGTTTATTGGCGGCCGAGTCCCACTAGAAATGAAACCAAGTGAATACTTCATGCGTCAAATTTGGATTAGCTGTGACCCAGATGAGAGAACTATTCCCGCTCTAGCTGAGCGTTATGGATACGAAAGATTCATCTGGGCTTCAGATTTCCCCCATGCCGACCACACGCCTGAGTACGTGCATGATTTAAATGAACTGGTTTCAATGTTTCCCAAAGAACACCGCCGTGGGTTCGTAGGCGATAACGCGCGTAAACTTTTCGACTTTTAACAAAAAATCATGAATCAACTCAAAATTTAATGTGCTGAGTCAAGGTGGTTCAAAAGCAAGAGACCCTTTCGAGTCTTTGCGTTTAACGCTTGTGAACAGGGCGCGGATCAGCTAGGTGACCTAGCGGAGATCGGGCTCGTAGTCCTCCGTCTACAACTATTGATTCACCAGTAACGAAAGAAGATTCATCACTAGCAAGCCAAACTGCTGCGTTTGCTATCTCTTCCGGTTGCCCGAGACGCCCGATCGCGTGTGCCTTGAGCTGAACTTCAAGAACACCCGGATTTTGCATCATTCTACTAACTGGCGGGGTCTCTATCGTTCCAGGACAAATAGCGTTAACTCTGATGCCCTGAGATGCGTGATCAGTGCTCATTGCTCTCGTCAGATTAATAACCGCCGCTTTGCTGGCTGCATACGAGACACTGCTTCCATCACCGTGCATGCCTGAGATAGAAGCAGTATTAATTACTGAACCACCACCTCTTTTTAGCATTTCAGGAATAGCAAACTTTCCGCCAAGAAAAACTGATCTTACATTGACTGCCATAACCAAATCCCAGTCTGCGACTTCCAGGTCGATAACATTACCAGGAAGCAGAGTTCCGGCATTATTGTACATAACGTCCAGTCCACCGTATTCCTGCACGCATGTCCTGATCAGAGAACTCACTGAATCCGAGTCAGATACATCAACTTCAATGGCTATGGCATGGCCGCCGTTTTCATTAATGAAGCTGGCTACTTCCTCTGCTTTTCGTTTACGGATGTCGGCTACAACTACAGCAGCACCCTCATCAGCGAATCGCTTTGAGCTAGCGGCTCCAATACCGGAGCCGCCTCCAGTGACTATCGATATTTTATCTTTCAGTAACATACTCATCCCCTAGTTCTTTACATAGAACAACCTACTGGGGCTATCGTGCTTATGAGAGCATCATGAAAACGGAGATAAAAAATATGGCAAGTGAAGCCTTCCACAAAATTCGAGATCTCGTTGCTAGCAAACCCATTCCTAGCGAAATAAAAGCTAATCGAGCTTTTCTTGATGCAGGAGCTCGCCCGCTTGCAAAGGGAGTTAAGGGCACCTTAATTAATGCCAGCGGAGTGACGGCAGAGATGCAAATTCCTGAAGGAGCAGCGTCCGATGCGGTCATCCTCTATTTCCATGGAGGGGGGTATGTCGGTGGATCAATTGCTTCACACCGGAATCTAACCGGAAACTTAGCTCTAGCTTCTAACTGTCAACTTCTTTCAGTTGAGTACCGGTTAGCTCCTGAGAACCCCCATCCGGCAGCCGTAGAAGATGCCATCAATTCGTACAAATGGCTACTCAACGAAGGCTACGAGCCAAAGAAAATTGCTATTAGTGGTGACTCCGCAGGAGGGGGCTTAGCTATCGCAGCTCAACTCAAAATCCGCGATGAAGGTCTTCCGCTGCCTGTCGCATCAGCTCCGATCTCTCCTTGGATTGATATGGGACTATCAGGAGACACCATGTCATCGCGCCAATCCAGAGACCCTTTAATTCGGCTCGACTTGATACGTGAGTTCAAAAGCCAATTTCTTGGCCCAAATGACAACTCCAACGATCCATATGCGTCGCCTCTTCAAGCTGACCTGTCTGGACTACCGCCAATGCTTATCCATGTTGGAGATGATGAGATGCTTCTTTCCGACAGCGAGAGGTTAGCTGAGAAAGCATCAGCGGCAGGAGTCTCCGTGACACTTGAGGTATGGCCTGAGATGATTCATGTATGGCACACATTCGTCGGTTTATTTCCAGAGGCTCAGGATGGAATCAACCGAATCGCAGAGTTTTTTTCTATTCACCTAGAGCTCTGAGTAATTACTCTGGGGGCTTCGTGCGCAGAATTTTTAGGATAACCAACTCTTCGTACTCGGTATCGCTTAGACCAGCTAGATCACAAGCCGCATAATGATTATGTTGGCCCATGCTAGGAGCTGCTGCACGCATAGTGGCAGGAGTCAATGACAACCGGCAAGCAAACCGAGGCCAAAAATGGCTTCCAGCTTGTGGATGATCTAATTTACTGAAAAATTTGTTGAAGTCTAAATTCAGGTCTTCCATCACATTTGAGGCATCATTCACGGCTCCGGCAGGCACACCTATCTCCTGCAGCTGGAACATCAACTCTTGATCGTTGTGTCTGCTAGCGAGATCTGAGATCTTCTTATCAAGTTCATCGTGTCGATCCCAACGCTCAGCCGTGACAAGATCTTCTAAGCCGTGCCAAGAGGCATAGTTGCAAAGCGCTCGCCAAGAATGATCGTCTACAATCGAGATAGCTATCCACCTGTCTTCGCCTATACATTTGTAAACGCCTTGTGGAGCTCTCCCAGGACGTCGATTACCCCACCTTCTTTGTTCACCAAAAAACTGAGACGCTACTAAGTGATGTCCGATCATGTTGATCGCAGTTTCCATTTGAGCAACTTCTATTGTCTGACCTTGTATGTCCGTTTGTACCTTTCGGTCCAACAGAGCAATGATTACAGCAGCAGCAGCATGCATCCCCGCAATCGGGTCTGGCCATGCGATACCATTTTTCCAGGGCCCTTCATCTAAATATCCGGTTAACGCAGTATGTCCAACATGGCCGGCAATAGTAGGACCGTACGCAAGCCAATCTCGATTTGGTCCATCTCGACCGTAGCCAGGCATCGTCACATAAACAAGATCTGGATTTAGGCTATGCAGGAAATTTTCATCAAGTCCAAAAGCTGGCATAACTCGCGGCGCATAATTTTCGATTACAACGTCTGATTTGGCAACGAGTTTAGCGAATAACTCACGGCCCTTTTCTTTATCTATCTCAATAACAGCGGACAGCTTATTATTAGCGTATTTGTTGTGGAACCCACTTCGATTCCAAGGTTCATCGCCAGCTTCATCATCGGGAAAAAAGTGGGTATTTTTGACATAAGATTCTGGAACGTTCACAGGTGTCCTGGTCCATGGGACCTCAGTCATCAGAACTTCAGCCCCTAAGTCCGCTAGTATTCGGGCGGCAAGAGGACCGGCCCAAACGCGCGTCATATCTAAAACTCGTATGCCTGCTAACGGCCCATCGGTCAAGCCTTCCAAAGGCTCACGGTCATCGTCAGATTTACCGAAAACCCTCTTGGGGGCTAACTCCCATTGATGCTTACTCATCCGAAATGGTGGTCCAGGTAAGCTTAACCCTTCTCTTGTTTCAGTTTGCCAAAAGTCTCGCTCAGCAAGATGCCCGTCAGCTAAAAGATCTTCCATCCCTGACACAGGTGCGATTGGAATACGCAACGCTTGAAAAAGTTCAACTAACTCATGTCTCTTCTGCGCGAAAAGATAGGGTCTTAAAGCACTATCTACTAGCTCCTGATCAGACATCAAGTCAACTATCGATGTGATACCTGGTTCATCCAGCAATCCTGTCAGACCTGTGACTTCAAGCATTCTTTCCATCTGGTCAGTTTGCGAAACAGCTAGACCAATCCAACCATCAGAACACTCATAGGCACCTATTGGAGTTCCAGGGCCAGCGTATCTATTTCCTAACCGACTGAGAATACTTCCATTATGGGTATGCCTCAACAATGTGAACTGATGGAGTGCAGCTAAAACTTCTTGATGTGACGTCTCAACTACTTGACCGTGTCCTGTGCGAGACCGAACGTACAAGGCAGACAGCGCACCTATGAACCCTGTTATTCCTGAAGCTAAATGAACTAGGTCAGGTACTCCATTTAAAGGCTCCCTTTTAGGATCACCAGTCAATCGAAGATGTCCACTGATGGCAGCGTCCACCAGATCGGTCGAACGCCAATTTCGATACGGTCCTTCTATTCCAAATGGAGAAATTCTAAGAACAATTTGTCGGGAGTAACGAGGCTGGAATGGAACTTCAATACCGTCAACAGACGAGGACTGAATGACGATGTCAGCGTCTAATAAATGCTCCTCATAATTACTTTCTAAATGTTTAGAAATATCAAAGAAAGCTGCGGCGGCAGGTTGGTTGTTGCCATCAAGTAGTGTTACTTCGCTTCCATAATCTGCAAAAAGCTTTGCGGCATAGGATCCAGCTAGTGACCCGCCTAGTTCCGCTACCTTAACTTCAGCTAGGGCTCCAGCGACACTCAAGGAATTACTCCCAAAGATTTAAGCTCTTCTATCTGATCCCATCCAATTCCTAGTCCCATTAGGACAAGTTCTGTATCTTGCCCTAACTCAGGTGAAGCCGACGACACAGTCCATTTAGTCTCTGAAAAGTCAATCGGTGTGGCTACCATCTCAACCATTTGACCATCAGGGGTTGGGACTTCCACGAAACAGCCAGCAGCTCGAGCCTGAGGATCATTCAACACTTCAAGAGTTGATTGTACCGGAGCCCACCAAACATCATTCTGATCGAATATTTCTCCCCATTCCGACCTAGTTTTACCGGACATAACTTCATCAATTTTTGTAGTCAAAAATTCTGCATTTTCTAATCTATTTTCAATAGTCGAAAACTTCGGTTCATTATACCAATCTTCTCTATCAAGTGCCTTCACTACTTGTGGCCAATGACGGTCTCCTTCGAGCCCAAGCATCCAGAGCCATTCTCCCTCAGAACAGCAATAACAATTTATAAGTGGGTTCGGTTGGCGTAATCTACTTTTTGCCTCAGTGTCAACACCCGTGACTGCCGTAACGTTGTGATCCCAACCCAACATGTATGTGCCTAGTCGGATCAAGGAGGCTTCTACTAACTGGCCTGACCCACTTTTTTCTCTATGAAATAGAGCTGCAGATACACCAGCAGCTGCAGACATCCCTGTCATGTGGTCGCCCATACCACCTCGCTGAACCGGTGGTTCTGAACCACCTGAACTCAAAGCGCTTGCAATTCCGGCTCGTGCCCAAAATGCGCCTATGTCATATGACTGCCTGTCAGTTTCAGCCCCACGCAAAGAGAGCCCAGTCACGCTCGCATATATCAGCGTTGGGTACTTCGCAGCCAGAGTTGGATAATCAAGTCCAAGACGTTCTAAACCACCAGGTCGAAAATTCGTAACGAATACGTCGGCTGAGTCAAGAAGCGAATGCATGAGCTCTATTCCCCGAGGAGTTTGCAGATCTATGACAACGCTTTTTTTTCCACGATTATCCAGATCAAATGGCGGGTTACCTTGGTCTCCGTAGAGCCATTCCATCGAACGGAATGGATCACCTGCATGAGGTTCGACTTTAAATACTTCCGCTCCCCAATCAGCCAGAATGCCGCCGCACGCTGGTCCCGCTACCCATAATCCCAACTCAACGACGCGTACCCCACTCATTGGCCCAGGCATTACGCTAACTCCCTTAACATTTACCAGATCGTACTAACAACGTTTGGTCGAGGCGACGGTATTTATCCTCATCTTTCAAATTTGCTCCCACGATTAGGAACTCTGCTGAAAGGCCGAGAATATTTTCTTGGACTAACGAATGCCTTCTCGCTGTCTTCTCACTTACTGATTCATCACCGTTAAGGCTTCTCTGCGACGCTGCCTTAATCCACTCTTCTGGTTTACATGGAACGACTGGAGAATCAGATGACAAGGTTACTTCCACACCACGTTCTAACAAACTACGGAGTGGCCACAGCCACTTCCGCTCCACGCTGGTTAGCTGCTCCAAGTATTTTTGCTCTCGATAAACCAAAAAAGAAGGCTGTGTGGACACGGCAATATTTAGTTTGCTCAATAAATCAAGCTGTTCCGGTAATGCTAGCGAACAGTGTTCAATTCTGTCTTTCACTAACTCTGGGGCCGGGCTATCCGCAAATGCTAAGAGGGCATCGTTTAACGTATCTATATCCATTGAGTGCACGGCTGTTGGGAAGCCTCGGATATGGGCTTGTTCGACTAGATGACTTATTGAAGCTTTTCCTGAGATGTCAGGCATTACTTTTGCATGCCCCACAGACAGATTTCTAAATCGTTTACCATAAGAGAGGCCACCGAGATTTTCTGCGCCGACCATAGCAACAAGGTTTGGGCTGATAGCTGGATTGAAAAGACTATCTAGTAGTTCCAGCGAATCTAAATTATTTGTATGCGTAGCATCAGTTACCGAAACAACGCCATCCTCTTCACACTGCTGAAACATTTTGCTCGCTGCGCTTTGAATCTTGTTTAGCGAAAGTCGCGGGACCTTAGAAAGTAAGTCATGCCTCTCCACTAAAATTTCACTCGAACTATTCGGTACTCCCAAATCTAAGAGAGCAGCCGAGTTAGCAACAGCCACATGGCCAGTACGGTGATGAAGAACGGTCGGTGTGTCCCCAGTTACTTGGTCTAATTCTTCCCGAGTTGGATGGCGTCGTTCACGAAGTAATGCATCATCATAGCCCCAGACTCTCAACCACTCGCCATCACTACTTTCCGCTTCAGCTAGTGTTTGCATCAACTCTGGTATCGTCTCGCAGAAAGATACATTTACCGAACAGAGGCTTGCCAGCACTGACATCACATGGATATGGTCATCTTTATACCCAGGTTGCACCCATTCATTTTCTGCCAATCTAATAGTAGGAATGTCAGCAGAAACAGTAACGTCCAGAGCCGTTGCTACATCATCAATTAAAAGAATATTTGATGCTTCAGAATTTTGGTTACCAAACCTAGTTATCCGACCTTTGATTAGGCACGGGCCTTTCAAATTAGATGCCAAGTTCTTCCAAGAGAGGTATTAAGTCCTTACGCAAAAGCTTGCCTGTGGAAGTCCGTGGTAATTCATCCATTAAATGAATCGCTTCTGGTCTTTTAAATGGAGCTAGCTTGCCTTTCGCGTAAGCAACAAGTTCCGCAGCCGTTGTTCCGCTGCCAGATCGAACAACGACAGCAGCTACCACCCGCTCGCCCCATTCCTCGCTCGCAACACCTACGACAGCGCACTCTAGCACCGTAGCGTTTTCATATAGAACAGCCTCTACCTCATCGGGCGAGACATTTTCACCGCCTCTGATGATCATGTCTCCAGTTCGACCACCTAGAAAGAGATAGTCATCAATATCTAAATACCCAAGATCACCAGTATGAACCCAACCCTCATTATCAACTGTAATTCGCGTTTTTTCTTCGTTGCCCCAGTATCCGTCCATGGCTCTAAACGTGCGCAACTGAACTTCTCCTAGCACTTCTAATCCCACGGGGAGACCAGCCTCATCAACTATTCTGACTTCGACGTCATCCAGCACCTTGCCAACTGAACTTAATCGCTTAAGTTTTAAAGCTTTTTCAGCTTCAGTTCCCTCAACTCGATGATCATCTGGATCTAGAACCGCTACCGTCGAAGTAGTTTCGGTTTGTCCATAGGCTCCGGCAAATGAAACATTTTCTGGGAAGACACTAATAGCTCGACGTATAACAGATGGCGGCATCGGCGCAGCACCATAGGTTATTCCGTCCATTCCTTCGAAAGCGGTCTTGCTGAAGTTGTCAGCTTCCATGACTCTAGCGAGCATTGTTGGAACCAGAAATGCATGAGTTACAGAATGCTTCTGAACCGTTTCAATCCATGCTTCTGCTTCAAACTGAGGGAGCAAAACGACAATTCGTCCGCTGTAGAGAGCATTCAGCATCGAAGTGACTCCTGCGATGTGGTACAGCGGCGCAGCTAGCGCCATCCGACCCATATCTTCACCCGATGCTGCATCATTTGAGCCCATGACGTATCCGGTGATAGCGCCATTAGTTAATTTGACGCCTTTTGGCATCGACGTTGTTCCACTCGTATATAACAGGGCACATAAACCATCAGAATCAACATCTTCAGGAACTGGCAGTTCAAACGCTCCATCTCGAGCTGCTACATATGATTCTGCAACGTCAAGCATAAATACGTGCTCAACGGTAGCTGGTCGATTATCAGCGACAAGCTGTGCATACCGAGTTTCGGTAAACAAGACTTTGACACCACTGTCGGCCATCAAGTGAGCTGCTTCCTCAGCTCCCGCTCGGAAGTTCATCGGGACGACAGTTGCTCCAACAAAGGCCGCACCGAAGATAGCTTCGACGCAAGCAACGCTGTTCGTGGCAAAGATCCCCACTCTGTCGCCAACCTCCACGCCGAGAGATGACAGCATTCCAGCTACTTTGCTTGTGTTCTCCAGTAACTCTGAGTATGTAACTTCTCGGGCAACACCGCTGTTCGATTCCGTTGAAGTGTCGATAAGAATTACTTGATCACCAGCTATAGATGCCGGCATAAATAAAAGCATTCCTAGATTCACGTTAACTCCCCTGTACGGAATCCGAGATGATCCCCCTAGCACACTAGGTGCCTTAAACAAATTATCCGACTCTCCGAGCGAATAGAAAGCTAGTCTGCCATTATGTCGAAGAATATTGAATTTTGGATAGACCCTCTCTGACCTTGGTGTTGGGTGACAGCCCGTTGGGTTGTCGAAGAAGTAGCTGATAAGAGAGACTTAAATATCACATGGCAACCAATAAGTTTATTATTCAAAAATGACCCGGCTGAAGGTAGTTCCTACTATCAAAAGTCAACAACAACACACAAGATGCTTCGAGTCATGGAATCAGTGCGTTCCATCGACGGAGATCAGGCTTTATCTAGCCTCTACTGGGAATTCGCTTCTCGGATCCATCATGATAAAGACTTAGATTTCGACATTGCAGATGCACTCAATGCAACTAAATTAGATCAATCCCACGCCAAAGCAGCAGATGAAGAACAGTGGGATTCTATTATTAGAGAGCGGATGGATGCAGGTCTCGAGCTCGTCGGAGATGATGTCGGCACGCCCATAATCGCGTGGAACCGATCCGATAATAAACGAATAGGTATCTTTGGGCCAGTAATTACTAGGGTTCCGAAAGGACCTGATGCTTTAAAGCTTTGGGATGGGATGCTTATGCTTGGTGACATCGACGGTTTCTGGGAGTTAAAGAAGACTCGTAATCAGAGTCCCGAGTTCGGAGAGCGACCAAATTGAGACTTGACATTTTTAACGAACTGAAAGTGATCGACACCGATAGCCACTGGTCTGAACCTTATGACCTGTGGACTAGCCGGGCTCCCGCTAAGTGGAAAGATCGAGTTCCTCAGATGGCCGAACGAGGAGGAAAAAGAAGATGGTGGTTCGACAAAGATATTCCTATCGGATTACCGATTGCCTCTTCTGTTATTGATACTGAAGGGCGAAAGATTACCGGTACCGCTTTCTTTGATATGGACAATGAGATGGTTCATAGAGCAAGCTTCGAACCGGAAGCTAGAACCGCGATGCTTGATGTTTTAGGTATACACGCGCAAATAATGTATCCAAATGTTGCAGGCTTCGGAAATCAGAATTTCCTTAAATCAGCCGATAATGAGCTGCGACTTCTAAGTGTCTCAATATATAACGATGCACTAGCTGAATTCCAAGAGGATACGGGTCAACGCGTCTTCGGCATGGCTTTACTCCCCTGGTGGGACCTGGAAGCTGCAGTAGCAGAAGTCAAGCGAGCTCATAGTAACGGTCTACGAGGAATAGTCACCTGCGCCAATCCAGAAGAAGCGGGTATGCCTGATATGGCTACCTCTGACTGGAACCCTGTTTGGGAAATATGTTCAGAATTAAAAATGCCGATAAATTTCCATATCGGTTCGTCTAAGGGAAATCTTGATTTCTTTGGGAAGGCTCCATGGCCTTCGTTTGGAGCAGAAAGAAAACTAGCCGTTGGATCTGCAAATTTATTTATGGGAAATGCACGAACGGTAGGTAATTTAATATATTCGGGTGTTCCCGAACGCTTTCCTGAGCTTAAATTTGTTTCAGTTGAAAGCGGCATCGGATGGTTACCATTTTTCCTTGAAGTTTTAGATCATCAAATGTACGAAACGGCTCCAAACGAGTTATCAGACCTCTCAATTCTCCCGTCTGAGTATTTTAAACGACAGTTTTACGGTTGCTTTTGGTTCGAAAAATCGACCATCAAACCAACAATAGATTTCCTAGGAAATCAGAGCGTAATGTTTGAAACAGACTTCCCTCATCCAACATGTCTGTACCCCAGGGATGATGACTCTCTGTATGCAGCTCTCGAGGGGTTAAGCAATGACGACATACGGGCTATCTTCCAAGACAATGCTGCGAGCCTCTACAACATAGCCGTTTAGCCTGAAAATATTTTTCTCCTAAATATTGTTAGCTTCGCGGTCCCTGCTTAACCGTGATTCCAGTTAGACAATGCCATCTTTGGGGATTGTTCACGCACAAGTTGACTTTTTTCTATCTGATCTGGGAGGCCAGACGTTTTTCCAATTCAAGGCCTTGAGCTAAAGACAAATCTCCTGCACCGCTTATACATCTTTTCAAACGGCTGGTGACTGACAAATCCATGAGCGCTATTCTTTGGGCACAATAAATTCCGTGTTTTTCGAGATCGCCCGGCGGTACTACTTCAGAAACTACTCCCAAAGATAATGCTTCTTTAGCATCTATATTTCTCGCAGTCAGAATCAGAGGTAGGGCCTTATTTGCTCCGATAACTCGGGTAAGACTTTGGGTGCCTCCGGCAGCAGGCAACATTCCTAGCTTAGTTTCGGGTAGACCAAGGACGGTGTCAGATGCCGCAATACGGATATCGCATAACAAGGCCATTTCTAAGCTAGAGCCCATAGCAAATCCATGAAGTAGAGCAATGCTTGGAACTTCTAAACTTAGCAACAAATTCCATGGATCTCGTTCCCACCGAATTCGCCTAGCTTCAGATATTGAGTCGGCACTCCCGAACTCGGTTAAATCAGCTCCTACCCCAAAATGTTTACCTTCGCCGCGAAGCACAAAGCATCGAATGTCTGGGATATCTCGAACCGCTTCAAAAATTTCTATTAGAGAATCGCGCATTTCTAAATCATAAATATTTAGTGGTGCGTGACTAATAGTTGCTACCGCTATGCCATTCTCATCGATAGATAACTCCACCCGCTCCTTCATTTGTTAACTAACGGAGCAATAGATTCTTCCAGGGATACTTCTCTATGCTGTTCAGCCTCATCTGCTAGTTGTGCAACCGCAATCAAACATGCCGATAACCCTGCTATGGGATCAGGGTATGAATACGCAGGGGAGATAGGAATCGTTGATGTCCAGCCTAAGCCCGAAGCTGCATGGACTCCTGTTCCATAAGCGACCCAACTCTCTTCCGGCGTACCCGCAGCAAAAGCGTTAATAGAAAGCGAACGAACATTTTCGTTAATGAGCGTTAGGTGATCCGCGGTCAACCCTAGATTAAAAAGCGCTCGTCGCGACATCGACGAAACTACAAGGTCAGATGACTTTACCAGCTGTTCAAAAGCTGATGAAGTAACGCATTTCCTGAGATCTAAATTCCAAATTTCTTTAGACTTGTTAAGTTCTAGAAACATTGGAGCCTGACCGGTTCCATCATCGCCATCGCCAAACCTAAGCCCATCAGGGCGTACATCAGCCTCAATTTTTATTACGCGAGCACCAGCTCTACCAAGGAGTTCAGAACATAGAGGTCCAGCCCACATAGATGTTAAATCAAGTACTTGTTTTCCCCTCAAATCAACTTTGCCAGAAATATTTCCAAGATCTAAAGGTTGCACTTTGCGAGCATTCTCACGAAACGGAATGACCGGTAGCCGCCAAACTTGTGCTCGTTTCGCCAAAGATTCAGGCTCGGGGTCTGATCCAGCGACGCTGAGGAAAGATGTCCACGTTTCTAAATCATCTGGTCCCAGGTCTAAACATAGGTAACCGTTACTCCATTTAACTGGCTGTTCTGGGCGAGAAGGATTTCGTACCAGAAGTTCTGGAAGATCGAGCCAAAATTCAGTGTCTCCGACCACTGGAATTCTAAGGCGCGAGTCTAGAGCCCGTCCAAGCTCTGCACCTAAGCTATGAAGACCTTCAGGGAGCCAACGTTGAGTCATCTCCCGGAAAAATCAGGGGGTCGTTTAGCAAAAAAAGAACGCAGACCTTCATCTCGATCTTGAGTAGCAGCTAACTGGTGATTAAGGTCACCCTCCAGGCGCAGCGCATCGCGCAGAGGGAGTTCAGTTCCTCGATATACAGACTCTTTAGCCATAGCTAACGCTATTGGACCACTACCTAGAAGAAGTACTAACTGTTCCTCTAAAGTTTTTTCCGGTGTGTCTGTCAGTTCATGCAAGATTCCCCAAGAAATAGCCACATCACTAGAAATGCTTTTGCCAAGCAGAAGCATCGTAGTTGCGCGACCAGTTCCAATAGCCCGGGGGAGTCGTTGAGTACCACCCCACATCGGCATGATGCCCATCATTGGATCAGATAACTCAAACGTAGAATCTCGAGCACCAACACGGATGTCACAACACAGGGCAATTTCTAAACCCACTGAGTGACACTTACCGCTAAATAGCCCAACAACAGGAACTGAAACAGCGGCTAAGGCTGAAGCCGGGTCCGGGACTACTTCCGCTCGGTCTAAATCTTTTGCAGCACCAACACAGAAGTCGGTCCCCAGCGAACTCACAACAACAATTTTGACATCTCTGTCTTGAGCTATTTCCGAACAACGATCAGAAAATTGAGACGCCGTAGAACTGGTTAGCTCACCGCCTGGGAGGTCTAACCGAACTATGGCTCCATCTTCCGAACGCGTTACTTTTAAGTCGTCAGAAGTCAAGGTCTGTTCTTACTCAAACGGTATCAATCCGCAGACTTTGTTTTCTTTGGCTCCTGCAGAGCCATATCTTTTCCGTTGCATTGAAGAGTTACAGCTCCAGGCTTAGTAACTAATACTTCAATACCTGTTTCTTCATCCTGATAACGCTTACCGACTTTCAGTCCTTCGCCACCTTCAGCATGGGTAATATCACCTTCGCCACCTTTGGTAACAATTACCTGAATGCCGCCGTCAAAATCAAGACGATCTCCCGCTTTTGTCGCCACTGCGATTACCCCCTGGGTATTTAGTTCTGCCAATACGCTACAGGACTAAACTAAAAAAAATCTTCTTACACACGAGAAGTCATAGATGGGTAACAATAGCTGTATGGAAACAGCTCTAGTAATTGGCGGAACAGGTCCAACTGGTCCTCTTATCGTAAACGGCCTTACTCGCCGTGGCTACAAAGTTACGATTATGCACACAGGGCGACACGAAACTGATCTAATCAGCGATGAGGTAGAACATATTCATACAAACCCTTTTGATCGAAATGCCTCAGCTGAAGCAATCAACACAAGAACATTTGATCTTGGTGTCGTAATGTATGGCCGTCTAAGAGACTTGGTCGAGCTACTTGCTGGCAAAATTGGCCACTTAGTAACGATTGGTGGGGTTGGGGTCTACCACGGGTTTGCCAATCCAGATGACCTGTTCCCGGAAGGATTACCGGTCCCTAATCCATCCTCAGCTGAGCTGGTAGGAGATGATGAGCATTTTCGCAAATTACGAAAAATTCGCGAGACAGAAGAGGCTGTCTTTGCTCTCCATCCAGAGGCAATTCATCTTCGATATCCACAAATATACGGTCCACGACAGATACTGCCTAGAGAATGGCCAATTGTTCGCCGAGCAATCGACAGAAGGCCTACTCTCATAGTTCCCGATGGCGGGTTAACTCTTAAAAGCCAAATGTGGATAGAGAATGCAGCTCACGCAACTTTACTCGCATGCGATCGTCCTATCTCTGCGATCGGAAAAATTTATAATGTTTCAGATCAACAATCATTATCTATAACTCAAATCGCTGAAATCGTTGCAGACGAGGTTGGGCATGAATGGGAACTAATTTCTATTCCTCACTATCTTGCGCCTTCCACGCGCCCAATGCTCACCAGTTGGTCGAACACGCATAGAGTCCTCGATATTGCTCCAGCCGTTAGAGACTTAGGTTATTCAGATCTGAAGTCGCCAGTTCAGGCATGGCGAGAAGCTACTCGTTACCTGCTCGAAAACCCTCCCGAAAAAGGAGGCCCGGTTGAGCAACAATTAAACGACCCATTTGAATACGAAAGTGAAGATATCCAGATCGAAATTTTTAAAAAATACGCTTCAGATCTTCGAAAAGTTAGCTGGGTAAGCGAACCGGGATATAGTTCCGCATACGTTGGAAGGCACGAGAACCCAGCGACCCGGACACCTCTAACTAAGCTCTAACTCGCTAGCGGGCCGCGTAGCAAGAATCCTGGAGTCGCACCTGTAGTTTCGCCATCTTCAACAAGAATCTCACCATTGACAATAGTTGCTTTTATCCCAACCGAAGTCTGCCGTAACCGTGCTGCGCCTGACGGCAAGTCATGGAGCAACTCAGGCAAGTTGGGACTAATGCTTTCTGAGTCAAAAATATTAATATCTGCAGCTTTTCCTTCGGCCAATATCCCACGATCATCAAAGCCCCAAGCTCGAGCCGGCACCAACGTCAAGCGGTGAATCGCTTCCTCTAACGAAAAAGCTTTTTCATTCCGGACCCAATGCCCAAGTAAATGAGTCTGAATCGAAGAGTCCATAATTTGCGTAACATGTGCACCGCTATCACTAAACGTTGGGATAGCAAAGGGGTGTTTCATTAGATCAAGGACTACCGATTGGTCCTGATTAGCAGCAGCCTGAATAAAGAAAATGTCTAGGTTATGAGACAATGCAACATCAAAAAAAACATCAATGGGTTTCTTATTTTCAGCTACAGCAATTTCCGCTATCGACCGGTATGGAGGCAGCGCCGACTCCATCGGATATATGAATTCCCATTCCGGTTTGCGGGCCTCTGCGCCAATCGATCGTCCATAGTCTCCATGTTCAGCTTCATACATCAAGCTAGAGCGCATCCCAGGATCTCTCAGCGCCAATAACTGATCTTTTAGCGTGGCTTCCCTAAGTTCTTTCCATATAGGAAGCGAGTCAAAAGGAAGCTGCGTGGAAAAGGATAGCAGTACCCCGAATTGGCGAGTATGCACCTGAGCCCAAGACCTTCCTCCTGCAGAATTTATTCTGTCTAAAAGTTCAACGACAGGTTTCCAACCTAAGTCACCTTTACCGGTAGCAAGCATTCCATAAGTGACTGGCACTCCAGTTCGAACAGCAAGATCTACCAAACGGCTAATATACAGTTCGCGTTTCTCCGGATCTCGAGAACGAAGATCATGGTGGTGAGCTAGTTCAAAAATTCCAGCACCCAATTTCCCCATCTCGGAAACTAATAGCTCTACTTCTGACCAATTCGCCATTCGGCTTGCGACCGGGCGGTCATCAGAAGTCGCATGATTTACAGAAACCGAGGTTGTAAAACCCATGGCACCAGACTTCATTGCCGAACGAAGCTGCCCTACCATCAGGGCAAGATCATCTTCGTTGGCAGAGTCTTCAAAAGCTCTTTCGCCCATAGCCCATGTTCTCAATGCTGAATGGCCGATATAGCCTGCGTAATTAATTCCTTTGGGCGTTCTGTCAACAAAATTTAAATATTCTGGAAAAGTTTCCCAAGACCAGTCGATACCAGCTGCCATGGCCTCTGCAGATATATCTTCAGCCCTTTCAAGATTTCGAACTACAAGATGTCGTTCGTTTGAGCGAACTGGTGCGAGAGTAAATCCGCAATTTCCCATCACAGCAGTCGTTACTCCGTGGAAGCATGAACTCTCACCCATCGGGTCCCAGGCAATTTGTGCATCCATATGAGTATGCACATCCACAAATCCTGGGCTAACTATCTGACCTTCAGCTTCAACTATACGTTTAGCTTTACGGCCCCCTAACAAACCTATCTCAGTGATTACGCCGCCATCCACCATCACATCGGCGCGACGTCTTGCGCGTCCACTGCCATCGATAAGTGTGCCCCCACGAATTAATAATTCGCTCACTTCACTCCCCCCAATTTGTCAAACGATCCCACACGTTTTGGTAATAAATTTGTGTAGCTCTATCTTACCCCTATTAAGCACACACTATTTCAAGATCCCTTCTTCAGCTAACGCTGCAATATCTGTTTCAGACATTTCCAGCACTGTCATGAGCACTTCAGTAGTGTGTTCGCCTAATAGCGGCGCCGAACGCAGTACTCCGTTCGTGGCAGTATCCAACAGCCATGGCACACCAACGTGACTTTTTTTGCCGACCGCAGAGTGAGGAAGCCGTTCGATAACCCCACGTTCATTAAGATGAGGGTTTTGTTCTAGAGACTTGGCATCGAGCGATGGCATAGCAGGGATACCAACTGATTGCAGAAGCTCAGTAACATGCCATTGGTCTTGAGTTCGTGTCCATTGATTTATCAGATCATCAATAGTGGCTTCATTTTCTTTACGCTCAGAAGCAGTCGCAAATATATTTTGATCTTTACCAAAATCAATAATTTCAGAGAGCTTTTGCCAGTCTTTATCAGTACGGCATGCTATCGCTACCCAGCTGTCTTCACCTAGGCATCGGTATATGTTATGGGGTGACATTACTGGATCTCGGTTGCCAATTCTTTTTGGTTCGTTTCCTGTAAGGAGCCATTCCATCCATCCTTCGTTTACACAAACTGTCGTTGCTTCCCATAGAGAGGTGTCAATGCTCTGCCCCTCTCCAGTTCGACGTCGCGCTGCGAGCGCAGCGACTATAGCGAAAGCTGTTGCAATACCAGAAGCCGGGTCTCCAAGGGCTACTCCCACTTCTTCCGGGTCTCCTCCTTCGTATCCAGTAAGCGATGACAAGCCCGATAACGGTGCCGTAGTAGGTCCGTATCCTATGTATTTGCTATAGGGGCCTTCCTGTCCATAACCACTAATCGTCGCCACGATAACGTCGCTTCGGTCAGCTACCAAGTCCTCGTAACCCATGCCAAACCGGTCCATTACTCCAGTCCCAAAGTTTGATAAAACAACATCACATTTAAGCGCAATCTCTTTCGCTATCGATCTGCCTTTCTCAGTGGAAAGATCGATTCTTACACTCTTTTTTCCCTGTCCCCATTGGTTAAAGTACCCATTCGTATCCGGTCCCTCTATGCAATCAGTTGCGTGTAACGGTAACCGTCGCCCTAAATCCGGTGCCTCAGCAGATTCAATTTTTATAACTTCGGCTCCTAAATGAGCTAGGTGAAGCCCACAGAATGGGCCGGCCCAGACCCATGAAAAGTCTGCTACCCGTATTCCCTCAAGAGGTCGCGCTCTAACAGCTTTAGCATCAATCTGACTAGTCGGTCGGCTTGTTTTGAAGCCAGCTGTCTGGTCAATCCCTAAAGCCGGAGCAGGGCGACGAACCGACCACCAAGGATTCTTATACTTACTTGGAGGTCCCGGAATTCTGAGAACTCCCATACCGGGTTGGTCTAAGTTAACAATAAATTCACGATCATCAAGGTGCGGATCGGAAGCCATCTGAGCAATCGTGTTTACAGGCGCAAAAGCGACTCTATTAGCTTGGCCAAGATGAAAAAGATCTGCAGTTTTTTGAGGAGCTATCCATTCCCCTAACCAAAGATGCAAAAGGTCGGCTGCATCTGATCTTCCCTGCTGAGTATCAAATATTTCCATCTCAGCCCACTCTGGATGTCCCATTATCTCTTTAAGTCGACGCCATTGATCATCTTCAACACACACAACAAAGATACGACCATCTTTAGTCGGCAGTATTTTCCATGGATTTAAAACTCTTGTCCCAATGCGTCCGGGTATCTGGCCAGTGTAGGTATACGTAATAAAGCCCGCTTCTAACATGCTCGCTATATAGGACATCCCAGCAAAATCTATATATTCACCAGTTCCAGTTCGTTGCGCTTTGTCAACCGCTGCAAGTGCGACCGTCGCCGCTGCAAACCCAATCTGAAAACCAGCTTGTTGCCCATGAGGTTTTAATGGCGGCAAGTCTGGGCGATCAGAACCTCCAGGTGTAAGCCATCCCCAGCCCCCGCCATGCATTACCTGAAGGTCTTCTGCTTGATAGCCAGAGTATGGCCCAGAGCGCCCGAAGGGTGTAACAGAACAAGTGACCATAGATGGGTATCGAGAGCGAAGTGAGAGTTCTCCTAAACCAAGAGAATTTACCAAATCTGGCGCCAAATCATGAATCAAAAGATCAGCGTCAGCTAGCAGGCTATGTAATCGTTCCATCCCTGATTTAGTGCCTAAGTCGACCGAAACACTGCGTTTATTAAAATTCAAAACGACAAATAGACCGCTCTTATTGATATCGAATTTACCGCTATAAGGGCCCCTATAGCGAGATTGATCTCCCTCAGGCGGTTCAAGCTTTATTACATCTGCTCCTAGATCAGCAATAATTCTGGCTGCCCACGGGACACCAACCATTTGACCAATCTCAACTACTTGAATTCCTTCTAAACCCCTCATTTGTCCCTTAGCTCAGTCTCTTAGCTCAGTCGTTTAGCTCAGTCGTTTAGCTCCAGATCAGTTAAATTTTTACCCTCGGCTGATCTGCTATTGAGAGTACTTCTCAGTTATCTAAATCCATCCACATCCTCCATAGTGATAGCACTAAATTTTCCACATATTTTCAAGGACTAGTATTTACGTTACTTAAATTAGCTAGCGAAGAAGAAAGAGCACACCTGTATCGCGCTGCACTAGGTTCTGATCAAGAGTTCTGACTCATCCAGGAGGAATAGCAATGAAATCACGCAGCTACGAAGAAAGACACAACGATGCTCTAGAGGTTTTCGATGGTTTTATGGCTGGCTCTGTCGGTGATCCTGAAAGAGGGGCTCGAGCAATGCGTCGCCAACACGGAGCTTTGGGTAGTTTCGCTTTCGATGTAGTTATGGGTGATGTTTGGGCACGCCCTCAACTAAGCCGGCGAGATCGCAGCCTTATCGTGATTAGCGTTTTAGCCACAATCGGAAACACTGAAGAGCTCTCAGTTCACACAATGGTTGGCTTGAACCATGGCGCACAACGAAGCGAAATTGAAGAAGTTTTACTTCATGTTGCAGCGTACGCAGGCTTTCCAATGGCTATGCAGGCAACCCGAGTGATCGAAGAACGTTTCCGAATTATAGACGGTGTCGAGCGTCTACCCGAACGGCAGCCGAGCGCGCTGTTAGATGATCAGGAACGACGTTTGCGAGCCCATGACGTGCGTAAAACACTTACGGACGGACGTTGCTCAGAGAATTTAGATGATGACTATAAAAATTTCATAGATCATTTAGGAGAAGTCGGGGCTATTGCATACAACTGGGCTTTCGGAGATGTCTGGTCGCGCGATGAACTTTCTAGACGAGATCGCAGCCTCGTGGTTGTTTCGATTCTGACAGTTCTGAGTCGAATTGACGAACTTGCATTTCATATCCCAGCTGCTCTGAATCACGGGCTCTCGCGAGAAGAAGTTGAGGAGATAATGGTTCAAATGACTATCTACGGGGGTATCCCGAAGGCAGTCGAAGGGGTCCTAGCAATGAAAAAGGCATACTCCAAAATTGATGCTCGGAGTTGACTAGGCTCTGCTAGCCAGTGCCGAAACTACCAAATCGAGCTTTCGCCTCATCACTTCTCATTGCTAGAGCAGAAGCATCTCCATCGAACTCTGATATATCTCCGAGCCGACTAACTTGCGCGTAACCGCGCATCTGATACTTGGCCATATGAACGGAAAGCGGAGGCAACGCTAGGCATCGATTCACCCATTCGCTCACTAGTTCGTCAAGTAGATCTTCGTCCGCAGCAACTTCATGAATTAATCCCCATTGCTTGGCCACTTCTCCATTTATACGTTCGGCCAACATGACCATTTGTCGCGCCCTAGATGCACCAACTTCGCTGATCAGCCGAGGAGTAGCTCCCCACGGTAACGGAACTCCCAACTCCACCTCAGGAACATAAAAAGCGGTGTTAGCCGTTGCCAATCTGAAATCACAAGAAGTAGAAAAGCAACAACCTCCGCCAACTGCATGCCCATGAACTCGTGCGATCGTGACCACTTCGCAGTCTTCGATAGCTCTTACAGCTCGCCGTCCAAGTTGACCTCTATAACGAGCTTCAACATCGTTAGATGGTGCTGTTAAAATTTCTTTTCTGTCTGCGCCCGCACAAAATGACTTTCCGCGTCCTCCAAGGACAGCCACCCGAAACTCTGTTTGAGCATTAAGGGCCAGGAAGATATCGCCTACCTCTTTAATCATTTGTTGATTATGTGCGTTCCTTGACTCTGGACGGTTGAGCCAGATTCGAAGGACTTCTCCAGTGGGTTCGATTTCTAAGGTTTCATAATCTGTCGATCGAAAGGACATGGAACATATTCTGCCCGAAAAATTTTCTCATCGCAGCAATAACCGCTTTAACTTGAACGACGTCCGGTAAATATAGGAGCTATATAGCCTAATGCTGCTATTGAGGCACCAAAGATAAACGTTGCACGAAGACGTTCAGTAGATGGGTCGCTACCAGCTATGGCGAGCATTGATTGAATCCCCAAAATCATTCCAATAAACATAACCGTCTGGTTCATTCCATTGGCAATTCCCAAATCCCGATCCTCCACAGAATTCGCCACGAGTGTTTGATACGCAGGTGACCCGATCCCAGCAGAAACACCGGAGAGCATAAGTCCAATCATCAATATTGCCAAGCCAACACCTCCTGGCTTGCTACCTAGCGCGAAAGCCACCATTGATCCGATCATGGCTGTAGTTCCAAAATACATTGGCTTCTGTGCTCCAACACGCGTCACCAGGTAACCGCCCATTGGAGAAGCCAGTGCGAAGACACCTGGACGTGGAACCATTAGCATTGCGGCGGCCCCGACAGAATAACCATAAGGACCCTGCAGGACGCCAGGAATGACTATGAACGCACCCATATAAGCAAACTGGTTACACGCAGCCGAAAAAAGCGGAAGGGAAAAGCTTCGTTTCTGAAACAAGCGCATGTCGAGCAGCGGGCTTGCTATTCGCTTTTCCCACCGTACGAACACCCAGAACAGGAAAAAACTTCCAACTAGCATCGCTAGCAAAGTAGGGTCGCTGGCAACTTGACGGTCGTTCCCGAGAAGCACAGGTACACGAGTGATTGCTAGCAAAACCAATAGCGTTGCAATAGCCAGGAGGAAAGTTCCAAGCCAATCGATCTTCGCTTTTAAGCCCTTGGGGATGGGTTTCACCACTAGCAAGGCTGCAAGCGCAGAGGCGGTGCTGATTGCCCCGAAAACCAGAAAAACTGCTCTCCACCCAAAAACATTTAGAAGCGGCCCACCCGCCACAACTCCGATCGTTGGAGCTCCAGTCATGGCGAATTGAAACCAGCCAACTGCTTTGGCACGTTCAGCAGAACCGAAAGCGTGCATCAACAGAGCTATCCCGGTTGGCATCATGAGCGCTCCGCTTAGCCCAAAAAGAACGCGTATAAAAATAAACGTCCCGATACTCCAAACCCAGTAGGTAGCTAACATTGTGATTGTCATTCCAATCACGCCAATGAGGAATATGCGGCGGTGGCCATAGATATCTCCGAGTTTTCCGCCTGCCGGAGTAGCTATTGCCATTGCCAACATGAGCCCAGTCAGGATCCACCCAGCATTTGTGACCGTAGTATCGAGGTCCTCAGCGATTGTCGGCAAAGCAGCGGTAACCAGCGTCATCAGCGAGCCGAAACCCAAGACAGCGAAAGCTATCACCCAGAGAAGTTTCCGTCGATAAGTTAGTGACTGTGGAACAATACTCGGAGCACTATTAGCCGGATAAACCTGCCATACCGTTGGATCACGAATACCACTAGTGACAGTCACTGGTTGTGTAGCCTACTGTTTTTTCTAGTCTATTTTAGATTTTCAAACAATCCGAGAACTTTAATCACTGATATTCTCCTGAAAAAATTTATCGGGTCAATTTTTGAGTATCAACCATGCTTTGATGCTGACGCATAGTTACAGCAGCCATTTCTGGATGAGTCAGTATCCAAAATTTAGAGTTCACCACGGCGTCTAAAACCAAAGGCCCTACTTCAGCCGGGTCCATACCCCCAGCTAAAGTCTTAGTAAGGAAGTTCCAAAACTTGTCGCCCTGTTCAGAAGCAACATGGTTTGCAGCATCATCTTGTTCTCTGTTTCGCTCGCTATCAACAATATTAGTATTGATTGGTCCCGGGCATAACACTGAGGCATGAACGTTTGAGTTCTGCCAGCGTAAATCCCGTTCGAGCGAAGTCATTAACGCGACGACTCCATGTTTAGCTACGTTGTAAGCTCCGAGAGACGCTCCCGCATAAAGTCCGGCCATCGAGGCAGTCGAATTTATGTGGCCTTCGCCTTGTTTTTCCATAATTGGCAAAAAGGTTTCGACTCCATATATCGGCCCCCATAGATCAATATCTAAAGTCCATTTCCAGTCCGCCATGGAAGTTCCACCGACTGGCGCTCCAAGTCCCACTCCTGCGTTATTACATAGAACGTGCGCTGCACCAAAATGGCTAAGTGTTGTATCAGCGAGTTTTTCAACTTCTTCTAACTTCGAAACGTCGGTTAATACCCCTATAGCCTCATGACCGCCGTTAGTTAGGTCCCTAACCACCTCATCAAGTGGTTCAGCTTCAATATCAGCAAGAACAATCTTCATGCCTGCTAGAGCAAAAGTATTTGCCATAGCCAGACCCATTCCACTTGCCGCTCCTGTCACAACAGCGACCTTGCCAGCTACTTCCATCAACTGTTCCCCCTTATCACCTGGAAAATATTTAGTTAAAATCTACGACTGTTCGAGCCCCAATTTGTTGACGCATTTGGTCGTATCCCTCGTTTATTTGTTCAAGGCGAATATGGCCGGAAATCATCTCGTCCAGCATCAAACGACCATCTAAATACATGTCAACATATCGTGGCATATCCACTCGGAAAGAGTTCGATCCCATCATGGAACCTTGCAGGCGCTTCTCCATCATGAAGACTTCGTGGCCTGGAATCTCAATTTTTTCGCCGAGTGGCATCATCCCTACGATGACTGTTGTGCCGCCTACTTTCGATGCCGCCCACGCTTGCTCACAAGTTGCTTTGAGACCAATGCACTCGAATGCATAATCCACTCCGCCCCCAGTCATTTCGTGGATAGCCATTACTGCATCAGTTTCGGAGCCGTTTACAGTGTCTGTCGCTCCGACAGCACGAGCTGTCTCAAGCTTGTCATCAGTAACATCCACTGAAATTATTCTTCCAGCACCCGCAATTCTCGCACCTTGAACAGCAGATAGCCCAATGCCGCCGGCACCAAAAACAGCCACCGTTGATCCAGGCTCGATACGTGCCGTCTTAAAAACAGCACCGACACCAGTGGTCACGCCGCAACCGATTAAAGCTGCACGGTCAAGCGGCATATCTGAACGAATTTTAACCACAGCATTCTGGTGAACTAGCATTTCTTCGGCGAATCCACCCAAACGGGCAAATTGATCAACAGGAGTTCCATCGGGCTTGGTTAGCCTTGGCGTCCCTCCCTTAGGACGAGACACGGCACTATTGTTGCGGCAAAGATTCGGCCGGCCGGTAAGACAAAAGTTACAATTTCCGCAGAACACCGAGAGACAGGTGATTACATGATCGCCAGGTTTCACATATGAAACATCTTTACCTACCGCTTGGACTATTCCAGCGCTTTCATGTCCCATAACCGAGGGCACCGCTCCTGGCCAAGAAGCATCCATAAAATGAAGGTCACTATGACACAAGCCCGCGTTCACTACCTGGACAAGAACCTCGTTTGCTTCGGGCTTATCAATTGAAATATCTTCGATTACCAGATCGCCTGGTATCTGGTTAAGAACTGCAGCCTTCATCGTTGGTATCCCCTCAAACGTCTAAAACCCAAAGCGTAGCCATTCTTGGCCTCTCCCTGCTGTATGTCTGTCATCTTTCTTCCAGAGAACCCGACACATATTTTTACTTTTTGTGAATTCACGTTTCGAAATATCATGTTTGGTTCATATCAGTGTCGTCTAAAGGACTCAGCGGTTAGGTCAAACATTTCATTATTGTGCGTTTTCAAGCTAGACGCTACGACCCATCTTTAGAACTTCTGGATGGCTGAATAGCCAGAGCACCATAAGGAAAAGACCAGTCGCCGACATTATCGCTACACCTGCGCGAATACCCACATATTCCGCTATCTCACCTAAAGCGTATGCTCCAATCGGCAAAGCACCTATTCCTGTGCTCAAAAGTCCCATTGCCCGCCCTCGCATATTCTCATCCACAGTCATTAACACAAGTGTTGATTGCGTCGCACCAAAAAAACCGATCCCACAAGTTGCGACAAAGAGCGCTCCGGTAACCGCCAATAGAGAATTTCCTAGAGCGAACGGAATTAGCATGACCATTCCGAACATTGATCCACCGATATATGCAAGCCCTCTGCGTTCCGGGGACCACCATCCAAGAATAACTGAACCAACCATCATCCCGAATCCAGACATCGAAGCGATTAGGCCTATCTGCGTCGGTGAAGCATTTATATCTGCTCCGATGCGTTGGACTGCCGGGAAATAAGCGAAGAAGAAAAAGTTTGTTAGGACGGTCACACCGATAATACTTCTCAGTCCCCTATTGTTTTTTGCAAGTTCTACTGCTTCTCGTAATTCAGCTAAGGGAGAAGGTCTTTCACTTTTCGGAGTTATCTCCGGTAAGCCAAGATCAGGCATGCACCCGAGAGAGATAAGACCGATTATTAGAAAAAAGGCAATTACTAGGAAAGCCACCCCAACACCAAAGTTTTGAGCAACAAACCCTCCAATTAAATTCCCGACTGCAGCGCCGGAAGCCAAGGCAATACTCTCCAAAGCCATAGCGCTATCTATTCTGCTCGGGCCCACAATGTCCAGTACTAACGAACGGCGACTCGTCATATCCCCAACCCAACCGACCCCTGCGATCACCAAAAATGGGTATACCACCCAAAGGTTTAAATTATGGGAAATCTCGAGCCCACCAACCAAAATGACTACCGGGACGAGAACAATCAGCTGCACTCGAACCGTCGCAAGTCGATCAAATCTATCTGCAACCACTCCACCAATCGCTCCTCCTAGGAGTAGAGGAGCCCACATCGCTGTTCCAGTTAGTTGAACCATCCTTGGTGAATCAGTCAGATCATTGACGTGATAAGCAGCAAGAAAAGCTATGCCCCAACGACCCCAGTGCCAACAAATGCCGGTTATCCAGAGTGGTAAAAACCCAGGGACTCCGAACACAGTCCTTTGGTCACGGAGTTTGGACATTATTCACATCCTAGAAGAAACCCCTAGATGAGAGCCTGAAATTTCTACGCCATTTGGTTTAATATCACAGCAACCCATCGGATGGATGCAACAATCATGCTCAAGTTCTCCTATTACCTTCACAAAATGCTCTGCCTGGAAGACGACGTAACTTCAACTTTCGAAAGTCCGCAAGTTGGAAAAAGATGAATCCAGAGAATGCGCTAAATGTCTGCGTGATTCCAGGAGATGATGCAGCACCTGAGGCGATGGCCGCAACTCTTCGAGTCCTGAAATTTCTCGACGTTCCTATTACATGGGATTGCTTACCCACAGGCACAGAACTATTGAAGCTCGATGCCGCTGATCGCGAGAAGTTTGTTACTGAAAGAATTGATAAGGCGTCAACAGTATTATTTGGAGCTAGTGATGGGACAACTCCTGGAGCTTCCTACTTGCGCTGGGGAAAATCGACATATGCAAACGTCCGTCCGATTAAATGGCTTCCAGGTTTCAACAGTCCACTTCGTAGACCAGAGGGCATTGATTACGTTATAGTTCGAGAAAATTTAGAAGATATGTACGTTGGGATTATGGGGCCCGCCTCAAAATTGTTAGATGCCAACCTTGTAGATCCGAGGTCTCACGTTCCCAAAGATGCTGCGGAAGGTCGTTTCGCCGCGAAAATCATTACGCGTTCCGGTACTGAACGAGTAACTCGTTTCGCTTGCGAGCTAGCCACACAAAGGCGAAATAAAATTACGGTATCTGCTAAAACCAACATGCTGCCAGCAACTGATAAATGGTTTTGTGAAATAGCCAAAGAAATAGTACAGGAATACCCTCATTTGCATTATGAGGAGTTCATCGTTGATGATCTAGCACACCGCTTAGTCATGCGGCCACAGGACTTAGATGTGCTTCTTCTACCAAATTTGTATGGCGATATTTTGTCAGATCAGGGAGCAGCGACCATCGGAGGGTTAGGTCTTGCACCATCCGGATGTTACGGAGAGGACTTCGCTTATTTCGAGCCCTCTCATGGCACAGCGCCGGACATTTCAGGGCTTGGGGTAATCAATCCGACAGCAACTTTAATGTCCGCTATATTAATGTTTCGACATGTAGGACTCTCTTCGGCAGCCGATCAACTAGGCAAAGCTATTAAGCGGGTCTATACAATTGCCGAACAACTTACCCAAGATCAAGGTGGAACTAGTACCACCGAAGAGTTTGCAGATGCTGTGATAGGAGAACTGTGAGTAACGATAGCCATTCACCTCGAGGGATACCCGATGAACGTCCTTCTGCTGGTCAACCAGAGAAGCCCATGTCTTTTAAGCTCCAAGAGTTAAGACCATGGGGCATCGCTGCTTATAAAGCAGCAGGTATGAGCCAACAAGATGCTGAAACTGTCGTAGATAACCAGCTTTGGTCTGACACTCGAGGCGTTGACACCCATGGATTTCAGCGACTTAGTTGGTACGTGGATTGGTTCCGCGATGGATCAACGGATCCTAAAGCACAGATGGAAATAATTCAGGAGACCCCAGCTGTTGTAGTAGCCGATGGGCATCACGGATTAGGTCAATTAGTGATTACCCGGTTCATGGAACACCTCATAGAGGTTGCAAAAACAAGTGGAATGGTAGCCGGTGTAATTCGCAACTCTAACGACTGGGGTTGCGGGGCTAATTACCCGTACAGTGCCGCTGAGGCAGGATTTGTTTGTTATGGGACCACAACAAGTGTCCCAAATCTTGCTCCTTTTGGAAGTCGCAGAAAGCTTTTCGGCAACAATCCGATCGTTTGGACTTTCCCTAGAAGAAGTGAAGCGCCAATTGTTCTTGACATGGCGATGACGCCGGTTGCTCTCGGTAAAGTTCTTAGGGCTCGCTCCGAAGGAACAGAAATTCCTGAGGCATGGGGATTTCTGGATCGAGATGGAAACCCTACCGTGGATCCAGATGTAGCCATGAAGGGAATCGTTCCAGCTATAGGCGGTTACAAAGGAATCGGAATGATAACTGCCTCCAACATTCTGGCGGGTATCTTGGCTGGCTCAAACCACACTGGCGATGTGGCTGTTGGTCACCGCGGCCAATTTTTTCTTCTTATGGACCCCGCAGTGTTTCGTGATCGAGATAGTTACTTTGATGACATTGAGAACATGGTGGCTCAAATTCGGGCAGCTGGAGAAGAAGACAGTTTGCCCGGTCAACAAGTTTATCTACCAGGAGAGATAGAGCAACAAACTATGGACAGGCACCGAGCCGATGGCGTGGTTTCCTATCCTGGCTCAGTTGTATCTTCGTTGAACAAGGTTGGGGTCGATTTAGGCGTACCGTTCGACTGCACACCCGTTTCTTCATAGCTGAGCACATACTCACGCTTACAACTGATCATTTGATTTTTTTCTCTGGTGTGCAGGTAGCGGAAAAGTTATCGGTGCTAGATAATCCATATCGATGTCTAATAAAGTCGGGCCTGGAGTTGCGACAGCACGAGAAAAAGCTTGTTCAAATTCGTCTATTCCTCGGACGTGTTCTGCAGCCACTCCCATCCCCTCAGCAATTTTCACAAAGTCATTTTTGGGTAAGTCAGTGCCATGCCGATGCCCATAAACGGAGTCCTGAATAATTCTCAGTACCCCATAACCTGAGTCGTTAAATACGCAAATGATCACAGGTATTTGATGTTCGGCGCAAGTAGCTAGCTCTCCGATCGAGAGCATCAAACCTCCATCTCCTTGGATAACCACTGTCGAAGCACCTGACCCGAGCGCCGCTCCAATTCCCAGCGGTAAGCCAGGACCTATAGCTGAGCTAGCTGCACGCATGGATGTACGACTCTCAAGAATCGGTAACAGACGGTTGCCCCATGTGTAGTTAGGAACTGTTGAGTCACGAACAATTCTTCCATCTCGAGGAAGAATTGTTCGAATCATTGAAACGATAGCGGCATGGTCGGTACCAATTTCTTTAAGAAGCTCCTCTCTATCAGCGTCTTTCCACTTCTTAACTCGATCCACGAATTGGATATCAACGCTTGAACCGGTCACGTGACCTAAAATACCTTCAAGACTTAATCGAGCATCTCCAACGATAGGCAACGAAGATGGGTAATTACGATTAATAACTCCAGCATCAGCGTCTATATGAATTAATAGATTTGGAAGCGGAAGTGTCCATACTTTTGTCGCATAATTTTGGAAACGTGTACCTACGGCCAAAACCAAATCTGCTTCTTCGAAAGCCTCTGCCATCATCGGTCGGTCTGAACAAAAACCGAGTGACAAATGATGGTCTTCAGGTATCGAACCCCTGCCCTCAATGGTGGTCATCACCGGAGCGTCAAGAGCAACGGCTAATGCTGTTAGAGCTTTCGATGCACCCGCAATATTAACTCCGCCACCAGCCCAAATTATCGGGCGTTCTGCTCTCGAAAGTTGTCGAGCAGCTTCCTTTAGGAGCGATTCTTCAGGGACTAGCGCCGGAACCTCTTCAGACCCTACGATCTCACAATCAACCATCTTATATTGTAAGTCGATAGGAATTTCAACTGCACCAGGTTGCGGACGGCCGAAGCGAATGTCGTCAGCTACTCGCGCTATCTCTTTGCTGATTTCCTCGCTGTGGCGAATTGATGACACTTCGCGGCAAATGGTTTTCAACATTTCAGCTTGAGTCTCATGTTCGTGTAGAAAGCCTTTTCCTTTGCCTCTGAAACGAGATTCAATCTGACCTGTGATCATTAAAACTTTGGACGAGACAAATGCTGCTTCGTAAAGGCCCGCTACAGCGTTCACAGCACCGGGACCGGTTGAAGTTAAAACGACACACAATTCCCCACTTGCTCGTGAATACGCGTCGGCAGCGTGGGCTGCAGCCTGTTCATGTCGCACGTTGACTATCTCGATATCGTCTCGTAACGATAAAGCATCATAGATAGGCAAGTTATGGACACTCACTATGCCAAATACGTGTCGTACGCCAATTTTTGCGAGGGTTGCTGCAACAACTTCGCCACCGGTCATTTGTGTCATGCAGAGAACTTAGCTCTTCACAGTTCCTTCAGCGCGGAGGCAATCCCAGCCACTCGTTGTTTTGATTGAGTAATTTCGGGAGCTACTCCATACCAAGAGTGTGCACTCATCAGAGCTCGGCCATCACCCGTAACCGCTAATTTTTCTTCACTTAGCAAGGCCGGGTGTTCCACTCCGCACGCATGAGAGAGTCGAAGCATCTCGTAACGCAGTCCAGTCACATAATTCGCTAGCCTAACGCCCTTATCCTTCGGATCTAAACCCCTCTCCAGCCATCGTGACTGGGTAGCAACACCAGTTGGGCAGTGACCTGTGTGACATTTTTGTGCTTGGACACAACCAATCGCCAACATTGCTTCGCGACCCACATTTACAATGTCTACTCCAAGGGCTAGAGCCTCAGCGGCTTCTGCAGGTAGTCCCAATTTTCCGGAACCAATAAAAACTATGTGGTCGCTCAAACCAACTTTTGCGAACGCATTGATGACAAGTGGAAATGCATGCCAAAACGGAAGCGAAACGTGATCCGAAAAAACTAATGGAGCTGCCCCGGTTCCACCTTCGCTGCCATCTACCGTTACAAAATCTGGACCTCTTTCAGTCTCTGCCATATAAGAAGCGAGATCATTCCAAAATTTTTCACTTCCTACTGCCGATTTGATGCCAACGGGAAGTCCTGTCTTCTCAGCGATTAGCTCTACAAACTCTACAAGCCCCTCGACATCAGAAAAAACTGTGTGGGCGCTCGGACTAGCCACATCCCTGTTAACGGGAACGCCCCTTGCCTTAGCGATTTCTTTAGTCACTTTGGCCGCAGGAAGAAGTCCACCGATACCAGGTTTAGCTCCCTGACTTAATTTAATTTCGATGGCTCTAACCGGTGCATTCGCTATTGTTTTCATTAGTGCATCAATCGAAAAATTTCCATCTAAATCCCGGCTCCCGAAATACCCTGTACCTAATTGGTATACAAGATCTCCACCATGCATGTGGTGTTCCGAAATTCCACCTTCTCCAGTATTGTGAAGGCAATTGCTAAGCTTGGATCCTCTGTTTAATGCACTGATTGCCGCACCTGACAATGAGCCAAAACTCATCGCTGAAATATTTATAACCGATGCAGGGCGAAAAGATTGACGACGGTTTCGCCAGCCACCAAGAATCTTCCCGCAGGGCACCGATGCCTCATCCGACGATTTTCGATTGAGCGGGAAGGGTGCGTTACGAAAAATTATGCGGCCAGGTTTATCTAAATCATCATCAGTTCCAAAGCCAAAGTAAGAGTTTTCTTTTTTAGCTGTCGCATAGACCCACCGTCGCTGGTCTCGGCTAAACGGCCGTTCTTCATCATTGTCCGCAACAATATATTGACGTAACTCTGGACCAATTTTTTCGATTAGAAATCGAAAATGTCCGATCACAGGGAAATTTCTGAGAATTGAGTGACGGCGCTGAATTAAGTCATACAAACCAAGCGCCACAATGGGGACGCCTACTAACGCTAGGACTAATCCCACCATGATCTGACGCTCCTCTTTCTAGAATGGCGCTTCAAGTTGAGTTTGCTCCGCAAATAACTAACGCAACGTTTTCTCGCTCACTTATTCGGACATTACCAGAGCGCAATGCTGCAACGCCCAATGCTGCTGCGGGTTCTACTTCCATACCATGAACATTTCTCAGAACTGCCTGAGCGTCAATCACGTCATCGTCGCGAATTAGAAGGCTCTCAGCAGCCACGGAAGTAAGCGCTTCCCACCCCTGGGTACCTATACGGCGAGCTCCCAAGGCATCTGCCGCTATCCCAGAAACATCTATATCTACAGGTCTTGCTAGTTTTTTTGCGGCAGCGTAGGTACCAGTACCTTCAGTTTCGACGACAATCAGCCTTTTTTTAGTCCCCCACCATGAAGCGAGGCCACCAGATAGTCCTCCACCGCCACAAGCAACTACAATAGTTGTAACTTCCGGGCATTGATCATCTAACTCTAAAGCAATCGTTCCGGCACCTTCTAGAACCTCAACTTGGTCATAGGCGTGAACAGTAGTCATCTTTCGACTGGCTGCAAAAGTAGCTGAAGCTTCGAAGGCTTCAGCATAGTTTTCACCGGTTTGATGAATTGTCGCTCCATGTTTTTCTAATTTTTTAATTTTCGAATCAGAGGTGATGGTCGGAACAAAAATATTTGCTGCATGTCCCAGCTCCTTAGCTGCCCATGCCACTGCAATTCCGTGGTTGCCTCCTGAAGCTGCAAGAACTCCATCGACGCCCACATCTAGTTTCATCAGCGAATGCAGCGCGCCACGTGCTTTAAAAGAGCCACTATGTTGAAGATATTCAAGTTTAAGAATCACCGGGTAACCGATTCCAATGTCATCTTTAGGGATTTTTAGAATCGGTGTGCGAATGATGCGGGTACCAATTACTTTATTAGCTAATTTGATTCTTTCTCGAGCATTTAGTGGAGGCTCCATCAAGCGTTTGGCCAACGATCATTAGCTATAAACGCATTCACTCTGTCTACATATGGCTGCCGGTCATAGATTCCGTAAAGTGCTTGTTTCATTCGAACAGGGTCACCGAAGAAAAATTGCTCATAAAGACCTTGCCTTCCCCCGAAACTGGAAAGGCTCATATCCCATGCTAAACGAAACAATTTCAGTCGTTCGTCTGAATCTCCATTTTTACCTTGCAAAAACTTTTTTATATCAGCGCCGCCCTCGCCCAGGCGATCTGCCTCAGTCGGAATCATAATCAATCCACTAGATGAACAAAGCTGAAGAATTTCAATAAGTCGTCGATGCACCGCCGGGTAGTAGTTACGAGCGGCATCCAACGGGCCTCGT
This sequence comes from Acidimicrobiaceae bacterium, assembly GCA_905182565.1. Classification (GTDB taxonomy): domain Bacteria; phylum Actinomycetota; class Acidimicrobiia; order Acidimicrobiales; family Poriferisodalaceae; genus UBA9040. The sequence goes on along the minus strand of CAJJCB010000026.1, from coordinate 65,377 downwards.
CCAGGCGTCATAACCCCATAGCGATTTAATGAAGCAGTTTCTTCCGAGGCTATTTTTAGTGCTTTCATAATTTCGAGAGTCACAATTACTTCAGCAACCATTTCTTGCACATGCTGGTAATCACTCGTACCGATCATATTTATGACAGATTGCAAAGTCCCCAGAATCGCTTCGGTTTTCGCAATCTTAAGATTCACGACTTGATGAGCCATGTGTAAAACAGCGCCGGTTTGACCATACGCCTGATTCGCCAAATCAACATCATCGATTAAGAACACTCTCTCCCACGGCACGAGTACATCATCAAAAATAACTAATGCATCCATCTCATCAAATCGAGAACCAAGTGGGTGGTCGACATGACTCCGACCTAAATCCAAAGGCTCACGACACTGGAATCGCAAACCTTCGGCGCTATTTGGCAATGAGAACCCCAAAGCGTAAGGCTTTAGGTCAGAGCCTCCCTTCAATACAGTAGAAGGGAAAATCAGTATTTCATCTGAAAGCGGGAGAGTGGCTAGCATCCGGGCGCCGCGCACTATTATTCCTGACGAGGTTTCTTTCACTACGCCCAGTGCGATGTAGGGGTCGTCAAACTCATTTATTTGCTTAGATTTATCGATCTGAGGACTCGTTAACGCGTGAGTGAGAGTTAAATCATTTTCCCTCACGTACTCAAAGTAGTTCGCTATATTCTCCCCAAATCTCGGTTGTATTTGGGCGAAATACTCACCGGCAGTTCCAGCTGCCATCACGTTAACATTCATATAATCCGGAGCTCTGCCCATGTGACCCAACGATGCATCTGCCCAAACCTTGTGCATCTCAGATCGCCTACGCAAATCTTCTTTGCTTTTTGGTACTACAAAACTACGTCCTACCAAATCTCCTGAGGTTGGACTAGTCACTGTCATTTTTTCCGCTAATTCAGGAGAATGCTGCATGTCGTACAAAGCAGCGAGACTATTCACAGCATTTCGAGTGCTCGGGTGAGTTGTCGGGTCGGTAACTCGCTCTCCATTGATCCAGAGATTGGGCGGGTCTTCACGAAACCGCTGCAGTACTTGCTTTCCGGTTCGTGCTGCCATCTACAACTTCCATTCTACGAAAATCCCACATACCATTAACCTATAATCGGATTTTGGGAGCGTTAATCGGATATGGCTGATTCTAATCGATCCCAGACACTAGACAGAGGCCTAAGAGCGTTGTCTTTGATCGCCCAGTGCAAAGTAGCTCCGACAATCGACCAGCTTGCAGAAAGTTTAGATCTCGGACGAACCGTCACCTATCGAATTATCCGAACTCTCGAAGACCACAATATGATCTTTAGAGATCAAAATGGCTGCCTCAAACCAGGCTCTCACTTAGCAACTCTTGCCCGACAGATACGAGGTGAGTTACAACTAGCGACACACGAAGTGATGACCAAACTAAGTAACGAACTTGGCATGACTAGTTTTTTGGTAGTGGAAGATAACAATGAGGCAATAACTATTCAAAGCGTAGAACCAAGCACCGTGGATGCGCACGTCGTGTATCGACCAGGTTTTAGGCACCCTATATCCCGAGGAGCACCGGGTCTAGCTCTCCTTTCTGCTAAACCGCCATTAACTGGTGAACGAACCGAAGTCTCTGCAGCAAGGCAGCGCGGGTGGGCTACTTCTACCAGCGAAGTTTTACCAGGTATGGTTTCTGTTGCTGCTCCTATAAAGCCAACTGGTGATTTCAACACCTATGCGTTAGCTATTGTTCACATAGCAGCAGGTCTAGCAAATCCCAAATCTGTTTCAGCAAGAGTTGTCCTCGCTGCAAACCAAATAGAAAAAAAACTGAGTTAGCAACTCTCCTGCGCTATGTGGGCTCAAATTTAGTACGGCGAGCCAGGCGACAGGTCTGTTACCAAGCTCCTGTATATGGACTGCATCTCGTTTATTCAGACAACCTAATTTTTGGTATCCACTCAACAATTTTGACTATGATGAACTAGATAAACCTAAACTTGGCGTATGTCGACCGGGTCCCCTTCCGAAACTTTTGTATTGTTACCCGAGGCAGAAGAATCCCCAAAGTGCTCTGAATTCAGCAAGTTAATTTACGAAGATCCAGGAGGAACTGCATTTGCAGCAGCAGCAGTAATCCTTATAGAAATTCCTCTTCCATGGCCTAAACCTATTTTCAAACACAGTCTTCTCGCTAACTGGAGTTCCGAATCAGACTTTTGGATTGGCAAATCCAGAGTTTTAGCAACCGTACCTAAAGCCAATTCGGAACACATTCAAGTCACTATTTTCGAACGCACTCTTACTGGGGCCAATACCTTCAAGCACAGTTTTACTTCTAGCGATGAACTAAACGACTTTCGACAATACCTGATGAGCCATCATCCTGCCGAGATGCCAGGCGTCCAGAAAGTTGAAGACAACTCTCTCCGCTCCGTTCTTGTATGCACCCAAGGCAGTCACGACATTTGCTGTGGTAGCTACGGAACTCGTTTTGCAGAAGAGATCGAACAAAACGTCAATGGAGTAGATGTCTATCGAGTAAGCCATACAGGAGGTCACCGGTTCGCTCCAACTGCCATGACCTTGCCTGACGGACGGATGTGGGCCGGTTTGAATATCAGCCTTCTGGAATCAATCATGGAATCATCGGGCAACGCAATGAATTTCAAATCTCATTGCAGGGGGTGGTGGGGCGCATCTCCTGGGCCAGAGCAAATTGCAGAGCGAGCAGTCCTCACTAAAGTTGGCTGGACTCTTAACGATTTGCCTCGAAATATCATCGTTAAAGAAATACCAGGTGGTTGGATTGCAGAAGTCGGTGTCTCAGATAAAACTTGGGAAGTAAAAATTAAAAAAAGACGAGTGGTGCCAAGTATTTCCTGTCGGTCAGCTGGGGGCCTCCCCACTAAACTTCACACAGAGTATTTAGTAACTTCAGTGCAAGAAAACCCTATTAAGTAAATGAAAAATCGATTGTTCCTAGTTCATCGTAATCAACTGAGAACTCGTCATTCGGCCGACAATCTACAGGCCTTGTGAAAGAACCACTGAGAATAATCTCACCAGGTTCTAGGGCTATGCCGTATTTAAAATATTGACGAGCTAACCATGCAACCCCGTTCGCAGGATGACCCAGAACAGCAGCAGCCACCCCCGACTCTTCAATCACTCCATTACGGCTGCAAAGCGCTGCGACCCATCGAAGGTTAATATCGTCAGGCGATACTCTCACGTCACCAAGAATCACACCTGCGTCTGCAGCGTTATCAGAAATTGTGTCTTTGACGGTTCTAGTAGCTCCTGTAACGGGATGCCGTCTATACGAACGTGCATCTATAAGCTCGATAGCTGGCACCAACCACTCCGTTGCGGCCAACACATCTTCAGTTGTTACATTTTCTCCACTCAGACGATCACCAATAACAAAAGCTAATTCGACTTCTATCTTCGGATCGCAGTAGCTGCTCGCAACTAATTGACAACCCGACTCGTGAAACATGTAATCAAGTAAATACCCAAAATCCGGTTCATCGATATTCATTGACATTTGCATAGCTCTTGATGTCAGGCCAATTTTGTGGCCTACTAGCTCAGCTCCTTGCGATAGCTCAAGGTTCAGCCATGCTTTTTGAATCGCGTACGCGTCTGCAATAGTCATTTTTGGATGTTCCACAGTAACGGGCTCAATTTGTCGAGCGGACTTACGCGCTATTTCATGTCGTTGTGCTTGCAGCTCAACCTCAGAATCACTCAAGGTGCGATTCATCTTGGACCCCCTAGTGTCGCAATAGTATGAGTGTCATAGGCAACCGCAATATTTTTTGTTTCCATATAAAAGTCAAAACTATAGTCGCCTCCATCTCGACCAACACCGGACTTCTTTGAGCCTCCAAACGGCGTTGGAAGATGTCGAACGTTCTGGGAATTCACCCACACCATTCCAACTTCTAAATCACGCGCTAAACGGTGAGCTCTGCCAGTGTCGCCCGTCCAGATGTAACCCGCTAAACCATAATCGACATTGTTAGCAATCTCGATGGCTTGTCTTTCGGTTTCGAAAGGTATCACTGTCAGAATAGGACCAAAAATTTCCTCTTTCGAAATACGCATTGTTTCGTCTGCTCCAACAAAAAGAGCCGGGTTCACATAGTTAGATGACGCACTGAACTCAGAGGCAGCTTGGATCACGGTCGCACCTTCACTAACCGCTGTTGTCAAATATGACCGCACTTTCTCACAATGAAGCGGGTGGATCAGCGGACCGATTTCAGTATCGGGATCTAACGGGTCCCCGACCCGAAGAGCACGAACTCGCTCTTCTAAACGCTCGACAAATTCATCATGGATACTGCTTTGCACGAGAAGGCGGCTGCTTGAGGTACATCGTTCTCCGTTTAGGCTAAAGATCATAAATATTACAGCATCCAACGCTCTCTCAAGATTTGCATCCTCAAACACGAGCACAGGATTTTTCCCACCAAGTTCAAAGTGAACCCGCTTGAGGCTTGGTGCTCCTTGTGCCTGGATGAGCGAACCAGTTCTTGATTCTCCTACAAAAGCGACCGCCTTGATACCTTCGCTCTCCGTCAATGCTTTACCAGTCTGCTCCCCAACTCCATTTACTAGATTAAACACGCCCGATGGAACACCTGCTTCGAAAGCTATTTCAGCTAAAATCGCTGCCGAACACGGACTCCACTCCGCTGGTTTATGAACGACCGTGCACCCTGCTGCCAAAGCCGGTGCAATTTTCCAGGTAGACAGCATAAACGGAGTATTCCAAGGTGTGATCACTCCAACTGGCCCGATTGGGTGACGGATCGAATAGTTGAGATGATCTTTCGTAGGCATGGATTTCCCATCAGCAGATCCCGGTGCTGCATCGGCAAAAAATCTAAAGTTTTCTGCGCCTCTCATAGCTGCAGAACTCATAAACCGGATGGGTTGACCGGTATCTGCTGTTTCTACAGCAGCTATTTCACTTGCTCGTTCAACAATAAGGTCAGCGACTTTATGAAGAATTTTTTTGCGTTCTTGTCCCGGCATCTTCGCCCATTCAGGAAAAGCCGCTGACGCGGATTTGACTGCCTCTTCGATATCTCGTTCGTCACCAGAAGCAACAACTCCTATCGATGAACCATCGATAGGAGAAACATTTTCTAAAATGCTCTGCGATATGCTCTTCACCCACTTACCCCCGATGAAGTGAGACAGAGGTTCTCCATGGAACCGTCGCAATCCTCGGCTAGCCGTGGCCTTGATTTCTTCATATGTCTGTGCAGTAGTCATAGCTTCTCCATATAAGAACGAACCCCATTCTCATTTATTCTGAGCTTCGAGTTAATGCCTTGCACCTCAACGCTCAAAGCGATGGGCACCTCAGTTTGTAGATCACTTAGAATGCCTTGACAGGCATCCATCACTAAGTCACGGACCTCGATCATCGGTCCATCTCCTCGATCCCCGTTCAGACGAATTACAATCGCAATAAACATGTACCGAGGGTTTCCATCTGCTATCAAATAATTCTCTCTGCGCTCTGCTCGCGTTCTCAATCCCGCTAGTGGAATAGTCGGATGTGTTAGAGCTGCCTCATGAATAGATCTAAGCAGCTGATCAACGACTAGGCAATCCTCTAAGTTCGACGAATATTCAACAATTATGTGCGGCATGCCAGCTCCTGGTTTAATCAGAGTGTAGAACGTGTTATCAAGATAAGAACATGGAGAAAATCTATATATGCGCCTTCTCAGCTTCTCACACGAAGGTCGTGACTCGTTTGGCGTCTTGTCTGAAGACGGCAACGGAATAATCGACCTGAGTCAAAGCTTCTCAGATGTCAAAGATATAAGTGATTTACTTCATCAAGAGCGATTAAACGAAGTTGAAAAATTCGCGTCATCTAAAGTTGATCACCTCGATTTATCAGAAGTACGTTTTCTCCGAACTATCCCAAAACCAGGAAAAATAATTTGCATCGGTGTTAATTATGGAGGCCGTAACAACGAGTACGCCGATAAAAACGAATCACAAAATCCGAGCGTCTTTGTAAGATTTCCCGCCTCGCTGACAGGACACTTACAACCTCTTATCCGCCCTCCAGAGAGCAACCAGCTTGACTACGAAGGAGAGATCGTAGTCGTGATGGGAAAGGGAGGTCGACGGATCTCACGAGAGAGTGCCCGACAGCACATTGCGGGTCTGACTTTAGGGAATGAGGGCACTATTCGAGATTGGGTTCGCCATGCTAAATTCAATGTGACCCAAGGCAAGAACTGGGAGAATTCTGGATCCATGGGGCCTTACCTTGTCACCCTTGATGAAATTCCAGATTTCGACGAGTTGATACTTACGACACGAGTCAATGGAAAAATCCGACAATCGGACACCCACGCAAACATGGCCTATCCCATTGATTTTCTAATCTCGTACCTATCAACTTTTATAACCCTGGAACCCGGAGATGTTATTTACACAGGCACCCCTACTGGGGCAGGCGCGCGTTTTGATCCACCTATATGGTTAAAACCAGGAGACACAATAGAGGTGGAGGCGAATGGAATTGGACTACTTATCAATAGCGTCGAAGATGAATAGTGCCAGCTAAATCGCGTGAGGAACACCTACACGAAACAACAGAAATCATTGAACGAGGGCCTAGTTACAAGGCATCTATACTTGATTCATTAACTCCAGCTACTAGTCAACTAAAAGTTAGTTTTACCGAAGAACCCTTCACTGATTCGAGACCAGTTATTTTCTATCAATTGGTTGACTCTTCAAATCGCACAGCACCCAACGAATAAAACAACTATCTTTTTATCGTCACTACTAGGAGATAAACAATGGTCGCACCACTGGACGGAATTCGAGTAATCGAGTTTGCTAACTTCGCCGCAGCACCATCAGCAACTGCGATTATGGCAGACCTTGGAGCAGAGGTAATCAAGGTTGAAGCAATCGGAGGGGACCCAATACGTGGCCTGATGAAACAGGCAAAGGTCGCTGAGGGCGAACACAACCCGGACTACCCCTTTCAGTTCATTAACCGAGGGAAGAAAGGTATCGAGCTTAACCTGGCAACAGATAGAGGCACAGAGATCGCTAGGGACCTAATCGCAAAATCAGATGTAGTGGTGATGAATCTGTTACCAGAACGTAGAGAACGTTTTGGATTAGGTACCAAAGATCTATTAGATATCAAGCCTGACTTGGTAATTGGCCTACTTTCTGGTTACGGAGAAGTAGGTGAAGAAATTAATCGTCCTGGATACGACGTAACCGCTTTTTTTTCTCGTTCGGGTGTCTTTGGTGGCGGAACTGCTCCAGGTGGCCCACCTCCTCACGCGAGGCCTGGGTCAGGTGATCACACAACCTCTATGGCCCTATTCGGTGCTGTTATGGCTGGCCTTCGCTCTCGAGACATGACTGGCGAAGGTCAAATCGTTGAGGCATCACTTTTGAGAACAGCCACATGGACGATCAGCCTTGACCTTGTCACATCTCTTATTGACGAAAAACCTGCATACGACCGACCACGAGACAACGCCTTATCTGCAATGCTTGAAGCCTTTGAGGCAGCAGATGGCAGATGGCTCCAATTCGCGATGCCCGACACAGGCGATGCTTGGGTTAGATTTTGTAAGGCCTTAGACCGAGAAGATCTACTTTCTAACCAAGATTTCTCGACTGGACGTTTGCGATATAGAAACATGACTAGCCTCCTCAGCACAGTTGATGAAACGATTGGCGCAATGCCTTCCTCCCACTGGATGCCGAGGCTCGACGAATACAGGTGTATCTGGGCACCTATAAATGACTCCGTTTCAGCTACAAAAGACCCTCAGGTCCGAGCCACTGGAGCCTTCGAAGTTATCGACCACCCACGAGTAGGATCATTTGAAACCGTAGCCGCTCCGTTCAGAATGCATAATGCCCCTGATGTTGGGGTGCGCGGACCCGCCCCCGAAAAAGGAGAACATACTAACTCAGTCTTGAATGAGTTACTAGATTTGACCGATGAGCAGTTGGCCGAACTAGAATCTCACGGAATAATCGGTCGAGGCCAGCCCAACGACTAACATAAAAATGTGACCGAGCTGCTATATCAATCCGGATTCGGAAATCATTTCCAGACAGAAGCTTTGGAAGGATCACTACCCAAAGGCCAAAATTCTCCTCAAAAAGGAAACCACGGCCTGTACACAGAGCAGCTAAGTGGGTCTGCGTTCACAGCTCCTAGAGAAGAACAGCGTCGCTCATGGCTCTACCGGATAAGGCCATCTGTTCAACATCTAAAAAATCTTGTTGAAACAAATTTAGACTTAATAAAAACTGGTCCAGATAATTCCAATATTTCAATAGCGTCACCATTGCGTTGGGACCCATTCCCCAAAACTTCAGATGGCTCTGATTGGCTCTCGGGTCTATCTACCATTGCCACTAATGGGAATGCCGCACTCCAACTAGGAGGTGCAATCCATCATTACGTTGCAGCGCTCTCTATGGGAAACACCGTTTTCGTTAGCACTGATGGCGAACTGATGTTTGTGCCTTATGACGGAGCGCTACTGCTACGAACCGAAATGGGGGATCTTAGGATTTCCCCCGGGGACTTAGCGGTCATACCACGCGGAGTAAAATTCTCTGTAGACTTATTGGCCTCAGCTGCTAGAGGGTACGTATGTGAAAACTACGGAGAAGCTTTTCGTCTACCGGAAACCGGTCTCATGGGTATTAACACGAATGCCTCAGCAAGAGACTTTGAATTTCCCGTAGCTTCTTACGATAAGACAGAACACTCAACTCGAATCATCAGTAAAATAGATGGACAATTTTTCGAGGCCGAAATTCCCCATTCACCTCTTGACGTAGTGGCATGGCACGGCAACTTAGCCCCATACAGATACGGGTTGCGAAACTTTTCGGCAATAGGACCGACAGTTTTTGACCACCCTGATCCTTCTATTTGGACACTCTTGACGTCGCCTTCAGAAAAGATTGGAACTGCCAACATCGACTTTATTTTATTTCGCGAGCAATGGAGAGTCGCTGAAAACACTTTCCGGCCTCCATGGTTTCATTCCAATGTTATGAGCGAACTAATGGGACTCATAGAAGGTATCTATGACGCTAAAGCTCAAGGCTTTAAGCCTGGAGGAGTCTCTCTCCACAACTCTTTTATTCCTCACGGGCCAGACAGCGAAGCATTCCAGCAAGCCTCTAACTCCGAGCTGAAACCTGAAAAAGGACATAATTCATTAGCAGTAATGTGGGAATCTCGTTACCGTTGGCAGCCAACTGCATGGGCAATGGGGCTTATAGAACTACAATCTGACTACTCGGAACGATGGAGCGAGTTACCCAAGAAATTTATTTAAGCTAAAGATCTGACTAAGCGCTCATGGGCCTATCGCCATAAAGCAAGTATCCATTTCCTCTATCGGAGCTGAAAGTAGCTGATACATCGACAGCTGGCCTTGCGCTTAAGGCACTTATCTCGGGCAAAATTAAAACTGTATGCAACCAAGTCACCTATTAGACAAAGCCATTAATTCCACTTCGACTCTCAGGAATCTTTTGATGGGGCCTAATTGATAGCAAGTTGCGCTATCACAGCATCGGCTACATCTTGGGGAGATAAATAGTCGGTAGGAACTTCGCGGAAACGACCATAACCTTTGCTTCTTTCTTTAAGTAAAAGTTGTATCTGCATCGCTGCATTATCTCCTTCCAAAAGTGGTCGAGCACCTGCTTGCCCATTTCCGTTGACTCGTTTTAAGATTTCCGAAGCACTTGCGCTTAAACAAAATACTTCCGAAACTGGTTCAAGAAAAGCAATGCAGTCAATGTCTAACATCAATCCGCCACCAGTAGATATAACGAGTCGAGATCGCTTACTAAGAACATCCGAAATTTCACGTTCAAGTTTTCGAAAGGCTAACTCACCATTTTCAGCAAAAATTTTTGGAATTGGCCCATGGACCAAAGCTATTGCTTCGTCCGTGTCTACGAACTCATAGCCGAGCTCTGCGGCAATAATCTGACCGACGGTACTTTTACCTGTTCCCATAAAACCAGTCAAAACAATATTAGACCGTCTTTTAATCACTTCTTTAGAATATGGGAACTACATCACTCTGAGGACTTATACGTCCACTAAACATGTTCTAAGCCGATCTAAGGAGGGAATAACCAATGACCTTTATTGAATATTTGGTTGCACTTTCACTTCTCATAATCGGTTGCACAGTCCAAGCTTGCCTTGGAATAGGTGCAGGGCTGATAGCGGGGCCAGTTCTAGTTGCAATCGAACCTGAATTACTTCCAGGGCCGATACTTTGCATGTCAATGGTGGTAAGCATCCGAAACACCATCGGCGACTGGCATGAAACTGATTCAGTTGGTTGGCGACGAGCCGTCATTGGTGCACCAGTAGGAATCGCATTCGGTTTGATTCTGTTATCGACACTCGGTCAATCTGCTCTTACGATCGCAATAAGCCTCTTTGTAATAGGCGCTGTCCTAATTCAAATAATTGGAATTCGTCCACCGAAAGGAAGAGGGATTCAGTATCTAGCCGGCGCCGCTACTGCTTTTTCAGCCACTGTTGCCGCCATCCCTGGACCTGTTTTCGCTATTTTCTATGGCCATCGAAGACCCGGCACTATGAGAGGTACCGTCGCAAGATTGATGCTGTTATTAGCTCCTATGATCATCATTCCACTGATTATTTCCGGCGCTTTCGGGTGGTACCACGCGCGGCTTAGTTTATTGCTTCTGCCAAGCGCCTTCATTGGTTTAGCTTTCGGCGCCAAGCTTCGCCCTCATCTACATGGCACGTGGTTTAGAACAGCAATTCTTGGCGTAGCCTCAGCGAGCGCCCTTGGGATGATTCTCAGAGAGATCGTTTGAAGATTTACTAGTAGAGCTTGCCTTGCAGCCCTGCCTCTAGCTCTTGCTCATCCCAATATCCAATCGGAATTCCTTGGCGCGCTGCTGAACCCGGGGCAGACGTCATCTGCATAAATAAATCATTATTGGTGGAATCATGACGTCTATGACGGAACCACTCAAAAAGTTCTTCGTGGAGATCATTCCTAATCGTTCGCATCGACAAGTCATCTCCTCTGTCGCAAAGCTCATTAGGATCTTCATCTAAGTCATAAAGAAGATTCGAACCAACCTCACTGAGAATGTACTTATAACGGTCGTTACGAATCATCGTCGCCCGTGCGGCTCGAGGTACTTGCACTCCACTCAGATACTTGGTCATTTCCAGAAAACCCCAGTCAGCTTCACTAATAACGGAGGACCGTTTAGTGCTTGCATCATGGTGCAGTATCGGTATCAACGATTCACCTTCGAGCCACTGCTCAGGCTCTTTGGATGCCCCTCCTAGTGATTCAACAAACGTTGGAAGTAAGTCAATAGCTTCTACTAACTTATTAGTAACAGTGCCTCGCGTTTTGTCTGCTGCGTTCCGGGGATCAACAATAATCATCGGCACTCGGACTATTTCCTCGTTTAACCAATCTTTCTCTCCCATCCAATGGTCGCCCAGATAATCACCATGGTCAGAAGTAAAAACGATCATCGTATCTTTCTCACGACCAAGTTCTTTGAGCTTGCCAAACAGTCTTCCTAAATTTGTATCTATTTGTTTAACCAAACCTAGATACGTCGGGATTACAAGCCTCCGAGCATCTGGGCGCGACATTGCCCTACCGATCCGCGAATGTCTCATCGCATGAAGAACAGGGTGTTGATCAGCTAGTTCTTCAGAGGAACGATTTGGAGGCGGTATCTCAGCATCACGGTAAATATCGTTGTACGGAGCTGGTGCTACGTATGGCCAATGAGGCTTTATGAAACTTAAGTGAAGACACCATCGTTCTTCTCCAGCACTTTGAATAAAGTCAATTGCCCTGTCAGTCATATATGCAGTTTCAGAGACGCTTTCCGGAACTTTAGATGCGTAAGGAGCAGCCCTAAGAAGCCACCCGGATATCGTATTTCCATTCTCGTCTAGTACGCTATTGGCCGCACTGTGCCAAGGGTTCTTCCCAGTAAAGCCCTTCTCCCAAAGAAACTGGTTATAAGCAAGTTCCGACGAACCGCGTGTTTCAGGATGCAGCCCATCGTCTCTCTCTACTACTTCGAAGCCACACTCTCTTAAAAAAAATTCTTCATCGGAACCTTCACCTAGGCCGAGACGTGCCATGCCCTCTAGATCTGCACGCATATGCGTTTTCCCAACGAGCGCAGTACGCACGCCTAACTTTCGCAAATGATCTCCCATAGTCACTTGGTTTATTGCTAAGGGCACTTGGTTCCAACGAGCTCCATGAGTCTGAACGTAGCGACCTGTGTAAAAGCTCATTCTCGAAGATCCGCATACGGCACCTTGAACAAAGGCGCGATTAAATCTAACTCCCCTATCGGCCAGTGCATCAATGTGTGGTGTCTCCAATGAAGGATGCCCAGAACAGCTCATGGCATCCCATCTAAGCTGATCACACATAATGAATAAAATATTTTTTACTACTTTATTGTTCTCTCTGAAAGTTTCGGTATCGCAATCAGTGCTCGTTTCAGCCACGATGAACGACTAAGTCCGTCGTAAGCTCTTTTACCGACCCAACCCCATTTAAAACCATTGTCCTGCGAACTCCTTCGGCCAAGAAATTCAAGACCCAGTCCACGCCAGGCTCACCAGCAGCACCAAGAGCATAAAAATAAGCTCGACCTACCATGCAAGCATTGGCTCCCAAAGCAACCGCTTTAACTATGTCACTTCCTCTCCTAATCCCTCCATCACATACGATTTCAGTTTTTCCCGCTATCGCCTGAGCAACCGGAGCAACAAGCTCAATCGGTGGAGGAGCACCGTCTAGCTGTCGGCCTCCATGATTCGAGAGAATCAGAGCATCAACATCTAAGTCAGCAGCGATAACTGCATCTTCGACAGTTTGAATCCCTTTTACCATTACCTTTCCTGACCAATTTTCTTTAAACCACTCGACGTCTTTCCATGAAAGAGCTGGATCGAATTGGCTATTTATATAGTCAGACAAAGTTACTGGACTTGAACCATCTCCAACACTCTTGCCAGTCACATTCGCAAATTGAATCGGTTCAGCTCGAATAAAATCCCAGGTCCAAGAGGGGTTTCGAATTCCATCTAGAATCGTGTCTAGGCCAATCTTCGGGGGAAGACTAAAACCACGTCGTACATCACGTTCACGTCTACCCAACTCTGCTGTGTCTACGGTAATCATGATGCCTTCGTAACCGACTGCCTCAGCACGCTCAAGCATTTCCTTTAGCAAAGTTTTATCTCTCCAAACATAGACTTGGAAAAATTTTGTGCCCGAATTTACGTCCGCTATTTCTTCAATAGAGCGAGTACCCATTGTTGATAGTGAATAGGGCAACCCTGCTCTTTCGGCTGCACGCGCCACTGCGAGCTCGCCTTGTGAATGCGCTATTCGCCCAAAACCGGTAGGAGCAAGAATGAGAGGTATCGGAAGATACTCACCTAAGAACGTAGTTGATGTGTCAATAGTCGCTACGTCACGTAATACTCTCGGCCGAAAACCGTAATTGCTGAAAGACGAAACATTTAATCCTGCAGTGACCTCGTCTTCAGCAGCACCATCGATGTAGTCGAACACTCCTCCAGGTAATCGTCGTTGAGCCATCAGTCGAAGATCAGACACATCTGCAACTCTATTCAGTCGCCTTTTTATTGTATTTTTTTCAAACTTTCTAAACCGTATTACTGAGCGAAGTGTCGAATAAATACCCAATAGATCACCTTTCGGTTCGTGTATCTCATTTACGACTCTAGAATCTGGTGGAGTGAGCCTCTACCAAGTACAAAAGTTTCTTTTCGAATTAAATCGGGATACCGCTGCTCAATCAAGTTATCGCGAAGATCAGCGCTCTGCTTTATCTCCATTCGATCTCACACCAGAAGAAATACAGGCATTGATGAAACCGGACATTGGGCTTCTTTTCCATTTTGGAGTTAATGGACAAATACTGATGCACTTCGCAGCATTTCACAAAATTGAGTGGCAAGACTATTTACAGAGAATGCGTGATGGCGTTCAGATACACGGCCCAGTGCGCGAAGGCGTATATGCGGTAACCGGGTACGAGGGAGTAACTGCACATGGGCAACGCCTTACTCAATCAGAACAGCATCTAGGAAGGCAAGAGACGTGACATTAGTATTTGCGGGAGTGTGCAGCCATGCTCCGGGGATAGTAGGCAGAGCACATCTAGCCGATGAGGTTGCCAAAGACCGTCTTTACGGGGCGTTCGACAGCATGAGAGAAAGACTCGAAGCGTCTCGACCTGATGTACTCATCGTTGTCGCTGCTGAACATTTCGCTAATTTTTTTATGAATAATATGCCCTCTTTCGCCATCGGAATGGCGGAGAGCTATGAAGGGCCAATTGAGGATCCTGAATGGCTTGGGATTTCCCACACTCGTATTCCCGGTGCACGTTCTGTTTCAGAATTATTGATTAACGAGGTTATGCAAGGCGCAGATATTAGTTACGCTGAAGAATGGAAATTTGATCACGGGATTATGGTGCCGCTTCATTTCCTAACACCTAATTTTGATCTCCCTGTTATTCCCGTAAATATTAACTGCCAAGGGCCGCCTCTAGCTCCGCTGCATAGAGTGTGGGCTTTTGGGGAAGCTCTCGGAGCGGCGATAGAAAAATTACCAGAACGTGTGGCACTTATTGGTACGGGTGGAATAAGCCACTGGCCAGCGACTCCTGATAGCGGTAAAATTAATGAGGAGTGGGACCGTAATTTCCTTGACCAGTGGAGCCGATGCGACAAAGACGCAATGCTTGCGTACACCGACAAAAATTCGTATTTAGATGCTGGACAAGGGGCTTTTGAGATTCGAACTTTCATGACAATTTCCGCCGCCACGAGTGGTTTGCCTGGCACTATCCATTTTTATAAACCGATACCGATTTTCGCTGTCGGATGCACAATCGCAACAATCGACCTGCCAACCGTTGACATCTAACACATTACGCTGGAATATCAAACGCTGAGATGAAAGTACAACCACATTAATTATGACTACAACAGAAGAGCTTCTCGAACGTTACTACGCTGTTATGCCGTCTTTCGTGCGTCCATTGTATGAGAGCCCAATTTCAATTGAGCGGGGGAAAGGTAGCTACGTCTGGGATTTAGAAGACAACCGATACCTCGATTTCTTCGGCGGGATTCTTACCACAATGATTGGGCACAGCACAGATGAGGTAGTTGCTGCAGTTCAAAAGCAAGCTGCCAAGGTTATGCACACCTCAACGCTCTACTTAAACGAGGAGATGATCGCTTTCGCCGAAGAAATTGCTTCCGTGTCAGGAATTCCTGATGCAAGAGTTCTCTTCACTACTTCAGGGACGGAAGCAAACGACACAGCTATTCTTCTTGCCACCAACTATCGAAAAACTAATCAACTTCTAGCCATGCGCAATAGCTACCACGGTCGCTCTCTTACTTCGCAGGCGGTGACATCACACAAAAGTTGGCTAACCAGCAGTTTTAGCGGGCTCGATGTTCATTTCGTTCAAGGCCCATACAAACTAAGGAGCCCGTTTGGGAACCTAGATGACGAGGGCTACACACAGGCATGCGTGTCGGATCTAATACAACTCATTGACATGACTGATGCTTCAGGATTCGCGGCACTCATAGCGGAACCTATTCAAGGTGTAGGGGGGTTTGCCACGCCTCCTGATGGATTTTTCGGCGCGATGCACAAGGTTCTCGATGCCAACGGGATTCTGTTCATAAGTGATGAAGTCCAAACAGGATGGGGGCGCACTGGTGATCATTTCTGGGGTTACCAAGCTCACGGGATTGTTCCAGATATTTTAACTTTCGCTAAAGGCGTCGGGAACGGAATAACTCTCGCAGGATGCGTCGCACGTGCTGACGTCATGAACACTATCGAACGCACTTCTTTTACAACTTTTGGAGGAAACCCTCTCTCTGTAGCTGCTGGCCGCGCCACACTTAAATACGTTTTAGACCATGACCTTCAAAGCAATGCTGCTGCCAGGGGCCTTCAAATGACTCAACGGCTCCAAAAAATTATTGATGAGACTGAATGGATTGCTGAGTTAAGAGGCAAAGGCCTCATGCTAGGGATTGAATGTGTGCATCCTGGTGGCATAGAACCGAATCCTAATGCGGCCAACGCTTTTATCGAGGGTTGCAAGTCTCGTGGGCTGTTAGTTGGCAAAGGTGGCTTGTATGGAAACGTAATTCGTTTAACTCCAATGCTCAATGTCAGCGAGGAAGAAGTGAATGAAGGCTGCGCTGTAATTGCAGAAGCAATTCAGTCGATTAGTGGCTAAGGCCTGCAAGATAAGTTTCGATAATAGTTGTGAGACTCTCGTCGCTGTCAAAACCTAAAGCTCGTGATCTCAAGTCATTCCAGAGGGATGGCCAACTAGCGACTACCATTTCTATTCGAGCATCAGCTAGTTGGGTCACTAATGCTGAGACCCCTGTTCCACACAAAATCTCCAACGTCGACAACATCTCTCGAACGGTAACTTTTAACCCAGGCAAATTTACCGCTCTGTCTGCACCTAATGACTCGCCTGAAAGTTCAGCTAGGTGACACAAACCTGCTACGGCAGTTTCTGGCGAAATAACCACCAGCTCAGTTGACATTTCCACAGGAATGACACTTTTTTTTCCTGCTAATGGTTCGCGAAACATCCCCGATGCAAAACTTGAAGCAGCTGCATTAGCGACTCCAGGGCGGATGATAACTGTCGGCAAACGCGCAGTTCGACCATCAATATGTCCCTTCCTCGTTGCATCATTAATTAGTAACTCCGCCACTGCTTTGGTCATACCATAAGTAGAACTTGGAGCATGTTTTGTTAGGTCACCAACTTCCGACCTCGCTAGCTCTCCTCCAAAAACAGCGACGCTGCTACAAAATACTAGTCGATGAGTAAAACCACTCTCACGACAAGATTTTAAAAGATTCATTAATCCCAGCACATTTTGCTCGACTGCATTCTCCCAATCTTCCTCAGCTGCAGCGCTCACAACTGAAGCAAGATGGTAAATAAGACAAGGTCCTTCCCTAAGAAGACCGACATCGAAACTGTCTGTGGCTAAGTCACATTTAATAGATTGACATCCATCTAGATCCATCTCTTGAAGGTCAATTACAATTATCTCTGCGTTGTCTTTTCTCTTATATACCTCAACGAGGCGACGGCCTAGAAAGCCACCACCACCAGTAATAATTACCCGCACTTTGTTTCCTTAGCTATGAGTTACATACCGTCTATCGACTTAGGCGCAACCTGTTCGGACTCAATCAAATTTTATAGAAACTTTTAGAGCTTCATCTTCATGAGGATCATGCGCTAGAACAAATGCTGCTCCTAGCTCTTCGATATTAAAAACATGGCTTAATAAACTCTCAACATCAATATGTCCCTTAGAAATTAGATCCAACGCCATACGAAATGAAATTGCTTCAGGTTCGTCTTGGGCGCCGTAAATACTTGAAGCCCGCAGCCGTTTACGAAAAAATTTGTGAAACCGCATATCGATATCATGGTCCACGCTTGGTAAACCGAACCACATTATCTCACCATCAGCCCTAACCAAGTCAACAGACTCTCGAAAAGTTTCGGCTCGACCAACAGCTTCGACAACATAGTCAGCACCTTTTCCTTTTGTAGAGTCTTTAACCGCTTCGTGTAAATTACCGTTTCGTATATCAATACATATGTCGGCGCCATAGCTGGCAGCAACTTCTAAACGCGCCGGAGAAATATCGGAAACAATTACGTTTTTCGCGCCTGCCCGTTTCAATAGGTGCGTCCAAAACAAGCCAGCTGAACCTTGACCCATAACAACCACGGTTTCGCCAGCTACATCTCGTTGACACTTTCGCATCGCGTAAATGACAGTTCCAAGCTGTTGCGCCATTAGCAAATGAGATCTAGGTAAATCAGTGTCAGGTAACGGAACACAGTATTGAGCTTCTACTCGTTGATACTCATTAAAACATTCACCTACAGGCGGATTAGGGAAAGTAAGAACTTGTTCCCCTTCGAGGAGCCCTGGAACTTTGCTTTCAACTATTTCGCCTATTCCCTCATGCCCGGGATAACCGTGCGGGCAAGGAAATGAATGAGTAACTCCTGCACCCATCATGACTACGTGCAAGTCGCTACCACAGATTGAAGCCATCTCACTTCGAATCAATACCTGTCCGTCTCTGATCGACGGGATCTCAATTTCTTCGCACTCCATTCTTCCTATTTCAACCATTCTCCCAGCGCGCATCGTGTCCATAAGTCAAACCTTAGATCTCGTTTGCTTATTCTCGCTCGAAGAAAGAGATTGCTCACTGAAATCTTCGAAGCTTCTCTTAGTATTTATAACGATCTAGGCTAATAGTATTAAGAACGTTCCAAAAATCAACCGGTACCCTAACTGATATGCCCAGCCCAAAGCCAGTGCGAATGTTTCGTGGCTGGATTGTTCTGGCAGGTCTTTTTGTTGTCCTGACTGTAAGTTCTGGATTTGCTTTTTATGCTCAAGGAATTTTTCTTGATGCCCTTGTTCGAGAGCAAGGATTCAGCGTTGGAATGGCAGGGGCAGGAACAGGAACTTTCTTTGTTTCGTCTGGAATAGCCGGATATTTTGCTGGTGGACTAATCAGTAAATATGACGCCAGGTCCGTAATGACCGTGGGCGCTTTTATCGGTGCGGGAGGGCTTGCGTTAATAGCCCGAATTAGTACTGAGTGGCAGATGTTTCCGGTTATGGCAATATTCGGGACAGGTTTTGCTCTAACGAGTCTGGTACCAAGCTCAAGCATTGTCACCCGATGGTTCCACCGGCAGCGTTCTGTAGCCCTTTCTATAGCGTCCAGTGGGCTTTCTCTTGGCGGTATACTTATAAGCCCTCTGATCGCGAGTGCCATTAATGCAGATGGTCTCATAACCTGGGCACCTCGTCTGGGTTTCTATTTTCTGATTAGTTTGCTCCCTGCGATTTGGCTATTAATAAAACCATCTCCGGAGGCATTGGGACTTCATCCCGATGGAGACGTGCCGGCGAACAACACAACATCTGGAAGCCACGGATTGCCCGGCGTAGATTTTGCGACAGCCATACGGTCTCGGTATTTTGTTCTGATCTCGCTTTCTTTCATTCTTATAATGTCGGCACAAGTAGGAGCCATTCAACACATCTTTAAGCTTACGAAAGATCGATTCGACATAGAAACTGCGCAATTAACGCTAATGGTTCTTAGCGGTACTAGCGTTGCCGCTCGAATTCTTGGTGGCATTGCTGCAATGCGAATCTCTCTGAGTCGGATAACGGGGTGTCTAGTTGGCGTTCAAGTTATTGGAATCTCACTTATTGCTATAGATGCAAATTCATCAATCGTTTCACTGACCGGCGTTGTAGTCCTCGGCAGCGCTATGGGCAATCTGCTGATGCTTCATCCGTTACTCTTGGCTGATGTTTTTGGAATACGCGACTATCCAAGAATCTACGGTTTGGGATCTCTTCTAATGGTTTTCGGAGTCGGAAGTGGGCCCTTTCTTGTTGGCATAATGCGTGATGCTTGGGATTACCAAACGGCATTCTTGGTCATGGCGGTCTTCGCCTTTTTGGGTTTATTAGTTTTTCTAACAGCCAAACCACCAACGGACCTTATGTCTTCACCCTCCTTCTCAAGCAGTTCTTTCGAAGTTCCGACTAATACGCACAGACCTTTTATCTTCCTAGTTGAACCCCTGCAGGCCAGTAAAGCCAAATCCACGGCGTCCTAACCTTCAGACAACTAATTGAGGAAGCTAGCAACGCCAATTGGGCTTCTGCTTTCCCCAGAGGTCTGACAAATTCAGCTTCGAATAAAGTCAGTTACCAACGAGAAAATACAGCAAATACGGACTACTCACCGAATCATTGCAGCGCCTACCAATAGTGATTAAACACGCACTGCTACGAGAGATTTGCCTATTTAAATTAATCTGCTAGTTAGAGTCGCGAACCAATTAATTGCGCTGCAGCAGCCACTCCAGATGAACCGATTGGCGCACCCATTGATTCAAGGCATGCTTCTATGGTGCCAATGGTGCCGAGTACCATGTGCGGATTCAAGTGGCCCATGTGTCCGATTCGAATCGAACGATCTGCAAATTCTCCTAGACCCAGACCTAAGGTTACTCCTGCTTTCTCTTCACTTAAACGACGTAATTCTTTAGGGTTCACGGTGCCTGTAAGAACAGTCGTTACGGCATTAGACCGAGCGCTCTGCTGCTTAATGTTTAACTCCATACCTTCCGGCACAGCCCAAGCATTTACTGCCAGACGGACAGATTCTGCAAGTACTTCATGCCGAACCCACGCATTATTTAAACCCTCTTCGAAGATCATGTCTAATGCTTCTCTCAAAGCCCAAATATGTTGGATCGGAGGCGTTCCACAATATATTTTGTAATGCTCGACAGGGTTAATTCGAGAAGTCCAATCAAAATAACCCGTTCTCAAATTTGCATTTGCATGAGCGGTCAGAGCTTTTGCACTCGCAAACACAAACCCTAATCCAGGCGGCACCATTAAACCTTTCTGAGTGGCCGCAACCGTTATGTCCACTCCCCATTCATCCATTTCAAACTTTTCGCAGGCCAGAGAGGCAATACAATCAACCATTAACAGAGCTGGGTGCCCGGCAGAATCAATAGCTTTTCTAAGTGCCGGAATATCGTTTCTTACAGAGCTAGCGGTATCTACTTGCACTACCAGAATCGCTGCTATCTCATGCTTCTTATCTTCCTTCAATCTTTCTTCCAACGCCGCTGGGTCTACCGGATCTAAATCATTCCCGGGTAAGTGTTCGCAAATCACGCCACTCACAGACGCCATTGCTCCCCAGTTAATAGCAAATCTTCCTGATTCCAAGATCAAGACACGATCTCCACGTGAAAGAGTGTTGCTTATGGCCATCTCCCAGGCTCCATGGCCATTTGAAACTGAGATGAACACAGGATGGGAGGTGCGAGCGATCTTGGGTAGATCCTCCAACAAGCTATTAGAAATATCTATTAGAGGCCCTTCATATATGTTCGGCATCGGTTGATGCATCGCTGCGAGGACTCGATCTGGAATAACAGATGGTCCAGGAATCGACACCATCGGGCGGCCGTGATTGAGGGACATGAAGACTCCCATTCTTAATGACTAAAAATTTAGCTGTACAGGAAATGCTAGAGGAGACTTACCTATAACGCTCTGGGCTCTTACAGTGAATAGAATGATATTTATACTTCGGGTCTGACCTTTGGGGGAATTGACCATGAACACTGATGCACTACTTCACTCTTTCAGCTTTCCTTCAAAAGCTGAAAAGGATTTCATACAGCTCGTATCCGCTAAAGATTGCACTCTGGTTGATGTCAATGGGAAGAAGTATTTAGACGCTCTTGCTAGCCTGTGGCTATGCCAAATTGGGCACGGAAATGAAGTCGTAATTAACGCTATTAAAAAACAGCTAGACCTTCTTCAGACTTACAACATTTTTGATCCATTTACTAATGGTCCTGCTGCTGAAGCTGCCGAAAAAATTAGGAGCCTCTCACCGCATCCTGATGGGCGGGTATTCTTAGGTTGCTCGGGTTCTGAAGCGATCGATACCGTAATAAAATTTGCCCGTCTCTTTCAACAACGGCGCGGTGAGAATGACCGGCAAATTATTGTTCGTCGATCTTCTGGTTATCACGGGGTCAATATTGGTGGTACCAGTGTCCAAGGCATCGAAGGCAACCGAGTCGGATGGGGAGATTTACTTCCACACGTAATCGAAATACCAAATGATGATATTGAGCCCGCAGCTCGACTCTTTGCTGAACACGGAGACAAAATAGCTGCCGTGATTAGCGAACCGGTTCAGGGAGCAGGAGGTGTAATCCCGCCACCTGACGGTTACTTGGACGGATTGCGTCGTTTGTGCACGGATAACGGAGCCCTCTTAATTTTTGATGAAGTGATCTCCGGTTTTGGAAGGACTGGCGAGTGGTTTGCAGCTCAAACTTACAAAGTTACTCCTGACCTTATAACTTTCGCTAAGGGAGTTACTTCAGGATATTTACCATTATCTGGCGTCATTATTTCTCGCGAGTTAGCCGACGAACTTGAAAATGATGACTACGGAAAGTTAATGCATGGATACACCTACTCAGGCCACCCAACCGCTGCAGCTGCCGCACTTGCAAATATTAGTGTTATCGAATCTCGTGGGCTACTCCAAGAAGCGCACCGCATAGGAGAAAAAATGGAGGCCGGGCTTAAAGCCCTCGCTGGAGACGGAATGATTAAGAGTTACCGCGGGATTGGTGGCATATGGGCCTGTGAGCTCGGCTGGAGCGGGTTGGAAGCATCTCATGCCATGGTCGATAAAGGCGTAGTTTGCAGAGGCATTGGCGAGGCTCTAGCTTTTTGCCCACCATTGATAATTACCGACAGCGAAATTGGAACAATATTTGACAGATTAGATGAAGTGCTACGTGAGCACTAGCTCAATCTTGAGTGTGAGGCTTTTCAGCAATTCGTTCATGGTGGTGAATAACTTCATCAATCACAAAACGAAGGAACTTTTCTGAAAATTCAGGATCTAAACCTGCTTCTTCAGCTAAACCACGTAAGCGTTTAATCTGACTGCTC
This sequence comes from Acidimicrobiaceae bacterium, assembly GCA_905182565.1. Lineage (GTDB taxonomy): Bacteria > Actinomycetota > Acidimicrobiia > Acidimicrobiales > Poriferisodalaceae > UBA9040. The sequence goes on along the minus strand of CAJJCB010000026.1, from coordinate 42,607 downwards.
TCACGACTAGCATCAGCGGGGGCAAGACCTGTATCTGCTTTATATTGACCTACTGCTTGAGTTATTCGGAATCGCTCAGCAAGAATGTGTATTAACGCCGCATCGATATTGTCTATACTTCTCCGGTATTCCACTAATTTTTCGTCGCTCATCAAGACTTCCGCTCATCTAAAGATTCATCGTGCACAAGAATATCTTCAGAAACCTATACTCATCCTATTTTTAGGATAATCAAGTGATAGCAATGGGCTCGTGACAAAATCTACTATTAGGTTTGCTGGACCCAAAGACGCAAAACAGATTCACAACTTCATTTGTCAACTAGCTAGTTTTGAGCGTGAACCTGATGCAGTTCTGGTTACTCCAGCGATACTTGCCGAGCAGCTTTCCTCTGATTCTCCGCCTTTTGAATGTCTTTTTATAGAAACGGGAAACGAGGTACAGGGTTTCGCACTTTTTTTTCACAATTATTCGACTTGGCGCGGTGCAAAAGGCATTCATTTAGAAGATCTATTTATTTCAGAAAAAAATCGAGGTGTAGGACTCGGGAAACAACTCCTGGAAGCTCTTGCAAAGATCGCATACGAACGTGACTGCCCAAGACTCGAATGGCAAGTCCTTGATTGGAACGAATCTGCCATAATTTTTTATGAATCGATTGGCGCTAAAATATTACGCGAATGGTTACCTTGCAGACTTGAAAGTGATTCTCTCAACGTTGTTGCCTCATTAGGGGTTACTGTAAAAGAATTATGAGCGACACATACAACCTCAGAGGCAAGGTGGCGATCGCCGGAGTTGGCGAAACTACGTATTACAAACACGGCCAGTCTCCAGATCCAGAATTCAAATTAGTTTTAAAAGCTATTCTCGCAGCTTGCCGTGATGCTGGTATTAGCCCAAAAGAAATTGATGGCTTTTGTTCGTACTCCGATGATCGGAATGATCCGCCGAGGCTAGCCAACGCACTTGGTATTCCAGAACTCCGTTACTCTAATATGCAGTGGACCAGCGGAGGTGGAGGCGCTGCAGCCGCTGTCCAAAATGCCGCCGGGGCGATTATGTCTGGTTCAGCCAGAGTCGTGGTTGCTTATCGTGGCTTAGCGCAGGGCCAATTTGGAAGATTTGGTAGGTCTGGCGGTTCAAAGCCAGTTAGCGGCCAAGCTGCGTACCTGTTGCCCTTCGGGATGATGAGTGCAGCCCAGATGTATGCAATGCGCACAACTCGATTGCTTCATGATCATAATATTGACCGATCTACAATGCGTTCGATAGCTCTTACCTGCTATCACCATGCTCAGAATAATCCACGAGCCATAATGCGAGGACGAACATTAGATGATGAAACTTATGACGCGTCTCGCTGGATAACCGAGCCTTTCCGGCTCTATGACTGTTGCCTTGAGAATGATGGCGCAGCAGCAATGATCGTCGTAAGCACGGACTATGCAAAAGAACTACGGGACTCACCTGTTCTCCTTCTTGGCGCACAACAAAGCGGAGGACATCGGTCGGGTGCTTGGGCAGAAAACCCTACTGACTACGTGACCTCAAGCTTTAAACCAGCCGCCAAATACCTCTACGAACAAGCAGGTGTGAAACCCGAGGATGTAGATGTTGTTCAAAGTTATGAAAACTTTACGGGCGGTGTCGTAATGAGTCTCATAGAGCATGGTTTATGTACTTATGAAAATGCGAACGAGATTCTTACATTCGAAAATTTGAGAGCGGACGGAGGATCGTTACCTCTTAATACAAGCGGCGGTAATCTAGCCGAGTGCTACATGCATGGACTAGGTCTTCAAATTGAAGCCGTGCGACAAATACGGGGAGACTCCTCAAATCAAGTCAAGAATGCACAAGTAGCTCTGGCCAACGCCGGACCGATGGTTGCAGTCGCATCAACAGCAATCTATGGAAGTGAGGAAGCACTCGGATGACAAGAATCACTAACGAAATTTATCTTCCTGGTCTGCGTCAACCAGCACCCATGCCTGATGGGCTAGACGCTCCTTTTTGGGAAGGAACCCTAAAAAGTGAAATCAGGGTCCAGAAGTGCCTCTCGTGTGAAACCCATCAGTGGGGACCTGAATGGATGTGTCACTCTTGTAACTCCATGGATATCGAATGGGTAGTTCTCGAGTCGGCTTGTCGCATTTACAGTTGGCAGCGACCGCATCATCCTGTCCATAGCGCTTTGAAAGATCGAGGTCCATACATCATCGTTGTAGTTGAATTTCCTCAAGCTGATGGACTCAGAATGGTGGGTAATCTGTTAGGTGATTCGATGCAAGATGTTGTGATTGGTTCACAGGTTACACCTGTTTTTGAACAGCATCTAGAAGCTACTCCTCCATATGCTTTACTTCAGTGGGAAGTGGCTTAACAGATTTTCGTAAGCAATTACGAGTACAAAATAACCTTCACAAATTGTTTCTATTCAACTCATGAATTTGACTATCAAAACCAAAAGCAGTGGGGCTCCTGAGATTTAATCAGGGACCCCACTGTTTTCATTTTAATTTTTAGAGCAAGTATGAATTAGCTAGTAATGGCAGCCAACGTTTCTTCGCTTGGTGCGAAGTAGAAAGAACCAGACGCTGGATTCGAATAATCGGTCATCGCATCTCGAACGTTGTTTGCTCCGTCGAGGCCATACATCAGCCTCATTCGTTCACGAAGAGGTGCTTGGTCTTTACAAAACGCCATAAAGTAGAGGCCAACTGTTCCGTCATGGAAAGCATACGGAGTTGAACGGCGAGCGATTTCGTTTCGTTTACCAGTCTCTTCGTTTCCGTGATTTCCATTTTCGCGAAGCTCGACGTGACTCAGATGGCTATAGGCCTCTTGTTGGTCAGTCTTTTCGATTTCTGGGAACTTTTTCCGCCCAAAGTTCTTTTCTTGTTGATCTACCGGAAGGGCATTCCAGCCATCAAGATCATGCACCCAACGTTGGGCAATGATATGGCTTCCTCCAGCCCCCAAAGCACCGTCTGGCACAACTGCTACAGCAGGCTGGTCTTCATCGGCTGGATTACCGGTCCCGTCTTTGAAGCCGGTCATATCAAGGGACTCGCCGTAAATAAACGTTGGCGTTTCACGCGCAACGGCCATATGACCTTCTAAGGCTTTACGAGCATCATATTGAGCTTTCCAAACCTTGTCCTTATCATCATGATTCAGCCACAAAAGCAATTCTTCTTGAGTGCCCTTAGCCTGGCGACCTGAACCATCAGTGGATTCCACTGTCGTATAGGCCTGAAAGTCCTCGGGAACATCATCAGTCAATTCTGGTAACAGACCTGGACCAAAGCCAAGAGTAAGATTAATACCCTCTGCGTTGCAATCAGTAACCAAGTCAGCCAGAGCTGTCTTAATTACTCCAAGATCAGCACCTTCTGTTCGACTGAGGTGAACGTACCATTGATTTTGACCCATCCCGTTAAAGATGGCTTTCTGGGGAGTCGGCATGATCGCTCCTTATGATTGCCGTGCGTTAATGGCCAAATCGTACGCCGATTTGGCGGTCACGTCGCCTGAACTTGAATGTTTCCTAAAACTTCTTGATAGTTTTTTCAAAAAACTTTCCAGGACACTCAGAGAAATTGTGCAAATATAGAACAATGTCTACCTACGTGACGGAACTTCCCATACGGTCAGAGCTTGACACGGCGCATCAAAACCTAGCCACAAGATGGGCTACTCCAAGTAACTCTTGGAGCAGCAGACAGAGACTTTCAGTTATCGCTGAAGTGCGCCGTGCGATGGACTCCAACAAGTTAGCTCCTTGGGAAGCACCAAGCTCGATTAAAGGATTCATAGCCAATAACCATTGTCTACCTGATGCTGCGATAGACGTTATTTGGCGGTTAACTAACCACCCCGGAACGCTCACAAAGGAATGGTACGAATCCATTATCTCTGAAAATATTGACCCAGTTGCGTACGTAGAACTAGTTGGATTAATCGCTCAAGCTAACTGCGTAGATCGATTTGCTGATGGCCTTGGCGTTAAAAGAGTCGACTTACCCGACCCAGTAGCTACAAAGACAACAATCACGAGTGAGTTAGAGGTAACTGTTACAACTCATTGGGTACCTACCGCTGCTACCAAAGGTCCAAATGTTTTGAAGGCGCTAAGCGCCGTTCCGTTCGAAAACGAATCGCGAGAAATTCTTTCGAGCGTCCAATATGTGCCAACTGCTGCTCTGATCGGCGATTTGACTTCTGGTCACAACTCGCTTACTCGACTTCAAATAGAATTAATTGCGGCCCGAACTTCAAAGCTCAATGAGTGTTTTTATTGAACTACGAGCCATGCTTTTCTGCTCAGTTTGAGTGGGGTCAGCCAGAACGTAGATATCTCTTTCGAAGCTATTTCAAGTTCTACGAATGGTAACGGGGGTGTTCCTCACGGGGAGTTGTTGTCAAAACTATCTGAGGCTTTATGGTCCAAAAATTTGAAAGAGTTAAATGCTGTTCGCGAAGAATTAATTAATGCGGCAGGCGAAGATGTTTTCGTTGATGCAGTCGGAGTTAGCGCAATGTTCCATATGATGACTCGAATAGCAGATGGAACCGGAACGCCACTTGACGCGGGTACAGACGAGCCATCGGCAGACATCCGAGAAGCTATCGGCGTAAACCACCTCGTCTCACGTCGCCAATCGGCACCTTAGCTCCTTACAGAAGACTCGTACCTGGTGGATAAAGCACATATTTTCGAAGTAACGAAATCGCGATCTGCCAGCCCCAAAGCTGCTTTACCTGGTTGGTCTGTAGCTACTTTCGCCGTCTGTTTATTGAGTATTACTGGTCCAGTTGCAAAGCATCTTAGTCTTGATGGATTAGCGCTATCATTTCACAGGTTTTTTTGGTTGGCTTTAGCGCTAAGCCTTATTATGGCTATTCGCGGCAAAAGAATTACTCTTACTGCTCTGCGATGGTCATGGTTCCCTGGGCTTCTTTTCGCGATAAACATCGCAATGTTTTTCACTGCTGTGAAATTAACAACTATCGCTAATGCGACCATTATCGGAGCGATTCAGCCAGCTATGTCGTTAGTCCTAGTCGGGCCGATTTTAGGGGAACGTGTTTACCGCTCTGATCGATGGCTTGCTCTTCTAGCAATGGCAGGCGTTGTTACAGTGGTTTATGGCTCATCTACGAGACCTGAGTGGGACTTTAGAGGCGACCTTCTCTCAGTAGGCGCAATTCTTGCTTGGACTGTCTATCTTTTCGCCACAAAAAATGCTCGTAAGCACCTGGATGCTATAGAACTTCAAACGACTCTTACCTTGGTCGCTGCAGCCACTGCGTTGCCCATAGCTCTAGCAAGCGGACAAGACATGGGGGTCTCAGGCTCGGACTGGAAATTTCTTGCGCTTTTAGCTCTAGTCGGCGGGGCTGGACACACACTCGTCAACTTTGCTCACTCAAATACCAAACTTATTCTGGTTTCACTAATGTTCCTTGCGGTACCAATTCTATCGACTGCCTGGGCAGCACTTTTCCTAGGTGAGAGTCTGAATATTTGGCAAATGACGGGCATGGCTATCGTGCTTATTTCTTTAGGAACTATTATTTACACGATGGAACACCGGGCAGATTCTTGATAATGTCTCGTTTCTGACGAGTTGCAAGCGTTCCTAGCAGACACAACAATCCAGCTAAACCGAGCACGGCACTATATGCAGGTACAAAAATTCTTGGGTCTTCAAGCTCGCTGATACCCAGATCTGCGGCTTTGCGATCACGCAGAATGATGTAAAGAGTGTTCCAGACCGCTAACCCGGCGACCAGCCCAACAGTTCGGGTCATTTGTGTAATACCACCAGCTAATCCTTGTTTTGTTCGATCTATAGAAGCCATCACAAAGCTCATGTTCGGAACTTGAAACAAACCAAGTCCTGCACCAACAAGTGCAAGAAAAATTACCACTACTGGTAGCGGCGTTAGTGCAGTTGCCCTGCTCATAGCTACCAAGCCAATTCCTTCAATTAGAAGACCCCAGCGACTTAACAAATTAAGGTTAATTTTTCCCACTAACCGTGCCGAATACTTCGCAGCAAAAGCAGTAGCCAGAGGAGACACAGCAAGAATTAAGCCTCCGGCAGTTGTTCCATGGCCACGGACAGTTATTAAAAAATACGGTCCCAAAAACCACACTGTAAACATTGCTGCGTTAGCCAATGCGTTCAAACAATTAGCAGTTACAAAATCAGGAATAGCAAAAAGATTAAAGTCTATTAAGGGGTTTTCTGACTTACGTTCAACAGCCACAAACACAGCTAGCAGCCCGACGCCCACGCAGGCCATCGATAAAGTAGGAAACGCAAACCAACCCCAAGTAAACCCACGGCTCGCCACGAAAAGAACTAAGCCCAGTCCGCTCCCTAACGCCAGAGCACCCTTGATATCGAGCACTTCAGGTTTTTTTATCACTGGGCGACGATACAAAGCACAGCATAGCGATAGGAGCAGGAGCAGGCCCGTGTAGGGAACTCTGTATAAGTAAACACTCTGCCAATCCCACGTTTGGAGAAGCACGCCTCCTATCGGGGCTCCGGCCGCCACGCCCATAGCGATCATCATCGCGAAAAGAGCAAGAGCTTGCGGTTGTTTCTGTTCAGACACTGAAAGAGTTACGAGCGCAGGAGCAGAACTCAACATGAATGCGATGCCAACTCCTTGAGCGATTCTTGCGAGCAGAAAAAACCAAAATACTGTCGCCATTCCACACGCTGCTAGAGCAAAAATTTCTATCATGATTCCGGCTAACACAACCCGGCCATGACCGATCTGATCAGCAAACCGACCTATCGGTAACAGTAAAATTGAATAGCTGAGAACGAAACTTATGACAACCCATTGAATATCCGAAACGTCTAATTCAAACGCAGCGCTAAGAGCTGGAAACGCTATGTTAACGGATGTATCAAGACCGCTCAGAAACCCCACGCCACAAGCAACGGCTAACCGGCCGTGGTTTTTTAGGATGCGGAAGTGAAAAAACGTAGCTTTAACTTTCAGCCGTAATTTTCATAGCCTTAAGCGTAGCTCCAATACTTTCTTTCGCATTTGCGGCACGCTTATCTATCTCTGGCTGACCATTCTCAATCATCATCGGCGACAAATTCAGTAGATCCCAATGTTCACTGAGTATCACACCATCTTCGTTAGGCGTAATCAAATAACGCCACGAAATTAAGTTCATTGCTAGGCCGCCAGTAATGAAACCAAATGATTGTCCTTCCTGTCTTTCAACAATCTCAACTAAAGCTTTCCATTCTTCGCCATCTTTACGGTTAATTCCAACGAATTCATCACCAATCTGACCAGTTCCCGGGACACCATCAGCATTTTTTCGCCAATAGCCGCCTGTATTTTCAGAACTCCACTCTCCATAGCGCTCCATATCAGTCACAAGCTTCCAAACATCGGAAGCCGAAGCCCTAATGTCGATTGATTCCGAATAGGACAAGATTGGTTCACTAGACATGTCGCCAGTCTGCCACTTATGTTGATCTTTGTCCTCTAATAACGTTTGCTAGCTAAACAAATTCATCCAAAAAATTGAGGATTATTTCATTAACCTCATCTTTAGCTTCCAGCTGAAGCCAGTGACCCACGTTTTCGATTACATGTTGTTCTCGAAGATCATCAAAATACTTAGCTTGGTTTTCATGCGGGGCCATTATCCGGACAGGGTCCACTTCTCCAGTAAGAAAAATAGAAGGTTGTTTTATTTTTATTCCTTCCAAATTTTTAGTATCAGCCATCAGCGTTGGGATATTCCGGTACCAATTCAGTCCCCCACGAAACCCAGAACGGGAGTAAAGCTCGACATAATAGTCTAGGTCTTCTTCAGTCATCCATGAAGGAAGTTCTTTCGTTGGAGCCGGCAGCGCGTCGAGCATTCGTTTCTTACCAATCGGGTTTACGGATTCTCCTGAATTCCCGGAAGCCGACATGTGGATGGTGAGTAACGAATTGCGAATGTCACTTTCGAACTCAGTTTCAGCAGCCCCAATTTTGTCACAAAAATAAGCCCAATAAAAAAAAGTGTCGCCCCAAAAAGCTTGGGTACACCATGCAGGATCAAATCCACGCGTGTAGGGAACTGACATTCCAATTACAGCACGCACTCGTTGTGGATAAAGCTGAGCTACATTCCACCCAACAATCGCGCCCCAATCATGGATACCCAGAACGTACGTCTCATGTCCTAACGCAGAAGCTAAGCCGTCAATATCTGCACAGAGGTCAAGAATCTTGTAATCACTGACTGCAGCAGGGCAGTCCGACATTCCATACCCTCTCTGATCCGGGACACAAACGGTCCAGCCTTGAGCTACAAGTGGGTCGATCTGATGCCGCCACAGGTACCAACACTGCGGCCATCCGTGCATCAAAATTATTAATGGACCATTCCCCTCGACGACACAGCGTAAATTGACACCATTTGTTTTGATTATTTCAAAATTACGTTCTTTGAGGGACATCTTCACTCCTCTTACCGGACCGGTCTAGCTTCCTCTAAGTTACTAACACAGCCAACTTTTATAAAACTCCCAGACACAAACAACTTTTAGAAATACGTGGCTCGGTGGAACTGGGAGAGTACGTTTCCGTTTATGGCCTACAACGACATTATCTATGAAATCGATTCAGGAGTAGCTGTGCTAACTCTAAATAGACCTGAATACCTGAATGCTTGGAACGCCGAAATGGCAACCGAAATCAGCCATGCTCTAAATGCAGCGGAGACCGACGATTCAGTTCGCGCTGTAGTAATCACTGGTGCCGGGCGTGCTTTCTGCGCCGGACAAGATCTCTCTGCTGGCGCCGATACTTTTGCTGATAACGACGACAACGGAGACCAGGCCCAAGGCACTCCCGCGACCATGCCCTGGGATCTATCGAAACCGGTTGTAGCGGCTATCAACGGTCATGCCATCGGTGTTGGAATTACGTTCCCGCTTTCAGCTGATGTTCGTTTTGTCGCTGATGATGCAAAGCTTCAGTTCGCTTTTGTCAGACGAGGCATTGCACCAGAACTGGGCTCATCAAAACTCTTGACTCACATTGTGGGCCTCCAAACAGCAAGCGACCTTTTGCTCTCCGGAAGATTTTTCTCTGGTCAAGAAGCTCAGAGAATAGGTTTAGTAGCGCAATCACTTCCATCGGAGCAGGTTCTACCCGCTGCCTTGGCCTGGGCACATGGCATTGCTAAAAATACTGCACCCGTGTCTGTAGCAGTTACTAAAAGAATGATGTGGGAAAATATTAAGCCAGAAATACTTAAAACTGTTTCGCAAGAGTTTTCTATAATTCCTTGGTTGGGAGCTCAACCAGATGGAACCGAAGGAGTAATGCACTTCATCGAAAAACGTGCCCCAGAGTGGCAGGGGTCAGTAAACGAGGATTTACCGGATTTTAGTTAGAGATAGTTTTTGTCTAGTCGATCAAACAAGGACAACAACGGTCACGATCACAATCGTCACAGCTGCTAACGCACCACCAATGCCTAGAAAAACAGCGATCATTGCGGGAATCAGCGAGTTCTCGTCTTCCATAGTATTTCTCCCATATCTAGAACAACCTACTTATACATTAACGGTCTAAAACCCAAAATACATTTCATTTACTGAGCGCTAGTCGGTCTAAGTCTGCAAGTATCCGTATCAATACTTACTTGAGGAGCTCGATACTGTGGACTTTGAATACAACACCAAAACAATGGAGCACGTTGAGCGACTAGAAACATTTATGGAAGCTCATGTGTACCCCGCCGAGCGTGAGCACCATGACTTCATCGAAAATCCAGAGAATCTTTGGCAACAACCACCCGTCGTCGAAGAGTTGAAGGCCAAGGCTCAGGAAGCTGGGATCTGGAACTGGTTCCTACCTGCGGAATATGGCGATTGGAGCCCTGGCTTTACTAACCTTGAGTACGCGCCCCTAGCAGAAGTTATGGGCAGGGTGCCTTGGTCTTTCGAGGTGTTTAATTGCTCGGCCCCTGATCGAGGCAATATGGAAGTTCTCGCAAAATATGGGACCTCCGAACAACAAGATCAATGGCTTCGCCCTTTGATGGAGGGACGAATTCGCTCAACGTATGGCATGACCGAACCACAGGTAGCTTCTTCTGACGCAACTAACATGGAGCTTCAAATCGAGCGCGACGGGAATCATTACGTCCTTAACGGCCGAAAGTGGTGGAGCAGTAATATTTACCACCCACTCTGCGAGTTCGTTATAACTATGGGAGTTACAAATCCCGATAACAATCGGCACCAACGTCACTCAATGGTCATCGTTCCAAAAGACACGCCTGGGCTAGAGATTGTGCGTCCACTCTCAGTATTCGGAAATTTTCACTCTCCTGCTGGTCATGGTGAACTTGCCTATCATGACGTTCGGGTTCCCATCGACAACATAATTCTTGGTGAGGGTCGAGGATTTGAAATAGCCCAAGGAAGACTCGGACCGGGGAGATTCCAGTATGCAATGACTAATGTTGGAATGGCTCAGAGAATGCTTGACATGATGTGTGCACGGGCAGAGGGACGGGAACCTTTTGGATCTAAAATCAGCGAATTTTCTTCCACTAGACAAGATATAGCTAGAGCTAGGTGCGCTATCGAACAAGCTCGTTTACTAGTTCTAAAAGCCGCAGCAGAGATGGATAAATCTGGCGCCAAAGGAGCTAGGGATTATATCTCCATGGTAAAGATTGTTGGACCTAAATTAGCTCAAGATGTCGCTGAACGGGCAATGCAAATATTTGGCGGTAAGGGCGTTAGCGGTGACACTCCCATCGCCGAAATGTTTGTAATGGGGCGCTTAATGAGAATTGCGGATGGCCCTGATGAAGTCCACATGAACCAGTTAGCTAAGCTGACTTTAGCCCAGTCAGAGATCGCTAGACAAAGCGGTAAAGGCGGCGTTCACTGGTACGGAGACTGAGGAACAAATGCTCAACAAACCTCTCTTAATTGATGGCGCCACTAGCAGTCCTACCCCGGATGGGTGCGCTGAAGAAGCCGTAGCTTTCGAACAAATGGGGTTAGACGCTGCATGGACTTTTGAAGCATCCCATGATCCATTTCTTCCGCTGGTTTTAGCTGCTGACCGAACTCAGTCCATAAAGCTTGGAACAGCTATTGCAGTTGCCTTCGCTCGAAACCCGATGACCTGCGCTGTGACCGCTTGGGACCTGCAACGCCTATCTAAAGGCCGATTTATTTTGGGTTTAGGTACCCAGATAAAGCCTCACATCACCAGGCGCTACAGTGAGCCGTGGTCAAAGCCTGCAGCGCGCATGCGGGAATACATAATGGCACTCCATGCTATTTGGGACAATTTCCAGACGGGCACCAAGCTTGATTTTAAAGGTGAGTTTTACACCCATTCTCTCATGACTCCAGCTTTTAGCCCAGGGCCTTTAAGCGTGCCTAAACCACCTGTCTATGTCGCTGGAGTTGGTCCGAAGCTGGTAAGGGTTGTCGGCGAAGTAGCGGATGGTTTCTTTGTGCATCCATTCCATACCCCTGATTATATGATCAATGAAACTCTTCCTGAATTGGCAAAAGGAGCAAAGTCTGTCGGACGTTCAGTTGATGAAATCATAGTTGCGTGTCTCACTATTGTCGCTATGGGCAGAAATGATGAAGAAGTTGCCAGAGCACGAACCAAGGCTGCATCGCAATTGGCTTTTTATGGATCAACTCCCGCTTATTCTGGGGTGTTAGATTTTCATGGATATGAGAACCTGCAACCGGAGCTGAATCGGCTTTCCAAACAGGGCGAATGGCTAAAAATGACTCAAATCATCGATGATGATTTAATTGATCTTTTGTGTATATCGGGGACACCATCAGAAGTTGGGACCAAACTCCGGGAACGAAATTCTTTTGCGGATCGTTCGACCATGATGTTCTACGGACCTCCGCCCGACATCGACGCTATACAAGAAACAATCGTTGCGGCGCAATCCTAACCTAAATCGAAGTTACCGAATGATTCAGCTTTCCTCATAAATTGGCACTAATAAAGCCCGAGCCAAAGTGATTCCGAACATGTTAAATCCGCAGATAGCCGGAGAAACTTGATCATCAATTGGAAGTTTTTTGATACTTAATGCATGGACAGCAAACATATAACGATGTGGACCGTGCCCTGCAGGAGGCGCAGAACCCAGATACCCATATAGCCCTGCATCATTTCTTAGTTGTTTTGAACCTTGCGGTAACTTTTGACCATCTTGTGTGCCAATTCCGGTCGCCAGTTCAACAACATCAGCAGGAATGTCATACACAACCCAATGCCAAAAACCGCTGCCAGTCGGAGCATCGGGGTCGAAACAAGTAACGACGTAGCTCTCAGTTTGTTCGGGTGCTCCTGACCACTTCAGATTTGGTGATATATCTCCGCCGCCAGCTCCAAAGATTCCTGACACCTGCGCCATCGGAAGCATCTCTCCATCCGAAACATCTGAACTTTCAATGGCGAAGCTACTAACTGAGGGAAGAAAATCATATGGATTGTTTGGTATTGGCATTGAAGGTCCTTTAAATAACTTTAAACAAACGTAACATTACATTTCATGACATCGCCAACAGTGTGGTTACCAATTAGCGCAGAAGACTTTTCCGCAAAGAGGGTTGCCGGAGTCATTCATTGTTGAACTTTGCTTATTCCCGATGCTAGAGCGAAAGCTGAAAGTTCCCGCTCGATATCGCCCATCGGTTGAAACGCGATCTCTGTAACTCCCTGGTTAGCAAATTCACTTATTTTTACTGCCACATCATTTGCCGGCAATGTAAATGGTGAAGCGAACATGCTTTCACCAGTTATCACTTCACGATCTATCGCGTTCATATTTGTCAAATGTCCAGCGTGCACATGCAGATGCTGTTCTTCTTCTGGAACTTGGCCAACTAGCTCAATAAATTTTTCGGCATTTGGCATCGACGTCAATCGTTGATCATTTTGCTCTAAAAATGCATGGTAAGCGACACTAACCCATGGCCCTGCAGTTTCAATAACCCGTTGTGAATTGACCGTCTCACCTTCATCCATAACGGTTCCACTCGTCAACAAAACAACATCTCGAAGCTGGGAGTAATCTGCATCAGGACGAGGACGGGAAGTGAAAACACCGTGGTTCATTGCCGCTGCTACGGCTAGGCCTCTCGGCCCATTAACTCCTAGCGTCCATGGCACTTCAATTGGCAGATTGGGAGCATGACCTTCCCAGTGAAGCATAGATATGGGTTGGCCCTCATGCTCCACTGTTTCCCCTCGGAGTAAACTTTGCACGTCTTTAACCATTTCAGGAAATTCAGCCCACTTCAGAGGTTTTTGTCCCATTGCTCGACGCCCTGTGAAACCAGTTCCTGCGCCCACCACGACTCTGTCCTGGCCAACAAGACTGACTAAAGTTGCAATCGCTGACGCAGTCACCATCGGATGGCGCAAAGAAGGTATTAACACGCCCGGACCTAGTTTAATTTTTTTTGTGCGCATCGCTGCTAAGGCAAGAATCATCCAAACATCTAGCTGTAATGCTGGTGTGTCATATACCCAAGCCGTCTCGTAGCCAAGTCGCTCAGCCAATTCTATGTGCTCTGGAGTCTCGGGGGTCGGTGGGAACGCGGCTGAAATCTTCATCACAGTATTAGAGCACGAAACAGGGAAACAGATATCAAATATTCAATCCAATTATTTTGTAGGTGGCCCTAAAAATGCCATTGCTACAGAGGAACCTGCTTCCTTGCGAACTGTCGTAATGCATTTATTTTTTTGAACAGCAGTTTTAACTTTTCCTACAGCTGGCCCTAGAAGCTTGGCACACGTATCAACCTCTCGAACTGACATCACAAGACCCCAAAGCGCCCAATCAGCAAGAGGGTCGAGCTGTTCTGGCCCAATCAGCTCAAGAACCACTTCGCCCATATTCACAGAAGATCTCAATATTGTCGGCTCAGATTCAGAAATGGGTACGGGCTCACCAACGAGGGCTCCTATCTGTTCGAGAGCAATTCGCCCTGCACTAAACTCAGGCACTCGCAACACAACATGGTCAATACCAAAACACCCATTGGGATGATCTAAGGCCCGTTCTATGGATATAGAGTCTTGTGACATAGTTTTAATTGAACCAAAGTTTGGAAATTTGGCATTACATAGAACCCACGAATGAATTCCCGAACCTTTAGAACCTTGGTCAAACACCAAATCTACAGTTCCCACTCGACATCGTTTATTTTCAACGCGAAATCCTAAATTTTTCCAAACTTGCGGTTCATCCCCAATGTGCAATTCAACGATAGAAGGGGCTACTAATTTCATATTTTATATTTTAGCAATATCAATGATTTGTGCAGCATGCTCCAAGCAGTCGTGGCAATATTCGACAATGAGCGAAAATTCAGTAATAACGGAAGATCATGGTCGAGTAAGAACAATAACCATCAACCGGCCGCAAGCACTTAACTCAATGAATAACGATGTATTTGCTGGGATTAAGGAAGCATTGGGCACTGCCGAAATCGACAACAGCGTGGCAGTAGTAATCGTCACTGGTGCGGGCAGAGCATTCTCTGCTGGACAAGACCTTACTGAGATGCAACAAGGCCTTGAAGGCGAACCCGTCATTCATCAATTTCCAGCGATGCTCCAGCAACTTACGAATTTCAAAAAGCCGCTGATAGCAGCTGTTAACGGCCTAGGTGTCGGTATCGGCATGACATTTTTGGCACATTGTGACCTAGTTTTTATGGCTAGCAGTGCTCGACTTAGGACTCCATTCCCACAGCTTGGACTTGCACCAGAAGCAGGGAGTAGCTATACCTTCGCTACTCGAATGGGTTGGCAAAATGCTGCCTACACCCTCATGTCAGGGCGTTGGTTCTCCGCAGATGAATGCAAAAATATGGGCCTTGTCTGGCGAGTGACTGAGCCAGAAACCTTGTTGGAAGAAGCTATGAGTGTCGCTCAGGAACTAGCAATTAATCCAATTCCTTCTCTTATCGCAACTAAACAGTTAATGATGGATTCAGGTCGCCCGACTGAAGCATGGGCGGCACACAAACGCGAGAACGGGGCCTACGCAGTTCTCTTAGGCGCACCAGCCAACCAAGAAGCGGTATCTGCTTTTATCCAAAAACGCGAACCGGATTTTCTGAGTATCCCAGACATCTAAAAATTCTCGATTTAGCTAGAGCCTCCATGCCAACTTGGAGGTCGACTGCTCAGAACACCATCTGCCTCAAGAGAATCAATAGCGTCATCGGTTAAGCCGAGAAGCTCTTGCAGCGTCATTCTGTTGTTTTCGCCTCTATAAGCGATCGTTGGTTTAACGCCCGCAGTAGCATCGCCAAAACGCCATGGTGATTGCGGAACTTTTACCACTTTGCCTCTACCGGTATCCACGTCAACAAAGGCGCCTCGCTCTTCAGCCCATTTTGTTGCAGCTAACTCAGGAACTGATCTAACTTCAGATGCCAGAACGGCGCTTACACCAATATCTTCTTCAAGTGCGTCCGCTGAATTAAACTGCGTCGCGTATTTAGCAAATATAGCAGTTAGCTGATCTCTGTTTCGAACTCGGTCTTCTATCGCAGAGAATCGAGCGTCACTGCTAAGCCCATTAATTTTTACCGCCCGACACAATATCTTAAAGCCGTCGGCAGTAGTTACATCTAGAGTCACGTTCACGTATCGCCCGTTACCGAGTTGAAGCACCGGGGACCAATTCTGACCGCCTTTAAAGCCAACCATCGGATCCTCACCGGTCATTTCTGTTGCTGCAAGATCATTGACCATCAAGGTGCTTTCAGCCATTGAAATCTCAACAGCCTGACCTTTCCCGGTGCGCTCTCGCATATACAGTGCTGCCAACACCGCTCCAAGTGCATGCAGACCAGTGCATGTATCTGAATGCGACATGGGATCATTCCGCGGCTGCTCCTCGCGACGTCGAGCCACCATTTCAGTTAGCCCAGCCTCTGCATGGATAGCTGATGCAAAGGCGCCTTGGTTTGATCGAGAATTACCATGACCCCAACCACTAATTGATCCAAGAATAACCCGGGGATTCACTTCGCTTAGTACTTCATATGTAAGACCCAAGCGACTCATTACCTCCGGGCGATAATTTTCAAGAACCATATCGGCTCGCGTAACCATCTCTAGGAACAACTCACGTCCAGCTTCAGTAGTCAAGTCAATTGAGACGCACTCTTTCCCAGCGTTGTACTGCACAAAATAAGGTGATTGTCCATCAACTCGAGGAACTAGTGACCGAGTCAAATCACCGGCAGGAGGCTCAATTTTTATTACACGAGCACCCAAATCACTAAGCAACCTAGAACAGATCGGACCTGCTAATGCCCTCGTAAGGTCAAGAACAACGATGTCAGACAATGGTGCATTCATGGAAATACAACCTACTCTCAAAAAATTGAAGCTAAAATTCGGGGGTATCAGCCATGAATAAATCCAGCTGATTTTTGGTCAAAGTCATCCGGTTGTATACCTAAAAATTTAAGACGAAGATGATTCCACAGATCTAAACATCTCCAGTCGGGTTTGTCCGTTGTGCTCTTGCCATCTAAGAACGGATTGGGCAACAACACAGTCAGCATCTGCTCACCTAGGCCATTGAACATTCGACATCCCCATGAGACAGGTCCTTCCTCTCTCACTAGCCGATACAACTCCACTTTGCTGCAGCGCCGAATCTCAGCTACCGCAGGGTCGGTAGGAAATCCAGGTTCTCCTTTTGTCTCTCCTACACACAGATGGATATGCCATTTGCCGAAATCTAAGGTCAGGTAACCATCAAGAACGCTGGTGATTGGTCTTTGAGGTGCACGTATCTCATAAGCGGCACCTTGAATAATGGGCCCAAAACTTATCTCTTTCCAGTATAAAAAAATTTCGTCAATCAAGGAAATCAGTTCTGATTCTTCTGCTTTGAGAGGGAAGGACTCGACGGTTCCGACTCCTGGTTCTTCGTGAACATCTCCTCGCCTCGGCATAGAATTTTCAGACCTTGATTTTGTATAAGTCGGCCGCATTATCTTGAAGTATTTTTTTTTGAACAACTGGGTCTAGTTCGCTTATCGCGTTCCTAACTCGCTCAACACTATGAGGGTATAAACATGTCGGGTGAGGAATATCTGTCTCAAACATTATTCGGTCAGGACCGAGGTGCTCAATTGCCGGACCGAGGGTTCGCGACTCAAACCAAAAGCATCCATAAAATTGGCGCCGGAAATAGTCTGAAGGTTTTAGAGACAAGTGGGCGAGGTGCTGAGGAGCTGTTTCTCCGCACTGATAATCAAGAGCATCCAGTAAAAACGGTATCCAACCAACTCCGCTTTCGACAGACACAAACTTTAGGTTCGGGTATAGCTCAGGGACGTCACTAACGAGGAGGTTAACCATCCATCTGAGTTGTCCCAAGAAGATCGCTGCACCACCAAGAGAAATCTTTACATCGCCAGGCCAAGTCTCGTATGGAACTTTCCCTGACCAATCGATATCGCCCTCAGAAGCACCAATATGAAAATTAATTGGCATCTCGAGGCCTTCACACGTTTCCCAAAACGGTCGCCATTCTGGTTGCGCAAAGTTAGGCATGCCCGAATCATGCGGATTGGAACACATAACTATGCCCCGCGCTCCATTTTTGTGCATCCGCTCTACTTCGACTATGCAGGCATCGATATCCCACCACGGAACAAGAGCCATTGGCAAGATTCGCTCTCCGGAACGGCTCTGAAGATCACTCATCCAATCGTTATAAATTTCGACACATGCAATTCTTAATGAGCGATCCTCAATTTTCAAAAAATTTTGATTCCCAAATCCCCCAACATTTGGATAAACAATGCCATGGCTGATACCCATCTGGTCCATTAGCTCAAGTCGAGCGTCACAGTCATACGATGCAGCATGAACCATTTCTATATCAGCTTTTAGAAAGTTTAAGCCCAACATCTTCTCGCCATCAGGCAAGATTGCGCTAACAGCAGAGCTCCCTGCTATGGGAATGTCGCCATTCACTACCCACTTCCGGCGACCGTTATGTTCTTTCATCTGAGGTACTAAATCTTTGTACTTAGCTGGAGCCAGACTCGTCCAGAGATCTGGCGGCTCCGACCAATGAGTGTCAGAGTCAATAATACTAATTCCAGGAAAAATTTCGCTTACAGCCGTCATATAGCTAAGCCCCTTTCGATCGCAAACTAGCCCCTATGCGATCTCACTCCGATATTACTTCTTTTGCAGCTACCTCGGCTGCCGATTCTCATACGGGTTCAAGAGTGAAAACAATTGGTTGTCTCTCAGGAGGAGTAACAACGTTGATTATTGGCTCGTCAGCTTCAAAATTAACTGGATCACGAGACCCTCTAGCAAGAATTAATGCACCCATCAGCGACATGAAGAAAACAACACCAAGGGGGACAAAGCGTGTAGATGCTATATCGGTCAGGAAACCTGCGAGCGGAGGTCCGATAAGACTACCAACTCCGCTGAAAAGGAAGATGTACCCCATAACCGAACCAATGCCGATCATTCCAAAATAGTGAGCCGCCACCGCTCCCATTAGAGCTACGTACCCCCCATAGGTCACACCAAGCAACAAGGCAAAAATCATTAATAGCCAGTATTTTCCATTAGCGAACATCCAAACCAAATATGCGACCGGCTGAGCAGCAAATGACAGTTGTAAAAGGCGAACAGCTCCGAGGCGTCCCGCAATGCTTGTCAGTAACAAACGTCCAAGAATGCTAGAACCTCCAATTGCGCTGATTAAAAGAGCAGCTCGGTTGGAGCTAATACCATCTTCTTCAGCAAAACGAATAACGAAGGCGAAAGCCGCCATAAGGGCTGTTGACATCAACGCGCTGGCGCCACATAAAATTTTAAACTCAGATGTTTTAACCACTAGACCTACATGGTTTTTGGAATTCGCCTGAGTTTGTACTGGAGATCGTCTCACTAAAAATGTGGCTACGACTAAACACACTGCTGATATGACAGCGAGAACACGAAAAGCTCCTCGCCACCCTTCGGTCTCAATTAACGATTTAGCAAATGGAACCAATAGCAAAGTGCCAATTCCGGAACCAGTTGCTGCAACGCCTTGAGCCAAGGCTCTGTACTTGACAAAAAATGTAGCAACTGTTGAGAATAGGGGCGAACAGTAAAGTCCACCTCCAAAACCCAAACCAAGCCCATAGACCACATAGCTTTGCCAAATAGCTGTGGTAAACGAGGCCGCTAACAAACCACCAACAAATAATGAGCCTCCAATCGCTAGAAGAGGCCGCGGGCCATAACGATCACACCAACGCCCAGATATCGCACCTGTTCCGAAAAACAAGAACATTGTTATCCCAAACATCAGAGAGGTAAGACCAAGCCCCGCGTTGAATTCGGTCGCCATTGACGAAACAAAGGCACCAAACGTGTAAAGGACTCCAAATGAAATACCGACAGCGATCATCGCTCCGACCGCAACTGCCCAAGCCCGGCCGCTATCGAACATTTCAGAATCAGAACTCATGTGAAGCTCTATTCTAGAGTCCAAGAAGCCGCATCTGCTTAATAAGCGCCCCTCGCATCGATCGGCAAGCTTATCCGAGCTTATTTACCAAACTTTTCGTAAGTAAAGCAGCACCTATCGCGCAACCATCTGAGCCGAGTGGGCTCAGCTCCAATCGCACCGGGTCTCGATGCTCTACACCTACGACTATTTTAAGTAACCAGTCTCTAACACCTTCAATGAGTGGACTGCCAATGTTTGCTAATCCTCCGCCTATTACTATGAGACTCGGATCCACAACCATCACTAAATTGGACATTCCAATAGCTACATCTTTACAAAACTGACTGAATATTTCTTCTGCTTGTTTGTTACCGGATGTCATAGCCGAAACTAAATGGCTACCAACAATGTCATCAATGTGACCAACATTTAGGTCATCGAGACTCAAGGTCCTCGCAGAAATGGCTTGCCGGACCATGTGTGTAAGAGCTCTACCCGAGCCGTACATCTCCCATGGCCCTCGTCGGTCAGTTACGTGGAGATCACCATCGTAATTTATGGTCATATGGCCCGACTCGCCAGCAAAGCCATTTGATCCCTTAAGTAGGTGGCCATCAACAACTAAACCAGTTCCTATTCCGGTTCCAAGGGCCACAAAGACAAAATTCTTGCAGCCCTTACCCGCTCCGATTTCAGCTTCCGCAATAGTGCCGGCAGTCGCATCGTTTGCGACGACGACCGGCAGACCAATGGCGTTGGATAATCGTTCTCCCAAAGGAAACTCTAGCAAAGATGGAAGGTGTGGCGAATGTCGAACAGAACCCTCTGGTGTTACCAGACCCGCTACTGCCAACCCGACCGCATCAATTGGAGCAGTGGTTTGATCATCAAGATATGTAATTAAGTCAACTATCGATTCAACCAGCTCAAAGGCACTGCCTGAACTCGGAGCAACAACGCTAGCTTCAACTAAGTTGGAGGCAGGGTCAACTAATACTGCCAAAGCCTTAGTTCCGCCGATATCGATTCCTACGATCACAAGATCCCACAGTATGTGATTTACTGTTAGATCGCGACAACTTTTATTTGCTTAGCGATAACGGAGCCCCAATGGCCAACAGAGATGCCCAACTCACCGTGAACACAATTGGATCTTCAGGTCCGGGGTCGCGTCTGCTTATTTTACTTCATGGTTATGGAGCCGACGAAAATGATCTAGCGCCAATCGTTTCACATATTGATCCAGATGGCTTATTTTTTTCTGTTTGTCTTCGAGCTCCGATAGACCTCGTTCCATTTGGGGCTGCTTGGTATGAGCGAGATGCTGCAGGCGCCATCGCAGCTGAAACTTTTATTTCATCAGTCGATGCCATTGATGAAACGATTAACGAGATCTGCGAATGGGGATCTTTTGACTATTCCGAAAGTGTGTTATTAGGTTTTTCTCAAGGTTGTGCTATGGCATTGGCATCATGTTTTAGAGCTAGCAAGGTAGTTCGTCCCGCCGGATTGGCTTGTCTGTCGGGGATGCTCCAAACAGTTCCTAACTTTCACTATCAACTAAGCGGGCCACCGATGTCTATTTTGGTTCAACATGGTGTTGACGACCCAATGGTTAACATCGATAAAGGTCGAAGCATTCGTGATTCTCTCATTGAATCGGGCCTTGAGCCCCAGTATTTCGAATATCGGATGCAACACGAAATAAATGGCGAATCTCTTTTTGATCTTCGGTCTTGGTTAAACACAGTTGGACTAGCTATTTAGAAATGGTTCCACAGTAAACACTGATCCAGGATACGCCGAATCAACAAATGTCTTTTCCGCAGGGACCTGCCTAACAAGAACATGGTAGCTCTCGGGGCGAAATCGCAGGAATATGGACATCAGAAATGCCCCAGTAGCCACCGAAATTACGATTGCTGCAGAGGGTCCGAGGATCTCTGCAAGCTCACCTAAGAGAAGCATCCCGATTGGCAACACACCTATAGCCGTAGTCAGGAGACCTAATGCTCTCCCTCTCTTGTCAGGAGAAACTGAGTCCATGACTAAAACCGCTTGTGTTGATCCGAATAGCCCCATACCAATGGCGGCAACTAACAGCATCATGCCAGCGAGTAGAAACCAGGGAGCTGACGCAAAACCACTCATAAAAAAGAATGCTGCAAATGAGCCAACGATATACGTACGCCCTCTCCGCTTCGGCTGGCGTTTCGCAACCGTCATTGAACCTATGAACATCCCCATGCCGAGCATGGAGGCAAGTACCCCTAGCAAAGCAGGACCCACTTCAAATTTCCGTCCAACAATTTGGATTAGCGGTGTGGAAGCGAAAAAAAAGAAATTTACGCATGCTGTGACCCCAAGAATGCTGATTAGCCCACGCTCGGTTCGCAACATTCTCACCCCATCTGCTATCGCAGTTAGACCTCCCGCAGTGGCTTTTTGAAGCCGTTCAATTCTGGGAACCATGCTGAAAGTAATCACTGCTATTACTTGCAAGCCAGCCATTACTGCAAGCGCCCATCCAACCCCTGCTGCTTGGATTAATGACCCTCCTGCAAGCGCTCCTAGGGCAAGCGCTGTAGAGGTTGCAGTTGATTCCAGAGCCATCGCGTTATCAATATTTGATTCACCAACCAAGTCGTAGACAATTGCTCTTCGGCCCGTCATGTCAAACACCATTCCAGCGCCAGCCAAAAAGAGAACGGGATAAATCATCCAAACATCCAGAATCCCCAAAAACTCAGTAGCACTGAGAACCACCAACGCAGGAATTGTCACTAGGAACTGGCAAATCATTGTCCGTCGTCGGTCAAATCGGTCTGAGATCCAACCACCGATGATGCCTCCAAACAGCATGGGTGCCCATAAGGCGACACCAGTTAGCTGAACCATCCGAGCGGAACCAGTCATTTCATGAGCGATGAAAGGTCCGATAAAAGAGACACCCCATCTTGATAGGCCCCAAGTCCACCCGGCTACAAGCAACAATGGGAAGTGCTTAACCTGAAGCGCTTTGAAAGTATTTGGCGACCTCACTAACGATGCATACCGCCATCAACGGTAAATTCTTGTCCCGTGCAATAGCTAGCTTCTTCAGATGCTAGGAAAAGAGCAACCGCAGCGACTTCAGATGGTTCTGCCTGACGCCCTAATGGTATGCCCCTGACCATTTTTTCTTTGTCAAACTCAGAAGTCATTTCCGTATTGATTAAACCGGGATGAATCGAATTAACCCTAATATTATTTCTTCCAAGCTCCAGAGCAGCGATTTTCGTCATTCCGCGAACAGCCCACTTAGTTGCTCCATAGGCCATAGATGCGAACGTTGCTTCTAAACCAGCAACTGAACTTACGTTAACGATTGAACCAGACTCTTGAGAAATCATCTGAGGTGCAACAGTTCGCATTCCTAAGAAAACGCCAGTTTGGTTTATCGCAACAGTTTCATTCCATATCTCATCACTGGTATTGACGAGTCTTGCCCCACGCAAAATACCAGCGTTATTGACAAGAATATCGATACGTCCATGATGGGCAATAACGTCAGCTACTACAGCTTCCCACTCATCTACCGATGAAACATCATGATGCAAAAACTCAATATCCAGCTGGGCTGCGGTTTTCCCACCATCTTCATCTAAAACATCGGTAATTATGACTGTTGCTCCTTCATCGCGAAAGAGTTCAGCCTCTGCTGCTCCTTGACCTCGAGCTCCCCCTGTGATTATTGCAACTTTGCCTGTTAATCGTCCCATTTCGTCCCCTCTACTATTTTCTATGACTAGAACTTCTTATCTGATCAGCTTCAAATTCTACTTCGTTAAGCTAGTTTGCGCTCCTAACACTCATCCTGACTCGAAATTTGGCTTCACTTAACCTATGTTTAGGGTGTGGTTCTAGATCAAATAATTAAAGAAATTCGGTTAGCAGGTCCCGCTTGGAAAGAGAGATCTCTTGATGCCGAATCGCGTGGGAGCATTGACTCAGCAAATGCTGAAGAAATTAGAAGCATCGGGGCTCATCGACTCACGCAGCCTTTTAACTTCGGAGGTGCCCAATCGTCTATCGAAGACCACATGCGTGCTGTTGCTGTCGCTGGAGAGTACTGCATGTCGACTGCATGGTGCTTGGCTGTATGGAGCGCACATAACTGGATGGCCTCTCATTTCCCTGCAGAAGGACAACATGATTTTTGGGAAGATCCAAGAAACTTGATCAGCGCGTCAATAGTTCCAAAAACAAAATTCAAGGCAGTGGGCCAAGACGTCTTAGTCTCAGGAAGATTTAGTTTTGGGTCTGGATGCGATCATGCTTCGTGGCTCGGAGTTGGTGGACTTGTGGGAGATAAGACACCTTCGCCTGTTATCTGCATGTTGCCAAAGGACTCTATTTCTATAGACCATGAGTCATGGGAAGTAAGCGGCCTTAGAGGAACAGGCTCCAAGGAGTTGGTTATCGCCGGTGAGGTCCTCGTGCCGGCCCACAGAGTTCTCCGCGTGTCTGAGTCCATGAACCGGGAATCTCCTGGACAGAAACTTTATGATCATCCGCTATATATGACACCTTGGCGAACTACAGCGATACTTGTTCTGGCTGCACCGTTAATTGGTGCAGCCAAAGCTGCAATAGGACGGTTTCGAGAGCGTATGGATAACCACGTCCTCCTCGCATTAAAAACCACCCAACTCAATGATCCACTTGCGCTTAATAGGATTGCTGAATCATCGGCGGAAATTCAGGCAGCAGAGTTGATGCTCTATCATGCCGCAAAGCAGCTAGATCTGTTAGGCGCAGCTGATGAGGTTGATCCGTTAGATAATGCTGTAATCATTAGAGATTGTGGGTTTGCGGTTCGACTTTTGGCTAACTCAGTTGACCGACTTTTTGAAGCAAGTGGTGGAAGCGCTCTTTCTAGCGCCGAGCCAATGCAGCGAATATGGCGTGACGTTCATGCGGCACGAAGTCACGCTGTTTTAACATGGGATCACGCATCTCATACTTACTCGCAAGCGTTATTTAAGTAGCTACATCTTTGCTATTGGTTATAAATTTGCGACAACCTCTCTAGCTATCAACGCATCAGATTCAGCTGCTGCATTTTGATCGGAACCTAAGGTTGCGCCCACAAAAATAAGTTTGTCCAGACCGAGCTCACTAAGTTTTTGGAGGCGCTCGATGCAACGGTCGGGTGCGCCTACGATTGAGTAGTTATCTACAAAATCATTAGATAGCAGAGATGCCTGGTCTGAGTCGGCCCGAGTATGGCTCGTCATATCGTACCTCTCATGTAATTCATTCATTACCTTTCGGTCCTCTGAAGAAATAGGGCCTACAACTTCTCCGTGCATAACGGAGAATCGAGCGAACGTAGACAAACCGCCCCGCACAAGCTCGCGTGCCTTTTCTATATTCGGATGGCAAATGATATTTATATAGGCTCCGTATTTAATCTCGTCGGGATCTGACCCTGCGTCTTTTCTGGCTTTGCGCGCAATTTCTATTCCCCATTTAATCCGGTCATGATCAGCTCCCAAAGCAAACATAATTCGGTCGCTGTGGCGAGCTGCTGCTGAAATTACTTTCGGACCGGTGGCGGCGACCTCCACAGCAACTTTTTCTAGCCTTCCAGGAAGCCAGTTGATTTGACTTGCCATCGCTGATGCTGCCAATCCAAGCTCATCAACTCCCCGCGATACTGTTTCCCCGAATGTTAGATCTTCGAATAAGACCTCTTCGCCCTTTAAATACTTTTGAACTGCTATTAGATATCGCTCGAAATCAACAACGCTAGCCGGACCTCGACCAATATGAGCCAGGGCAGAATCCCCACGTCCAATTCCTAACTGAACTCGGCCACCCGCGACGCGCTGCACGCTTCCGATTGCGCTTGCAGTTACTGCTGGGTGGCGAGTCACAGGGTTTGTAACTCCTGTCGAAAGCTCGAGAGTCTCAGTAGCGACCGCCGCTGTAGCCATTGCTACATAAACGTCTCCAGAGAGATTCTGTGAATCGACAAATGAGATCCCGTCAAATCCTTCTTCCTCTATGCGCCGAGCTGTCCTACTGGAATCAGGCCGAGCGACTATTTGCGTAAATATTTTTGACATAAAATGACAGTACTGTCAACACAAAAATATTGCTCTAATGCTCAGGACTATCTTCTACCGTCAAATCTTTAGCCAGAACATTTACGACAAATAGCTCAGCTACGGATGACTCTTCCAGCAAGCGGCCCTTGGTGTTCACCATCTTTCATGAAAATTTGCCCATTAACCAGGGTCAGGTCATACCCAGAAGCTTTTTGGATATAGCGACCGGCGCCATTAGGAAAGTCATAAACAAACTCAGGTGCATGCATAGCAAGATTTTCGAAGTCAATAATGTTTACATCCGCATAGGAACCCTCACGTATTCTTCCGCGATCTTTGAAGCCGAAAAGATCCGCCCCTTCAGAGGTCAACATTTTTACGGCCTCTTCGACTTCCCAAGTTTTGCTATCTCGAGTCCACCTTGTCAAAAAATAGGTTGACTGACTGGCATCTTGTATTTGGCCAACGTGTGCGCCTGCGTCGCCAATGCCAAGAACTACGTCAGGATGCTTTAATTTTGACTCAATCGCATCAAAATCAAAATTTAAAAATGGATAGTTCCAAAGACCGCGGCCTTCAGTTTCCAAGGCCATATCTATAAAGGCTTCGGCGGGCGATACGCCTCTAGCTTCAGCATGGGCAAGCAACGACTCTGATGGGTCAGCCTCATATTCCACTCGGTTAGTATCCAACCTATAAATTCCTGCCAGATCAAGTTTGGAAGGTGTCTTCGTGGCATCCAATACAAGTTGATTCTTAAAGGAATTATCTCCAAGTTTTTTAATTTTTTCCTGCCAAGACAGACCTCGTAAAGTTCTCCAGTCTCGAGAACAATTATCAAATGGCGTTCTGTTAGCTACACCGAACAACACTCCAATCCCTCGGCTAGTTGTTTGTGGGTATATCAATGCACCATCTTCATTCGCACGTTCGACTAGCTCCAGCCAATACTCCCAGGCACCTGGGTCAGACCTGTTTTGTACAAAACCAAAAGTGACTGGTCGACCTGTTCTCAGAGATAGTTCTTTCATCCACTCAACTTCGCGATCGATAACCGAACGATCTGCGACACCGACCATTCCATGCAGCTGTCGATCGTTATCTACTGCTGCTTCAAAGATTCCTTTGCCTAAGCGACCCATTACTTCACCGATAGCAAGCAACTCCTCAGGGTGAGCCCAAGTGCCAGGTACTTCTCTTCCGTCAGGCGTCTGGTGTAAGTAGGTTCTCGATGTAGAAAATCCTAATGCCCCACCTTCCATGCTCTCTTCAACTAAATCGCACATGTGGGCAATGTCTTCAGCATTTGCATGGTGCTCGTCGATAGCACGATCGCCCATGGCCATTAGCCGAACCGAACAATGCCCAACCATTCCACCGACATTCAAGCCCTTTGGCATGCGCTCGTATGAGTCCAGATATTCACCAAAGGTTTGCCAGTCCCAGGGCAGACCCTCCAAAATTGCTTTAGCAGGTATATCTTCAACTGACTCCATTACTTCAGCTAAGAAGCTGCGATCTTCTGGTTTGCACGGAGCAAAGGTAACTCCGCAGTTTCCCATTACAGCTGAGGTGACGCCATGCCAGCAAGACACCGTTCCGATTGGGTCCCATGCCAGCTGCGCATCGAGGTGAGTGTGAATATCAACGAATCCCGGTGTAACAATCCGACCCGACGCATCGATTACGCGCTCGGCTTCGGCGCTGCAGTCACCAACCTCAACGATTCGATCATCTACGATTCCAATGTCGGCTGATCGACTTTTTGCACCAGTCCCGTCGATGACAGTTCCGTTTCTTATAACTATGTCGTACGCCATTTACGCCCCCAGCATTATGTATCCCACATAGTAGCCGCTCTCTTGGGGGGCTTCTTCAAGAAGTCACTAAACCAATTATTTCAGCTGCAGCGGCTTCTATCGGAGAAAGTACTTCAGCGACCTCTTCTGGCGAAAAACCCAAAGAAGCCATTATCTCCGATGTGTGTTCGCCAAGTTCAGGTGGGGGAAGTGTCGCTCCCAATCCTGGCGTGTCACTCAGTTGCACCACGTTAGTAACCACTTTGGTTTTCCCATAATTCGGCACGTCTACCTCGGCAATATAACCATTAGCTTCGGCTTGGGAATCTACTAATAGTTCCTTGTAATTCTGAACTCGCTCATAGATGATTTCTGGTTGTTGTTTAAAGAAAATATCCCATTCTTCGGTGGTGCGTGTCTTGAACGCTTCGCGCAACGCAGCTCGAATTTCAACAACACCATCTCCATCCCCGAGAATTCCTATTCGTTTAGCTCCTGTGTTCCACCTGCTGTCTAACGCCAACTCCGGCTTTCCGCCAAACACGAGGAACTCATCCCATGACTCATCCGACATAGCCACAGCCAACAAAAAAGAACCCCCATCCGAGGCCTGGTAAACACCGTAAGGGCTGGCGATACTTGGGTTATGCTGCCCATCACGTCCCAAAGTGATGCCGGTCATTGCTGTATGAGTTAGCTCCCAAGACTGCAACCACATCATTGTGCCCAACGCTGACGTATTTACTTCTTGCCCCCGGCCAGTGTGTTCACGAGCGAATAGTGCAGTCATAATGCCTAAAGTCAATTGCATCGCACCGGAATGATCAGCTATCGCCGCTCCGGGTGGCATAGGAGGGCCATCGGCAGAACCCGATACTGCAGCCAAACCTCCACGAGCTTGCGCCGCTCCATCCAACATCGCTTTGTTGGCATCGTGTCCCTTCGGACCGAATCCAGACACTCTGCCGTAAATCAGACGATCATTTAACTTTCGTAAATGTTCGTAACTTAAACTCATTCTTTCCAGAGCTTCTGAGCGATAATTTGTTACAAAAATGTCAGAGTCCTTTATCAGCTCCTCTAGAACCCGCTGACCTAGCTCGCTGTGAGCATCCAGCGCTATTGATTTTTTACCTCGATTCATAGCTACCTGCTGGCTACCCATTACATCCATGCCAAAGCCAAAACCTGGACCGCGCGCATAACGGTTTAGCTCCCCACCAGGAGGTTCAACTTTTATCACTTCTGCGCCCATGTCACTGAGAAATGCCCCAACGTGTGGCCCTTGGACCGCAACTGTCATGTCTAGAACCTTTAGTCCGGTTAATGGACCATTTGATAAATCTGCAGAACTCAAGTTCTTATTCCCCTCTTCATCGCGTCTTAAACGAATTGAGACGCCCCCGCTACAACTATTAATCACCTAGTCATCATCTGGCAAACCATTTAGCCGACTTATTCAATAGTTACGGCACTTTGTATGTCAATCGACTATCGTTTTAATGAGACGTTGCCGATGGGATTAAACGGCGAAGTTATAAGGGAGCCAAAATGAATACACCCAACCGTCCTGACGTAACTGATTGGGCAAATGATTTCGATCCTTATCATCCGGAGTATCTGACTGATCCGTACCCCATTTGGAAAGATATCCGCGAGAGTGGCTGTCCAATCGCACACACTGACCGTTTCAACGGGGTGTATTTACCTACTAAGCATGAAGACATCTCTGCCATAGCCCACGATACTGAAAATTTTTCATCTAAATCAGTAATTATCACTGACGTTCGAGTGGAAGACATTGGTTCATTTAGCTCACCTCCCATAACTTCTGACCCACCCGACCATCAAGATCATAGGCGTGTGTTACTCCCGGCATTCTCCGCAAAAGCCATTGAAAAATGGCTCCCGATAACACGAGATATTTGTAATGAGTTGCTGGATGAGTTCGCTGAAAATGGTTCTTGCGATGCGAGTGAAAGTTATGCCAAGCATATTCCTGTAAAAGTAATCGCAAGAATGATTGGGATACCTGAAGAAGACGGGGACATGTTTAGAAGATGGGTTTACGAGCTTCTCGAAGCCGGGCCAACAGATGTTAAATTAGCCACAAAAGCAACTTACGAAGTTTTTGAATATTTCGGAACTTTTATTGAATCACGAAGAAATGATCCTCGTGATGATATTTTAACTTACCTACTTGAAGCAGACATGAACGGGAAGCCTCTCGATGATAGGCAGATAAGCGGAGGACTCTTTCTACTACTTCTCGCCGGGATAGACACGACGTGGGGAACGATCGGTTCGTCTATTCTTCACCTAAGCCAAAACACTGAAGACCGACGTCGGTTAGTTAACGACCCAGAAGCCATGGATAACGCAGTCGAAGAGTTTTTGCGCTTCTATTCTCCCGTGTCCATGGCCAGGGTAGTTACAAACGAGGTTGAAATTTCAGGAACAACACTGTGCCCAGGGCAACGAGTCATGCTTCCTTTCGCTTCAGCTAACCGAGATCCAGAATTTTTAGCTGATGCCGAAGAATTCCAGATCAGTCGAGAAGTCAATAGGCATTCAGCTTTTGGATTAGGTATCCATCGTTGCCTCGGATCTAACCTCGCACGCATGGAGATCAAGGTCGCTTTAGAAGAATGGCTCAAGAGAGTTCCCGAATTTGAATTGACTGACTCTAATAAAGTCACATGGGCAGGCGGCCCAGTAAGAGGACCACGTTCTATTCCCTTAACTTGGGAAACTAGTCAGGAGAATCCTGTCAAAGGAAACAGCGCCCCGGCCGAAAGCAACTGAGTTCTATGAAAATAGGATTGTTCACACCGCTTCGTTCACCCGCAGCAACTCCCGAATTTTTGCGTGAGTTTGCTCAAGGCGCGGAAGCCATGGGGGTTAACTCATTCTGGTTAGGGGAACATGTAGTTACTTTCGACCAATACGACTCAAAATACCCGGGTAGCAGCGACGGTGTCTTCCGATTCCCTGAGGGAAGCGGATTGATGGATATGGTCAGCAGCATAGGTTTTCTGGCTGCCTGCACAAAGACTCTTAGGCTTGGCACCGGTATTTGTATACTCCCGCAAAATAATCCAGTTTATGTAGCCAAAGAGTACGGAACTCTAGATTTTTTAAGCGGTGGTCGCCTTGATTTCGGGGTTGGCGTCGGATGGAGTTGGGAAGAGTTTGAGGCGCTCGGTGCGCCATGGGCTAACCGAGGTAAACGTTGCGATGAATATCTCCAAGTAATCACTTCATGTTGGACTGATGAAGTGAGCTCTTTCAATGGTGACATGTACCAGTTGGCTCCATGCAGGGTGTATCCAAAACCTGTGCAAAAACCCATGGTGCCGATAACAGTGGGTGGACACTCCGATGCTGCCCTCAGACGCACCGCAAGGTACGGATCAGGGTGGTATGGAATCAACCTTTCACCTTCAGAAAGTAAAAGCCTCATCGATAGACTTGCGCAGTTCATGGCAGAAGAAAACAGAGATGTATCGGAACTCGAAATCCATATTGGTGCCATCGATGACACCATCGATCCAGCTTTAGTTGAAGCGTATAAAGAGGCTGGCGTGACTCAACTTTTAATTCCTTTTCTCAGACAAGGTCTCAAACATCTCGATAGTAATTTAACCCGCATCGAGCCGTTTGTTGAGGCGGCTAACAGTCTTAGCTGAGGCCTAGGTGTTCTCAGAATCGTCGCTGGTTAGCTCCAGCGACGACATTTGTCGAGGACTACTATCGATCGCAGGAATATCAGGAAGAGCTTCGGAACTGATTCCAAACTCTGCCAACCTTCGCATGCTCGGCATAACTCTACTTTCAACGCTCCCTACCATCTCGTTATAAGCCTTGGTCGCTGATTCGAGAGATCGTCCTGTCTTCGACATTGCACTCAGCACTTTCCCAACTCGCTGATGAAGTTCTCGGCCTTCTTGTTCAACTGCACGAGCGTTCTCAGCGAGTTGATTGGTCTGCCAACCTCTCGCCGCAGCTAACAATAACGCCATTAAAGCCGTCGGCGAAGCAAGTAAAACTCTCATACGCATCGATTCCTCGACTAGCCCTGCATCATGACGAGCTGCATCAGCTAGAAAAGACTCCCCCGGTACAAACATCACTACAAAATCAGGAGCATTAGGAAACAAGTCCCAATATTTTTTGTCCGCTAATGACTTAACATGTGACTTGACGGCGCGCACATGCTCATCTAAGGCTGCATCGCGACCTTCTGCGTCAGAGGCTTCTTGCATTCGAAGGTAAGCTGCTAGTGGGACCTTAGAATCCACTACTAAATATGCGTCACCGGGAAGTCGGACTGTTAAATCCGGGCGTTGAATTCCCTGGTCGCCACGAGCTGTATGTTGGAGATTGAAATCACAGTGTTGATCCATCCCTGATAACTCGATGATGTTTTTTAGCTGGTTCTCCCCCCAAGCACCACGCGCTGAAGGTGACTTCAGAGCGCCAGCCAATGCCGTAGTTACACCTTGTAAGCCGCTGATCTGCTCTACTAAAGATTCTCTCAGCTGGCTAACAGTTCCTTGTTCTTTTTCGTATGAGGATTGAAGCTGCCCTACTGATTCTTTTAACAGGTTCATCTGTTCGCTAATAGGACGTAACAGATTTTTGGTTTCTTCTTTTAGAGTTTCTCCGCGTTGTCCAAGTAATGCGTCTGCTTGTTTTGCGTTGTGTTCAAGTGCCCCGCGCGCTGAACTCTGGACTTGAGCATCAACAGCCTCTTTCACTGCAGTGACTAGACTAGTTGTATCCACTTTTATGTCCGGAACTGGGCCTGAGACAGAATATCTACTCAGACGTAGAACAAGAGTCACTACAGTTGCGGCTAAAAGCAAAACCACTATCACTAACGCAATATCCATAGGAACATGATCTCACTCCGATGGGACAATTGTGTGCGATTACCGATAGCTATCCAACTATTCCCGCTTCTCGAAGCTGATCGAGTTGCATTCGGCTGACACCAATTTCCGTTAAAATTAGATCTGTATCAGCTGCCGGTATTGGAGCACAGTGTCGAACTCGCGCTGGCGTTCTTGAGAATTTCGCTGCTGGGCCAGTCAAAGGGACTGATTCGCCAGTTGGAAGAACTGTATTCTGCAACATATCTCGATCTAAAATATGCGGATCACGAGCGGCTTCAGCAAACGTATTGACCGGTGCCACCACTATTCCCGCCTCGTCAACTAGTGAAATGACCTCTTCTTTAGATCTTGTTAAGCACCATTGAGCAACCACTCCATCTACTTCTTCTCTATTCTCTAGACGCCCATTATTCGTTGAAACTCGGGGATCTTTTCCTAGCTCAGGTTGACCAATTACCTCACAAAGACGAACCCAATGAGAATCTAGTATCAAGGCCAAATAAACATGGCCATCAAGACACTCATAGCAATTAGTCGGCGCGCAAACTCGTACTTGACTACCCCATCTATCTAATGGCCCATCCAAAGCACCTAGAGTCAAATAGCCATTGGATTGATAAAGAATTGAATCCAACAATGCGACATCAACATGCTGACCTTCTCCAGTCGCATCTCGGTGGTGAAGGGCAGATAATCCTGCAACCGCTGCGTGTAAACCTGACAAATCGTCAGCGAGAAAGGTAGGAGCTTTCACTGGAGGCCCATTGACTTCGCCATTGAGAGCCATCCAACCGCTGTATGCCAGCGCACCTGGGTCATACCCTGGACGGGCGCTCTCAGGACCAAATTGTCCATATCCACTTATAGATAGGTAAACGATATCCGGTTTCACTTTTTTGCACTGTCGATAACCGACTCCCCAATTATCGAGAGTCCCAGGTTTAAAATTTTCAACAACCATGTCTGCTGTAGCCACAAGTTGGAGAAACATTTCAACTCCAGGCGAGCGTCTTAGATCTATCCCAATGCTTCTTTTATTGCGATTAACTGTGTCTTCAGCAAAAGACCGTTCAGTGCCAGGAAGCATCGGTGGCCACATGATGCCCGTATCTCCAGGCGGAACGACTCGGATGACATCAGCGCCATAGTCAGCGAGTAAACAACTAGCCATCGGTCCTGCCCAAGCAGTAGTTGCGTCTACTATCCGAACACCAGCGAGAGGGCCGGGTAAATCATTTCTAGCGTCGCTAAAAAAATCTTCTTTTTCCATCTCCCAAGATTAGAGAGATTTAGCATTATGTGCATCAGATAGC
Source organism: Acidimicrobiaceae bacterium (assembly GCA_905182565.1). Taxonomy (GTDB): domain Bacteria; phylum Actinomycetota; class Acidimicrobiia; order Acidimicrobiales; family Poriferisodalaceae; genus UBA9040. The sequence continues at coordinate 8,932 of CAJJCB010000026.1, read as the reverse complement.
TTCCATTAGGCATAAAGTCTGCATCACCTAATACCTTCCTTGGGGGAAGAAAATGAAATTTGGAATACACCTTCCAGATGCTGGTCGCGATCCAAGCAGAGAAGCAATCATTGAGACCGCCATCGCCGCCGAATCTCTCGGTTATAGTTCCGTGTGGTCTAGCGATCACATTGCTTGGCCTGATCCTGCAACGTTGCACTCGAAGTATCCGTACGCAGATGACAACAGCGGCTTCCCCGCAGCAGGAAGCGCTTGGCTTGATTGCATAGGGACTCTTCAGTTTGTTGCCGGCATTACCGATCGGGTTCTTCTCGGCACCACTGTCTTAATCCTCGGTTATCGCGGCGCAGTTCAACAAGCAAAAAGTTGGGCCACCCTTGATCACCTTTCTCAAGGTCGTTCCATCATGGGAGTTGGAGTCGGCTGGATGAAAGAGGAATTCGACGCCATTGGTATGCCATGGGATCAGCGCGGCGAAAGAGCTAATGAAACTTTAGATATCTTTCAATCACTTTTTGCTGATGGTTTATCAAGCTATAGCGGCAGGTGGAATAGCTTCGAAAATATAGGTTTCTCCCCAAAACCAGTTAATAACCATATTCCGGTCTGGGTAGGCGGTCATTCAAATGGAGCTTTTAAACGGACAGCCCGCTATGGGGATGCTTTCCACGCAGCATTCGGTAGCCCGTCTCTGCTCGCTGAACAATGGGCGTCAGTAAAAAGTGAGTGCAATAAAATCGATCGAGATGTTAGTGAGCTAGAACTAACTAGCCTCTTCCGATTGAACTTCAGCGGCGGGAATCTTGAGCAAGGAGAAATAGGAGGAAGCAACGAAGAAGTCATTGACCAAGTAGGTCAATACCTCGAGGCGGGTCTTGAACATGCGGCCTTTTTTGTTCTGGGTAGAGGAACCGAAGGTCGACTGGAAGCTATCTCAAGATTCGCTGAAGAAATTGCTCCTCACTTTACTTGACCTTTAAATCTCTGACTTAGCCGGACGTCCCACCACGCAAAATTCTCCATCTTCAGGATCGCACATCACTATCGCTACAAATCCAAGATGTCCTGGCACTGAGCCACCCGAAGTAAGCACACGTGCTCCCAATTTTACTAAACGCTCAACTTCAGTATTTGGATCTCGAACAAACAAATCGAGATGAACCCTGTGTTTAGCTAATTTACCTTCGGGAACTTTTTGTAATGTTAAATGGTTCAGCGGCTTTCCAACCTCGGAATCTGAAAGCGTGATATACGGTTCATGCCCTTCGCGACTTCGGAACCCAATCGCCTCTTGCCAAAAATCAGCAAGCCGCTCCGGGTCTTGGCAGTCCATTGTTATGCCTATAGCTCTAAGCTCCATTTTTTCTCCAAATCATAAAAGCAGACTAATCGTTAAACCAGGGCTCCAGCTCGACTCCTAGCCCGTCGGCTATCCGATTGGCGTAGGCGTAGTAGGCAGTGACTTCGGCTATGTCCAGGATGTCTCGGTCGCTGAATCCCACCGCACGTAACTGCTCAACATCATTGGAGGTCATTTTTGAAGGTGTATGAGTGAGCTTTGTAGCGTAAATCAGCATTGCTTTTCTTTTTTCGTTGAGTGGAGCAGACCGCCAGTCCTGTTCTATGGCCACAACTAGGGAATCGTCTTTGAGTAGTTGGCGCAGACCACGCCGGTGATGACCAATTCAGTAATGACATTCGTTTTCGAGACTCACGACCAGAGCAATTAACTCTCGCTCAACTTTTCGTAAGTTCGCGGTGCCCGCCATAGCTGACCCGTAGAGGCCATTATGGGCTGCCAATGCTCTTGGGTTAAGAGAATGGATCGACATGATGTAATCGACCCGACCATGGTTCTTATCAACAACTCGGCCGTAAAGGCTCTCGAGCGCGGCATCATCGGACCATTCTTCATCTGGGACTACCTCAATCCACGCCATACCAAGCATCTTATAGCATTCACATTTGCGGGTATTTCCTATTTCGCAGTGATCGGGGACATGGCGGAACCGCATTTACCTAATGAGGAGCAAGTACTAGCACAGTGCTTCACTTCAGACGCTGGTGCGTTGAAAGATGAACAGTCGGTGTCTGGTCGACGTATCTGTGCACGCCTCTGGTGATCCCAGTGCTAACCACGACCACACCTACTGCCTCAATAAGCACCACATCGAGGTGTACGACGATGGCATTCGTAGTGTGCGAGCGGCAGTATCGCTATGTGTGAACTGAGTAGGACGCTAAGAAGGACTGTCTAGGAATAGAGGTAGAAATACATTGCTGTCTAGGTACTCTTCGGCTCTGGTTATGTAACCATTATCTGAGATTGTGATGAGAACGCAAGCTTCAGCGGACACGACCTGACGGCTGGCGTTAGACATCACTACAAGATGCTGTTCGACAACTATATGGTTGCATGCAGTTCTACGCTGATTTTCGTAGCGCACCGAGATCCCTATGGCTGTGAGACCTTTTCCCCATTCCTGCATTTCGTCTGGTGTAAAATTAACCCCAGCTCCAATGTGTTGAATAATTTCAGCGTCGCTAGATAAAAAAGTTTTCCATTGTTCCCAGTCGCTTTTTGCGGCTGCTTCAAACCAATTACTAATGATTTCGTTAGCTCGAGGATGCATAGCCTTCTCCTGATTCTCTATCGGGTCGAGTACTTCTTCATTCTTTGCAGTTGTAAGGGTCTGTTGGATCAGTCTTTTCTGGACCTTTTTTTCATTTATGTCAATTGTTTGTGCCGTCTGTTCATATTTTTTATTGCGAATTTTCATTTGCCGGTCGTATTTTTACTTAAGAAAGTCTAAATCGCCGTCCCGGTAGCTCGGAGGAGGGTTATCTACCGCTGGACTGTTGGACTCAATCCATGAAGAAATAGACATTAAGAACAGAACTAACCCTCCGGCTGGGCCTGCTTATTTCACAAACCTAAATGGGTCCTTTGACATTTCCGATAACCCCCTTCAGCGATGCTGATTATGTCAGCCGTGCCATCCGCCGTCGACCACGAACTCCTGGCCGGTCACGAACCCCGCAGCATCGGTGACTAGGTACAAGACCATGTTCGCAATGTCCTCGGGCACCCCAATACGCCCAACCGGTGCCGACCGAGCCATCTTGGCTTTTTGCTCGTCATCGAAATTACCTTGAGCCAACATGTCGGTGTCGATGAAGCCTGGGTGGACAGAATTCACCCTGATCCCGTGGCGGCCCAACTCTTTGGATGCTATTTTCGTCATCCCTCGCACGGCCCATTTAGATGCCCCATAGGCAGTCGACCCGAATAGGCCCTCCATACCCGCTACCGAACTTATGTTGACAATCGCTCCACCATTGTCAACCTTAATCATGGCCCGAGCTGCAGCCCGCATGCCCAGAAAAACACCCGTCTGGTTGACCGCAATCGTCAAGTTCCAGTCATCGATGGTTGCGTTAACTAGCCGACCCATCGGCGCTATTCCCGCATTGTTGATAAGCACGTCGAGTCGGCCATGCCGGCTAATCACATCGGCCACCACGTCATCCCACTCTTGCTCGGATGTCACGTCGAGATGAGCGTACTCTGCTCTCTCAATCTCTCCCGCAGTACGTTCACCTTCCTCGTCAATTACATCAGCGAGAATGACAGTGGCGCCCCGCGAGGCGAATAATCGACCTTCGGCTGCGCCTTGTCCCTTCGTTCGGGCACCACCAGTGATCAAAGCCACCTTGCCCAACAGTTCCTTGCCTATCTCTGTCATTTTTTCCCCCGGTCGACATTCGACGTTTCGCCTTGTCACTATGTTAGTTGTGAATTTGAGGCGAGGACTTTCTAAGTCAATCCATGTCATACCAACTGAACTCTCATGGCGTTTTCGGTGTGACTTCGCTTCGCCTGACTAGTTAACCCGCCGCTGTTCACCTTCCCAGTACGGCTTACGTAACTCGGTTTTGAGAATCTTTCCTGATGGATTCCGAGGAATCATTGATAAGCGATCCACGGAGGTCGGGCATTTGTAGTGAGCGAGGCGTTCTCGACAGTGTTCAATGAGGTCGGCTTCGCTGGGGTCCGCCCCCTCAGCTGGGGTGATAATCGCTTTAACCGTTTCACCCCATTTAGCGTCGGGGACTCCAATGACAGCTACATCAGCGACATCACTGTGACTCATCAACGCGTTTTCGACTTCTGCGGGATAAATATTTTCAGCTCCGGAAATAATCATGTCCTTCACTCGATCATGAATGAACAGGAATCCTTCGGACATATACCCAGCGTCACCTGTCCGAAACCAACCGAGCCCTTCAGCGTCTCTACCTTCGGGGTATGCCTCGTCGGTCGCGTCAGCGTCTTTCCAATAACTCTTTAGAGTCACCACCGATTTGATCCATATTTCGCCGACTTCGCCGTCTCCGAGATCTACAAATGTTTCCGGGTCAACTATACGGAGTTCAATATCAGCCCATGGCTGCCCAGCAGACCGCAGCAAATGTGCCCGAGGGCCGCCCGGATCATGATGTTCGGCGCGCAAAAGGGTTCCGCCACCGGTGGTCTCGGTTAAGCCATATGCGCCTACAAAGTCGCATCCCATGAGTTCCATGCTCGCTGACAAAACTTCTTCCGTAATGGGCGATGCACCGTAAATCATGCATCGCAAACTGGAAAAGTCTGTTTCCTGTGCTTCTGGCGTAATTAACAGGAACTGCAGAATTGCAGGCACTAACAACGCATTGGTGACTTGGTAAGTCTCAACAAGTCGAAGTAACTCCACCAGGTCGGCCTCACGAAGCAAAACATTGGTACCCCCATTAAAAAGTCCGACCACCCCCCAACCGCTACCCGCAATGTGGAAAAGCGGCATGGCAACGAGATTTATGCTGTCAGAATCGAAATACCATTCCTCGCTGGCAACGGGGAGGAACGAAAAAAAGTTCCGGTTTGTTAATTCCACCCCTTTGGGAAGGCCCGTAGTACCCGACGTGTACAGCTGGTAACAGGTATCGGTCCACCCGACATCGATTTCGGGATCGGTCTCCTCGGATCCAGCAATCCAGCTGTCGTAAGAAACGTATTGGCCACCATCGCCCACAACGACCACGGTCGTCACAGACTCGATATTCATTTGTTCAAAATGTCCCAAGAACTCTTCGCCGATCAGGAGAACTTTGGCTTCAGCATGGTTCAGCACGTACTCCATTTCTGGAGCAGCCAACCTCCAGTTGACGGACATGCTGACAGCGTTAACTTTGCTGGCTCCTATGAGGTACGTGAAATATTCGGGCCCGTTCTTATCGAGATGAGCCACGCGATCCTGAGGGTTCACGCCGGCTGCGAGTAGTGCATTAGCGACTCTGTTCGATTCCTTGTCAAGCTGACCGTAGGTCCACTGGCGTTCCTGATAGATCAGCGCAACCTTGTCCGCATTATTAGCGGCGTGCACTCGAGCTATGTCTCCGATGGAAGAAATTGACGACATGGAACCAGAACCTCATTTTTTGGGGACAACGAACTCTGGGGAAACGATAGCCACTAAGAAGGCAACTACACAATGTTATAAGGCAGTTGTATTAGCTGTTACCGCTGCTATGTAACAAATCTCACTACAGGAGAATCCTCCATGCAATAAGGGAAATTCCTCTGCTGTCGTTTCGCCTTATTGAAGCGACACTGAGAACCAAGCAAAAAATAAGTAATTGAACACAAAGCCAAAGCCAAAGAAATGTTCGAAGATCCTAAACAGGTCAAGAGGAAGCCGGTACGCAAGAAACAGCTTGCCAAAATAAGAAACGAGACAAAAGTCCTAAGTTGGTGCCCGGTTTCGCAACTATATGGTTATTATGTCAACCTGAGACAAAAGTCTTACATCGTGTGGAGTGGGTTATATGAGGGTGGATGCTAAGAGAACCCGTGCCGCAATTCTTAATGCGGCTCGACAAGTGCTTTGTTCCACGTCGATTGACGCCATGACAATGCAAGCCATCATTGACGAGTCTGGGGTAAGCAAGGCGCAGGTATATCGCCATTACAGGACCCCAAACGTCGTAATCGTGGACCTTGCAGCAGGAATAGTCGAAGCCATTAAAGAAGAAATGATGGCACACCCTGAAGAGGCCGCCGCCACTCCAGCTGCTGCCTATGCCCGAGCAGCCGTCACAGTTTTAACTTCCGATCCCGATCCCAACCGACAAATAATTCTCTACGGTAGCGTCCAATCCAAAGATGGTAAATGGGTCCCCTCAGCGGGCTTAGCCACTAATGGGAATGCGCCTGAAGCCCTTTTCAAAAAATGGGGTGTGGAGCTGCCTGAGGTAAACGTAGCGCTCACCTATTTCCGTGGGGCCATGTATTCGTGGGCGTGCGGGTTCTTCACAGATGAGCAGTTCGCTGCGGAAACTGAACGGTCTGTAACAATGAAGGAACCAGCCGCTAAGAAGAAACCAGCAGCGAAGAAGAAACCAGCAGCGAAGCGAAGTGAAGGATGAAAGTCCTAGCTACGCGATTTTTGCGCGTCCTCTTAGCAACATTGATTGCCTCTACGGCGTTGACAATAGTTGTAGCGTCTCCTGCTTCTGCAGCTGACGGTGACCTGGATACCAGCTGGGACACCGATGGCATGGATAAGACGGATATGAATAGCTCTGGCGAAGATGGGATCCTAAACGTCCTCGTAAAACCTGATGGGTCAGTACTACTCAGCGGCTACTGGAACAATAACGGGCAGACCGGGGCATACTCATGGATCCAGCAGCTGAAACAAGCAAACGGGGCCGGGGCGGGAGGCTACACGGGCGGAACGTTGTTTTGGAGCCCGAGAAGTGATGTCATCCGACATGCAATGCTTGATGCTGACGGCAAAGAAGTCATGGTTGGTTATGCAGGAACTTCAACAACCAACGGCGCTGGGAATACTACAAGTCATAGCTATGACTACGACTGCACAGTAATCCGCAAAACCAATGGGGTGCTAGATACGAGTTTCTCGGGTGACGGTAAGCTATTTGTCACCTTCTCAGGCTCACGAAACGATTATTGCACGTCTGGTGTAATGCAGTCCGATGGAAAGATCGTTGTCGGTGGGTTCGTTGATAACGCTTCCAACAAAGACCAATGGGTTCTTGCCCGCATCAACACTAACGGAACCCTGGATACAAGCTTTGGTGGTAACAGCACCGGGATGATGGAACTGAGCTTGTGCGGTATTACCAGTGCGTGCGGATCAATGAACGGAAGCAGCAGAATTGAGCGGCTAGCAATACAGTCCGACGGCAAAATCATCGCAGCAGGCCCACAGAACGTTGATGACGCAACCTCAAACTTTGCGGTTGTGCGGCTCAACACCAACGGAACTCTTGATACCAGCTTCTCAAGTGATGGCCTTCACGCCTTTGATTTGGGTGCAGGTAACAAGGACAAATTGAAGGCAATGAAACTGCAGTCCAACGGCAAAATCGTCGTCGCTGGTCACAACGACAGCAAAGACTTCGGAGTGGCTCGACTCAACACCAACGGAACAATGGACTCCACCTTTGGTGGTGGCGATGGAATAATTATCACCGATTTCGGTGGCAGCAACGACAAGGCCCATGACCTGGTCATTGAAACCGACGGTAAAATTGTTGTAGTAGGCCAAACTAACGCCGGGGGCGATAACGATTTCGCTGTCGCCAGGTACACCACAGCAGGAGCACTAGACACGAGTTTCTCTGGTGACGGCAAAGTGACCCTAGATATTGAAGCCACTAACGGTGGGAGTGGCGACGGTCACGACGACATAGCTTACGCAGTGGCGATAGCAGCCAACGGCAACCTCGTCTTAGGTGGAACCTCAATCGGTGGTAGTGACTCGGACTGGGCAACCGCCATGATTGTTTCGTCTAGCTCCACACCTGCAGTAACTATGGCTGCGAACGGCAAATTTCGTGGGGATGCTGCAGACTCTACAATCGCCACACACGAAGACCCCGGAGTGACAGAAGTTCCCGGTGGGTACCAGGCAGCTGATAACCGTCACTCTGGTCATGAGAAGGACGTCGATTATGACGTAAACGGAACTGATAGGACCTTCAGTCTCGTGTTGGGTGCTCAACCAGCATCTAACGTCGTGTTCGATTTTACGATCGGCGCGTGGGACGGCGGCCATGGACACACTGCGGTCAACACAAGTCTCGGAACTGATGTCATCATCAAAGACTCCGGTAGCAACACGGTCACTCAAGCCACGTTCACCAACGGCAACTGGAACACAGCTCAAACGTTCACTGTTGTTCCGGTTCAAGACAACGTGATTGAGGGTTACGAAACCGGAGCGATTATCGCCACAGTGAACGATGCTGCTTCAGATGACATGTACGGAGTCATCTCTGTGCAAAAAAATATTGTGATTTGGGACGATGACCACAGCGTCACAGCTGGGTTTGATCACGTCAATGGCGCAGTCGATGGCCTTACTCTTAAAGGGTTCCCATCAGAAGTCGTGATGACGAACTATATGGAAAAGGGCGAGCACTATCTCGTTGATCCTAACAACGGCACCGCAATGCGCTGGTATTGCATTGATCCAACGTCTTTAGCTAATCATGGTGGCGACATCGGTAATTACATCAGATCGCTCGGCCAAAATGGGGTGTGGGCCTCACAGCTGTGGGTAGGCACGAACATAGACCACGATGGCAACACAAGTTTTTGGAGGTATCAATTCGCTAACAAAAACTGGACATCTCTTTCCAGTGTGAACTTCCCGACAGCCAACTCCTCAGTACAACGTTACGTCTGGGGATCAGATGGCAAGCTCCGTTGGTCTGATGAAAACGAAGAGCCTTCAGCAGAAACCGGAACTGCTTGTTCTGGTGATGACCGGTTATATATGGGTTCCGCTGCTAAAGGAGAAGCAGACACTCCAGCTGTCCCAGCTAGCCAAGTCACTGTTCAAGCAGTCACAGCTACCGACCC
>CAJJCB010000025.1 GCA_905182565.1 Acidimicrobiaceae bacterium | reverse complement strand
CTCGGATGGCAGTTATGACTCGGATGGCAGTTATGACTCGGATGGCAGTTGTGACTCGGGTGGCAGTTATGACTCGGGTGGCGGCGGCGACTGGTGACGTGAGCAGTTACGAAAAAGTCTGAGAGTGGCGAAAAGTGTTATGGGATGGGAAGAATTCTAAGCTGCTCATTTAGTGTTAGATTCATAAATGATTCGAACTCAACCATAAATTCGTCGATGCTTAGCTCGAATATTTGCTGCAAAGCATCTTCAATGCCCAGGTCGTAGACGAGAGGGAAATAGTCTAGGAACACAGCGTCAACGGAGGTGCGATTAGCAAGCCACGCTGTTGCCCATTGACCTGTCTCGTATTGAAGAGTTCCGAAACAAAGGCCGCAGTATGCGCTGACTCGGTCGCGATCAATAGCGATATCTGCGATTGTAAGATTCGGCACTATAGATCGTAGTTGGTGAGCACCATTTAAGGCATCGGTCATTCGTTCTCGAAAAGACATCCAACCTTTCTGATCTGCGAGATATAAGGCGAGGAACTCTGCTGCGCCTTCTTCCAGCCAGATCGGCCAATTCAAACCGTAGCGATCTGCGGCGTCGTAGAGTTGATGAGCCGCAGTGTAAATATGAACGTACTCATGTGCAGATATTTTCGCGCCATCGCCTGGCCCTAAGCCTGCAGGGTTACCGATAACAAAGGCTTGCGTCGGGGTAGACCTGTTGCGCGAATGCTGTGCAAAGGCGTTGGATCCTCGGTAGTGAGCGATCTCCCAAATAGCAACGCCTTGATCATTTCGACAGTTCTCGAGGAGTTCAGGATCATATGCCCACGCGCAATGATCCTCGACGGCTGTATCGGTAGCACTTGTGTCAGAGCCGATGACATATACCCGCATCGGTCCATATGAGCCCAAGTATTCCTCAGCAGCTTTTATTCCATTTTCTACAATCTGTCGGTCAGTATCGTTGAGATCACTAGTAACGAAGTAGGTAGCTGGTGTTTGAAGCGGCTTGTTCCAACCTGATGTGACGAGCTGGCGGGCGAATCTTTTATCGTCGTTGCTGATGGGAATAGCCGCATATTCTTTCGGGTCAGCGGGAATATACGGCTGGTAAATTTTTGATCGCCAGCAATGCTCATGTTCTGATTCCGGCCCGCAGTCTTGATCGAGCGACGCCTGGTTCCACTCCCAACACATTTGCTCATTTGCAGATGTGCATTCACCAAAAGATGACGCCGACTTGTTGCCGTTGTCGTTGTTGTTGCTTTCGAACGTGTCACTATTTTCGTTGGTTTTCGAAATATCGCCATTAGTGGGCACGGAGGTCTCAGACCCAGAAGTGGGGGCCTCTGAGTCGCTGGCGTTCGGAAGCGGCGAGTTAGCGCTGCAGGAGATCAGCAGGTAACAAAAAGCGATAGCGATACAGATTTTCTTCACTAGGAGAGTCTGGCAAGGGGAGACGTTTGAGCGCACTATCCAACGGCATCTTGGTAAGTAAATTATTGCTATCGCTAACAAGAGCTCTTATATCTTCAACATTTTTAATGTTCACGCTTGCCACTAGAGAGGCATAGTTTTAAGAGCGCAAAGTGCTGTTGCAGAATCGAGCCTGATTATTGTTAATTCCTAGGTGAAAGTTCTCGTTTGCCATATTTTCTAGGTAGTGATCTCGAAGTCTAGTAATTTTTACTCTGGTTTGAGGTTCGCTGATGTTTATTGGATCCTAGCGTGCTCTCAATGAACGCTACCTATGGAATGGGCGCTGAACAGCTTGCAACGTGATCTTGTAAATGCCTTCAGAAGCAAAACCCATATCGTTAAGAGTTTCAGATGTTTTACGTAAAATTTGTGCGTGTTCTTAGCGTTCGTTCTCCTGGGAAGTAATCTCTTCGTCGGTGGGAACCGAACTGATCCGAGCTTCGGAAGTGAAGTTGCTTGGTGCGTTAAGATCAGAAACTGTTGCTGAGTCTTTGGAAACTAAACCATTGATGAGTTCATCGTTGGTGTTACCAGTATCAAACATCCGTGAAGCTTGTGGAGCGCCTGTTGCTTTGCTCGTAACAGAAGAACGCCCATCGCCACGCAGAAGAGTGGGGAAACGTTGCCCAACTCTGATGACCCACGCCATAGTTACGCTCTCGCCAGTTGCGGGATAGAAAAGCTCATCACGAGGGTTCTCTAATAGGCCTGCAACAGGGAACAAGGAAACAATCTCGACCAAAGAAGCTTTCGGGTGTAGAGAAAGTAGGTACTTGATTCTTTGTTGCTTGGGCGCGTGAATGGGTTGATCGTCGTTGCCTGTGTGTTCATTTATTCGGGCCTTTGTCATGGCAGCCATATAGCAACTAACCCAAATCCTTATTTCGCGTTTGTAACGCTCTGAGTGCGAAGAAATTGTGGGTGTCGTTGGGCTATGGTGGCAGGGTGAGTGGGAAAGACTTCAATCGTTTCGGATTTGGTGAGACCCAGCGAGTTTTTGCTTTTCAACCATCGACAACAGAAAATCTTGCGGCGCTGTCAGAAAAACAAATTCAGCAGTTCAATGAAACTGGCTACCTCACAGCGTTGCCAGGTTTGTCTCCAAGTGATGTCGGAGATCTCCGCCAATACCTTGACTGGCTAATAGGGGAAGTTGTTTCAGCTGATGATGCGCGAAACAGTTATTCAATTAACCAGTACCACCGGGTGAGTGGGCCTTTATGGGACCTTATTCACACCCCGATATTCGTTGATTATGTGTCAGATATTTTGGGGCCTGAATCAGTTTGTTGGAGCACCCATTTGTTCTGCAAACTTCCTGGTGATGGAATGGAAGTGCCGTTGCATCAAGACGCCAATTATTGGCCGTTCACTCCTACGAAGTCAGTGACTATATGGCTGGCGGTAGATGACGTTGACGAAGATAATGCCGCTATGAGATTCGTTCCCGGAAGCCATCTCAATGGTGATTTGGCGCATGCGGAGTTGGAGTTAGATGGTTCGGTCGTGCTCAATCGGCGTGTCGTTGAACATGAAAGATATGACGACGATGTTGTTTTGAACGAGTTTCCGGCGGGGGAAGTTTCGTTACACACAGATCTTTTGCTACACGGATCAGCTGCCAACCTCAGTTCGCGTCGCAGATGCGGCATAGCGTTGCGGTACTTAGCTGCAGAAGTCAAAGTGGTGCCAGGCGGAGAAGATTGGATTCGTGGCGCAGTGCATGTCGGTGCTGGAGACCTGTCTGGGTATTGGCCAAATCGATCTCGCCCACTCAAAGATGAACCGCACAAGATGGCAGGATTCTCTGGTGGTTTTGACGGAAATTCCTGAGTTGTCTTAAGAAATCCAGAATTATTTTATTTCCCATATCTATGGTTGCTCAGTAGTGCCCGCATAGAAACTAGAAAACTAGACTCGTAGCAGTAAGACCGCTCACTCCGAAGGTGGCTAGTAAACATGGTTGTGGGGCAATCCCTAGCTTTAGGCTTCTAGGATTTTGGTTTCTGTTCTGTGAGGATCTTCCGGGCTAGCTGCCCATAATGCTGCTTATGAACGAAACGGGCATAGTAGCTAGTCTTGCCATGAGTATTGACGGATATGTGGCACAGACAGATGGCAACGTAGATTTTCTACAGAAGTACCCAACGGAAGACTACGATTTTGATGCATTCCTGGATACGGTTGGTGCCTTAATTATGGGGAGCAACACTTATCGAGTGATCTTGCAATGGGAATGGGCATGGGGAGATCGCCCAACGATGGTGCTAACAACTGGCAATGACTTGGGAGTACCTACTGGCGCAAACGTTCGATTTGCGGCCATGTCAACGCCTGAGGCTATTACTTCTTTTTCTGCAGAGACCCCAAAACGACTATGGGTGGTGGGTGGCGGGAGAGTGGTTACCGAGGGGCTTCTCGGGGGAGCGATCGACACTTTGGACATTATGGTGATGCCGGAAGCACTGGGAAGTGGAGTACCACTGTTCAGCGACCGTTACGACGGCCCGATGCGTCTGGAACGATCAGAAACTTATGCTAATGGCGCTACACGGCTTATTTACGACACGAGCATCAGTTGAGCCAACCGACCTATCGATAATCAACTTCTTGAGTTCACTACACAGGTACGCGTCCGATCGTGTTGCTGGTTTAGGTTTCCGATTTAGTAGATTTTTCCGATCAAGTCAGCTTCGACGATTCCTCAGCGAGAAGGTCAAGCAAGAGACTGACCTCGGCGGCGCCTTTGCGACTCCAGCGATCTAGGTCCCAGACTATGATGGTCGTGAAGAAGCCAGCCTTGTAGTCGGCCAGGCACCGGCATGGCCCATCAGCAGACGCATCGAGCTAGCTCAGACGATTACGCCCTCCGAGCGCAGCTCGCTGAGCTCTTTTGCCTCCACGCCCAGAAGCTCGGACAGCACCTCATCGGTGTGTTGTCCAAACAGGGGGGCAGGTCGGGCGGCGGCAGTCGGTGTCGCGGAGAAGCGAGCGGGTGGCCGCACCGAACGCACCCGGCCTGCGGTTGGGTGCACAGACTCCACGATGAGGCCACGATGTTGAATGTGTGGGTCAACGATCATCGAATCGCGTGTGTTCACCGGAGCGACCGGAACGTCGGCTTTGTCCATCAGCGTAATCAGTTCCGCAGTGGTGAACCTAGCGGTCTCTCGTTCCAGCTCATCGTTCACCTCAGCTCCATACAACGTCCGGCCTTGCAGATCCTCAAACCGGGGATCGGAGGCCAGATCGTCACGACCCAGCGCCGAGCACATCCCCTGCCAGTGCGCTTCTGTCGCGACTGGGTAAATCATGACATATCCGTCGGAGGTGGCGAATAGCTTGTAGATCGTTGATAGATCGGGCATGTTGGTCTCATGGTCGAGGTAGGTGTGGTTCCACATTGCCTCGGGCCACAAGAAATGGACGCTTGCATCGACCATGGCCAGTTCAATGTGCTGACCGCCTGCTCCGTTGGCCCGTCCGACGAGGGCCGCGCACACGGATTGGGCGACGTTGAGGGACGTGACCTTGTCACACACGATCGTGGCCATCAGATGAGGGACGCCGTCCTCGTCGGCCTGCACCATCGGGTAACCCGCGACTGCCTGCACGATGGGGTCAAATGCCGGGCGGTGTGAATAAGGTCCATCGGTACCAAATCCGCTCACCGAACACATGATGAGTTGCGGGTTGATCTGAGTCAGGACCTCCCAGCCCATACCCAACCGTTCTATAGCGCCGGGACGAAAATTTTGTACGACCACGTCTGCCGTCGCCACGAGCCCTTTCAACAGCGTCTTGCCTTTCTCTGCCTTGAGGTCAAGAGCAATAGATCGCTTATTGCGGTTCATCGCCGCGAAAAACGCACTAACTCCTTGTGCCGACCCGACAAGGGGACCGGCGCTACGCACGATGTCGGGCGACTCGGCTTGCTCAACCACGATCACATCAGCCCCCTGGTCGGCGAGGATCGATGTACCGAACGGTCCGGAGACCACGGCCGAAAGGTCGATGACACGAATGCCACGCAGGGGACCACCGTTCCATGTTTTCGACCCAGTGTCCGGACTGTCCGCAGCTTCTCTCATGCTCTCTCCTTCGGGACACGTATCGCCCACACCCTAACCAGACACCCCTCTGGTCGAGCTAGGAAACAGCCTAGACTAGGGGGAGCTGCTGCGCCTCCGAGTTCAGGCATCTCACGACGTGAGCCATCTGGACTGATGATGAATTCTGCGTGGCCATAGGCCGCTAGCTGAAGAGCGACGTCGGGGTAGATTCCCGACTTTCCAGTCTTGAGATCTAGCAGGACTATTTCTCCGCCGATCCGAGCTATCAAGTCAGCCGTGCCTGCGTGTCCGATAGTGGAGTTCCAGCAGGTGACTTCAATTTCTAATGGTTCAACATCAAAATCTTTGATGAATTTGTCGAGCTGCTCCATGAAACCTTGATGCTTCTTTTGGATGTGCCCAAGATCCTGGAATTTGAATCGCTGTTCAGCTAACTCATGGACTTCGGTTTCGAGATCAGCAGCAGCGCCCCATTCACGAGAAACAGCATTCCTGATGTGGTCGACAGCAGCTTTCTCGTTTTGATCTCGAACCCAACCGACAAGCTTGTCAACATCATTCCAGGCGCATTGAGCCGAAGATCTAGCACGAGCGAAGCCGAGACCAGATTTGTCGATGTTCTTCAGGACAGAGGTGACGCTAGGAACATCTGCCAGTCCGTCTTGGCCTTGATACATGCGAAAACCGCGACGATTGAAAGTGGGATAGCTGGGTGCAGTCATTTTTCTCCTGGTTAGTTGCCGGTATACATAAGGCAGCCAGAAGCAGTTCTTGCATCAGATGAAAGATTCTTTTGGCTACACCTCTTACATCGAGGAGAAATGATCGATCTGTCCGGTTCTGCAAAATAAATCTTGAGACTCGGTGTCGCACCCTCTGCCTAAGTTGGCGCCTCTTATGTCCGACACTCCAGAACAGATAGAACAACAAAGAAGATCGATTGATTTTCGAGACGAACTACCGCGGTTCCCGACTGGGAAACTTTACAAAAGACTATTACGTGATGAATATTGGGGTAAAACTAATTCGCGAATCGTATAAAGTGCGGAAGAATCAATATTCTTGGTTGCCTGGAAACCTGGTGCTGAAGCTTTCAAGTAGAGGTTCGAGTTAATCAAACAAGAAGTTAAGTCAATGTAATATTTTGGTGCTAGGCAATGCGTTGCCCAGTCTTCAGGTCTTTAAAGAAACGGCCATATTGAGCCTTTAGGGTCTCAGGCCAAGACCTATGGTCGTGCCAGTTTTTGGTGAAGCCTTACTCCTTCTCTGACCCTAAGTATTTAGGGTCAGAGAAGGGCAGCGGGTTGTAAACAGTTGATGGAACGTCCAGCAAGCTCAAATATCGTTAACGTTTATTTCCAAAGAGTTACCGTAAATTTGGTTAGTTGGCTTCGCCAGCTCTGGTGGCATCTGGAATCTCGACTAGAGCTCCGGTTGAGGAATCGTATATGTATCCGTATATCGGAATGTCTTTGGCCACTAATGGGTGGTGCCTGATCCTCTGAACATCTTCGATGACACTTCGGGCATTGTCTGAGATCGTGAGCCAATTGACGTATTTAGCGTCAGATGAACCCAGACTTGTTCCGACATCAGTAAACCCGTTAGCACCGAGAGCAGATGTATCAAGACTTGATTCGAGTAGTCCATTCATGATGTCGTTCGTGAAAAGCTCCATCCCGCAGTCTGTGTGGTGGATGACAAACCATTCTTTGGTCCCGAGAAGTTTGTGTGAGATAACTAGAGAACGGATGGCATCATCACTCGCTCGACCTCCGGCGTTGCGAATTACGTGAGCATCGCCTTCCGTTAGTCCGGCGTACTTAGCGGGATCAAGACGTGCATCCATGCACGTGAGGATTGCAAACCCGCGAGCGGGAGGGAGACCAAGTGAGCCTAAGTCACCAAAGCCGTCGACATATTGTTTGTTAGCAGATAAGACTTCTTCAAGAATTGACATGTTTCCTCGTATCGAGTTTTGAATAGAAAGTAATTCTTGACAATTATGACCAGTTTAGTCATGAATTACACAGTTCGCCAGATTATTTAAATCTTGAGATGCTGTGGAAGTGTGACGCTCATGCTGAATGCAGTCTCTGTCAGCTCACGCAACCCAAGAGTAGGTCATAGGCTGAATTGGCCTCTCTGCAAAGAATCTACTCGTGATTTTCCTAGTACTTAATCTAAGATTTCGTGACTTAATTGAAGGTAAGGGAACCGGCTACGACCTCTGTTCTAGGAAGGGTCGAGAAGTCGAGTGAACCAATGATGCTCACCACTGTTCTGGAGATGTACGCCTCGACAAGGTGAGCGGTAATTGAATTGCTCGGTCGGCAATAGGCACAGCGGTAGTAGCTGGTCCGACTCTGGGTCTCGTGGTTCTTGCGTTCTGCTTGCAGAGTGTTTCCACAACCTGCGCAGTGCATCAGCCCAGAGAGAAGATGGAAACAAGGACCGCCTGATCGTCCGTGAGTTTTGCGTGTGCTTTGTTTGCGCTTGTTGAGAACTTGATCGACTCGACGGAAAGTCGCCATGTCCAAGATCGGATCAGTGACGATCACTGGTTCACCGTCTTCGTCTCTGAAGTAGTCCTCGACCTCATTGCCGTCTTCATCTTTGGTGATGTAGTGACGGAGACCGACTAGGTGAGGCATTTGCATCAGCCGACGGAGGGTGGTGTTCCCCAGTAAGCGCCGGTCCCAGTCTTGTGACCTTCTTCGTTCCACTTACGACAGACCTCAGGAATTGAGGCACCAGCAAGAATCATCTTTGCTGCTTCTTTGATCAGCTCAGCTCCTTGCGGATCGATCACCAGGTAAGTCGGAACCTTCTTGTCGAGCGAACGAACAGCAGCGAGACCGAAGGGAACTTGTCCGCCGAGGTACTCGCCACGACGACGCTGAGCTTCTTTGCCTCGGAGTAAACGTTCTTGAAGAACAACCATTTCGGTTCGAGATTGTTCAGCTTGAATGATGATCGCTAGTCGACTGTTCTCGATACCAGCGATTGCCGAATCGATGCTCTTGCTGTCAACAAGACGGCTTCCAGGCTTGGCTGCAATGATGTCGCAAAGTTGAGCCGCTTCAGCAGCACCCTTTCTGGTCCAGCGATCGAGCTTCCAAACAATCAACGTCTGGAACTCGGTGCCAAGATCTTCAAGACAGCGCTCGAACTCGGGGCGGTGATGATT
>CAJJCB010000024.1 GCA_905182565.1 Acidimicrobiaceae bacterium | reverse complement strand
AGCGCTGCCTTGCTTACTGTCTCAGAGTCAATCCGAAAGCGGCTTCGTATTGACTCGACAACTTGTGGCCATATTTCAGAAGTCGACATTAACAAACAGCTAGATGGACTCATCTACCCTGGATTTGTTCAAGCGATGCATACCGAACGACTGCCTGATGTAGCTCGCTACATGCAAGCTATAAGTATTCGTATAGATCAATTAGGATCCAAACCAGCGCGTGACAATCGACTAATAGTCAAGTGTCGCTCAATCGAAAAAGAATATGAGATTTTAGCTGATCGTTATCCAGTCTCAGAAGAGATAACCGAACTCGGTTGGACTCTCCAAGAACTACGTGTGGCACTTTTCGCTCAACAAACAGGTGCTGTCGGTAATCCAAGTGAAAAGAAAATTCAGGACAAACTTGAGCGGATCATGAGAGAAGGACCCCAGCGTTAAGGGCTAACCTGTGGAAATGAATATTGAGAATCTATTTTCTGTTAATGGCAAAGTAGCCCTGGTTACCGGCGGTAGCAGAGGAATCGGCTACATGATCGCTGATGGTTTAATTCGAAATGGAGTACGCGTTTACATCACTTCACGAAAGGCTAAAGATTGTGATTTGGCTGCCCAGAAATTACGAGAATTTGGTGACTGCATCTCAATTCCAGCCGATGTTGCATCCGCCGAAGGGATTCTGTCTCTAACTAATCAGCTAAGAGAAGAAGAATCAGAGTTAGATATTTTAGTCAATAATGCCGGCGCTGCTTGGGGGGCGCCGTTGGGAGAATTTCCCGACGCAGGTTTTGAAAAAGTTATGGATATAAACGTCAAGGCCCCTTTTATGCTCACCCAGGAACTTCTACCTGAATTGCGTTCGGCTGCTACTGCAGAAGACCCAGCTCGAGTCATCATGATCGGGTCCGTCGATGGGTTACGCGTGCCGTTCGGCGATAACTACTCATACTCAGCATCTAAAGCAGGTGTTCATATGATGGCACGGCACATGGCTCATCATTTAGTTAAAGAGAACATCAACATCAACACCATCGCTCCCGGACCATTTGAGTCAAAGATGATGAGCTACATGCTCGATAACCCTAAACGAAGAGCTGGCGTAGTTGCCTCTACGCCTCAAGGGAGAATCGGGATGCCCGAAGACATAACAGGGGCTGTGATTTTCTTGGCCAGTCGCGCGTCAGCCTGGCTCACCGGTATAACCCTCCCGGTGGATGGAGGAATTTCAACGCATGGCTGAAATTCTCAAGGTTATGACTATCTCTGGTAGCCTCCGAAAAAAATCAATTCATACTGCGTTGGCGCAACATCTAATGAAATCTCATTATCAGCATTGTGAATTTCTATCTTTTGAAATTAATACTCTCCCGCTCTTTAATGAAGATTTAGAACAAGATGGATACCCGACTCCTGTAGCGAGATGGCAACAAAGTTGTCGCGAAGTCGATGCTCTTATATTTTTGACACCAGAATACAACCAAGGCATACCGGGCACTTTGAAGAATGCTATCGACTGGCTATCTCGCCCCTATGGCTCAGAACAGTACCGAAAGCTCTCGATTGGGGTTATAAACGGCGTTCCAGGACAGTTGCCGGGCAGATACGCCGCCGCCAATCTGCTGCACTCTTTATCACAACTAAGCGATCGGGTCTTCGAACAGCCTCTGCTTCTAACTCAAATTTACAACATTTTTGAAGATGCTGAACCAACGAGTACAACAGCAGATCTGATAAAAATATGGACACTGAGTTTTTTGCGTTTCACTGAAACAATGAGAGCTAACGTTTGATCGTAGACCATCCGATATTTGCGCCCTCACGTAAATCGTAAGAAGCTGCGTACCGGTCTACAAAGTTAGGATCGCTTGCTTTAGCAACAGGCTCAATCACTGTCATCGCTTTTCGCCAAGCGTTAATCAGCCTATCTTCAGAGTCATAATCAAACCTGTCAGCCAACGACTTCTCCTCAGGCCCACCTCTGAGCGGAGGGTTCGCTACGAGATGTCGAGCCGTGCTACTTAACCCTTCAATCGGATCTACTACATCCTTATAGCCGAGTTCGTAAATAGCTCTATCACTTGAGGTGAGTCGATGATGAGGCGTGCCTCGAAGCGTTAAATGGTGCGCTACACCTGCGTATTCCCAGGGAATCTCCACAATTTCAAAAGAGTGCTGTAAGGCTTCGGCAATTATCTCCACCCACTGCCTCAACGTCGGAGTCCACTCATCGCAGACATTGTAAGAGTTACCTTCCGACGCTTTGCCAGCGTCAATGGTAGCTAGAAGAGCAGCAGCAGCATTTGGCGCATAGGCAGCTGCCTGCACAGTCAGTCCACCATCAGGCAACACTATGCTCTTGCGCCCATCTAAAACTCGTCTTACTATTTTCCATTCGCGCGGGCCCACTTGGCCAGGACCATAGATCCATGGATAACGAAGGTGGGACGCCGTCGGGTGTTCAGCGAAAACTGCTTTTTCGCTCAAGCCTATATTTGCAACTTTTTTATTAACAGCGAAACCTTTGTCCTCATCTACTACTAACCGGCCGTTCTCGCGGGTAGGCACTCTCATACCCGCAGGCCATAGAGCTGATGCATCCCCCCAACCAGAATAAGCAGGAACTCCGCCAACGCTCACAAACTTCTCTGTCCGCCCCTTGAACAATGAAGCCAATTCCCGAAGCCGCCCATACATAACAACAACCAAATCATATGACTTGTTAATCGTCGCTTGCTTGGTTAGCTCCATGTCGAACGGATCAGTATGAATATGCTCTACTGAGTCTGGTATCTCGCTCGATTCGTGATTACCTGTGTGTAAAATTGTGACGTCAAATTTTCTTTCTAACAGCCCATTAACAACGTGTGGCCCTGTAGGCCCGGTACCCCCGACGACTAGTGCTGTTGACATCAATTTCCTTCCGTTCCAATGACCAAACTCTAGATGAGTTTCAATCACACAATCGGTAAAACATTCTCCTACAATCTTTAAACAGTCTACGAAAGAGACGTAGTTAATGCTTGACATGTGGGGGTTAGAAGTAACGGGCGACTTGAATGACCTACAACTCCACAAAGAAGTGTTAGACGGTTATTTTTTGTTTTCTCCGAACATGACAGAAACTTTAGACAAAGTTTCCATGAGTGAAATGCCAATGACGCACATCCTCAAAGCCCAGCTTCTTCTGATGGCCACGACTCAAACAGGTCATGCCGCCGCTACCGAGGTCGCAGAACGGTTAGATATTTACACTTTAAATGACCGTGAAAGACAGCACTTAACTGCGTTAAAGTTCAACTTAAAGGGTGACAGCAGATCACAATGCCGTATATTCAGCAGCATTCTTCGCAGCTATCCCTCGGACATGATGGCGATACGTTTGCAACACTTTGAGCTCTTCAATCTTGGGCTAATTGATGAAATGCTCGAAGCAGTTCAAACCGCTCTACTCAAATACAGTGACGACCTACCTTATGTATCGCTTCTAGGAGGCATGCAATGTTTCGCACTCGAAGAGTTAGGCAGGTTCGATGAGGCAATTGAACCCGGCATCCGAGCTGCCGAGGCAAACCCACGAGACCTTTGGTCGGTTCATTCGGTTGCTCATGTCAACGAAATGACTAATAACTTTGAGGAAGGCATAAGGTGGGTCCACAAATTCGAACGTTCCCTTAGAGAGGCTGGTTCGTTCGACGGTCACATTTGGTGGCATCTTGCCTTATTTCACATTCGACAAGGTGACACCAGCGGAGCTTTGAAGCTATACGACGACTACGTATTTGACGTTAATTCAGTAGAGGGCTTAACCATGTCAAATGCGATTTCATTGCTAGCAAGGCTTGACTTCCTGGGGGTCAACGTAGGCGAACGCTGGCAACGGCTTGTTCCAGGATCAGTTTTTCGAATAGGCCACCACACAAAGCCTTTTAATGATTGCCACTACGCCTATGCGCTAGCTAAAGCTGGCGCTACGGGCGCATTAAATGATCTACTGTCATCGATGCGCGATGCTAGCGACATGAAAACCCACGCTGGAAAATTACTCCAAGAAGTGGGAGTCCCCGTTGCCGCTGGGTTAGCTTCTTTAGCTAAGGGCAATTATGGCACTTCTTTTGGAGAGTTGGAACCCGTATGGAGCAAGATTTGGATGCTCGGTGGGAGCAATGCGCAACGTGATTTTTTTGATCAATCGATAATGCGCAGCCTTAATGGTCTGGCGAAAAACTAATACTAGAAAGCCTCTAGAAACCAAACAAACTCTCTCTTCCGCCTAGCCATCTGCGAATGCTTTTTAATTTTAGCCGCACCCCTAAAATAACTCCTGAATACAAAGATTCATTAATCAGGCGCCAGCTTCGAAAATCCATGGCTAGTTGGTCATAAATTGCTCGCAATCGTCTACGATCACCATATATGGCTGAAAGCATCGCTGAATACAAAAAAGGCACCAGGGTAGTTGTTATTAACAACATTTCAGGAGTCGCAGAAGGAACCGAAGGCAAAGTTGGCAGAGCCATTGGCCTAGATCTAAAGCGTTATCGGGTTCAGTTCGATAATGGTGTTAGCTGTACCTCAGTAGCTCACAATAAATTGGTGCCAGTTCCTGCTTGGCCAGCACTTCAAGAAGCTCGTATCGAGGCTGCAAAAGTTGCCAAAGAGGCTGCCGTAGCTGCTTTTAGCGCAGACATTAAGCCAACGCCCAAAGCAGTGGCTCCAGAGGCCAGCAGCCCGGCTGCCGATGCCGGTTTAGATCCTCGACTAGCAGCGCTTGCAGCTAAGTCCAAAGCTGCAAAATCGAAGCTTGGAGTTGAAGACGCTGCTCCAAGCGTGGAAGTAGCCGATAATTCTAGCACCGTAAGCACAGATGCTGACTCTGTCGACCCTCGCATTGCCGCCCTAACAGCTAAATCGCGAGGTGCAAGAAAAGATGCCGGTATCGACGTTGATGCTGCTGCCACTCCCGATCCCGTCACGCCTGTGGAACCAATACAGGATACTAAAACCGCTCCACCGGTTATTGAAGAGACTGTGAAAGTTCCCGAGGGCTACTTCCCTACCGACAACAGAGTCGCCGATCTATTAAAAAAATTTAGTGGCTAATAGCTGAGATCACTGACCCATTCAATCGTCTATCTCAAAAGGTATTGGGTTCAAAAAGCGTGTCACAACATTTTCAGTTATTCGGGCTATGTCGTTGTCATAACCATTTCGAGCCAAAGCTCCGAACCATGAGATCGAGCCCACACTGAACACGGCTCCCCCCTCCGGTGTTTCGTAGAAAACTATATCGGCCCTGACATTTGGGTCAGGTACAGAAATGGCTACGGATCCTTCAAATTCTTCTTTCGTGCGCATCATATCTGCAGCAAAGTCAGTGGCAGATGCCACGATTACAGCATGTGCGGGCGAGCCGAGTTTAATGTCATACCTGTCAACCTCTTGGCCAGCAGCGCCGCCGCCTAACCCGGAAGTACCTATAAATTCTTCATCCGTCCCATCTAGTATCCACGCAGCTCGAGAGCTCATCACTTCGGGGTCTCGGACATAATGAGTTGCTTTTTCAAATCCTTGGGCGGCGAAACCAATGCCTACCAATTGATTGGGAGCTCGTCCGTTGCGACGCCAAAGCCCGCCGTACTCTCCTCCCCATGCATGGTAATTCTCACCATCTCCTGTCTGCCAAGGCCTCACACCATCTTCGGCTCTACGCAGTTCAATGCACCCAGGCCACTTGTCGCTAAACGCCACCCGCCAATAAAAACCATTACCTCCAAGATAAATGAGCCGTCCTCCATTTCGCTGCCATTTCTCAAGAGCGTCAAGCATGACTGTTGACCAGTACTCAGGATGAGTTCCTGTTACAACAACCCGGTATGGCTCCAACGCATCAAAGCCATCGAAGTGGACGTCTTCATCTGTAACGATGTCGTGACCCACTTCTAATCGTTCTAAGAAAGCATTAATATCAGTGTCTGGAGTGAAATTCCATCCGTCTGCGCCAGGCCTGAGTTGCAGAATCGGCCTTCTGCGCGAGCTAAACATTACCCCACTGCCGTCAGGGTGCTTCTCATAGTGACTTAACCCAACTTCAGGATGATCAACCAAATACTGATGTTCCGGCCGAAGATTACTTCGTGCCCCCATGAAATCGGCCCCTTGAATGAGCATGCGGTGATTGGCGTAGGCCATATAGGTGCATGTCGGCATCAAAAGTGCTATATCTGAATGCTCGCTATCGAGTTTAGGACGCACAAAAAATGGGACCCTGTCTGTACCTACCTCACTCCGGAACCTAAAGCAGTAGATGCCACTCGGAAGATCATCCGGCAACACTATCGCTGAACTCAAATTCCATTCAGCATCGTAGAGATCATCATGATGGAAATGAACTGCGTTCCACTGTTCAGGGGCTTCAGCCCATCTTTGGTACTCGCCAGTCCAGGCCGGCCCGGGCACTGCGCGAGTCGGCAATTGAAACAACGAAAAAATATGTTGGCCACAGTCTGATGGAACCACATCACCACTGAGGTCTTGCTCAAATCTCCAGTGGTGCAGATCATTGTCTACCTCAATCGATGGCTCAGCTATGCGCCCATCCCAACGCATAGTCCCTGAATCAGCGGCAAAACGAAATACAGGATTACTCAAGTCCATGGGCTTGAACTCCGAAGAAACTGTCTCTTCGCCTCCTTGGATTAAATCGCGTCCTGGAGATCGTGTTTTCGGAGATGAGACAGTGCAAACAAACTGGCCATGAATCAAATCCAGTTCGATATTCAAGAAATACCAACGATGCCGTTCAAGTTGTCGTTGCCGCAGCGAAAAAGTTTCTGAATTAATTTTTGCCAGCAGTTTGTCACCCTCGTTGTAGATCTTAAGTTCGTTAGACCCAGACCCAAAGGACGCAATTACACCATCTCGTTTCAAAAGTGTCGGCTGGAACCAAAAACTTAAAGTAATACGTTCCGGGCTCTTTGCAGCCAGCCTCAGCTCTGCATATGAACCTGGATTTAATGGCTGCTCAGCAAGCTTTACCGTAGCACTCGGGATGGCGGTGACTTCTTGTTCCTCAAATCCAGGACCCGAACGCGTCGGGTCGCCGCAAATAAGCCGAACGACGTCCATTTCACCTTCGACTGCTATGTGGCTAGATCCGAACCACGATATTTCCTCACCAGACCTGACCGATAACGGTTCGCAATAGCCTGTAACTACTTTTTTTGAGAATTTTTGATCGGTCATTGGTCCTTGATGCAGTCGTAGAAGGTCTTGGAGTATTTCTTTGGTCACTTAGCGCTTTGCTTTCCATTCATCATAGGTCTCGACTGGCATACCATCTGATTGCCAGCCACCAAAGCCTGACTCGACATGGCTGACCTTTGAAACTCCCATGTCTTGAAGCAGCTTTGTCGACAGAGCTGATCGAAGACCACCAGCACAACACAAAATAAATTCACGATCTTCTTGAAATACTTCCTTCGTATATGGAGAATCCGGTGATACCCAAAATTCCAACATCCCTCGTGGAGTGTGCATTGAACCTGGAATGACGCCTTCCCTTTGCAACTCGCGCACATCACGAATATCTACAATGAGTGCTCCATCGGTTTCGACCCTACGTCCGGCCTCTTCGGGGCTTAAATTACTAATTTCCGATTTGGCCTCGTCAGCCATCTCGTTTACGGATCTAACTGTCATGACTATCTCCCTACATTTTCTGAGCCGTTTACGATAAATAGGCCACTGAAGCCATATTACTCATCTGACATTACAACGCCTGTTTTCTCCAGTTCTTCGATATCAGCAGTACTCAACCCCAATATTCTGCCCAGAACCGATCTATTGCTCTGCCCTAAAAATTCTGGCAAGGGTTCTCGATCTGGTTGACTTGATTCACTAAATTTGACGGGTAATCCGGTAACTGCAAGCTGACCGAATGTGGGGTCATCGACGTTTCGAACCATTCCACCTTCAATAAAATGCGGATGATTCATAGCTTCAACTGGACTGAGGACCGGAGCTGCAGGTATGCGGTGGTTTTCCAGCCACTGAAGTGCTGCTTCGTTACTAGCGAATGACTGCATCCAAATCTCTACAATATTGATAAGTTCTTCCGCATTTTCAATTCGAGCATTACCTGTACAAAACTTTGGATCTGTTGCCAGTTCTATTTTTTCCATTGCTTCACAAAATCGAGGCCATTGCCGTTCCAACACTTGAATCACGATCCAACCATCAGGTCCTTTATAAGTACCCGATGGAACTACAATTCCAAACTGTCTTCCCGAACGTGCCTGAGCCCATGCTCCTTTGGTTGCACTGTGCCCCTGAACAGCTATCGAATGCATATGGAAAACTGGATCGACAAGATTAACTTCTATGTACTGCCCCCGTCCGGTTCTTTCTTTATGGAACAGAGCGTGTCCAATTGCTCCAAAAAGAACAAGACCAGCGGCACAGTCAGCAATCGGAGAACCCGTAAATTGAGGAGGACCGTCAGCTTCTCCAGTTAAGTGCATCATGCCTGATAAGGCTTGACCCATGAGGTCGAATCCTTGAAGATGAGAGAGCGGCCCTTCTTTACCAAACGCAGATATAGATGCCATGATCAGGGAGTCATCGAGTGCGTGTAAATCGTCCCAAGCTAAACCCTTCCGCTCCAAAACCCCTGGCCCAAAGTTCTCGACAACAATGTCACTTTCGAGGGCCATGGAACGAACTAAATCGTGACCTTCTTTTTTTGAAAAGTCGACGCAAATTGAGTTTTTGCCTCTGTTCTGTTGCGTGTAGTAGCTACTAGTGTTGCCCTCAACAAAGGGCAATAAGCGACTTGGGTCTCCATTTGGCCCGAGCTCAACTTTGATTACCTCAGCACCAAGCTCAGAAAGCATGCGAGTAGCTGATGGACCTGACAAATATTGAGTTAAGTCTAAGATCCGAACATTCTCAAGAATCATATTATGACAGTAGAACCTGCGAGGCTCTCGTGCGGTGTTCCACACTAGAGAATCTCAAACGTTTTCTAAACTTAACTTGAAAACTTCATAATAGTTCGTCCGGTACCGTCAAACTCGAAGCGCTATTAAGGACATTCCCAGGAACGGCTAACACTAAATTTTCTCAACTCGCCACTTCTTTTCCTTTTGTAGTGCACTCTGTTTTTTGATTTTTCAACCAAGTAACATCTGGTACCGGGCGCGCTGTCAACGGCTCAGTAGAAAATAACCCTTCAATGGCAGCCGCATTGCTGAGCAGGGCATGATCGCCGAACATCGCCCCAACGCACTGAATCCCAAACGGAGTGCCATTCAAGTCAAGCCCACACGGTAATGCGGTCACAGGATTACCAACAACAGTCAATGCAGAACTTAAAGCCAGCCAAGCCATGTAGTTTTCAACGGCTCGTCCATCTATTTTATCTGGGTAAAGTGAAGTCCATTTAAATGGCGGGACACTGACACCAGGGCAGATAATTACGTCGAAATTCTCAAACTGCGTATTAACTTCCTGAAACAACTCCATTTGTCGACGGCGGGCCTTAGCTATGCCCAGCACGTCGGTTGATAATGCAGTCTCATAGCTGCTTCGGACATTCGGGTTAAAACCTACATCGTAATTATCAATTTCACGATGGTACTGAGTTGCAAATACATCAGCTCTTAGCTGCCAATCAACTGCAGGTGCATCACTCAAGTCAACATCAACCTCTGACAAAAAGGCAACATGTTTAGACAAAAAATTGACGCGTTCGTTAAAGCTTTTACGAATTGATTTAGACACAAGGACACCACCTAAATCGGTTGAAACGCCGACACGAAGACTCCCTATATCCACTGCCGCCAAATCACAATAAATTGACGAATCAAGCGGAAAGCACATTGGGTCAAGTCGACTCGAAGTATCTCTCTGAGCTAAAGCCGCTAGCAGCAACGCAGCGTCCGCAACCGTACGCCCGATAGGCCCTTGAAGACTATAGTTAGTCTGCGTAATTGTCCGAAGTTCATGCGGCACCATTCCAGGGCTAGACCGATGTCCGACGACTCCGCTGTAGCAAGCCGGAATTCGTAAACTACCGCCATGGTCTGACCCTGTGGCCAACGACGCCATTCCGGTCGCAACGGCAACAGCCGAACCGCCTGAGGACCCACCGCACGTTTTCGTAGGGTCAAATGGGTTTCCTGTTGCCCCGAAAAGGCGATTCACAGTATTGGCGCCAATACTCATTTCAGGGATATTGGTCTTACCGGTAACCACCCCACCATTTGTTCGTACGCGTTTCACGATACCTGCATCAGCGACTGGGATGTGATCAGCAAAATACTGGCTGCCATAGGTTGTCAAGATGCCAGCTGTGGGTTGCAAGTCCTTTATCGCAACAGGCAACCCGTGAAGTGGTCCTAGAAACAACCCGTCAATTACTTCTTGTTCCTTGCGCTTAGCATCAGTCATGGCCATTTCATCTACTCGCGTAACAACTGCATTAAGAGCACCATTGGTATCGTCGGTTCGACGCAAACATGACTCCAGAAGCTCTACCGGTGACAACTCTTTGCTCCTAATCATTCGGCGAGCTTGGGTCGCCGATAAGTCGCAAGGCTCAATCATTTAAATCTCCTATGCCCTTAACCCATTGTTAGTGCTAATCAACTTTGCCTTAACAATAACCAATTTGCTAGCCATCAGGGTCCACACTCCATCCTGAGCTTGATACACCTCAGTTGCATTTTGATAATTCAAAAAGCCATTTGCCTTAAACTCACACACAAAACTGGCTCATCGACATCTCAGCAAAGGTTTAACAACTCTAAGCAAAAGCGATGAGATACTTCACGCAGCCTGGAACTATGCCGGACCTGTCATTCAGATAGATAACAAATACAAAGGTGATAACAAGTCTCCAGTTATAAGTCAGAGCATTGAATGGTGTATCAATGCCTCATAGGCACACGACTCAAGGACCGACAATTATGCTAGCTATGGTGCGCGACACTGGATACAACTTGGTTCTAGTCGTGCACATACTGGCAGTA
This sequence comes from Acidimicrobiaceae bacterium, assembly GCA_905182565.1. Classification (GTDB taxonomy): domain Bacteria; phylum Actinomycetota; class Acidimicrobiia; order Acidimicrobiales; family Poriferisodalaceae; genus UBA9040. Next base: position 238,496 of record CAJJCB010000024.1, on the reverse strand, counting down.
GTCGTAGCGTTTGCTCCAGCCTTCGTACACCCATTTTTGGTCCGTCAAACCCGTAGCCATGATCTCGCTGATCGTTTTCAAATCATATCGCTCATGCAAGGAAACGGACAGCGTATTTACGCCCCTGCTCTTGCCGCTGCAGGTTTACTTGGATTTACCTTGACTGGCATGTCGGATCAGCTTTACCAGTTAAGCCAACTTTGGCTCTGGCTGTCTGCGGGTTGTTGGCTCGCAATGAACGGCCTGCTCCATGGTCTAATCCTCAAGGCTGAAAAGCAAATGGCAAACGGAGATACCTCCGCACAAAAGCGGGCCGAAATTGGTAGCGGTGTCTTAAGCCTGCTATTTATTCTGACCCTAATTTTAATGATATTTAAGCCGGGGTTTTAGGTCATTAAAGCCAGGGCTTCATGCTTCGTCTCTAATAACTTTCATTCCAGCAGGGTCGATCAACATACCATGAACTTCTTTATTGTTACTGTGGCCAATGTGGTGAAGACTAAATGCGCTTTGAAGCGAGTTGTACATTCCCATTGCGTCGAGAGCCTGATTTACGCTTTGCTTGGCTAGCGTCAAACCAAACATCGGCCGCTTGGCAATATGAGTTGCGAGTTCAAGAGTAGCGTTTTCCAAGTCATTCAGTGGGACAACTTGGTTAACCATTCCACGTTGCAACAATTCTTCGGCAGCTATCGGTCGGCCTGTAAAAAGCATTTCCTTCGCAAGTCGGCTACCCGCTTCGAATGGATGCACAAAATATTCGCAACCGTTTACGTTGAATGCCACCACTGGGTCACTAAAGGTTACGTTTTCTGCAGCGACAATCATATCCATTGGCCAAACCAGCATTAACCCACCAGCAATAACCTTTCCTTGCACCTGGGCAATAGTTGGCTTAGGTAGATTTCTCCAACGCCAACATAAACCTAAATACATCTCCGCTTCTCTTGCCATGTATCCCTCAGCACCAGGTGCATTGAAATGACATTGTGTTCCCACCGTCGGGAAATCATCCATATCCGGTGAACTTGCAGATAAATCATGACCAGACGAAAAGTGTTTTCCATCAGCAGCCAAAATAATGACTCTGACCCCTTCGTCAGCAGCGGCTAAATTAAAAGCATCGTTAAGCTCTGACAACATTAAATAGTCTTGAGCATTTGCCGCCTCAGGCCGAGCCAGGACTATCCGAGCAACACCTTCGCTAGGTAGTTCATATCTGATGCGTTCAAAATTTTCAGTCATTAGTAATTACACCCCTGTTTCGCCTGGAATTGGCTAGGGCAGAAGTATTGCATGAGTGCTGAGTACTGTTCAATCTGATCTACTGCAACCGGCCGACAACATCGACTCGTCAGAGTTATTCGGCAATCATTTCTGGTAGTAGCTGCGGTTTCGCAGATGCTCCAACTTTTGCGAGTCCGCCGTCGACAACAAGTGTTTCGCCAGTCACGTAACGAGAATCATTTCCTGCAAAAAATAATATTACATCAGCAATGTCATCTGAAAAACCCCACCGCTTAAGCGCTATTTGGCCTTCCATATCCTCAATAAGTCCAGGAATAGTTTGCCGGCTCTCTTCCCATATATCTGTCGCTATCAACCCTGGTGCTATCGAATTCACACGGATGCCCGCAGGACCCCAATCTGAAGCTAACGCCCTGGTCAATGCATCAACAGCGCCTTTCGTAGCTGCATAAGCGGCTCTACCCGCAGGACCTCTGATACCAGCTACTGAACTAATATTGATTACAGATCCCCCGCCTCTTGACTTCATGGACTCTCCTAGACCAATTGTCAGCATCAGCAGGGCTCGAACATTTATCGCATATACCAGGTCAACGTCTTGTTCCCTGAGCTGCTCGGGCATTCGACGCATAGGAATACCTGCGTTATTAACTACGATATCCACGCCGTCTACAACGGTCAGCACATCGATTGCCAGAGCCGAGCCCGCTCCAGCTACTGAGAGGTCTGCCGTAATTACTACCGGAGAGTGAGTTAACTCTGCAGCTACGCGTTCTAGGTCACTCGTGGTACGCCCACTCAGGATAACTTGAGCGCCCGCTGCATCGAGGGCCCGTGCAGCCGCTTCTCCAATCCCTCGACTCGCTCCGGAAACTAGCGCTATCTTCCCTCTTAAATCAGTCATGCCAGAACTTACCTCGGTTATATCGCTCACGGAGGCCGAGCTAACGGATTGCTATGGACGTTGTTGAGCTATTCGGAGACCTTACCAAAGGGTTCCTGGCAAATATTTTGCTTGCTATTCACGCGCAGTAAAGACAAAAGGACCTCCACCAAGTATGTGGAAGTCCCTCACGTGCCTATCTATTATTTCGTTAACTAGCTGGTTAACAGTTATGCCCTGCAGATGATCCAGAACAGATTTCATCTAACTGAGTATCAGATATGTACGCCTTAACAGTTCCATCCCAATGAATGGAGGTGGTGCATGCCTTACATCTATAGCTCGAGCTGATAGATGACTTTTTGCCACTTGCGTGGTGCGGATATTTCATATTTTACCTTCCTCTTCCTAGCAGAAATTTATCTATGTCTTTCTAATCAGTATCGCTACTGAGCCGAAAGATCAAATAATTATCGGTTCCTAAACGGCAGATAGCTTGCTAGCACCTTTAGGAAAACATTAACTTTCCCCCCGGAGTGTTAATGCATTTTCTAACTATGACAACTTACTAAAGCACAGTATACACCCATGCAAACACTGCCCACCAACAACATGGACGTTTTGTTAGCGATCAATGAGGACAATCCAAGCCATGAGCGAGTCACTGCCCACACTCCTAGCACCAATAAGCTCTTTCTCTTGCTGCAAAGCAAATATGGCTTAGCTAAATCCCACTAAGGTGATTTCATGTCTTTCACCCCACCATTCGTTGATCTCGCTCGTACGGTCCACTCGTGAGACTTCTACGCGGAGAAGACGGCGAACATGCAGTGCTGCATGAGCTCGGAGGTATAGGTCCTAACCTTCTGCTGACTCATGGAAACGGTTTAAATACCGGCATGTGGGCTGCAACTATTCCTTATCTATTGCCTCACTTTTGCTGTTATGGGCTAGATTTTCGCGGTCATGGGAGGTCCACGGTCCAATCACACCCACTTAATGTGGAGCGTTCCTTCTTCGTTGATGAAGTTCATATGGCAGTCAAGGCACTCGGAGGCGGACCGATTCATGCTGTTGGCCACTCTCTGGGCGGCGCCACATTATTAAAAGCTGAAATTGACCGGCCGAACACATTCTCAAATCTTTGGTTATTCGAACCTGTATTAGTTCCGCCCGGAAGACCACGCCTTGACGAAAACCACCCATTAATACTCGCATCTCGACGCAGAAAAACGGAGTTTAAATCTACAGAAGAGATTGTGAGCAGACTAATGACGAAGCTACCATTCTCTCAATGCGAAAAATTAACTGTGGAGTCTTACATAGATTTTGGAACCGTCACGACACAAGACGGGGTTCGACTTTCCTGCTCAGGTGACACCGAGGCAAACATTTTCATGAGTGGGACACCTACAGATTTCAGGACACTGGAAACAGTAAATTCGAGAACAGTGGTGGCTCGAGGAGAAAAAATTGCGAACGGAAATGAAATTCCTCCGGCGATGGCAGAACCAATAGCAAAAGCTTTAGCGCATGCTTCACTGCTACCTATGCATGACTTGACTCACTTCGGTCCGCTAGAAAACGGTAAGCGCGTCGCTGAAGCAATCTTGAAACATTTTGTTCATGCTTGAATGATAGGGCTCAGCTAAAAACCGGGAGCTTTTGAGGATCTAGGTCATAAAGATCCATAACGTTCCCCCACACCAATTGTTCTCTCTCTGAGTCAGAAACATCCGAAAGAATATCATCGAGGATAGGGCGAGAGTTTGGCCAAATAGAGTCATGGTGTGGATAGTCATTACCCCATAGAAGATTCTTCACGCCGATAGCATGACGTGTCGCAATTCCTTCTTTATCATCTTCGAAAGTAACCCAAAAATTTCTATCAAAATACTCTGAAGGTTTCATAGTTAATTCATCTGAGACCTCCCAAGGGGTTCTATATGCCGCATGATCTAATCGCTGCAATGTGTGAGCGACCCAACCGGTCTCATACTCGCTTATAACCAGCTTTAATTTTGGGAATCGCTCAGTTACTCCGCCACAAATGATATCAATCATCGTATTCACAGCAGTAGTGTGAGCCAATGTATAGCCCTTCAGATGGCCGCCCGGTGTCCCCCAATGAGCTGGTAATCCACCATCTAAAGTTTGCCCTGTGAAAATGTGCATTGTTAAGGGAAGCCCATATTCCTCTGCTCGTGCCCAAAAGGGGTCAAAGTCTGGATGACAATAGGGCTTAACCGGGTCAATATGCGTTGGTATCGCAAAACCCCGAACGCCTTTTGCGCTCGATCGGTCTATCTCAGCTATCGCTCTCTCCACATCTGGAAGTGGCAGGCAGCCTACCCCTATCAACCGGTCTCTATCGACTGAACAATAGTCAACGATCCAATCATTGTGTTGTCGAAAGGCTGCATCGCGAACTTCTGGGTCGGGAACAGCAAACGTAAACATACTGAGACTTGGGTACATAACTTCACCGACGATGCCGTCAGTTTTTTGTTCTTCTAAACGCGCAACGGGATCCATTACCCCCGGATTGAACCCGTCGTACCCCATGGCAATTCTCTCATGAGTGGCTGGATCATCGAGCGAGGCTCCGGCTATACCCAAACGACCGACTGGAACGGAACGCATGCCGTCAGGCAGCATCAACCAAGTGCCAGGCTTACCATCCAACTCATTCGATATGTACGGAGCCTTCGACCCAAACCTATCCACTAATCCATCATAAATCTCAGCTGCTTCGACTACGTGCGAGTCGCAGGAGTAATAACGCATCATCTCCCCTTCCGTTCACTTCAGTAAAGCTACTTTACTCGTTTTACAACTTCACGTTGGGTTTAAAGATTCCAATCTGGTGCAACAGTGATTGGTGGTGAATAACCAGTAAAAACTCATAGACGAATTTTTTGGTGCGCAAAGTCAGTTACACACCAAGAAATTGTTTTGTTAAAAGCCACGTATAGAAGCTGACAGCCCACTTTTTTTAGGCAAATTATGATTGTTCACGACTCATCTTCAAAGTGGAAACTACTGACATCTTCAAACACCACATCTCCAAGTGTGGCAAGGTTGCCCTATGCGAGCGATAGAGATCCAATCATTAACCGGCCCATCTGGTGTAGCAGTAATTGAGACAAACGAACCTGAACCAGATAGCCAAAGTGTCGTAGTTGATATTGTCTGCGGTGGGGTCTCCTTCCCAGACTTGCTGCAAAGCCAAGGCCTCTATCAGTACAGGCCAGACCCACCCTTTACTCCAGGCATTGAAGCTTCAGGCGTTGTTAGATCAGCTCCCAGCGGTAGCGGTTTTAAAACCGGTGATCGAGTAGCAGCGTGGACGAGAGGTTGCCTAGCTGAGACCGTGCTCGCTAAACCAGAAGAACTTTTTCTTCTGCCTGATCAACTATCTTTCGAGGAAGGGGCTGCCCTAGTGATGAACTACCAGACAGCTGTTTTCTGTATGATTGATCGCGGTAATTTGAAGGCCGGCGAGAGCGTTCTAATTTTAGGTGCGTCAGGTGGTGTGGGAACTTCAGGAATTCAGGTGGCCAAAGGGATTGGCTGCTCACAGGTTATTGGCTTAGTTTCCACGCCAGAGAAAAGAGAAATAGCATTAGCTGCCGGAGCTGATCACGTCGTACTAATTAGCGATACATGGAAAGATGAAGTGATTGAACTGACCGGGGGGCGAGGTGTTGACATGACATATGATCCGGTAGGCGGAGACAGATTTTTGGATGGTGTGCGAGCGCTTGCTAGGTTCGGTCGATTAGTAGTTGTCGGTTTTGCCGCCGGAGATATCCCCACAGTAAAAGTGAACCGTCTCCTACTTCGAAACGTAACGATTGTTGGTGCAGCCTGGGGTGAGGCTGTCGCACACGACCCGTCTATTCCCAACAATATTCATCAACGACTGTTGCCGATGATCACGGCTGGCATCATCAAACCGCCGATAGGACAGGTTCTGGATCTTAGCGAAGCTCAAGAAGCTTACCGACTTCTCGACGAACGCGAAGCCGTTGCCAAAGTGCTTGTCCGGATGCGCCCAGACCCTTCATAAAATTTTCACAATTCAAAAACTCGAGTTGCGAATAAGCAGTTAGATAGTTCCACTAGATTGTTGGGTGCCAATCTTTTGCGAGAAGAGCCATCTGCACAGCTACCTCAGTAGCTTCTTCACCTACATTGTGACCTCCGTTACCTTCGCTCCGGTCCATAGCCTGTTGGTGATTTTCGACAGTAACCAGACCAAAGCCAATTGGTACACCACTATCCAGTTGCACCCGAAGAACGCCTTCGGCTGCCCCTTCTGAGACTAATTCGTAATGAGTGGTTTCTCCCCGTATCACCGCACCAATAACAACGAGTGAATCAAAATTGCCTGACTGGGCTAGGAGTTGAGCAGCTAAGGGAATCTCAAGACAGCCTGGAACCGCCACCCATGTAGCTTTTTTAACCTGCAGTCGATCCAAAGCTTGCGCTACACCATCTGCTAATCGATTAACTACCCCCTCATTCCAACTAGCACGAATCACTCCGATTCGTAGGTTCGCTCCGCTCAGGTCAGCCGGCAGCTTGGGTCCATTGTTTCCACTAGGCATACGAACCAAGATAGTTGATTCGGTGGCAGATCAACACCTAAGTCGCCTAACGTAAGGTTGTGCTCCTGACTGAAGATCAAAAAAAGATCCGTTTAAACGCTCGCAATTTTGCGAAAAAGGAAATTTCTCCTTATATCCGAGCATGGGAAAAAGCAGGTTCAGCGCCTCGCGAGTTATACCGAAAAATGGGAACAGTCGGTCTCATGGGGATGACCATATCTCAAGAATACGGAGGCTCAGGCCTAGATTTCGTTAGCTACGTGCTAGCTGTAGAGGAAATTTCCGCTGCCGATGGTGGCATCAGCAACATGATGTCTGCGAACAACTCTCCAGTAGCTGTCGCCATTGAGAAATTTGGAACCGAAACCCAAAAACAAAAGCTCTTGCCATTTCTAACTTCTGGCGAGTGGCTTGGTTGTATTCATTTAACAGAACCTCACACCGGATCTGATGCAAGCGCGATTACAACGCGCGCCGTGCAAGATGGGGACGAGTATGTCCTGACTGGCCAGAAATCGTTTATAACTGGTGGCTCAACCGCCCAAATTGCTCTCATCATCGCACGCACAGACGAACGGAAAGAGAAAAACGGGATTACCGCCTTTATCTGCTCAACAGATAATCCCGGTTACAAGGTTCTTTCAAAAGAAAAAAAACTCGGCCACAGAACAAATGACACTTGTCAGGTGGCTTTTGATTCCATGCGTATACCCGCGACCGATGTCCTCGGTGAAGTCGGACGCGGCCTAAGCGTCGCTCTCGGCGGTTTGTCCCTCGGACGAATTGGAGTGGCCGCACAATCCGTTGGTGGAGCTCGCTCAGCATTAGCTGCTGCGCACCGCTACAGCAAAGACCGAAAGACCTTCGGCAAAGCAATTATTGAGCATCAGGCAATTAGTTTCAAACTTGCAGAAATGGCAACTCAAATCGAAGTTGCTCGCCAGATGTACTTGTATGCTGCAGAAAAACACGATGCTGGTCTCGACAGCACCTACGAAGCCTCTGTCAGCAAGCTGTTCGCTTCAGAAATGGCAGAAAGAGTCGCTTCTGCAGCGATTCAGATCCATGGCGGCTATGGATACTTAGAAGATTACGAAGTTGAAAAAATCTATAGAGACGTGCGTGTATACCAAATTTATGAGGGGACCTCAGAGATCCAAAAAATTGTGATTAGCCGACACTTAGACAAAATTGATCTTTAAGCCAGCTATCCGCGTATGGTAAAGACCCATGGTTGACATCCGGCTCGCAGCGGACATTGGTGGAACTTTCACTGACTTAGCCCTAACCGCCGATAATAACCTTTGGACAACCAAACTCCTCACTACCCCATCTGAACCCGCACGCGCTGTATTGCAAGGAATCTCCACTTTGTGCCACCAGAGTGGCATTGATATGGCTGCCATAGATGTTTTCGTGCACGGCACAACTCTTGCCACCAATGCACTCATCGAACGGCGAGGAGCATTAACAGGTTTCTTAACCACTTCTGGTATGCGTGATTCAATTGAAATGGCGCACGAAAATAGATTTGAACAATACGACCTAGCCATGCGCAGACCTGACCCATTAGTTCCACGCAATCTGCGCATCGGAATTCGAGAACGTCTTGATTCAAATGGAAACGTGCTAGTAAAATTGAACCGTCAAGACATTCTCGATGCTGCAGAGGCCTTCAAGTCGTCGGGTGTTGAAAGCATCGCAATTGGCTACCTGCACAGTTATCAGTCTGATGCTCATGAACAGGCGACTGCTGACATAATCAGAGAGAATTGGCCGGAAGTTTCAATTACTCTTTCGTCTCAGGTTTGTCCAGAAATACGAGAGTATGAGCGCTTTTCAACGACATGCGCTAACGCATATATACAACCACTTATGGCTGAGTACCTCACGCAATTAGACACCCAAAGAAGAGAGCAAGGGATGCTCTGTCAAATGTTTCTTATGCAATCCGGAGGAGGTCTAGGAACACTTGAGGAGGCACTTAAATACCCTGTCCGGCTCGTAGAAAGTGGCCCTGCTGGAGGCGCTTTACTATCAGCCAAAATAGCAAGGGAATTAGATTTAAAAGATGTCCTTAGTTTTGACATGGGCGGCACCACAGCCAAATTGTGCATTATCAAAGACGGGCAACCACGTACTAGTCGCGAATTTGAAGTAGCACGCGAATATAGGTTTCTCGCCGGAAGCGGGATTCCGCTTCGTCTGCCTGTAATAGAAATGGTGGAAATTGGAGCTGGGGGATCTTCCGTCGCTCACCTAGACCAGCTAGGAAGAATAGCTGTAGGGCCAAGAAGCGCTGGATCTGAGCCCGGACCTGCGAGCTACGGGGCCGGAGGCCATGAGGCCACCGTAACCGACGCCGACGTGATTCTCGGTAAAATTGTGCCCCACTTTTTTGCTAATGGCGAAATACCCCTGGACATCGAGGCTGCAACTACAGCTCTAAATAATACGATTGCGATCCCTGCCTCATTGACTCCATTAACGTCAGCGATTGGTATCGCCGAAGTAGTAGACGAAAATATGGCTAACGCTGGCAGAGCACATGCCATCGAGCAGGGTTGCGATATAACAGGCGGGACTTTAATTGCATTTGGCGGTGCTGCTCCCCTTCATGCTGCGCGTGTCGCTCAGAAATTAGAGATAGATACAATAGTTGTGCCCTCAGGCGCCGGAGTTGGCTCAGCAATAGGTTTTCTACGAGCCCCTGCAAGCCACGAAGCTGTCCGCACTCGCTACCACAAATTGAATGCATTAACGATGTCCGACGCTCAGGATCTTATTCGAGACATGCGGCTCGAAGCAGAGCAGGTCGTAAAGAGTGCAGCACCGAATTCAACTACGACCGAAAATGTTCGCATCTACATGCGTTACATCGGGCAAGGCCACGAGATCCCGGTCGGAGTCGACCTGACACAGATAACTCCAAGTTCACCAACTGCCGATTTTGAACTACGAGAACATTTAACGTCATTATTTCTTGCAAGCTACAGAAACCTTTATGCCCGAGAAATACCTGGGCTAGAAATTGAAGCTCTGAACTGGCTGCTAACTATTCAAACAGTTGAACCGCCTCTGGAAGTGACTCCTTCGGAGCAACCCATTAGCGAGATCGCTGCACTGAGAACTACTCCGGTAACTGACCCGTTAACTGGAACTACCGAGAAGTACAAGCTAATAGAACGAAAGACCTTATTGCCAGGCTTGTTCACTACTGGGCCTGCCCTAGTGGTAGAAGCCCAGACCACTACTGTTGTTCCTCGCCACTTCAAGTGCTTTACTGTTGGTGCTGGTCATTTAAAAATCCAAAAAATGCAAGATTCGGATATCCTTGATGCTTAAACAGCCGGTTGGCCTTGAATCAGTTCGATACGACATAATGTGGAACCGTCTAATAGCTGTGGTGCAAGAACAAGCAACAACTCTAGTTCGGTCGGCGTTTTCAACATCCACTCGCGAAGCCGGAGATCTTTCTGCAGGCCTCTTTGACATAGACGGGCAAATGCTCGCACAGTCCGTGACCGGAACGCCAGGCCATGTAAACTCAATGGCCAGCTCGGTAAAGCATTTTCTCGCAGCGTTTCCAGTAACGGAGATGGAACCTGGCGATGTCTACTTAACTAATGATCCCTGGAAGGGAACTGGTCACTTATTTGACATAGTCGTGGTGACTCCAGTGTTCATAGAAGACCGAATTGTTGCTCTTTTCGCTTGCACTAGCCATGTTGTTGATATTGGAGGCGTTGGGTTTAGCACAACATCCAAGGAGATCTACCACGAGGGTTTGTTTCTACCGTTAATGAAGTTCGGCTCAAAAGGAAAGTTCGATCCGAACGTTGTAGCCATAATCGAAGCTAACGTCCGAGACAAAATTCAAGTAATGGGAGATATATATTCGCTTGCGGGATGCAACGAGCTAGGAGCTAACCGCCTAGTGAGCATGATGCGCGAGTACGAGCTTCAAGACCTAGATGCTTTAGGCCAACACATTATTGATTCTTCGCGAAAGGCTATGATAGCAGCGATAAGTGAAGTACCTAACGGGAGCTGGGTCTCGACCATGAGAGTCGATGGTGTCGATAGCCCACTAGATATTCATACATCTCTAACGGTCACCGATCAAGAAATAAAAGTTGACTTCACCGGTACGAGCTCAGTTCAGCCATACGGGATCAATGTGCCTATGTCCTATACCGACGCATACACCTCTTTCGGTGTTCGCTGCATTGTTGGCCCCCAAATCCCCAACAATGCGGGCTCCCTTGGCGTTATAAAGGTGACTGCCCCAGAAAATAGTATTTTAAACGCACTTCATCCAGCTGCCGTTAACGTTAGACACGTAATGGGACAGCTTCTCCCCGATGCTGTTTATGGCTGCTTGGCCCAAGTATTACCCAACCAAGTACCGGCTGAAGGTACCTCTTCACTCTGGAACTTAATGGCTAAAGGCGACTGGGACGATCAATATGCTAATCGCTCTTTTATGATGATGAGTTTTAATTCAGGTGGCGCAGGCGCGCGCCCTGGACAAGATGGTCTTTCCGCCACAGCGTTTCCCAGTGGTGTTCGAAATATGCCAGTAGAAATTAACGAAGTAATATCGCCACTAATTTTTTGGAAAAAAGAGTTCCGAGAAGACTCTGGCGGTGCTGGAAAATATCGAGGCGGCTTGGGTCAAACTATTATTTTGGCAAACTCACAAGACAAGGACTTTGTTTTCAGCGCAACATACGAAAGGGTCATTTACCCTGCCCGAGGCCGACAAGGCGGAGAGTCCGGAAAGACGGGAAGACTCTCCCTTGATGATGGCACGGCTGTTATGGCTAAAGGCGATACGGTAATACCAGCGGGAAGAAAATTGGTAATTGAATTTCCCGGGGGTGGTGGTTTAGGACCTTCGAGCGAACGAGATCCAAAAGCAAAAGCCCGCGACAAAAAACTCGGGTACGTTAATTAACGGGGATAATTAAATTGGAAAACAGCTCTGATGCATCGAGTCCACTAGCCGGCCTAAGAGTTTTCGAACTGGGGATCGCTATAGCTGCACCCAACTGTGGCCAGAAGCTGGCTTCTTATGGTGCAGACGTTTTTAAGGTAGAGTCACTTGGGAACCTTGATGTCGTTCGACTATTGGGCTCAGCTTGGGCGAAAGATGACCCGGAGATGTCCCGAATTCTGTCTGACACAAGTCCGTATCTCCCAGAAATGAATGCTGGAAAATATAGTGTCGGCATCGATCTTAAAAATGAAGAGGGTCTCAAAGTAGCTCTTAGATTACTTGCCCAGTGCGATGTGTTTCTTTCAAACATCAGCGCCGCTGCTGTAGTTCGATTGGGGCTTGACTATGAAGCGGTCAAGCAGATTAATCCCAACATTATTTACACACAATTGCCGGGTTTCGGAAGTGATCCCGAGCTGCCGTACTATCACAGTCTGGCTTGGGGTCCGAACCAATCGCCCTTAGTGGGACTTGATAGTTTGACTGGCTTTGCCGAAGATCCACCTGCGGGGGTCGCAACTACTGCTCCTCCGGATTATATGTCATCGCTCCACGCGTTGGTCGCCATTCTAGCTGGGCTTGAGCATAGAGATAAGACTGGTCGAGGAGTGCATGTAGACCTAAGTCAATTCGAAGCTACTATCAGCCTTTTAGGACCATTTTTGCTCGATCTCGATGTTAATGGACGTGAGCAAACCCGGATCGGCAATGCCTCTATATGGGGCGCTCCACAAGGTGTCTACCCGAGCTGCGAACCAGAAAGATGGATAGCGATAACAGCCGATGATGCAGACTCATGGCAAGCACTTCAAGAGCTTGCGTCGCCATGGCTGGATAGCGATCTCTTTCTAAGTGAACGAGATCGTGTTGAGAATGCTCAGACACTTGACCAGGCTTTATCTGACTGGACATCAAAGTTTAGCTCCGATGATCTCGCAGCGCGACTGCAATCTGCTGGCGTGGCGGCGCATATTGTTGCCACGAACGAAGACATATTAAACGATAACCATGTAGTGAATAGCGACTTTTACAAAGTAGCGCCTTCGACTCGCCTCGGTCGGGACCTATTCACCGGAAGTGCTATAAGACTAAGCGAAGCTCCAAGTAGGGTCCGAAACGCAGCCCCGTCTCTTGGTGAAGACACACGTGAGGTCCTTACAAAATTTGTCGACATCGGACCAGAAGAGTTCGAAGAACTCTTAGCCGCTGAAAGCATATTTGAAATGGCTGAGCCTGATTTGACGTTTAAACGGCCTTGGGATGACTGGATCCACATTCTCATTCCCGGATCTGAAGATGCGAGAGATCTAACATGACCCAACCTTATTCAGGCTTGAGAATTTTAGATCTTACAGGAATAGCCGGAGCATACGGCACTCGCTTATTTGCATCGCTTGGAGCCGAGGTCATCAAGTTAGAAGCCACCGGCGGTTCACCTGTCCGGCAGCTAGCACCGTTTCTCGAAAACGCACCAGATAGAGAACGAAGTCTTTGGTGGACTTACTTAGCAATGGGAACCAAAAGCGTCGTTCTAGACCCAATCAGCCAAAGGGATTCGCTACAAACCTTGATCGAATCGTGCGACGTCATCTTTGATGACCAACTACCTGAGGCGAGTAAACTTAGTGAGTTTAGTATTTCTCCAAAGACGATTCGAGTGTCAGTTACACCATTTGGTTTAAGTGGTTCAAAGAGGTCATGGAAGTCCTCTGATTTGGTTGCTTGGGCTGCCTCAGGCGTTCTATACACAACTGGCTTTCTTGACCGACCACCCGTAGCGCCCGGTGGGCCCTCCCAACTCATTCTTCACGCCACCGCTTTGAACGCAATAGCTGGTGCTCAGATAGCCCTGCGTATGAGAAAGCAAACTGGATTGGGACAGAACGTTGACATATCGATGCAGGAGGTTGGATTATCTCTAGCGCCGGAGACAGGCTTACCTATGCTGCTCGATGATCGAGTACATCGAGCCCGCACAGGTAATCGGCGAGACCTCGGACGGCCTTTTGGCCTTTACCCCTGCTCAGATGGGTATGTCTCCATTGTGGTTCTCATGCCAATGCACTGGGAAGCGATGGCAAAATGGATTCATGAAGAAACAGACAACGACACGATCCTTGAAGATGTCTTCCGTGATCCCTCAGTTCGGACCGAAACAAAAGACTTACTTGATACCTGGACAGAAGAATTGACTATAAACAAAAGTCGTTTAGAACTATTCGAGGAAGGACAAAGTCGTGGGATCCCCATCACACCAGTAAATACGATCAGCGCCCTAGCGAATGATCGTCACCTTGCTGCGAGCGGCTACTGGGAAACCGTTGAGTTACCCACGGGAGCATCAGCAAGAATACCAGGGGCGCCATTTCGGACTAATCAGAACTGGTGGATAACTGCGCGATCGCCATTTCTGGGAGAGCACACAAATGAGTTTATCCAGTAGGATTTAGTCAGCTTTCACATTAAATTTTAAGCCGCTTATTACAAAGTTGTCGCGACCTGTTTCACAACCCTGCAAAGCGGCTACCTCGAGCACATTTTGGGGATCTTTCGCTACCAGGTCTATAGCACTCAAGCCTTCGGGGCGACCATCGCTCGGTTCCACGAAGCGGATTGTTACACCATCGCTGACTGTCAGTGACCGCTCAGCACCATCAGTGCATTCCGGAACATTGAGCAGTTGGCTCCACAAACCGCTGAGCGCAAGCGGGTCTGGAGTTTGTATTTCGGCTCCACTGATACCTGAAACTACCTCAGTGTTTCGATGCTCACGCCAATTACGCTCAACCGGCCACCAATCGCCGTCATCATTTTTTTCATTGATACACCACCGAAACTCAGTGATGCAGCCAGGGAAATCTTTAGGATGCAGGTGTACGGCTTCGCTTTCTGACCCGGTAATACTTTCTCCAGCAATCTCCCTAATGCCTAAGGAGGTCAGACGGTCTCGGTAGTCATTGAAGTCGCTTTTGGGTACTTGAAAGAGCAACATGTAGCCGCCCGGGCCGTTACGCCGTTCGATGTAGCGCCCGGCCGACGTATCATTTCGATCATCTTTTGGTGCAACGAGTTCAAGGAACTGATTTCCAATAGGCATAACAAAATTGCGTAAACCGAAAATACTCACACCGGCCTCAATCCCTGGCCTATTGCCTGGGTCTCGATAAGCGACGGAAAGTCCCAGGATGTCTTTTAAGAGTTTTTCGGTTTTCTCGTACTCGTTACCAACAAGCGCTACTTGGCGAAGTCTGATTGACATTTTGCTTCCTTGTCCAAACCTGTGACTACAGGTTAACTACTGATTTCGTTATAGCTCGTTCTTAGAGGACCCATTACCTGTTCAATGAAACGGAGTGCGTCATCTGTGTGATCAGGGTTTCCAAAGTCAAGAACGAAATGGTCAACTCCCTCTCCGACTAGTGTATTAAGAAACTCGAGAAACTCCTGAGAATCGGCATCCCCTGCGGGTAAGGCTCGTTCAATTGTTAAACAGAATTCAACATCAGATCTGCTCCGATCCCATTTTTCAATATTTTCTAAAACTATGTCGCGTTTCCGTCTATAAGTTTCTAGTTTTCCTCGCCAAGTTGTGTTCCAGCCATCACCGAGTTTTGCAGCAAGTGGTAGTCCAATTTTTTCTCCTGCAGCGCCAATACAGATCCCGGGAGGAATGTCTGGCAGAGGTGGTGCTGAGGCGTGGTCGATTTTAAAGTAATTACCTTCGTAGCTAGGGTCTAAGTTCGACCACATTAGCCGGCATATTTCGACTACTTCTTCTAACTGCTTGAATCGGATCGACGGCTTTGGAAAGTCATACCCGTACGCAAGGTACTCTTCCTCACGCCAACCAGCACCAATCCCTAACGTAAAACGATTACCACTTAAGACCTGCAAAGTAGATGCCATTTTTGCGGTTAAGGCAGGCGGTCGGTAGCCATGACCTAAGACATGGTGACACAAATCAACATTAGGAAACTTAGCTGCAACCCAAGTAAGGGTCGTCCAGGCCTCCAGAAATGGATCAGATCGCGCATCAAATCCGTAAAAATGATCTGCTATCCAAACGCTATCAAAATGGGGGGCTACTTCAGGAAGAATCAACTCGCATTGCTTAATCACTATTGGTTGAAAGTCACTCCATTGATTACCAATGACTGGCGAAAGCCATCCAAATTTAACCATATCGCTGCTGTTCTTTCGTTTCGGAACTTTCTACTTTTAATACCGTAAGCATTTCATAATAATATTTTGAAATAAATTTAAGCTGACTATGAATTCACCCAGCGACATTGGTTAGCCAGTGATGAATATCGTCAGCTTTTCCATTTTGAATTTGAACCAAGGCATCACGGAGCTTCATAGTGTTCACTCCCGGCAGACCATCACCAAATTGGATCGATTCGCCTTCCGCTAGAATCGTTCCCACTGGAGAAATAACTGCTGCGGTGCCAGCTAAAAAAGCCTCTCCACGAAGCGCCCATTCTTGCAACTCAGTCGCTTGAATCGAACGTTCCTCAACTACATAACCTAAATCCGACGCCAACTCGATTATCGAAGCCCTAGTTACACCATGCAAAAATGAACTGTCTAAGGAACGGGTAACCAATCTGTCGTCATCGAGAACGAAAAAATTTGCGGCGCCTGTCTCGCTGATTCCACCGTCTGTGGCAAATAGCAGCTGGTCGATACCAGGCGTAGCAGCCATGGCATCTAAGGTCGGCCCTAACGCCATGGCATAATTGGCTCCGGCTTTTACCATTCCGAATTGAGGAGTTGTCCGAGGAATGTTTTCCTCTAGAAGTAAGGTAAGCGGCCTAACTCCACCTTTGAAATAATCACCCACTGGGCAGTTCACGATAAAAAGCAAGGCTGATGAACTAGGTGTCGCTGCTGCTCCGATATTAGGTTCAGTCCCGACGAGGGCCGGACGGATATACAAAGAACCCGGCGGCTCTGGCACTTCGTTAGAATTGGCTTCAACCGTATCAATAATCATTGTTCTCAATAATTCAAAATCAGGAGCAGGCAGTCGCATGCTAATCGAGCTCCTCTGCATACGCCTAACATGATCATCAAGGCGAAAAATCGCCAACGTTCCGTCTTCTTGTCGATGCGCTTTCATGCCTTCAAAGAGGGCGCTACCGTAATGCAAAACATGCGCTGCTGGGCTGAATGATATGTCGCCGTAAGGCTCCACTTCCCCACCGTAAACGTAGCCATTTTCGCTGCTTCGTGCAGTGCTCATATACTCGCAAAAAACTGTACCGAATGGTGCTGCTGTCGGATCTGAAGTTGGATTCACGGATACTCCCTTTCGCTAGCAAACTCTAGCCTGAACTATAAAAGTTGATTGGCTACTGTGCCAAACTCTGCGGAGAAACTGACATATTCCAATATCCCATCTAGATTTAGTGCATGGCCCAACTAACGGAATCTGTTCGACTCGAACAAAAAGGTGACATCGCTGTCATCACAATCTCGAATCCACCGGTCAACGCTCTTAGCTACCATGTGCGTCAAGGGTTAATCGACGGAATTAAAGAAGCAGAGACCTCATCTGCCACTGCAATTGTGCTTATCTGCGACGGCAGAACGTTTATTGCTGGAGCGGACATCACCGAGTTTTCGCAAGCCCCTAAGCCACCAAGTTTGCAGGCCGGACAAGATGCAATGGAAAATTGTTCTAAGCCAGTAATCGCAGCTATTCATGGCACGGCGCTTGGAGGCGGTTTAGAAGTAGCGCTGTGTGCTCACTACCGAGTGGCTCTTGAAACAGCTCAATTCGGCCTACCGGAAGTAAAGCTAGGACTCCTCCCGGGCGCTGGAGGCACCCAGCGTCTACCGCGCGTTACAGGACCTGCTAAGGCTCTGGAAATGATGACCAGTGGAGAGCCCATTTCAGCAAGCGAAGCGCTTGAATGCGGCCTAATTGACGAAATTGTTGATGATTTAGAAATCGGAGCAATTGCCTTTGCCGAGCGGGCGGTGTCAGATTCGTTGCCACTGCTCCGCATCCGTGACAGAAGTGACAAAATTTCTGACGCCGAGGTAAGTCTTTTTGATAACTTCCGTAAATCGATCGCTAAAAAAACACGTGGTTTTCTTGCCCCTGAATACAACATTCGCTGTATTGAAGCTGCCGTGAATTTACCGTTTGAAGCTGGTCTAACTCGCGAGCAGGAACTTTTTAGTGATTTGATGCGCGGGCTTCAATCCACAGCACAGCAGTACTATTTCTTTGCTGAACGCGCTGCGCTAAAGATTCCTGGACTGCCTAAAGATACTTCTCTAATAGACATCCAACGATGCGGGATCTTAGGCGCAGGAACTATGGGCGGCGGGATTGCCATGAACTTTGTGAACATTGGAATACCAGTCACATTGGTGGAACGTGACCAGGAAAGTTTGAATCGCGGTCTCGCTGTTGTTCGTGCGAACTATGAACGAACAGCTGCGCGAGGGGGAATCACTTCTGAAGATGTCGAGAATCGAATGGCATTAATTAGCTCCTCGACGGACAAAAATTCCTTTGCTGATTGCGACCTCATCATTGAGGCAGTTTTTGAAAACATGGATTTGAAGAAAGAAATATTTAGGGAACTTGACGCAATTTGTCATCCAGGTGCGATCCTCGCATCCAACACTTCAGCACTCGACATTAACGAAATCGCGTCTGCGACGAATCGGCCCGAATCAGTGGTCGGAATGCACTTTTTTTCGCCGGCAAATGTTATGAAAATGTTGGAGGTCGTTCGTGGAGATGCTACCTCAGACTCCGTAATAGCAACTGC
The DNA here is from genome assembly GCA_905182565.1 of Acidimicrobiaceae bacterium. Classification (GTDB taxonomy): domain Bacteria; phylum Actinomycetota; class Acidimicrobiia; order Acidimicrobiales; family Poriferisodalaceae; genus UBA9040. Next base: position 219,959 of record CAJJCB010000024.1, on the reverse strand, counting down.
CATGTCAATCGGCAAGAGAATAAAAAAGACTCCAGTTCTATGTGGCGTCTGTCATGGTTTCATCGGAAATCGAATGTTGTTTATGCGCGGTATTGAAGCTGAAAAAATGCTTTTAGAAGGAGCGACTCCGGCACAGATAGACCAGGTGCTCTTCGATTTTGGGTTCCCGATGGGACCGTTTGCAATGATGGACCTCGCTGGCCTCGACATTGGCTGGCAAGAATCCACTTCGTCAAGTTCAACTATTCGAGAGATACTTTGCGAAACGGGAAGGCGAGGCCAAAAGAATGGTCTTGGCTTTTACACCTACGACTCCACAACTAGAGCACCAACTCCTGACCAAGACGTAGTTGCACTAATTCGCGAATTTGCTGAATCCAAACACATACCTCAGAGAGAGATCACGAATCAAGAGATTCTCGAACGTTGCCTTTATCCGATGGTTAATGAAGGCGCAAAAATCCTTGAGGAAGAAATCGCCATAAGAGGAAGCGACGTTGATGTTGTTTGGATTAATGGCTATGGATGGCCTATGTACACAGGGGGCCCAATGTTCTGAGCTGACACAATCGGACTCCAGGAATTAGTTCAAAAAATCAAGGAGCACAGCGTCAGCCAAGGAGGCGAGCATTGGAACCTCTCGCCTCTCTTAGAACGACTTGCTACTGATGATAAACAGCTACAAAGTTACTCGAACTGATATGAGCTCAGTTGACAGTGAACTACTCCAGAAGGCAGTCGATTTTCAGCCACTACTAAGGAAGCAGATTAACCAGATTGAAGGTTCTAGGCAACTACCCCAGTCTTTAGCTCTCGATCTGGCAAAAGCTGGGTTTTACAAAATTTGCACTCCCGTCGGCCTAGGCGGACTTGGATCCAGCCCTGAAACATTTTGTCAAGTATGCGAAATCTTGGCTGAAGCCAGTGGCTCTGCAGCTTGGTGCGTTTTTATTGGTGCCACGTCGCAATACATGCTGCCCGCCCTCGACCCTTCGATGTCTGCCGAAATCACGTCAGATCCGTACGTCATTACGAGTGGGGTTTTTGCTTACTCCGGAACTGCCACACCAGCTATGAAAGATGGCAATTCGGGGTTTTTGGTGAATGGCCGTTGGGATTGGGGCTCTGGATCACTGAATGCTGCATGGATCTCTGGTGGGGTCTTAATAACGGATCAAAATGGTGAAAAAATTCGAGACGCAGACGGGAATTTCGTTGAAGCTAGAGCATTTTTTCAGCCAGGTGAAATTAACTTTCTGGACAATTGGCATGTCTCAGGTTTGAGAGGGAGCGGGTCAACTTCATATACGGCCGAGAATATTTTCCTGCCATCGAAACGAGTTGCGATGGTCGAGGATCTTTCGCTTTCGGAGTTCGCATCAGAGCAGATTTACCGATACCCAAAGTTCGGCTTTTTAGCAATACCTATAGGTGCTGTCTGCCTTGGTATGGCACGAGCGTCTGTCGACGAACTCATAAATGTTGCTAAAGAAAAAACGCCTCAAGGTTCAACCAGAACAATGGCGCATCGAAGTTCGCTACACAAGGACGTTGCATTAGCTGACACTAACTTGCGCGCATCCAAAGCATTGTTCTATCAGACCATTCGCGAGACATGGGCCGAGGTCGCAACGCACAAAAGTTCTTTGGAATCGCGTAGAGCATTAAGGACAGCAACTTTTCATGCAGTCGCCACGGCGAAAGATGTCACGGAGCGGATGTACACAATCGCTGGAGGCACTTCTATATTCGATGATTCCCCGCTGCAGCGAAACTTTCGAGATGTGCACGTAGCTGCTCAACATATGATGGTCGGTGAACCAGTTATGGAATTGGCTGGTCGAGTTATGCTTGGATTAGATGAGGTTGCGTCAGGACTGTAAGTGTTTAAAAGCTAATTCTCCTGAAGGGTAAAGGGCCTTTAACTAGGCACATCAATTCCGGCCGTCTTAGCAGCATTTTTTATCCCTGCCCAAACCTCAATCGGAACATCCAGTCCATCCCGAATTCGAGCCTCCCGCCGTTCTATCTCTATTTGACCAGGTAAACGCACGGATTTTCCTTCAGAGCTTGGAGTAGCGGAGAGAAACCATTCAATATAGTCAGTGACACCACCTGCGAACTCGTTCGACGGATCTATCTGATTTGGGTCCAGATAGATGGAAAGCATGCCATTTGCGAATCTTATTTTTCCAGGTCCTGCTGTTCCAGTTCCGGTAAGCGCTCCAGCCAACAACTCACACATTACAGAAAGACCCGATCCCTTATGGTCACCCATTGCTCTAAGAGCTCCAGATCCCCTGGCTGCATTTGGTGCATTCCCTTCTCTGATTTCGTACAGCACAGCTGGATCATCAGTTAATTCGCCGGATGGACCCACAAGTGAGTCCGGCGGTAGAGGCGCTCCACCTTGAAGCGCAACCATCGCTTTTCCTTCAGCAACAACCGACGTAGCAAAGTCATGCACTATCGGATTTTCTCCTGGAACCGGGACTCCGAACGCCATTGGATTTGTTCCCATCCGCCGATCTTTTGAACCAAAAGGAGCAACTAACTGAGACGAGGCAACGTTTACAAGATGAATTGATATCAAGTCAGAGCCAGCAGCCATCTCTGCGTACTCACCAATGCGCCCTAGATGTCCGGCTTTGCGAAGTGCCACTATCGATAGCCCATGTTGTTTAGCCCGTTCTATCCCCAAGTCGACGGCTTGCGGACCTACGGTTTGACCCATTCCATAAGACCCATCAACGAGTAACAACGAACCATTATCGACCAGAATTTCGATCTCCTGATCAGCAATCTGCACCCCTTGTTTGAGCCAGTCAAGATACCTAGTAACTCTGATGATTCCATGACTATCATGACCAGTAAGATTTGCATCAACCAGACTCCTGGCTATACGCAAACTTTCGTTGACGGAACACCCAGCATTCAGGAACAACTTGCCGACAACGTTCTCGATAACGGTTGAACGCATATTAATTATTTCGTTGGCATTCTTTTGTGCACCCATTATTTAATCGTAGGTTCCATTGCCTTACCGTGCATGCAAGAAGTTAGAAGATTGAAAACCACGCTTTAGCCCAATCATGGACAACTGAAGCCACGACGGTCTATACATACGACTATACGAGCCCAGACCATCTCCGGCGCGAGTAAAAGGGCGTATTCGCACGCATGCCCCAGCTAGTAGCTCTAACATCTGACCTTCCGGAACTGGGTTCAACTCTTGCTCGAGATACCACTTCGTTTCCATTGCAACTAACAATCGCCACGGTCGTAAACGAAGACTTCGCTGCAATGACAAGAGTGCAACGAGGATTCAGATCTAATTTCGCTTCTGTGATCCACATAGGATCTAACGAACCAGCACTGGGAATGTTCCATACCTCACTTGCTGAAGCACTCCAAACCTAAACAATACGAGCCGGCGGGTCGTAATCCCCTACTAGAAGCGAGCCATGAGATTTTACGCACTTGGCCTGTTGGCTAGCGTTGACATCAAGCATCGCGAGACACACCAATTTAACGCTCCTTCATCTCCAATAAACACCCTCAGTGAAGTTTGAATGTTTTTTGTAGTTTTGATGAGAAGGCATAACTATAAAAGTTGAACCCGAATGCCGCAGAAACGGTCTAGGTTGAAATAGTTTGAAGGCTTGTGTCGTGATCGCTACGGCCAAACTCAAAAGCCCGACATTCATATTGCTTAACATCAAACTAATCCGAGATAGGAAAACACCCTCCCATGGTCGACAGAACAGAAAATTACGACGTTGTGGTGGTTGGGGCAGGGAACGCGGCCGCATGCGCAGCGCTAGCTGCTACGGACCAAGGAGCAAAGGTGCTCGTTCTGGAAAGAGCACCTATGGCAGAATCCGGTGGTAACACCCGCTTCACCGCTGGAGCCATCCGATTTGCTTATAACGGCGTTGAAGATCTTAAAAATTTAATGCCGGATCTAACTGACTCAGAAATTGAAATGACAGACTTTGGTGTATATAGCGAAGGTGATTTCTATGAAGATATGGGTCGAGTAACTGATTATAGAACTGACCCAGAACTAGCCAATACGTTAGTTTCTGAAAGCTACAAAACCGTGAGTTGGATGCAGACCAAGGGCGTCAGATTTGCTCCAATTTGGGGGCGCCAAGCATTTAAAGTAGACGGAAGATTCAAGTTTTGGGGCGGCCTAACTGTTGAGGCTTGGGGCGGTGGCGAAGGCCTACACGAAGCATTTACATCTGCCTTCAAAAAAAATAATATCGATCTGGTCTATGGCACGGCAGCCAAGAAGCTGCTCGTAGACGATGAAGGAGTCCGAGGCGTACAAGTTAGAAGTAACGGTAAGGCGAGCGACATTTATGCTGATTCAGTTGTACTCGCCTCCGGCGGCTTCCAAGCCAATACTGAGTGGCGAACCCGCTATTTAGGTCCGGGCTGGGATTTAGCAAAGGTACGAGGGAGCCGTTTCAATACAGGAGATGGTATTCAAATGGCTTTAGAAATTGGAGCTATGCCATACGGAAATTGGAGTGGGGCTCATGCTGTCGGCTGGGAATACAACGCTCCCGAGTTTGGCGACTTGGCTGTCGGAGATGGGTTTCAAAAACATAGTTACCCATTTGGCTTGATCATCAATAATGACGGCAACCGTTTCGTAGATGAGGGTGCTGATTTCCGAAATTATACTTATGCAAAATATGGTCGCGAAATTCTGGCTCAACCTAGCCACAGCGCATGGCAAATATTTGATGCCAAAGTGGACCATTTACTTAGAGATGAATACCGTATCAAACAAGTCACTAAAGTTCAGGCAGACTCACTTGAAGAGCTTTGTGCTCGAATGGAAGGTGTCGACTCGCAAGAAGCGTTCAAGACCATTACACAATTTAACTCAGCAGTATCAGATGAAATTACTTTCAATCCCAATGTCAAAGATGGGCGAAACACTAAAGGACTTGCACTCAATAAGTCTAACTGGGCTAACAGAATCGACACCGGACCTTTTCAGGCCTACAACGTGACCTGCGGTCTCACTTTCACTTTTGGCGGTTTACGAATCAACGAAAAAGGGCAAGTACTTGATACTGACTTAAACCCAATATCGGGTTTATTCGCTGCCGGTGAGTTAGTAGGGGGCTTATTTTACGGAAACTACCCCGGCGGGACAGGACTCATGGCCGGAGCCGTATTCGGTAGGTTAGCTGGCACGAATGCAGGCACTAGAAAAACAAACTGATCTCTACTACGGTCTGCAGTTTTCCCATGGTTACTCTTCCTCTCATGGTGTGGATGCAGTTTTCCTTATGATGACGGAACTAAATATTTCAAGCCAAGACCTAAACCTTTTACCCGTTTTACCTACCAATCAGGATCTCATAGGAATAAACCGATATTGTCTGATAGCGGTTACAAACTAACAGATATTTAATACTCACTGGAGCCAAATGTCCAAGATCATTTACACCCATACCGATGAAGCACCTGCTCTCGCCACGTACTCTTTTTTGCCAATCATCGAAGCTTTTGCTGGTGCTGCTGGCGTAAGCGTGGAGACTAGAGACATCTCGTTAGCTGGCCGTGTTCTGTCCAATTTCCCAGAAAATCTTACTGAGGAGCAGATACAGGCAGATGCACTTTCAGAGCTTGGTGAGCTAACTCTTCAGCCCGACGCTAACATAATTAAACTCCCGAATATTTCGGCTTCAGTTCCGCAACTTGAAGCAACTATCGCAGAGCTACAAGCAAGCGGTTACAACATCCCTGACTATCCATCTAATCCGATTAATGATCTTGAAAAAGATATCCAGAAGCGATACGACAAGATAAAGGGTTCGGCTGTCAACCCAGTTTTACGAGAAGGAAATTCAGATCGTCGGGCTCCCAAGGCAGTCAAGTCCTACGCACAAAAAAACCCACATTCAATGGGTGTTTGGAGCAAGAACTCTCAAACTCATGTCTCAACGATGGGTGGAGGAGATTTTCGCCATAACGAACAATCGTTTACTAGTGCCAAGGATCAAATTCTCACTGTCACATTCAGCCCAACAAGTGGTAGTTCACAAATCTTAAAGACCGTTCCCGTCCTTAGTGGCGAAGTAATTGACGCAACGTTCTTGTCAATGGAGGCTCTCACAGCATTTCTAGAAGTTGAGATGAACGATGCTAAGGCAAAGAACGTCTTGTTCTCTTTGCATATGAAAGCAACGATGATGAAGGTGTCTGACCCAATCATTTTCGGTTACTGCGTTAAGCAATTTTTCAAAGAGACCTTTAACCAACACGCCGAACTTTTAGCTAACCATAACGTAAACGTTAACAACGGGTTTGCGAGCCTCATTGATGCCCTAGAAGCTCTTACTCCATCTGAGAAAGAGGCAATAGAGACATCCATCAGCGGTGACCAGCAAAGTCGCCCAGCATTAGCTATGGTCGATTCTGATCGTGGCATAACAGGCCTCCACGTACCTAGCGACATCATAGTTGATGCTTCCATGCCGGCAATGATTCGGGAGTCAGGGCGCATGTGGAATCCTGATGGCGAGCTGCAAGATACAAAAGCAGTAATTCCTGACAGCAGCTACGCTGGGATTTATCAGGTCGTGATTGAAGACTGTCAAAAAAATGGGGCGTACGATCCCACGACCATGGGCTCTGTTGCAAATATTGGGTTAATGGCACAAAAAGCCGAAGAGTATGGCAGCCACGACAAGACATTCGAAATGGCTTCGAACGGTACAGTTTCGGTGACCGACGAGTCCGGCAACATAGTGCTAAAGCACACTGTGCAGAGCGGCGATATTTGGCGCATGTGCAATGTTAAAGATGAGCCGATCAAGGACTGGGTAAAATTAGCCGTAACAAGAGGCCAAGCGGCGAATGAGCCAGTTATTTTTTGGCTAGACGAAAGTCGGGCACATGATGCTCAACTCATTCAAAAAATTAAACAATACCTGCCGAGCCACAACACAGACGGCATTGATATTGAGATTATGTCTCCAGTCAAAGCAACCCAATTTTCTATCGACAGGATCCGAAAAGGTTTAAATACAATTTCAGTAACCGGCAATGTACTGCGCGATTACAATACGGACTTATTTCCAATTCTCGAACTCGGAACTTCCGCAAAAATGTTGTCAATCGTACCTCTTATGAACGGTGGAGGGCTTTTCGAAACGGGCGCCGGTGGCTCTGCCCCTAAGCATGTGCAGCAATTTGAAAAAGAAAATCATCTCCGCTGGGATAGCCTCGGAGAATTTTTAGCTCTCGCAGTATCTCTTGAGCACTTAGCCACCACGTCAGGAAATGCTACAGCTCAGCTACTAGCCGAGACGCTCGACATTGCAACTGGAAAACTTCTTGATGAAGGTAAATCTCCGAGCAGGAAAGTGAACGAGCTAGACAATAGAGGTAGTCATTTCTATATCGCTCTTTGGTGGTCTGAAGCCATTAGCGCACAAACAAATGACCCAAAACTAGCGGCCCATTTCACACCACTTCACCTCGCCCTCCTGGAAAATGAAGCTACAATTGTGGACCAACTAATCGCATGCCAGGGTAATCCGGTAGATGTAGGCGGATACTATTTTCCAGACCCGAAAAAAGCTGCGCTAGCTATGAGACCGAGTAACGCCTTTAACGTAATTATCTCCGATTTCAATGCGAGGTAATCTGTGGATGATAAGTCACGTCAAGAAATCGTAGTCGCGCGCAAGCTAGCCCAGGAAGGTTCCATAAACGCGCGAAGTCTCATTCGCTCAATATCTGATACTGGGAGTTTCGACGAATACGGAGCTCTGGCAACCAGCGATGATGATTCAGATGGAAACAATTATTCAGATGGCTTAATCTGCGGGATCGCTAGCGTCAACGACAAATCTGTTGCTATAGCTGCTTATGACAGAGGTATCCATAACGGAACCCAGACAGATCGCAACATGCGCAAACTTGCGAAAATGATTTATCTAGCTCAGAAAAATCGATGGCCATTTATAATTTTCCTAGAAGGTGATGGTGCCCGCCGAGACGAGCCCTTACTCCCACCACCGATTATCAATTACACGCGAGCAAGATGGGACGTTCTCGAAGGTTTAACTGAGCTATCGGGCTGGGTACCAACAATTTCAATTGTCACCGGAGATAGTCACGATGGTCACGCTGCTATCGCTTTTTTAACTGATCTAGTTATCGCTACTAAAGGTTCTTCAATCGGAAGTATCAACGCTACACGAGTCACATCAAGGTCGTCAGAGGAACTAGCTAACCGCGGCGAAGTTGATGTAATCGCTGACGACACAGTGGATGCAATCAGGACCTGCAAGTCATTATTAAGCCTCTGGTATGAATCAGTAAATGAGTTCGAAGAACCCGATGAAGCTGCCAATATAAGTAGCATTGTTCCCCCCAATCGTCGCCGACAATACGACATGCGAAAAGTGATTAATGCTTTCGCAGATAAAAACAGCACCTTAGAAGTAGGGAGTCGTTGGGGATCTTCAATGGTTACAGCGTTTGCCAAGTTATATGGGCGCTCGGTTGGGATTATCGCTAACCAACCTATGTCGGCGCGTGCAGGTGCAATTGATAGCGCTGCAGCAGACAAGGCGTCTCGGTTCATTGAATGCTGCGATTCATACGGATTCCCTCTTATCTCTTTTATAGATAATCCTGGCTACATGGTTGGGCCTGAGGCAGAGGCCGAAGGAATGGCACGCCACCACGCGAGACCACTAGCCGCATTACATCAGCGAAATGTCCCTTTATATTCAGTACAAATAAGAAAAGCGTACGGCCTTGGCCCATATGCCATGTCTGGGTTCGGCACTTCTCGACATGTCCCTGATTTACGGCTCGCATGGCCATCTGTAGAATCCGCTGGCATGTCATTAGAAGGTGCTGCCTATTTGGTGAAACGTAGGGAAATCAAGGCGGCTTCAACCCCGCAGGAAGCACGTGAGATACGTGACCTCTACGCCGAAGAAATGCGCGATGCTTCTTCTGGACTAAACGCAGGGCGAACATTTTCTTTCGATGACATTATCTTGCCCGAAGAAACCAGACCAAGAATAGCACGACACCTAATACGTACTCCAAGGCGGATACCAAGTAGAAAAGTTAGACCTATCGACCCTAAGTGATTGGATTGCGATCCAAACTGAGCCTGAAACAATATGGATGAAACACCGCTAACACGACTAAAATCTGCAAAGACAAAACGTTTTGATTCAGCGCGCCCTGATGCAGTCGCCAAAGTACACGACTCAGGGCATCTCACTGCGAGAGAACGGATAGCTAACCTTCTAGATCCTGAAACAGCCGTCGAATTTGGTTCGATAGCGGCAATCGACACCGAAGGCAACTGGGTACCTGAATATGGAGGCGTTGACTTTATCGGGCAAGTCAATAATCAGCCCGTAATAGCATCCTCATCTGATTACACCGACAAAGGAGGAGGGTACGGAGGCGGACGCCTGGAACACTTGATAGCGCTGTCTCAACAACACCGATGGCCGATGGTCTTATTCGTCGATGGTGGTGGTAGCCGCGCTAGGCACCCACGAACTGGTTTAGGACATACTGAACTCAGTGGTCAATTCGGTAGATATACCCATTTTGATGGAATGGCTCAGTTGTCAGGGTGGGTCCCAACGATTGCAATTGTCGCAGGACCTTCGTTCGCCGGCCACGCTAGTATCGCTGGATTCTCGGACTTTGTTATCGCAACCAAAGGTTCAGCTATTGGAATGGGTGGGCCTCCAATGGTGGAAGCTGCCTTAGGGCTTTCGTTAACTCCTAACGAACTGGCCGGCGCAGAAATGCATGACAAGCTTGGAGGAATCGATCTCCTAGTTGACAGTGACGCTGAAGCAATCAAAGCTGCAAAAAGATATCTAAGCTACTTCGAAGATAATGCATCAGGTGAACTTCCAGAAAGATCCCTCAGCGATGAATTACCAACCACCGCTCACGAAGAAGACCACATTTTTTCGATAATCCGGTCGCTAATAGACGCCGGTAGTTATTTCGAGCTACGTCCAAGTTTTGCAACCACAGTCACCACGGGTTTAGCTCGAGTAAACGGTAAAACAATTGGCCTCCTAGCTAATAACTCATTCATTCGAAACGGTGAGATTGATGAATCAGCAGCAACTAAAACAGCTCGATTTGTCGAGTTATGCGATAGCTACGAGTTCCCAATTCTCTCCATCTTAGACAGCGTAGGTGCAGTTACTAGCTGGGCGGAGGGAGCTACAGGGGTCATCGCGACTGAGCCTGGCTTGTCGCGTTCTCACACTAGGGCGCTTATGGCACACCAACACCGAACAGTTCCTTTGATTTCAATCCAAATAGGAAAAGCCGGCGGTTTCTCAGGCCACATAATGTGTGGCTCCCCCACTGGTCATACATCACCTCTAGCTTCCTTCGCTTGGCCAAATGCAGAAATCGGCAGTATCGATGGATTCAGCGCTACTCGGAACATGAATGCGTTCGATGACGTTATCGAACCAGCAGAGACACGTAAAAATATCGTCAACTTACTGAATCTACTCCCGTCACAATCCGAGCGGAGGTCTTTGATTTCTGAGAAGAAACATTCGGTCGACACCTGGTAGCTGAGCATCTTGCTGGCGCTAGCGCTGCAGAGAACAGGGCTTGTTTTGCAATGGGATCGACGGTCATGGGGTCGTTCATACGTAACCAAAGCGCCGTTTTCCCGTTGGCTACACCGATTTGGCGCACGGGCTCGAGGATCTGGCAATCTCTCAAATTTCGCAAAACGTAATGAATCGCGTACAGCATTGGAAGTAAAGTCTCACTTTTGACTTAGTCAGTAATCAACGCTGCCATGTTCCCATTCTTTCGTGGTGAACGACCAAGCACAAACTCAGGTGGTCTGAGGTCGTTTATATCATTTACGCCTTCCGGATCGCTGTAATAACCCAGCGCATAAGTCCCCATGGTGTAGCCGAGCATCTCTTGCAGGTCGTGGTCAAGCTCTCTTGCTATGTCGGGTGGACAAGATAAGTACTGGTTTTCTTCAGTCCGTAACCAGCCGAGACAATAGGTGATATTAATTCCGGTGCGATTTAGCTCGCTGCAATTTTGGCCGCCACCATGGATAATTGAACCTGAGTAGAGCAATACCGAACCGGCTGGCATAGTTGCTTGAACCGTTTCTTCATCTAAAGCTCTACGATCGGCGGGCCAGCTAACGGACCCTGGCACCACCCTTGTTGCCCCATTTTCCTTAGTGAAATCTGTCAGTGCCCAAAGAGTGTTGAATTGGGGCTCAATCTCATCTGGTAGGTAGCCACCCCATGCGAGGCGGTCACGGTGACGAGGCTGGGCACCTTGACCGGGTCGAATATCAATTATTTGAGTGAGGTGAAGCTGAATCTTATCCGTGTATGGCTCAAGAAACTGATTAGCGAGGTCAGTTATAGTGAGGTGCATTACGAGCTCACGAGAGGCCTCACTTCGGGCTATCAATGCCCCAGTTCGGCCTGTTTGCTTTCCAGTAAAGTCATCTTTGCCGTCTGGCGTGGACTCAATAAATGGTTGTAATTCATCTACAATTCGAAACTTCAGATCATCGTTCATAAGGTTGAGAATTACGCAGGCGCCATTATCTCTGAGAGCCTTAAGAATCTCTTCCGCTTCAGCGTCTGCCTCAAAATATATTAGTTCCCCCATATCCTCAGCATATTACACCCATGGATTGACGGCTGAGGAAACATGTAACCGTGCAAGCGACACGGTCAGGTTCTTCGGGTCTTCAATATTTTGAAAATCCCGGAACCACGTTTCGAGATCACCAAATTTGCAGTCACTCCAGAACAGAAATGACCATCAATTAGCTCATTTTTGTTTAGCTAAGTATCTGGGCTTTTCTCGATTCCAAGCAAGTCCGTAAACTCTAACGCACCAGACTCTTGATAAATCCCAAGTTTAAATCGACTATCGTCAATATCAAGGTTTCTCATTGTCAACTGACCGATCCTGTCCATTGGGCCGAACGCTTCCTCTTCAACACGTTCCATCGAAAGCCTCTCAGGCGCATATGTTAATGCAGGACCTGTCGTATCCATTATTGAGTAATCTTCTCCTCGACGTAAGCGAATTGTAACCTCACCTGTGATTGCCGATCCGACCCACCTTAGTAATGGTTCACGAAGCATGAGACTTTGCGGATCAAACCATCGGCCTTCGTATAGCAATCGACCTAGCCTTAAACCCATCGACCGGTAATTCTCAATCGTATTTTCGTTATGAATTGCCGAAATAAGTCTCTCATAAACTATTCGCAGGAGCGAAAGACCTGGCGCCTCGTAGATACCGCGAGACTTAGCTTCGATAATACGATTCTCGATTTGATCGCTCATGCCCAATCCATGACGCCCGCCGATCTCATTGCACTCCATCACGAGTGCAACCGAATCATCAAACTCCACTCCATTGACAGCTACGGGCCAACCTTTTTCAAACCGGATGCTGACATCTTCTTGCTCGATAACTACGGCTGGGTCCCAATGCGGCAATCCCATGATTGGCGTAACCATTTCCACACCATTACTCAAAAATTCAAGTGCTTTAGCTTCATGAGTTGCACCCCAAATGTTGGCGTCAGTCGAATAAGCTTTTTCGACTGAGTCCCTATACGGCAAGCCCTTCGAGTGCAAGAACTCGCTCATTCCAGTCCGTCCTCCGAGCTCTGAAACGAACTGAGGATCAAGCCAAGGCTTGTAAATTCGCAGAGCCGGGTTGACCATAAGTCCATATCTGTAAAAGCGCTCAATGTCATTACCTTTGTAGGTAGAGCCATCCCCCCAGATATCAACACCGTCATCTTTCATAGCGCTTACGAGAAGAGTGCCAGTGACCGCTCTGCCAAGTGGCGTCGTATTAAAATATGTTCTTCCAGCTGTTGATATATGAAATGCGCCACATTGAAGCGCCATTAGTCCTTCTCGAACTAGCTCAGCGCGACAGTCAATAATTCGAGCAGATTCTGCGCCATAAAGAACTGCTCTCTCAGGCACTGTAGAAAGATCCGGTTCATCATACTGACCGATATCTGCTGTGTAGGCGTAGGGAATAGCTCCGTGTTCGCGCATCCACGCAACCGCAGCTGAAGTGTCAAGACCGCCAGAAAAAGCTATCCCAACACGTTGACCTTCAGGCAGGGACATTAAAACTTTAGACATACATACATAAAGCTACGGGATATAAGATGCTCACCCTTTCCTTATTACACAGTTATTGAGATCTAGACTAGAAACGACTGGAATCTTAATGGGGGAACATCATATGTTTAACGCGTCACAGCTGGCCGAACGCCTATCAGAACTAGTACAAATTCCGAGCGTCAACCCTTTACAAGCTGGGCCTAAGTCTGGAGACAATGGAGAACGGGAAATTTCAGAGTGGATGGCAAACCGTTGCGAAGACCTTGGAGCAACAGTAACTACCGAAGATATTCTCGATGGTCGCCACAATGTCTACGCCCGCTTTGAAGGCACCAGCGACCGTTCGCTGACTATCGACGTTCATCTTGACACGGTTGGAGTTGAACACATGTCAGGAGATCCGTTCGATGGAAGAATTGAAAACAATCGGGTCTACGGGCGTGGCTCTGTCGATACGAAAGCAACTCTTGCTATAGCACTAGCAGTAATAGAAGAAATGAAAAAACAAGGAAACGCACCGAAGCCCACTATAAATCTCGTTGGTACAATCTCTGAAGAGATGGGTGGCCTAATCGGCGCTGTCGGTTACCGCGACTGGCTCCTCAGTCGCCACGAACGTATCGACCAAATCATTGTCGCAGAACCGACCATGTGCTCGCCTGTTTATGGGCACAAGGGCGGTGTCGGCCTCGACGTCACTGTCCTTGGGCATGCTGCACACTCATCTAAACCACATTTGGGGAAGAACGCAATTAGCGCTGCAGCTCGTATCATTACCGCAATCGACGCCGAGCAAGCCCGATTACAGACACTTCAACCTTCGACGACAGTCGGAAACGGGTCTGTCTCTGTTACTGAAATAGAGGGCGGGCTTGCCAGGAACATAATCCCGGACAAGTGCTCTCTTTATATCGGCCGCCGGACCTCTCCAGGTGAGGACCCAGCGGAAATTCAAACACATTTAGAGGCGTTAATTCGAAGTAATGCTGTACCTCTGGATGTGCAAATTGAGAATACCTACGGAACCGGAAGTCCTGCTTTCTATCAAGATCCTTCAAGCGATTTAGTTACAGCTCTTTCGCATATAGCTGGCACAAGCCCCGATACCGCAGACTACGGATCGAACGCATTGCGTTACCCTGAAATCGCAAGCGAAATTGTCGTGTTTGGTCCGGGATCTATAGACCAAGCTCATCAAGCCGTTGAATGGATTGATCTCGATCAGCTGGATCTTGCTGCCTCTATCTACCGGAAGTTTTTCAATTCGTGAACAAACTGACCTCATCCACTATGTGTAACGCGTAATCAATCATTTCATCAAGGCTGCTTTGTCGCTCATCAGTGGAAAGTGATTCACCAGTTGCAAGCTGATCTGTGAGTGTTAACAAAGAAAGAGCACCACGGTTTTCTAATTGAGCAATTGCATACAGCGCAGCACATTCCATCTCAACAGCTACTACCCCAGCGGCATGCATCTCCATCGTTAAGTTCTCATTTGGCTCATAAAAAATATCAGTAGTAAACACCCGACCAGTAGCAACTTCTATGTTTTTATCTTCGGCTACTTTGCTACTAGCCTTAAGCAACTCAGATGATGGCAACAGAATCGGATCAGCACCAGGGTCTAAGAGACTCGGCATAGAGCTACTAGTGAAACAGGACTCGGCAACGACCAGTGACCGTAGAGGGAGGTCAGTAGAGAAAGATCCTGCAGTGCCGATTCTAATTATGTTCTGAACGTCGTAGTGCCGGTAAAGTTCAGTTACGTATATCGCAGCCGATGGAATTCCCATACCTGATGCCATCACCGATACTGGAATTTCTTTATACATTCCTGTATATCCGGTCATATTTCTAACATTTGTAATCTGTTTAGCTTCCGTCAAAAAATTATCAGCTATATACGTCGCTCTAAGCGGATCTCCAGGCATCAGAACCGTTGAAGCAAAATCGCCCTGGGTAGCGGAAATATGTGGAGTTGACAAATTAATCTATCTTTCCGAACATCGTTTCGATGTTCTCAGTTTGCTCTGCTGAAACTTCATCTAACACCACGCCTTGCGCCGCCAACGAAGCGGCGGCTATCTCGTTGTCTAAGCTAGAACTAATGACAGTGACACCAGGTGCTAAGCCTCCTTTAGCTAGTTCATGACACCCGACGCCTTGAACAGCAAACGATAAGTCCATTATTTCAATCGGATGTCCTAGCCCCCCAGCTATATTCACTAGTGCCCCGTTAGCGAGCACATAAAGGTGACCAATTCCCTTTATTTCGTAACGATCTATTCCTTCTCTCACTTCTGATGTCGTCGAACTTTCATTTTTTAACCAATCCACATCAATCTCTAAATCATGATGTCCGGCATTTGCCAAGATGGCACCTTCCTTCATCATTGCAAAGTGCTTCGCTCCTACGGCTTTGATCCCACCAGTCGCAGTCAATACAAAATCAGCAGTGGGTAAAGCGTCTGCTGCTGCAGCCACCTGATGTCCATCCATGACCGCTTCGAGAGCCTTGACTGGATCAATTTCTACAATCCAAGCTGTTCCGCCAAGAGCTCGCACATGCGTTGCTATTCCTCGACCAACCCAACCGTAACCAAAAATCGCTACATTCTTACCTGCCATCAACATATTAGTTAGATTCAAAATAGCTTGTACTGTCGATTGGCCAGTTCCGTATCGATTATCGAAAAGATGTTTACACTTTGCGTCATTGGCTGCCAAGACCGGAAAACCGAGCCGGCCTGACGCTTCAAGCTGGCGAAGTCGAGCAACTCCTGTAGTGGTTTGTTCAGTTACACCTAAAATACCGTGATCTGTACCCGCATTTATTATTCGCAAAGTGAGTTCAGCTCCATCATCTATTATCAATTCTGGCTTACGTGAAGCAACTACCTCAAGATCAGATTCCCAAACGCTATAACCACTATTTCGAGAAGAATGAACTTCAATTCCTCGGGCCACTAAAGCAGCAGCAATTTCGTCGCGCGTTGAATGTGGATTGCTACCCGCAACTACTACATCGGCTCCTGCTTCAGCTAAGACCGTTGCAAGAAGTGCTGTCTTTGCTTCGAGGTGAACTACAACCGCAACCCTTCGACCTTTAAGGGAACCATCACTTAACCTGTCACGCAAATAACCATCTACGAGTGGTGAATGGGCACGCGCCCAACTAATAGCCTGCTCTCCTAAAGGCGCCAGTCCAAAGTCAGCTATCCGGGAATTCTTTTCAGAGTCAATCACCCACTGAGTTTGGCATGCCTGGAGAAAAGTTGGTGTCTCTATTCTCGATTAACAAGTCCTAACTCTGAACAACTCTGGGACAGACATCAAGTGCACCCGTCAAAGTCCTACCTATTCGTTGAAAGCGATAGATCTCAGTGCACTCAGCAACAGCAGATATTATGATCATCACATGACTCATTTCGGTATTAATATGTTTCCCACTGACAAAGCTATCAACCCAATGACTCTTGCTACAGAGGTCGAAGATCGAGGTTTTGAGTCGTTATGGTTTCCGGAACACAGTCATATTCCAACTAGTAGAGAATCTCCATGGGGCCTTAATCCAAAGGCGCCACCTCTTCCAGAAGAGTACTGGCGTACGCATGATCAATTCATTGCGCTAGGAATGGCAGGGGCCGTCACTAGCAAAATTAAGTTGGGAACTGGCATCACACTCGTGCCTCAAAGAGATCCTATCTGGCTTGCCAAAAGTGTAGCCACCGTAGATGCCTTAACAGATGGTCGCTTCCTTTTTGGAATTGGTTACGGGTGGAACAAAGAAGAGTTACATCATCATGGCGTTCAGTTCACGGAACGGCGCGCCGTAATGCGCGAGAAAGTTCTTGCGATGAAAGAGCTATGGATGAACGACGAAGCTGAGTACCACGGCGAACACGTCGATTTCAGTTCAAGCTGGCAGTGGCCAAAGCCAACACAGAAACCTCACCCGCCAATCATTCTAGGTGGAGCCGCAGGACCGAAAACGATGGCAGACATTATTGAATATTGCGATGGTTTTATGCCAATCAGCGGCAGGTACGATTTTGCTGAGCAAATCACTACTCTAAAGCAAATGGCTTCAGACGCTGGACGTGATCCTGAATCGTTCGAATTCGGACAATTTGGCACACCTCCTAAGGCAGAAGTTGTCGATTCTTTAATTGAAGCTGGCATTCATCGCATTGTTTTCACGATCCCACCTGCCGAAGCTGACACAGTCATTCCTAAACTTGATAAATTATCTGAATTCAAAGATCAATACAGCTAGATATAGGCATCGAGCGGTCCACAAGGCCTTTTGTGTTTCGTTGACCAGCCTTTAGGCGAAGGCATAGAATCAATAGCGAGTAAATCTCCTGTTAGTTAGTTGCAAAAATGAAACTGACTACTCTAGTCTCAAGCCTGATGTCACAAAACACCAGAAACACTGCCATTCTTGCTTCCTCCGGCAAACTTCAGCTTCGAAAAACGTTATGACAGTTCTCGTCGCCGGCGGCGGCATAGCTGGAATGGCGATGGCTCTTACTTGCCATCAAATAGGTATTCCAGTCAAAGTATTTGAGTCAGCAAATCAGATACTGCCGCTCGGAGTTGGAATCAATCTCCAGCCCAATGCTGTTCGAGAGTTATACGATCTTGGTTTATCCGCGTCTTTGAATCAGATAGGGATACAGACTGAAGAATGGGCATTAGTCGGTCGGAACGGAAACGACGTCTGGGCAGAACCTCGTGGTCTCTTAGCTGGTTATGACTGGCCGCAATACTCGGTACACAGAGGCAAGCTGCAAATGATGATGTATCGCGCAGCGCTAAAGAGGTTGGGAGCCAAGGCAATAATAGCCGATAGTCGCGTTGTCGACTATAACCAGTCCCAAGAGGGCGTCACGCTTCACACAATAAACAATGCGGGCGTAAAAGAAACACACGAAGGCTCAATATTAGTTGCCGCAGATGGCATCAATAGTGTCGTTCGAAAGAGAATGCACCCAGATGAAGGAGCTCCAATTTGGGGAGGTGCTGTAATGTGGCGCGGTCTTTCACAAGCCAAGCCAATTAGAACAGGGGCATCATTTACTTTGGTTGGGAAACTAGAACAACGGTTCGTTTCCTACCCAATCAGTAGACCCGACCCCGTCACCGGACTATCCGATGTTAATTGGATAGCGGAACTAACCTATGACGTGGAAGCCGATTGGCCAGACAGCGATTGGAATAAACAAGTTCCTGCTGCGAAATTTAAAGATGCGTTTGCTGACTGGGACTTTGATTGGCTAAATATTCCAGATCTCATCGACTCCGCAAATGAAATTTATGAGTATCCAATGATAGATCGCGACCCAATCGACAAGTGGGTCGACAAACGAGTTGGCCTTATAGGTGATGCTGCACATGCCATGTACCCAGTTGGATCAAACGGGGCTAGTCAGGCAATCATTGACACGAGAGTCTTAGGCGCCAAAATTTTAGAACATGGAGCCAACAACATGGCTCTGGCGGCTTACGAAGCCCAATTACTTGGCCCTATTAATGAGCTAGTACTGAGGAATCGTGGTGCGGGGCCAATCGGAATTCTAGGAATCATCGAGGAACGATGTGGAGGCGTTTTCGACGATATCGATGATATTATGCCACGATCAGAGATAGACGACTACATGAGCCGCTATAAGATCGCCGCAGGTTTCGCTAAAGATCAGCTAAACGGCTCCGCACAAACAATTATCATTTAACTAATAAGGCTTATAAGACTAGGAATCTTATTAGTCACGCGATTCGGAAATAAATACTGGAATTTCACGATCAGTTTTTTGTTTGTAATCTTTATATGGAGGAAAAATAGACTCCGAAAGTTCCCACCAATCTTCTCTTTCTGCCCCCGTCACTAAACGGACCACCGTTTCATACGGTTCTGGTCCATCTTGAAGAAGGATATTCGGATTTGCAACAAGGTTATGATACCAACCAGGTTGCTCAGGAGCCCCACCCTTAGAAGCTATAATTGCATACTCGCCATCACGCTCAACTCTCATAAGCGGCACTTTACGAACTAAACCGCTTTTGTGGCCAACCGTCGTAATAATGATGATGGGCATCCCCGTGTCACGCAGAGTGGCCCCTTTAGCGCCATTGGAACCCTCGTAATCCTCAACCTGTTCCGCAACCCAATCCCAAGTAGAAGCACCGTATTCACCATCAAAAGTCATATTGTGATCCTAGAGCAACTTTTAAGGCTTTGCTCATACCTTAACTCTCTTCTGGCCATCTATCGATCATTGAGTCAGCTAAATCAACCTGAAAAGCATTCAAAGTAAGCGAGACGAGACAGTAATAACCAATAGTACTGACCAATTCAACTAGAGCTTTCGCCCCTACTGCACTTAGCATAGCCCCATAAGTGGAGTCGCTTACTCGAGCACTCTGAAGGAGCTCCTCAGTAAATTCCTGAGTGATCATCAACTCCCGCTTCCAGCTAGGTTTACCTCCTTCAGCCAACACATCTAGATGGCTTGAATCAATGCCCTCCGAAATTGCTATCGCTGCATGCGCTGCGAACTCAAATTTGGACTTGAAGTGGACACCGACACAGCAGATCGCGACTTCCCGCATCTGAGGATCAAGCTCCGTAGCGAAGCGTACCTGCGCCCCAAGTTCCACTGCCTTTATACCCAGATCAGGGGCGTGCTGCCAAACCCCGAATGGGCCAGATTTCCAAACATCAGGACCGAGTCCTTTTCGGGTACCTACTACAGCATCACGCAAACTTTTTTGATTAGCGCTCAGCAGATCTTCATCTAAAGGTTCTAAACGAGTCATCCCACTACCTACCCTTCCAAGAAGGCTCTCTGCGCTCAAAAAATGCAGAGGTTCCTTCTTTCCTATCCTCGCTAGCAAAAACTATTTTACGAGCGGTCTTTGTCAACCCCCAGGCATCAACATCGTTTAATGCTAAATACGCTTCCATCGCCTTCAAACTTTCCTGAGTGGATGTGGGAGAATTAGAGACAATCTTGGCTGCAATCTTTAGGGCTGCCTCAAGAGCTTGACCTTCAGGCACAAGTTCCGAAATAAGCCCAACCTCTCTGGCCCGACTTGGCGATAGTTCCTCGCCAGTCAAGATAACTTCCTTAGCTACGTGCAGCGGGAGCGAACGCAAAGCTCTAAATAGCCCTCCGCTAGTGGGGAGGAGACCTCGCTTCACCTCAGGCAACCCAAGCCTAAGCGTCTCAGAGGCGACAATTAAGTCACAACAGAACAAGATCTCCATGCCACCTCCAAGAGCGAGACCCTCCGCTGCAGCTATAAGCGGTTTTAATCTGGTGCGGCGAATCAAACCGTACTCTCCTCCACGCTGAGTGCTTCCGCTTCCATCTTTCATGTCACTTCCTGCAGAAAACATCTCAGGACCGCCTGTAAGAATTCCTACCCATTGACTCGCATCGTCTTCAAAATCGCTGATTGCTTTATCGAGCGCTCCTGTTAACGCTTCGTTGAACGCATTTCGCTTCTCGGTGCGATTAAGCGTAAAAACTGTTATCGCGTCGAATCTTTCGACAAGTACCAAATTCTCTGCTGTTTCCATCAGGACTACCTTCAGTTCGAATATTAAAGCTTTACAGAAAAAAACAATTACGGGTTACCAACCCAAATCAGCGTACTCTTCCTGCAATGAACGCTGAACAAAATAACGACAAGGTTCCGTCGGTATTTTTTGTTTCATCAATAGCTGGCCAATCGGACACACAGATAGAAGGCAGTTCCGCACGCGCTTATCTGGCGTTGGCTACTGGTTCCTTAGCATTTGTTTTAGCGACAATAAACGTAACCGTCTCCAACGTTGCATTCCCTGAGATCGTCAAAGCGTTCCCTGGAATATCAAATGGGACAAGCGGCTGGATCATCTCTGGTTATGCTTTAGCTTTTTCATCTACCTTGCTATCCGGGGGGCGGCTAGCCGATCGTTATGGTCGCCTTCCAATATTCAAGTTTGGTCTCATTGGCCTATTAATCAGCTCAATAGCCGCAGGGTTTGCTAACAACATCTGGATACTAGTTGCTGCTCGTGCCGCTCAAGGAGTTTGCGGTGCGCTGACCGTTCCCTCATCTCTGGCTCTAGTGCTTCCCAAGTTCCTACCATCGAAACAGGCAAGTGTCATAGGGCTTTGGGCGGCCGCCGGAATGGCGGCATCCGGCTTGGCTCCTGGCTTAGCCGCCTTCATTCTAGAATTCGGAAGCTGGCGTTTAATCTATTTAATCTTGGCTCCTATTAGTTGCCTAGGTCTTATAGGAGCAAAATTTTTCCTAGATGAAACAGCTGAACGAGATAGTAACAAATCCCTAGATCTTCTTGGAATTTCGATGGGGAGCGGTTCTATTTTCTTCTTAGTTTTGGCCACTCTCCAAGGACGATCTTGGGGTTGGAATGCCCCCATTACTATTACCTGTTTTTTGATCTCAGCTATCCTTCTCACCTCGCTAGTTTCCAGATCAAAAAATCATCCAGAGCCAGCAATCGATCTCGACTTGTTCCGTATTAGGTCTTTTACCGTCGCTAATATTGCGGTCGCATTATCAATGGTTGGAGCATTCACCAGCTGGTTCCTTTGGCCGGTCTACCTCACCGAAGTATGGAACTACAGTAAGCTCTCGATCGGATTAGCGTTTACGCCAGCTCCTGTCATCTCAGCATTGGTTGCAATACTTAGCGGTCGGTGGGCAGACAAACATGGTTTCAGAGGGCTGATGGGTTTAGCCTCATTCCTGGCGGCCAGTGGCCATATTTGGTTGTTCTTTTTTCTTAATGAAACAATAAATTTCTGGTTCTCGTTCTTTCCTGCAACCGTGCTATTTGGACTTGGAATGGGCGTATTAGCGAGCCAGCTCAACAGCGCTGCTCTCCTTGCGATACCCGCTAAATCCATTGCCACGGCAAACGGCATTCACCAATCATTACGATACGCCGTAGGAGCAATGGGAGCTGCAACTGCTATTGCTATTCTAAATGGCACCCATGAGGTGTGGCGCTACGACCTAATGTGGTTATTACTGGCTGGACTGCAAATGGCAGTAATCCCACTCATGCTTTTCGCTTACCCCAAATCAAAGATCAAGAAATGAGCATCGGTTAAGACAACCTGTCAGAATAATTAAATGACGGAACTCTCTTTGAGCGACAGCAAAATTAAATCTAAAGCTTTCATGGGGCAAATGATCGGCATCATAAATGGTGGAGCTTTATCACTCATGATAAGTATCGGCCACAAAACAGGGCTCTTCGACATCATGGACGGGTGTCAACCTGCTACATCTGCCGAGATCTCTAAATCAGCTAACCTCGATGAACGCTACGTTCGTGAATGGCTTAGCGCCTTATCTTGTGGCGGTGTTTTAGAACACGACCCAACCGCTGAAACATTTTTTCTTCCACCTGAGCATGCAGGTCTCTTAACTCGGCGCAGCGGTCCGCTAAATCTTGCAATACCGCTTCAAATGATCCCGTTGCTCGGCGAAGTTGAAGAAGACATCGTAGAGGTCTTCAAGAATGGCGGTGGAGTTCCATACGACAGGTACCCGCGCTTTCAAGAATTAATGGCAGAAACCAGCAACAACCGGTTCCAACGCACTCTGTTAGAGCAAATCGTTCCGATTCTGCCTGTCCAAGATGACCTCTCTAGAGGCATCGACGTCGCTGACGTAGGCTGCGGAAGTGGTCGAGCGCTTTGCATCTTAGGAGCGGCATTTCCCAACAGTCGCTTTGTAGGTTTCGACATGTCAACTAAAGGTATTGCAGCAGCTCAAGCTGAGGCAGCTAATCTTTCGAATGTGACATTTGAAGTCGCAGATGCTTCAGCTCTGAACCAACATGAAAGGTTCGACTTCGTAACAACATTCGACGCAATCCATGACCAGGCACACCCAGAGCAGGTGCTAGCCGGCATATATGAAATGATTAAACCCGGTGGATCTTATTTGTGCGTAGAGCCTAAAGCGTCTTCAGTTCTGGCTGAAAATCTTAATGAACCGATGGCACCGTACATGTACACAATGTCTACGATGCATTGCATGACTGTGTCTCTGGCTTATGGTGGTGAAGGACTTGGGACCGCTTGGGGGTACCAAACAGCAACGGAGTACATTAGTCGCGCTGGATTCGAAAACATCGAAATAACCGGTGTAAAAGATGATCGTTCTAACAGCTACTTCATAAGCCGACGCGCTCAATAATTGCAGCATCATGAAACAATTGATGCAAGTAATCAATCCCTCGAAGTCGAAAATCTCCTACATATGAAAGAGCTTTTAGTCTATGAGCTTCACATCATCTAAACCGAAGTTGCGGATCGGACTCGCCTACGACTTTCGCACAAGACCCGGCAGCGGAGTTTCTGTCACCGATTCCTATGCAGCAGGTTTAGAACAAATCCGTCTAGCTGACCAACTCGGTTTTGATCATGTATGGTTTTCGGAACACAGATTCCTTAAAGACGGTCACCTACCGGGCTTTGTTCCAGCAGCTGGCGTGGTGGCAGGTGCGACAAAAAATATTCGAATCGGTACTGATATAGCGCTCTTACCATTTTATGACCCCCTGAGATTAGCTGAGGACGTGGCCGTTCTCGATCAATTCAGTGGTGGCCGGATAGAACTTGGCATAGGCATGGGATATGCACCCCATGAATTTAAAGCAATTGGAATGCCCGTCAAAAATAGGGTCTCACATACCGAAGAGGGAATTGAAATTCTTCGACAAGCATGGAGTGACACGCCCATCAACTTCAAAGGTAAACGATACTCCTATACCGATGTTGACGTTCACCCAAAACCAATTCAACCAGGTGGGCCACCATTATGGATCGCTGCTATGAGCCACGCTGGTGCTATGCGGGCAGCCCGATTCGACACACACATACTTCCTCAAGGCAACAGACGAGACGTATTAGATCCGTGGAAAAGTGAGCTTCTTGCCTCAGGACGGGATCCGAACATGTACCGCGTAGGAATCCTTAAATCTTTCTTGGTGACATACGACAAAGAACGAGATTGGGCATTGGTCAAAGAAGCAGAACGCTATCGAATGAGTGTTTACGCAAAATTTTTCGCGGCGACTGAAGATAACTACACCGCACTGGACAAAGATTCTGATCCGATACCTCAGAACTGGGTGGTTGGCGACCCTGACGAAGTAACTATCGCTCTTCAACATTTCATAACTGAACATTCCATTACTGATTTGACAGGATGGGGTTTACCTCCGGGTGTTCCACCTGAACTGGCTGCTTCTAGCATTGAGCTTTTTGCGTCTCATGTTGCACCTCGACTTAAAGCTCACGAAACATTGTGATACCAACTCAAAAGCAAATCGATGCGTTCAATACCTTTGGTGTGGTAGCCATTCCTGATGTCGTTCCTAAAAGCCAGCTAAAGACAATGGGAGATGCTGTCGACCTAGCCGTCGCTTCTAGAAGCAGAGGCGATAACCGCTCACTTGATGAAATGTCAATCTACGAACAATCATTCACTCAATGCATAAATTTATGGGAAACAGATACAGCAGTTAGGAAATTCACGTTTAATTCAGATTTAGCTGAATTAAGCGCTGCTCTTCTAGGCGCAAAAAAAACTAGAATTTGGCATGACCAAGCGTTGTATAAAAAGTCGGGCGGACGTAAAACTGATCCCCACCAAGATCTTCCTTTCTGGCCGATCTCCGGGCAAGATCACATAACCGCATGGATTCCCTTCAACGGATCAAAAATTGGTGGTGGGGCTATGACCTACCTAGGTGGCTCTCATCGATCGGGAATTAAGAAATTTGGCGATATCACTGGGAATACAGCTCCTTTTGACTATCAATCTCACCCTGCTTCAAAAAACCTCACACCTATCACCATTGAAACAGATCCTGGCACAGTTGTATTCCATCACTCCCTTACCGTGCATTGGGCCGATTCAAATCTAAGCTCAGAAGATCGAAGAGTTTATTGCATCATCTATTTTCCAGATGGTTGCACATATTCAAAACCCTGGCCACATCTAATTCCAGACCGCCAACAGATGAAGCTAGACGAGGCATACATCGGTGATCTAAACCCAGTCACATGGCCAACATCACAGACATTACCGAACACTCCGTTCGGCAGGCCTCCAACAACTGGTTTCGAATAGAAAACATCAACAGTATTCAGCTATAAACGCTCTTAATTCAGGACAGACGCGATCAGTTCTCCAGATTTATATTTCCCCAACATAAGATCTGGATCAAATTCGACTCCAATAGGATTGGCAGTGAAGACCGGTCCACTCATAAAGGCGTAGGCCTCTTCAGGTGTAGCAAAATTATCAACCTGCAACTCGATCTTGTTACCGTCTGGGTCCTCGTAATACATCGACGTTGTTGGCCCATGGTTTATCGATCGGACAGGAACAATCTCATCCATTTTTAATCGCTCATAGCATTCAAGTAGCTCGCCTAAGTTTGCGTAAGTAAATGCGATGTGATCAACGCCGTTCCGATTATTGTCAACGTTCCCTATTGTCCCGCGATCAATGAAAGCAATCCTGTGATGCTCTTCGTCGTAGGTGGCGAAGATAATTATGTCAGCATCGTGCACGATCTTCGCCTCTAACACATTGCAATACCAGGCCGCTAAACCTTTCACATCGCTAGTTCGCAAAACAAAATGAGCTAATTTAACAGGCGGTGCCATAATCTGCCCCCAGACATTCTCAGCTTAAACGCCAACAGGCAGCTTTAGTAACATTATAAAAAAATCCTAAAATGATTATTCGTCCAGATCAGTTATCCACTTCAACAAATCCTCATAAGTCACCATCGAGGAAAGTTCCGGATGGAGATTGATGAGACCATCAGCTGCCCGGAATAAGCATCCAGAGTCAGCAGTTTTTAGCATAGTAACATCGTTGTGCGAATCGCCTGCTGCGCTAACGTGATAGTTCAATGACTGATACGCCTCGATAGCTCTAGCTTTAGGGTCGTTAAGGCGCAGCAAAAATCCGGTTATGTGATCATCATCAACGCGAAGTTTGTGACAAAGCAGATGAGGGTACCCAAGCAACTCACTGAAATGCGACGCAAATTCTTCAAATGTGTCAGACAAAATCACTACTTGGTACTGCTGACGCAGTTCATCTAAGAAAGAGCGAGCCCCTGGCAACAATTCCAAGTCACCTATCACGTTCTTAATTAAGCTCAATTTAATCTTATGTTTATCAAGAAGACCAAGTCTATATTCCATCAATTTCTGATAGTTCGGCTCGTCGCGTGTTGTTCGCAATAGTTCCGAAACACCAGTATGGGTCGCTACCGCTTCCCAAATTTCTGGTGTTATGACACCTTCCATATCTAACGCTATCAATCGCTGCACAGTTACTAAGCTTCCCATCTCTGAGCCGTAAGTTCATAGCTAAAGTCGACATTGCTAACAAATATTTTGAGTGCAGGAACAAGCAAACTCACGTTCCTGTTCATAATAACTTCCGAAGGAGGAGATTAATCGCTCAGATAGATGTGTTTGCCTACCAATATCTGGTTAGGAAAATCACTATTCGGTTATTTAAACTCGCTCAACACGACTCTCTCTGACGGCTGACACTTCAAGACTTATAGTTGGGCTTAGAATTGACAATGCCCGAAATTGAACCGGTAAACACTCTCCTAACAAAGTGAAAGAGACCAATGGCCACCTACGAGGACCTAGAAAACAAGACCATTGTCGTGACCGGCGCAGGGAGCGGAATAGGAAGATCTCTTGCTTTGAGGTTCGCTGATGCAAAAGCAAAAGTAGCAGTCAATGACATCTCCGAAGAACAGGCTTCCAGAACTGTCCAAATCATAAAGGACTCAGGTGGAACAGCAACCGCAATTCCCGGTGATGTTTCTGTTTCATCGCAAGTTCATCAAATGTTCCAAACCGTAGATGAACAATATGGCCCGACCAACGTACTCATTAACAACGCTGGATTAG
Organism: Acidimicrobiaceae bacterium; assembly: GCA_905182565.1. Lineage (GTDB taxonomy): Bacteria > Actinomycetota > Acidimicrobiia > Acidimicrobiales > Poriferisodalaceae > UBA9040. Next base: position 192,778 of record CAJJCB010000024.1, on the reverse strand, counting down.
TTGGCCCAATGCTCCATTTCTTCGAAGCAACAGAGGAATGGTGGCGACGAATCATCGATGTTAATCTCACCGGTCATTTCCTATGTTGCCAAGCTGCAGCTGCAGTCATGGCCCAAAACGGTGGAGGATCAATCATAAACATGTCTTCTGGTGGAGCAAGTCAGGCACATCGTTCCTTTACTGCATACGATGCATCCAAAGGCGGCATTGAAGCGTTTACACGTGCCCTTGCTTTGGACCTAGGTCCGTATTCGATCAGAGTAAACGCATTAATGCCTGGCTCCATCGACACAAGCGGAATGAACTCTGAAGATCGGATTTATCGAGGTGAGAACATTCCGTTAATGAGAGTCGGCGAGGCCTACGATCTCACAGGCCCTGCATTATTTCTAGCCTCTGACGAGTCGTCGTACATCACAGGTGATGTACTCAAAGTTGATGGCGGAATGCTAGCCCAACAGCGCTCTGCGACTGTAGACATAATGCCACCCTCAGACTTTCCGAAACTAGAAAATATTTGATTCTTCTATGCTCAAAGAGACATTTATCTACTATCTGATTATCAATATCACCAGATCAGCACTTGAAAACAGTCGATTATTAATTGAAGAATCCTTTGTTGTGTATTTGTTTCCACTAGCGACTCTGAGAGATTTTTTTGAGGATCGGTTTGAGATACGCAAGAAATTTTTCTGGGTTCTCTGACATTGGAAAGTGACCTATCGATTGCATCTCTGTAAATGTCGAGCCCGCTATCGCCGCGTGCGCTTCTCTTCCTTTTTCTATAGTTCCGCTGTAGTCATACTCCCCTGAAAAAATATGAACTCCAACTTCTTTCGTGTCAATTTCTTTAGCTAGATCCCTAAGGTCGTATTCCATAAGGTAATACCAAAGATCTCCCAGGAAAACAGGTGGCCACCCGGAGGAGTATGTATGAACAATCTCTTTTCGGTATGGCTCCGGAGACGACGGTGCAGTCAATCCTTCCATCATGCGACCTTTTGTTTCGTTCGAAACTTCAGGATGCCACAGTTCCTTAAGAGCCTCATAGCTACCTCCAATCCGAAGAGCTCCTTCGAGCGAAATCACCGCATCAAAAACTGTCGGGTGCTTGTGCGCTAAGTCCAACGCAAGGAGACCTCCTACAGAGCATCCCATGAACACAGGTCGTTCCAGGCCCAAGGCACCACTCAGCTCGACAGGAATAGACCTCAAAAAGCCGGACTCTAAACGGTAATTTTGCTCCCACCAACGTTCACTGACAGGAGGAATTGATTTACCATGAAATGGTAAATCGTATGCAATAAGCCTAAACGTTTCAGTAAGTTCTTTGTCTTCAAATAGATGCCGCCACTGAGTACCATGCGAGCCAGCCGTATGCTGGAGGAGTAAAGGAATGCCGGTACCCGCTTCCTCATAATAAATCCGATAGTCAGTTCCGCAAAGGTTTAAGTGCACATAGCGGCCGACCGGTGCATCTATTTCGCCGTGCTTTTTCGATGCAGGTAAATCATCGACAGCTACTTCTGGCTCCGATCGCAAGAGCTCCACTAGGCGTTGAACAGCAGCATAATATTGCCACCATATTTTAGAGTCCCCAGCCCAGCTAATTCCGCCTCTCGCAGTAGCTATAAATACATCATTATGAAATCGAGGAGGAATGGCCTGGCGGATCTTATCCCAGGCTGTGTCTGGGCCAAATAGAGTGATTACATTCTCTCCTCGCTCAGGTATCTTTGCGACAGTAACGCCATCAGCGATTGTCACACCTGTAACCGAAGCCCCAATTTCTATTCTTATTCCACCAGTCCAGTATCGAGTAGCTATCTGAAACTCTCCGTCGGCGAGACAGATTGCTTTTAGCGCTAGGGCTGTTGGAACCATTGTTGATTCTCCTGCTTCAGATTACCCATTGAAATAGAACTAGTTTTGACGAGCTACTTTGGCTGCAAGGTTAATCTCAGAACGCTCTCAATGAAACACTTAAGATATGCTTTCATTTAGTAAGCAAAAGGGGAAATTGTGGCTACTCGTATCAACGCAACCTTTGAGTCCGGGCTACCACCTGACGATGATCATCCCTACCGAACCGGCGCTTGGCGACCTCAGCACCAAGAGTTTGATGCTTGGAATATGGAATGTGTTGGTGATCTGCCAGATGACCTTAATGGCGTGTATCTGCGCAACACAGAGAACCCACTTTTTGAACCAATAAAGCGCTACCACCCATTCGATGGTGACGCGATGCTCCATTCTATTTCATTTAATAACGGTGAAGTTCAATACTCAAATCGCTTCGTTCGAACAGATGCCTTCTTAGCAGAGCAAGATACCAAGTCGAGTTTGTGGGCTGGAATTACAGAGCACCCCTCCACAGCTATTGCGAAGGATGGCTGGGGGGCGCGAACCATGATGAAGGACAACGCCAGCACCGACGTAGTTGTCCACGGAGGTAAGGCGCTTGCAAGTTTTTATCAATGCGGAGAACTATACCAATTAGACCCAACGAGCTTGGCTGACAAAGGTAAAGCCAGTTGGAATGGGGCTTTTCCACCTGAAGGGGTCTCAGCACACCCGAAAGTCGATGAACACACCGGTGAGCTTTTGTTTTTCAACTATTCCACGACGGCGCCTTTCATGAAATATGGGGTTGTTAGTTCCGAAGGTGAACTGACCAACTATCAAGACATCCCTCTTCCTGGACCGCGGCTCCCCCATGACATGGCTTTTACAGAGAACTGGTCGATTTTGAATGATCTACCTCTCTATTGGGATCCAAAGGCCCTGAAAGAAGGCTTCTACTCCAACACATACAACAGAGATCTCCCGAGTCGCTTCGCCCTCATCCCGCGCCACGGCAGCTCGAACGAAATTCGATGGTTTGAAGCAGATCCAACTTTCGTATTGCACTGGACTAATGCATACGAAGAAGGGGATGAAGTAGTGCTTGATGGCTTTTTTCAACATAACCCCACAGCAAGCGGAGTGCGTCGTCATGCCGATGCGCTAAAAGGCTTTGAAACACTGGACATGAACGTGCTCGAAGCTCGTGCTCACCGATGGCGGTTCAACCTAAAAACCGGGAGTTGTTCCGAAGAACAAATGAGCGACCGGTGCTCAGAATTTCCGATGATTAACGGAACGCATGCAGGTCGCCGCCATCGCTATTCATACAATTCAATCTGCGCTCCAAACTTGTTTGCATTCAATGGTCTCATTAAACACGATTTAGACACAGGCAAAGAAGAAACCTATGAATTCGAAGATGGCGTTTTTGTAAGTGAAACCGTTATGGCACCGAGAGACAACTCTGCCAGAGAAGATGACGGATACCTTGTCACATTCTCATCCGATCTAATCCGAGATATTTCAGATGCCTTGGTCTTTGATGCTTCAGACATAACACAAGGGCCGATATGCAAGATCCGGCTACCGGAACGTATCTCAAGTGGCACTCATGCAAGTTGGGCTCCGTCGAAGGCTCTTAAGTAAGTTCGAACCAGTACTAAATCACATTTCTGCTTTTCGTAGTTCTCTCTAGCCACAAATATCCAAAATTCAAACCGCTGGCTTGCCGTCAACGCTGGCATCCAGTGAAAATCTTGACTTTTGCTTAATCAAATCGTATCAGCGAACGTTAGGGCTTCAGGAGCCACAGAAACCATGAGCGACAAAACAACTTTAGACAGGAACTTTAACCATCCCGGTTATTGGCCATCTCAGTGGCCTGTTGAATGCGGCGGGAACCGAAGACAAAAAGCTGCAGTGGGACGACTTGACGCATCACAAAATCATCCATCTGTAACCACGATTACAAATAACAGATGGAATGTCATGGCCGTTCAACGCGATCCTGGGGAGTGGTACATCGGCGGGACCATGCCAGCGTTCTCTGGCCCACCTCCATATGGGTGGGTTAAGAGAATCAACCCGAATTCCTTAGAAACAATTGTCGAGTCACCTCAACTTCCATGTGGAGATCATGTTTGGTGCGGAGCAATTCTAGTCCATGCCAACGGCTCAATAATGTCCGTTAACGGTTCCTTTATGCACAGGTTGGACCCCCAAGACTTATCGATTATCTGTGAAAGGGAACTCCCAATTAGTCGTGCTCACAACGGGCTACTCGCATTGTCAGATGGAACGCTAGTAACTAAGGATCTCCGCTTAGAGGGACAAGGGGGAACCACTCTTACTTTTCTGGAACCAGAAAGACTTACAGTTTTACAAACTCTGGTCCTCCCTGAGGGCTCCATGGGTCGAATTGCAGCGGACTACAACGATGGCGTTGAGTCGATATTTGTGCCTGGGACTGAGCATATTTGGAAAATAGAAATGGTTGATGGCACCGGAACAATTACCGATTGGCAAGTACGATATCGGACTTCAAAATCTGATGTTGGTTTAGCTTGGGACTCATGCATCTCAGATAGCCACCTTTGGCTCATGGACTGCGGCGACATCAACGCAGTTCGAGCGATCCATAACACCCTTCCAAATGGCCGTTTTGAAGGACCGGACGGACGCAAGCAACTTTCCTGGCAACTTCCAGCGCCCTGGAATGGAGCTCAACGTCTGTTACGCGTAAATCAGGAAACCGGACTCTTAGATAGCGTCGAGCCATTTGGAAATCCGGGCGGAGGTATTGTTGCTCCTCCTGTGAATATACCTGAGAGCCAATTAGTCGTAGCTTGGGACTCCATTAACGGAGGCCTCGCTGGAATTTCAACTGCTGGAACGCTAGAACCTTCATGGCACCTTGATGTACGGCCAACTATGCAGCCAATTATCTACCCAGAATCTGGAGAGCTAGTAATTAACGACTTCACAGCAGAGCAATCAGATGACTTGATAGTCGTAGATATCGAAAGCGGTGAATTAGTTTCGAGGGTAGCTACGGGGTCACGAATTGCAAACGGAATGTTTCTTTCACCGGGAGAGAACCGAGATGTTTACTATTGCAGCACCCTAAGTTTTGCGAGGGTCAGCTGGGCACAATGATAGACAAAGACTCTATAGTCATCAAAGATTTCGTATCTACCCTCTAATAGATGTTAGATTTGAGTTATGGAGCAAATGCAAGAAGCGATCGAAGCAGTTTTAGGCAAGATCGATTTTGACCCCGAAGAACTACAAACAAAATATTTAGAAGAGCGTGATAAGCGCCTCCGTACCGACGCCAACGAACAATATGTTGAGGTCACAGGAGATTTCTCCAACTATGTAGACGATCCTTATGTCGAAAGTCAGGATCGAGCACCGTTGTTTGATGACGTCGAGATAGCGGTAATAGGTGGCGGCTTCGGTGGCTTATTAATGGGCGGCCGACTAAAAGAAGCCGGATTCTCAGATGTGCGAGTAATCGAAAAAGGCGGCGACTTTGGCGGAACTTGGTACTGGAATCGTTACCCAGGTGCCATGTGCGACGTCGAATCCTATTGTTATTTGCCCATGCTCGAAGAGCTTAGCTACGTTCCCAAAAACAAGTACTCTTTTGCTCCCGAGATCATGGAACATACACAAAATATTGCGCACCATTATGACCTATATGACAATGCATGCTTAAGCACATCAGTTACTGCCCTAACCTGGAATGACACAGATAAGCGTTGGCTAATCGAAACAGATCGCGGCGATCGCATGACCGCTCAGTTTGTAGCAATGGCAAATGGTCCATTGAACCGACCGAAGTTGCCTGGCATTTCTGGGATTAATGACTTTAAAGGCCATACGTTCCACACAAGCAGATGGGACTATGAATACACCGGCGGTTCTAACGCAGGTGACCTTTCTAATCTGAAAGACAAGAAAGTTGGCATCATTGGGACTGGGGCAACTGCTGTTCAGTGCATCCCGCATTTGGGCGCATCAGCTAAAGAACTCTACGTGTTTCAACGAACTCCATCATCGGTAGATGTAAGAAATAATAGAGAAACCGATCCGGAGTGGGCAGGTTCACTCGAAGCAGGTTGGCAAGAACGAAGAATGGAAAACTTCAACGTGCTTGTAAGCGGCGGTGACCAAGATGAAGATCTCGTCGCAGACGGATGGACTGATATTTTTCGAAACCTAACCGGCACCGCTGCCAAGCTTGCTTCCCGAAAACTTGGTCGCAGACTCGTCGGAAGAGAAAAAGGTCATTTAATGAAAATGGCCGATTATCAAAAAATGAATACTGTGAGGGATCGTGTCGATGACATTGTCCAAGATCCAGCCACCGCAGAAGCCCTTAAGCCTTGGTACCGACAATTTTGTAAACGGCCTTGCTTTCATGATGAGTACCTCCCTACCTTCAACAGAGAGAATGTGACCTTAGTAGACACCCAAGGGGTCGGAGTCCAAGAGATTACTCCGACCGGCATTATCGCCAACGGCAAAGAATACGAACTCGATTGCTTAATATTTGCAACAGGGTTTGAAGTAGGAACAAGCTACACCCGTCGTGCTGGCTATGAGATAGTCGGACGAAACGGTAACACTCTCAGCGATAAGTGGGCGCCAGGATTACGCACTCTTCACGGAATGCAAACGAATGATTTCCCGAATTGTTTTTTCTTAGGATTCACCCAAACAGCCGTAACCGTAAATGTTCCGCAGGCCTTAAACGAGCAAGCCAAACACATCACATACATGATCGATCAAGTTAGAAGCCAAGGCGGTTCCACCATCGAAGCGACCAGCGAAGGGGAACAAGGTTGGGTTGATGAAATGGTCGACAAGGCGACGCTTGGAGAACGTTTCAGAGCCGAATGCACGCCGGGTTACTATAACAACGAAGGCAAGACTGGGAATACTAACGGATTCTTTACGGGCTCCTATGGCGGCGGCCCGCTGCGATTTCACCGAATTCTCGCCGATTGGCGAGAGAATGGGACAATGCAAGGTACTGAAATCAGCTAACCAAAACTAAATTTAGTCAGCTTATCATGATGTTAATGTACCTAACATTCCATATCCGAACATGTAACAAAACCCCATACCAACGCTGAGTGACGCAAAACAAACTCCGAACGCAGTATAAATTTTCCTAGATCGGCCAGCTTTTAGCATCCCGTAGGATGCCCCGATCGCGAATAAAGCGTTAGCGCTCACCAGACCTAAGATCCAAGCTAATAGAACCATAATCCCTGTCCTGGTGCCACCAATTGAAGAAGATGCCGCCAACAAGGCTATTTGCGTTGGGCTCTCAACACCAATGCCGTGCACCATTCCGATGATTACCGCTCCACGACCTTCTGACTTGTGAATCGCATGGCCAAATTTATCCGGAAACCGGGTTGTCGAACTTTCATGAAGACCATCCTTACTTTTTCGAAAGCTTAATTTTTCAATGCTTCCGGCAACTGAAGCAGCTAAAAGTGTGACCCGACTTCTAATCATAAAGTCATCACGAAACCGAGCCAGGTCGCGAAATACGAAAACTCCCAAGATGACCAACGTGACACCAACAAATTTTGTAAACAAAAGTTCTAAGCTTTGTGGTAGCGCTAGACCAAAGATAATAACAGCAACTCCCAAGACGAAAACTACTAATGCATGCCCAATAACATAAAAAAATGAGAGCTTAAGACCTTCGTCTCGAGATCGTTTACGGCTATTTAAAGTAGTGAGCGCTGCAATATGGTCTATGTCAATACCATGCCTAAAGCCAAGAAGCAGGGACGCGCTCAGAAGGGTGATGTTCACTGCTGCTCCGTCAAATCCTCAAACATTTTCCATGACGATTATTACCTGCACGACTACCTCGAATCCAATTTATCGTTACAGAGACTGAATGATGCGTAGTCATCGAAGATGGATCACCTTCAAAACCTCACTAGTCCAAGTTGGAGTCTTAAGCACTAACCATGGACACAAAATTATTGCTTACCGGACGACATGGTCGACACGACCGACAAAATTAAGTGCCGGTTGATTACCAAATAGTACGATCCGACTGCAACATCATTCAGACACTGAAGATCAATCGGGCGGATAGACGCCCATATCTCTGCCTTTTTGGGTCTGCCAAAAAATCTTGGAGATGTCTTCAATGTAAGAAAGAAGCTGATCGACAGTTTCATGATCTACTGTCTTTTTGACCTCTCCAGCTTGATGTACCGCCTTCCAGAACAACTCATGTAACTCGGGAAAGGTTTCGAAGTGAGCTGGAGCGAAGAAATCAGCCCAGAGAACCATTAAATGATGCTTAACATCCTCTGCTCGTTGCTCTTTAACAATCACACATCGTTGTCGAAAATGAATATCTTCTGAGGCGTGATACTTTTCTAATGTTTTTTTACAGGAAAGCGCTTCAATGCGAGCCTGTGCTGGGTCATACACGCCGCAATAAAGATCGCAGTGAGCGTACGCACTTTCAGCGTTGACGAAAAATCTTGACAGCATAATCAGTATCCTTGTTTCTGTGTATATTTCACTCTTCTTGCTCTATGATCCAAAGCATTTTTGAGAATGAAGGGTTCGGGTCGATCTAGTCGAATATCGCTTTTTCGACGTTTTCTGGTTACTGGGCAATCCATGAGCCCGACGTTCAACGACGGCGATGGAGTTATCGCCATACGATCTCGGCGCGCCATTGATGGGCAAGTAAGAGTTGCCCGTAACCCAAATAACAATTCTATGTGGCTCTTAAAACGAGTTTCAGAGGTCAGCCAAGATGGAATGATGAATTTGTCCTCGGATAGCGGCGACTCATCTGCCGTTGACTCAAGAACTTTTGGTCGGGTGCAGGTTCGAGGAAGCTTCAGAGTATTTCTGCATCTACCAGCTAAAGGTAAGCCTAAATTCGTCATGCTGAGACCACGACCGAATCTTCATTAACTGGGTTTCGGATTAAATAATCAAAGGCGCCAAGAGCCGCAGTCGAACCAGCACCCATTGCTATTATGATTTGTTTAAACGGCTCAGTCGTGCAATCACCTGCAGCAAAAACACCTGGAAGCGATGTGCTCCCACGCATATCTACAACTATTTCGCCTCGCTCAGACATTTCAACAGTGTCCTCTAACCATTCTGTATTTGGAATCAAACCGATTTGAACAAAAATACCGTCTAACTCAATGTTAATAGCCTTGCCGCTATCCCTGGCCTCATAGCTCATACCTGTTACAGAAGCACCGTTGCCGACGATCGATGTTGTAGATGCATTAAGGACGACGGCAACATTATCTAGTCTCTGCAAGGCGTCTTGAAGAACAGCGTCTGCCAAAAGCTCAGGTGCGTACTCAATGACTGTTACGTGACTGGCGAGACCCGCAAGGTCAATTGCAGCCTCTACTCCGCTATTGCCACCACCGATCACAGCGACCTTTTTTCCTTTGAAAAGAGGCCCGTCACAATGAGGACAAAAAGCTACTCCTTTATTTAAATAGTCTTGCTCTCCAGGCACATCCAGCAAGCGCCACCTGGCTCCGGTGCTCAAGATAACTGAACGCGCTTTAATCTGAGCCCCTGACGCAAATACGACAGTGTGCAAGCCCCCCGCATCAGCCGAAGGTTCCAGAGTCGACACTGTTTGGGAAGTCAAAAGCTCTATCTCGCTAGTCCTCAGATGAGCTTCTAAATCTGCCGCGAGGCGAGGGCCTTCGGTGTAAGGAACAGAAACAAAGTTTTCTATACCAAGGGTATCTAGAAGCTGTCCACCTAGTCGATCACTGGCAATCACAGTGCGAAGCCCCTTACGGGCCGTGTATAAGCCAGCAGCTGCGCCAGCTGGTCCCCCGCCGATAATCGCTACATCGTATGGTTCTAGTTCAGAAATACGATTGTTGGATTCCTCAAGTGAGGCGGAGTCAAGCCTGCCCAAAATATTTTCGATAGACATCGAGCCATACTCAAACAGCTCACCATTTAAATGAATGGCAGGCACTGATCCAATTTCGCGATCAACAGCCTCGTCAGTAAACAAACCACCGTCGATTGTCGTGTGCGTAATCTTCGGATTTAAGACTGCCATAATATTTAACGCTTGAACCACATCTGGGCATTTCTGACAGGATAGGGAAACGAAAGTCTCAAAATGACAATCAGTATCGATCTTCGATATAGCTTCATGCATCATTGAACTGACAACAGGAGGGTGGCCACCAACTTGCAATACGGCGAGAACGAAAGACGTAAACTCATGACCTAAAGGAATCGCAGCAAAAGTAACACCGACAATGGAATCACGGCGCTCAACACGAAAACTCGGGACTCTGGTCGCTGAGGGAGCTGTTTCAAAGTGCAGCTTCCCTGAAAGATCCGAGACTTCTGTCAAGAAAGCCCGGAGTCGACCTGAATCCTCAGAATCGTCTAAGCAAGCCACGAAGACAACGTCAAAGACCAGCTTTCCTAAATGTGCTTCTAATGACTCAAGAAGATGTCGCTCTAACACGTTTTCACCGATTTATATTTTTCCACTTAAATCGAAGGATGGCGCTAACGTCTCTTCGCCTTCGTCCCAGTTCGCTGGGCAAACTTCGTTAGGGTGCTCTCGCACGTACTGAGCAGCTTTAACCTTGCGAAGCAACTCAGCTGCGTTACGACCTATACCATCAGCGGACATTTCTATGACCTGTATTACTCCGTCAGGGTCAATTACGAATGTCGCACGATCGGCTAAACCATCTTCTTCGATCATTACCTCAAAAGAGCGGCAAAGAGTCCCGGTTGGGTCTCCCAGCATTGGAAAAGATACTTTCCCAACTTTGTCTGATGATCCGTGCCAAGCCTTATGGGTGTGGTGCGTATCTGTCGAGACCGAGTAGATCTCAACCCCCATTGACTGGAATTGGTTGTACTTCTCTGCTAAATCTTCTAGCTCAGTTGGGCAGACGAAAGTAAAATCGGCTGGGTAGAAAAATAACACAGACCAATTGTTTGCAAGATTCTCTTGAGAGATATCTATAAATTCATTTTCGTAAAATGCTTTCGCTGCGAACGGTCGAATAGTAGAACCAATGAGTGACATCAAAGTGCCTTTCTTATACTTTTTTTTCTGTCAGGTGTTACAGAAAATATTCAAAACATGACAGGTAAGCCATACGCAATTCGTTAGGCAAACCAATCTTTATAGGACTTTACCAATACTATCGAATCTCCAACTTTTAAGCTATCGCCGAATCATCAACTTACGAACAATAATATTGACACCACACACACCTTAGAGAATGGGCCCTAAACAAACGTCAACTCCGAAGACGAGATGCTATCTCAAGCCCGAGCAAGTCGACACAAACTGAGTCTGGGGGTAGGAACGTCTGTTAAGAAAGAAGACGCTCTGTTTCGCTATAGAAGTGCTTACCCTTGAAATGTTTATCAATATTTTGAGACCAGTGGTTAGCTGGTCGCATCAAAGCGAATTTAGACCGATACTGGACTCGTGACTGTAAGAGCTGTTTCTGGAATTGCCACCTACTGCTTCACTGAATGCACGTCACTGCCTCACTCAGGCGACATCACATTTCCTAATGGCGCCGCTGCTGAAGCCGCAGGCTACAGCGCTTGCATTAAGTGCCGACCTCGTTTATGCGGTGAAGCCTTCATTATCGGCGACGCTCCTCCTTCCGTCTTGGCTGCGCTTACTCTGATTAAAGAAGGATTTCTTCACAGCCAATCCGAGGAGATGCTCGCTATTAGAGTGGGATCCAGTCGCGCCCAGTTACGCCGTTTGATGCTGCAACATCTAGGTGCAAGCCCTACTCGAATCGCTCGCTACCGGCAGACTCATTTCGCTCGCCAGCTCATAACAGAAACCTCACTCGACACACAGACTGTCGCTCGCGCAGCAGGACTCACCGGGCGACAGCAGCTAGATCGACTCGCTTTCAAGACTTGGGGGCATCCGATCTGCGATTTAAAGCCGAACCGGGAATCGAGAAGTTCGAATGCTTCAATCAAACTATTACTCAAATATGTCCGGCCTTATTCGTTCAATCAACTGTTAAAGCATTTACGTTCGCGCGTAACACCTGGCATCGAAGAAGTTACAGATAACGGTTCATATCGCAGGGTCGTAAGCCATGAAGGAAATGCACGAATTATCGAGGTAAGCGATGCCCGTGACGAGCAACACCTTGCCGTGCAAGTCCATTCAATAAGTTATGACAACCTGATTGACGATATGGAACGTTTACGAACCCTTCTAGCTATTGATGAAGACCCTACTCCAACAGTGACGCACCTATTAAATGACCATCTTGTTGGCGCATCAGTTGCGCAACATCCTTGGTTGCGTGTTCCTCGTTGCTGGGACCCTTTCGAAACGTCAGTTCGAATAATCATTGGACAACAAATTTCAGTAGCGGCGGCGACGACTATCACGGGCAGAATCGCTCGTACACTCGGAGAGCAATTATCTGTCAGCGGAACGCTTGATCGAGTCTTCCCACCCGCCGCCACGCTCGCTGAAGCCAATCTCAAAGGATTAGGTTTGACTGACAAACGGGCAACGACCTTACAACACTTCGCCACAGCGGTAGCCAACGGTAGCCTCGATCTACGACTGACCGGTGCCATCGAGGAAGTTGTTTCCCGCTGGTGCGCCCTCCCAGGCATAGGTCCTTGGACTGCCCATATGGCGGCAATGAGAGTACTTCAACATAATGACGCGATGCCCTCATCTGATTTAGGGATACGTCGTAACGCAAGCAGACTTGTGGGCAACTCAATTAGCAGCAAAGAGCTAGATAATCGCTCTCTGTCATGGCGACCGTTTAGGTCGTGGGCGGTGCAACACCTTTGGGAGCAGTAAAAGACCTTGCCATTGAGCGGCACCCAGGTTGCTGCCATCTGCACAATTGCAGCTGTAGCTACCGGACAGCAAGTAACCAAAAAGGCTACTTGTAATCATTAGACAACTAACCCTTTGAAAACAGGCCCCCCTTCGGGGCGGTCCTTTTTTGTTTATATACTCACACCGTGACTATAAGCCTTGCTGTGAATTTGCCGTTGATAGACACCGGGGGCTCCCCCGCGTTCGTAAAGGATTTCGCCCAAGCGGCGGAAGATCTGGGGTACCGGGGCCTGGCATTACCTGACCACGTCTTAGGTGCGAACATCGAAAATCGCCCGGAGTGGGGAGATAGAAACACGTCGAGTGACTTTTTCCACGATCCCTTTGTTCTTTTCGGCTTCCTAGCGGCTTCTACCTCCAAGATCGAGTTTTCAACACAAGTAATGATCTTGCCTCAGCGGCAGACGGCGCTAGTGGCGAAGCAAGCAGCCTCGCTCGATGTGTTATGTGAGGGAAGATTTCGCTTCGGTATTGGAAGCGGCTGGAATGCAGTCGAATACGAAGCTTTAAACGAAGACTTCAAGAATCGCGGCAAACGGCTTGAGGAACAAGTCGAGGTCATGCGCCGACTGTGGGCAGAACCACATGTCACATTTCGTGGCGATTATCATGAAATCGACGACGTCGGCATTAATCCGTTGCCTACTAGACGATCAATTCCGCTCTGGTTTGGCGGCCATGATGACCGTATGCTCCGTCGCATCGCGAAGCTTGCTGACGGCTGGATGCCGCTGGCCTATTCGCCTGACGAAACTGCGCTCCAGGCGTTCGAGACGATGCGCACCTATATCCGAGATGCCGGTAGACAACCAGACGACTTCGGTTTGGAAGTTTGGACCTCATTGGGAGACGGTGACGACGACAAGCTACGAGCCGATTTTCAATTCTGGAAGGATGCCGGTGTCAGTCATATCTGTTTGAACAACTGGTACAACCGGCCACCACACAAACGAATGGCAGAACGAGGGGCCGAAGCCCACCTGGAAGCAATGCGGCACTACTACGAAATCGTCAAAGACCTGCTCTAGGACAAAGCTGGCCTCCCTTCGGGAGGTCCTTTTGCCGTTTTAGGAGAACCTAGGGCCATCGAACGCATCTAACCCTGGCGCAGCGTTTTTGACACGGCTTTCAACCTGCACGTCATCATCTGAGCTGCATCCAGCAACACCGAAAACAGACGTGACCAATAATGCCATAGCTAAAAGAATTATCTTTGCAGCGGAGAGTTTAGCTATGTGATTCTAAATCAACGCAGGTTTTTGTTTATGCGCTTTACGTCTGCGGTTGGTAATCATCTGCATAGGAAGAAGACCGTTTAACGCTTCTCCACTAGTGGGCACATGAGCATAGTTAGAACCGGTCCGGTAAACCGGCCCTAACGAACACGTCTGTGTGGTTAACCGAGTCGGTGCCCGATTGTTCGTCCGGTTAGCGCAATGTTGTGATCTGTCATAAACTTAATTTGGTCTGGGTTTGTCATTACTGATGCTGTGCCGGTCATCAGCTTGTCTAGAGAATCGGTAGATGTGCCTAATATCCAGTGGCCTGTTTGTGGCCCAGCTGCCACCATTTGCCCCCATATCTGACCATTTGCTCCGGCTCCAGACATTGTGGACCAGACGCGCTCCGCCGCAGTTTTTTGATCTGCGGGGCTTGGTTGGTTGCCGGTAGAGGTGAGAACTGTTGCATACTTTCCGGTTTTCATGTCACCAAAAACTTGATCAATTCGTATGAGGTTTCTGCTCATGAATTGGGCGCCAGCGTCAGCTAACGTAGTAAGAATCCTTTCGTCGCTTCTCAGTGACACCACACCGTCCACAGCGGAATCGATGGAATCCCACATGTAAACGACGTTGACAGCACCGGATCGTTCTCCACCCATAATAATTTGAGTTGCCCATGCATCGGTTGCTACTTCAAGAGATGCTGCACGGCCGCTATCTTCCCACCCAGCCATAAACTTTTCAAGGCTCGCCACTCGCATAGCTACATTGCTCATGTATTTCATTTGATCTTCTTTCTTAAATTTTGATGACCTCGATAGGCCCCCCATCACCATTACAGCAGGTTCATAAATAGAAATCTTAAAACTTTAAGCAGAGGTGCCTTAGTAATGCTTCGGAAGTCATCGAAACAAGCGCCCCCTATATACGCCACCAACGAATAACGAACACCAATTTTGAAGCGATCCAGGCTTCTTATCTATAAGAAGACCGTTATTAACCTCTCAGTTCTGGTTAGTAACGCCTCAACGTGCACAAGTGAATTTGGTTCAACTATTGGCATGCTTCGGCGTTTGGATTCATGAACCAGCACAACCAAGACCCTTGGCCGCAGACCCTTGCACAGCTTTGTTTTCGTGCGATATTTTGTTAATCACACGGATGGCCAACTTGCACTGTCCGCTTTGGTACACCTTTGGAACTCACCTGGTCTTTTCGAAAGCGACAAATAGGCTGTTCATTATTTCAGTAAATCACGCACCCTTCTTAGCGTAATCAGTCTCGCCACTGTGAAATTCGGTGTAGTAAATGCATAATGACCCTATAACGGCACCAAGTTAATATTGAGGCTGCTCAACGCACGGTTACCAGGCACTATCTCAGGAACCACAACGAAGCGAATGCCCCATTTTTGTTTCTCTTACGGGTCATCTAGGAAACTCCAGATAGCTTGACTGTCAGAGGTCTGACACCCCGCTCTTGCCTGCACGACACAAAAGCGGGTGTGTTAAAATTTGCTTTAGGAATGTGTTGATTTAGTGAAGGCTTCGATTTGGTTTCAAAAGGAGAATAGCTCATTATGGCTAAGGCTTATGTATTAGGGATGCTAAAAATTACGGACTCTAAATCTATGGGTCCATATCTGCAAGCTGTAGAAAAAACAGTGACTGACCATGGTGGTAGCTACTTAGTTCGAGGAGGCAGGCAGCATTACACAGAGGGAAACCCGAATCCAGTGGCAGTAGTCCTGGAATTTCCAAATAGTGATTCTGCGATCGCGTGGAAAAACTCTGATGAATACCAAAATATTTTAAACTTCAGACTGGATAACTCTGAAGGTCCTCTAATTATCTGCGACGGCGTCGAACTTTGAGGACTTCATTCGTCCGGCGAGTCATCTAGAGCTCGAACCACCGAAGTATTTTCGAGAACTGAGCAGCTTGGGGGCACTCCCAAGACAGTATTGATGCCAGAATACGTACATGTCGGACACCATGAACACGATTGACGGTCTACTACGAAGCGTCGCTCTAAAGCAGAACAACGAAGTTGCTTTAGTGGATGCCCCTAATCGTTCTGATTTTTTTGATGGAAATAGCCAGCGCTGGACATGGAGCGAGGTTAATTCGATTGTTCAATCATTAGCTACTCAACTTCACACTCGTGGCATTAGGGCTGGCAGCGCCGTTGGCATTCAGCTTCCGAATGTTTGTGAACTCGTTTTCACTATCCTTGCGTGCATCAGAGTTGGTGCTGTTGCCGTTCCTTTCCCAATTCAGCATCGAAATCATGAGTTACGGTCGGGATTGTCATCTGCTCAAATTCAGCTCTTCGTTACTGCTAACCGGTCCGATCGAACCGACCAAATCGAAACAGTTGCAGCACTCCTTGCGGAATTCGAAAATATCAAACTCGCAACGTTCGGAGGAGATGAGGAAGAAACTAATCTCCATCTGACTCCGGAGCCATCAGACAGCAAGGTTTATCATCACGCTTCGCCACACGATATCGCGACTATCTGTTGGACATCCGGAACGACCGGTGTGCCAAAAGGAGTGCCACGCACTAACGCTATGTGGCTGGCTACGAGTCGAGTTCAAGTAGGCGAACTGTCTATTTCACCTAGTGATAACATCTTATGTCCATTTCCCGTAGTCAATATGGCTGGCATCGGAGGAATGCTTATGCCCTGGTTGACTGTAGGAGCATCCTTATTTCTGCACCAACCCTTGGATCTCACAGTTTTTTTGACGCAAATTGAAACTGAGGAGATCACATACACAGTAGCCCCACCACCGCTGCTAAACATGCTGCTCAGGAACAAAGAACTACTTGACTCTGTCGACTTGTCTAGCATCCGAGCAATTTCTTCTGGCTCTGCGCCTTTAGACCCGTGGATGGTAAAAGGTTGGCAGGATCGCAACATAGAGATTGTGAATGTCTTTGGTTCTAACGAAGGGGCAGCGCTCCTTTCTACGATGCGGTCCGTGCCAGACCCTGAACAACGAGCTCGGTTTTTTCCTCAACCAAACCGAGAAGGAATTTCCATCCGACTCGTTGACTTTGACACCGAACAGGAAATCTCTGAGTCTGGGCGACCTGGCGAGTTGCGGTTCACGGGCCCTACAGTATTCTCGGGGTACCTGCAATCCGCTGGTGATGAGTTTGATGCCGATGGTTATTATAAAACCGGGGACATTTTCCAATGGGCTGATACTAATAGCTCTAGTAGGTTCCTTCAGTTCGTTGATCGTGCGAAAGACATCATTATTCGCGGAGGCATGAACATTTCGGCTGTTGAGATCGAAGCGTTAATAGCTTCACATCAAGATGTTCTTGAGTGCGCCGTTGTATCTTTCCCTGATCCTGATTTAGGAGAAAAAGTTGGAGTGTTTGTTGTACCTATTGAAAACAAAATTCCAGACTTATCTACGCTCGTTAATTTTTTGAGGACACTTGAAATAGCTAGTTACAAGCTTCCTGAGCGCCTCGAGATAATTGATGCCCTTCCAAGGAATGCAGTCGGAAAAGTTACGAAATCAGATTTGAGACATAAGTGGCGCATTTAAAAAACCACCGACGTTAGGATTGCTCGGCCACATCCAGCACACCACGCTTGAATATTGCGAGATTCGGACTCTCGACTCGCAAGCCGGAGCGTCTAACAATTAAACACTATGTACGTCGGACGCCGAGAACAGGAATCTCGAGTCCCAAAGGGAGAGCAAATACGCTGCTCTAACCGAGGGTATTTGTTGTGTCGGAGGGGGGACTTGAACCCCCACACCCGTAACGGGCACTAGATCCTTAGTCTAGCGCGTCTGCCAATTCCGCCACTCCGACGCCGTTCCGCAGTAACGGAAGGAATGTTCACTCTAGCCATAGAAACCTATTCTTGCACCAACGCTGAATGTCCTCACGAAGGCCCAAACCCAAACGACTTAACGCCAGGAAATGGCAAACATTTATTTCAACGAATAATGGAACTGTAACTGTGCCTAAAGAGCTGACAAACAGTAGTGCTAGCTAAGCAATTACCGATCTGTAGTTAGGCTAATAACAAGCCCAAAACAAGGGTAGTGAAACAAAACGTTACAGCTACTACCACTGTTATACGATTCAAATTGCGTTCAGCCAACGTTGAGCCCGCAGCTGTGGTGTTGACTCCGCCACCGAACATGTCAGAGACGCCTCCGCCCTTGCCACTATGAAGCAAAACCAAACCAATAAGGCCCAGAGCAGAAATTAAGTGGAAGCCACCAATGAACCAAGTCAACACGGCTCTGACGATACCAGAGTACCTTCAAGAGTCCACAGATATCACTGCGGTATTTGAACTTCAGTTGATTTGGTTAAATAGTAAACCTATTCACTTCACTATCAAGTTACGGTTTAATTCGGTGAGTAATCGGCGTACTACCTTTTGCTCCTGAGACCCAACCCTCAAGAACAGCCGAGAATCCTCCAGCTCCGCCTCCAGCCCGCACGATCATTGGAGACCATGGAGGCAACTTCCGCAAAGATGTAGCACCCGAACCGAACACCGTGTCTTCTCCTGGTTGACTTGGAATACCTTCCGACATGCCACCCGCCCCTCGAAGTGCTTCTTCTAGGTTCATCATCAGAAGGGGTTCTAAGGCTTCATAAAAATCTGCTTTACTCCAACCGCTTCGGGCGAATACATTCATATGTTCTGGAGTCATAATCATCATCGCTTCACTTGGGAGCTTCCGATTCCCAACTCCGTGCAACTGATTGGCGATCGTTCTGATTAAGGACTCAGGAGTTCTCGATATTTGGTCAATGAGTCCGCTAGGTCCGTGACCGGCGAAAAGAGTCACTGTATTTTCACCTGTTTCAAAGCCTCGTGAGACTGATAAGGGTTCCCATCCTTCAGGCAGGCTCTCTTCATCTTCAGGAAAACACCAACCTATTTTCGAAGGCGCACCTAGAGCAGACCGGTCTATGCCACCAATTCCAGGCTTGCCTCCACCAACGTTTCGAATCACAAGTTGAAGGGCACGCCCAATCGTCGAATTTGCGCGATTTCCTTGGCCTAACGCATTCTTATCAGCGTTCATGCCTATTCTGTTTCGAATCGGACCATTCACAATAATTACGGGACCAGAGAACCAGAGCGTACATAAGAGCCCATGCATATTGAACTGATCGGTGCATGCGGCCTCGACTGCAGCCAAAACGACTGGTAAATACTCTGGCTTACAGCCAGCCATAACAGCATTTATGGCTACTTTTTCAACGCTACACTCCACGAGTGTCGGCGGGACGATAGCGACAATTTCGTCTGCTTGACGACTGGTCCCCTTGAGCATCCGAAGCACCCTCTCTTCGGTCGGTGGAATAATCGGTAGACCGTCGGACCAACCCCTATCGAACATAGCTTCAAATTCGTCTTCTTGAGAAGCAAACTCAACACGGCGACTAACGACTTCCGAGTCACCAAATTTCGCTTCCAATTGATCAACTCTTGAAGGGTCAACCGACATTGACCCGCAACCAGGACGCCAGTCGGGCAAATTAGTTCCGAGGTTGTCGATTCCAGTTAGGGCCTCCCACGACCTTCGCTCCCAGCCCACAGTCCGAGCCATCTCTCGCCCTTCGACAACGTGGATCAAGGTCGGAACGGTTTCAATCCCATGTGTCCAGGAGACGCGTAAATCGCTGTCGTAATCAACAGCGCTGACTCCAGATGGAAAATCTGGATCATCTTGGGAATAAACAGTAAGAGGCATACCACTTTTCGAGAGCTGACCGAAAACCGGCTCTATCTCAATGCATGTTGGACAGTCTTTTTTGACAAATATTATTAATCCGTCTGGCAAAGGTGGCAAATCTTCTGAGGGCATAAGAAGACTCTAATCAATTTGCCAGACGAAGTTCACAAGTTCTGAACATCACCGTAACCTTCTAGTGATATTTCTACACCAGAAGCTAGAACACTTCTTACTGTTTTATCGACTCTATGCCTCTTGATACATAACTATCCGAGCGAATGACTCCGAATCCAACGCAGCTCCTCCGACAAGTGCCCCATCGATATCAGCACAGGCCATGAGTTCGGCAACATTTGATGGCTTTACAGAACCACCGTATTGAATACGGACCGCCTCTCCAGCACCTTTTTGCATACTCTCGACTACGTTCCGTATGCAACAGCACATCGCTTGAGCATCATCGACTGATGCCGTTACGCCCGTGCCAATTGCCCAAACAGGCTCATAGGCAACAACTATGTTCTCGATCTGGTTTTTTTTCAACCCACTGAGGCTTCCTCGAACTTGCGTTTCAACTATCTGACGAGCATTTCCTCCTTCGCGTTGGTCAAGAGTTTCACCAACACACACAATCGGCGTCATCTCTTGCGCATAAACTGCCACTGCTTTCGATGCAACATCTTCGTCAGTTTCACCAAACAAATGTCTACGCTCAGAGTGTCCGACTATCACATAGCTGACGGCCATTTTCGAAAGCATTGCAGGTGAAACCTCACCAGTGAACGCACCGCTTACCTCAGAATGGCAATTCTGAGCACCTAACAAAAACTTCATGCGATCTGCGTCTATAACAGTTTGAACCGATCGAATATCTGTGAAAGGCGGATGAACTGTTACATTTACTTTTTCGAAATCATGCTTGGCGAGAGCATAACCAAGTTTCTGAAGTAACTGAATAGCCTCGAAATGGTTCATGTTCATTTTCCAGTTACCAGAAATTAAAGGTACACGAGTCATCAATAAGTCCTTATCAAGATTTACGTAACGCTATCAAGCCCGGCAGGTCGCCGTTTTCGAGTAGTTCCAGGCTTGCTCCACCACCCGTGCTTATATGGTCAATGTATGGAGCAAACTTGAATTCAGCGATTGCTGCTGCACTATCGCCACCGCCAATAACCGTGAAACCCTTAGCATCAGCCATGGCTTGACCGATCGCTCGAGTTCCAGAAGCAAAACGAGGATCTTCAAACATTCCCATAGGGCCGTTCCAAAAAATCATCTTTGCTTCGTGAATAGCATCTTCAAACTCTGCGGCTGAACCTGGACCAATATCTAGACCCTTCCAACCCTGAGGCAAGCTTCGGCCCATTTGGCGCACTTCACCATGATCATTACCAATGGCACCATCTGGGCTTAAGGCAGTAATGTCAGAAGGCAGTATGATCTTGTCTCCTAAATCAAGCAAATGTTTACAGTTATCTATCTGCTTAACCTCACACAAGGAATCCCCGATCTCATGACCCAGGGCCTTAAAAAATGTAAAGCACATTGCACCACCGATAATCAGTTGGTCAACCACTTCGAGCAGAGCTTCAATAACGCCCAGCTTGTCACTTACTTTTGCTCCACCAAGGATTCCTAAAAATGGTTTTTTCTTAGTAGTACGTAAAGCCCCCAAAACCTCAACTTCTCTTTCAAGAAGACGACCTGCAGCAGATGGCAATTTTTGTGGCGGCCCGACTACCGAAGCGTGGCTTCTATGTGAGGCACCAAAGGCATCATTTACGTAGCCATCGAATGCCTTTCCTCCAGCACCGCTAATTAGGTACGAAACAAACTCTGGAGAGTTCGCAGTTTCACCACTATCAAATCGGAGGTTCTCTAGTATTTCAACATTGGGACTTAATTCCTTTAGCCGAGCACGCACAGGCTCGACAGCGAGCGCTGGGTCGATTCTCCCGTTAGGCCTGCCCAAATGCGTGCAGGCGACAACGTCAGCACCCCGCTCTATCAACCACTCCAATGTTGGTAAGGCCGCTCGAATACGTAAGTCATCACTAATTTTCTGGTTGCGCAACGGCACGTTGAAATCGCAACGAACTAAAATTCGCTTACCTTTCAAAGTCACAAGTGACGTTTCCAGGTCCTCTAGACGAGGCACTCCTATTGAATTCACAGAATTACTCCATAAGGGATAGAGAATGCTATCCGGTCAACCGCAAGTGATATTTACAAGGTCGACAAGTCGGTTAGAATAGCCCCACTCGTTGTCGTACCAACCACTAATTTTGACAAGGTTCTCCATAGCCATAGTTAGTCCTGCATCAAAAACACAGCTAGATGGGTTTCCGACAACATCAGAACTCACTAGAGGGTCTTCGCTGTATTCCAACACTCCACTTAGCTTTCCTTCTGAAGCCGCCTCCTTAAAAGCTGAATTAATTTCAGATACCGAAGGAGTTGACTTCAACATCGCTGTGAAATCCGTGATGGAACCATCTGGAATTGGCACACGTAGTGAGGTTCCGTCTAATCGTCCATTCATAGACTGCAACACAAGGCCCGTTGCTCGCGCTGCCCCTGTCGAAGTAGGAATAATGTTCACTGCCGATGCCCGGGCTCGTCTCAAGTCGCTGTGCGGCCCGTCTACCAGCGATTGGTCACCTGTATATGCATGAATCGTCGTCATCAGACCTTTATCAACGCCAAAGGCTTGATCAAGAACCTGAACCATTGGCACAAAACAATTTGTAGTACAGCTCGCATTGGATACAACCTTATGTATCGAACTGTCAAAATCACTATCGTTTACGCCGACTACAAATGTAGCATCTGCTCCGCCCGCAGGAGCTGACACGATCACGAACGGCGAACCAGCGTCAAGGTGCATAGCCGCCTTGTCTCGATCAGTAAAGATTCCAGTTGATTCAATTACGACATCAACCCCTAGATCTGCCCAAGGCAAATCGGCTGGACTACGTTCCGATAAGACAGTGAGTACCTTTCCATCGATAGAGATCCCACCATCAACGGCTTGAATATCGTTAGGCAAATTACCCAATACTGAGTCAAATTTAAGTAAATGAGCCATTGTCGCCTGATTACCCAAGTCGTTTACCGCAACGATTTCGATATCAGCGCCTTGTTCTTGAATAGCTCTGAAAAAATTACGGCCAATGCGACCAAAGCCATTAACTCCTACACGAACTGTCATATCAGGGGGTTCCCTTCTAGAGAAAACTTGGGGACACGCATGTCTACCCTATCCACCCGCTCGCTGCGCGAATAGGGACAAGAGTCTTAAAAAATATAGTTGACAAAGCGCATAAATTTAATGTTATCTATCAATGTCTCTGTGTCGAGTCCGAACTTCTCGCCCGTCTGCAGATATTGCTTTAGCGACAAATTCGCTCATTGCGACGCTCCGATGCTTACCGCCCGTGCAACCGAAAGCAATTGTCAGATACGCCTTACCTTCGGAGAGATAAGCAGGAAACAAGACCTTGAACATACTCAAAATTTGCTCAACGAAAGCTTGTGCTACATCTTGGGAAAAAACGTAATCGCTGACGCTCTCACTAAGCCCAGTGCTCGATCGCAATTCAGGAACCCAGTGAGGGTTGGCTAAAAACCGACAATCAAAAACTAAATCTGCGTCGCGCGGCACTCCATGTTTGTAACCAAACGACATCAACGTCGTCTGCATTAATTTGTCGCTTAGCTCCTCGGCGAATGCATCCACAACTCGAGCTTTAAGATCATGAATGGTCAAATCACCGGTATCAATAGCCATATCTGCTTCTACGCGAACCGGATCAAGAAAAATTCTTTCACGTTCAATTGCATCTATCAATGAATCGCTGTCTTCATCGAAGGGGTGACGCCGCCTCGTATCGTCATAGCGTCTTACTAAAACATCCGTCGAAGCGTCCAAAAATATGACCCTAACTCGAGAACCGTTCTCCCTTAGTTGCGCTAATGCTGGGACTAGATCCTCCTGATAGCGCTGGGTACCAGCGACAAGAGCAAGCTTCTTAACTCCTGAACCTTGAGAAGAAACTAACTCCACAACACCGGGAACTAAGCTCGGCGGTAAGTTATCAATAACAAACCAACCAAGATCTTCTAGCGCATGAGCGGCCGTAGATCGCCCAGCTCCAGAAAGACCAGTGACAACTACAAAATCTGGCTGGACACTCATAACCCTAGAATAGACACTCCAAACCAATCTTCACATCTTTATTTTCCGAGTAACCAATACAAGGAGACGAGGAATATGAGCAGCAGCCTCATAAGAAGGATTCTGTGACCTGAATCCTTCAGGAGGTATTGGTTCAATCATCCGTTCAAGAAACAACCCATTCTCGATCAACACATTTATATAACGACTCAAAGGACGATGAACAAACGGAATAAAGACACCTTTCTCAACCTCTTCGATAGTTTCTTGTTCCATCAAATATGGTCCTATACGCCAATAACGTTCTACTGGATTGTGCTCGAAGTCCTCTACCCATCCACTACCGGGGGTTTGCAACAATGGGTGATTTAGTAGCAAAGCGAATCTTCCATCCGGCCGCAAAACTCGAGCGACTTCCCTAATTGACGTTTCTAGATCTTCTATATGCTCAAATACCAGACACGCAAGAGCAGCATCAAAACAACAATTGGCAAATGGTAAATACCCTGCTTCAGCTTGCACGAGATTTGAATTCTCATTTCTTGAATTCGCTTCTCTTATCTGCGCCCATGTTGGGTCAAGTCCCACAGGCTGAGACCCAAGGCTCTCCAGCAAACGCGTCAGCTGGCCTTCCCCGCACCCGATATCGATTACACGTTGGCTCCCGGCTAAAATATTTTCGACGATAGGAAGTATTTGTTCTTCATACTCTGGGTCTTCGCCTTCAGTGAACCCTTCTTGCCACCAAGTCGCATTTTGTTCCCAAAGCTGATCTTCGCTAGTCATAAATATCCGTTCGGGTCTGTCATGCCTGAACAATTTCAAGCACGCATATGTGTCTTGGCATAAACCGCCTGAGCAACCGGCTGAGGTAACCAGGAAATAGCTTCAAGTTCAACTATCGAAGCTAATTTAACTTTTTTTACACCACCGAGTTCTTCTATCAAACGGCGCTTTCGTTTCTCACCTAGACCCGGAATACCATCGAGAACACTACCAGTCATTCGCTTATCTCTCAGCTGTCTATGATACGAGATAGCGAATCTATGGCTTTCATCGCGGATACGTTGAAGCAGATACAGTGCTTCCGATTGGCGCGGTATCCGTATCGAATCTGATTTTCCAGGAACAAAGACCTCTTCAAATTGTTTAGCTAGCGACGCGACAGGAATTTCTTCAAACAGACCAAGCTCTTTCAAAACTCGAACAGCAACACTTAGTTGACCTTTTCCACCGTCTACTAACAACAACTGAGGCGGATACGAAAAACTGGTTAACTCAGATGCTTTCTTGTCTCGGTCGTTTAGGTAGTTAAGGAAACGTCGTCGAAGAACTTCTTCCATCGCAGCAAAGTCGTCGTTACCGGCAACGGTGCGAATTTTGAACCTTCGATACTCACTTTTCCGTGGTAAGCCGTCTTCAAGAACAACCATTGAGCCCACATAATCTGTTCCCTGCAGGTGACTCATGTCATAACATTCGATGCGCAAAGGAGCCTGAGGAAGACTCAACGCCTCTTGCAGTAAGTTAAGAGCTTGCGCTCTACTGTTATGATCACTGCCTCGCTTTAAGCGATGGCGTTTCAACATTTCTTGAGCGTTTCTTGCCGCTGTATCGTGTAATGCTCGTTTATGGCCTCTTTGCGCCACTCGAATAGTGACCTTAGAGCCTCGCTGAAGCGACAGCCACTCCTCATAAACCGACTGATGCTCTGGGAGGTGAGCCACCACAACTAGCTTCGGCATACCGATTGGATTTTGCGCATGGTATAGCTGTTCCATAACTCGGGCTGTTAGCTCACTTGAGTCCAGCGGTTCGACCTTGTCAACAACAAAACCACGCTGACCAAGAACTCGACCATTACGAACATAGAACACCTGCACCGATGCTTCCAACTCATCTTCGCAAAGACCGATTACGTCATAATCTTCGTTCCTTGTACCGGCAATTTGCTGTTTTTCCACAGCCTTTTTTACACTCGTCAAGCGATCTCGCAGCCTTGCCGCAAGCTCGTACTCCATCTCCGCACTGGCTGATTGCATCCGGTCAGAAAGCTCAACCAACACATCGTCTGTATTACCTTCTAAGAATTTTATTAGGTCACGCACTAGCTTTGCGTAGTCATCTTTCTTCACAGCTTGGATGCAAGGGCCTGCGCACTGCTCAATATGAAACAACAAGCACGGGCGACCTTTTCGTTCATGCTCAGCGAATTTATTATCGCTGCAGGTTCTTATCGGGAAGGTCCTAAGTAGAAGATCAAGTGTTTCTCGAATCGCGTAAGCATGACCATATGGACCAAAGTACCGGTTACTACGTTTACGTTTCCCTCTAATTACCATTGCTCGCGGCCATACATCACTCATCGTCAACGCCAAAAACGGGTATGACTTGTCATCGCGTAGCTTTACGTTGAACCTGGGTTGATGCTGCTGGATAAGGCTGTACTCCAACATCAGAGCATCAACTTCGGTATCTACTTCAACCCACTCGACAGAGGCAGCGAACGACAGCATCTGCAAAGTTCTTGGATGCATGCCGCTACTGTCCTGAAAATAGCTGTTCAAACGATTTCTTAAATTTTTAGCTTTTCCGACATAAATAAATTTCCCATCTATGTCGCAGAATTGATAGCTCCCTGGCTTCTCCGGGATTGTTCCTGAGGCTGGCCGCAAAGAACCAGTGACAAAACGACTAGCCATACCGTCAGGATATTCGGAGGTAACCGAAGACACCATGTTTTATGGCCAAGACTAAAGTTTCGTAACCAAGTACTTCATGCAGGCAGAAGACCTTGCAAGAATTTTCCTGTGTAACTTTTAGCTTCTTTCACCACTTGCTCTGGAGTTCCAGCAGCAACAACCTGGCCTCCTCCTACTCCACCTTCTGGACCCATATCGATTACCCAATCAGCTGTTTTGATCACATCCAAGTTGTGCTCAATGACAATAACACTGTTCCCGTTATCAACTAGCCGACTAAGCACTCCCAGCAAGCGCCGAATATCTTCAAAATGAAGGCCCGTAGTAGGCTCGTCCAAGATATATATCGTGTGCCCGGTTGGGCGTTTCGATAGTTCGCTCGCAAGCTTGACTCGTTGCGCCTCACCACCAGATAGCGTCGTCGCAGGCTGACCTAAGCGAATATAACCTAACCCCACGTCGACTAGCGTCCTCATGTGTCGTGCTATCGGCGGCTGAGCCGCAAAAAACTCCATTGCTTCTTCGCAAGGCATATTAAGAACATCAGAGATAGTCATCCCTTTAAATCTGACTTCTAATGTCTCTCTATTGTACCGAGCGCCTCCACACAACTCACATGGCACGTACACATCAGGGAGGAAGTGCATTTCAATCTTGATCGTTCCATCACCGGCGCAAGCTTCACATCTTCCGCCCTTAACGTTAAAACTAAATCTTCCCGGTAGATAGCCGCGAACTTTCGCTTCATTAGTTGCTGCAAAAAGTTTACGAATATGATCAAAAACCTTTGTATAGGTAGCCGGATTTGAACGAGGCGTGCGGCCAATTGGCGACTGATCAATTTCAATAACTTTATCTAGCTCCTGCCAACCTTCGATTGAAGTATGAAGTCCCGGAACAATTTTTGATTTGTAGATTTTTTGCATCAACGCTTTATGCAAAATTTGATTCACCAGAGTACTTTTACCAGAGCCTGAGACGCCCGATACAGCTACGAAACAGCCAAGCGGAAACTCCACGTCGATCTTTCGGAGATTGTTTTCCCGAGCTCCACGGACTACCAGCTTTAGCTCCCCGACCTCGCGCCGAGGTGTTGGAACACTAATCTCACGCCTTCCGGCCAGATAGTCGCCTGTGTAAGAATCTTTTGCCTTTAACAAACCCTCGACAGGCCCGCTATAGACAATTGCGCCACCATGTTCACCTGCACCTGGGCCGATATCGACTACCCAATCAGACTCTGCAATAGTTTCCTCATCATGTTCAACAACCAGAACCGTATTGCCTAAATCACGTAAGTGATGCAGTGTCTCGATCAGCCGTTGGTTATCGCGTTGATGTAATCCAATAGAAGGTTCATCTAGGACGTACAGAACCCCTTCGAGGCCACTTCCGATTTGGCTTGCAAGCCTAATACGTTGAGCTTCACCACCGGCGAGTGTGGCTGCAGATCGGTTTAACGACAAATAATCAAGCCCTACATCCAAAAGAAAGTTCAGCCTTGCATCAATCTCTTTCACGATTGGATTAGCAATCAATTGCTCTCGTTCAGTTAACTGTAAACCCTCAATTATTTTTGTTGCCTCTCCGATAGAACACGAGCACAGTTCATGCAAGTTTTGGTCTGCCACTCTTACGGCCAACGAGACCTCATTTAGACGAGCTCCATCGCAACTCCCGCAGGGTACTTCACGCATATACCCTTCAATTCTGTCTCGCGAAGAATCTGTTTCTACGTCGGCATGGCGCCTTTGCAAAGTTGGGATTGCGCCCTCCCATTGAGTTGTGTAACTCCTGCTTCTTCCGTACCTGTTTCGATACCGAACTGTAAAGGTTTGCTTTTTTGTGCTTCCATAAAGTAATAATTTTTTTTGTTTCGCTGACAGCTTGACCCAAGGAACATCCAGAGGGATACCGAATTCTTCTCCGGTAGCTGCCAACAAGCGCGCATACCAACGTGTAGCACCTGTTGAGAATGGAGCTATTGCACCTTCCTCAATCGTCAAATCAGGATTCGGGATAACTAGTTCAGAGTCAACTTCGAAACGTGTACCTAAACCATCACACGTTCCGCAGGCTCCGTATGGTGAGTTGAATGAAAAGTTTCTTGGCGCGAGCGGTTCAAAAGAACGTCCAGTCGCTGGCGAAAAAAGATGTTGGCTGTAGGTCATGGTGAAAGGCTCACCATCTTCAGGAACTATCTCCAGCCAAACATGCCCGTCCGCAAGTAGCAACGCAGCTTCAACCGACTCTGTAAGCCTCTGTTCGATTCCTTTTTTCATCACAAGCCGGTCAACAACAACTTCGATGTCATGATTGACATACCGGTCTAAGCGCTCATCAGGTGCGATCTCCTCAGTAGTAAGGTCTACCGATTCCCCATCGACGCGAGCCCTCACGTAGCCTCTTGAGGCTAGATCAGACATGAGGGTGTGATACTCGCCCTTTCGGCTGCGAACTACCGGTGCCAAAACCTGAAAACGGGTCTTAGGCTCGAGCTCTAAAATCCTATCTACGATCTGCTGAGGAGTCTGCATCTCAACGACCTCACCCGTGTCGGGATCGTGCTGTACTCCCACCCGGGCGTAAAGAAGCCGCAGGTAATCATAAACCTCGGTGATAGTTCCGACTGTAGATCTAGGATTTCGACTTGCGCTCTTTTGATCAATCGATATTGCCGGTGACAAACCCTCCAAAAAATCAACGTCAGGCTTATCCATCTGACCTAAAAACTGTCGAGCATATGACGAAAGGGACTCAACGTATCTGCGCTGCCCTTCAGCATAAATGGTATCGAAGGCGAGAGAAGACTTACCGCTACCGGACAAACCAGTGAACACAATCATCTTGCCTCTAGGCAACTCGATATCCACATTGCGCAAGTTGTTTTCTCGTGCGCCGCGCACAATTAGCTTGTCACCCATATAGGCCGAAGCTTAGCCGCCACAACTCTTAGTACTAGCTACCTTGTAAGAGATTACCTACGAGCTAGATTACGACTACAGACCGAAGCACTTCCCCACGCTCCATTTTTTCAAAAGCAAGCTCTACCTCATCGATAGATATAGTCTCGGAAACAAATGCTCCTAGATTAAGTCTCCCCTGCATATACAGCTCTATCAGCATTGGAAAATCTCTGCTAGGTAGACAATCTCCGTACCACGAGCTCTTAAGTTGACCGCCTCGACCGAAGATATCAATGAGTGGCAATGAGAGCTCGGCTTCCGGACTAGGAACCCCAACCAGCACCACTGTTCCAGCCAAGTCTCGCGAATAGAAGGCTTGTTTATAGGTATCAGAAAGGCCGATCGCCTCTATAGCAACATCTACACCGTCACCATTGCTTAGGGCACGAACTTGTTCTACAACTTCATCATTAGTCATTCCGAATGAGTTAATAGTGTGAGTCGCTCCAAAATTTCTCGACCACTCTAATTTTTTATCATCAATGTCGATAGCAATAATCGTGTGTGCACCTGCTAGCCGAGCTCCTTCAATCGCGGCATCACCTACACCACCACATCCCCAAACAGCAACGCTGTCACCTCGAGATACGCTCGCCGTATTCAGAACTGCTCCAAGGCCAGCCATGACTCCGCAACCAATAAGCCCTGCCACCTCTGGCTCTACAAGAGGATTAACTTTGGTAGCTTGACCTTCTGCAACCAGCGTTTTCTCGGCAAACGCGCCAATTCCTAAGGCAGGAGTTAACGGAACTCCATTGAGCGTCATTTTTTGTGAGGCGTTGTGTGTCGCAAAACAATACTGCGGGCGCCCCCTTAGACAACTTCGACAGTTCCCACAAACAGCTCGCCAATTAAGTACTACAAAATCACCGACCTTAACCGTACTAACTCCAGACCCAATAGCGCTAATGATCCCTGCTGCCTCATGGCCCAGCAAAAAAGGAAATTCATCATTAATAGCACCTTCTCGATAATGAAGATCAGTGTGACAAACTCCACAGGCTTGAACATCGACAAGCACTTCTCCGGGGCCCGGGTCCGGTACTAAAATTGTTTCAACTGACACTGGCTGTTTAACACTCTTGGCAACAACTGCTCGAACTTCATATGGCATGAGCTGATTCCTTCTGTCTCAATAACATTAACTTGCTTCTGGGGCAAGGAACGCTTAGAGCCGTTGCTTTAAGCTCAGACGCTTCGACAAGCAACACACAACCGCTATTTCACTGCGTCTCTAAGATCTCGCCTCAGTTCCTTGAGCTCGTCACGAAGCCGAGCAGCATATTCAAATCTTAAATCCTCAGCGGCTTCTTCCATTTCCAACTCCAACGAGTGTATTAACCTATTCAAATCATCTTCTGGTAACTCAGCCAGGTCTTTCCTCGCTCGTTCCGTAGAAGCATGGTGTTTATTGGAAAGCTTTTCAGGGACGGGAGCACCCTGAGGTCCCCCTCTGAGAATAAAAAGAATATCGGTGACAGCTTTTCGAATAGTCTGAGGATTTATGTTGTTCTCTTCATTGTATTTTTGCTGAAGGCCTCTTCGTCGGTTTGTTTCCGAGATAGCTTTCTGCATCGAAGCTGTTACGGCATCCGCATACATAATTACTTGACCGTCTACATTCCTAGCCGCTCGGCCAATTGTCTGAATTAGAGAGGTCTCGCTTCTTAAGAACCCCTCTTTGTCTGCATCTAGGATCGCCACCAAAGAGACCTCAGGCAAATCGAGTCCTTCACGAAGCAGGTTGATTCCGACTAACACGTCAAACTCACCTAGCCGAAGATCCCGCAATATTTCGATTCGTTCTATCGTGTCTATTTCGCTGTGGAGATACCGCACCTTCACACCTAACTCAAGGAGATAGTCCGTTAGGTCTTCAGACATTTTCTTTGTCAGCGTTGTAACCAAAACTCGATCACCGCGAGCGACCCGATCTTCTATTTGCTCTAGCAAGTCATCAATTTGATTTTTGGTTGGTTTAACAATGACCTCAGGATCAACTAGCCCAGTCGGGCGAATAATCTGTTCGACTATCTGCTCGCTTTGCTCAAGCTCATATTTACTCGGCGTTGCGGATAAGAAAACCACTTGATTAAGCCGTTCCATGACCTCATCGAATTTGAGGGGCCTGTTATCACGCGCTGAAGGGAGCCTAAATCCATGATCAACAAGTGTATTTTTTCGGGACCGGTCACCAGCATGTTGCCCATGGAGCTGAGGCACAGCCACGTGACTCTCATCGATTATCAGCAAAAAATCATCGGGGAAAAAATCTAAAAGAGTGTATGGCGGTTCATCAAAAGTTCTTTCATCCAGATGCATTGAGTAATTTTCAACTCCATTGCAATATCCAAGCTCTTGCAACATTTCAAGGTCATATTCGGTTCGCATTCTTAATCTCTGGGCTTCGAGAAGTTTATTGTTACTTTCGAACCACGCAAGTCGCTCTTGCAACTCATTCTCTATCTTCCCTAAAGCGGTTTGGAGTTTCTCCTCACCCGTCACATAGTGAGTAGCTGGAAAAATTGTGACCTCGTTTATCTCTTCTAAACGCTCACCGGTCAGTGTGTCGATACGAGTAATCCGCTCTATTTCATCGCCAAACAGTTCAATTCGGACCACGAACTGCTCATACGCCGGATGTATTTCGAGCGTGTCCCCTCTGACCCGAAATTTACCTCGAACCAAATTCATATCATTACGTTCATACTGCATAGCTACGAGTTGTCGTAGGATCGCTCGCTGCTCACGCGCATCACCAACACGCAGATATAGCATCTTTCTTAGATATTCCTCTGGTGGGCCCAGTCCATAGATCGCAGAAACCGATGCAACTACTATTACGTCTCTTCGAGTCAGAAGCGCTGCAGTAGCCGAGTGCCGAAGCCTATCGATTTCCTCGTTAACCGATGAGTCTTTTTCAATGTACGTATCTGAAGAAGGCATATACGCTTCTGGCTGATAGTAGTCGTAATATGAAACAAAATATTCAACACGATTGTCGGGAAAAAATTCTCGAAACTCGTTAGCTAGCTGTGCTGCCAGTGATTTATTTGGCGCAAGCACAAGAGTTGGTCTCTGCACGCTTTCGATTGTCCAGGCCATTGTCGCACTTTTACCAGAGCCCGTAATTCCAAGAAGCGTTTGAAACTTCAATCCGGCATTGATTCCATCAGACAAAGCCTCTATCGCCTTGGGTTGATCACCCGAAGGATCAAAATCAGAGACGACTTTGAAAGGATTTAAGGCAGTCGGCAACTCTCTTTGGTCATTACTCACAGTGCAAGCTTACGCACCGAATAAGAGGTCGCAAAATATATCTCGTCGAATGATGCATTATCCGGGTGAATCTATGGGTATCCTCCGGCGCTGGAGGGCCCATTTTTTTTAGAGAGGGCCAAGTATGAGCGACGACACTAAAGAACCTAACGAAGAACCAGACATCGACCTAGATGGTGATCTTGACGATCTTGAAATTGACCTGGAAATAGACGATGATGATGCAGTCCCACCTGAAGGTGATGAAGCTGACGATGCTTCTGAAATAGAAGTGCCTTCTGGAGTCAAAATCACATCAGAAGAAGAAGAAGAAGAAGACGACGACGACGACGACGAAGTCGAAGCTGACCTCGACACTATTCTTAGAGAACGGCTTGCGTCAGAAGACGAAGACGAAGACGAGAGTGAGACTGAGACTGGGACTGAAGAAGGCGTTACCGAGAAGGTTCTTGTTTCTGCAGAAGGTGACCGTATCCTAAGCAAACAAGAAGATGAAGTTCTTTGTACCGGTTGTTTCCTACTCGTCAAGGCTTCTCAATATGACGACCGTGGCGGAACTGCTGCTTGCCCACATTGCGGCACGCCCATAGGTAGTTAGGTTCTTGGTTATTACGCCAAAGCG
Source organism: Acidimicrobiaceae bacterium (assembly GCA_905182565.1). Lineage (GTDB taxonomy): Bacteria > Actinomycetota > Acidimicrobiia > Acidimicrobiales > Poriferisodalaceae > UBA9040. The sequence goes on along the minus strand of CAJJCB010000024.1, from coordinate 159,296 downwards.
GGGGGAATTAAATGAAGCTAAACAACAAGGTTTCCGTGATCACAGGAGCTGCCAGCGGAATTGGTGCAGCTTGCGCCAGGAAATTCGCTAGCGAGGGCGCCAAGTTAGTAATCGTAGACATAGATGAAAGCAAAGCTAGAGAAGTGGCTAACGAAATAGATGGGCTCGCCATTACCTGTGACTTGAATGATCCTTCGGCCATTTCGAACATGGTTTCTGAAGTCGAGGGAACTATTGGACCTATTGATCTACTTTTCAATAACGCTGGAATCGCAAGTGGTCGCGGCCCCTTAGACACTGATTTAGAAGAATGGCAACGACAATGGAACGTGAATCTCATGTCACATGTTCACGCTGTCCGTGCTGTTCTGCCAGGCATGCTAGAGCGCAGAGAAGGCTACATTTTGCATACTGCTTCAATGGCAGGCATCTTGTCCACACATGACAATTTACCATACGCTGTAAGCAAGCACGCTGTTGTGGGACTCGCCGAATGGCTAGCGTTCACATACATGCATCGAGGAATTAGAGTCGGACTGCTAGCGCCTCTTGCCGTTAGGACCCCAATGCTTGGGAGTCAAGCCGACAGTGAGTGGGCAAATCAAGCAGGTGGCCCAATCAAAGAGCCTGAAGAGGTAGCTGAGCAAGTCTTCGACTCTATTGTGGATGAACGATTCTTGATATTAACCGACCAGATAGCCAACAAATGGATGCAACAAAAAACTTCTGATCCCGACCGATGGCTTCACGGAATGAACCGCCTTCAACAGCGTCTCGACAAAGCAAGCAACGACGAGAATTAATCTGCTCTGGATTCCCATAACGCTAATCGCGTCAGTTGCTCAAATTTTCAGAACAGCTAAGCAGCATGCTCTCAGAGACATCGTCGGCAGCGAAGGCGCCGCATACGCTAGATTTCTCTTTGCCTTTCCATTTGCCATCTTGCTTCTGACAAGCACATACATTTGGCATCCGACTCCTATCTCGGTCCCAGGTTCATATTGGCTCAAAGTCAGCGGAGCAGGAACAGCTCAAATAGTTGGAACCATCCTGCTTCTCAAATCGTTTCGAGAGCGTGATTTCGCTGTCGGCACCGTTTACTCGAAAGCGGAAATTCTTTTAGTGGCTATTGCCTCTACTCTCATTCTTAAAGAAGCTCCATCTCTACCTGCTTGGATCGCAATAGTCGTTTGCATGGTAGGTCTAGTGACTCTCACAGCTAAAAAATCTGCGCAATCTTACTATTCCTTGGCTGCAGCTCCCGGGGTTGTTCGCGGCATGAGTGCTGGCCTTTTTTTTGGATTAGCTGCAGTTGGAATACGTTCTTCAGTAACAACTTTGGCCGGAAGCTCGATCTGGCACAGATCTGTCTTCACTCTCGCTACGATGCTCGGAATTCAAGCTTTGCTCCATGGGCTATATCTATTTTATTTCGCACCAGATCAACTACGTAAAATTTTTAGTAACTGGCGCAGATGCGTTTTAATTGGGTTAATGAGTGTTTCCGGGACCACAGGATGGACAGTCGCCATGGCAATGACCACTGCTTCGCGCGTGCGTACCCTTGGCCAAATTGAAATTGTTTTAGCCTTTGTGATCTCGACGACCCGTCTAAAAGAGCGACACAAGATGAAAGACTACGTAGGCAGTACCCTCGTCCTCCTTGGGATTATTGGCGTAGTAGTTTTCAGTTAATGATCATGAAGACGAAGCAGCGCTTTACACGATTTCGACCATTAGGGTTCTCAAGGCTCGGGCGTGGCAAGGGTTTCTTTAAGCTGACTCACCCACGACAGCACTTTTGGTATTTGTTCATCCAGCAGCGAGGGTTCCCCGTCGTTTCGAACGACAAAATCTGCTAGCTCTAGTCTTTTTTCGCGAGGAACCTGAGACTTCATTCTGGCCCGAGCATCATCTTCGCTAAACCCACGATAGGTCACGAGCCTTTGTGCAGCCACATCAACTGGCGTATCGACCACGAGAATTCCGCTTACAACGTAACGGGGCGGACCACCTTCTAACAACCCTTCAATCAATAATGGTATGTCTAGAACAACCAGATTGTCGGTGTCCGCTTCGTTTCTTATCCGACGCCGAATCTCTTTATTCACAGGTGGGTGTACTAACTGATTCAAATCTTTAAGTGCATCTTTATCATTGAACACAATGTTAGCTATAGCAGGACGTAACAAAGAACCATCTGCATCGACGACTTCATCGCCAAACCTGGAAACAATATCCAGATAAACTAATTCGCCGGGCTGTTGCATTTCTTTTACTATTGCGTCAGCGTCTATTAGGACAGCTCCCTTAGCAACAAGCCGCTCAGAAACTGTACTTTTACCGCTACCTATTCCACCTGTGAGCCCAATAACTCTCACTTTAAGCCCTACGCTTCTTCAGCTACTTCTGCGGATGGTGTTTCATCGCTGCTAGCGGCACTTGAGTCACCATCGGCAGGTTGCTCTTCGTACTCAGCGATCGCTTGGCGATAAGCTTCCTCGCCATGCTCTTCGTAATACTCTCGCCAGGCCCTTTCGGCTTCTGACTCTTCTCCATCAGCAGCCATATCTTCGAATTCGCCAATGAAGTTTCCAGATGAATCGTACTGATGCTCACCGAAGGCAGCTTGATATTCAGCTGCTACGACTCCGCCTTCAGCGGCTTGCTTAATAGAAAGACTGATTCTTCGTCGTTGCAGATCAAGATCTATAATTTTAACCCATAGTTCTTCGCCCGGTGTAACTACCTGTTCTGGTAAATCAACGTGGTGCGCAGACATTTCTGATATGTGAACGAGGCCTTCGATACCCGGACCGACTTGGACGAAAGAGCCAAATGGTACAAGCTTAGTAACTCGTCCGTAAACCAATTCGCCGACCTGATGACTATTGGCGAATTCTTGCCATGGATCTGTTTGAGTAGCCTTCAAAGATAGAGAAATTCTCTCTCTTTCGCGATCCACTTCCAATACCTCGACGTCTACTTCATCTCCGACTGTTACCACAGAGGATGGGTGATCGACATGCTTCCAAGACAGCTCTGACACGTGGATCAAACCGTCCATACCGCCTAAATCGACAAATGCTCCGAAGCTGACAACCGAGGAAACTACGCCGCTCCTCTTCTCGCCTGGCTTCAAATTGTCTAAGAAACTATCGCGTTGGTCTTTCTGGGTCTCTTCCAACCACGCACGTCTCGACAACACAACGTTATTTCGATTTTTGTCAAGTTCAATAATTTTTGCTTCAAGTTCCATGCCGATATACGGCGCAAGATCTCGCACACGCCGAAGTTCGACTAAAGAAGCGGGTAAGAAACCTCTTAATCCGATATCAACAATTAAGCCGCCTTTGACGACTTCGATAACAAGACCCGATACAACGCCTTCAGCTTCTTTAACTTCCTCGATGCGACCCCAGGCTCGTTCATACTGAGCACGCTTTTTGGAAAGAACGAGACGTCCCTCTTGATCTTCTTTCTGAAGAACTAGTGCTTCAATCTCTTCGCCAAGCGAAACTATTTCTGAAGGATCGACACCATTACGAATCGAGAGTTCACGACTTGGAATAACGCCTTCGGACTTAAATCCGATGTCGAGTAGGACTTCGTCACGATCGATTCGGACAACTGTTCCTTTGACTAGGTCTCCGTCGCTAAATTCAACGACGGTTCCGTCAATCGCTTCCTCGAACGACATAGATCCGAGATCATTCTCGACGACAATACGAGGGATATATTCACCGGCATCAGTAAAGCTGCCAAATTCTGTTGTTTCAGACACGTCGCAACGCTCGGGGCTAGGCAATAAGAGTGTGTGGACGAGTGAGCGGAGACACGTCTTGCACAAGGAACTATTCTACCCGAAGGAGCAACGCGAACCCCACGCTTAGGCATCTCACCTCAAGAAAGCTTTTGAGCAACAAGAAAAAATTCAGGGCTTTCGAGATCTGGTTCTTGAGCAGAATAATCCGTTCCAGAAAACGCGCTCTGCACAGAAAGTGGAGCCAGCCCTACAGATTCAGCTAATAGCCAGAGCTCGCGAGGTGTGAAGCACGTGGTCCAAAGAGTCACTTCTTCAACATCTCCTTCAGGGTTTCGAATTTCCGTACGTTCAGTAGCTGTGGCACTCATTGCATCAAATTCAGATCTTGCGCCACTTTCATTTTCTAAATGAAGAACCTGAAAATATGATGAAAAAGCAGCCACGCCTACTTTCCCTCCTTCAATCAGAGAATGTGCCATTGAGGCTAAAATCTTTCGATCCCCTTCTAGGTTCGCCTTTGTTGTTGCTGCTGGACCACACTGAAGACCGAAGGCGCCTTCACACATGGAAATAGCAAAATCAAACTCATTTTCAAATAAGAACTCTCTAGCATCACCAATTCGAAATGACACCAAACCATCTAAGCGCTGAGCGCTTGCCGCAGCAGTAGCTATATTCACAAAGCGTTCCGAAATATCTACACCTACGACTTGCACCCCACGACGAGCTAATTCGAGAGCGTGCCGCCCGGGGCCGCAACCGACATCTAGAACTCGATCACCTGCACTTAAATTGAATACTTCAAATAACCGATCAACCTCTCCTGCTGTTCCTTTAGTGAACGCGTATCGAAGATACGCTGTACCCATATGCTCTGCGAGCACCTCAAACCAGTGGCTTGAGCCATTAGCACCTGTGGCCATAACTGACTTACCGTTTCACCCTTTAGCAACTCCCCAAGAGTTTCCGCTCGACACATGAACTTCCAGCGGTACTTTCAGATCTGTCGCATTGCACATGGTTTCAACTGTCAAATCTAAAATCTGATTTTTTTCATCAGGGTGCACTTCTAAGATCACTTCATCATGCACCTGCAGAACCAACACACTGGCTGCACCTGTTTGACGCAATTCACGATCCAGGCGAACTAACGCAACCTTAAAAATATCAGCTGCTAAGCCCTGGATCGGAGCATTCATAGCTTGTCTCTCAGCTGCCTGCCGGACCCTAAAATTGCTAGCATTTAGCTCGGGCATAGGGCGCCTTCGACCAAACATAGTTTCTGTATAACCTTTAGCCTTAGTCTCACTTACAACTGTCTCCATGAATGACTTCACTTTGGGGAAAGCGAGGAAATAAGCGGTTAAAATCTCGGCCGCTTCGCCGTTAGAAATTCCAAGCCTCTGAGCTAAACCATACGCTTCCATTCCATAAGCAAGCCCGTAACTAATCATTTTTGCTTTTGATCGCTGCTCTCCTGAGACATCCTCAGGGCTTACCCCAAACACCGATGCAGCTGTTGCATTATGAATATCAGTACCTTTAGCAAATGCGTCTATGAGACCTGGATCCTCGGAGAGATGAGCGATAACACGAAGCTCTATCTGATTATAATCAGCGACCAAAAGCTCAAAGCCTTTGGTCGCAATAAATGCACTTCGAAACTGGCGCCCCTGAGCGGTACGAACGGGAATGTTATGCAAGTTCGGATCTTCTGAACTGAGTCGTCCGGTTCGAGCAACAGTTTGATTGAAAGTTGCGTGGATACGGCCATCAGAACCTACGACGTCAAGCAGTCCTTGACCATAAGTCGAACGTAGCTTTTCTACTTCTCGATAGCTGATCAACATCTCGACCACTGGGTGCTGTTCCCGAATTTTTTCTAGTGAAGCTGCGTCCGTTGAGAACCCGGTTTTCGTCTTTTTTTGAGGAGTCAGTTGTAAATCTTCAAACAAAACTTCACGTAATTGTTTTGTAGAATTTACGTTAAACGAACGTCCCGCAGCCTCATGAATCTCCTGCTCCAAACGTCCAACTTCCGACACGAGCCGGTCACGAAGACTGGTCAATTCGGGCAAATCTATTGCAACACCGATTTGCTCCATTCGCGCTAAGACCCCTATTAAAGGACGCTCTATTTCTTCGTAAAGGTAACTCATGTTCTTAACTTCGAGCAGTTCGCTTAGAACCTGTGACAGGTGAGCAACACATAAGGCATCATTAGCAGTTTTGGTCTCGACGCTGACCGCGACACGATCAAAATCCAATTGGCCTTCTAGAGCTAAATCACCATCGGGTAGCTTTATCTGACAGTATTGAAACAATATTTCTTCTAGGAGATATTTACTTCCCGACGGGTCAATTAGATAAGCCGCAACCGCTGTGTCTAGCCGAAGACAAGCCATCTCGATCTCCATCAATGACAGGGCTTTAATTAGGCCTTTCGCATTATGTGTGTCGATAAGACAATCTGCGCCAGAGGCCAATCGCCGCAACTGAATCTGAACATCGGCATGAGCAAGATCTAACTCATTCAGACAGAGCACATTCCCGGTCTCTGTATCCGTTGCAATTGCCAGGGCCACTAGGAAGCCACTAGGTGCGGTTGCCCACCCAACAGGTAGTATCTGATCTTTTTGCTTAAGTAGCTGAGCAAAAAGTCGTGCCTTCTCTTCGCTATTCTCTTCAATTAATGCAGGTGTTTCCAGAATTTTAGCTGAACTTTCAAGCGCTGGTAATCGCCCTAGTAAAATTCCGTTCAAACGCTCATACAAAGAAACGAACTCAAGTTCTTCAAACAAGTTCTTCACGGCAGAGGCATCTAGCTCTCCCCAACGCAGGTCAGCAATATCCAACTCGATTGGAGCATCTTTTCGCAGCACCATCGCCTGGTGGTTTGTCCTAGCTCGCTCCTCAAACATTTTTAAATTTTCTCGAAGTTTTGGCGTTTGTTTATCTACATTAGCGAAAATGCCGTCTAGGTCATCGTAGTCATTAATCAACCTTGCAGCGGTCTTCTCCCCTACACCTGGAACCCCAGGCAAATTGTCTGAAGGGTCGCCGCGTAAAGCGGCATACATGGCGTACTGAGCGGGAGTAACACCAGTCCTCTCTTTAATTCCAGCCTCGTCATAAAGCGCGTAGTCAGAAACCCCACGTCGGTTGTAAAGAACACGAATCAATGGATCGCTAACCATTTGGTATAAGTCACGATCTCCGGTCACAATCACAGCCTCGTCGCCATTCGCAGCTGCTCTGGTGGCCAAAGTCGCTAAAGCATCATCCGCTTCGAACCCAATAGTTTCGACTGCGGGAATTTTTAGGACATCTAATACATTTCGCACCAACGGGAACTGTTGAAGTAAAAGCTCAGGAGTTGGATCACGTTGTGCTTTATATTCAGGCAGCATTAGGTGTCTAAAAGTTGGTTCAGGTCTATCAAATGCGACTACTAAACCGTCGGGTTCGTGGTCCCGGATTAAGTTGATCAACATCACAGTAAAGCCGTATACAGCGTTCGTTACTTGACCAGAACTAATGGCCATATCTGTAGGCAAGGCAAAAAATGCTCTGTACGTAAGTGAATTACCATCTAAAAAAAGTAGCTTCGCCACGAAGTCGACTCTAAGCGCTACAAACCAGTAAGCGAAGCAATGCCACCGAATGTTTTGAACAGTGGGCGCTAAGCCTCAGGCACCAGGGATCCATCAAGAATATTTTGAGCAACAACAAGCATCGTAGACCTATCGTTCATTGCTCGTTTTTGCACAAAAACAAAAGCATCATTTTCTGACATTTGATACTGGTCCATCAGCTTGCCTTTTGCCCTATCCACCATTTTTCTAGATTCGAGCTGACCTTCCAGTTCTTTCACTGTTTCTTCTAGCATTACCATTTCATCAAAACGACCTAAGGCCACTTCAATGGCCGAGACAAGCTCAGCACGCTGGAAAGGTTTAACAAGGTATGAAAGAACTCCTGCGTCACGAGCTTGTTCAATCAAATTCCGCTGGCTAAAGGCCGTGAGGATAATCACCGCAGCATTTCTTTCAGAACAGACTGCTCGAGCCGCACTTAGCCCATCTAATCCGGGCATTTTAATATCGAATATACATAGATCAGGATTTAGCTGTCGCACCAGTTCAACGGCTTCATCACCACGACCAGCTTCGCCTACGACCGTGTAGCCTTCTTCCTCAAGCATTTCGCGTAAGTCAAGTCGAATAATTGCTTCATCTTCCGCAATTACGACTCTTTTAGACAACAGCGTTCCTTTTGGGATTAGACAACAACAATGAAGGCAGAAAGCTCCAAGGTGCTTTGAAATCACTCAGTCTATCTATAAAACTGTTCTTGCCTCGCAATGTAACCCGCAGAACTGAATCTTTGCTTTTCTTACCCACCGATACGGTCAAGTAAAATATCTTGGCGGGCGTCAAGATCTAGGAGAAGACGCTCCACACCTATTTTTCTTTTTCCAACTACTTGAGCATGACGCGAAGCTTGCCTATGGCTGCGTTCTGCTATGGGTGTTTCCGATAGCAAGGCTTGTAAACGGGTAGTATCTGCTTGCTCGAGTAGATGTCTGAGCTCTTCATCAAGGTAATATAATTCTTTACGTAGAATTAAAATTTGATCCGCGACATGGCGCAGACGGCGCTCCACCGAACGGGTCATCATGAGGAAAAATGTATCGTAAAAATGCCTATAAAGCCTCATCTTCAGCTCAACGACTATTTTTTTTACTGTTGGCACTGGCTAGTGCTTTTTTGATCGCATGTGCATCCGAGAACGATGCCAAGGGCTGCCAACAGGCAATCAGAGAACCCCGAGCCGCCGATTATTTGCTTCATGTTCTAGCGGACACTAAGACACAGTACCTTAGCGACCCGCCAACCTCAGGGCCGCACAAGGTTTGGATAGCTCCTCGTGTTATCGCTAAGCAACTTAGCCCTTCAGAGCAAGTCGGAATATTAGAACACGGAGATGTTCTTATCCAATATAAGCCAAGAGCTGTTACCAGTAGTCAAATAGCAACTTGGGAAACAACTATCTCTGAAAGAGCACACTTAGCGCCGAACTCAGGCTTGCCTTCAGACTTTGTCATGACTGCCCACCTCACGAAGCAAATTTGCACCCAACTTACAACTGCGGCTATCAATCGCTTTGCAGACGCTAACGTAGACTCTATTCAAAAAAATTAAGCCACTAAGCCTGTGGACGTTATGGTCGCCACCCAGTGCATTTGACTAAGACACCAGGCACAAAATCCGAAATCTTGATATCTACAAAACCCGCTTTTTCAAAATATTTCACACAGTCAGCGCGCGTATGAGCTCTCCCTAAACTTCCGCATATCAGCTCATTCATTCCCCACATCGCAGCATCCAAAGGACCGCACTTATCATCGTCTAGCATCTCCCCAATCAGATGCATCTCACCGCCTGGTTCCAATGCCCTAAATGCTCGTTGAACCACATCTGCTATAACGTCGCTTCCGTAGATAGGAAGATTGCTAGCCATTACCACAACGTCCACAGGAGATGGAAAATCGCCTTTGGTAAAGTCTGCACCGGTAGTTGTGACTCTGTCTTCGACATTTTCCTGTTTGATGTATTCCTGAGTTGCTATCACTACCGGAGGCAAATCAAGAACTGTTGCTTTGAGCCCTTGAAACTTTTTCACCGCTGTGATGCTGTAAGCGCCTGAACCGCCCCCCAGATCTAGAAGGTGTCGCCGCCCATTAAGATCTACTAATTTCACGAACCTTCGAGCTGCCCCAAATCCAATGCTCGCCGTTGCTTCATGATATTTTTTTGCCGACTCAACAGTCAGATTTTCGTACATTCCTAGAAGTGAAGCTCTGGGTGATCGCATTTTGGCCGTCATATCAAACCAGCCTGGAACATCCTCACGAGTAAAAGTCATCCAGGGACCAGCAAATCTTGTTGACCCCTCCACTAAGAATGCATCTACATCCGGTGAATTCACTAGTTTGTTAGAGTCCCAAGACAACAACCCCATACTCAAACAACAAGTAACTAATCTGTCGACATCTAAGGGCCTAAGCCCAGTTAACTTAGCCAAATCTGCTTCAGAATTCGCTCCATTATGAACATGGCTAAAAAGCGAAATATCTAAAGCCGTATAGAGCACAGCTGCTTCTGTATAACCGCGCGCTATGGCCTGCAAACGGGTTGTGTCAACTTTTTGTTGGGCCTCTCCAGGACTTGACATTCACTTGCCTTTCTTGAGCTAAGTTCGACTAGAGCTATTCTTTAACCTTAAAAAAATCTGGCTTCCCAAGGGCCCAGTACTCTCCCCAAGCTTGTTCACCCCCAGCAACGTTTACAACGTCACCGGTGACATATCCCGAAGCTACTGGTGATCCAAGAAATGCAACGGCTTGGGCCACGTCATGCACTTCACCCAAACGCCTTTGTGCGTTGTGATCAAACGAAGGTCGTGCCTCTGGCGGGTAGTTAACTAATCCCGGGCTTCGAACCACTCCAACAGCCACTGTGTTCACACGAATTCTATGTGGAGCCCATTCCACACTTAATGATGTCGCTAGCCCAACCGCCCCAGCTCTCGCAGCCGCTGTGTGCGGAAGTCCTGCGCTAGCTCTGCCAGTCACCGTTCCTATATTGACAATGGAACCAGCTGATTCGTTCTTTATCCATGAATTCGCTGCCGCCTGCATCATATACCACTGGCTATAAAGATTAGTTTCGATGACCGCAGCCCACCCCTTGGGTGATATTTCGACGGCAGCCTTAGGGAATTGACCACCAGCGTTATTGCAAACTAAATCCAAACGACCAGTCTCATTTCGAGCAAACTCAATTAATGCAGCTACAGCATCCGGATCCCTAAGATTCATCGCCATCGCTCTGCAGTCGACCCCATGTGCTCTAAGAGAAGACTTCAACTCATCAAGTTTCTCTGCATCTCGGCCACAGGTAACCACGCGCGCACCTAATCGACCTAACAAGATACATATAGCTCTACCGATTCCTCCAGCGCCTCCAGTTACAAGAACTGTTTGATCTTCATATAGCTGGTCTGCAAACGCATGAGGCGTCACAAACAACTCAGCATCACTAGGCGATTTGTATGGATCTAAATTATCTTTAGGATTCATAAAGAAGAGAATAGGCTTCAAATAGCGGTCAAGCCCCACAAAAAATTCAGTATCTAAGTGCCCGGAGCGGGACTTGAACCCGCACGCCCGTTAGGGCAAAGGATTTTGAATCCTTCGTGTCTGCCATTCCACCACCCGGGCGACGATTTATGAGGCTACCGCTTTCTGGAACAAATTGAGGTTTCGAGTTAGCCGACTTAGCCGAAATTACCCACTTTCTTTCACTTCTGCTCTACCATCTAATCAGTCAACTCTGACTGATGGATTTCCATCGATCAGGACACGTTGAATTGGCTTCACTTTCCGTGTTGCCATACAGGGAGGCCGAGTGCTCGCATTCACATTCCCAGGCCAGGGATCGCAGAAACCTGGAATGGGAGAACAATGGATTGCGCATGATAGTTGGGAACTTGTCTCAGAAGCGTCTGAGGCTTGCGGGAGAAGCGTCGAGGACCTTCTTCTAAGAGCTGACGCTGATGAGTTAAGGCAAACTCGCAACTCTCAGCTGGCTACATTTGTTCTTAGCATGGTTACTTTAGACGCTGTTGAGCGGACCGGATTAGCTCCAAACTATGTGGCTGGACACTCCCTTGGCGAATACAGCGCCTTATGCGCAAGCGGAGTTCTTTCATATGACGATGCGGTGCGACTAGTAGCTGAACGCGGCGAGGCTATGCAAATTGCAGCCGACGAGCAAGAAGGCGCCATGGCAGCGGTACTTGGCCTTGACGATGACTTGGTAAACACAGCTTGCGCACGAATTGATGGCGATGCTTGGGTAGCTAACTATAACGCTCCCGGACAAGTAGTTATTGCAGGTTCCCCAGAGGGTGTCCTTCTAGCAGGCGCAGAGGCCAAGCAGTTAGGGGCCAAGAGAACTATGCAGCTACCAGTCGGAGGAGCGTTCCACACTCCGTTTATGGCGCCAGCCAGAGATCGCCTCAGGAAGGCGCTAGGGACAGTTGACTTTCGCGCTCCAGCGATTCCAGTCTTTGCCAATGTAGATGCAATCCCTAGAACCACCGCCGAGGAATGGCAGCACCTGTTAGCGAGCCAACTTTGCAGCCCTGTCCAATGGAGAAAGACATTGTACGCATTAGACCAACATGGTGCTTCTACCTACGTTGAATTGGGTCCAGGCACGGCCCTTAGCGGGATGGCGAAACGAACGATAAAAGGATGTTCGACTCTGTCAGTTCAGAGCCCAACAGATGTTGACATGCTGCTAACAACACTCGCAGATACCGCTAAGGTGAACCCCGTTCCAGGACCATTACCTGCCGATGGCCATGGAGAAGGTCTCTACATTACAGAACGGCTTGTAGTCAGTCCTGCAGCTGGGCTTTTTACTCCAAATCCTGACCTTGCTGAAAATTCTTATTTAAACGTGGGGGACGTTGTAGGTTGGGTTTCCGATGAAGAGGTAAGATCTCCTTTCGCCGGAACTGTTATGGGAGTCATGGCGCTGGAAGGTGAACGAGTAACAGCTAGACAACCTATAACTTGGCTAAGAACCCACTAGATCGGAGTCCTATGAGTTTGCCTCAACCCTCAGGAGCAAGGCTTCTTTCTCTCGGCACATCACTACCAGACAACGTTGTTACCAACGATGATCTTGCTGAACGTGTTGACACAACTCACGATTGGATAGTGGACCGAACAGGCATTCATGAGCGTCGTATCGGGGGAACCACATCAGGACTCGCCACAGATGCTTCACGTCAAGCTATTGAACGAGCAGGAATAGACCCCTCCACTATAGATCTCCTTATTTTAGCCACAACCAGCCCCGATCGACGCGTCCCAGCAACAGCCTCGACAGTGCAAGAAAATCTTGGGCTCTCTTGTGGCGCTATGGATCTGAACGCTGCATGTTCAGGTTTTGTATACGGCTTGATAGCAGCGCACGGGTTCATAAACCTCGGACATCGCCGGATCTTAGTCGTGGGGGCTGAAACACTGTCTAGAATTACGAACTGGGATGACCGCTCAACTTGCATCTTGTTCGCTGATGGCGCTGGCGCTGCAGTCATCGAGCGCACCGACGGAGAAGCCGATCTGAAGGGTTGGCATGTCGCTAGTAACGGAGCTCTCGAAGACACCCTATTTTGTGAGTTTGATGGGAAACTTATAATGAGCGGAGGAGCTATCTTCAAGAACGCAGTCCTCGCAATGGAACGGTCGGCGCTTCATTCTCTAGAAATGGCAGATCTGACGCCCGACGACATCGATATAGTTGTGCCTCATCAAGCCAATGTGAGGATCGTTGAGGCTTCTTGTAAAAGACTGGGAATACCATTCGAAAAAACTTCAATGACAATACATCGAACAGGTAACACCTCTTCGGCATCCGTTCCTTTAGCATTAGATCACGCGGTACAAGAAAATAGAATTTCCAAGGACGACAACGTTCTTCTTGTTGGTTTCGGAGCAGGTATGACCTCAGCTTCAGCCGTTCTAAAATGGAATGGCGTATGACCTCACAGAAAAATGTTTTGGTTACAGGCGGAAGCCGAGGAATTGGCCTAGCCACAGCTACTCTTTTCGCTGACTTAGGTCACAAAGTGGTTGTAACTGCTCGGGCACCAGAGATAGATGACGACCGTATACTCGCCGTTCCTTGTGATCAAAGCGATAGTGATGAAGTTGACGAAGCTTTTAAGACAATCGAGTCAGAAATCGGACCGGTCGAGATTCTGGTCGCGAACGCTGGGATCACACGCGACCAGCTGATGCTCAGAATGACCGATGAAGACTTCGCAGAAGTCATTAATGTGAATCTGACCGGCACATATCGAATTGCTCGGCGAGCAGCAAAAAAAATGGTTCGAGCTCGATGGGGAAGACTAATTTTCGTATCCTCTGTGGTCGGCCTTTCCGGCTCAGCTGGACAGGTGAACTACGCTGCAAGTAAATCAGGGCTCATTGGTCTAGCTAGGTCCCTTGCCCGAGAGCTCGGTTCTCGTAGCATTACAGCAAACGTAATATCCCCTGGGCCAGTTGATACAGAGATGTTTAGAGCCTTAACTGATGAGCAACAATCCATGATCACCAAAGCAGTTCCACTAGGACGAACAGCCACTACTTCTGAGATCGCATCGTTAGCAGCGTTTCTAGCATCCGACGCTGCAGCTTATATAACCGGCAGCATTATTCCGATTGACGGCGGCTTAGGCATGGGTCACTGACCAGAACCATCTAGAATCTTATAGTCCCTACACATAAGGATAAGGAAAATTCTAACCATGAGTGATAATTTCGAACGTTTCAAAAAATGTGCAGTAGAAGTACTAGCTGTAGACGAATCCGCTGTCGTGCTTGACGCCATTTTTGCCGATGACCTCGACGCCGATAGCCTTGATCTAGTCGAACTAGTGATGGCTCTAGAAGAAGAATTCGATATAACCGTCGAAGAAGAAGAGTTAGAAGGCGTAACCAAAGTGGCTGATGCTGTTGCGCTTGTCGAGTCAAAACTGTGATGCAGAGACGCCGGGTAGCCATTGTGGGCCTCGGTGTCGTCTCTTGCGCAGGCACCGGCCTTGAGGCCTTCTGGCGGGGATTAAACGCTCCAGCCCCAGAAGGAGAACGCCGCATACACGATTTCGATCCACTTCTATACTTCGATAACCCAAAAGATGCGCGCCGCTCAGACCGCTCACAGCAAATGGGCGTTGCTTCCGCGTCCATGGCTATAGAAGATGCCGGCAAATTAACAACAGATGCAGAGCGCATCGGCGTCATTTTTGCTACTGGCGTCGGTGGTCTTCATACTTTCGAAGATCAAGTATTGGTCCATGACAGAAAGGGAGCAAAACGGGTATCACCTTTCATGGTTCCTATGATTATGCCGAATGCTGCTGGTGCAGCTATTTCGATGAAGTATGGCTTCCAAGGTCCAAATGAGACAGTTACAACTGCTTGCGCAGCGAGCACACACGCAATTGGTTATGCCGCCAGGCTAATCTCTATGGGCTACGCAGATGCCATTATCTCAGGTGGTACAGAATCAGTAATGTCACCTGTCGGGTTGGCAGGATTTCGAAATATGACGGCTCTGTCATCTTCTGGGTTCTCAATGCCCTTCGATAAGAATAGAGACGGTTTCATGATGACCGAGGGAAGCGCTACCCTCGTGTTGGAAGAAATGGAATCAGCTGTTAAGCGTGGAGCAAACATATACGGGGAGATTCTAGGCTCCGGTTCAAATGCTGATGCTCATCACATTACCGCGCCCGCTCCGGGCGGGACAGGTGCTGCGCGTTGCATGCAATTAGCGCTCGCAGATGCAGGTCTCTCAGCAAGCGATATCCGACATGTGAATGCTCACGGAACATCAACGCCTCACAACGATGCGGCAGAAGCTCAGGCAATATTTTCGACATTTGGCGAAAATGGTCCTCCGATAACTTCTACCAAAGGCATAACAGGTCATGGTCTTGGAGCCGCTGGCGCAATAGAAGCCGCAGCAGTTCTACTATCGATCAAACATTGTCTTATCCCGCCTACAGCTGGCCACAAAGAACAAGACCCAGACCTACCCAATATCGACCTAGTTATTGACTCAGCACGGGAGTGGGTTCCAGGTCCAGCAATGTCTAACTCCTTTGGCTTTGGAGGACATAATGGGAGCCTCATATTTGGAACTTTGGACCCATAGCTGTTATAGCAACTGACGAACCACCGCCGTCACCAGAGCAGAGAAGACTACAACTTCATAAAATGGCCGCTGATAGTAAGCGATGATGCCCCCGGTCGCGACGCCGACAACTCGCGCGTCTAATACTAAAGCGCCATTCAGTTCAAAGGTTTGCAGAGCAACCAAGCTGCTAAGTAGCGCTGGAGGTAGCAGCAACAAGAAAGCTTTAATTTTCTTACTTTGCTCTCGCCGGACACCAACGACCGCACCAACTATTTTGAATAGATATGCACCCAGAGACAGTATAAAAATTGCTGGCCAAATCACGAAACAACTCGCCAGCTTTGCCCGTGCCAATACCCCAGAACGGCTCCTAGAGCGCCAAGTAATACTGGAACACCGATAGGTATGATCGGCACAGCAATGATCGTAATTGCAGCTCCAGACAATGCTGCGACTAAAGCCGAATGGTTCCTTAAATGTGGAACTAGGAGAGCTACGAAACCAGCAGGAAACGCTGCATCCAAGCCCCAAACATCTGGTGAGCCTATGAGATCACCACAGAGCGCTCCGAGAAGCGTTCCTAAACTCCAAAAGAAATATATCGCAAGCCCGGTGGCCCAAAAAGCTCGCTTCGAAGCTTCCGGATTCTTCTGTGCCGTGGCCATAGCCGTTGATTCGTCGATAACAAGTTGAGCAGATAAAGCTTTTTTGAATAGGCCTCTTGGAAGAACAGTTGCTATTGAAGCTGCGTATAACCCATTCCGGGCAGCCAGCAAAAGAGCGCTCAATAAAGCGGCAGTAACGCCGCCGCCAGCTCCTAAAAGCCCTACGAATGCGAACTGTGAGGCACCAGTAAAAGTTAATAAAGACATTGCCAATGCCTGAGCTAGCGTCAAACCAGATGCAACAGCCAGAACACCAAATGTAAGTCCAAAAATTCCTACAGCAAGTCCCAATACGATCGAGTTCCGAATAACTTGCCCCATCGAAAATCCGGGTTCAACGCTTATGGCTTTGGCACATCTGCGATGACGAAAAGCATGTCAACGGAGCAAGCAATTTCACCGTTAACCGTGGCGATTCCATTGCCTTTTCCTGCACGAGATGACATTCGCCCGAGCGTCGACTCCAAGACTAATGTATCTCCAGGTGAAACTTGCCGACGAAACCTTGCCTTATCGATTCCTCCGAAGAGAGGCAATTTTCCTCGATACTTCTCGTGACTCAAGGCCGCTATACCAGCAGTCTGAGCAAGAGCTTCAACAATTAGTACTCCAGGTAGGGTTGGGAAGCCAGGAAAGTGGCCTTCGAAAAACGTTTCTTCGCCTGACAAATGCCACAAAGCCGTGCAGGAAACTCCGGGGTTGAGGGCAATAATTTCATCAACAAACAAAAACGGTGAACGATGCGCTAACAGCTCTTTAGGGTCAGGCAATTTGTTCATTGCTTCTCTCTAACACTTCGGTTGATTTTTCAACACTTACTTTAGGCGATATTTTGTACCAGCACTCCAAGATCCGACCGTTATTGCTTATCCAAAACATTGATCTAATAATCCCTTCGTACTCTTTCCCATATAATTTTTTTGGTCCCCACACTCCATACTTTGCGGCCACTTTGTGATCCGGATCAGAGAGCAAGGGGAATCCCAACTCATGCTTATCATCCCATTTCATTTGAGTTCTAGGTAAGTCAGGACTCACTCCGATTAGCTGAACAGTCCTATTTCCTTTAATTAAATCTCTAAGGCCTAACGCCTGTGACGTACAGCCGCTGCTGTTAGCCTTTGGATAAAAAAATAGGAGCACTGACTTCGGCGCTTGCTTAATTAAAGAAACCTTCTGGGCTCTTTGGTCAAAAAGAGTAAAAGCTGGAGCTCTATCACCTTCAGATAGCATTCACTTAACCTACATAACTACTGAACCATGGCCATCATCCGAGTGACAGAACTATAGCTATTTTTTTGATTCAGAGAAAGCTAGTCGTTGGTAAGCAACGACTGCGGATATTTCCGCTGCATCTAAGCGTCTACTGAACGCAGGCATTGAGCGTCGTCCCTGTAGAACTATTTTTACATGGCTCGAATAAGAAAGACGATGACCGATACCGGTCAGACGGCTCCCTATTCCACCTTCACCATTTTGGCCATGGCAAACAGAGCAATTAGAAGCGTATATAGCTTCACCTGCTTCCAAGGCGCTTGCGCTATAAGTCTCATTAATCGGCCCATAGCTAGAAGTACCTGATGAGCACGCGACCAAAGTGACGATAACAAGGCATACGCCAAGTCGATAAAGCATTGGCTGCAATCCATAGTCAGCTCTCATTATTCAACCCAATAATTCCCTAGAGCCACCAACACCTGAATATTTACTCGGTTTATCTTGCCACCTTCTGGAGAGCCAATTTTTATCACGAGCATGGGCATGGAAATGCTCTGGTATTTGTCTCATTACTCGATCAACAGTTGTAACTTCGTCCCCAAAACGTTCATTAGCTGCCGCCATGAGACATCGAATCATCCATTCGATGTCTGATGGAGCAGGTTCAGTTCCATGCCGCTTCCAAACCACCATCGGAGTGGAGCACACCTCGCAGTCCGCAACCCAACAGACCTCATCTTCGTAGTACCAATGTGTGAAGCGAGCTGCTTCACACAACTCACAGTTTTCGTCATTTGAGACGCTCACAGAACCCTCTATCCCTCGTCAAGCGCCGCCCGGTAGGAAGAGACTAGCTGCCCCACTCCAGCAGCACCGTGCCCATCAAGCATCTGTCGCACTAACGCGGAACCTATGATCACACCGTCTGCGACTGTGCAAGCTTCTACAGCCTGCGCTGGTGACCCTATCCCCACACCAACCAATACAGGTTTATCCGTAACCGCTTTACAACGAGCGGCAATTTTTGTGGCAGTGTCCGCCAAGGCAGAACGCTCGCCAGTCACTCCGAGTAATCCGACCGCATAAACAAACCCATGAGCAGCAGCACAAAGATCTCCGAGCCTATGATCTGGCGTTGTCGGGGCCGCCAACATTACTGTCTCGATTCCCGCTTTAGCAGCGACTTCACGCCATGGAGCAGATTCGACATAGGGTAGATCTGGCAAAATTGCGGCGCTAATACCCGCTCTAACCAGGCTCGCAGCAAAACGCTCATGACCTGGGTTATGGGCAAGATTATAATAGGTCATCACCGCGTGAGGAATACCGGTATCTAGATCGGCAGCAGCTTGCAAAACTGACAAAGGAGTAGTTCCTCGATCGAGAGCGATCTGAGATGCTTGCTGGATTACCGGGCCATCCATCACGGGATCAGAAAATGGAATACCAATTTCTATTGCATCTGCTCCAGCAGCAGCAGCAGCCTCAACTGATGCTTCCCAGTTCTCGAAACCGCCAGTTACATAAACGACCAACAGCTTCTTGCCTAATGCGCGTTTCTCGCGAAGAGCCTCTTCAAATGGACCGGTCATACAACTCGATCAACGTTCAAAATTTCCATCATCTGATCAACATCTTTATCTCCACGACCGGAAAGATTAATTAGGACTGTTTGTCCTTGTAGATTTTTTGCCTCCCTAACAACCCATGCGATTGCATGCGCTGTCTCTAATGCTGGGATTATGCCCTCAGTGCGAGAAAGAAGTTGGAAAGCTTCGATAACCTCTTGATCATTAACTGAAGGGTATTCAGCTCGACCGATAGACGCTAAGAAAGCGTGCTCTGGTCCTACCCCAGGATAATCTAGCCCCGCAGAAATAGACTTAGCTTCTTGAACTTGACCTACCTCATCTTGCATTAGGTAAGAATTCATTCCATGCACTACCCCAGGAACTCCTCTACCTACCGCAGCCCCACCAGCAGGCTCAACACCGACCAACCTAGATTCGCTCGAAGCGAAACCAGAGAAAATACCGGCCGCATTACTTCCACCGCCGATGCATGCAACCACAACATCTGGATCAGTACCGGTGAGAGCTAGACATTGCTCATTCGCTTCGTCTCCAATTACGTGGTGAAAAGTTCTAACCATCCAAGGATATGGATGCGGACCCATGACTGTACCTAAACAATAATGAGTGCCTTCTAACGTCGCCACCCAGTCACGTAGAGCCTCGTTAACCGCATCCTTGAGCGTCTGACTACCAGATTTGACCGCTTCAACCTCCGCGCCTAAAAGTTGCATCCGAAAAACATTCAAAGATTGCCGCTTGACGTCAACAGCCCCCATATAAACTTTACAGTCCATATCTAATAACGCTGCAGCAGTAGCAGTAGCAACGCCATGCTGACCCGCCCCAGTCTCTGCTACTAGTCTCGTTTTGCCCATCCGCTGAGCCAGTAAGGCTTGGCCTATGACGTTATTTATTTTGTGAGAACCGGTGTGATTAAGATCTTCTCGCTTAAGAAGGACTCGACAACCCAGTTGCTTCGATAACCGAAAGCATTCAGTCAGCGGTGAAGGCCTGCCCCCATAGTCGCGTAACACTCGATGGAAATCATCAACGAAAGTAGGATCTGCCCACGCTTCGCGAAAAGCGACCTCTAACTCTTCACATGCAGGAATTAGAGTTTCGGGAACGAAACGCCCACCGAATTCACCAAAACGTCCGTCAGGGGTTGGCTCAATCATTACCATATTTACAATTTGCCCCTTTCAGGGTCCCAATCACTAATTAATTAACGAACTTTTTAATATTTATTACTCATTACGCCAGTCATATGGCATTGAGTCAATTTCAAGCTCAGTCTCGTCCGGCTCAGTATCGCTAGCAGCTTGTCGAGCGTTGGTAATAAATTCCCGAACTAGAACAGGATCCTTGCGACCAGCCGTTACCTCGACTCCACTCGCTACATCAACGCCCCAAGGTTGGACTGATTCGATAGCCCTTCCGACGTTTAGAGGATTAAGTCCGCCAGCTAAGATCAACGGCCTGCCACGATCCCTACCATCTAGCAACGTCCAATCAAAAACCTTGCCCGACCCCGGCTCTGGAGCATCTACTAGCACCGCTGCTGCCCCATATTCAATCAGTCGGTCCATACTCGGGTCACCTGCGGCAAAGGCTTTAATCATCGTTGGGACACGCTCAGCTACCCAGGCGCTGTCGTCTACACTCTCATGACCATGTAACTGCGCCGCTTGAAGCCCCGCCTCATGGGTTATTTCGACGACTCGGTCTCGAAGTTCATTTCGAAAAACTCCGACGGTCATTATCCCGCCCGGTAATCGTTTCACAATATCACGCGCTACTGATGGTCGAATTTGGCGAACTGAGCCAGGAACAAAATTAAAACCTAAAGCATCAGCACCCATGCCAATCGATAACAGCGCATCTTCTTCTGTGGTAATTCCGCATATTTTTATAAACATAAATCAACCTCGGTCATGGCCCTTACAAGTACGTCCGGAGCCTCACTAGTCACCAAGATTTCTCCTACTAAAACTGCGTCAAAACCAGCTTGCGCAAGCGTAGCCGCATCAGCAACATCGCGTACACCTGACTCTGCTACCGAAGTAACTGATCCAGCGATTAAGTCTCCCATTCGTAGAGCTCGCTCATGGTCAACCTCAAAGGTAAACAAATCTCGCTGATTGACACCAACTAAATCAGAGCCTACAGAGAGGGCTCTTTCCAGTTCGATCTCGTCATGTACTTCAACTAAAACATCTAGCTCAAGTTCTTTGGCTAAGTCATGAAAACGTTTCAGCTCTTCATCAACAAGAGCAGCGGCTATGAGCAGCACGGCATCTGCACCCATTATTCTGGCATCCAATATATCGAATTCATGAACCGTAAAATCTTTACGCAATACGGGCAGGGCTACAGATTCGCGCACTGTTTGAAGATCCCTAGGCGAGCCACCAAAACTTTCCGTATCTGTCAGAACCGACACGCAAGCTGCTCCCCCAATCTCATACTTTTTCGCCAATTCCGATGGGTCCAAGTCGATAGCAAGAGAACCCTTTGAGGGTGACTTGCGTTTGACCTCAGCAATCACGCTCAGGCCATCAGTTTGTAAAGACTTCAGAAAACCTCGAGGCAATGGGCTACGCGCAGCACGTTCAAATAGCTCACTAAAAATACGATTATCTTTATCAGCCTCTGCTCTATGCCTATCGAGAATTCGATCTAAATACGTTTCCAAACTGATGTCCTTAAATTATCTATATCTGTTTCGGTAAAACGCGCTTAGAGGTCTAGGCCTTTCGCACATACCGGCTCTAAGAAGATGAGTTCAGCGCGACCCGCCATATATTGTCCGGTTGCCTTTCCGAACTCTTTCATTCCGTCAGACGTACCATGCGCCTTCAATGCATCAGAATCTGAATACATCTCATAAAACCAGACTACATTTTCATCGCCCTGATCTTTATGAGCGGCGTAAATCTCTGTACCTGGTTCCCCTGACACATTTTTGATTCCAAGATCAGCTATCACCGCCAGAAGCGAATCACGCTCACCTTCTTTAGCGGTTAGTTTTGCTAGTAGAGCTGGTTTCGACATCGATTAATCCCCTTTGTAATATTTTTAGAAGCATACGACTTTGAAGAAGAATATTGACGGTGGCATTTCCCATCAACTGTTTTCTAATGATGATTACCTTTAAATGATTTCATTAAGAATCGGTGAGCTCGACACCAGAGAACCGTCAGAAGTGCAAATACTGACAGACCCAGCCTTCGCCACTCCCATCGCTACAGAAGAATCGCCATCGATGGTCGCTGAGTAAATCTTTCCTAATACTTCACCATTTTCGTTATAAAGCTCATCTTCAGCATGGAGTTCTTCAGTCGACCTAAACCGCTGCACCTGCTGTCTTCCTCCTTTACGCGATGAAATCCGTTCGACAAGTTCTTGGCCGCGATAACACCCTTTATTAAATGAGACAGCCATGGCTAGAACACCTGATTCGTTAGGAATACCTCCGGATATTATCTCCTTACCCATAGCAGGCAACCCACTAATCAACCTTGCTTTTTCGTAAAAACCTGGAGTCTCTTCTCTGATAGGTGACGAAACCTTGAATCCTAACAAATCGAATCCAGCCATACCTGGCCAAAACGCTGGTGCTACCAAATCAGCAACAAACGGCTCTGGAATTTCAGCAACGCCGCGAATAGCTAGCATGTCCCATTCAAGATCTGTGAACTCCGCTTTAGTCCGAAGTTTAAATCGTTCTAGGGACGCCCTCAAAGCAGCACCGAACATAGGCTCCGTATCCAAGTAGAAGAGATCAGTATCAGCACGAGATACCCTAAAGAACCCTTCAACCTGCCCACGCGGTTCTAGAAGAAACGAAAAAGCTGATTGGCCAGGCTCAAGAGTTTCAACCTCCTGCGAGACCTGCCCTTGTAAAAAAGTTGCAGCTTCAGGGCCCTCAACTTTCAAAACATCTCTTTTGAGAAGTACTGAAAACACTTCATCCATGTTAACTATTCCTCTTCGTAAGGTTTCTAACTACGCTACGCACAAGTTCAATACCAACGTTGTCATCAAGAGACATTATTGATTCCGGGTGAAACTGAACCGCCGCTATCGGCAGCTCTTTGTGCTCGACTGCCATAACCACGCCATCATCAGCGCTGACGGCAACAACTTTTAACTGATTAGGAATTGTGTCAAGCTTCGCAAAAAGTGAATGATATCTTCCTGCCCTAAATGACCCTGGTAACCCCGTGAACATTTGACTGTCAAAAGTTTCGATAAGCGAAGGCTTTCCGTGCATCGGGCTAACTAATTGATCCAATACACCGCCATAATATTCAACAATTGCTTGCAGTCCTAAACACACACCAAATATTGGAATCCCTTCAGCTATAGCAAGTTTAATAGTTTCTGAAATACCAAAGTCTTCTGGTCGTCCCGGCCCGGGAGACAAAACCAGCAGATCAGTTTTACTCCGGTCAATCTCTTCTAAATGAACGCCCGACCGCAATGTTGTAACCGACGCTCCCGTCTGTCGCAGGTAATTTGCTAACGTGTGCACAAAAGAATCTCGGTGATCGACCACTAGCACACGACAATTTTGCCCTATCTGATCTACAGGAAGAGGGCCGGATGAGTTTCGCGGAAGGCGCAGTGCATCCAAAAATGCTGAAGCTTTAAGTTCAGTCTCAGCTTCTTCTGCAACCGGGTCTGAATCCCACAAAAGAGTGGCACCAACTCTAACTTCAGCTTTCCCGTCCTTAATTCGTATGGTTCTCAACGTGAGGCCAGTATTTAATCCCCCATCAAAACCGACCTTGCCGATAGCGCCCCCGTACCAAGAGCGTGGTGATTTTTCATTTTGTTCTAAGAACTTCATTGCAGCAGCCTTCGGGGCTCCCGTAACCGTTACCGCCCAAGTGTGAGTGAGAAACGCATCTAATGCATCAAATTCTGGACGAAGACGCCCCTCAACATGATCAACAGTATGGATAAGCCTGGAATACATCTCGATCTGCCGACGTCCAATAACTTTCACCGATCCAGGGATGCAGATCCTGCTTTTGTCATTTCGGTCAACATCGGTGCACATAGTCAACTCCGACTCATCTTTCGAAGAGTTGAGTAATGCTAATATTTGTGATGCATCGTCTAGAGGGTCCTGACCTCTGGCAATGGTTCCCGATATTGGACATGTCTCAACTCGGTCACCTTCTACGCGAACGTACATTTCGGGCGAAGCACCCACTAGCCACTCGTTTTTGCCGAGATTAATCAGAAAGCCGTATGGAGATGGATTTTGCTCTTTCAAACGCCTAAATAATTCCGAAGGGGGTTCAGGCGAAGGCTCACTAAAGGTTTGACTGGAGACAACTTCGAAAAGGTCTCCCTTTGCAAAATACTCCCGAGCTAATTCAACTGCATTTGCATAGCTACCTGGCGCATGGTCGCGATGAGACACGAAAGACTCATCCGCTATGTAGTGAACTATTTCTCCAGCTCTCTCAAAGGGCACCGTCGCTCGACCATCAACCGCGAATTCGTACGAAACGCGCTCAGCTACCGCCCCCTGATGATCGACAACAATCAACTCATCAGGAATATACAGCAAGAGATCTCGCTGATCCGCAGGCCGTTCAAGACTCATCTCCATGGGCTCGAACTGAAAAGCTAGGTCATAACCAAAAGCTCCATATAGTCCAAGATGTGGATCAGAGCCACTAAAAAGCTCAACGATCGAACGCACTACAGAAAACGTCGATGGTTGGCGACTTCTTTCTTCCTCTTCGAATCGACGGTTCACTTGTTCGATACGACATGACACAGTATCTTCCGATTGAGCGACCTCAATGACTCCAGCGACCTTCGTTACTGCCTTACAAATAACATCTAAAAGAATTTTCCCTCGAGCATTAAGAGCTCTTACTTCCACGAACTCTTTGGTACTGGTAATACTCAACGGCGGGTTGACAAAGCCCATGTCCCATCTGGTGTAACGCCCTGGATATTCGTAGCTAGAAGAGAGCAGTAACCCTTTCTCAGAATCAAGGCGATCGATGAGTTCTTCTATCGCTGAATCTGCTTCTATCGGAATCCTGGTGACAGTTACCTCGACTCCACCCTGCGTGAGGTATCGGTGCTCTCCGTCTTCAGACATAACTATAGGTATAGCCCTGTGCTACCCGGCTCAACTCTCGGCGCTGCTATTGCATGGATATCACGCTCGCGAAGTATTAAAAAATCTTCGCCCTGCACTTCGACCTCGTGACGGTCTTCTGGACTAAATAGCACTCGGTCACCTTCTTCTACACTTCTCACATTTGGGCCGGCCCCAACTACCTCTCCCCATATTAATCGCTTCTGCTGCTGCGCCGTTGAGGGAATCAAGATACCGCCGCTGCTTCGACGCTCAGCCTCATCAGTGGGCATGCGCACTAAGATCCGGTCATGGAGCATCTTGATCGGACGTTTCTCATCCGAAGCGGATTTTGAGAGATTTGAATCTTCAGTCACAAAGGCAAGGTACCGTTTCTAACCATGACAACCGAAGCTGATGGACCGAAACTAATAAAAATTGATACGGCAGACGGAATTAAGCTCGAGGCCGAATTTAATTCTGTTGACTCAGCACAAGCTTTCGCCGTTATAAGTCATCCTCATCCTTTATATGGCGGTAACTTCCAAAATAGTATCGTTGAAAGTCTTTTCAGAGAGCTCCCGAAGTCGGGAATCGCCACTCTTCGATATAATTTTCGGGGCGTTGGACAGTCCGAAGGTTCATACGGCGAGGGTGTGGCCGAACAGCTAGACACCCAGGCTGCTTTCGGTTACGCCCAGCTAGCAAAACTAACATGTCCACTCATTTCAGTTGGCTACTCTTTTGGGGCTGATGTGAGCTTCGCTGCAGACCATTCGCTCTTGAAGGCATGGGTTGGAGTTGCCCCACCCCTTAGTCTCGTAGACCCGAAACATATGAAGGCGGGTTCCGACGATCGGTCAGTATTCTTGATTGTCCCGGAACAAGACCAGTATCGCCCACCTACAGAAACGAAACTCATCACTTCAGATTGGCGTTCCACCCAAATTCAAGTCATTCCAGGGGCCAATCACTTCCTTGCAAACTCATCTTCTGAAGTCGTTGAACTTGTCAAAAATTGTATCCTAAGCATTTGCTGACCTATTCAACACAAGTCCATTCTAGCCAGTAGGCCAAGCCTCCAAAAGAGTTCCACCATACGCATTATTTTTAACCGGAGAGGCGCCTACACTATTTTCGAGCCTGATTTACCCCAGTACTCATCACGCAAGAGTCTTTTATATAGTTTCCCAGTTGGCAGCCGAGGCAGTTCCTCTCGAAAATCAACTGATCTGGGTACCTTGAATTTTGCCAGTTGATCCGCCGCATAATTAAGTAGCTCTCTCTCAAGCTCCTCGTTAATCTCAATGCCTACAGCTAACTGAATTACTGCCTTCACTTCTTCACCAAGATCAATATTAGGAACACCAAAAACCGCGACATCTGCAACCTTTGGATGCATTATGAGGCAATCTTCTATCTCTTGTGGGTATATATTCACACCGCCGGATATAACCATGAACGATTTTCGGTCTGTCAGATACAAGAAACCGTCTTCGTCTAATTTTCCAATATCACCAAGTGTGGTCCACAACTGATGATCTGGGTGCTGAGACCCAACTGTCTTCTCTGGAGCATTATGGTATTCAAAAGTTTGCGAAGTATTTTCAAAGTAAATAGCCCCTTCTTCACCGTTCGCAACTTCAACGCCCTCATCATCACAGATATGAATTACGCCAATTAAAGATTTACCCACAGTCCCAGGATGTGCAATCCATTCCTGTGGGCCCACGTAACAAAATCCATTCATCTCGGTACCTGCATAATATTCGTGAATGATTGGGCCCCACCAGTTAAGCATCTCTTGTTTGACTGCCGTAGGGCACGGCGCAGCTGCATGAATTGCTACCTGATGAGAGGATAAATCATGTCGTGTACGCTCCTCAGGAGGAAGCTTCAGCATGCGGCTAAACATTGTCGGCACCCATTGCGAATGGGTTACTTTATATTTCTCTATACATACAAGAGCTTCTATAGGATCGAATTTTTCCATCACGACTACGGTTCCACCCATTGCTTGAGTTCCTGTGGTGAAACCAAGCGGCGCAGAATGGTAAAGCGGAGCTGGAGAAAGATACGTGTGTTCCGGTCCTATTCCAAATATTCCACCAACGACAGAAGCTCCCACAATATCAGGGGTAGAAATATCGCTGCCGTCCAAGGGTGGCTTAATGCCCTTTGGCCTGCCAGTAGTCCCTGAGCTATACAACATCCTCGCCCCTCGCGGCTGGGCCGCTAAAGGCTTAGTCGGGAACTCAGCTACAACATCTTGAAAACATTCATAGCCTTCGGCGGCTTCATCGAACATCAACCGGATAGGGCATTCGGCAATAGAAGCAACCATCTCTGTGGCCACCTGCCTTACCGCAGGACTAGCTACTAAAATTTTTGCTTGACAGTCCTGCACGATATAGGCAGCTTCATCGGCAGTGAGGTACCGGTTAACGGTAGTGAGATAAAGACCGCTCCTCATCGCTGCCCAATAGGTCTCGAAATAGCGAATATGATTATCTGCAAATATTGCAATGTGATCACCGGGCCTAAGACCTTGCGCCCACATCATTTGAGCGAACTGAGCGGAACGATTTTCAAGCTCTTGGTACGAGAGTCGTTCCCCGCTACCTGCCATTACAACAGCGGTTTTATTAGGTGAATGTAGAGCGTGTTTGCCTGGATATGCCATATAGCGAATTTACCTCATTTTAGCCGGTTACTCATCTATAGGTATAGGCGGTCGCACACTTACGCCCGCCTTTATTAGCGCAAGCTTCGCATCTCTAATCGTATAGTCCCCGAAATGAAAAATCGATGCGGCTAGCACAGCTGACGCTTCACCCTCAGTCGCTCCTTCAACTAGATGCTGAAGAGATCCCACGCCGCCACTGGCAATAACTGGTACTTCAACTGCTTGAGAGATGGCCTTAGTGAGCGCAATGTCATACCCACTTCTGGTTCCATCTCCGTCCATGGAGGTTAGTAGTATCTCGCCAGCCCCATAGTTCACGACGCTCTTGGCCCACTCCAAAGCATCAAGGCCAGTATCTTCGCGTCCGCCTTTTACAAAAACGTTCCATGTTCCATCGCCATTAGTCTTGGCGTCAATCGCCACAACCGTGCATTGGCTTCCAAATTCCTCAGAAATTTGCGTTATAAGACTTGGGCTTTCAACAGCTGCCGAATTAAGCGAAATTTTGTCTGCGCCTGCCCGCAAAAGCTGCCGAGCATCGCTTACCGAACGTATTCCACCGCCGATTGTGAATGGAATATAAACCTGTTCTGCAGCCCTATGGGCTAACTCAACTATCGTGTTTCGATTATCCGAGCTAGCTGTTATGTCAAGAAAAATAATCTCGTCAGCACCTTGCTGGTCGTATTGTCCCGCCAACTCAACTGGGTCACCAGCATCTTTAAGACCTACAAAATTAACTCCCTTCACAACCCTGCCTGCGTCGACGTCTAGGCAAGGAATGACTCGTACAGTCTTCACTAGCGCCTAGCCGACATTAATGCTTCATTAATTGAAATTTTTCCATCGTGTATCGCTTTCCCGACGATCACACCGCCAAGCCTGCGCTCCCCGGTACCTAAACTCGCCAACCGCTCAATATCGGCTAGAGAACCGACACCACCGCTGGCGATTACTGTGAGGTCAGTGGCAGCCATAACTTTGTTAAGTCCCTCTAAATCAGCACCATCACCCATGCCATCATTATTTATTTGAGTCACAATCACAGCCTCAACACCAGTATTTTCAAACCTGGGCAACACTTCAAAAATAGATTTTCCGCTTCCGATTTCCCAACCACGTATTGCTACCTCTTCGCCACGCACATCGAGACCAACAGCGACTCGGAATCCTAACGAAAGGAGATCTTCCGCTAACTCTGGAGTTTCAATAGCAGCCGTTCCGAGAACACATCTCACAACCCCAACATCAAATAGCGCTTGTGCTGCCTCGACCGAACGAATTCCGCCACCGCTTTGCACTGGCACACTGACAGCATCGACGATTCTACGAATAACATCTTTATTCGTTGCAATACCCGAGCGGGCAGCATCTAGATCAACGACGTGGATCCAAGAGGCACCAGCAGCTTCAAAAGACAGGGCGACATCAGCTGGATCTGAATCGTAACGAACCTCTCGATCATAATCGCCTTGACGGAGTCGAACACAGCGTCCTTCTCGAATGTCTATAGCGGGATACAGGTCAAAACTCACTACTTACTCCCAGAAAGGAGGTCAACAAAATTTTTTGTCACCTTCTGGCCATCCAATCCAGATTTTTCGGGATGGAATTGAGTTGCCCAGATATTATCAAGCTCTATTAGCGCCGTTACGGAAGTACCGTACTCGCACGTCGCCGCAACTAAATTTTCATCGGTATCAGCTGCGTAACTATGTACAAAATACATCCAAGTTTCCTCAGCGATGCCGTTAAGAAGTCTGCATTTCGGCTTCTTAATATCGAGCCTGTTCCATTGCATCTGTGGCCTGGTAAGACCAGGAGGGAGCTTTCGAACTGCGCCCGGCAATATACCAAGTCCGGGCACATTAGGTGCTTCTTCTGAAGACTCAAACATCATTTGCATTCCAACGCAAATTCCCAGAAATGGTTGGTTGCGAGAGACCACTCCTCGCACGACTTCATCTAACCCAGAAAGTTTCAAGTTAGCCATACAGGTTCCAAAGTGCCCAACACCTGGGAGCACAACCCCTAATGCGTCTTTCACAAGAGCTTCGTCTGAAGTCAGACGAGCATCAGCGCCCGCCCGTTCTAGTCCCTTTTGCGCTGATCGTAAATTACCAATTCCATAGTCAAGCACGGCAACTAAAGGTGCCTCGTCTGCTCGATTCACAAAATCCCTTTAGTCGAAGGAACAACATCATCAACGACTATTGACGCATCATGAAAGGCTCGCGCAACAGCTTTAAAACTAGCCTCAATAATATGGTGAGTGTTACGGCCTCTCAACATAACAATATGGAGTGTAACTCCCGAAGCCATCACCAACGCCCTCCAAAACTCTTCACAAAGCTGCGGATCAAAAGGAGGGTCTCCTAAAATTTTTTCTCCGGGAGGCATGACGTCGTAGAGAAGAAACGGGCGACCCGACAAATCCAGAATTACTTCTACTGCGGCCTCGTCTAAAGGAACAGATATTGACGAGAATCTCTTAACGCCGGCTTTAGAACCAAGCGCCTCTCTAAGGGCCTCCCCTATAGCAATTCCTACATCTTCCACCGTGTGGTGGGAGTCAATTTCTAAATCACCTTCACACCTGACAGTTAGATCAAATCGCGCATGTTTCGCTAACTGAGCAAGCATGTGATCAAAAAATGGTAATCCTGTTTCTACTTCAACTAATCCAGTTCCATCGATATCGAGAGTGAGCGCGATATCAGTTTCTTTAGTCTTACGTTGCCGGGTAGCTTGACGAGTCATGCGATTATCTCCTGAAGAGCACCTATAAAACGGTCATTTTCGTTTGGACTGCCTACCGTCACCCGAAGGCAACCTTCCAGCAGCGGCCAGCTAGAACAATTCCTCACCAATATAGAGCGGTCGAGTAAGTACTCCCAAATGAGGTTTCCGGGGAACAGAGGATTCGTCGAACGAAACAAAACAAAATTCGCTTCAGAAGGCCAGACCACTAGACCTAACTCTCGAAGCGCATTTTCGATCTTGTTTCTTTCTGCGGATATTCTATCGACTCGCTCATCCATCTCCGGCACAAAGTCAAGAGCTAACCGCCCTGCTACTTGTTTTATTGCGTCAACATGGTACGGCAATACAACTTTGTCAAATTCCTCGATGATCCACGACGGCGCAACGCAATAACCCAACCTAGCTCCCGCCATGGACCAAGTCTTAGAGAATGTTCGCGTGACTATCAACGATTCGGGTGGTTCGGGAGCCCTCAAAAAATCAAGAGCTGTGAACTTGGCAAACTGGCCATATGCTTCATCGACCACAACAAGACCTGAAGAAATTTCGAGCGCGCGTTCGATCAATTCTGGGCGTTCTGGCGTCCCAGTCGGATTGTTCGGAGAGCAAAGAAACGTGATTGCTGGTTCATAGGTTTCCAGAACCCTCTCCAGCTCATTAACACTTACTCGGTAATGTTCGTCTCTGCGCCCTTCAACAACCTTCATCTGTGTGCTGCGCGCAATCTGGCTATACATAGCGTAAGTAGGCTCAAACGAAGCCGCCACCCTGCCGCTTCCGCCAAATGTTAAACAGATCGTCTGTAAAACTTCGTTAGACCCATTTGCAACAAAAACTTCTGATGGGTCTACTTTATGCAACTTTGCCAGGCTGGCTCTTAGCTCGCTGGAGGTCCGGTCCGGGTATCTGTTCAGATGGAGTTTGGACAACTCTTCCAACAGTCTTTTCATAAACATTTCAGGTGGAGGCTCTGGCGCTTCATTTGTGTTTAAACGAATCTCAACGTCCATCTGAGGCGAGTGGTAACCGTTCATCGCAACTAAGTCATCTCGTACCGGTGGACGCTTCACTTTGATACACCGCCGTTTGCCCAACGTTCTCGTTCAGAAACAGAAACACCATGGGCCCAAAGACCTTCTGCTACTGCTAGCTCGGCGACTACACCTCGTAGCTCGTCAAAACCATCTTTGCTTACTTCCACGATGTGCATTTTTTTCTGAAAATCAGCTACACCCAAAGCACCGCTAAACCTGGCTGTGCCGGATGTTGGAAGAACATGAGATGGTCCTGCTACGTAATCTCCTATCGACGCAGGCGCCCAATTCCCAATGAACACAGCTCCAGCATGTCGGATCTGTCCGAGGAAAGACCTGGCACCCTCAAACATAAGTTGCAGATGCTCCGGTGCAAGAACGTTAACTACGGCTATCGCCTGTAACGGGTCATCGACAAGACATACGAAACCGCCAGTCTTAATTGTTGCGCGTGTTTCCAAAGACCTAGGCGAAAGCGAAACAATTTCCTTTGTGGCACTCTCAACTTCATCTGCGTAAGCTGCATCCCATGTAATCAGCCAGGCCCTGCCGCCAGGCCCATGCTCTGCTTGTAAGACCAGATCTACAGCAGCTGAACTTGGAGGGCAAGTATGATCTGCTATCACAGCTATTTCTGATGGGCCTGCAAAAGCAGATGCGATACCAACTTGACCAGCGACTTCTTGTTTCGCCATAGCGACCCACGCGTTACCAGGTCCAGCAATTACATCAACAGCTTTTAAGCTCTCGGTTCCATAGGTCATTGCTGCTATTGCTTGAACTCCCCCTGCAAGAAAGATTTCTGTGACGCCGCAAAGATACGCAGCAGCTAATACCACCTTCGATGCCTCACCGACTCCGTCCGGTGGGGTGCACAGAACCACGTCTTGCACGCCGGCTGCTAATGCAGGAAGTACTGTCATCAAGACTGTGGATGGGTAAGCAGCTAAGCCGCCAGGCACATAAACCCCAACCCGGTCAACGGGCTGAGCCACGCTACTAATTGAAACCCCACCAGAGTCTTGAGTATGTTCATTGTGCACTTCGCCAAGGTGAAAATTTAGAATGCGGTCATGCGCAACTATTAAAGCTTCTCGCAACGACTCGTCAATCATATTCCAAGCTTCTTCAAGCATATGTGCGCTGACTACAGCGACTGGCACGTCAACGCCATCGAATCTTATGGTCAAATCGCGGACAGACTTATCGCCTCCTAGACGCACTTCATCTAGCAGCGCTCGAACAGTTTCGCGAGGCGCAATTGCATCTATAGCCAACTGAGGCAGCAGCTCACCAAGCGGTTTTTTTGTTCCTCTAAGATCCAGCCGATTGAACACCCTTTCGAGGGTACCGCCCAACTAGCTGTGACCTAATGCCGATTAACAAACTGATTGCCAATTTCAACGCTATGGTTCCAACATGGTTACGAAAGCGGAGCTATCTTCTATTGAAACTGCTGTCCAAGAACTAGGAGAACGCTTGGTCGCATCTGCAGACGAATTACTCGGCACAATCAACGAAAATGTGGCTGTCGATCTCTACGAAGTGGACCGCAGCCTTAGGATGGCCCGACGAAGGCTATCTAAAGCTGCTGAAGGTTTAAAAAGTTAAGTTGCATTACCTGACAGTAACTCCGAGAGTTCCACTATTTTCTTAGCTCTCGTCAGATGCGGGACATCTACCATTGTGCCTTTATAGCTGAATGCCATAAGGCCCTTTGCCTCGTTCTCGGCGAACAAGAGCAAGAGTTCTTTAGCCTCTGACACCTCAGCTTCAGATGGAGTAAACGCTTCATTCACTATATTAATCTGATTCGGATGAATCGTAATTTTCCCAGTGAATCCCATCGCTGCTGAGGCCAGGCATTCGGCTTTCAAACCATCTGGATCATTAAAGTCAACGAAAACCGTGTCAAGCGGCTGCTTGTGCCAAGCCGTCGCACCAACTAAGCACATTATTCGTGCATATTCAAAGACCGGCAGATATGCGCCATGCAGGTCTCTGTTCCCTCGCGATCCGATCGCAGCAGAAAGATCTTCCGCTCCCCAGGTCAACGCTTCAACGCGTTTATGGGATGCCAGATCCTTTATGTTCAGCAACCCAAGAGGCGTCTCGGTTCCTAGAACTAGTAGCTTCACCGACCCAACGTCGTATCCATTGCTAATTTCATGTCCTTCGATTATTTGATCTAACTGAGCAATCTCGGTCGCCGAATTAACCTTAGGAACAAGGTAGGCATCAGGAGGGTTGGCCATAGTCTCGGCTATATCTTCTTCGGCCCAAGGACTATGCAAATCATTGATTCGCACTACCTTCTCTTGGCGTCCAAAATCTACATCCCTAAGCCAGCCGGCAACAACTGATCGAGCGATACTCTTATTATCTGGTGTTACAGCATCCTCAAGATCAAGAATCAAGCTGTCAGCTTCTGTATCTAAAGACTTACTTAACATTTTTTCGTTTGCACCAGGTACGAAATGAGCCGCCCGTCGAATTGTCATAATAACTCCTTGCTATACAGCTGCTAGTAGTAACTTAGTGAACTTCTCTAGACCATAAACGCGCTGGGACAAAAATCATTCAATAAACAGTCACCACATTTAGGGTTTCGAGCGAAACACACTTGACGTCCGTGCAAAATTAGTCGCAGACTGAACTCGCCTCTTTCTTTTTTGGGGATTAACGGATTCAACACCATCTCAACTCGCTCAGGGTCCTCTTCCTCTGTAAGCGATAGCCGACGGGCCAAACGCCCAACATGTGTATCGACTGGTAAACCTGGTAAACCGAAAGCCACTGATCTAATAACGTTTGCTGTCTTTCTACCTACCCCCGCCAGCTCAACAAGTTGTTTCCTACTCTGCGGGACCTCGCCGTCGTGAGAGTCCAGCAGCTGATTTGCCATTCGTGATAAATTTTTCGCCTTATTCCTGTAGAAACCGGTTGAACGAATCAATTCTTCTAAGTGAGTAAGCTCGGCTGATGCCATAGCAAACGGATCAGGATAATAATTAAACAAGGCTGGTGTCGTGGCGTTAACTCGAACATCAGTGCATTGAGCGGACAGAATAGTCGCAACTAGAAGTTCAAAAGCATTGCTGTACACCAGCTCGCAATGTGCGGCATATTCTTTTTTCAGACGAGCATGTACTAGAGTCGCCCGCCCTACTGGTGATCTTGGTTTGCCCATCGCTCACTTATGCCTAAACAAATGTCGATCTTATTCAGAACCATGTCTATTATTACTTCGATGACTATCAATATATGAGATAAGTTTAATGCAGTGAACGAAGAATCAAAAATCATAGTTGGTACCGACAGAGACGGAACAACCATAGAAGTCGATGCTGAGCAATGGACCAAAGGCGCTCTAGCCGATGCTCTAACAAAAATCTTAGATCAACACAATGGGAAAATTTCGCTGTGGATTGATAATCCAACGCCAGCTACTGATTCTGATCTACAACAACTCAAATTCACTTTCCAGAGAGACCTCTTCCGAATGGACTGCGAGTTACCCCTGGAGCAAACTACTGACATCGAGACTAGGTCGTTTCGCCCAGGCCAAGACGAAGAAGAATGGTGCACCATAAATAACAAAGCTTTTTCTTGGCATAGAGAGCAAAGCGGCTGGACGGTAGAAATGGTTCTTGAACGCCAATTGGAAAGTTGGTTTGATCCTGAAGGATTCCGAATTTACGAAACCGATGACAAACTAGCTGCGTATTGCTGGACTAAAATTCACAAGAACGAAAAGCCCCACATAGGTGAGGTCTACGTCATCGCTGTTGACCCGAAACACCATGGGAAGGGACTTGGACGAGCCTTAACTCTTGCCGGCTACCAACACTTACATTCCACCGGAATCACAAAGGGAACGCTCTATGTTGATGCAGAGAACATCGCTGCTGTAACTCTTTACAAGGACATTGGCCTCACAGTTGGCTTAGTGCGCAGGCTGTATACGAATCAGATTAGTTAAACGCAACCGCACACCATTCACATATCCACGACGCCGGCGATCAAGCTCCCGATGCAATAGATTGCCGCAGCCGCCATGCAAGCAATACCGACGTGTCGAAAGATATTTCTGATGATTGATCGGCCAGTTACCAGTGCTATTGCAACGCCGATTGCCGCAGCCGCAGTTATCGCTAGTGCGAGGGATCCAATCATGGCCGCATTACCCGAGCTAATCAACCACGGAAGGACCGGTATTAGCGCACCAATACTGAACGAAAAAAATGACCACGCTGCGGTAGAGAATGGTGACGCCAACTCGTCTGGAGATACACCAAGCTCTTCACGTACGTGAACTTCTAGAGCCACTTCAGGATTCTCCATTAGCAAATTGGCCATTTCACGAGCCTGCTTCGGAGCCATCCCCCGCTCAACGTAGAGCTGAGCCAATTCTTCTGCCTCTTCCTCTGGATCTTCTTCAAGAGCTTTCTTCTCTTTATCTATCTCTCGTTCAACTAAATCATTCTGAGCTCGAACAGAAACGTACTCGCCTGACGCCATCGAAATCGCACCGGCTAACAACCCTGCTAAACCCGCAGTCCGGACAACTCCAGCTGACGCATCGGCTGCGGCAAGTCCGATGATAAGAAGCACATTTGATACTAAGCCATCTGAGGCACCGAACACGGCCGCCCTGACGCCACCCCCAGCGATGTTCTTATGATGGTCGTCATATCGGTGCCCGGACATGAATTACAGAATATAGGCGTACCCTCTTAGTAGTGACCACTCGTTATGAATTATCCCGAAAAGAGTTAGCTGAACTTTTAGACGGCGAACCCAAGTACCGTGTTGATCAAGTTTGGGATGGGCTTTACTCTCAATGTAAAGAACCCCACGAAATCACTAATGTTCCTAAACAATTGCGAACAGCTTTCAGCGAACTTTTGCCTGCGGCCCTCACGCTTGTGCGAGAGACCGAGGCCGATAACGGAACAACGGTCAAACAACTTTGGTCGTTACCAGATGGCCTACTCGTTGAATCGGTACTAATGCACTATCGACACCGGTCAACGGTCTGCGTGAGTTCGCAAGCGGGTTGCGCTATGGGCTGTAGCTTCTGCGCCACTGGCCAAGTTGGCTTTGACCGAAACCTAACGACCGGAGAGATAGTTGAACAAGTCATCCGATCTTCCCAACGTGCAGGAGATAAACGTATTGACAACATTGTTTTCATGGGGATGGGAGAACCATTAGCGAACTTCGATTCAGTTTGGAACGCTGTTACTCGCATCAATTCAGACATGGGGATTGGGGCAAGGCACATAACCATGTCCACCGTAGGCGTGGTACCTGGTATCAAACGATTGGCTAACGAAGACTTACCCATAAACCTTGCGGTGTCTCTTCACTCTGCAAACGACCAGACACGCAACAAAATTGCCCCTATAAATAAGACTTATCCACTCAGAGAACTTGCAGATGCTCTCCAGTTCTACATGCGTCAAAAAACTAGGCGGATTAGCTTTGAATGGGCGATGATCGAAGGAATTAACGACTCTGACACTGACGCCAGACAGCTCGCCTCCTACTCACTTCCGCTGCGGGCGCACGTTAATTTAATACCGTTGAATGCCACTCCTGGCTACCAAACTCGTGGCACTGATCCGAAAAGGATTCTTGAATTTAGAGACCTTTTAGAGTCCTTAGGAGTAAATGCGACAGTCCGGAATACTAGGGGTAGCGATATTGACGCCGCCTGCGGACAGTTGCGCGCCGAACAGCAGGTAGTTCTTAAACCTCGTCGGAAAGCTAAATCGACTTGATTAGTAGTTCCTAAGTCAACGGGCAGCTATACCGAATCATATGAGATTAAGAATTTAAAAAGTTAGAAGACTTAAAGCCTAGGAATCTAAAAATACATAGGTCTTTCGAGTGATCTAGCTAGCATGGGTTCCGGAGGCAAATTCTGTGAGTTCGCAAAATTTTCGATGGTTAAACCCAACGCAACCCCAAACTCTATACAGCGCAGTTATGCTCTCATATTTTCGTGCTGTGGGGATGGTTCTATTCGGCAGTGCCTACTACCGTCAGCTTCCACTTGACTTATTTGGCTCCGGAGTGGCAACGCTATTCGCACTTTTCCTCACTGGAACTTTTGTAGCTGGTGGCATCGGTATTACGAACGAACGAAAATGGGGCTATATCTTAGCCGTGTTCTCTGCGTGTTATTCTGTGCTTGCCACTCTTTGGGTAGGCATAAACTTTAGTATGGGCATGGGTTTCATACTCCGTTTAATGTTTGATATCGTCCTGGTAGTTTTGCTATTTCATTCCCATAGTCGTTCCTACAAAAAAATTTGGTTCCGTTGAGTCATTAAAGTTTAGGTAACCCGAATAGACCAATAGACTTAAGACTATGACGACTCAGATAGACGGAATCGAAGACCTTAAGTCAAGAATCGGTGAACAAATAGGCTTTAGCGAATGGCACACAATCACTCCTGCCCAGGTGCAATTATTTGCGGATGCGACTGGTGACCATCAGTGGATACACCTTGATGAAGAGAAGGCAAAGGCCGGCCCCTTCGGAATGACCATTGCCCACGGCTACCTGACTTTGTCTCTCGCTCCGATGCTCATGTCAGAAGCTTTTGTCATTGGCGGCGATGTGAAGATGGGCGTCAACTATGGAGCAAATAAACTCAGATTCACAGCTCCAGTTCCGGTTGGCTCCCGAGTAAGAATGGGAGCGACGTTACAAGCAGTGGAAGACTTTAGTGGCGGAGCCCAATACATCGTAGAACTAATATTTGAAATAGAAGGTTCAGAAAGACCAGCCTGTGTAGCTGAATGTATTTACCGGGTCTACACATGAGAGTCGACTAGCACCATGGACAAGCTTCCCCAAGGGAAAGCCAAAGCGGCACTCGTAGAAGATATGTTCGACCGTATTGCGCCTCGGTACGATTTAGTAAATCGACTAATGACATTTCGTCTAGACGTCAGGTGGAGACGCAAAACAGTACGAGAGTTGTCACTACCTAAAGGTTCCAAAATTTTAGATCTTGCTTGTGGCACAGGCGATATGTGTAATGACTTGTTAGCTGCCGGTTTGTCTCCCATTGGCGTTGACTTTAGCCAAGGAATGTTAGGAGCTTCTCGCACATTAGCGCCACTTGTTCGCGCTGATGTTTTATGCCTGCCTCTCTCTGAAAATAGCATTGACGGCGTTACCTGTGGATTCGCCTTGAGAAACTTCACCGATCTAGATTCTTTTTTTCAGGAGATAAGTCGAGTCGTTAAGCCCGCAGGACGAATAGCTCTTCTTGATGTAGCTCAACCGAAGAGCAGAATTTTGAGGACTGGCCATAGTTTGTATTTCGGAAAAATAGTGCCGTTAATCGGCTCAGCGCTTTCAGATAAATCTGCATATAGATACCTCCCAAAGTCGGTGAGCTATCTACCCCCACCTGATGAAATGATGCAGTCGCTTAAAGAATCAGGCTTCAGCGATGCCAAGCGCCAGTTACTTAGCGGCGGTATTACACAAATGATAAGCGCAACAAGAGACCTTTAAGTTCAGCTATTTTCCTACTATTAAGCCAACTGCCATCGCCAGACCTGTGACCATCTGCACCTTGCCTGTTGCGCCAAGTACCGCTATCAGCTCTTGTCCTTTTGCTCCTCTGGCCACTGTTTTTATTGGAGAAACAGCTATCGGAACTCCCAACAGCCCCAGCAACACCCAAGGGCGCAGTAACGCCAAATAAAGCAAAAAGCCAAATGCGATGCTAACCACTATGCAATATAGGACCCTTGTTGGACCATCCCCCATTCGAACCGCAAGAGTCTTCTTATTGCTGAGCAAGTCTGCTGGTCGATCACGTAAATTATTTGTTATCAACAACGCAACAGCAAAAAGGCCAACCGGGATGGAGCAACCAACCCCCAAAGCAGTAATCCGCTCATCCTGAAGAAACGTCGAACCACATGAAGCAACTAATCCGAAAAAAACAAAAACAAAAACTTCACCTAAACCTAAATATCCATAAGGCTTAGAGCCGCCGGTATAGAACCAAGCCGCAGCTATAGCGGCAACTCCCACTGCAATTAACCAGTAGGAAACAGCAATGGCTACTATTGCTCCGCTAAATGCGGCAACTCCAAATGCAACAAAGGCGCCTAACATAACTGCCCGTGGCGAAGCTAAACCCGACGCTACTAAGCGAATTGGGCCAACGCGATCCTTGTCTGTTCCTCTTATCCCATCGCTGTAATCATTCGCTAAATTTACCCCAATCTGCAAAGACAAAGAAACTACGAGTGCAACTAACGCCCTCCAATAAATCAACTCGCTTTCAGCAGCTGCCGTTCCCACAATTACGGGCACTATTGCAGCTGGCCAGGTTTTAGGCCTCGCTCCGGTTAGCCACTTCGAAAAAGTATTCATTCAGTATCCTTTTTGAAAGCAATCAGACCCCCGCCGTCCATAACTATCGTTTGCCCTGTAATCCAGCTACCAGTCTCAGCCGCTAACCAAGTAGCGCAACCAGCAATATCTGATGTTTCTCCCAACCTTCCCATTGGATAGCTTGCAGCCACTTCTGCTCCTCGCTCTCCATCCCACAGAATCTTGGCAAAGTCAGTTTTTATTAAACCTGGCGCTATGCAGTTGACTCGTACCTTAGGACCCAGTTCTGCTGCTAACTGCTTCGTTAAGTGAATCAATCCGGCTTTCGCCACGTCATAGACTCCCAGCTGCTC
This sequence comes from Acidimicrobiaceae bacterium, assembly GCA_905182565.1. GTDB lineage: Bacteria > Actinomycetota > Acidimicrobiia > Acidimicrobiales > Poriferisodalaceae > UBA9040. Next base: position 118,968 of record CAJJCB010000024.1, on the reverse strand, counting down.
GTTAGTTGTCAATCCCCCGACCGAACTGATGTTGATAATAGAGCAACCCCCCATGCTCTCTTTCATGTATTTGTTCCAACACAACTGAGTAAGAACTAACGGAGCCGTCATATTAACCTGAATAGTCTTGTTCCAACGAGGGACGTCAACATCGATAGTTGGACCTGCATATGGGTTAGCCCCGGCATTATTAACTAAAATATCTACGGCACCGAATGTGTCCAAAGTATGGTCTACTAGCGATTCCACTTGGTCTTCATAGCCTACATTTGAAGCAAACCATTCGCATCCGTTGCCTATTTCTGAGGCCGCAAGCTCACACGCATCTGCCTTGCGTGAGGTAATCATCACCTTGGCTCCAGACTCAGCATATGCAGTCGCTATTTCGCGACCAATGCCTTTTGAGCCACCAGTAACTAATGCGACTTTGCCATCTAAACGTAAATCCATATAGGAACCATAGAAGAGAAAGTTGGCCTATAGTTCGATTATGAGATTTGGATATTTAACGGGCAATCATATTGATGGGATTCGTCCGGGAGATTTAGCGCGTGAGCTAGAGGACAGAAACTTCGATTCAGTGTGGTTTCCTGAACATTCCCATATACCGACTGAGCAATTAACGCCCTACCCTAATGGCGGTCAACTCCCAGGTTCCTACGTCCACATGATGGACCCTTGGGTTTCAGTCGCAACCGCCGCAGCGGTAACTTCCAAAATTCAATTAGCTACTGGAGTTTGCTTACTCTTGGAACATGATGTTCTCGACCTAGCTTGTACCGTCGCGACGGCAGACGCTCTTTCCGACGGTCGAGTAACTATGGGAATTGGGGTAGGTTGGAACAAAGAAGAGCTAGAAAATCACCGCCCCGATCTACCTTTTGCTAAGCGCTATAGCGCTATGAGGGAACGGGTACAAGCACTCAGAGTCGCGTGGGGTAATGAAGAAGCTGAATTTAATGGAGTTTGGGACAACTACTCCCGTTCTTGGGTATACCCCAAACCAACTAATGGAACTGTTCCAATAGCCTTAGGTAACGCCGGACCCTTAGGCATACAACATGCCGCCGAATACGCAGACGAATGGTGTCCAATTGACGTAGGTATAATGAACACAGACGGTAAGCCTGATGTCGTAGGCGGAATCGAACGATTTACGAATTTAGCAGATCAAGCTGGTAGAGACGGTAAAGCGATACCTATAAGCCTTTACATCTGGGGCCAACCGAAGATGGAAAGGTTAGAGCAATACGCTAAAGCTGGTGTTACTCAGTTCGTCTTCACACCGGTGAACTTTGATCTTCCGTCTGCCGACAAGACGCTAACGTACATAGATCAACTCACTGAAGTTATAGCGACGTTTAACGGCTCACATTAAAACGGCTTTGGCTCTGCTGCATACCGCAAATCCCAAGTAAATGAGCTGTCTCCCAGATCCATGCGATCGCTGAGAACTAACCGGCGTCGCGAGTCCGCCACAGCAATTAAACCTTCCCAAAGGCCAGCTAAGCCATCCATCCACTCTGGAACGCACTCTTTTTCGAGGCCTGCCATAAGTCGCCAGCCATGCTGTTGTATCTGAGTGCCCGCTACCGTGATTCTGTCACCTTGAGCGCTAAATAAACTGGCCAACATGTTAATCGGGTCGTTAGTTCCGAGCATTTTCTGAGTCTCTGCAGAAAACTGCATCCCAATTCGACGACCTGCTCGGTAAAGAATTCCTTGGGCTTGGAGAGGTCCCAGAACCTCTGACAACACTGGCAATAGATTTCTGATGTATTCCATCGAGTATTTACGAGATGCCTTCGCTATTCGCTCACTTGGCCATTCCTCAGATGAAAGTTGAGGTAACGACGCGTAGTCAATAGGCGGGCATTGCTCGCCAAAGCGAAATCGGAGGCGCTGGTCAGGATCTAATTCATAGTCCTCTTCGATGTAATACCCCTCGAGACCAGGAAATCCATCCATAGTCTGGCCAGTGCAAACGAACCCGAGACGCGGATTTTCTAATGAGACTCCGTTGTGACCATGCCAACCATGCAACATTGCCCGTGCGACTTTAGTTGGGATCGAAGCCAGAGCTGTCCCATCAAAAATCCATCTAGGGGGTAAATACCTCACCCAAGCTTTTTTTTCCGATTCAGCAACAAATGCTACAGATACGCCACCCAAATGATTCGAGAGATAGTGATACTTAGCGCATGCGACTGCGTGTGGCTCTTGAGCTAGGCCCAGCTTATGAAGCCCAGGTATAAATTTTTCGTGGTGCTGTCGTCTAAATAGTGCCTGAACTACTTCAGCAGCGCAATCCTCATCCTCCTCAGACAATAATGTGAGCAAAACGCCAGTTAAGTAACGATGGAATAGATCACTTAATGCCGAATTGTCTTTTTCATGCGACTCAGGAACTGTCCTCATAGCTACATCGTGGCAGCTACTAGCTATAGCAACACTTTTAATCGCCGTAATAATTTGCTTCTATATCAAATTATTGCCGTCGGACCTAAGGATATGAACAAAGCTAAATGATCAAACAAATGCGGTAGCCGAAATAGACCAGCGCTACCTAATCGAAGTCAATAGCCTTGAGCCAATCTGCTTCCTACCACCCGCCAAAGTGAACAATTCCGTTTTGGCCGACTGCATCTAATGGTCTCCGCTCACGATTTACGCTTTTTCCATCCTCTTCGTCCGATATTTTAGGCCATCCAATAGCAACCGTGCCGACTGGCACCCGGCCAGGGGGTACATTCAGTGCCCTGGCTATAGCTGGGGCCTTATCGAACATACCAAAAAATAGAACCCCAAGGCCCGCATTTATAGCAGCGTATTGAAGGGCCATAGCGCTAAAAGCGCCGTCAACAAGCCAGTATTCAGTCGCCCAAGCTTCCCTAGACTTTCCAAGCCCTGTCGAAGCTTTATCTTCTTCGGAGTAGCGCTCTAAGTACGCATCTGGATTAGCCCAAATTGTCACTACCACTGGAGCTCTAAGCAATGACTTCCATTTAAACTTTTCTCGCTTCTCTGCGGGTAGCGAGACATCCCAGTAATGACTAGTCTCTGCGCCTTGGAGCACCACGAAATCGAACCCTTGACTATTACCCGCAGAGGGAACTCTTCTCGCTTGATCTAAGACGTGACTCAATAAGCTCTGGTCTACTAATAAGTCGGAGAAAGACCGAGTCATTTTTCGCCTACGAACTAGGTCTTCGAAGTCCATACGAAAAATCTCCTGCGGAACCTTCTAACAAATCGCTTTAGGGAACTAAACCAGTTTTGCTAAGTCTTCGCGGGTAGCCCAACCGAACACCAAAAGAGCATCGCCGTTCTTAGCATCGTGTCCGCTAAACAGTTCGCGAAGTTCTAATTCAGCGTCTTCCGGATCCTCTGCAATATGGTCTATGACCAACGAGGGGATTCCCTCTCCGCAAACTTTAAACTCTTTCGCTTTATAATCGCCGCGTACATCAAAACGCTTCGCTAATCGCTTTCCCCATGCCCGATCTTCGCCATTAGCCTCATAACCGGGTCGCGGGACAACCCTGTCTAAGGAATTAAAAGCTCCGAATGCTGCAGGATCAGTCATCTGCGCTGCCACCAAAACATCTTCATCTGGAAAAGCGAGAACTGCCCGACGAAGCTGCTCTCCGATCAAGGAACGCAAAGCGCTGTCTCGCTCGCTTGAACGGCCTACTCCAGCTAAACCAATCAGCACGGTTGGGTCTCCCCCGACACGTTCCAATGTGCAAAATCCATAGGCAGCTAGTTTGTCGCCATCTCTCACTTGCGTAGAGAGCACCCAAGTCTGGCTTTGCTTAGAAATCTCACCGATATCGAGGATAAGAGTTTCATCGGACAATAAATCCGCCATCTCCTCTATCTCAGCATCGCTGAGAGCAGTGCAGTCTTTAGTATCTGAGGTCATAGCCATATCTAAGAAGCCCTCATTTATTGAACCGTTAGAGCATACAGCTCAGCGAACAAAACTTGAACCTTTGAGCCAAACGTTTTCATCACAAATAGACGCCTCCCGGATGCTTATCAGCACCTTTAGTCTCAACATCTTCAGGATTCGTTAACCCTGCAGGTAATGCCCCTTGCCTCATCTCTAGAAGTTGTCTTTGTGCCATCATTTGTTGAGCAGCTACAGCTGCTTGAATACCATGAAAAAGACCTTCAAGCCACCCCACGAGTTGAGCTTGGGCTACGCGCAACTCAGCCTCAGATGGAGTTTCAGAGTCAAAAGGAAGAGCCAAGCGTTGGAGCTCTTCTCTCAATTCTGTTGATAGCGCACCCGAAAGTTCACTTACAGATTGCTCGTAAATCTCTCGCATTCGGTCTCGGCTCGCCTCATCTAACTCTGCTTGGCGCACCTCATCTAATAGAGTTCGAATCATCGCACCGATCCGCATTACTTTCGCTGGTTCGGATACTGCTGGTGCGGTTCCCAATAATTCACCCGCAGCTGCTAGCCCAGGGTCAACGATTGCAGGCTCGATGAGCTCAGCCTTTTCTAACTGATCTTCTTGCATCTCAGACATAAGAAAATACTACCGGCGTAATTGACCACTGCGAGTAGAACATCAACAGTTGAATTCGATTATTGGAACAAGCATTTCTTCAGCAGTGAGACTTCCATGTCTACCCAACATCTCTGGCCCGTCTGGCAAACTTGGGTCTATATAGGCAACAGGCTCGCGAGCTACCAACGCGACATCGCCTAAACGATTTCTTGCTTCAGGCGTCACTTTGGGTCCAAACCAACCTTCGTCGAGCACTTCTTCGACATCCACCACCCAAGCATTATCTTTATAACGCGCGCTCTCAGCGAGTAACGCCTTTGACTCCTGCCGTCGCGCATGCAACCAGGTAAACCTTGCCTCACCTGAGGTTGAAGTACATAGACGCAAGATATCCTGATCGATTTCAATTACTGAACTACCCACCTCAACTAATCCATGATCCGCTGTAACCAACAGCGTTACATCTGCGGGAAGTGAATCAACTAGCCTTCGCACTAGGTGGTCGACAAAGGCAATCTCATCTAAATAGTGTTCATTCATTCCATGAACATGGGCAATTTTATCTAGTCCGTCGTAATAAGCGTACACAAGTTTTTCGCCTAATTTAATGGCATTTTCGACTTGTGTAATCATCGTAAATGGTGTCCACCAACCCGATAATTTAGCATTCCTCAAATGGGCTTCTGTGAAACCCGTATTCTTAAATTCAGCTCGAGTAACCACCGTTGGCGAAGAGTTCAGAAATGGCTCTACCGGCTGGAATTCAGCTGGCGGTATTTCAGCTAAGGCATCGATACCTCCTGCTGACCACCGCAAACAATTTAATAATCCTTCAGGAGTTCTCACTCTATAACCAATTATTCCATGCTCTCCTGGGGCTACTCCTGTGGTGATTGACGTCAAGCCAGCAGCCGTTGTACTTGGAGCAACAGTAGTTATTGCTTTACCATTAGCGCTAGCTAGAAACGGAGCAGAATCCGCATACCTCTGCAATTGATTCCAGCCCAAACCATCAATAACGAGAACCACTGCTGCTTTCGCACCTATTGCATCATCAGATATAACATTGTTTGACCAACGTCCAATTAGACCCGGCATGATCGATGTCACGCACAGATCATTGTGTTGAGGCAAAGTTAAGTTCAAGTCCGACTCAGATAAATCCACACTACTAACCTACGACTTGACAAACCATAGCAGCGCAGCGGCTACGATAAGTTGTGTGGCTGTATCTACAAGAGGTGACTACGCAAGCAGAGCTTTACTGTCTTTGACTTTGAATGATGAGGGTTTCCCCACGTCTGTGCGCGATATAGCGACTAGAACAGGGTTGCCTCAACCGTATCTCGAGCAAATTCTGCTGGCCTTAAAGGGAGCGGGTCTAGTTAAATCCAAACGTGGAGTAGGCGGCGGCTACGTTCTAGCTAAAGCCGCAGAAGAAATTACAATCGGAGCGATAGTAAGCGCAGTTGACGGGCCAATTGGCCTTGGAGACTTTGGGCAACCTCATCAAGATAATGCGTGTGATCACGAGGGCCAATGCGTTCTTTTATCCATCTGGAGTGATGTAAGCGTCTTGATGCAAAAACGACTTGATTCCTACACTCTGGCACAAGTAGCAGATATTGCCAAAGCTAAAGAACGCTGGCCTGATTCCACTTCAGGAATCTAACTTTGCATTCCTAAATAGTTGAAGCGCCAATTGGAAATCCTCAGGCGGCGGCTCTTCAAACGAAAGCCACTCACCACTGTTGGGATGATTGAAAGAAAGTTTCGTCGCATGAAGCAGCGGCCTGTTTATCTCAAACGGATCTTTACGACCGTATATCGAATCTCCAAGAACTGGCAGTCCAATAGCTTTCAGATGCACACGTATCTGATGTGTTCGGCCAGTGTCGAGAGTGCATCTGACTAACGAGGCAACTACAGGCTCATGCCAAGTCTCTAGAGTCTCATAGTGCGTTCTCGCGTCTCTTCCCTCAGCGCTGACCGACATGCGCGTCCGAGCTCGACGACTTCGACCAATTGGAGCGTCAATTGTCCCAGTCGGTGCGTCCGCGATACCGGATGTAATGGTTAAATAAATTCGGCCCATAGTGCGCTCAGCTAATTGCTCAACAAGATGGTCATAAGAATCTTGCGTCCGAGCAACTACCAACAGCCCACTAGTGTCACGATCTAGCCTGTGAATAATCCCAGGCCTCTCCGGCTGTCCGACTCCTCTAATATCTGGAAACCTTGCCACAAGTCCGTTGACTAAAGTGTCTTGAGCGTGGCCAGGTGCCGGATGGACAACCAACCCGACAGGCTTATTAACGATGATCAAATAGTCATCGACATATACAACATCGAAATTTATATTTTCGTTCGCTTCCAAATGAATATCATCAATTAATTTCGGATCAGCGACTTTAACCTCGATTGACTCCCCTTCTGCCACCCGTCGAGTTGGAGAAAAAATAAGGCTTCCGTCGCAAACCACGCCATTTTCTTGAATCATCTTTCTGACAGCGCTCCGACTCAATCCGGTCATGAGAGCTACTGCACGGTCAAGGCGCTCGCCTGCTAGGGCTGATGGAACAATATCTTTCATCCTCTAAGCATCCGAATTTCTTGTACCAGAGCTTTTTATCTTCAGCCCAATCTTTTCTTGCTTCCACAAGTAGTAAACCAAAGACCCGACACCAATGACGATGCCAGCATCTGCGAGATTGAAAATTGGCCAAAACTGTAGGTCAATGAAATCCACTACAGCTCCCCGCCCCCACCCAGCTCCTCGAAACATTCGATCTGCCAAATTACCTAGGGCCCCTCCCAGAATTAAGCCGAGCGAGATTAATCCACCAGTAACTTCGATTTGGTTTTTCATTCGTATAAGCATTCCTGCAATTACTAAAGCTACGGCTCCGACCCATGGGCCATAGCCCTCAGCTGTGCCGAAAGCAAAGCCAGTATTCGAGGCTAGAAAAAATCTTAAAGTCCAGAATATCTCAACAGGTCCGTCACCTAGACGGCTCAGAGCAAGCGATTTAGTGAGCTGGTCCAAAGCTAATAGAACTGAGCTTACGTTAAAAAGAATGAAGGTCTTGCGACGTTTAATCGAACTAACCTTCATGCACCTATCGCCAAGACATTCCGGCCGCCTTCTCAGCTACCCGCATATTTGCGTGAGGGATAGCTTCGAGACGCTCTTTAGGGATCGGCATACCTGAAACGATACAAACGCCATAGCTGCCATCTTTTAGCCGATGCAAAGCGGCATCTATTTCCTCGACTGCTGCGAGAGCCTGAGCAGACAACTGCAAGTCTCTGTCGCGTTCCACGGCGATTGAATCACCTTCACCTGACTCTTCATCAAATTGAACGTCACCAGGCTCACGATCTTTTGCGAGTTGAGCGGCCTCTGCCTGCAAGAATTCAGCGTGACGTGTATAACGCGCCCGTTCTGCTAACAAAGATTCTTTTTGTTTAGTTAGCCATGCAGGAGTAAATCGATCCTTAGCCAAAATTTTCTTCTTAGTCACTGCTTTTTTAACCACAGGTGCTTTCTTAGCCACAGGGGCCTTCTTAGCCACAGGGACCTTCTTAGCCGTCGCTTTCTTAGCCACAGGGGCCTTCTTAGCCACAGGGGCCTTCTTAGCCACAGGGGCCTTCTTAGCCGTCGCTTTTTTATTTTTCACTGCTCTAGTCATAACTCCCTACCCAAGTAATTGGGAACTCAAAAGGTGACGCATTATATGGCTAGACGGACACAAAACAACTCTCAAACCAACAGGAAACTGAAGAAGACGCTCTCAGCGCCGCAACACGATACGCTAGCTAATCGCATTGGCTGCCTAGGATCAACAATGAGTGACTCTTCAGATTCTCCTTATCCACAAGTTCCGAATCGGCCGGATTTTCCGGCTATCGAAGAGCGTGTCCTCGCGCTTTGGGACAAAAATAAAAGTTTTGAAGAATCGGTGGCTAACAGATCATCTGATAACGAATACGTCTTCTATGACGGCCCCCCCTTTGCCAACGGACTTCCGCACCATGGCCATCTGCTAACTGGCTTCGTTAAAGACGTAGTGCCTCGTTATCAAACTATGCGTGGAAAAAAAGTTGAACGAAGATTCGGCTGGGATTGCCATGGCCTCCCTGCAGAGATGGAGACTGAACAAGAACTGAACGTCAGTGGGCGAGCTGCTATCACTGAATACGGAATAGAAAACTTCAACGCTCAATGCCGTCAATCAGTGCTGCGTTACACTAACGAATGGGAAGAAACCGTAACTCGCCAGGCTCGTTGGGTAGATTTCAATAATGACTACAAAACAATGGACTTGTCCTACATGGAATCAGTCATGTGGGCATTTAAGCAGCTTTGGGACAAAGGTCTTATCTATGAGGCCTTTCGCGTCATGCCCTATTCGTGGGGGGCAGAAACACCGCTCTCCAACTTTGAAATTCGCCTTGATGACTCGACAAGACCAAGGCAAGATCCAGCTGTAACGGTAGGTTTCGAACTCGAAAGTCCTCTTTTTGGCTATGAATCAATTCAAGTCCTGGCTTGGACTACTACCCCTTGGACATTACCGTCGAATTTAGCGCTAGCAGTAGGACCTAGTATTGATTACTCGATCATCTCCAGTAACAATAATAACTATCTCATTGGAACCGAGGCACTTCCAAAGTACGAAGTTGAGCTAGGGGATTACTCAGTTCTCAAAACTGCAAAGGGCTCTGAACTCGTAGGGCTCCGATACAAGCCAATATTCTCATTCTTTGCGGAACGAAATGATGCCTTTCGGATCCTTTCAGCTGATTTTATTGATACGGCAGAAGGCACTGGCGTTGTGCACATGGCACCAGGATTCGGAGAGGACGATCAGCTTGTCTGCGAATCGAATGGCATACCAATAGGCTCTGTCGTTCCAGTTGATGACAAAGGATGTTTCACCGATGACGTTACTGACTGGGCTGGCCTAAACGTTTTTGATGCAAACCCAGAAATCATTAAGGAACTAAAAAATAGAAACCTCATACTTCGACACGAAACTTACGAACACAATTACCCACACTGCTGGAGAACAGACACTCCAATTATCTATAAAGCGATTTCATCGTGGTACGTAAAGGTCACCGATATACGAGATCGACTCCAAGACATAAATCAAGAAATCAATTGGGTCCCAAACCATGTCAAGGACGGCCGTTTCGGACAGTGGCTGGCAGGTGCAAGAGATTGGTCAATTAGCAGAAACAGATTTTGGGGATCTCCAATTCCAATATGGATGAGTGACGACCCAAATTATCCGCGTACAGACGTGTACGGGAGCCTTGATGAAATTGAAAGAGATTTTGGCACTAGACCAGTTGATTTACACCGACCGTACATAGATGACTTAACACGACCCAACCCTGATGACCCAACGGGCAACAGCATCATGCGCAGGGTTCCTGAGGTACTAGATTGTTGGTTCGAATCAGGCTCAATGCCTTTCGCTCAGGTCCATTACCCGTTCGAGAACAAAGAGTGGTTTGAAGACCATTTCCCCGCAGATTTCATTGTTGAATACATCAATCAAACACGAGGTTGGTTTTACACACTGCATGTTCTAGCCGGAGCGTTGTTTGACAAGCCCGCTTTTCAAAACGTTATCTGCCATGGGATTTTACTTGCAGAAGATGGCAACAAGCTATCTAAACGACTCCGGAACTATACGGAGCCATCTCAAATTTTTGATCGCCAAGGCTCAGACGCTCTGAGATGGTATCTCATGTCAACGAACATAGTCAGAGGCGGCGATACTCGCATTTCTGATAGCGGTATAGATGACGTAACTCGTCAAGTGCTGATACCTATCTGGAATGCCTACTCATTTTTCACCTTATACGCCAATGTAGATAACTATAAGGCCTCGAATCGCGTCGACTCCCCTAATGTTCTAGATAGGTATCTACTTGCCAAAACGCGCAATCTAGTGGAGCAAACCACTGCGGCGCTTGATGCATATGACTTACCCGGGGCAGCTTCTGAGATACAATCCTTCATTGATGCCCTGAACAACTGGTACATTCGCCGAAGTCGCGACAGATTTTGGGGTACCGGCAAGGAACAACCTGCTATAGGCGATCCAGATGCGTATGACACTTTATATACGGTACTAACTACTCTTGCTCTAGTGTCTGCTCCATTTCTTCCGATGATCATGGAAGAAATATATGGCGGCCTCACAGGTGGGAAAAGCGTTCATCTAGAAGACTGGCCAGACCCGCAACATCTTCCTGCCGATAATGCGCTCGTTGTAAACATGGACAAACTCCGCGATGCTGCTTCAACCGGATTACGGCTGCGAGAAGACGCTGGGTTGCGAGTTCGACTTCCACTCAATACCGCTACTGTGGCTGGCAAAGGCGCTGAGGATCTGTCAGAGATCAGCAGCCTCCTGGCCGAAGAAATTAACGTTCGCCGAATTATTTTGACCAATGAGATAAGCGACCACGCTTCGATGATCCTTAAACCCAATGGCGAGATGTTAGGCCCAAGGTTAGGTAAAAATGTTCAGAAGGTTTTCCAGGCAGCGAAACAAGGAAAATGGAGTCGATCGGACACCGGAGTCGTAACAATTGCCGACGAATCTTTGCAACTCGGTGAATATGAGTTGCTTCTTGAACCGGTGGATTCAGGAACGACGGCTGCTTTAAAGACAAACGATGTGGTCGTGATCTTGGATGTAAACGTAACTCCGGAACTTCATGCTGAAGGCGCTGCCAGAGATCTCATACGGAGCATCCAACAGGCGAGGAAGGACAACGACCTCAATGTCACAGACCGGATTCGCGTTGAGATCAGATGGAGCCCTGACAACCTCGTCGACATTAGAACTCATGCAGATACGATTTCTGCGGCCGTTCTAGCTGATTCTTTGAACTGGCTGCCAGGTGATCTGGAACCATCAATTACGATTAAAAAAACTATCTGACAGTAATTTACTCTTCTTCTTTTTGCTCTGAGCTTTTAGCAATTAATTCAGCGAAGAAAGGGTCCTCCACTTGCGCTTCCTGAACTGGCTCAGTTTCAGAAAGAGATTTTTCAGCCTCTGAGTCATCAGTATCCTCATCTTGAGAAACACCACTAATGACTGGAACTTCATCGGAGTTTACACTTTGTGAGATAGCTCGATCTTTTGGAGAAATTCCCGATATCACAGGTTCCTCTTCTCGAGGAGTGTTCGACTCCCCGCCGAGATCTCGAGCAATGTCTCCAAGCGCACTTCGCCTGCTCTCAATGAGTCCCGCTAGTTGTTCTGCTTCCTTACGGCGATCAGAAGCCCTAATTTCAAGCTCCTGTAGTTCTGATTCAAGTTCCAATCGACGGGAACCCTCCATCTCGACCGCAGCTTGACCAGCTTCAGCCACAACAATATCTACTAGAAGGTCAGCAACCTGGTCTCGTGTCGCCGCTATCACATCATCTACAGCACCCGCAGCAGCAGAACGCGTTAGCTGAATAAGCTCAGCCATACGTTGACTCTCGACAGAAGCTGGGGTCAACGCGACAACTGGTCCTTGCGTTCTCGATATAGCCGTATCATCTCCACTCAGCGCTATTTGCGGAGCCGCTGAACCGACAATAACACTGTTACGTTCAAGCTCAGTAATTCGAGAGCTAACGTCCTCAAGGCGGGCTTGGAGGTCAGTAAGCCCCATAGCGACTCGTAATAAAAAGTCATTAACTGCGGTTCTATCGTATCCGCGAAACTTTTCGGGAAACTGTTGCGTCTCGAGTAAACGGGGGGTCAACTTCATGATTTCATCATAGTAATCAATTCAAACCCGTGAAGCGGTTTATTGGACCTACCCACATTGAAGAATTCTTCCCATCAAAACTGTTTGAATCATAATCAGCACGATAATTGGTGAAAGGTCCAGCGACATACCGCCAAGACGCAACGGCGGCAGCGCCCGTCTTAGAGGGCCCATGACAGGTTCCGTTATCCGAATTAGAATCGCGCCTACTGTTGCTACAGGACTGTTTCCGGCAATCGGAATCCAACTAAAAATAATTCGCCCAAAGATCGCCAAGACAAATAAGTTACAAATGGTACATAGAATACTGATCACAAAGTTCCAAAACAATAAGGGCTTACGCCTAAAACACGGATTAATTAATAATGTAGCCCACGCTCTTGAAGGCGTTGACGTTCTTCCTCAGCAAGACTCACGTTAGATGGGGCAAGTAGGTAAACCTGATCGGCTACTTTTTCCATATTTCCGTTGAGCGCATAACAGAGACCACTCGTAAAGTCGATTAGCCGGCGAGCAAGATCACGATCGGCTGCTTGAAGGTTGATTATTACTGGTTGATCGGCTTTGAACCGGTCGGCAACTTGCTGGGCCTCATTGAATGAGCGCGGAGCGATCACATGCGGTTTAGCACTAGAAATCGGAATCGTCCGAACCGATCCCGTTGCTGTAATACCAGCCGCCGGTAAGTTACTTCTTTGCCCGTCATCGTAGTCCGTACTCGAGTTATCAGAGCTATTATTTCTGGGGCTGGTTACCACCGTAACTGCACCTTCTCCCCTTTCAACTTCCGCAGAGGCAAATTGTCCATTCGCCTGTTGACTGTTTAGATCGTCGTAGTCCTCATCTGGACCGAGACCCAAGTAAAGCATTGCTTGTCGCCACATTGAAGCCATCGGACCTCCTTCCGACTCTGAGGGTACCGCGCTCGAAGCCTTCTTACCGCGCACCGAACAGAGCAGTTCCAACTCTCACCATTGTGCTCCCAGATTTAACCGCAATCTCAAGATCACCACTCATTCCAATCGACCTCTCCACCAGGCCGTGCGTGTCAGCAAAAGCGCACAATTCTAAGAAAGATTTTTCAATAACTGACGGTGATCCACGAGGAGCAATGGCCATACACCCAATAGTTTCCAAGCCGGCACCAATAGCACTCTCAAGCAGCGCAGGTGCGCTATCTAAACCGCATCCGCCTTGAGTACTCTCTCCAGCCAAATCGAGCTGCAGCATTATTTTCGCGTTCGGGCTACGTTTCGCTATCTCATCGATCAACGAAACACGATCAACGCTCTGCCAAACATCCACATGCTTACTTACCAATTTAATTTTATTACTTTGCAAACCACCAATAAAGTGAACTTTGCAAGAATTTTTCTCGATGCTTGATAGCTTTTCGTACTTCGTTTTCAATTCTTGTGCGTAGCTCTCACCAATGAATTCACAACCAAGACGAATAGCGGCTTGTATAGCCCAAGTCCCAAACCCCTTTGTGACAGCAACAATTTTTACACTCGTCGGGTCGACCTCACACGACGCGATTCTTGATCTCACGTCTTGAAAGCGTTGTTCAACAACTTCAAACGGTAGCGCCGCTTCCTTAGGAATAGTCAAGGCCGAGGTTCAATTTCAGCCAGCATTGCCATGCGGCCGATATCGCCACTTCCGCGATGCGAGAAGTACCGTTCGTCAGCGCTCGTGCAACGGTCGACGTTGTAATCCACCTGGATGCCTGATTTCTCTAACTCTGAAAAAACCCAACTCGAAAGATCTAGTGCTGGAAATCCCGCAGCGGTAGCACCAATTAAATGCATTCCGAACTGTTCCCCAAGGCGTTTCAAATCGCTATTTCCAAACTCGTATTCACCCACCTTAATGTGTGGCCCGATAATCGCTCGAAGGTTGCGTTTTTTCCCTCTGAACATATTTGCTGCAGCTCCTATAACGCCCGATGCTAGACCCCTCCAACCCGCATGAACTGCGACGAAACAGGATTCACCATATATCGCAATAGGTACACAATCTGCGGTTTTTATGACACAGACAACACTAGTAGCTTCAGTAAATAAAGCATCAGCTTTCACGAGGTCTACATGGCCACTGCTCGAGACAGTTGCTACTGAAGCACCATGAACTTGTTCCGCTAGAGCCCAATGCTCACGTTCTTTCAGAAATGCGACTTGACTATTTGTATCTCCGTCTTGGCGGTCAGTGAAACGCACCCGCAATATGCTTCCATTTTCTAAACCCCGAGAAAAACTAAGCAAGATAATCCCGATTCTCGTTAAGTTGAACTTTTCGCTAATTTACTAAAAAGTCTCTCACCGAAGGAACGACGGAACATCAATATCGTCGCCATCGCCATCGTCATCGTCATCGTTGCCACTCGAAAAAATATCAGTTATTAATTCATCTTCTTCTAGCAGTGGGTCAGAGTCAAAGGCCTTCGCCGCAGACTTAACTCCGTCCTCCCAACGGTCAAACCCCGCTGCAATAACAGTCACTCTGATTTCTTCACCAAGGCTGTCATCGATAACGGTGCCAAAAATTATATTCGCATCGGGATGCGCAACATCTTGAATAACGGAAGCAGCTTCATTAACTTCATACAGCCCTAAGCCGGTAGCGGCCGTAATGTTCAGCAATATTCCCCTTGCACCTTCAATAGATGCCTCTAAAAGTGGACTAGCTACAGCTTGCCTTGCGGCGTTTTCAGACCTTTGCTCTCCATGAGCCCGACCAATACCCATCAATGCCGATCCAGCATTGGACATTATCATTTTTACATCTGCAAAGTCTGTGTTTATCAAGCCTGGAGTTGTGATGAGGGTTGTGATGCCCTGCACTCCCTCACGAAGTACATCATCGGCCATATTGAAGGCATCGACCATTGTCGTGCGTTCATTCGCTACTGACAGAAGCCGGTCATTTGGAATAACTATTTGTGTGTCAACTTTGTCTCTTAGCTTCTGGATACCTTGATCAGCTTGCACTGAACGCCTACGCCCCTCAAACCCAAATGGCCGAGTGACAACGGCAATCGTTAAAGCACCGCACTCTCGTGCTATCTCAGCCACTACCGGTGCACCACCAGTCCCAGTTCCACCGCCTTCGCCAGCCGTTATGAAGACCATGTCAGCGCCTTTCAGCACATTCGTGATTTCTTCTCGATGCGCTTCAGCAGCTTGCTCTCCGACTTCTGGATCACTGCCAGCGCCTAACCCTCGAGTTAGATCACGCCCGATGTCGAGTTTGAGATCTGCATCGCTCATCAAAAGCGCTTGCGCGTCTGTGTTAATAGCAATGAACTCGACTCCTTGTAAGTCTGCCTCGATCATCCTGTTAATAGCGTTGCAACCTCCACCGCCTACGCCAACAACTTTGATTACTGCTTGATAGTTCTGGGGAGAAGCCATCTGGTTTCCTATTTCTATGGAAAAATCTACGTCTGAACCAACAGACCGGTCACTAGATCAAAGTACCGATAGATCGTCTTGAGAACAAGACAATACAAGGTCTTTCCTATAGTTTCCCACACCTGCGCCAAATTATTTAGTCAATCCCCAGATTCTAGGTTCTTAGCTTCTTGGGCGCACAATCGGCAAATCAGGAACCGAAACATCAATAAATGCTCCACGAAGTTCTCCTTCTCGAACCTCTAAGACCATCGTAGCCAAAGAAGCAACTTTCGCTCCCAACCTAGAATCATCACCCATTGCTATATTCTCTCCTGTCCTAAGTCGAATCCATATGTCAGATCGACCATCTCGATATATCGCCTCGACGTTTTCGTATAGCTCTTGGGGCACTGCTTCAAGAATCGCTAGTAACGCACCGCTGTCTTCTTCCAAAAAAGTTCCCGGTTCAGAGGCTGCTCTAACTCCCGAGAGTCTTGGGTATGAACTCGGGTTTGCAAGGGGACCTGTGAGCACTCCTCCATTTCGATCGACTAGAACCCATTTCGAGGGAGCTGACAGAGCTAATGCGATGGGACGTCGCTCTCGTACCTTCACGACGACTAGCCCTGACCATGAACGATCGACATGAGCTATTTCGACCCACGGCAATTTCGTTAAAGCTTTTTCGGACTCTGAGATCTTCAAACCAACCAGTCTGGAATTTATTTCAAACTCCAATGAATTCGCAATTTCATTGAAAGTGAGTCTGGTTAAACCCCGAATTTCGATTTTGTCAACATCTAAAAATTCAGATCGAATCGTGATGATAAGACTGCCGAGAAGAGTAGCGAGACAAGCGAATGACAAAGCCAGAACTTTAAAAACCCTTCTCGGTGGGTCAGCTTGATTATTTTCCTCAACTTTTTCAGTCATTGATCTCTAGGAACCTTCACCGAAACCAACAAATCGAATTTCGGAAGTGAGCTTAATTTGAGAATGTTTCTCTACCGTCGATCGCACATGATCGATTAAAGCCTTTACATCTTCCGCCGAACCTCCAGGTTCGCATTGAATAAAATTGGCGTGGCGAGGGGATACAAAAGCGCTGCCCATGCGCAAACCTTTTAATCCTGCTTCTTCGATTAGTGATCCAGATGTTCCATTCTCGGGGTTAACGAATACCGATCCAGCATTTTGTCCACCAGGTTGGTTTTCTCTTCTCCATCGAACGATCTCAGAGAGCAGAACTTGACCATCGCCACGAAGATCTGAATCGCATTTAAACCGAGCAGACAATACGATTTCAGATTGCTTAACGTTACTACCTCGGTAACTAAAATTTAGTTGCTGAGCTGTTCGCTGATGAACTGTGCCGCTTCGCATATTCATTATTTGTGCTGTGACCAAGCTTCTCGATGTATCACTTCCATGTCCCCCAGCATTCATTCGAATAGCTCCGCCCACTGATCCAGGAACCCCGACCATCCACTCAAGTCCAGAAAGATTTTCGCTAACAGTCTTACGAGCTAGGACAGGCAAGGGAACAGCGCCGCCGACACTCACTTCATGGCCATTTATAGTAATTTCACCAAATGATTCAGAAAGGACGACAGCTATTCCCTCGAACCCTTGATCAGAGATCAACAGGTTAGAACCTCGCCCAAAAACGAGGATATCTAGATCGAAAATCTTGCCAACATTCACTACTTTGAGTAGGTCTTGCTCAGTTTCTGCTTTTACACAAATCGCAGCTGGACCGCCAACACGGTACGTAGTCACGCTCCCCAGAGGAAAGTCTATTTCCCCAAGTGTGCCTAATGACCGTGCGGCTGAATCAATACGTTCCTGGTCCGACCAAGCCATATCAGCCGACTCGGTGCTGGATTTCGTCTGGCAGTAAAGTCAAGTCGCCAGCGCCCATTGTCAAGCAGAGATCACCGGATTTTAGATACTTGTTTAAGTAAGTTTTCAAAGAAGCTCGTTGCGGAAGATATTCCACCGAAGCGCTTGGGTACTCAGCAAGTATCGCCTGAAGGATTAGGTCACTGGTTATACCTGGCTGTGGCTCTTCTCCGGCTGCGTATACATCAGTTAGGACCAGATGGTCCGCGTCACGAAAGGAATGCCTAAATTCATTCCAAAGTTCTGCTGTGCGGCTGTACCTATGAGGCTGGAAAACTGCTACTACACGTTTCCAATCTCCTGCTTTAGCCGCCGCCAAAGCAGCCTCCACCTCGGTAGGCAAATGCGCATAGTCATCCACGAAAGTGACGCCATCGCTCTCACCTCTGAACTCAAAACGGCGTGCAACACCAGCAAATTTAGCTAATGCCGAAATGATTTTTTCGGGCTTAGCTCCTAGTTCAACTGCGGCTGCGACTGCCGCCGTAGCGTTCAAGACATTATGCAAGCCAGGCACTGGCAATTCACAATGACCGAGTAATTCACCTCGTTTAAATATCGAGAATGTCGAGCTGTATCGAGACAATGTTACATTTGCGATCCGGTAATCACTCTCTGAATGCTCGCCATACGTGGTGCACTTTTCTAATTTCTTGGCTAGCAAACCTGCGCCTACATCGTCAATACAAATAATTTTTGGGCCCTGAGCCGCAGATGCAAAGTCCTCGAAAGCCTCATTAATTGCCTCTATAGACCCATAGTAGTCAAGGTGATCGCATTCGATATTAGTAACAACAACGGCGTGCGCCCCTAGCTGAGTAAAAGTACCGTCTGACTCATCTGCTTCGACGACAAAGAGCTCACCGGTACGGTCCCAAACTGAGCCAGAACCTATCTCATTTAGGTCACCGCCAATTATGAATGACGGCCGTAGCCCGGCCGACACAAGAGCCAACGACAACATCGATGAAGTGGTTGTTTTACCATGTGTTCCTGCTACAGCGATAGTTACTTTTAGCTTACATATTGCTGTGAGAATGTCTGCCCTAGATAAGACAGTTGCTCCGATTGATCTAGCCTCCAGGACCTCTTCATTGTCATCTGCAATCGCTGTTGAGCGCGCTACTAACTGTGAAGCGGTCACATTAGCGGGGCTGTGCCCGATGGCCACCTGCACTCCGAGCGCTCGGAGGCGAGTTACACCTGCCGACTCACGAATGTCACTGCCGGTAACGCGGTGCCCCATTTCACACAAGACTGCACCTATTCCGTTCATGCCTGCGCCACCGGCGCCAATCAAATGAATTTCAGAAGGAGCCGACAAATCTATTTCAGTCACTACCGAATGCTTCCCTGTCTAGGTCGGCTGGGATTTCCAGCGCGTGTCTAACTATCAATTCTGACACGGCTTTGGCAGCATTCGGCGGCACCTTCTCATCAATTAGCTGCTTTTTTTGTTGGGGGTCTGCGCCTAATGCCCGATCAATCTCAGTAATTAAAGCAACAGAATCTAAGGCAGCATCTTGCAAAATTTTGCCAGTACCGATTTTCTCTAACATTTCTGCATTTCTTTGTTGATGATTGTTCGGAGCGAACGGTAGCGGAATCAATAAACATGGAATTTGAAGTATTTGTAGTTCCGCAACAGTGGAGCCACCAGCTCGACAGATAGCAAAATCAGCCGCCCCGAGGGAGTTCGGAAGATCGTGATCGTATTGGACTGCCACATAATTTTCTGCCGGTATTTCCGGGCGTTCTTCCCAATCTCTTTCTCCCACTACATGGTAGAAAAGAACATTTGGTCTCTCTGCTATCTGGTCGCTAGCTGCCCAAACTGCGTTGTTGAGGCTCGTCGCCCCCAAGGACCCTCCAAAAATTGCAACGACTTGGATCGATTCCGGCCAACCACGTTTTGTTCGTGTTTTATTTCTATTTCCTTTTGCTTCGTGCACCAGTTCTCTGACCGGGTTGCCCGTTGCTACTTCTCGCACTAAACCAGTGCCAACAGTTGGTACTGCTGAAACTTTCGCAAACCTTGCGAGCAGTCGGTTAGTCGCAGACGCAGCAGCGTTCTGTTCAGAGATAATCAACGGAGTCGACTTAATGACTGCTCCAATGGAGGCTGGCAAAGCGGCATAGCCACCCAGACATAGAACAGCAGCGGGATTAATTCGGTAAACGCTCCAAACACCTTTTGAAATACCAACAGTTAACTTAAGTAAATTTTTCAGATTCTGGAAACTCACTTGCCGCCTGTTGTAGCCCCTCCCTTGGAAAGTAGTTAGATGAAATCCAGCTTGAGGAACCATTAATTGTTCAACTCCTCGTTCGCTCCCCATAAAACGAATATCTTCCCGAGGCCAACCAGCTTTCACTAGTGCGTCGGCAACAGCCAAACCAGGGATTAGGTGACCGGCTGTACCGCCTCCCGCTATAAGAAGAATTGGTTTAGCCTTTCTCAGTCTGATCATCGTGATTGACGGGCAATATTAAGTAAAATTCCTGCCGCTGAAACAGTAGCTAACAACGCTGAACCTCCATATGAAATGAATGGTAAGGGAATCCCGGTGACCGGTATTAGTCCGAGAACACCTCCGAGATTGATAAATGTTTGACCTGTGAACCAAATTGTTATCCCAGCAGCTAACAATGAGCCAAAAAAATCGGGGGCTTCTTGCGCAGTCCTAAACCCCAACAGACTCAGCACTCCAAGCAGTCCTATGATTACTACCCCACCCAGAAAGCCGACTTCTTCTCCGATTACAGCAAAAACAAAATCTGTATGAGCAGCGGGCACCCAACCCCATTTTGCTTGACCACTGCCGAACCCAGTGCCTGTAAGCCCGCCATTCGCTAGCGTCGCCATGGCTTGACAAACTTGGTACGTTTCATCGCTACAATAAGCGCTTGGATTTAACAGGCCCACCATTCTCCCACGCCGATATGGAACGCTGGCAATAAACATTGCGCCAACTGCTACCACCCCGCTCAGCGGGAACAAGAGATACCGAATTGGAACACCCGACACAAATAGCATCCCGGCCACGATCACGGCTAAGAGAATTGCGGTGCCTAAGTCAGATTGTAGTTTCGCTATCACAAAGCCCACCGCACCCAAGCCAACCATCACGGGAACAACTAACTTTTTTGCACTAGCAATCTGACTTCTCCGTTGAGCCAGAAATGACGCCAATCCAATTACTGTCGAAAGTTTCAGTAATTCCGACGGCTGAAAATTGAATGGTCCGAGGTCAATCCACCTCCTCGATCCATTCGCTACATAGCCGAGTATTTCAACTGCAATTAGTGCTGAAAAACTGACAAATATTAACCCTCCTGCTAACTTTCGCCATTTCCTGTAGTCAATGTGCAATGTGATTAAAAGAAAAATTATCGCTAGCGCAACCGCAGCGATATGGCGCAAAAAATAATGAAAAGAGTTTCCAGAGTTCTCTATGCCCGACAGGCGGGAAGCCTCCACGACAGCCACTGCACCGGCTAGCAAGAGCATGAGCACTGATGCCAGCATTGCCACATACTTAAGCGGTGAGTCAGATAAACCCACAGTAGGTAATAGTTTTTTCTTGGGCAGGAGGCTAGTCATCTTGTCCCTCTCCTAAAGAGACTTGCTTAACCGCTTTCTTAAAGTCGTCGCCTCGGGCCTCATACCCTGAATACCAGTCGAAAGACGCACATGCAGGGGAAAGCAGTACCGACCCAGAGAGATCTTGAGCCATAGCAGCAGCGACATTCACCGCTTCCTTCATTGACGTCGCCCTAAAGGCTGGCATATACGGGCTAAATAACGACACAAGCAAATCAGCGGTTTCGCCGATACACACCACAGCACCTAAGTTCGCAATTGCACCCAATAGAGGAGTGAATTCTATAGCTTTGTTTCGCCCACCAACTATGAGTACTGCATTCTCAAAACCTTTGAGCGCCGCTACTGTCGCATGCGGCGTCGTGGCTTTACTGTCATTAAAAAAATTGACGCCGCCGGTTTTGGTTACGAACTCAAGCCTATGGGATAGACCCGAAAAATTAATGAGTACCGACTCCACCGCTCGAACTTTTGCACCCATTTCTCGGGCGACAGCAACAGCTGCGCAAGCATTCAAAAGATCATGGGGACGCCCTAACGGCATCTTTTCAATAGCAACAATTTTTTCACCACGATCTACAATGTGAGAGCCCTGGACAGACACGTCGCCCCCGGGTCCAAACGTCAGAAGTTGAGACGCTGCACCCTTATATAAGGAATTTATAAATTCATCTTCATATGGCAAAACAGTTAAATCGCCCGCTTCTTGTTGCTCCCAAATTTTCTTTTTTGAATTAGCGTAGCTTTCAAGGTCCCCATGCCAATCTAAATGATCAGGAGCAAAATTTAGCCAAGCTGCAACACGTGGTCGAAAGAGCTCAACATTATGAAGTCGAAAAGAAGAAGCTTCAACAACGAAAACTTCCGGGGTCGGATCTCTAATCGACAAGGCCTCTACTAACGGTATATCGGTGTTACCCGCTGCAACTGCTTCGATATTCGATTGCAGCAACATTTTAGTCACTAGATCGGTTACCGTTGTTTTGCCATTAGTGCCAGTAATAGCAGCGCAAGGTCGTGAGTCCCACATCGCTGCGAGGTCTAATTCGCTAACGACTGGCAAACCTTTTGAGGCTGCAATCCTGTATATGTTGTGGTGAGCTGAAATTCCAGGGCCGATGCTGAGAGCTGTCACTCCTGAAAGCGCTATTTCTAGATCAGCACTGTTCGAAGAGTCACACACCTCAAGCCCTGCTGCGAGACCAAATTCAGTGGTAGCTGATGGCTTGTCATCCATCAACACCACCTGTGACCCTCTGTCAATAAGGGCATTGGCGACAGCACGGCCGGTAACACCAAGGCCTGCTACGGCGCAGCGACTTAAATCGACATGAGTCATAAGGACCCTGCTGGAAGCTGAACTAAATCTAAGCTGACATAGTCCGCATAAAAAATACCCAAAGCAAAAGCTACGCAGAGACCATTTAGGATCCACAATCTGATCAATACAGTTGTTTCAGGCCAACCACCTAGCTCGAAATGATGGTGTATCGGAGCCATTCTGAATATCCGCCGTCCTGCAAGCTTATAAGAACCCACTTGCAGGATCACTGAGACGGTCTCGAGCACATACAGACCGCCAATTACTGGAAGTAATAAATGGGTTTCCAACAGTAAAGCCAGCCCTGCCATCGCTGTTCCGATAGCTAGGGAACCCGTGTCTCCCATAAATATTTGCGCCGGTGGCGCATTCCACCACAAAAAACCTACACAACCACCAGCCATCGACGCAGCAACGATAGCTAGATCCAGTGAGTGACTCACTCCATATGTGTCAGGGTGTCGAAACGCCCAGTAGCCGATGACCATGAACGCGGAAAACCCAATCGCAGCGGACCCGCCCGCCAATCCATCAAGCCCGTCGGTCAAATTCACTGCATTGGAAGTCGCCAATATCAGCACCACTGCCCAAACGACCCAGACCGCCTTAGGCACAACAAGGTTAGGAAAATCAGCGCGCGTAAAAGTAATTATTGAGTCTACGTCAACCCAATAAATAGCTAGAAGCGCAAAACTGGTCCCGACGCTCAGCAGACCAATAATTTTTGCTTTTTTGTTTAGTCCAAGGTTACGTTCCCGACTTACTTTAATTAAATCATCTAAGAATCCTACTAAACCCGCTCCAATTATTGCCATAGTAAGAGTAATCCCACTGCGGGTGATCACTGTCTCTGCTCGCAAATGACTCACTACATATCCTGCTACTGCTCCGAGCACGATAGCCAACCCGCCCATAGTGGGAGTACCTGCTTTTACCAGGTGTCCCTCTGGGCCATCTAAACGAATCGGTTGCCCAACTCCGGCAGCTTGAAGCCATGGGATGAGGTATTTCGTTCCTAGGAGTGAAACCGTCATAGAAACTGCAGCAGCAATGAGTAACGCAATCAAGACTTTTTTCCTTTCGCCGCTTTTCGCAAGTAGAGACTTTTTTGGGCTATCGCAACATCATCAAAAGGTAACTCTGAACTGCCAAAAATCTGGACTTTCTCATGACCTTTTCCTGCGATCAGAACAACATCACCAGGTTTTGCTCGGCTGATAGCAGACCCGATCGCTTTCTCTCTGTCCAGCTCAACCGCTAATTCGTCTATATTCCCAGCTATTTCTTGTGCTATGACATCTGGGTTCTCGAATCGAGGGTTATCGGAAGTAATGATTACAAAATCTGCTAACTCAGACGCTATTTTTCCCATCAACGGGCGTTTGCCTCTATCTCTGTCCCCGCCGGCACCGAAAACTACCCAAATTCTGCCATCGGTTAAGTCAGATATTGCTCGAAGCGCAGCTTGCAATGCCTCAGGTTTATGCGCGTAATCGACGATAACTGAAATGTCGCTCTCCTCAAGGCTTACAGGCTGCATGCGACCAGGAACTGGCACAAGCGCCTCCATGCTTTTTGCTATCTCTGCATCGCTCAGCCCAATCTGAGAAGCAGCAACGGCAGCAGCAGCCAAATTCTCGAGATTGAAACGACCGATTATTCTGGTTGCAACTTCCAAGCCCCGCCATCTGAACTTGAGCCCATTAAAGTCGCTATCAACATCACTGAAATCTTTTAAAGAAAATGAAACGGTCGGCATTGAAGGCGATAACTCAGATTCCAGTCTCTTCCCCCAATCATTTTCTAAATTCACGAGCGCAGTAGCTGAACGCCCATCAAACAACTGCTTTTTTGCCGAGAAGTAAGCTTCCATATCGGAATGGAAATCGAGGTGCTCCGGACTTAGATTTAAAAATATGCCTAGGTTAAATGTGACACCGTTTACGCGACCTAGCTCAAGGCCATGCGATGAAACTTCCATACAAACAAAATCAACAGCACCTTCAACTTGTCTCGCTAGCCATCTTTGCAAATCGGGTGCTTCGGGGGTAGTTCGGGTTCCTTCTAGGGTTCCTAATGTCATCGACTTGAAACCAAAATAATCAAGCATCTGCTTTAAATATTGGACAACCGTTGTCTTACCTGATGTCCCCGTGACTCCTATTATTTTAAGCTTTTGGGATGGGTCACCAAAAATTTTCGATGCTGCTACTCCGAGTGCTGAGGCCACATCCTCTACGATGATTTGTGGCACCTTCACACTTACGGACCGCTCTACCAGTAACGCCGCCGCTCCGTTTTTCACAGCCTCTGCAGCGAAGTCATGTCCATCGTTTACTTTTCCAGTGATAGCTGCAAATAGCCCACCGATAGGAATATTTAGACTGTTGTGACTTACTTCTTTAATGGCTAGGTCGCTCTGATCGCAACCCATAGGAAATTTCAGAGTGCCCCCCAGGTGGTGAGTGAGTGCAGAAAGCTTAATGGTAGACACCGACTGATTTATCCGATTTCCGAGGGTGCTATTCGCTGCGTTTGCAACACCTGTCTCGCTATGTCTGAAAAAATTGGAGCCGCAACTAGACCTGCCATGTACTCCACAGGTTCGTCTAGCGTTACCACGATGGTAATCGCAGGTGATTCAGCAGGAACAAACCCTGCGAAAGTACTCGTATACGCAAAATCGCTATAGCCAGGACCACCGGTCCGAGTTTTTTGGGCAGTGCCTGTCTTGCCGGCGACTGCGTACCCATTCACAGCAGCTCTTTTACCTGTTCCGTTCAGAACGACGCCAGTCAACATCTCTTGCATCTCAGTGGCTGTTTCAGCCGACAAAACTCGTTTCCCAACGACAAACTCCTCAGGTTTGAACCCATTGGAACCGAGAGTACCGCGCACGAGCCTAGGAGTGAGATACACCCCGCCATTTGCAATGGCGTTATATGCAGCAGCTAGCTGAATGGAAGTAACTGAAATACCCTGTCCAAAAGCAATAGTCGCCAGGCCTGTCCCATCCCAATCTCTTGGATGTTTAAGAATGCCTCGTGACTCCGCCGGGAATGATTGAACGTCGCTTTCACCGCTGTAAGAGCCAAACCCGAATTTAGATAGGTATTGGTGCAACAGGTCTCGACCGAGCGTCTCAGCGATTTGAATAGTTCCAATGTTTGATGACTTGGCTAAGATTTCAGGGACACTAAGGCTCCCAGTGGAACTAAAGTAAGGTTCACGAAACAACTTATCGGAAAACAGATATGTCCGAGGAACATCAAAAACTTGGTCAGCGCTAATTCGATTTGTTTCCAACGCTGCTGCGATAGTAAAGGGTTTATTAACTGAGCCAGGCTCGTAGGTGTCTACGTATGCCATCAAATAGTTGGCGTTTTCCACTTTATTGGAAAGCGAATCTCGGACGACTCCAGCCACAGCGAGCACATTTCCTGTTTCTACTTCTAGTACTACTACTGTTCCTTTTTTGGCTCCCGACTTTTCAACAGCATCTTTCAAAACTTTTTCAGTTAACCATTGTGTTGGCGCATGCAGAGCTAAGACTAGGTCATCACCACTTTTTTCAGCTCGGTAATCTAATTGCCCATTTGGAAGGACGATTTTGTTAATGCCTCGTGAACGATAGGCGCTTGATGTCCCGGATTTACCTTCCAAAACATCATTAAATTGGAGTTCAAGACCTGAAGAAGGTTCTTGCTGTGGATTGACCCTTCCTATCAGCCCTAGGGCGATGTCGCCAGATGGACGCTGGCGGCCTTGCACGCTTCTGAACTCTAACCCAGGCAGCTCCAATGACTTAACATCTTCTGTGACCTGTAACTCAACCAAGGGAGACAGAAGAACATACTCCTTGTTCGGTCTTGATAGCCTTTCACGCAGCCATTTTTCACTATGTCCTAGGACTGGCGTCAATAGTCTTGCTGTTCGCTCAACATCTAAAACTAAAGCGGGGTTAACTCCGATCTCTACCATCTCTGTTGATTGAGCAAGCGGACTGAACTCTGTGTCTAAAATCGCACCCCGATGGCCGGTTAACTCTTCTGGTTTAGGATCCTTCCTCATTGCCGCTATAGTTTCTTCAGCATTAATTACCTGGATATAGGCAAGTTTCACTACTGCCAGTAGTAACCCGGCTAAGACTATGAGCATCAGAACTGCTACTCGGCGTTTAGGCGAGCCAGCTTTAATTGACTTTGCTTCGCTTACCGAGTCAAGAATTGGCGCTTCTCCACTAGATGCTTTATCAAATTCATTCTCACCCACGACGAGTACGTGAAGACACTGAATCAGTTAAGAGTGTCTTCACTGACTGCCAATCAGAAGAGCTACGGGTCCCGGTGTCAAGAGACACATTGGCCGACGCGCTGATATAAGCAGGATCAACTCGGATTATGGTTGGTTCAGCGGCCGCAACTAGCCCTAGGACACCATCACTCCACCGAAAAATTTCTTGAGGGGCCTGTCGGCGGTCTAACTCGATTTGCAATTTCCGAAGTTCGGTCCGCTCGCTTTCGATTTGCTCTCCGATATTTTGCAGTTCGAAATGAACGCCATCACTAAGCGATTGCAAAATAGCGAACACGAAGAGAACCAGAAGAGTTAAGCCGCCAAGGAACGCTGTTGCGCTAACAAAACGTCGAGCCAGGGGCTTTCTCGTTAGCGAGCTAACCGCGAGCTGTGAAGTGTCAGTCGCATCTTTGAAATAAGCAGATTCTGGAAGTAACGTTAAAGTCACCTGCTTTACAATTCCCCTGCAGGAAGCCGCTCAGCTGAACGAAAACGCGCACTAGTCGCACGTGGATTATGCGCAATCTCACTTTCAGTCGGGCGTCGTACCTTTCGTTTCAGTAGTCGCACAGTCGGTCCTGCTCCACAAACGCATGGCAAAGAGGATGGACAATGACAAAGACCATCAGCCGCTTCTCGTAACAAATGTTTCACTATTCTGTCCTCTCCGGAGTGGTATGAAAGCACCGCTATGCGGCCGCCGGTCTGCAGTCTTTCGATGACGGAACGGATGGCCGGCTCTATAAGACTCAACTCGTCGTTCACTTCTATTCTGATTGCCTGAAAAGTTCGCATCGCTGGATGGCGGCCCAGCCGGCGAACAGCTGCAGGAACTGAATCACGAACTACGTCTGCTAGCTCTCTTGTCGTTCGGACCGGTCGTGCATTAACAATCCCTGCTGCTATTCGTGAAGAATGTTTCTCATCTGCATTGCGTCTCAGTAACCAGCGGAGTTCTTTTTCTTCGTAGGTATTTACGACAATGTCCGCATTCAGGTCTTGTTTAGAGTTCATTCTCATATCGAGCGGGGCATCAAAACGATGCGAGAATCCTCGACCAGCTGTATCAAGTTGGTAACTACTTACACCGAGGTCAAAAATTGCTCCGGCTAGTGGCTGTTGAGAATCATCGACTAGTGCCCCGATTTGGTCGAAGGTTGCGTGCACTACTTTGGCCCGATTTGAATATTTTTCGAGCCGTTCCCGAGCAACCATAACCGCTGTTTCATCGCGATCAATGCCAAGGATTTGCCGATCTACCTGCTGTTCAAGAAGCGCTAACGAATGTCCAGCTCCTCCGACTGTTGCGTCTACGAGCAATCCTCCGCCAATGGTCTCGAAGGTTTCCAAAACTTCTTGCAGCATCACTGGAGCGTGTTCAAAGTCAACCGGCACCGAATCTCGCTCCGTCACGAGACGTCACCCGCTTCCTCAGCCAAGGGTCTCGAAAAACTGTCAGGAGATTCAAGAAGAGAGTCGCCAGTTTCGTTTATCTGGGTCCAGCGTTGCGCAGACCATAACTCGACTTCATCTATCGAGCCGACAACTACACAATCTCTTTGCAGCTGTGCGAATTCTCTTAGCTCTTCCGGAATGGCGATTCGACCTTGTTTGTCAGGCAGCACTCTCGCTGCTCCAGCCCCAAAGGACCGTTTAGCTGCACGATGTCTGATATCGCCTTCTTTAGACCTTGTCGACATTTCTAATGCCAACTCTCGAAACTGCGTTGGCGTCATCAAGGCAAGACAGCCTTCGCTACCTTTTGTCAAGTAGCCCGATTGCTCAAATGCCCCTCTAAAAGATGCGGGCAGAACAATGCGGCCTTTGACATCAAGCGAATGCTCGAATTGGCCAACAAACAGTTCATCCACGCTTT
The DNA here is from genome assembly GCA_905182565.1 of Acidimicrobiaceae bacterium. Classification (GTDB taxonomy): domain Bacteria; phylum Actinomycetota; class Acidimicrobiia; order Acidimicrobiales; family Poriferisodalaceae; genus UBA9040. The sequence continues at coordinate 90,257 of CAJJCB010000024.1, read as the reverse complement.
TTAGACTCCAACATCAAGAATTTTGTTATTTGCCACGTACCAACAGGGGTCACAAGTACCCATGTCTCCCTTTTGCACCACAATCCCCCACTTTATGACTATTTAACCCACCTAGCAATCATATTGGGACATTTTTCTCACAAAGCGTGAATTTCGATGCTGATGTTGAACTTATTTTACGAAAACATCACGACCAGTAATATTTTTAACGTGATCATGGTCCTCAAGATTTCTGAATCGAAGTCAGCACCGCTTGGAAAAGAGAATCCGAATCAACGCCGAAACCAGCGTCGGAGGACCCGATTCCTGGCAGATCTAGCCCAACAAAGGGCCCTGAGTTAAAAGTTCGATACCACACACATTGGAATCGTGCAGCTAAACGAGAACGTCTTTGGGAAATACCCAATATTTTTTTACCTTGGAAACTTAATTCGCCTGCTCCGACCTTCGAGAAACACCACTCAGGGTCTCCTCCAAGGTCTAACGGCTCTTCGTGGACTAAAGGGAAAATGCTCTGGCTATTGAAAGCTTTCTTCAAACGATGCCCTAACCACAAAAATGATTTACGTAAATCTGATTCCCACAACGGATCCGTTGAGGGAATCGTGACATCTATCCACCTCGACTCGATCGGATCTAGCCATACTTTGCCACCGCCGCTCGCACGGCGAACAACATCAAAATTTTTGTCAGCCATGCTCTTTGGAAGACCAGCGCTCGTTGATCCCAGAACTAAAGTAGGGCTAGGAAATGAGAGAATAGATATTCGACGTATTCCATCTACCGACATTGGTCGCGAGTGCAAAAATTGAGCTCCTGCGTGCCATTGTTCAATAGTCCATTTTTGCATTTACAATCACGCCGTTAACGTAAGCGCAGCGGGGAGATAACATTCCCAATCCAATGGAACATCTGCTTTCATTGCAACCGCAACAGCTAAAGGCTGTGGCGCGTAAGGAGCTCTCCTAAGCTTAAATCTACTATTTTCAAGCAACAAGTCAGCTTTGGCTGCATTACACGGCCGACAACACGCCACCATGTTTTCCCACGTGTTTCGCCCTCCTTTGCTCACCGGGAGGACATGATCGATACAGTCCGCTCTCTCGCCGCAGTACTGGCACAAATAGAAGTCCCGAGCGAAAAGCGCTTTTCTGTGCAATGGTGCCCGGTTGCGAAATGGGGCTCTAACATAATAATTCAATCGAACAACTGACGGTACCTGTATCTCTAAACTTTCCGAACGCAGCACCTCGTCAGAGCAATTCAACGTTTCAGCTTTTCCGGCAAGAACAAGCAGCACAGCGCGCCGCACCGAAATAATCGATAGAGGTTGAAAAGTTACATTTAGCAACAGCGTTCTTTCCGACAGCAAAGAACGCCAACTCATATTTACGACGCTATTGCCGGCCACTGCCGGCACCATTCAAGCCAAAGAATTACATCTTTATGATTGATCTCGGCGGGCTCCTCGCCATCCGAGCCATACATCGTGAGCAATCGAAATTTCAGATAATCGGGATCAGGGACAGGAAGGAAAGGCCAAGTGCGGTACCAGCCGTTCGGGGCAGCCCTTAATACAGTTTTCGCTGCAGCAGCCCACAACCACGGTCGAAAGCTAACGTTCCAAGCGATTTTCAGCATGAAAGTGACTTTACTTCCTGCCCTGCGTCTAAGCCACGTTGCCACGCTTCCACCATAACCACATCAATCCCCTAACGTGGCGATATCAAGGCCCGAAAAGCCCACGGCTGCGGCTCCTACCAACGGCGCCTTCTCACCTAATGCAACCGGAACTACCTTACTTCCAAGTGAAAAATCGAGACAAGCTAAGCGGTCTAACTCTTTTTGAGCTGATGCAAAAAAAACTGACCCAAACCCGAGAGCAACAGACCCTCCAATCACAGCCAACTTCAGATCCAACAGGTTAGCTGCGCAAGCGATCGCTCTACCGGTTAAGCACCCGGCTCTTTTGCGCTCGTCAAGAGAGGCAAATTCAGCAGGCATACCAATACGTCGCTGTATCGAGAGCCCTGAGACCTCTGCCTCAAGACAACCCTTCGCTCCGCAGGCGCAATCTGCTCCGTCTGGTTCAACTACTACGTGACCGATGTGTCCGGCATTGCCAGCTTCCCCGCCCAGAAGCTTGCCATCCACCACAAGACCGCCACCGACACCCGTGGAGACAACCATCCCAATAAAATTTCTTGTGCCCTTAGCCGCTCCTGCCCAAAGCTCAGCTAATGCAATGGCCTTAGCATCATTATCGACGAATGCCTCTAAGCCACAGGATCTTTCTAACTTTTGCTTCAAAGGAAATTTTCGCCAGCTTGGAATGTTCAAAGGTGAAACGTCTTTTCCCCCCATAGCCATAGGCCCACCACAACCAGCTCCCACGACAATAGGCACGACCCCCATCTGTGCGGAAGCTTTGAGCGCCTTATCCAGAAGCCGGCTTAGTGTTCCATAGATATCTTCTGCGCTTCGCGAGACCAGAGTTAATGCCGCTGAGGACCAAAGTAACTCTCCTGATTTATCAACGAGACCCGTAGCAAGTTTAGTCCCCCCGATATCTACTGCTAATGCGACTTGGTTCGAACTCGTGCCCATCTCCATACGTCACCTGAGCGAATCGAGCCGCTACTGAAAAACGATATTAACCCTCGCGTTTCAGACGGTTACGGATCTTTTCGCCCAGTCCTCCCATATTCTGGCGAACCTGTCCACTTTTTACCGAACCACTAACTTTTCTAAGACCTGCTTTGCCCATTTTTCTTAAGTTACGTTCAACTACCACGGTGCAAACAAACATGATCAAGAAAGAAGCGAAGGCTGCAGCGAAGTGAATCTGCAATGACGCCACGACTCCGACTAACCCGAAGACCCCAATACAAACTGCCCACTTTATGTTTCGCAGCGAATGCTTATACAAAGAGGTCTCTCCGACCTCTCGCGCCAATTTTGGGTCCGAGTCATAAAACTCTTTCTCAATCTCGAGCAGTATTCGCTGTTCGTCATCGGAAAGCGGCACTATAAGCCTCCGCGGAGAAATTCTCCAGTAGTCCTATCTATAGTCTACGAGCAACCTCGCCCAAGGTAAACCTCAAGCCCATCTCTGTTGCCCAGGTTCGCGAAAATTTTTTCCAGAAGCGCCGGGATTAATGGCGCTTTGGCCAAAACGCGCACGAATTTTATCTACGGCTATTGCTAATTTTTTCTGCTCAGTCACGCTCAATGCTAATTGATTGGACTCTGTTTGATCAAAACTCTCATAGTCGAGCCCGAGCTGCTCGGGTCCTTTGGTTCCTAAACCTGTTATGCGAATACCAATTAGTCGAACGCCATCGCTAAAGTCCACTTTGGCCATTAGACCTAACACTTTTGCGCTTATTTGCCCAGATAGATCTGTGCCTTCTTTGATGCTTATCGAGCGGCTAACTAAAGAGAAATCGGAAAGCCGCAACTTTAGTGAAATGGTCTTGCCTACAAGACCTTTGGAACGCAATCGCGCTGCGACAGCATCACTTAGACTTATTATTTCAGATTTGAGAACTTCATATCGATGAATATCCACCTCAAATGTCCGCTCGTGACTAATCGATTTGGTAGGCCGTTTGATCTCAACTGAGCGCGAATCGTCACCTTTGGACAGCATCGCTAGATGTTTACCGTGAGCTACTCCAAGAACGGACACCAAAGAAGACACTGGAACTTGAGCTAGATCCCCTATCGACGAGACGCCCAAAGATTCCAACTTTGCAAATGTAGCGGCTCCAACACCCCAAAGAGAACGAACAGGGTGAGCATGTAAAAAAGATCTCTCATCTGCTTCTCTTACGATTTTGACACCCAAGCCAGCTGACACACCCGATTCTGTTATCTGCGGCTTAGCTGCTACCGAGGCCAGTTTCGCCAAGAGCTTGGAGTTTGCTACTCCAACCGAACAATCTAAACCCACAGTCTCCCAAACATCATTTTTAATTCGCCAAGCAATGCTCTCCGAAGATCCAAACAACCTGAGGGCATGCCGCACATCTAGGAAAGCTTCGTCGAGAGAAATGGTCTCGACGAATGGCGTTATGGAAAAAAAGACTTCATGGATTTCTTTAGACGCTTCGACGTATGTGGAAAAATCTGAACTCACAAAAATCGCTTCAGGGCAAAGTCGTTTCGCTTGAACGCTCGACATCGCCGACCGCACTCCCTTTAAGCGAGCTTCGTAGCTAGCTGACGCAACGACACCGCGCACGCTGGTACCGCCGACGACTAAGGGCTTACCGACCAATGAGGGGTTGCGTCGCCTTTCTACCTCTACATAGAAAGCGTCCATGTCGACGTGTAAAATCGGCAACGCTTCTTCAGCTTCGCCCGTTGCGAAGCTCAGTTCAGAGTCGTTGAACATCTAGGTTGTTTATATCTCTTCCGCTCACGCTGTAGGAGAACGCGTGACCGGGTTCGACTTGTTTATCGAGGAATTCTAGGAGTGGCTCTGATAGCCAAGGGTGCTGTCCATTAAGCAGCCCCGGTAAATCTTTTAGATGAACCCACTCGGCCCCAATAACAATTCCATCTGGGTCATCTAACACAATCTGGCCTTCGTGCCCGTTGGCCAAATGAACCTCGACTTTAAGATCCCAGTCCATATCTGGAGCCTTCACGCGAACTGTATAAGCCAAACCACTCCAGCCCGTGACGGCCAATCCAGTTTCTTCACGAACCTCTCGAGTAAGGCCTTCTATAACTGTTTCGCCTTCATCAATAACTCCTCCGGGAGTACTCCAGTCCGTTCGCCCACCTCTACGCGAATTATTGACCATCAATATGTTGTCCCCTTGAAAAAGCATTCCTCCGCCGACAGACCAATTTCGCACATCACTAGTCTGCCACTAGTTGGTGCACTTTGGGAAGCATTCACATAGGGTGAAACATATGGAGTCTGATTCCATCCCGCAAGACTTTGTGAACTTAGATGAGTTCGCAGCGCCGACAGCTCTGCCTTCCGTTAGAGCGAGAATATTCGCATTCCTGGCAATAATAGTTGCATCGTCCTGCGGAGGACTTATGGGATTTTCGCTGACAAGTCTGCAATTCGAACCAGAAAATGAGTTGTGGCTGCTATTTGGCGGCGTCATCGGCTCGCTAGTAGCTGCTCCAGGAGTGGCGATCGTAGTAGTGCTAGTCCTGAGAGCTATGGCCGAATGGAGTGACCAAGCTTCTGCGCGAACGCGGTCTGCTAGAAAGAAGAAATAAGTGGGACCTATTAGACATAAAGATCGGATGCTTGATGATCTTCTTGACATGGCAAAGACTCTTGCGCTCAAAGCTGTAAATCGCCACCAGCAAGGCTCTCTAGGTGCCGTCTCAAAGAAATCCACTCCAACTGACCCGGTCACCCAGGTTGATACTGACTCAGAACAGTTGATAGTCGATGCTCTCAGATCTCAAAGACCCGATGACGGAATTCTTGGAGAGGAAGGAACTCAGCTACTGGGGAAGTCTGGTTTTATTTGGGTCATCGACCCGTTAGACGGCACAGTTAACTACTTGTATGGGATTCCAAGCCATGCAGTTTCTATCGCAGTTGAGTATGAGGGAAAACCTTTAGTTGGAGTCGTGCATGACTCAGCGCTCAACGATGTCTACAGTGCCAGACTCGGTGGCGGAGCATTTTGCAACGGACAACCCATTGCCGTCACCAACGAAACATTATTATCTCAGACTTTACTCGGAACTGGTTTTTCTTATGATTCCAAGGAAAGGCTAAAGCAATCAGAAACCTTGGTCTCCTTGGTTCCAAAAGTTAGAGATATTAGACGATCTGGCTGTTGCGCTCTGGATCTTTGTTGGACCGCAGCAGGTCGCTTAGACGCATTTTACGAAAGAGGCCCTCATCCTTGGGATGTACAAGCTGGAGTTCTCATCGTTGAAGAAGCTGGAGGACAAGCAAATTACGATGTCCACTCAAAGAAAATCGTCGCATCAGGAACAGGGATATGGGCCACCTTGAATAGAGCTATTCTCAAAGCAGAGAAAAAACATTAATGCATTAACGCATTGAGTCTCAGATCAGGCACAATTTAAAGTGTGAATATCAGAATCCTGGCGGTTGAAGACGACGAACGAATCCTTACAGCCCTTACCTTCGCTCTTGAAGACGAAGGCTGGCAGGTTGTTAAAGCAGACTCCGGCGAAGTCGCTCTAGCAGAATTCCATAAAGAAACAATTGATTTAGTTCTCATAGACATCATGTTGCCGGGAATTGATGGCTTCGAACTTTGCAGAGAAATTCGAAGCATAAGCGACGTTCCGATTATCATGGTCACAGCACGTGACGATACTCACGACATAGTTGCCGGGCTCGAAGCAGGTGCTGACGATTACTTAACTAAACCATTCGCTCCTAAAGAACTATCTGCGCGAATTAGAGCTTTATTGAGGCGCTCGAGATCAGACTCCACGAACGAACCGCTGCTAAGAGTTGGAGACCTTGAACTTAATCGTGACGAAGGAGTGGTTTCTTTAGGAGACAAAAAAATTCACCTAACACGGACTGAGTTTCACCTTCTTTACGAGCTCGCCGAAAACCCCAATAAAGTTCGCAGCAGAGAATATCTTCTGGAAAAAGTTTGGGGCTATGGCTACTTCGGCGATGGGAGACTAGTTGACGTTCATGTACGCCGCCTGCGGACAAAAATAGAAGTAGATGCAGCTAGCCCACAGTACGTAGTGACAGTCAGAGGGATGGGCTACAAGCTTCAACACTAAGTAGACCAATCCGCTCTCAGTTAGTTCTCGTGTACTATCGTGAACTACTTTTATTGATCAGTTACCAAAAGATCATGTAGCTAAACCGAAGACCCCGTTAGCGTCTCATAAGCGAGGACACCATTTGAAGAATAACTCGCCTGAATGAAAAACAGATCAAGACTTTGGCATAGGAGATTACCTCTTCGAGCGCGCATCATTGGAGCCTTTACTCTAGGCGCAATCATTGCAGCTCTTTTCCTAGTGATAATCACCTACGGCTTATCTCGAGAGTCAATGCTGCGGCAACGAGAAACCTCCTCACAGGAACAATTTTTTGCTAATGCAAGACAAGTCCAAGGGGCTCTCAGAGCAGAGGATCCCGACTTCGCTCTACTCCTTGAATCGTTACCAAGCTTAAGCGGCAGTAGGTCAATCCTTAGAACCAGTGAAAACACGTGGGTTTCTCTTTCTTTAGCTCCAAGCGACCTTCCGACTCTCTTAATCGATGAAGTAAAAAATGCTTCGACAGCAAGACAAATGCGCTATCGCCTAGAAGGAGAATCACAGCTAGCCGTTGGTCTCAGGCTGCGCCCAAGCCAAATTTCGACCTTAACTGATGTTGCTTATTTCGAGATTACGCCACTTTCAGAGATCGAAAATACTCTGGAAAGTCTCGGCTTAATACTTATTTTAGGTGCCATAGCAACCGTCTTAATCGGTGCTTCAGCCGGCTTGTGGGCTAGCGGCAGAGTTCTAAGCCCATTAACCGATATATCCGCTGTGGCGCAAGCCCTTGCGAACGGACAATTCGCGGCCAGAGTTGAGACAACTGACGACCCAGACCTTATGCCAATTATCAGGTCATTCAACGACATGGCTGCGACTATGGAACAACGCATAGCGAAAGATGCTCGATTTGCGTCCGACGTTAGCCATGAGCTTCGTTCACCACTCATGACTCTCAGAGCGTCTATCGAAGTGATGCAAAGTCGACGCATCGAACTCCCCGAGCGTGCCTCACAAGCCCTTGACCTCCTCGCTGGTGATGTAGATAGGTTTGAAAAACTAGTCCAAGACCTCCTTGACTTAGCAAGATCCAATTCAGGGTCTATCCCATCTGACCTAGTCAACATGACGGAACTGGTTGAAGCCACCGTAGCAATGTTCGAAAAACAGCCACCTATAAGTATTCTCGATGGAGCGAACAACGCTCTAGTGATCGGAGATAAACGCCGGCTAGCTCAAGTGTTCGATAATCTGCTCCGCAACGCAGAAAAATATGCGAACGGAGCCACCTTGATAGAGATAACTCAGTCAGAAGGCAGGGTGTACGTATCCGTCGAGGATGCGGGACCCGGGGTATCTCCTTCCGAGCGAGAACTCATCTTTCAAGCCTTCACTCGCGGAAACGCAGCAAAAAACCGAGGTACAGGCGGGGGCGCAGGCCTGGGGCTTGCTCTAGTCGATGAGCACACACGACGGCACGGAGGCTCAGCGAAAGCAGGAAATCGTAAGGACGGACACCGCGGAGCTCGCTTCACAATTGACCTGCCGATGGTTGGAAGAAAATGAGTAAATCTAAGCTTCTAATACTGAACGCGGTTGTCTTTATTCTTTTCGCCCTCCCAGCCTGTGGCCTCTCTTCAAATGAAACCCCAAACGTTTTAGAAGTTCCTGAGGATGTTTTCCCTGACGGAGGGCGACTCCCAGCAGACCTTAACCCTGATGATTCACTTGAGTTAGACGTCGGCACGACTATTCATCCGGTTTATTTCCTATTGGATAGTCAGATAGTTGAGGTAAAACGGCGTCTACTTTCTCCAGTATTTTTAGAAGCCCCACTTAACAATCTGCTAATTGGCCCCTCCTCTTCAGAAGCGGCAACTGGACTAGAGTCAGCGATACCTGAAGGCACCGAGATAGTCAATGTTCAAGTCTCACGAAACAACATCGTTGCCATTCATCTAAATGCCAATTTTTTTGCTCTTCAGGGTGCTCAACGAATTAGAGCCACAGCTCAACTAGTTTTCACTGGCCTCGGGTTAGTAACCGATGCTCAAGGCATCCTCTTCCTTTTAGATGGTGTCGCTCAGCAGCTCCCGGATAGTCGAGGCATTATCGCCGAAAAAGCTTCTGACGGCTTCGTTCAGCCGCTAACAGCAGATGATTTCGCCCCATTGCGCGCCCAGAATAAAAATTTATAAGTTACTCAACATTATTGCAACCAAAATTATTGCCGAATCGTATGGCGAGATCTCGATACTGCTCGGGCGAATGCCACAAACATAAGCATCATTGGGAAAACCTCAAGACGGCCAAACATCATTAAAAACATTATGATTACGCGTCCGAGCCGAGGAAATACCAAAAAGTCACTTACCGGTCCTGCCTCTCCCAACCCCGGGCCGGCATTTCCGATCGCTGAAACCGCTCCCGAGAATGCAGTAACAGGTTCAACACCCAAACCTGCCAGCGTTAACCCTCCAAGCACGATTAACCCCATATACAACAATATGAAACCGACCGCTTTCGCAGCAATTTGCTCATCTATTGATACCGCTCCCATACGAATAGGAACTACGGCCTTGGGGTGGCGCGCTCTAACGATTTCGCGAAAAGAATAGCGCACCAAAATTTGGAGACGCAATATTTTCATGCCCCCGGCAGTCGACCCGGTCATACCGCCAACGATCATTAATGTCAGGAGGACTACCTGAGCGGCAGGCGCCCAAATAGTAAAATCACTAGTCCCAAAGCCAGTGCTGGTTCCTAATGAAACAGTATAAAAAAATGACTCTCGAATATTTCTACCTAATGAGAGATTCCCAAAATTTAACCATATTAAAATAAATGTTGACCCAACAATCAACCCCAAGTACCAACGCAGCTCACTCACCCGATGGTACGCTTTTGGGCCGTTTTTGAAGGCATACCAATGCAGCGAAAAGTTAGCGCCGCAGAAAATCATGCCTGCGATGATAATGAATTCGACTAGCAAGGAATCGAAATGAGCGATCGACGCGTTATAGGGAGAAAAGCCCCCAGTCGCAACAGTCGTGAATGCATGAGTAGCAGCATCGTAGGGCGATAAACCTACGACCATAAGGGCAGCAATCATAGCTAGCGTTATTCCGCCATATAGTAACCATAGACGGCGCGCAGTGTCAGTAACTTTCGGTGTTAACCGGTCAGCCGTTGGCCCAGGGGCTTCGTTGGCTATTAGCTCCAGACCTCCAATTTTTAAGGCTGGTAATACAGCTACCGCTAGGACAATTAAACCCATCCCACCAAACCACTGAATCATGCTTCGAAAGAACAGGACTCCTCGAGGCACAGCCTCAATATCGGAAAAAATCGTTGAGCCGGTGCACGTAAATCCCGATATTGACTCGAATAGAGCATCATCAAAATGAGCCCATGGGATTGACCCGGTCATCAAGAAAGGCAAAGCACCAGCTATCGAAACAGCAAGCCAGCTCCACGCAACAGAGGCAAGAGCAACCGGGGTATCAGCTCGATCAGATACCGAAGAAGCACCAAACATGATGGTACCTATCGATAAAGTTAAAAGGGCCGAGACCAATAGACCTGAAGCCCCACCGCCCCCATCTGCTAAAGCAACTCCCGAAGAGGCAAACATTCCTAATGAGATGGCGACCAACGCAGAGCCAGAGACTCTCAAGGGGGTCCCTTTAATTTTTTTCATCGGACTGCCATTTTTCTACGGCCAAATGATTTACGCCTTAATGTTCTGGCCAGTGGCTCGGTAATGAATGCCAAAACCACTAATACCGGTGTTATGGATATTCGGCCAACAACCATTAGGCCCGCTGAAAAAATCTGCCCAATACCCGACAATTCACTTAAATGGTTGATCTGGGCTGCACCGCCAAAAGCCGGGCCAAAATTAGAAAGACATGAAAGTGCAAAAGAAAAAGCGCCCTCCAAATCTAGACCACCGTTAGTCAGTATCAACGCTCCTGGAATCAGAACCAAGAGCGACAAAAAAATTTCGCCTACTATTCTAGAAAACGCCGTTTGCCCAATCGACGAATGACCAACACGAATAGGTAGAACTGCAGTCGGGTGAATCACACGCTTCAGCTCACGACCGATATAAGAGCTAATGGCCAAAAGACGCATCACCTTGAAGCCCCCAGTCATTGACGCTGACATGCCACCGATCAACATCACAATGATGACCAGCGACTGTCCGCCGGCAGATGTCAGATCGCTCGCACTATCGATATAGCCTGTCGTCGAAGCGGCAGAAGTGACTTTAAACAACGAGGATCTAACAATGTCTAGCGTCAATGGTTGCCTAGCAAAAATAGCGACGAACGAGGCGGCAGCAAGTACAACTAATGAATAAAAACGAAATTCATAGCTTCTCCAAAATCGCTTTGGGTCTTTACGCCGTATAGCTAAGAAAATAAGCGGCAGACTGATCCCAGCAATAAACATTCCACCGACAGCCACCCATTCGATTGGTCCTGATTGATAGGCGCCAATCGAACCGAGCTGAGTCGAAAAACCGCCAGTAGAGATAGTCGTTAACGCGTGCATCGCACTATCAACTAACGGCATGCCGGCTGCTGCGTAGCCCACTCCTATTAACGCTGTCAACATGACATATAGGAGCAATAGCCTGAAAACAGTGCCACTGCTTTTAGGTGACAAACGTCGGGCAGAACGAGTCGCCACTCCGCCATCTGCATCGAGCCCACCAACTCCTAGATGCGGCAAAACGCGTACTAAGATAACGATGAGAGCAGCACCGGCGATCCACTGCCCAAGGGCGCGTAGAAGCATGACTCCCGGCTCAATCTTAGAAATATCAATCGTGCTCGCGTTAGTACCTGTAATCGTCGACGCAGCCTCAACAAGGGCCAGAGTGATGCTTCCAGTAGCTCCAGTCGCCAATAGGCCAACCATTACGATTCCTAGCGAAGCTAAAGTTCCCGATGCTAATGCTCGAAACAGTCGCGCTGTGCTTAGATATTTAGGAACGCGCGCATATCTTAAAATAAACAAGCCGATAACTGCTGAGGTAGTGCCAACGACTGAAAGCTCTAGCCAAACGCTTCCTCCACGGGCGCTATCGAACAGAGCACACACCATGAACATAGGCCAAACACACAACGCCACTGTCCCAACCGTTACCGCCCCAACCGATTCAACCCGGCCGTTTGAGTAACCTCTCACTGCCAACTTGACAACATGCAGACTCTTAGTTATTCGGATCTTCAATCGTCCGAGGCTCGGTCCACCTCTAGACGGCCTTGGCGTCACCCGAAAGCCCGCTTGACCTCATCCACCATATTTGGTTTTGCGAACACGATGACATGATCGCGCGTTCTCAGCACACTACGCCCACGAGCTATATGGGCGTTACCATCGCGAACTATCGCAGCTAGAAGGGCTTGAGTCGGCAATCCAAGATCCCGAACAGCGGTCCCGTCTGCCGGGGCTCCTGGGGCAACTTCGAACTCAACGACCTCTACATCGCCTTCAAGGAAAGTTGCAACGGCTGTCACGTCTCCGCGCACATATCGCAAAACACTATTAGCGCTTGCTGTACGAGGTGATAACGCTGCATCAATTCCAACTTCTTCGAGCAGGCTTAAAAGACTCAAACGGTGCACAACGGCGATTGTCTCCGCAGCGCCTTGAGATTTGGCATATAGACATGCAAGAACGTTTGCATCATCTTCGCCCGTTGCTGCAACTACGGCATCAAAATTTCCTACATCTTCGCTCTGCAAGAAATCAGTATCAGTGATGTCTCCTTGCAAAACCAATGCTCCAAAAAGTTTTTCGGAAAGCACCTTTGTACGGTTCGGGTCTCTCTCGACTATCACTACTTCTACGCCTCGATCGACCAGGCGAATGGCAAGAAGTTCAGCTGTGCGACCACCCCCGAGCAACATCACTCTTCGGAGTTCCGCTCGGTGTAGACCGAGTATCTCCATCAGTTCTCTGCGACCTTTTCGACGACAAACAACACGTAACAGATCATGAGCCAGAAGCCGAGTATCATCTCGAACCACCTCGCTTACACCGTTACGAATAATCTCTCCAAATATGAAGTCCCATTCAGGCTCATAATCCGCGCCTATTTCTTGCATAGACCTACCGACTACCGGAGCATCGTCTCCCAACCGGGCGCCAACTAAAAGTATTTCACCGCCAGCCATCTCATAAATATCAGAAGCTCCTTGATAAACAAGCAACTCATGAATGGCTCCAGCTGTTTGTTCATCAGGGTCGAGGACCAAGTCAACGCCCATGGTCTCTCGTAACTGTCGACCATCAGGGCCCCTAAGCTCTCTGTCTGCAATCCGAGCGATAGTCGACAACGACTGATCGTCTCGCGCTTGACGAGCCTGAAGACACACGAGCAAATTAGCCTGGTCGCTATCAGTCACAGCCACCATAACTTCGGCCTTATCGACACCGGCTTCCTTCAACGTCGTTGGATTGGTTGCATTTCCAGTCACCGTCATTATGTCGAGCTTCTCTAAGGGTTCTAGCTGTTCTCGACTTAGATCGATAACAACGACCTCATTACCTTCTCGACTTAAACGCTCGGCGACGTAAGAACCCACTTCACCCGCACCCGCTACAACGATTCGCACGTTCCCGAACATACAACCATCAGAGGCTTAGGGGAATTCTCAGGGCTAGAACGCTTCGAGAAAAGTAGAGGTAACGGTAAGGTGCACACATGGCTGTAATCATTTCTATTGACGCCGGCACAACCGGAGTTCGAACGTTTGCTCTAAACGAAAATGGAATTCAAGTCGGGCTTGCCTACAAAGAATTCACCCAGCACTATCCGTTTCCTGGGTGGGTGGAACATGACCCCACAGAAATATGGGTTGCTGTTCAAGACACGATAAAAGAGCTTGCTAAGACTCTGAGTGAACCAATTGCTTGTATCGGTATCGCTAACCAGCGCGAAACGGCCGTGGCTTGGAGCAGAGCTAGTGGTTTACCTTTGGCCCCGGCGATTGTTTGGCAGGACAGGAGAACCACGAAGCGCTGCATCGAGCTAGAGCAGCAAGGCCATCTGGGTCTAGTGAGAAACGCAACAGGTCTTGTCCTTGACCCGTACTTTAGTGCAACTAAGTTTGAATGGTTTCTCGAATCCGGGGGCGTTCAACTATCGGCAGATTTAGCTTTTGGGACTATCGACTCTTGGCTCATATGGCAGCTAACCGGTGGGTCGGTACATGCCACCGATCCAAGCAATGCGTCACGAACAATGTTGTTCGACATATCTCGAAGCTGCTGGTCTGACCAACTTTGCGAACTGTTCAAAATACCTCAATCTACGTTGCCCGATGTCCTTCCTTCCTCGGGACGTCTCGGAACAACAGCAGATTCGACCGCATTTGGCCCGGGAATTCCAATAAGCGGTGTCGCCGGCGACCAGCAATCAGCTCTCTTTGGCCAGGCATGCCTAGAACCCGGAATGACCAAAAACACCTACGGCACCGGTTCTTTTGTATTAATGAACGTCGGCGAAGTTTGTCCGAAACCTATTGATGGTCTATTGAACACCATTGCTTGGGACTTAGGCGATGGCCCTATCTTCGCATTGGAGGGAGCAATTTTTGCGACTGGGGCAGCAATACAGTGGTTACGAGACGGTTTGCAAATCATAGAACAAGCATCAGATATTTCTCTATTAGCTGAGTCTGCAGACTCGAACGGTGAAGTTTTTTTTGTTCCAGCATTCGCAGGACTTGGCAGTCCGTGGTGGGACCCCACGGCTCGCGGAACGCTACTAGGGCTTACAAGTGGAACCGGCCGAGCAGAAATAGCGCTAGCTACGCTTCAAGCTATTGCGCTCCAGACGCGAGATGTTATTGACGCAATGACCACTTCCGCTAACTACGAAATCAAAGCATTACGCGTAGACGGAGGAGCATCAGTATCTGATTTACTTCTACAAATCCAAGCAGACCAACTCAGTGTTCCGGTTCAGCGCTCAGGAGTTACTGAGGCAACGGCTCTTGGCGCTGCCATGCTTGCAGGCCTAGCAGAAGGTGTTTGGTCTAACGTCAGCGAGGTACAAGACGCTTGGACATTAGGTCAAGAGTTTTTGCCGCAACAACCGGCAGCAGAAGCTGCTGAACTCCACGAAAAGTGGAAAAGAGCGATCGAGAGATCCCGTGCCTGGGCGAGCTAATAATTCTCGTTAATAGTTTTGATAACATTCTCTAAAAACTTTATTTTTTAAGCAGTTCTAACCCACCCGCTATCTGAGTCATAGCTTGACGGATTCTTTGCTCATTCTCCACTAGAGCGAATCTCACATACCCTTCTCCTCCTGGACCAAAACCCACCCCGGGAGAGAGGGCTACATTAGAAGAATTTAGAACGTGCTTGCAGAAATCTACTGACCCCATTGCTATATAGGGGTCAGGTATAGGAGCCCACAGAAACATCGTGCCCTTAGGAGCATCTACCTTCCAACCTAAACGATTAAGGCCCCGAACCAACGTATCCCGACGAGACTGATACACATTTAAAACTTGGTTTGGAAAATCTCGTTCTTCGTTCATCACGACTGTCGCAGCTATTTGTATCGGTTGGAAAGTTCCATAGTCAAGATAACTTTTAAGCTTCGCTAGAGCAGCTATCACTTCAGGGTTTCCAACACAAAACGCTACTCGCCAGCCAGGCATCGAGAACGTTTTTGTCAAGCTATAAAATTCAACGGCCACATCTTTAGCTCCGTCAGCTTCCAAAATCGAAGGAGGCTTATACCCATCAAACCCTATACCGGCATAGGCGAAATCATGAACTAGTATCACTTCTCGCTCTTTGGCGAAATCTACAATCCGTTGCATAAACGGAAGGTCGACACATGTCGTCGTCGGATTGTGAGGAAACGAAAGGACGATGACCCTTGGGCGCGGCCATGAATACTCAAAACGCTCTACCAAGTTGTCGAAAAAATCTTCTCCAGTTGCTAGGGGAACCTCTCGAACATCAGCACCGGCGAACAACGGACCAAATATGTGAATCGGGTACGAGGGCGCAGGCACCAGACAAGCGTCTCCTGGCCCCAAAAGTGTCCACATTAAATGCGAAAAACCTTCCTTAGCACCGATGGTGTTTATCACTTCGGTCTCAGGGTCTAAGTCAACATTCCAGTTACGTTTATAAAGATCGGCTACTGCCTGACGAAGTTTAGGGATGCCTCTGCTTGCAGAATAACGATGATTTCTTTCGTTCTCAGCTGCCTCACCTAATTTAGCTACCGCACGCTCCGGAGAAGGGATATCAGGATTCCCAAAACCTAAATCGATTACATCTTCTCCGGCTCGTCTTCGTTCGACCTTTAATGAATCTATGATCGTGAACACGTATGGTGGGAGATTGTTTATGCGTCTGAATTCCACTTTAATGAGGGTACCGGCGTCTCGCCTCAGTAAACATCTATTCCACCGGCTTGTTCTAAGTTAGCTTATTTCTCCAGCCGCGCTTGAAGGTCATCAAGCGCTGCATGCATGATTCTGCCTTCTGCTCTACGTTTTACAAAACCTGGAAGTGGGATAGCGAGTTCTACTGCCAATTCATAGACAACTTGAGTTTTTCCTTCGTCATCATCTAGCGGGAGAAAGCGATAACAGCCATCAAGTTTTTTTACTATGTCGCCGCTCAGGAGATGCCAACTAATTACGTTGGGAGATTCAGAATGGTCGTAAGCAAGCGTATAGGTAGCGCTACGACCCATAGCCGCAGCTCGAAATGCCACCTCATTAGGCCGGTCTTGAGCATCTCTAGAAATAATGTTTACTTCCCGTAAATCGTTCACCCATAGCGCATAGCTCTCTATGTCCGCTACGAGATCATGGCATTGTGACGGACTTGCGTCTATTGTCCGAGCGACTTTTAGTTCATCAACCATTACCGGCTCCTACGCATCCGAGGCATTACCATCTAACCATGGTTCTGTTAATGCATCGAGTCATCTCGACTAGGAAATTTTCCATGCTTGGCTCCCCAGAGTGCCAAAAGGCCAATTACTAGGGTTGGGGCTAACACACCAAAAGCAAGCATTGAATATGGTCGCATAGCCGCCACTACGACCACTGATAAACTTTGGAAAAAAAGCGAGGCCAAGAAAATTTTTTGGACAGGCTTCGGTGCTGATCCTTGAAGTAAAAATAAGTTTCCCACATTCACAATTTCAAATTTGCTTCGACTTAACCCGATCAATAAAGCGCTTAGTAAACAACTGAGGCCAATAAAAAAATAGCTGCAGGAAATAACAACAACGAAAATGCCAAAACGGTCGACATTGATCAGTCCAACTAGAAGGAATGGGATCAAGGCAACAGTGGACTGCCATGCAAGAGCGATGATCCAAAGCCCCTCACTCTCGCCATTGGTTAAAGCGTCTCTATCCATATCAGGTCAGATTCTCCCCTCTTTCAATGATTTTGAACTGCTTAAACTTAGGTTTCTCAACTAAGTGCTATCTCTAACTGTTCTGCTAAGACATCATAAGAGAATAGTGACTCTGATCTTTTCCTCCCATAGCTAGCCATAGAGCGCCGCTTACTAGGGTCTCGAAGTAGAGAAGTTACCATTTCAGCAAGTTGGTGCTCATCTGTAGGATCATCAATGATTAAGCCTGATAGTTCATCTTCTACAGCTTCGTGAGCTCCACCAGATCTACCTGCAATCTGCGGGACCCCGCTGGCCGCTGCTTCAACGAAGACAATGCCGAAACCTTCTTGTTCGAGTCCAGCCCAACGATTCCGGCAAGGCATTACGAAGAGGTCGCTCATTCCAAATGTTGCGGGTAAGTCTGAATCATCAACTCGACCTAGGAAAGCAACGGGCAATCCTAGTTTTTTGCTAATGCTTCTTAGTCTTTTATGATCACGACCACTACCGCCTATCGCGAGCTGGACGTCTGGCACATCAGCCCTGACAAGGTCAACCGCACGAATCAATCGGTCGAATCCCTTCCGAGGAACTAGCCTACTTACCGCAAGAATTAGCGGCCCTGAGTGCAGCCCATATTGGTCACGAGTGGACTTTCTTTCCACTGAGCTAAGCGGTTTAAATCTTTCGGTATCAACTCCCGGAGGGATTTCCTTAACCGTCAACGATGTCCTTGCAGCAAGTTCACCCTCTTTGGCAGCATATCCACCGGCTGACAAAACGAACTCTGACTTTCTCAATACCCGACCTAGAAGGTGCCGGCTAACTGGTAGCCGCCCGGGAACAGTGATTTCTGCGCCATGGAGCACGACCGCATAAGGCAGTCCAAGAGATGGACCCAAATGACCTAAAGGCAACGCCGGGTCTAGCACGACCAGTTCGGCCTCCATAGCTGCAGCTTCCTCTCTGATTCGCTGAGCTAAGCGAGGATGAGGCAAGAGAACTTTATTCTTATCTCTTACTATTTTGTAGGGTTGGGTCAGGTCCCATTGCGCTGCTTCTGGATGCGGAGTAGTCATTACAGCAAATTGGTCTGAAGGAAGCCTGCGCCAAAGTTCCCATAAGTAATTCTGAATCCCGCCTACTTTAGGGGGGAAATCGTTCGTTACTAGTAAGTGACGTTTCACGCCGATTCCATCATTTCCAATTCCTTACGCACCCAGCCATTCGAATCATCTCTAGTCAGAGATTCGTAGCCGATTTGCAAGAACAAGTGAGTTAAGTCCAGTTGACGAGCAGCCCAAACAGCATGCGCACGAACCATTGCAGAGTCTGACTTGAGAGCGCTAAAGACGACCGACTGAACAGCAGAATCTGCACCATTAGCTACATTAGCGAGGACCACTAATGCATTCCTTCGAAGGTATTCTGCTCTGCGACGTGGAATATACCAGTGTTCATATTTTTTCATAAGAGCTTCATCTGTGGACTGTAGTAGCTTAACCAATTCAACTGTTCGGCTTCGATTACTAGCTTGAATTCGAACTGTCTCTTTCCCATCGTTCACCGGACATACCGTTTGACAGTCATCGCAGCCGTATAGACGGTTGCCTAATGCAACACGAAATTCAACTGGGAAAATTCCTTGTGCTTGAACTAGCCAAGCCAAACATTTATTCGCATCCAACACCCCTTCTTCATCGAGAGCGCCTGTTGGGCATTCGACTTGACAACGGCTGCAATCTCCACAGCCGTCGCTGTGACCTTGGCTTTCGACTATTATCAGTCGATCAGTAACCACTGAGCCAATTACCGTCCAAGAACCCAGTTCAGGATTGAGCAGCATACTATTTTTGCCGATCCAACCGAGCCCAGCCCGAACAGCTATTGCTCGGTCGACTAATCGATTATCATCGAACACCACCTCAGCTGCTGAACCTTGAGCATGCAAGAAGGACGCAACCGCTTCAAGCCCGGAGCGTAGCTGACCATATTCATCTCGAGCCACATAATGAGCTATCGAGCCAAACCCGGGCCTTGTAACGTCTGAGGGAGCGTCGTAGCGACGAAGAGCGACAACAAGAGACTGGGCACCTTCCATCAAATCAGCCGGAGAAGTAGCCCTTTTAGGGTTGCCGTAAGTGAAATGCATTCCACCATGAAGTCCTCGTTGTTTTCGGTCTTCAAGCTCTCTGCGAGCCTCCATTAGAGGATCTACAGATGCTATTCCGATATCGTCTAGGCCTTCAGAAATAGCTAATTCACGAAGCTCTGAGAAAAGAAGCCGGTCATCCACGAACTCCATAGTCGCGTTTTAATAGCTGTAAAACCAGTTCAACCCTTCAACTAAAAATTTAAATACTAGCTATCTAATTATCGAGGGCTTTTATCCTTGCGCCGTTAGCAAAACCACCATCTCTTAGATTTCTGGGAGTGCTAAGGACGTTTGCGCACGTAACCGTTAACGATCTGCGGTTTCTTAGAATAAATATGATTGAACGACCGGCGCAATGAACAATTTCAACGACTTTCGAAGGTCAGAATCTATGCCTAATTTTTTGTCTAATGTCATATCGTTGCCAGAGCAACGCGTAGCTCTGCGCGCGACTGTAAGGAAATTGTCAAGCCGTTTTTTCCTTATTATTAGCGTAATCAAAAATAATTCCGAAATCAGGCCCTTGGGAGTCAGCAGACTTGTCCTCGAACACAAGTAACCTGTTGGTAGAGGAATCTTGATGTTCGGCGAAGATGCAGACATATGGGTCGGGCGCCAGTTCGGCCCCTACAACATCACCAGTCTGCTCGGACGCGGAACAGTCGCACATGTCTACAGAGCAGAAATTAAAGGTGGGACTGAAGAAGTCGGCCTAAAAATACTTACCCCTTTTGCAGAAGCGCGTGCTGAAATTAGAGAGTTATTCGAGCAAGAGCACCGATTAATGAAACGGCTCAACCATCCGAACGTCTTAAACGTTGACGAGGCTGGCACGATCGCTGGCACCCACTATATGGAGATTGGAATTATAGCGGGAAGAACAATTTGGCAAATTGTTCAAGAAAAAAAACGTCTTAGCGTTACTGAAAGTATTTCGATTACTAGGCAGATTTGCATGGCTCTCGACCACGTGCACGAAAACAACATTATCCACAGAGATGTGAAGCCGTCGAACATCATGCTGACTGATGATGGGCAGGCGATTTTATTCGACTTTGGTCTTGCTCATGACCTCCAAGGACCCCCACCACCGGAAGGAAGAGTTTTTGGTTCGCCTATGTTTCTGGCACCAGAGCAAGCTCTCGGCCATCCCGTGGACCAGCGGACAGATCTCTACTGTCTCGGGGCGACGCTATATCGTCTAACCGCAGGCGCCGCACCTTTTTATGGAGAACGAAATGATCTATTGCATGCCCATGTGAACCTGACTCCTCCGGATCCTCGCGGCGCAGGTGTCCCGGATGCATTGGCCACTCTCATCCTACGTTCAATGTCCAAAAATCCTGATGAACGGTTTCAAAGCGGCAGCGACTTTGCCGATGAGCTTACTAAATTAGAGAACGTTGAACCAGCAACGCCATCGAAAAAAAGCCTTATACAACGCATAACGCGTCGTTAATATTATCGACTTTTTTACGTTTAAGAACGTATGTTCGGTATCATGAGATTGTGTTTCAGCAGTCCTTCACCGATCTTGGGACTCCCCTTCAGCAAGTTGCCTTCTGTGTCCTGGACTTAGAAACAACCGGTGGCCGTCGGGGCGAAGACATGATTACCGAGATCGGAGCCGTGAAAATCGCTGGCGGGCAGGTTCTAGGTTCATACCAAACGCTTATCAATCCAGGCC
Organism: Acidimicrobiaceae bacterium; assembly: GCA_905182565.1. Taxonomy (GTDB): domain Bacteria; phylum Actinomycetota; class Acidimicrobiia; order Acidimicrobiales; family Poriferisodalaceae; genus UBA9040. The sequence goes on along the minus strand of CAJJCB010000024.1, from coordinate 69,261 downwards.
GACCCATCTCCACAGGGATTAGCTACCTAACTGGAATCACGACGGCGATGGTCGAGAATGCTCCACGAATTGAGACGGTACTTCCTAGCTTTCTTGAATTCCTAGGCAACTCAGTAATAGTCGGACACAATGTCCAATTTGATCTTGGGTTTCTGAATGCGGCGCTAGAGAGGGTTAACTACCCCAAACCAAACAACAAAGTCGTCGACACGTTAGCGCTAGCGCGAAGACTTGTTAGAGATGAGGTGCCGAATTGCAAACTGTCGACGCTGTCAAGATGCATGAATCTTCCGAAACGAACCGCTCACAGAGCCCTGGAAGATGCTTTAACTACATCTGACCTTCTCCACGTTTTGCTTGAAAAAGCTGCATCACTTGGAGTACTTGGATTAGACGACCTGCTCGAACTACCGAAACTTCACAGGCACCCACAAGCAGGCAAGCTATCGCTAACCACCAACCTCCCAAGGAAACCAGGTGTATATCAGTTCCTTAATGCAAAACGCGAGGTTCTATACATAGGAAAGGCAACCAACTTACGCTCTCGAGTACGTTCCTACTTTTCTAGCGACCCCCGCAAAAAAGTTACACAACTCTTGAAAGAGACTAAGTTCATCGAATGCACAGTTTGCGAACTACCGCTCAAAGCTGAAGTTCTTGAGGTCCAGCTCATCCATCGCCACCAGCCTCGATTTAACAGGCAGGCAGCTAATTGGAACAAGTACGTTTATTTAAAGCTCACTACCAACGAACGGTTTCCACGACTGACCGTAGTGAGTCAAACCCTTGACGATAATGCTTTTTACTTAGGGCCGATTTCTTCGCGACGGATAGCTCGCTTGGCAGCCTCTGCCATAGAGAGTGCAATTCCACTTCGAAGATGTACCAAGAAAATTTCAGCGAACCCTACCGATACTCGCTGCACTTCAATTCAAATAGGCTCTAACGCTTGTCCTTGCACTGGCGCAGTTAAAGAAATTGCATATCAGCCCATTGTCGAGTCTGCGCTTCAAGCCCTAACCGACAAACCTGAATTAGTGTTGCTCCCCCTGAAGAATAGAATGCGTTCATTAGCGCTTGAACGTCGATTCGAGGAAGCGACTAAAGTACGTGACCAAGCGGCTGCCCTAAGTGGTCTACTTCAACGACAGCGAAAAATTGATTCATTGCGCAGTGCAGGCCGAATCATTGTGGAAATACCGGGATGGGGACGTGCCGAGATTCAAAACGGATTTTTAGTAAATGTTCTCGATGGGCCAGAGCCTAGGAGCAACTTCACAAACGAACCCAACAAAGCCGCTGAGATAGTTAAAAAAGAAGACGCAGACGAACTCTGGTGTGTCAGCAGGTGGGTCAACTCACAATCATCTAAGTTGAAGATAATTTACTGCGACCTACCTTTAGCTTCACAATTTCCAGGCCTACAGTCCTTCGAACCAACGATTGGCGCAGAGAGCCGTCTAGAAACGCTCTGAGGAAACAACTTCGTCTCGGCTACTTTCGGCCAAGGAACTTTACACCATGACCATAACGATCGATTAGTTTAAGTTCATCCACACCGTAAACCATTGTCCAGCGTCGCTCGCTGGATTCAAACTTAACGGCCGCCATTACATATCTATTGCCGGGCTGGACTGCCACAACCGTCCCGGTTTCACCCACTAGATGCTTTCGACTCTCGTCTTCGGTAGCAGTCAAAGTAATCACGTCACCCACGCCGAAGGGAAGTGATGCTCCAATCACCATCTAAAACTCAATCCCGGACGCTTGCCATAAAGGCTTGCACTTGCGTCACCTTCGAATTAGCTGAGCCGTCCGCCATTACTTCGCGCGACAATTCTACGCCTTCTGCAAAACTGTCCGCGATCCCAGCAACCACTAAACCCGCCGCTGCATTTAACGCAATAATGTCAGAACGCGGACCTTTGTCTTCTCCACTAAATATTCGTTGCATGATTTCACTATTTTCGGCTGGACCGCCACCGACGAGATCTGCTCTGTTCACCAGTTTGATCCCGACAGACCTGGGATCAAACTCGTAATCCTTGATGAGCTCACCTTCTCGTACTTCGTAGATTCGCGTGAGATCGGTTGTCGTGATTTCATCCAAGCGGTCCGCCCCATGTACCACGAGCGCGTGCTTAATGTTTCGAGCCGCTAGCACAGCTGCGACACGTGGAGCCATCGCCGGGTCGCTGACGCCTATCACTTGACGTTTTACACCTCCAGGGTGAGACAATGGGCCCAAAAAATTGAAGGTGGTTGGTACCCCGAGCTCGGACCGAACTGGGCCGACATGCCGCATCGCAGGGTGAAAGGCTTTTGCAAAAGCAAACCCAATACCTGTCTGGGCCATACATCGAGCAACTTCGTCTCCAGTTGCTTCGATATTGATCCCGAGCGTTCCGAGTAAATCAAAAGAGCCGCTACTAGAAGAAGCAGCTACAGATCCGTGCTTACAAACAGCAGCGCCGGCCGCAGCAGCTACAAAGCATGACATAGTAGAGACGTTGAGAGCATTCTTTGATCTTGCGGGTGCTCCGCCGCTTCCAACAATATCAATAGCTCCATCTGGTAGGTGCAAAGGTGCAGCCGCTTCCATCATCGCTTCTACCATGCCAGTGAGCTCTGGAACCGACCCGCCTTTCATGCCTATCGCAATTATAAATCCCGCGACCTGAGCGTCTGTGGCTTCACCTCTAAGGATCGAGCTCAAAGATGCTCGGGCTGCTTTGACCGATAGATCTACGCCGCCTACTAAATCTCGCAGTATTGATGGCCACCCTCCGTACTCTGAAAGTACGGTTGGCTCCTCAGCTCTATTCGACACGCCATTGACCTTAGCCAGAATTAGAACCTTCCAACTGACTTTAATTGGCAGTTTCTAGTAACTTTGGGAGCTTGGATTCGGCAAGACACTGCGAAGCTTGCGTTCTTTCGCCTTCGCACGGCGTCTTCGCCGAATCAAACTTCTTCTTTCGGCACCAGTAGCTCCGCCCCAGACACCTTCTTCTTCTCGCGCACGGATAGCATACTCAAGACACTGTCGCGCCACCGGACATTGGACACAAATGGACTTTGCGTCCTCTCCCGTTGAGTCACCGCTCGGGAAAAACACTTCTGTAGCAACACCGCGGCAGGCAGCACGCTTTTGCCAATCATCCACGTCGGGACAAATTGCTTGACCGATATCAAATATCTTATTTGCTTTACTTCTATCATCGGACCGTGCAAGTTCTTTATAATTTGAGTCAAGAGTAGACATCACAAAGGAAGTCTTCCTGAAACTAAGGGCAGTTGTCCATACTAAACGAACGTTTAATTAAATAAACTCATAAGGCCAGGTTCCATGAAATCTGAGTTCCGATTTGCAAAATACAACATCAACTACTCAGCGTGGCTTAAAGGTGTATTTGTATCACTTTCGGTAGTTTTGGTCTTTGGTCTACTTCTCGGCAATACGATCGATCCAGATAGTTCGTTCTCAGTTGCCATCACCATTGCTTTATCTATCGGAATCTTAGCTGGAGGGTATGTAGCAGCTATCTACTCGCCACGAAACCATATTGTTCACGGCACGTTGACAGCAGCCCCCATTATCCCGCTCAGCTTGTTAGCTCAGTTCGTCCGGCTGACACGGGACTCAGCAGATGTATCTTGGCTCTCACTATTTTTTACGATTATGTTGACTATTTCCCTCGCCAGTTTGGGTGGAGTAATAGGTGGAAGATTTGCTATAGCTCGTCGTTCGCTAATCAAATAGAGTCAAAATAGTTTTAGTTGAAATTCTGTTTCTCAGTCCCGGCAATCTATTTTGGCCCTAGATTGATATTGCGGTGAGTTGGCTGAGTGACCGCGGATCAGATTTCTGATTCGAGGAAGGTCGGGACTCCATAGGGCAGAGTGCTGAAATACAATCAGGCGCCGCGAGGCGACGGAAAGTGCAACAGAAAATAAACAGCCGATGGGCCGCTCGTCGGCCACAGGCAAAGGTGAAAAGGTGCGGTAAGAGCGCACCAGCATTTGAGGTGACTCAAATGGCTTGTAAACCCCGCTCGGAGCAAGGCCATGCAGAGATCAGGCGGCCCGTCTGATGATCTCGGGTAGGCCGCTTAGATGGATGGTCACTCATGCGGCTTCTAGCCGCTGGACAGAATCCCGCCTACAGGCCGACTCACCGCCCTAAAGATCCCAAGCGCAAAGCATCTCCACTACCAACTCGCTACTATCAGTGGAGATGTCACGTTTTTATTGGCCAGAAGCACTCAATATTGGGCCACTAACCATTCTGACTGGCACGGAGAGAGGCAAGTACCCTCACGGCAACTCGGTTTTAGTCGAAGGAACACGAGAAACTATTCTGATAGACCCATCTTTAACCATTGCTGAAAGAGGATGTCCGATAGCAGTCGACAAGATAATGCTTTCCCATGTACACGAAGACCACATTCCAGGGCTAAGCCGGCTGCCTGATACACCTGTGTATTGCCACACACTTGATGCTCAGGGCCTCCAGTCCTTAGATGGTTTAATGGAAATTTACGGAATGCCCGCTGACATCGAAGCCGGCTTTCGACTGGAAGTTGTTAAAGAGTTTTGTTACGCACCAAGACCCGATGTTCAAACTTTCATAGGTGGAGATAAGTTTGATTTAGGCGATGTCACTATTGAAGTCCTTCACACACCAGGTCACACGAGAGGCCATTCCGTTTTTTTGGTACCTGAAGCAAAAAGTGTTTACCTAGGAGATATCGAATTAACTGGATTTGGGCCGTACTACGGTGATGCATGGTCTTCACTGATCGATTTCGAAAAATCACTTCAACTTTGTCGCCAAATCGATGCAGAAAACTTTATTACTTTTCACCACAAATGGGTGATAAACGGGCGAGCAGAGTTTATAGATCAGTTAAATAGTTTCGAGAAAGTGATTATTAATCGAGAAGAAAAAATGCTTGATTTCTTAAAAAAGCCGCGGACGCTAGAAGACTGTGTGTCTCATCGCTTCGTTTATCGACCTCATGTAGAGCTAGCGTTCGCTGATTCTGTAGAAAGAAGATGCGCAGAACAACACTTAAACCGTATGATTCAGGACGGTCGGGTACGACCAATAGAGAATAAACGCTTTGTATCGGTCTGAAATCCAGCAACCTGGATTTGCGGCTACTTCGTCAGGTGAGCAACTTCGTTAAACGAAAGCAGAGTTTGCTGAGAATTTCGCACAAGAATTCGACTTATTTGTGCTTGCGATACACTCAGGTTCCAGGATATTTCTCGCTCACAAGATAACGCCCACGAAATTGCAGATTTAATCGGTGACACATGAGTAAATACGACGACATGCTGACTCTCTGCTAACGATCGCAAATCTTCGCATGCGCTATGGACACGCCTATTTAACGATGCCAGTGACTCGCCGCCGGGCGGTGTGAAAGTGTCATCGGACCGCCATTGGGCCCAGGTATCTTTGCCGATGCTGGACACCGGTTGGCCGTCCCAATCGCCATAATCTAGTTCGATCCACCGTTCGTCGACAACCGGAGTAATCCCTAACGGCTTAGCGGTTTCGATAGCTCGGGTAAGAGGTGAACACACAACCACGTCCACTTCGCCAAGGGCACCAGCTATTTCGCTTGCTTGTCTCCTACCAAGCGAATCCAACGGGTTATCTATATGCCCTTGCAATAACCCACCTGCGTTTGCGGCTGTTCGACCATGTCGCACAATCGTAAGCATCTTTAGTTATTCATCCTTGTTTCAGTAATTGACCGGTCTATCCGTCCCGTTCTGACAAATTTTTTCCTTCGCTCCGCATCACTCAAACCGAAACGATTAAATAGCCACATCAGACACAAAACGCCTGATAGCTCCAGTAAAATTATCTGTCCTACATTGCCCCCAACTAGCAGTATTTCGTGATCACCAAAACTAATTCCAGCGACTGGCCACCAAAAAATATTTGAATTTGTCCAGGACGCATCAAATACAAGGTGCCAAAATAAACCTATTGGCAAGGCTAACAATCGGCGACGCGACGCCCGACGGCCGATGGTAAGCAACATGACTAAAAACAATATCCCCACCGGAAACATTAAAGTGTGCGCTATCCACTGCTTTCCTCTAACGGAGTCGATTAAATCTGGTAGCAATGCACCAAATATTATTAGGCGGTGGTCTATGACCGGATCTCTAAAAGTAAACCACATTCCCAATAATGAGGTCCCAGCAAACCAAAACAGCAAATCGACTCTTCCCTAGTTTTACTTAACTAGAAATGCACCGCACTCGGGGCATTCAGTTATTTCATTTTCATCAGCAGAGCGAATTTTGTCCAGATCGAGCGCTGAAAGATCCAAGAAACAAGCGCCACAAGTGGTGCCAGTAAGCCTAGCAACGGCGATATTTCCACCCATTCTTACTGTTTGCTTGTCATACAGGGTAATTAAATCAGCCGTGACCGAGCTGACTAAACTGGCGCGCTCTGTTTCAACCTCAAACTTCTCAGCTTCTATTTCTGATTGAATACCGAGAACGCGCCCACTGATTTCTTCGCGACGCTCTTCAAGTCGTTCAATTGCGTTCGACCCGGAAGTGAAACTGAGTGCTATCGGCTCTTCCTTCTCCATCAACTCAATGATTTGGTCTTCTACGATCGTCTGTCTTCGCTGCACTGACTTAATCTCATCTTGGAGCGCCTCAGCTTCTTTAGGAGAAGTTAAACCACCTCCATACAGAGCGTCGTTACTTTTGGCAATCTTAGTCTCGAGCGAAATGACTTCATGCTCCAAACGCTTCTGCTCTTTTTTGATTTGACTTATTTCTGATTCAAGGTGTGTAAGTTTTTCTTTTGCATCAGAAACATCTTCTTCGATTGCTGCGAGTTCTCTTACTTCCGGCAGGTTTCCTAAACGATGGCGCAGCTGGGACAATCGAGTATCACACGTTTGTAGGTCTGCAAGTATCGCTAGGTCACCCACTCTGCCTCCAACTATTCACGAACCTCAGTTTTAGCATGCTTATCCCATTCTCACCTAGCTCAGTTGTTTGCATAATTCGCAAAAGTCAACTGTCTTCAGTCTCATCGTCGACAAGGGAAGCTGGATCAATAACCGGATTCCTACTATTGACTAGAGCACATGGAATATATTCATGCTTAAAGACTTCCATTGACCACGCCTCTGCAATTCGACACACTGCATCTTCGTGGGGAACAAATTTACCAGAAAGTTCGTCGGGGCGAACCATGCCACAAGGTAGTTCAAATTTCATAGCACCTCGTTCTCTGCCCAACTCAATGTCAACCTCACATATTTCAGAAGGAACAAAAACTAGTTGGCTAGTTCTTTGTCTCGGCGGAGGCGACGTAAAAGGTTCTAATAGCTCGTCCTGTAAAACTTTATTCATGAAAGAGCTCCAGATAGTCGCCGGCAACTTACCTCCAGTGCCGAACTTACCCATTGACATCATCTCTTTGGGGTTTCCTATCCACACGGCAGCTGATAGCTGTGGCGTATAGCCAACGAACCAAGCATCTCTAAAATCCTGTGCTGTGCCTGTCTTGCCGGCGGATACCTGTCCATTTTCTAGCTGCGATCGTCGACCGGTTCCCCGTTCAACATTTGATTTGAGAGCTGAAGTCACCCAGGCTGCTGTGTTCTCTGACAGCACACGCTTTCCGGTCGGCACGTGGTAGTAGATCAACTCCCCCTTTGGGTCTTCGATCCGACTTATGTAGTAAGGCTCCATTCTTATCCCGTCATTAGCGAAGACGGAATAGCCGACGGCTTGCTCGAGCGGTGTAACTTCTTGTGCTCCTAACGAAATAGATATGAATGGTTTGAATTTATCTTGACTGGAACGGCCAAGTATCTGGTCAGCTGTTTCAGCCACTTCGGCAAGCCCGGTGCGCAAACCGAGTCGAACAAATCCGCAGTTAGAGCTCTTCAAAACCATTTGTTCTAATGAACCAACTAGGCCTTCGTTCTTGTTGAAGTTATTTACGATGTAATCCACATTTGGCGGGTTAGGAAACTCGCAAGGGCCTAGACCGCTGATTGTGTCATATGGAACTAAGCCGGATGTCTCAATCGCACTTGCAAGCACATACGGCTTAAACGAAGACCCCGGCTGCCTCTCTCCTTGAGTTGCTAAGTTGAATTGAGACTCAGAGAACTCCGTGCCACCGACAAATGCCCGCACAGCACCGGTAGAGGGTTCGACTGCTGCCATTGCAACTTCTAATTTCTCGAATTGTTCCAAAGACCAGCCTTGTTCAGCAAGTCCCTCAACGCTAAATATGTTCGAACGTGCCTCTTCCATAGCCCGTTGAATTGAAGTGTCGAATGTTGTCCAAACGCGAAGGCCACCTCCATACACCTTTGCGAACCTTTCCTGGTACGTCTCTCCCAAGGCCGGATGTTTAAGCAGCGCTTCTGTTACTTCATCTAGGAAATAATCACGTTTCAGAGTGTCGTTGGTTTTTTGTGGGCTGCGGTTTTTGTCTGGAAGAGCTCGTTTCTCGTACTCAGCTCTCTCTTCTGAATTTATTATTGCTTCATCCTCAGCTCGCTGAAGAGACATGCTTCTACGCTTACTCATCATTCCAATATTTTGAAATCCGTCAAAAATGCTTGGGCTACGAATAAGCCCAGCCAGGAACGCCGCATCTCCAACATCTAGGGAATCAGCACTCTTACCGAAATATGTTTCAGCTGCTGCTTGCAGACCATATGCCCCATTACCGAAATAGATTTCATTCAAATAAAATTCGAGAATCTCCTCTTTCGAAAATTCTTCTTCTAGACGAGAGGCTAGAACTGCTTCACGAATTTTTCTGTTGAAGCTCCTTTCATTTCCTACGACTCGAAGTTTTACTATCTGTTGCGTGATCGTCGAGCCTCCTTGGTTGATACCACCTGCAGCAACGTTAGAAATCATCGCCCTTACCGTGGCTCGAAGGTCAACTCCGTTGTGCAGCCAAAATTTGTCATCTTCAACCGCTAAGAAAGTTTCTATAGCTTCAGCGGGAATTGTCGCTAACGTTACTAATTCACGGTCTATGTCATAGCGCAGAATCCCCATTTTTTCACCCATAGAATCATAAACTTCAGTGCGTTGAGCGCCTGGGGAAAGATCTAACGAAACATCTCGGCGCTCTCCGGTAACGGCGGTCAGCGCTTGTTCAGAATGTGGGCCTATGGCGTAGGCAACCGCCACAAATAAGACCGAACAGACTCCGATCATCGCTAGCAAAATAGGTAAGCGGATAAATCGCCTTAAGAACTGCACAACATGTACGAAGATACTTCCTCAGATAGCAAATATGTGGGCGGTTAACGTGTTTAACGTGTTTACCATCGAAGCAATCAGATATTCGTGTTTCGTGTCGTGATGCGAGTAATGTGATCTCTGTTGACTTATCTTCACTTAAATAGTTTTCGAACGTCAGACTGCTCTTGCATATGGATTGTTGATGGTGGACCCCACCTGCCGATGATTCCTGATTGTCCTATGCCTTCATTGGTCTTAGCGGTTGACCGAGGCTTCGACCATGCACATGCCCTTGACCTCTCGGTGGACTTAGTTATCGGTGATTTAGATTCGGTAGACAAAGTCGCGTTACTTAAAAGCAGCACTAAGCCTTTAATCGAATCGTTACCGACCGACAAAGATGCGAGTGACTTAGAACACGCTCTGAGATTTGCTTCAATGTTGGAACCAAAGCGAATCGAAATTCTTAGTGGAGGTAATGGAAGACTTGACCATCTTCTTGTGAGTACCTTACTCATCGCTAACTCAAACTATTTGCACCTGCCGATTACTGCACATGTAGCAGGGAGTAAAGTTTTTGCTGTTCCTCACGGCGAGATTAGAACAATAAATGAACCGGTCGGAAATCTAGTGTCGATTATTACTGTAGGTCCAGATTTAAGGTGCACTACTAAAGGTTTACGTTGGAATCTTAGCGATGACACCATCGTTAAACCAGGTAGCAGCCATGGACTGAGCAACGAGATTACCGGTGATGCCTCGATTCGGGTCTCGAGAGGGTCTGCGATCGTTATCGTTACAGCAGCATGAGCAACAACCTGCTTTCACTTCGGCGGGTAGTCTTGGTCTTTTTGGTTTGCGCCATCGCAGCCTGTGCTCAACCTTCGAATCAGGCATTGCCTCTTCGACTTTTGACTCATAGAGACTTCCATGTGCCCGAAGAAGCGATTGCAGAGTTCACTAGACGCACAGGAATTCAGGTAGTTATCTTCAGGGAACCCGATGCGACTGCCTTGGTTGACCTTCTCGTAAAGACCAGAACAGCTCCGATCGCCGATGTGGTCATTGGAATAGACAGCTTAGAACGAAGAAGAGTTACAGAAGAGCTGCTAGTCGAACCATACGAGCCGATTGACTCGCAATTCTTAGATAGCTCCTTAAGGCTCCGCGACAATATGCTCACACCTGTCAGCTCGCTAGAGGCATGCCTCAACCGTTCCGTGAGTTCTTATATCGAGCCTAAAAGAAAGTTAGATGAACTTCCTGACTCATCGAGATTGTGGTTAGCGCCCCCGGAAAGTTTGGACTCTCTCTTAGACCCTAAACACGCAACTTCTGTGGTGATTCCAAGCCCTTTAAGTAGCAGGATGGGCCTCTATTTTTTGTTGGCACTCGAAAGGTCGCACCCAGAAAACAGCGAATTGCCTTGGCCTGAGTTCGTAGATCAAATGGTGAGGTGGGGAGTAACCATAGTTCCAACATGGGAACAAGCTTGGTTTAGCTTCTACTCTGCGGATCAAGAAGTGGCGGCTGAGGAAAATCACTCCTGGACCTGGGGGTCGGCTGGGATGAAGGCTGTAACAGTTCGCTTTCAGCCTCGCTTGCCTGAAAGTTTAGACATAGCTGTAGTTCCCAATGATTGCGTGCGCATCGTCAACTATGCAGGCCTCGTGGCTGGAACTCCAGCTAGGCGCAACGCCGGCCGACTTTTGGACGCTATGGTCGAGCCACTTTTTCAATACAATATCCCAGATCGTTTCGGGAGTAGGCCTTCGCGCACCGACATTGCACGAACAGATGGCTGGAAAGCATTTGGCGAGACGGTTCAGGCGCCCTTGGTTGACGAATGGCGTATAGGCCCATTGTGGGCTGTTTGGCAGCTCACATGGAAGCAAGTAGTCGACTTTGCTTCCAGTGGCATTGAGCTAGAACCGCCGGAAGTACAGGTAACTCTCCCCAGAAACTGAGGCTCCAACCTTTACTCATGGTGAGCGTGTTGGCTTCTCACCGTAATCTTCCGCAGCTGGTCACGTTCTCTGATCACTTCTCTCTAACCTTTAGTCTCTAAAGACTCCATCCATATGCGACTCTTCCAGTATGTCTAGCCACCTCATTAAAAATCTGCCAAGCATTTGCGAAGTTCACAACCCCACATTTTCATAGGCCTGAATTCACAGTCGGCAACGAGACTGCAAGAGCTCGAAGCAACCTCTAGTAGTCTTTCTGTGAGTGTGCTGTCTCGATTGGTATTTCACACCAACACAGACCAACCACCAAAGCCATAGTTAAAAGAGGTCTCTTCAGAGCAGAGAGTGCAGCTCTGAGATATGCAATGAACCAGGTTTTGTCCTCTAGTTTGCAAGTCCACTCAGCACTTTCGCATAGTCAAGCAGAGCGAGGGCTTGTAGATGGGTACACGCTGCACCCAGGCACAGGAACTGAACCCTTACGAAACTTGTCTCATTGCCGTCTCTCGTTCTCTAGCCCGCCGGCCTTGACCCGAACATTATCGAAAGCATGAAGCTCCAGGGTGCAAGAAAAACGAAAAGTCGCCCTATTAAAAAGTCTGGGGTTATCAACCGGTCGGAGGGGGAAGCGTAAATCGTACCTTTCCGAGTGAGGCCTCCCACATGTTGTTGTTGAAGTCATCTACGGCTGAAGGTTCGACATACCAGGAGATGCGCTCATCGATTCGGGACCATTCAGCTTCGGTTAGCGGGTCTTCGCTGACGGCAACAAAAAGCAGCGAGATATCTACTTCCCTTTCATAGGGGCGCTCACCGAATACATCAATGATGTCTTCAATACTCACCATGGTTTGCTTCGCAGCGGTGAAGCATTTACCGTCCCACCATTGGTAGCCGTAGTCCTCACACGAGGCGGTGTCGTTAACTTGAGACACGCCGCTAAAGACTGCAGTGTCTGGAACCTCGTTAGACGGCAACACGCCCATCATATAGAGCTCCAACGGTGAGAGAAATAAGTCAAGGTTCTGGTTGCCCATATCGGAGAAATAGTCCGCTCGATAGGTTCTGTCCTCGATCATGCTGAATGATTCCAGATCAAACCCTCCCAGGATACCGTTGGCCGAAGACACCCCCCAGTGACCTCCCACGATGTTGCCATTGAGATCTTCGATTACTGGAAGAAGATCCCCCCCGCCCCAAAGGTGCAGGACCTCATGTATCAGAGAGCCGTAAGCCGTCGCGTTAGGTCCAGAGTCAAAGTCTTGCCATAGTCCGTCAATAGCCGGAATGGTGACGACTCCTCTAAGTCGGCCGGCGGAACCGAAACAACTTGCCGACGACCAAACAGGCACCCCCAACCCGTCAACGTTGTTACTAACCTGGCGAGCAAAACCGCTGTATGAAACGTCGGCGGTGTCCACGTTGCCGACGAAAATAATCGCATCATAGACATCGTCTGTGGTCTCGTAGATCGACTGAACAACGTCCATGACATATTGGGAGTCATGAATTCCACCGAGGTTTTCAAAATTGAACTCAGGGTTGAAAGCTGAGGCCCCACCTTCGATAAGGAGTTGCATGTAGCGGCCAGTGGGATCAACAGAAACATCGAAGTCGCTACCTAACTCAGTGATTTCAACCCAGTTCTGAAAATCAGAATTTCCCCCAAGCAGCAGTGTCTCCAGTTGCGACATACCCACAAGCGGTTCGATATTACAGGACTTACTCGCTCTCGCACTGATTCGACGGAGGCTAGTGAGCTGCGCCAAGCCCTGAAGCGATTGAAACGACGGCGGCAACACAAGGGACTCAAGTTTAGTCATCGAGTTCAACAGTTCGATGTCTTGAAACGTAGAGGCCAGCATTAGGTCGAGGTAGCGGAGCTCAGTGAGAGAGGTCAGGAACCTGAAATCACGACCAAAATTTTGACCCCCGAGATCTAACCATTGAAGGCAGGTCAGATACTCAAGGCCATCATATGAAACGAGACCCTCGGGTCTGACATATTCGGGCGCTTCATACAAATCGCTTTCAAAAAAGTACAATACATCAGAGAATCTCAGCTGGATGATCTCACCGAGATCCGCAGCGGTGACGTCCTCGATGTTTTTATTCGTTGCCAGTTCAAGGTTGAGGCGAGCCTCAGAAGAAAGCTGACTCACTGAAAACCCGGACTGTTCGGCACACCCGACAACGCTCAGATCAGGCTGCCACGCGCCCCCCCAGTCATAATCTGTAGCGTCTGCGGCCCCGATGAGGTCAACGACAGATGACAGCATCAACTCAGTGGTCTTTGGAGTCGTAGTTGGAGTCGTAGTTGGAGTCGTAGTTATGGTTGGTGCAGGCAGAGCGGTCGTAGTTACCGCCACATCAGGTCCCTTCTCAGGAGACTCGACACGACCCAACGCTTCTGCAGGCCTAGCACCCTCAGCGGAGCTGTTGCTGCAACCAGTGATAAGACACAGTGCGATAGCTAAAAGAGTACCTTTCACACCCGAGAGTGTAACTCTGGGGCTCTAAAATGAAACAGGTTTTGTCGTCTAGGTTCCAAGCCCACACAGCACTTTTACATAGTCGAGCAGGACCAGGGCCCTTGCCTGAGTATCCTCTGGCCCTACACACCGGAACCCGACCCTTTCGAAACTTGTCCCATTGCCATCTCTCGTTCTCTAGAATATGAGTAACGCTAGGAGTTAGTATGGAAATTTCGCCTGAAAGCTGGAGTTGGATTTGGCTAGTAGCGGCAGCTTTCTTCATTACCGGAGAAACATTTATCGCTGGCACGTTCATTCTTATTCCATTTGGCTTTAGCGCTATTCTTGCGATGATTCTCGCTCTTATGGGTGCACCTGTTTATGTTGGCTGGTTGGTGTTCCTAATCGCTGGCACCTCATTTTTCATTTTTTTTTGGAGAAAAAACCAAAAAGCGCAGAACTCTTTAGAGTCTCCTCCCGGTGCCGGGCACGACCGATTAATAGGATCGCACGCAATGGTGCTTAAGCCAGTCGACGCCGAAGCTATTGGTCCGGGCTTAATTCAAGTTGGCGGAGAGCAGTGGCGTGCTATCTCAGCTAATGGGTCCCTGCCAGTTGGAACACTTGTTGAAGTAACAGAAATACGTGGGACCAGGGCAATCGTCCGACCCCTTCCGAAAGAAGAGAGCGATACCTGATGTTTATAATACTAGTGCCAGCGTTGGCAGCTATATTGGCCATCTTAATCTTGTTCACATCGATAAGAATCGTCAGACCATATGAACGTGGTTTGGTAGAAAGGCTCGGCAAATACAAAGACTCAAAGCCACCTGGTTTGCAAATTATATTTCCATTCATTGACACGATTCGCCGAGTCGATATGCGAGAACAGGTGGTGGATGTTCCGCCTCAAGAAGTCATAACCTCAGATAACGTCGTCGTGTCTGTCGACGCGGTTGTTTTTTACGAACCCACTGATCCTCAACGCTTGGTTTACAACGTCGCTAACTTCATGTTGGCCATAACTAAATTGGCTCAAACTAATCTTCGTAACTTGGTCGGCGATCTTCAGTTAGACGAAGCTCTTACGTCAAGAGACGTAATTAACACGGCTTTACGCGAAATTCTCGATGAAGCGACTGATAAGTGGGGTGTACGAGTCGTTCGAGTGGAACTTCAACGCATTGATCCCCCACCAGATGTTATGGCTGCTATGCACGAACAAATGAAGGCTGAACGAACCCGCCGAGCTACCGTGACAGAAGCAGAAGGATTCAAAGAGTCAGAAATCACAAGAGCTGAGGGCGAAAAAGGTTCTCGAATACTCGAAGCAGAAGGCTTACGACAAAGTGAAATCCTTAGCGCTGAAGGTCAAGCTCAAGCAGTCCGGACGATAGCAGATGCAGAACAATATCGGCTTCAGACGGTAGCTGAAGGTCAAGCTGAAGCAACACGACAAACGTTTCAAGCCATCCATGATGGAGATCCGACTAGTGATCTTCTAGCAATCAGATATTTAGAAACGCTTTCCCAGATGGCTGACGGGCGTGCCACTAAATTGATTATTCCTACTGAATTTAGTGGAGTTTTAGGGGCTGTAGCTGGAATCGCAGAAGCTATGAAGCACCCATCATCTCCAACCGAGAGTCTTGAAAAAGGAACATCTGATACGCCAGCAGAATGAGGCTACGATGCCAGTAAACAAGGTCAACTATTGTCTGAGGTTTAGGGAGTTAGCGTGTTAGAAACAGTTCAACTGGGCTCGAGATCTGGCTTACGTGTTTCAAATCTTTGTCTCGGAACAATGAACTTTGGCGAACCTGGGCGCGGACATCAAGGAGACTGGACATTAGGTATAGATGAAGCTCGTCCCATATTCGAAGCAGCGATAGAGCGAGGACTTTTTTACTTCGACACCGCCGATGTCTACGGCATCGGAGCTTGCGAGCAGGTCGTAGGACAAATACTACGAGACCTACTTCCTCGTAATGAGTATGTTTTAAACACTAAAATTTCCATGCCAATGGGATCAGGTCCCAATGATGGAGGTTTGAGTCGTAAGCACATTATGGAAGCCATTGATGCCTCGCTTGATCGGCTAGGAATTGACTACGTTGATCAGCTAATTATCCATAGACATCCGCATGGAATTCCGGGAGCAGCCACAACGCCGATCGAAGAAACTTTGGAAGCGCTTCATGACGTGGTCAAAGCAGGTAAGGCTCTTTACTTAGGAGCTTCATCAATGTTTGCTTGGCAGTTCGCTGAACTCCAAATGACAGCAGATCAAAACGACTGGACGCAATTCATATCCATGCAAAATCATTACAATTTGATTTATCGCGAAGAAGAACGAGAAATGAATCCGTATTGTTTAAGCACTGGGGTTGCTCTTCAACCTTGGTCGCCACTGGCGAGAGGAATCCTTGCCGGGGCTTATCGAGGTGGCTTCGACCAGGGAACAACCGATCGTTCAACTGGCCAAGACAGAAAGAGGACTGAAGGCTTATATCGCAGCGACATGGACTTTGCGATTGCAGATCGTGTAATTGAGATAGCGGATCGCCTCGGATCGACCCCTGCTCAGATAGCTATAGCGTGGTTGCTGAGCAAGCCAGGAGTAGTTTCGCCAGTTGTAGGAGTTTCGAAAATTGCCCAGCTTGATCAGCTGGTAGAAGCGACTACGATCGAATTAAGTGAGACGGAAGTCGAATACCTTGAAGAGCTATACCATCCTGTCGAAAATCTTTTAAGTATTGGAACTTCGTAAGTCAGACTGGGAGTACCTGACATGAACGTACTGTCTGCTATAGCTTTTTGGATTGTAGTTTTATCTCCGTTCGTGTTTAACCTTGCTGCTTTCTTGGATATCGCTCGAACACCATCATGGGTCTGGGCGCTCACAGGGCGCGAAAGAGTTCTATGGATGTCGGTCATTGGCGGAACATCTTTTCTCTATATCATCGGCTCTCTAGTCGCATGTTTTTATTTTGCGACCGTAGGAAGAGAACTGCGAAGAGCTTCACGCGGGAACTTCCGAGATTTTAGCGGCGACTAGGTATTTTCTCTAGTTTTTCAGCTGAGGGCAGCGCGTGCTGCAGTCGTATCTCGTTGACAGATATGTTTTCAGTAGCAACGATAGGAATCTTGAACTCAACATCTCTGAGAAGACAAAAACTTTCTTCTTCGATCGGACAATAGAATACCGTCGATTCTGCTCGGAGGACCGATGTTCCAACTTCAGGTACCTCAACGAAGAACTCAAGTGGAAACTTAGGACCGTTGGCTTCGTATATGTTCAATCCGTCAATCGCGAACTTTGATCCTTTTTCGACAGTCAACTCAAACCGAAACGTTCCTCCGGTGTTAAATTTGTAACCCTCAGGCAACGAGTAATCAACAATTATTTTTAATTTTCCCGGTCGGACTTGGCGCTCTGATAACTCTATGTAATCGTCAGCTATCCCAATATTTTTAAGTTGAGCTACATCGAGGTTCGATAAAGAGAGTGTGTCCAACTTCCCGGTTACAGTATCCAGTTTTCTTATTAGGTGATTATTTGTGTCAGCAATATATAGAAGTTTCCCAGCGGCGCTTAATCCACTCGGTTCATTCATTTCTGAGATAGTTCCATAACCATCCATTAAGCCGGGTTTCCCGGACCCAGCAACGTAGCGAGATTCTCCATTTGTTAAATTAATTGATTTAATTCGGTGGTTATAAGTATCTGCAACATAGATGGTATCGCCAAGCAATTCGAGGCCTACTGGATGCTGCAACTGTGTCATGTCAAGATCGCCTATTTCGTCTCCCCAGGCGAACAGTCCAGTCCCTACGAGGGTCTCAACATTACCTTCTTTCCCTAACCCAATTTTGCGCACTGCGCTGGACTCTGAGTCAGCAAAATAAATGTTTTGCCCGTCACTGGTCAATGCAGATGGCTGAGCAAGAGTTGCTAACAACCTTGCGCCATCTTCAATTCCTTCACGACCCGAGCCTGCGAAAAGACTTAACCAGCCGCTCTCGAGCTCTAGGTCCCATATCTGGTGTCGACCTGCGCCAGCAATAAATAATCGGTCCTCGATTGCCAATAGGTCCCATGGAGATGCAAGAGCAGTCTGTACTCCAAACCCAGAAGTGAAGCGGTTAGTCGGCTCTCCAGTCCCGGCGATTGTGCTGACCAGTTTTGATTCCAGATCTATGGCTCTGATGGAATGATTTTCTCTGTCCGCCACATACAACTTGCGACCATCCGCCGATATCTCCATTCCTTGGGGTCGCGAAAACTGAGCGTCATCAAAGCTTCCATCAAGAAAACCAGCCGCACCAGAGCCTACAGATTCCAGTAATTTACCCTTCAGGTCTGCTATCAGAATACGATTGTGCCCTGAATCGGCAATGTACAATCGATCCCGTTTTTTGTCGGCTAATACTTTTCCGGGGTATTGCAAAACAGAGGTCAACAATGCCGGCTTCCCAGCGATTTCATTGATAGGTCTAGTGTTCAATAACCCAGCAGCGCCATACTCTAATGACATCGTCTCAATTACCGGTTGAAACAAATCATAAACACCTTCGCCTGAATGCACCCCAACTACTTTCCCTAGGGGGTCAATTAGAACCGTCGATGGCCATGCTTTTATCCGATATGACTGTCGCAAATATTCATAGTCATCGTTAACAACAGGATGATCCACTCCGTATCGAGCAATCGCTTGCTTAACTGCGCTCGATGATCGTTCATGGTCAAATTTTGCCCAATGGACGCCGATTACTACAAGTGATTCTTCAAACTCTTTCTCCAACTGAGCCAACTCAGGTACCACGTGGATGCAATTAATACAGCCTTGCGTCCAAAAATCGAGAAGTATTATTTTGCCTCTTAAATCTCCTGATAACGATAATGGGCGATCCACGTTGAACCAATCCAAGCCCTGAGGAGCATCCGGTGCTTTCTCTGTTCCAGCGTAGGTGTAGACCGGTTCGCCTGCGTTCGAATTCTTTTGTCCGATCGAATTTTCGTCGGGCCCATCGCTTGGTGTTGCTTTACCAAGGTTTTGGTCAACAGCACACGAACTTAGTAGAAGTACATTTATCAGTAGAACTGTGAGTAACCGCCGCATGCTTAATTCGCAGTCTTCATATCGACTCGTTGGGACTCAACGTTTATTCATTTTCCGACGCGAGTCGATAACACCAGTATCGAAGCCTGCACGGTGAAGCCCACCATGGAACCGAGCGTGTTCTATCTTGATACATCGGTCCATGACGACTTCGATTCCCGATTGGAGAGCTATCTGAGCGGCCTCAACGCTCCATAGACCCAACTGGATCCACAGAGATGAAGCACCGATGGCGACAACTTCGTTAGCTACGGCAGGTAAGTCTTCAGACTTTCGAAACACATCAACCATGTCAGGAGTTTTTGGCAACGCTTCTAAACTTGGGTAACACGGCTGACCGAAAATTTCGGTTAAGGACGGGTTGACGAAAAACACCTCGTAGTCTGCGCTTGAGCCCATGAGATAGGTCGCAACGAAATTACTCGGCCGAGCCGGATTAGTTGACACACCTACTATCGCTATTGACCGAGTTCGGTCTAACAGTTCCAAGCGTTGCGCTGCAGTGGGTTCAGCCCAACCGGGAACTGGCACATGAGTTATGGCCATATCACAGACTCGCTTTTTGTAGAGCCTGGTCGAGGTCCCAAAGTATGTCTTCAATATCTTCGAGGCCTATAGATAAACGAATCATGTCAGGAGTCACTCCCCCAGATACTAGATTTTCATCAGAGAGCTGCTGGTGGGTCGTTGAGGCTGGGTGGATAACTAAGGTTCGAGCATCACCAACGTTTGCAAGGTGACTAATCAACTGAAGCGACTCGATAAAACGAGCACCTGCTTCTCTGCCACCTTTAACACCAAAAGTGAATACAGCTCCTGGCCCTTTGGGCAAATATTTTTGAGCCAAATCAAAGTACGGAGATGATTCGAGGCCTGCGTAATTAACCCAGCTTACGAGTTCATGGTTATCCAAGAATTCCACGACTAACTTGGCATTGGCCACGTGGGCATCCATTCTGAATGGAAGCGTTTCGATACCTTGAAGTAGTAAGAAGGCGTTAGTCGGAGACATCGCTGCACCGATATCTCGTAGCTGTTCAGATCGCAATTTAGTGCAAAAAGCATACTCTCCGAAATTTTCCCAAAAATTTAATCCGTTATAGCTAGCCACGGGATCAGTCATTGAAGGGAATCGGCCACTTCCCCAATCAAACTTGCCAGATTCTGTCACAACACCACCGAGTGAGTTTCCATGCCCTCCAATGAATTTTGTAGCCGAATGAATGACTATGTCAGCGCCGTGCTCCATTGGTCGACAGAGATATGGGGTCGAGAACGTTCCGTCTATCACTAGCGGCAAATTATGTGCTCGTGCAACTTCTGCGATGGCATCAAGATCAGGAATGGAACCTGAAGGATTTCCAATTATTTCGGTATACAGAAACTTTGTCTTCGCATCGATTGAGCGAGCGTATGCCTCTGGCTCATCGCCATTAATAAATCGAGCCTCAACTCCGAACCTTCCCAGTGTCACATCAAACAGCGTGTGGGTGCCGCCGTATAACGCCGAAGAAGTAACAAAGTTGTCTCCAGAGCCAGCGAGGGCAGCTGCTGTTAGAAACTCTGCGGACATACCTGACGCTGTTGCGACTGACCCAATTCCGCCTTCGAGACTGGCTATTCGTTCCTCGAAAGCATTAATAGTCGGATTTGATATTCGCGTATATATTGTTCCAAATTTTTGCAACGCGAATTGATCAGCAGCGTCTGCTGTGTCTTCGAATACGAAACTAGTTGACTGGTATATGGGTACAGCGCGAGCGCCAGTAGCTGGGTCAGGTCTTCCTCCTGCATGAAGAGACCTTGTCCGAAACCCCCAATTTCTTTCCGTCACGTTTCTCAGTCTAGAGCCAGATATCGCCAAAGAGATAGAAGTTTCTATCGAGTTCGTTCTGACACCAGGGCTTCTGCCAATTTCAGCCCTTCAGATGGGCTCAGTCCTGCCTTTGCTGTGAGCCAACAGGCTAGAGGGGCAGCTAATCTTTCTGAATCATGCGCAGCAACGCCAGCTAAGTTCAGTAACGCTTCCATTTCTTTTTCGTTTGGTGGAAAAGTTCCCAATTTCTCGGCGAACTTCTCGATCCAGTCGCGACCGCTAATACCATTTTGATTATCTGTCATATCAAGTCTTTAGGTATTTCAGTAAACGAAGGCATCTTATAGACCTCCACCGTGGGTGCATCGCCAGCTAACAATTCGACGTCCACGAGGCAGGTGTGTGCAGACGGGCCCTGAGCGAGTTCTGAAGTTCCCTTGTCGCGAGTCAAAACGTTAGGATTACCGGCACGACAAGTTCCATCTTCGTCTGGGTCGTACCAGGCGCCAGTCGAAAGTTGAATGACTTCGGGCATTAACGAATTATCTAGAACAGCTCCCGCCAAACATGCACCTCGATCATTGAAAATCCGGACTACATCACCGTTTTTTATATCCCGGTCGGCAGCTGTCGATGGATGAAGCCGAACCGGCTCTCGACCAGCAACTTTAGTCGCTTGGCTTGGCTCGGCATGGTCAAATTGGCTATGCAACCTCGATTGCGGTTGGTTAGAAATTAGATGAAGCGGGTGCTTATCAGACCCGGCACCTCCAACTCGCTCAAAGGGTTCAATCCACGTTGGGTGTCCGGGACACTCGAGATATTCAAATGCCGCCACCTGCTCTGAAAAAATTTCAATTTTCCCACTGGGCGTTCGTAGTGGATTCAACAAAGGTTCTCTGCGGAACTCAGAGAGAAACACTTGCTCCTTCTCACCC
This sequence comes from Acidimicrobiaceae bacterium, assembly GCA_905182565.1. GTDB lineage: Bacteria > Actinomycetota > Acidimicrobiia > Acidimicrobiales > Poriferisodalaceae > UBA9040. The sequence goes on along the minus strand of CAJJCB010000024.1, from coordinate 47,673 downwards.
ATGCCAGGCATATCTGGATACTGGAGATATCGCATTTTTCTGAATTCCTCATAGGCAGGAGCCCAGGTATTATCGGCGCGAAAAATTTCATAGACAGTCTCAACCCATTCATCGCCGTTTCGTCCTTCGCTGTACTGATCGCCAAATTGAAGGATTTTCGCTAGCCGAACAAATATCTCATAATCATCAAGCGCTTCTCCAGGGGGGTTAGCCATTTTTTGGTGAGCTACTAGTTGAGTTTCCGCTCCCCCGATATCATTTCGCTCTAACGACAAGCTCGATGGCAGCACAATATCCGCTCGACGCGCTGTGGCTGTCCAGAATGGTTCTTGGATAATAATTGTGTCTGGTTTTTCCCAAGCTTTTTGCAATCGGTTTAAATCTTGATGATGATGAAAAGGATTGCCACCTGCCCACCACACTAAACGGATATCGGGCAACGTAAACTCAGTGCCATTCCATCGGTGAGTAGCTCCGGCGCCTTCTAGAAGTTCGCTTACTCGCGAAACCGAGATGACAGTGCCATTCTTAGGTTTTGGAGGAAGCGGCATGCCAGCAACGCGTTTTCGAACTTGTCCAGATCCAACATTGCCTTGGGTTCCAAATGGAAAAGCGAGACCCCCTCCCGGCAAACCCACTTGGCCTAAAGCACAGGCCAAAGCCATCGCCATCCAATAGCTCTGCTCTCCGTGATCAGCGCGCTGAACGGACAAAGTTAAGTTTATTAGCGTCCGTTTCTCAGACATTTCTGTAGCAAGGTTTTTTATTTCCTGCTCAGGGATTGCGGTTATGGCACTCGCCCAGGCTGCGTCTTTGGCAACGCCGTCAGAACCGCCAAGAATATATTCTTCGAAAATTTCCCACCCATGGCAATACGTTTCTAGAAATTGCGTGTCAGTTTTTTCTTCAGTTATCAACGTATGGACTAACGCAGCCATAAGAGCCACATCGGTGCCCGGGCGAATAGGTTGCCAACGAGATTTGAATTCTTCGGCTACATCATCTTTTAGCGGACCGATATTTAAGAACTCAGTTTCTTGCTCGATAGCAGTCCTCATCCAGTCACGGGTGTGGTGAGTTCCTTGACCTCCATAAGTGACTTCAGTATTGCTGAGCCTCAAGCCACCAAAACTTACAAAGAGATCGGTATGTTCAGCAATAACTGACCATGAGGTTCCTTTTCCTATTGCCTCGTGGTATCCCATTCCAAGAAAATATGGAACAACTGTTTCGGCCGCAGACGACGAATACGTACCTTTCGTATCCGTATAACCACCAAACATTCGCAAAAATCTAGACAATAAAGCGAGAGGAGCGTGGACCCTACCTGAAGAACCCCAACCATAGGAACCCGCAAAAATCGAGTTGTTTCCATGCTTGTCTCGTACCCGTTCCAACTCGGCTGCTACGAGTTCGAAAACTTTTTCCCAGCTGACCTCCACAAAAGGATCCGAGCCCCTGAGGTTATTGTTGGACCCTGGTCCATTTGTTAACCAAGAGAGTCTGACTGCCGGGCGTTCAACTCGTAAGCTTTTGCGGGCACGGAAAGCCTGTCCGATAGGCGACGGGTCAGGGTCTAATCCCTGACCACGAACTTCAACAATGTCTCCATCCCTGCTATCGATTTCGTAAGTCCCGAAATGAGTTCCTGTAGTTGTCGTCTGAATCTCACTCATTCAAATATTTCCTTTATCGCGAGCTCCGCGATCTGATCAGGATTCTTGTTTAAATTATTCAGTAAGATCTCGAAAGTGTGTTGACCGATCCTAGGGCCTGGTTCCGATATCAATGCCGGAGTTCGAGACAGATGTATAGCGCTGTTTCTCACTGGTATTGATCCCATGAGTTCATGATCAACGTTTACGGTCCAATTTCGGTGTCTGAGCTGCTCGTCCGAAGCACATTCTTTGCCCCCCTGGACTTGGTGAGCCGCTACCCCAAGTTGCTGAAGCGTCTCTGCCGCATCCTTACTGGACCTCTGGGTGGTCCATGCTTCTATAGCTGCATTGATTTCTTTCTGACGCATCAATCGATCACTGACGCTCAGTTTCTTTAGGGAATTAATTTTCAAATACGACGAAAGCAGTTCCCACTGCTCGTCGTTGGAACAGCTGACAGCGACCCAGGTGTCTTCTTCACTGCATGGGTAAACACCGTGAGGGGCTAGGAAATGGTCTGCGTTACCTATCCCTTCCCATTGCCGTCCGTTAATTTGCGAATCAAGAAGCCCAACATTTAGCAGTTGGATAGCTGACTCCCCTTGTCCGAAATCAAAATCAGTTGGATTACCAGTGGCTTCCAAATGGTCTAACGCTGACAGAACCGCTAGTACAGCAAAACGTGGAGAAATAATGTCTGTGTAGGCTCCAACCGGTCCGACTCTAAGTCGGCCGGGCCAACCGGTGGTTGCGAAAAAGCCACATAACGCCGCTGCCATGTTCCCATATCCAGGAAAAGAGCTAAAGGGGCCTGTCTGTCCGACCATGGTTGACTGAAGAGTTACTAAATTCGGATTTAGATTTTTTCTCGCTTTCGAATCAAGCCCCAATCGGCCTAATGAACCTGGAGCGAAACTTTCGATCAGAACGTCTGCCCACTTCACGAGCTCATGCAAAATCGGAATAGAACTTTCTTTTTTGGAAAGGTCTAAGGCAATACTTTTTTTTCCGGCGTTGTACTCAGCGAAACAGGCAGAGTTGTCCACACCATCGCCATTGAGAAAAACGCCGGCAGTTCTTGTTAAGTCGGGACGGTGCTCTGACTCGACTTTGATTACCGTTGCGCCATGGTCTGCGAGTGTTCTGCCCACAGTCGGTCCAGCGAAAGAAATAGTCATATCTAAAACTTTCACACCATCCAGCGGACGCTTAAATGGTTTTGATTGAGTGTCAGCTATGAAAGACTTAGGTTCTAAATTTTGGAGGAGCGCTTGGTTTTCGCCGATCTTTGGAGCACTACCTAAGGAAGGTAACCTCGGTATCGCATGAACAAAAGGGCCTGGTAGTTTTGCTGATGACTCGCCAATCTGAACTGACTCCCATAAACCTCGTTCTTCGAATTGTGTGTTAGAAATCACTTCGCTTAAAGTTGAGACTGGCATCACTAAAAGTCGTCTTTGCTTGGCTGCCTCCAACAATTCAGCCTTTGTTTTTGATTCGCAGAAATAGTAAATAGCTTTTGTTAACTTTTCGTAGTGGTCAAGGTCATCGACAGGAGACCAAGTTGAATAATCGATGCTTTGGAATGCTGGGTCTATCGCACCTTCGTCAACCATCCATTCAACAAAGCGGTTTGTAAAAGGTCCAACTGCAGCTCCAAATAGATAGGTCAGAGTTACGGTTCCATCTTTAGCCGGAAAGTGGAAAGTCGACGCGACTTCCCCAATACGGACATGGCTACCGTTCCGAGTAACCTCTTCAGCTCCCCAGCTAGGGAAGAGCGGGTAGTGGAAGGCTGCGTAGGTCCATGACTGTTGCGCTGAAACGTCGACTCGTTGACCTAATTGAGAATGAGAACGTTCTCTTAATGCAACCGCTACTCCAATTGCTGCATCTGCGCATGCATGAGACCAGACCTGAGGCACAGCGGTTCGCAATGGCGGAGCGTCAGCGTCTCCATTGATAGACATCTGCACACCAGCTGCTGCGAGAACCAGATCTGAATCAAGCCATTCAGCCTTGGGGCCTGTTAACCCGAAGGGGCTAACAGTCGCTTGCACCAAATGAGGGAACATGTCTTCGAGTTCACTGGTCGAGGGGTAGCCGAGAGTGTCTATCTCTGATGGTCTACCTGAACGAAGAATTACATCTGCAGAAGACGCTAAATCTAGGAACTTTTTTTTATCCTTCGAATTATCCGGGTCGAGCATAACCGAAGCTTTGCCTCGGCTAAAAGAATGATGGACTAGAGAATTATCGAGGTCTCGCTTATCTTCAGCATATGGTTCGGTCTTGCGGATATTATTGCCGGTTGGTGGCTCAACTAATATCACCTCTGCTCCCAACTGAGCCAAAAGCGAACCTGTGAACGCGCCCCTGGCATCGGTTAAATCCAATACCCGATATTTAGCCAATAGAGCAGTCACTTTTTTATTTACCCAAATCCCAAGCGTCAGCGATTAGTTCAAGGCTTTTTATTCGTTCCGTTACGCCGTAGGTAGCACCGTAAATCATAACTTCTGAGGCCTCTGCAGCCTTTGCTAACTCGATGAGTCCGCTTTTTATATCTTCTGCCGTACCAAGCAGCGAGTTACTTGGCATTGCGTTGGCTCGTTCCCATTCTGGGTGCGCCAATGCTTCTTCAGGTGGCATGAGCGCCCAGAATCTTCCGGTTCTCATACCGTATTTACGTAAACGAGATGGTGCAGCTAATCGCTCAGCTTCATCGTGTGTTGAGGCTGCTATCGCTGCGGCTGTAATGATTGTGTAGGGTTCTTCAAGAATTGGGGATGGCCGAAAAGCTTGTTGGTACAACTTTGCTGCCTCAAGAGTTCCTCCAGTATCAAAATGGTTAGCGAACGCGAATGGGAGACCTAATATTCCTGCTAATTGAGCGCTGTAGCCACTAGATCCAAGGAGGAGAACGTCCGGTGAGGAAACCGCTAATGGCGTTGCTGCAAATTTCTTCCACAGACCTTCTTCGCTCCTCACATCACCCAGCAAACCCAAAACGTCAACCAGGTCACGCGGGAAATCTTCGACCGACATCGCTGCAGCTGAGCCCCTCACAGCGATCATAGTTTCGCGGTCACTTCCTGGAGCTCGTCCGATGCCAAGATCTATTCTTCCGGGATGCAACGCTTCTAAGAGCGCAAATTGTTCGGCTATCACTAACGGAGCGTGATTCGGCAGCATTACTCCGCCTGAGCCAACTTTTATTTTCGAAGTTGTGGCTGCAATATGGGCCATCAGAACCGCCGGAGATGTGCTTGCAACTGTATTCATATTGTGATGTTCAGCGACCCAGAACCGTTTATAGCCCAGTTCTTCAGCTATTTGGGCTGTAGTCGTGGCCTCACTCAATGCTTGAGCGCTACTCGCATCGCTCGCGACTGTGGCAAGGTCAAGAACAGATAGAGGGAGTAACGTCATATTAATAAGCTAGACCTGGTTAATCATGTTGCGTCGGCCCAAAGAGCATAAACCGGATCTCCTTGATGACCAGACTGGGTTCTTCTCTGGGCCTGAAGGTTCTCCCAGGGCCCTGTCAAGCGATAATACTCTCCAACGATCGTTGCGTGGCCTTCATCATCAGTCCGAGACCAACCATTAATGGCTTTGGTGGGGAAGCATCTGTTCGAAAAGGTATTAACAAACTTGCCTCCTGGACGAAGAACCCGATGCACCTCGTCGAAGACTTCAAGTGGTTTAGTTAGATAGTCAACCGACACGCAGCAAACGACAGCGTCAAAAGATGAATCGGCAAAAGGTAAAACTGTGTTTACGTTGAGATCCTGTTGCACCCATGAAGCCGCTGCGGGATTCTGCTGCAACTCTTGTTCATTCATTCCGAGTGCAACTAGTTCTTTTGGCGTTGTCGTGAAGTGACTGATCCAAGAGCTCATGAGATCAAGCACTGCGCCGCTTATCTCTAGTTCCTCATATAGCTTGCCGATGCATGTAATTGCAGCTTCGTCAATGTGAGCAACGAATCGTGGCGAGCTGTAAAAAGTAGCATCTAAGCCATCATCAGCACGGGCAAAAAAGTCGACAGGAAAATTGCTGTAGCGATTACTGCCATTAACAGAATTCATTCGGTCGCTGTCTTTACCGTCTGGCTAGCAAGCTCAATTGCCGCTAACGCAAACTTGTGCATGTTAACTACTCGCAAATTATCCGGTATCGAAAGCTTCTGAACTTTGCGCACTGGCCCTACACAAGCGACCCACCCATGACCTGGAGGATCTCCATAAGGATTGCCTTGTGGCCCGGTAGCGCCAGTTTCCCCGATCCCCCAAGTGGCCTCGTAAATCTCGCTCGCCCGTTCCGCTTGATAAAGCGCGAACAGTTCTGTAGCTCCTCTCATGCCTCGGGGAGTCGGTTGATCCTGAGATAAAATTTTTCTTCCGACTGAGGTGTACACAATCATCCCGCCAACATAAAAATCGCTGGCACCATCAACTCCGACTAAAGCTGCGTTTATAAGCCCGCCAGATGCAGATTCTGAAACTGCTATTTTTTGATTTGCTTTACGCAATAGGCCTGCCAGACCTTCTGCCGCCCTAACCAGGTCGAGAAACGTAGGTTCTCTCATCCCAGCGCACCGCTAACTGCAATATCAGCTATTTCATCTGACGTTAGCTTTAAGTGGTCAGCAAGAATTTCAAAAGTATGCTCACCAAGCAATGGTGACGCGCTTAACGGCCCGTGATCATATTTGTCAATCATGTACTGATGGCCTGCATACGGCACTTCTCCCATAGCTCCATGAACGTGCCTTCTGTAGAACTTCATATGCTCATACTGCTTGTCGACAAGCAGGTCGCTACTACGTTGCACTAAACCTGCTGGAATACCAGCTTCCAATAAGGTTGACTCCAGTTGCTTACCATCGGCGGCTCTGGTCCATGTAGCTATTTCGTTATCTATTTGATCGTGCGCGCCGTATCTTCCCTCTCTGGTACGCAGCGAGTGATCTTCTGCCCAATCGGGTTTGTTCATCAACCGACATAGGTCAGACCAATTAGCATCATCTTCAATAGTGATTGCTATCCATCGATCTTCGCCATCGACTGGATACACGCCTTGAGGAACATTTTGGGGGTCTCTGTTACCTGAGCGCATCGGTTTTTCACCCGATACTTGGTACGCCAAAAGTTCTGGAGCTAGTAGTTGCAGGCCGCATTCAAGCTGAGCCGCATCAATTGTGCAACCTTTGCCAGTTCGTTCAAGTCGGTCAATAGCAGCAAGCACTGCAGGAGTTAGAAAACGAGGAGCGATCGTGTCGGTATATGCAAGATATGGCCCATCTGGTGGAAGATCAGACCAGCCAAACACTTCATAGAACCCAGCTATTGCAGCGGCATGATACCCATAGCCCGCCAAGGGCGACAAGGGGCCCCCAGTCGAAAGCAACGATGTGTGAACAATTATTACGTCTGGGTTCAAGGCTCTAATTGTTTCATCATCTAGACCCGTTCGACCAAACGCTCCAGGACTCCAGGATTCTATGACTACATCGGCCCATTCCACAAGACTCTTCGCAACCTCCAACCCACTTGGGTTTTTCATATCGATGTCGATACCCAGTTTCGAAGTGTTGAAGGTTCCGAAGAAATGAGACATGTTCTCATCGTTAATATTGTCTTTAAAAGGTGGGTTTAATCTCAACGGGTCTATACGAGAACTTGATTCAACTCTGACTACGGTTGCTCCATGGTCCGCAAGCGCTTTAGCAGTTATCGGTCCTACCCCAACCCATGCGAAATCAGCTACTTTTAGTCCTTCTAAAGGCAAGACCGACTTGGGGATTTCACGATCTTGAGGAAAGGTCGAGTGAGCAGCCAGCTCATCTCGTATCTCTTTTGAATGTTCGTTGACATGTGGCGGCTTTCGGTTCGCTTTCACCCGTTCGTTGTCAAAGGAAACATAACCGCCAGGCAACTTCACATTATCCAAACCTCTGCCCGTTTCGGAATCAACCCAAAATTTTCTGATAGCTAGGTGATCGAAATTCATTAGATCTTCAGCATCATTGATCGGGGCTAAGGTGGCGCCTAATTTCAATGCGCTGCGCATCAAGGTGTCTTTCGGGTAGCGCTTACACAGGCTTGCCACTGCATTGTAAAGATCTTCGAAAGTGTGTTCAGCAGGTTCGCCGTTAAGCACACGATTATCGAATGTCATCCAGTCTTCATGTCTCCAGCTTTCATCAACGATGCCTTCCACTATCAGCCAGGGAAGCAACGATTCAATCAACTCGCCTCGACATATGGCTATTAACCAACCGTCGAGAGTGGGAACACGAAGCTGCAGGGGAATCGCCAGCCGAACTTCTGTTCCTGTGCGGTGAATATCTTTTCCTTGAATTTCATAGGCTTCCATTGCGTTGAGTAAAGTCCACGTCATTACAGCCTGAGCAGAAACAACTACTTTTTGCCCTGCTCCGGTTGTCAGCATTCTCCTGTGGCTAACCAAAGCTGCCACTGCAGCTTCCGCTCCTGCATGTCTCCAAACTTGGGGAATTGTGGCTTTGACAGGTGGACGGTCAGGTACACCCTGCACGTTTGCTGGCCCGCCTAGGGCAGCCAGGGTAAGTTCTGAACACGGATCACCGACACGAGGCCCAGACTCACCGAATGGAGTTATCAACACGTGGACTAGTTTCTGGTTTTTTTCTAAAATGTCTTCACTAGAAATCCCTGCTTGAGCAAGCAGCCCTGGGGTATCAGATTCAAAAATAAAATCAGCAGTCTCTATAAGATCCTCCATTAAAAGCCGGCCGCTATGCGCATTTAGATCAATCACGATTGACCGTTTGTTCGAGTTGTAGGCGCAAAATTGTAAGCTTCGAAGGTCCGACTCGTCGTCTTTTTGCAATGGCAAGGCGCCTCGGCTTCTAGCACCTCCGACAGGTTCAACTTTTATTACGTCTGCGCCTAGCTCTCCAAGCATCCAGGGGCCTAGTTCTCCACGTTCATCAGTGAGGTCTAAAACGCGCATTCCATCGAGTGGTAACGCCGCAGAAATATCTTCCATTAGCTTGCTTGAGTTTGCTCGTTTCATTGATCTCTCAATTGCCCCTTCACGTCTTCTCCAATAGACGATAGTTTGATTAGATGACCGATGGGTGCAGTTCAATAAGAGAAGAGCTCAAACCAATGCTGAAACTGGTGGAGAGCAAAGCTAGCGCTGCCGATCAGCTTCGCCAACCAGACCCAGAAGTCATCAAAAAACTTGCTGAGAGTAATCTTTTGAAACTATTGGTGCCTAGAGAATACGGTGGGAGAGAAGAACATCTTTCTGTTCTTGTCGAATTCTCAGAGGCGCTGGCATTCTCTCATGGCTCGACTGCCTGGGTAGCAATGACTTGCAACGAGGAAGCTGGTATCGCTGCGGCATACTTACCTCCGGAGAACCTTAAAAACTTATGGCCGTGTCAGCCTGACGTTGTAATCGCCGGTTCCGGTGTTCCTCATGGAAGAGCTCAAAAAGTTGAGGGCGGCTGGGAATTGTCAGGGCGGTGGAATTTTGTGAGCGGGTGCACCTCTTCTGATAAATGGATACTCAATAGCATCGTCCAGGATTCATCTCCACTTCAGTTATGTTTTGCTTTGCTTACCGCAGATTATTCTTTAATAGAAAAAACGTGGTTCACGTCTGGGCTTAGAGGCACTGGGTCCAACGATGTGGTACTTCATAATCACTTTGTTCCGTCTGACTCCGTTGGAGTAGTGGCCAATCACTCTCTACCTATTCCCGAAACTCCGTTCTACCGACTGCCTTCCGGGCTAAGATTTCCCTTTCCTAAAACCGGCATCGCAACTGGTTTGGCATTTCGAGCGATTCACGAATTCAAGAAACTCTGCAGTACCAAAAAACCTCTGAACTCAAAACTTGAGCTGCGTAATCGACCTGACGCTGCTTCCGCTGTCGCTAAGGCCGAGGCGTTAGTTCGCTCCGGAAAGGCATGGGTTGCTGAGACACTCCATGATCTGTGGGACAGCGTCGCAGCCGGATCTGAAGTGACTTCTGATCAACATGCTTTAGCCCGGCTAGCTTGCTCGTGGTCCGTGCAAAATTCTGTAGCCGCAGTTGAGCTCATTACGTTAGCTGCCGGCAGTAGTTCAAATTTTGAAACATCACCACTCTCTCAGCTAGCTGCAGATATCAAAGCTGTTGCCGGCCATTTCACGGTTGGAAGCTACCAAATCGATACTGCAGGAAGAGTACTACTCGGACTTGATTCAGAGGATCGTTCGTTTTAACTTTCGTTCATCAGTTTTCTCATGCCCTAGATCTGTGCAAAATGACCGCTATACCTGACAGCGCCGATGTCGCCGACGGAAAACGCTCAAACACTAGAGGGTCATGACCGGGAACAATGACCCCATCTTCGCCAGCTAATTCCCTCAAAATGTCGTAGCCATCTATCATCTTGCCTACGTCTAGAACGATTGGGAAGGGCCGCTCTTCATCCATATTCGCATAATAGTGAGTGGCGTCGGAGGCCAAAACAACAATGCCAGAACCCGTATCGACTCGGACTACTTGCAAACCGCGTGTATGCCCGCCTATGTGGTGCAACGAAAGGCCAGGGGCAAGCTCTACATCACCGTTATGGAAGCGAACTTTCTCATCGAATACCCGTTCTACTAAATCTTTAATGTGCTCAACTGTAAACGCGTGCCGGAGGGCTTTTCGCCCCATATCTCTTCCTGTCGCAAACGACATTTCTTCGTCTTGAACATGAAACGTTGCGTTCGGAAACTGCTTAACGCCACCAGCATGGTCATAATGAAAATGTGTCAAAATCACATCATCTACTTCGCTTGCTTTAACGTCAAATAATGCCAGAGCTTCTTCTGCAGTGCGAAGCAGCGTTCTATTTCTTTCCTGGGCATCAGAGCGATCAAAGCCAGTATCAACAACCCAAGTTCGTCCCTTAGAGTCACGGATCAACCAGATAAAGTAATCCATCGGCATTGGTGAACCTTCATGTGGGTCACCACCCAAGAAATGTTCGCTTCGGACAGCATCTCTCTGCGCATACTTGATTGCGTAAACCGAATAGCCCATCAATTCTGCCCTGACTGTTGTCACTGTTAGCAAGATAGTGCGTATCGAAAAAAATTGCCGTAGATAAGGTTTTCCATGTCTGGCTAGCAAACAACACTTATACCTAACGACCGTTTAATAGCCTCCCTAACAATTGTTTGACTACCTAACGGCCGTTTGATAGCGTCTCAAATCAATGGCCAGAACTCTAGATATTCGAAAAACTCCTATCAGCCCGCAACCTCCTAATCAGGAAGCCGTGCGAACACGTATTTTGGACCAGGCCGCTCACCTTTTCCTGACTATCGGATACGCAGAAACAACAGTGCGGCGCATAGCCGGAGCAGTCGGCATCAAAGCCGCCTCGCTCTACCATCACTTTGGTTCCAAAGACGAAGTATTTGAATCGATTCTTATTAGAGGAATCGAAGTAATGGTCGAATCTTTTGATATTGCGAAGTCCACATCAAAAAGCCTTGATGCCAAAGAGCAGCTTCGTCTTCACATACGAGCTCATCTAGGAGCCTTATTTGAGCATGGTCCCTATACCGCAGTTCACGTATCTAGCTTTCACTTCGCTCCGCCTATCGTGAAAGAACAGATAGTCCCAATTCGTGACGGATACGAAGCACTCTGGACCTCTCTGCTCAACGAACTTAATACCAAAGACCAGATGTCCGTGCCAACGAGCGTTGCCCTTCACCGGCTTATTCTTTTTGGAGCGATGAATAGCAGTATCGAATGGTTTGACCCAAATGGCGACTACAGCCTCGACTCCCTAGCAAATGCAATTACCGATCAGTTCTGGGAAGGAGTGTCGTCAAAGTGAAATGTTGGACAAGTAAGACTGACACCTCTTCAAAGCAGTATTTAGATAACAAAGATAAATACATGGAACTAATCGAGCAGCTACGACAGAGACAAGAAATCGCTATGAGCGGCGGGCCAGGCCGCGCCAAATCGATTCAAAGGCACTTAAATAGAAACAAAGTTCTTGCTAGAGACAGAATCGATCTGATTGTCGATTCTGAGTCTCCCTTCTTAGAACTTTCCACCCTGGCCTCATGGGGTCAACACAATGATGAAGCGCCTGGCGCTGGAATCATCACAGGCATCGGATTGATTCATGAAGTCCCGTACATGTTTATTGCAAATGACGCCACGGTAAAAGGCGGCTCTCTTCTCCCTATAAGCATCAAAAAACATGTTCGAGCTCAAGACATCGCTTTAGAGCAAAACCTTGGCGTGATCTATCTGGTTGACTCTGGAGGAGCTTTCCTCCCCTTGCAAGACGAAATTTTTCCTGACAAAGATCATTTTGGCGGCAGCTTCTACCGCCAAGCGCGTATGTCTGCTCAAGGCCTACCTCAAATTTCTGTAGTTCTCGGCGGCTGCACAGCAGGGGGCGCCTATGTGCCAGCGCTAAGTGACGAAGTCATCATGGTAGATGGCATCGGTCGAATATTTCTTGGCGGACCGCCAATCGTCAAAGCAGCATTAGGCGAAATTATTGACGCGGATGAACTCGGAGGAGCCGCCCTGCACACAAAGGTTTCTGGTGTTTCCGACTACATCGCAGCCAACGAAAAAGCAGCTTATGGCAAGCTACGAGAAATATGTGAGACAACGAACCAACGCAAGATCCAAGATCGTCAACCATGGATCCAATGGGCTTCTCCTGAAGCACCTCGGTATGATCCCAAAGAAATTTACGGAATCATAAGCGCTGATGATCGCGTTGGCTTCGATGCCCGAGAAATTATCGCCCGACTAGTTGATGGATCTGAATACGCCGAGTTTAAACCCGATTGGGGTGATTCCATAACCTGCGGATGGAGCAAGCTCTGGGGTCACCCCATCGGTATTATTGCGAACAACGGAATAATTTTTAGTGAAAGCGCCCAAAAAGCCACCCACTTCATTGAGCTATGCCAGCAGAGAAAAATTCCTTTGCTGTTTCTCCAAAACACAACCGGCTACATGGTTGGAAGCGATGCTGAAGCTAGCGGTATCGCAAAACATGGCGCCAAAATGGTAGCCGCTGTAGCTAATGCAACCGTTCCCAAATACACGGTTCTTATCGGTAACTCATACGGCGCAGGTAACTATGGAATGTGTGGCCGTGGTTTCAATCCACGTTTTCTTTTCGCATGGCCAAACAGCAGAATAGCAACGATGTCAGCAGATACTGCACAAACGGTATTAGTTGACATCCGGCTAGCGGGCATGAAGGGGCAGCAGACAACCGAGTCAGAAATTGAAGCTATCCGCTCAGAGATAGCTAACCAATACGAAACTCAAAGCGACCCCTATTACGCGACAAGTCGACTATGGGACGATGGAATCATTGATCCTTGTGACACCAGAGATGCTCTAGGGCTATGCCTCTCGCTGGCTGCCAGAGAAGACGCTCCCTCAGATGGCCACGGCCTCGTGTATCGGATGTAATGTATGAAACTTTTTATCGCTAATCGCGGAGAAATCGCCCGCCGTATAATACGAACTGCACGAAAGCTGAACTGGGTTACAGTTGCCGGTTACGCTGACCCAGATGCCAACGCTCCTTTTGTACTCGAAGCCTCCGAGTCAATTCGCATAGGCCCGTCTGCGCTCAGCGAGTCCTACCTTTCTGCCGAAGCTATTCTCAGTGCCGCAAAAGCAACTGAAGCAACGGCCATACATCCCGGTTACGGGTTCCTGTCTGAAAACGCTGACTTCGCCCAACAAGTTAAAGACGCTGGCCTCATCTGGATTGGGCCAAGCCCAGCTCTTATAGCGATGATGGGGTCCAAGATTGAAGCAAGGAAAATTGCTGAAACGGCCGGAGTGCCAATAATACCCGGTTTCTCAGGTAGTCAACAATCCGATGATCTGCAAACAGCGGCTAACCGCATCGGCTATCCAGTATTAATAAAAGCTTCGGCGGGCGGCGGCGGCAAGGGTATCCGAGTTGCTCACGCTCAAGAACATTTTTCCAAAGCGTTGGATGAAGCTCGTAACGAGGCGTCACGATCCTTTAACGACAGTGATGTCATAGTCGAGCGATATATACAACAACCTAGACACATCGAAGTTCAAATTGTCGGAGATACCTTTGGGAACATCATCGACTTAGGAACAAGAGATTGTTCGGTCCAGCGCCGATATCAAAAAATAGTTGAAGAGGCTCCAGCTTCAAACCTTAATCCTGAAATCGAGCGTGGATTAAGAGAAACGGCTACCAAACTGGCCAGAAACATAGGCTACGACAACATCGGAACAGTTGAGTTTATCGTCGATGCAGCTACTGGAGAATATTTTTTCCTAGAAATGAACACACGCCTCCAAGTCGAACACCCAATCACCGAGATGGTTACTGGTCTAGATCTAGTGGAACTCCAAATGTTAAGCGCAACTGGCAAGGAACTAGCGATTCGACAAGATGACATCACGTTCACTGGGCACGCGATTGAATTCAGATTAAACGCTGAAGATCCATCAGATAATTTTTCGCCTAGAACCGGCGTCATCGACCATCTGTCAGTTCCCGAATTTGTTAGATGGGATAGCGGCATAGAAGTTGGCTCAGAAATAAGTCCTTTTTATGACTCGATGATCGCAAAATTGATAATTTCAGCTCCTACGAGGTCAGAGACTCTAACCGCCGCTGCAACAGCACTTGAAAATCTTCTCATAGGACCAGTTGTCAACAACGCAAGCCTTCTTTATTGGCTCCTTAGCCAAGATCAATTCTGCGAAGGGTCTATAACTTCACGATTCCTTGATGAGATTGATGTGCCAATAGCCACTATCGACTCGGCGTCTAAAGGCACCGCCGCCGCCGCGCTCTTGAGATCTGTCCGATCGAGTGAGCTGGGACCGTGGGCATCGGTTAGATCATTCAGAGTAACTAATCATAAACCAGCATTTGATGTTCTCCTAAGAGATACCGAAGGAAAATTACACGAAGTCCAAGCTAATTTCTCTGCATCTAGGAACAGCCTTAGTGTCGATCTCAATACTAAGACTGCAGCTGTCAATGAACGCGGAGCGACACATGTCTTTCAGCTAGCTGATCGTACTGAAGCCTGGATGCTCGATTCCTCAATAAGTCTTGGAAACATCGGCGACCTAATCGCTCCATTCCCTGCAGTAATAATTGAAACTCCAGTTCAAGCCGGCGATGAGGTCGAACCCGGCGACATTGTATTAGTGATCGAAGCAATGAAAATGCTTCACTCCCTCACTGCAACCGGACACGGAACAGTAGCCACGCTTCGGGTAGCGACAGGTGATGCAGTTCAATCGAAACAAATTCTCATGACATTCAACAACACAGAATCTGATAGCTAAAGGCAACCAAATGGCAAATAGTTCTTTTACGAATCGTAATGTTTACATGACTGATGAGCTGCAACAGATATATGACCAAACAGTTGCCTTTGTAGCGAATGAAGTAACTCCTTTTGGTGAATCATGGGAGAAGTCTGGAATGGTTCCGAGAGAGGTTCTGAAAAAAATGGGTTCGCTAGGAATGCTTAGCCTTCGAGTACCCGAACAACACGGTGGGCTGGGCATGGGACCTCTTGCTTCTGCAACCTTTGCGGAAGCACTAGGAAGCTCTACCTTCGCCGGGTTCGATGTAACAGTTCTCGTTCACACAGACATGTCTGGGCCCCATCTGGTTAACTCCGGGTCAGAGTCACAACTGCAGGATTTGCTACCTGGGATACTTGCCGGGGAAACTATTTTATCAATTGGTGTGACCGAGCCTGATGCGGGTTCTGATGTTGCAGGTATCCGAAGCACAGCAGTGAAAGATGGTGATGGCTGGAGGATTAACGGCTCAAAAACTTTTATAACTAACGCTGTATATGGGGACCTGACAATAGTTGCCGCACGAACAGACCCAGATGACCGTTATGGAATTTCTATGTTCTTAGTTCCTGCTCAGACAGAAGGCTTCGAAGTAACAAGGAAGCTAGATAAACACGGATGGCTTTGTTCTGATACCGCCGAACTTTCACTCAATGATATTTGGGTTTCAGATGAGCAACTTTTAGGAACTCCTCACCGAGGCTTCTACGCCACGATGCAAAATTTCCAAAATGAGAGAATGGTTTTAGTGGGAATGGGTGTAGGCGCTGCGCAAACTGCCATCAATCTGACGAACCAGTACACACAAAGTAGGAAAGCTTTTGGCGGACACCTTTATGATTTAGGTGCTATCCGTCAGCGCCTTGCCATGAACCAAGCCAAGGTCGATGCCGTTCGCGCCTCCATGTACCATGCAGCCTGGATGGAAGAGCAGGGCCTAGACAACGTTAAAGAAATGTCGGGAGTCAAAGCCTGGGGATGCGAGGTAGTCAATCAAGTCATGTACGACTGTCTTCAATTTCATGGTGGCAGCGGATACATGCGTGACTCACCAGTAGAGCGCATGACGCGCGATGCACGCATCTTGCCCATAGGAGGCGGTGCTACTGAAGTCATGTTGGAAGAAGTAGCAAAACGTAGCTACGCATAGTCGGAGTTGGCTCTCCAGACCCATAACTTTAGAATTAAAAATGATCTCGACTCAGAAACTAACTTAACAAATGTCTGAAATAGTTCTTATACATGGCGCCTGGGGCGGTTCTTACGGCTTCAAAAAACTTAGGCCATTATTGACTGCACAAGGGCACCAGGTCTTTACTCCCAGTTTGACTGGGATCGGTGAACGTTCTCACCTCGTGAACCCTTCGATCACGCTGGAAACTCATATCACAGATGTGGTCAACACTATTTTATACGAGGACATTACTGACATTTTACTACTCGGTTTTTCGTATGGAGGAATGGTAGTAACCGGCGCGTTGGAGATGATAGCCGACCGAGTTAAGCACCTTGTATACCTAGATGCCTTCGTTCCTACAGACGGCCAAAGCGTTACTCAAATAACTGGACGATGGGCAACAGAAAATTCTCTTGACCCGGGCACTAAGTGGCTCATTCCACCTGTCCCCAGAGAGGCAGAAAAACTCGAAGACACGCAATGGTTCGGGCCTCGACGGTCAATGCAGCCTCTAGGAACTTTCACCCAAAAGGTCACTCTTTCAAAACCGTTAGAAGACTTTCCGCTGTCTCGCACATACATCAAAGCAACTGCTGATGAAAATGAAAAAGATAGCTCCCATTTTTGGCAATCAGCTAGACATGCACGAAATTCAAAAAATTGGAAATACTTTGAAATCCCCACTAACCATTTAGTTGCGATAAACCGCCCGGATGAATTAGCAAACATTCTTCTTGAGATCATCGACGAATAACTTAGAAATAAAGACGCTTGAAGCTTCCCTCAGAGATATAGGCCTGAAGCCCATTCCAGTTCTTGCTTTCCTGACAATTAAAATTGCTACTAGGGCTCCCTGCCCCGCACAAACAATTACTGTTTGTACTGTCGCAATGATTTGCGCACAAGCCGGTTAGCAATTCAGCACATTCACGACATCATTCTGGAGAAAAATAATGGACAGTGAGTCACGACCCCCCCTTCGTTCAAAAGCTTGGTTCGACATCCCAGATGATCCATTAATGACGGCCCTATACCTCGAACGGTACGTAAATTTTGGGCTGACACGAGAGGAGTTGCAGTCAGGCAAACCGATAATAGGGATTGCTCAAACTGGCTCAGACTTATCGCCATGCAACCGCCACCATCTGGAGTTGGCTAAGCGAACACGCGAAGGAATTCGAGAAGCCGGTGGAATTTGTTTCGAATTTCCTGTCCACCCTATTCAAGAGACAGGGAAGAGACCCACAGCTTCACTAGATAGAAATCTTGCTTATCTGGGTCTAGTTGAAATATTGCAAGGTTATCCCTTAGACGGGGTAGTGCTGACTATTGGTTGCGACAAAACCACCCCAGCTTGTCTTATGGCGGCAGCAACTGTAAATATTCCAGCTATTGCTCTATCGGTTGGGCCCATGCTTAACGGACGGTTCCAAGGAGAAAGAACTGGTTCTGGAACTATCGTTTGGAAAGCGCGTGAAATGCACGCAGCAGGCGAAATTGACGATAATGAATTCGCTGATTTAGTTGCCACGTCCGTAACTTCAACCGGTTACTGCTCCACTATGGGCACAGCCACGACGATGAACTCCCTAACTGAGGCATTAGGCATGCAGCTAACAGGCTCGGCCGCTATCCCAGCTCCATATCGAGAGCGGGCCCAGATGGCGTACCTCACGGGTTTGCGAATAGTTGACTTAGTCAAGGAAGATGTTCGACCTTCAGACATCATGACTAGAGGAGCATTTGAAAATGCCATCGTTGTGAACTCCGCTATAGGCGGTTCGACTAATGCGCCTATTCACTTGAACGCAATAGCAAGGCATTTAAATGTCCCGTTAAACAACGACGACTGGCAATCTATAGGGTTCGACATTCCGCTCTTAGTGAATATGCAACCGGCAGGCGAATATCTCGGTGAGGACTACCACCACGCGGGAGGCGTTCCTGCTGTTATCAATGAGCTACTTAATTCTGGTCTATTGCCCTACCCAGACGCAATGACCGTCAACGGATCTACCATCGGACAGAATTGTGAACACACTAAGGTAACTGACTCTTCTGTTATCTACGCCGTTAGTGATCCTCTCCTCAACAATGCTGGCTTTATCAATCTCTCAGGAAATCTGTTCGATAGTGCGATTATGAAGACCAGCGTTATTGGTACAGAATTTAGGGAGCGCTACTTATCTAACCCTTCGGACTTAAATGCTTTCGAAGGGCGCGCTGTTGTTTTCGAGGGACCCGAAGATTACCACGACCGCATAGATGACCCTTCGCTAGAAATAGATGAGAGATCCCTGCTCATCATTCGGGGCGCCGGCCCAATTGGTTACCCCGGTGCCGCCGAGGTCGTAAACATGCAACCTCCCGCAGCTCTACTAGTACGAGGGATTCACTCTTTGCCATGTATCGGCGACGGGCGACAATCAGGCACCTCAGGATCGCCTTCGATCCTAAACGCTTCTCCTGAAGCCGCCGCAGGTGGTGGTCTAGGCATTCTCAAAACCGGTGACCCGATACGCATTGACCTCAACGAAGGATCTGCAAATATTCTACTTTCTGAGAAAATACTTGCCGAAAGATACCGAGAACTTGAAGAGAAAGGCGGATTCCCTTACCCTCCCAGTCACACACCTTGGCAGGAAATCCAAAGAGGTATGGTCTCCCAGCTAGATGAAGGTATGGTACTGAAACCGGCGGTAGCCTTTCAAGATACCGCTCGAACCTTCGGCTCTCCCCGAAACAATCATTAGGGAAAGGTTTTCGTGATAGCAGCAGCTATTTTTTTGGTCTTAGGTTTAGCTCTGCTCATGTACGCAGGCGACCACTTCGTAACGGGTGCATCTCGAATGGCTGCCGCACTGCAAATAAGTCCGGTGATTGTTGGGGCCCTAGTCCTAGGCTTCGGTACTTCCGCACCTGAAATGGTTGTTTCTGGACTAGCAGCTTGGCGAGGTAATCTAGATCTCGGATTAGGCAACATAGTTGGTTCTAACGTAGCTAATTTGAGCCTTGGGCTCGGCGTAGCAGGTCTGATCTCTTCGGTTGCAATATCTAAGTCTGCCATCAGACGCGAAGGCCCTATCTCCCTTGGCGCTGCTTTACTTTTCTCCTTAGTTGTTATCGACGGCACATTATCTCGCATCGACGGCATTATTCTTTTGGTAACGCTCTTAGCCGTAATTCTCTACCTAATAAAATCTCCTTCAACAACAACAGAAGTTTTCAGCAAAAACAGCACCCACATGGTTACACCAAACTTGGTACTTGCTCTTGTTGGGCTAACTGGAGTTCTCATAGGGGCTCAACTCGCTGTAACCGGTGCCACACGGCTAGCTACGGGATGGGGTCTATCCGGTGGATTCATAGGATTCTCTATAGTGGCGTTAGGAACATCCCTCCCGGAGCTAGTCACCACCATTGCCGCCGCTCGGCAAAAGGAAACTGGTCTCATAATAGGAAATTTGTTTGGCTCAAATTTATTCAATTCGCTCGCAGTCGGTGGATCAATGGGACTAGTAGGCGGCGGCGTTTTAGAAGATGCAACTATGCGTGGGCGAGGGATTTACCTAATGCTGGCAGTTATCTTTTTTGCGTATCTACTATGCGTTTGGGGTAGAAAAATCTCAAGAAGCAAGGGGGCTTTACTCCTCGCCTTATATGCGGGAACTATGTTGTTGGTAGGATTGGCTTAGTTTCTCTATCCGCTGGGACCCAAAACCGAGAACTGCCAAAGCACATACGATTGGCCAGTCGGTCTAGGCTGCTCACAAACGCTAGAGAGGATTGTATGTCAAGAATCGTTATTACCGGAGGCAACCGGGGCATAGGACTTGAGCTCGCAAAAGCATACATTCTTAATGGAGATCAGGTAGTCATTGGATGCAGACAACCAAGCGAGGCGGCGGAGCTCGCCAGCCTTAACCCGACAAGTATTTTTCCGATTGACGTAGGCGATGAGCAGTCGGTCAAAGCCTTTGCACAAAACATCGACTATCCAGTCGACGTTTTAATCAATAACGCTGGGACAAGCGTTTCGAACATGGGATTAGAACGCGCTCAAGCTGGAGTCATGAATGCGCCAATTGACCTTACATTGGAGATGATAAAGATCAATGGCTTGAGCGCCGCCATGGTCACACGAGAGTTAGCGGACAAGCTAAACCCAGGAGCCAAGGTAGCTAACATAAGCAGCCAAATTGGTTCAATGGTCGTTGGAGCTAGATTCGATGACCTTCCATATTCAACATCGAAAGCGGTTATGAATATGGTCACGGTCCAGTTAGCTAGCCATCTGAAAAAAAATAATGTGACTGTAGTCTGTTTCCATCCCGGCTGGGTGAGAACTGACATGGGTGGTTCTGGGGCAGACCTATCATCTGAGCAGGCTGCTCAAGCAATCAGCACAACTATCGCTGCGTTAACTCCCGAACAGTCCGGTTTATTTTTGAGATGGGATGGTTCAACTCACCCCTGGTAGAAGATATGCGTAGTATGTCTTCTCGTGCACACAATTAGAATCGCTGCCTCAGAAGGTCTTTATCTAACGGCCGATCAGTGGGGAGACCCTAAAAACCCACCCGTAATGATGTTCCATGGAGCTGGCCAGAATCGGCACGCTTGGAAAAAGACTGCCTCTTCGCTGTCTGGACAGGGTTACTTTGTCATCACAGTAGATGCAAGAGGTCATGGGGACAGCGATTGGTCACCGGACGCTCACTACGACTCCGACGATGTCGGAAGAGACATACAAGCACTAGTTTCAAGTTTGTCCAGGCGTCCCGCTGTCGTTGGGGCTTCCATGGGCGGAATGGGCTGCTTAGCGGCACAGCGTTTACACAACCAGCAGCTATTCGAAGCTGTAGTTCTCGTAGACATAACTCCGGACTTTGATGTAGAAGGCGCCAGGCGAGTGATCTCATTCATGGCCGGGCATCCTGAGGGCTTCCGAACGCTTGACGAGGCTGCGTCCGCTATTGCCGCTTATAACCCCCATCGGAAAAAAGCGACCAACTCAGCTGGTTTGAGTAAAGTGCTTCAACAACGTGAAGACGGCAGGTGGATATGGCGATGGGATCCTGCATATGTTTCCTCTAAACCTTGGTTCGACACAAATTCGCCTGACTTAATGAGCATTTCTATGGCACGTACTAGCAAAATAATGGCAGAAGGACTGCGCGCAGTGGAGACGCCAGTGCTATTAGTTCGAGGCCAGCAGTCAGATTTAGTAACTCCTGAAGCCGTCAAAAAATTTTTGGATATAAAACCCGAAGCCGAATTCGTTGACGTCGCCGGAACTGGACACATGGTCGCTGGCGATGATAACGACGCGTTTACTTCCGCAGTTGCGAAATTCCTTTTAAAGCACTTCTCCCCCACCTTTAATGAAGAGAGCCGTTAGCCCGCATATCTATAGCTGCTTTCGCTACGGTTCGCATGGAGCTTAAAACAACTGAAAATTACTGTCTATTGTCTTGTTTAGAGATTTGATTACGGTTCCATGCGAATAGCACTGGAAGGCCCAAGAGAGCTATTAGAGATGCGCCATAGAAAGCAGCCACAGTCGTGCCTGCCGTCCACGCAACTATCCCTAGTATCGGTCCTCCGACTCCACCTGATAGTTCAAAAAACATTGTGAAAGTACCCATTGCTCTTGCACGCTCGTTAGACGGCACGCCATCTACAGCTGCGACCATTAGAGCTGGATAAAGCAACGATCCTCCAGCGGCGATTACGGCAGCACCAACAAACATTCCGGTCCGGCTTACAAAACTTCCCATTATCAGCATTCCAATAGATGAACCTATAAGTGCGATTGCTACGGTTTTGGCAGTGCCTAAGATGTCAGGGAGTTTGCTACAGATAAGACGCATAAACAGAACTATCATTCCGTAGGAAGCGAAAATTGGGCCAGCATCACCTAGGGAGCGTTCATCTAGCAATTTCGGCATGAACCCTTGCATCGCCGGAAATATCATTAGCCCCATGGCTAAGACGGCTCCCGGCCATAGAGCAGAACGATAGAGTAATTTTTGTTTCTGTTTCGGATTAGGTCCTTCAGCCGCCTTCACTCGATCATCAGGATTTACGAAGTCAGGTAGCCAGCACCCGATCACCGCAGCTATACCCATGCAGATCGCACCGATGAGAAACCCTCCATCAAACCCCCATCGGTCTGAGGCTAGTTCTCCTACCCAAGGGCCGAAAGCCATCCCACCATAGATAGCCACCGAAAAATAGCTTGCTGCTTCTCCGCGCCTACTTTCCGGCGCAAGGTCAGTGGTCAAAGTAACAGTACCGACAAAGAAAGCACCCTGAACTGCGCCCATTGCTAAGCGAGCAACAAGTAACCACGTGTAAGTATCGGCTAAGGCATGTAGCGCCAGAATCACCGCTGTAACAAAACTGCCCCCAGCGATGAGTACTCGTCTACCCTTCCAATCCCCTAACCGCCCGATCCAGGGACGCATCAGCACTGCAGAAAATGAAAAAATACCAAACGCTATTCCAATTTTTAGATCTCCCCCGCCTAAGTCAGTCGATACGAAACGAGAGATCAATGGTAATGCAGAGGAAAAACCTAGGGCAGAAAAAAATGCCGAAAAGCAAAGTATCAGGAAATGTGCGGTCAAAAGGCGTTGGTTTTGATTTCCCACGACCTGCGATCGACTAAGCGAACCAGCAGAAACTACCTCGACTCTAAAAACGTGTGGCTCGTTCAGACGTGCCGCAGTCGGCATTAACTTTCCATGGCTTGGTTCACTACGGGCGGTTGTGTCTCGCTGAATCGTTCCCATACGACTTCGTCAGGGACACTCATAACTTTTTCTAAAATCCCGGGCGGGTAATGCATGTGAGGCTGAGAGCTATCAAAGGCTGGATTAGGAAGAAGCTCATCAGCGGCTGTGTATTCCTCAGGGTTTTTCAGGGCTTCCATTTCGACATCAGTAATCTCGCAGAGATCCTTTACCTCCGGATCGATCCAAGCTTCTTCATCGATATCACTCCCAACGCAAATTTCGAGACTTAGTCCTTCAGGACCGGCGAAGTATATGGATTGGATAAAACCATGATCAAGCGGCCCTAGCACTTGAATATTGTTAGCTCGTATTCTGTCTCTCATCGTTAGAAGTTCGTCGCTGTTATCCACGTTAAACGCTACGTGTTGCATCGCTCCTCGCGTGACTGGTAAGGCCCCGTTACCTGCATGCGTTATTCCCCATTCAATTTTTTCACTATTGTCTGGATGTTGCACAAACGCTACATAACTATCTGTAGATAGCTCAGCGAAGCCGTGGTAACAGCCGTCTACGCCGTGCATCCAATACAGTGCTTTCGTCGGGCATCCAAGAACTTCAGCAAAAAAAGTCAACTGTGCTTTCATATCAGTTGTTGATATGGCTAAATGATTAACGCCGTTGGGATGTAAGGCCATGACACAAGGTTAGGCGCTAACGTCTCTTTTATGTCACACAATTCAGATGGCTTTCGAAGCCGCTTGAAGCGAAATGCTTCCGCCGGCAAGAAACTAGTTGACCATAATCCTGAGATGTATGAGAGTTACTGGGCAACTCATGACCTATCCATGAAGGCTGGGGCTTTGGACCAGCGCACAAAAGAACTAGTGGCGTTGGCTCTTGTCGTAACTATGAAATGCGATGTATGCATTACGTTTCATGTTCGTGCTTGCCTCAAAGCTAAAGCTTCGCGTGAAGAGATCTATGAGGTACTTAACGTCGCAGTTATGCAGGGGGATGGGTCCGCGTTGGTTCATGCCAACTATGCGGTGGAGGCCTTGGATGAGTACCTTGCAGGACGTTCGGACAACTCGACTCGCCCTGAACCGCATAGCCACTAAGTTGCGAATCTGAGCAGTCCTCAGAACAGAAACCTTCGTTATTGGTTCGTTGGGATAGTTTTTATTACTCAATAGGTCGCGAGAACAAAGGAATTTGTTAGCCAGACTTCGAGCACAAACCTTGTTCTAGGCATAATGTATTTGCTATGTGGATTCGATTACGGCAAATCGCAGTAGTAACTACTGACCTTCGAGAAACAGCTCTTGACATTCAGAACATTTTAGGTTTAGAGGCCTGCCATATGGACCCTGGAGTCGGGGCATTTGGACTTAAGAATACGTTGTGGCCTATAGGCAGTCAGTTTATTGAATGCGTGACACCGGTGGAAGAGAACACCGCTGGGGGACGCTATATAGACCGCCGTAAAGGTGACGGCGGGTATATGGTTATCAACCAGGTAGATGACGTGGAAGTCAGAATAAACCACGTAAATCAGTTGGGCGTGCGCATAGCGAATGACATGAACTACCAAAAAAGTGGCTTTCACGGTATTCAACTTCACCCGGCAGACACGGGCGGTAGTTTCTTCGAAATGGACCAGATGACTTCAGATACAACTGAAGAGCCTGGCGGACCATGGTGGCCTGCCGGAAGTTACTGGCAGCCTTACGTGCGAGATGACAGAGTCAAAGCAATAGCCGCAGCAGAATTGCAAAGTCCTGATCCACTGAGGTTGGCAACCAGGTGGGGGCAGATAGCTCAAACCGAAGTTTGGAGCGAATCCGACGGTGTATATAACATCGCATTCGAAAACGCCACTGTGCGATTCGTTGAAGACACCGATGGTCGAGGCGAAGGTCTGGGTGGAATTGACTTAGTCTGCGCCGATCGAGATGCCGTGTTAGCTTCTGCCAAGCAAAGAAATTGTTACGTTAACGATGATCAACTTATGATTGCTGGTCTCCGAGTCTATCTTCGAGACTAAATAAAGTTAGTTCTGATCCAAGGGGGAACACTATGACTACCAATCTCACAAATTTCACTAGGGCCATTTACGTTTTTGATGCAGTCGTGCGTCGGGTTCCCGATGACTCTTGGGATTTCGACTCACCCTGCGATGAATGGTCAGCCAGAGATGTGTTAAAGCACCATTGTGGAGTCTTGGATGCCATGACAGCCACTTTGAAGACTGGGGAAACAGTTCCGCCTTCAATGGCTGCTGAAGCAGATCAGCCTGTGGATCGCTGGGGTCAAGCTAGAGACGCTGTCCTTGAAGCCTTAGACCAGCCAGATGTTCTCAACCATGAAGGAACTTTCTGGTTCGGTCCGATGTCCGTCGACAAGTGGATTCAAATTGTCCAATGGGACTCGTTAGCCCATGCTTGGGATATTGGAAAAGCCGTGGCTATAGATCCAGAGCTACCAAGCGACCTCTGCGAAATTTCAGCTGCGATAATTGGAGCGATGCACGAGACCGCCTTGAAATGGAAGTTAGTTAAAGCGCCAGTAGCGGTGCCTGATGGTTCAAGTGAGCCTGACAAGTTTCTTGCTTTAATCGGACGCAACCCCAACTAGTCCCAGAGCATTGATTCACCCTGATAGCTTTGTTAATGCAAACAACAGCACATCATTATCTACCGAACTATTTCCGTTCCTTTAACAGTTATTCTTCGCATGATGCGTCTATGGCCAGCTATATCATAGGGTTCTAGACGATGCAGCGTTGAACGATTATCCCAAATCACAAGATCCCCGGGACTCCATTGATGGCTGTAAACAAATTGTTTCTGCGTTGAGATTTCCAGCAGTTCTGAAAGCAAATTTCTTCCTTCATCAACTGGCATGCCCTCTAGATGAGAGGCGTGCCCGCCCATATAGAAAGAACGGCTACCGTCTGCATGAGTTCGAATGAGAGGATGTGTAGCAGGAGGGTACTTAGCTAATTCAGCCTGGCTCATCTCCTCTAGCTTTCCAGGATTGTTAGCCCGAGAATAAGCGTAGCTGTGAACCACTTTTAGTGAATCCACAATGAGTTTCAAATCTTCGGGAATGGCTTCATAGGCGGCGCGCATGTCTGCGAATAAAGTATTCCCACCTTGTTCCGGAACTTCTACGGCATTAAGCAAAGTACACAAACAAGGAATTTCTCGGAAAGAACTATCTGTGTGCCAGCGCTCAGTTCCCCTCAGGAAAACTGACTGAGGCTCATCGAATTGAACTATGTGACCATCTTCCCCAACATTTGTTAAGTCAAAAATCGCAGGAAATTCAGTATTTCGTTTTTCAGCTTCTGGCAAAATCTCCAAGTTCCCCATGCTTGCGGCTAAACCCACAAACGTTTCAGACTTCAGAGCTGACTCCTTAAGAACTAATACCGAATGAGATTCCAAGGCATCTAATAAAAACTTGGAAAATGAGCCATCAAAGACTTGACCTTCTACCGAAAGATTCACATATGCACCAAACCCAGATTTATCTATCGGGGTGACAGATCCAGTTGTCATCTGGCGGCTACGTATTGTCGAAGGCCTTCAGGAGAACTCGCTTCGATAGGCGAAAAGTCGCGCGCTGCGTAGTATTCTGGTCTCTCAAAACTTTCTCCTCGATTATCTACCGGGCACACGTTGATGTATAGCAGTAGACGTCTGAAAGGACTAATGTTTACCGTCGATCCGTGAACCACCGTCATGTCCATGAGCAACACCGATCCTGCCTTAGCAGTAATTGATGTCAAACCATTGGCCTTAACCAGGCTTCTCATTGTCTCAGTAGTAATGTCATAGCGATATTTAGAGACTTGCTCAAAATCTGCCGAAGAGGGATCAAGGTTCGCTGTTGAGACCAGGCCTTCTTTGTGAGAGCCAGGCACAGCGAGCAGCGGAGCATTTACATCAGTTACATCATCTAAAAAAACGGCGATCATAATCCCACGAGGATCCGGTACTCCGTCTACGCGATGGTAAGTGCCAAAATCTTGATGCCATGCCACGATAGAACCGTTTGTTTGTTTCATATTGATACGGGACTGGTGAATGTATATGTCATTCTCCAGTATTTCTCGGCTGCTTTCAACAATCGCAGGGTGGTGAGTTAATGCTTTGAGTCGTTCATCAAATAAATGCATGCCCCAGCAAACGTGGGGACTCCCATCTGCTTCGCGCCCTACTTCTGGTCCTGTTCTCTCAAGCACCTCAAGCGCTGCTTCGCTAAGCATTTCGACTTCAGAGTTATCGAAAACGTCGCTGAGTATTAGCCAACCTGTGTCCTTAAATTCGTGTTTCTGTTCATCTGTTAGCATCAGCTATCTCCTCTTAATGCCTGAATCCCACTGGCCAAGGCAGAGGTCATTAGCCCGATATCATAGCTGTAGCTCACCATTCGAAAACCTCGCCGGATCCAGTCCTGCCCCGTTGCGACGTCACCCGCAAGGCAAGCAGCTGCCTTACCGTTATTTTCGCAAGCTTCAAGAATCTTGTCAATAGAGTCCTGCATCCTGGGATGCTCTGTTTCTCCTGGTACCTCTAGCGACAATGAAAGATCTCCGTGGCCAAGGTGAGCAACATCAACACCTGGCACAGCCATAATTTCTTCCGCGTTAGCTACTCCTTTTTCTGACTCTATGAGGACACATACCATTGTCCTGTCATGGGCTCCTTCAATTATTTCTGGAACCGTCAGAGAGCTGTAGTCATCATGTGCTCCACCAAACATTGCTCCGCGCCTTCCAGATGGCGGGTATCGCGTCCACTTTACGAATTCTTCTGCTTGCTCAGCCGTCTCACACATTTGGAAAAGCATTCCCATAGCCCCGAGATCCAAAAGTCGAGATGTGTACTGGTAAGTCGTGTCCGGAGGTCTCACCAAAGGAGTAATACCCAGTCCTCGACAGAGGGCAAGCTGGGTCTTCATTTCTGACATGGAAAACCCACTGTGTTCCATGTCATAAAAGACAAATTGAGCTCCCCCATTCTGCAAAATTTGTGGTAGTCCGGCGCTTAGAAATTCAAAGATCATGGTCCCGTAGACCGTTTCACCTTGAGCTAAGAGGTCCTTTACTTGGTTCGAACGCATGCACGCATCTTTACAGAAAAACAACGTAAATGCGCACTCTTCTAGGCCTGTTAACCACTTAAGGCTTTTCTTCTTTTTGAGTTAGCCCACATCGAGTAAAATCTTGCTTGAGTACTTGCAACATGCCGGTCCCCACGTCAGATCACCACCTATTTAAATTTTATTTATCCCCCAGCAAGACGAAATATCTTGTGTTTAAGGCATCGACCGAGATGACGATCCATGTACCCCCTTCTTTTGAAAATGCACAGACTCGAATTGCGACATACGATACGAGTCTTGAACCAAACCTCTGGCACAAGGCTATATTTTTCCACACGCTCAACTTAACTAAGTTAGTTATGCATTCGAAAGGTGCTCAATATGAATACCGACATTCTGACGTGGTCCGTCGGCGGCATCACTATTACTTCAGTACCCGAGTCCTCGACTCCAACCTCTCCTAAGTTCATGTTTAAGGGGTTCGACCGCACAGCAGTTCTAGAGCTGGCCGAAAAAGCAACATGGCTTCAACCGCATTTCGTTGATGAAAATGGCTACCTTCTGCAGAAAATTCATTGTTGCATCATTGATACTGGCGATTACAGAATTGCTGTTGACACATGCGTGGGCAACGACAAACAGCGCGGTAACCCGCTGTGGCATGAAAGCCAAGGGCCTTTCCTTGAAGATTTAGTCGACGCAGGTTATGCCCCTGACACGATCACACACGTGGTTTGCACGCACCTTCACGTGGATCACGTCGGGTGGAACACTCGGTTAGTTGATGGAGAATGGATCCCAACTTTTCCAAATGCACAATACGTTTTCGTTAAGGAAGAATTCGATCATTGGAGTGTCACTGAAGATTTGTTTGGAGATCCTGTCTTTGAAGACTCAGTAGCACCAATAACCGATGCAGGGCTGGCAGATCTAGTCAGCCAAGATTTCGAGTTGTGTCCCGGCGTTAGTTTTCAGTCGACCCCGGGCCACACTCCGGGCCATGTCTCGGTAGTCATTCAGGATCAGGGAAAACGTGCGATTATTACCGGAGATATGACACACAGCCCTATCCAAATTGCGAACCCTGAATTGAGTTCAAGTTTTGATACCGATCCGGATCTAGCACGCCAAAGCAGATATGACGCCTTTCTCGATTGGGCCGATGGCGAAACTCTAGTAATCGGCACTCATTTCGGATCGCCTACAGCAGGGATCCTAAAGCGAGACGGCGACTCGTATTCACTGGAAGTGAACGAGTAACTGGCTACGAGCCGAACTGAGGCCCTTCAGCGTAATCATGCATATTTCGTAGCATATGGGCAGGTCCGTGGGGCCCTTTTATAGCCGCATTCTCGCCCCAAATATGCTCTTTCATCCAGCCAAATACATCTCGTCGCTTCGCAAGTTTTGACAGTTGGTTTGCGCTCTTCACCGCAGCCTCCGTAACCTCACCTTCTTGAGCTAGCGATTGAACTATCCCTGCCTCATATGCGGCTTCCCCAGTCCAGCGTCTAGCGAGTTGAACTGTCTCGTAGAAAACATTTTGAGGCATTTTGTGGTGAAATAAAGCGAGCTCTGGCTCAGGGATAGCCAATCCAATTTCCACTTCGTTTGCGCACAGCAAACCGCGATCTTCTCTCATGATTCTTTGATCGTGACACAAGGCCCACATGAAACCAGCTCCGAATGCGTGACCATTAACGGCGCAAACGGTAGGCATGGGGAATGTAATCATGCGAGCAGCTAGCTTCATGAACTCCTCCGCGAATGGCTTCCGAACACCTCCTGGGTGTTCACCTGTTCCCATGACCCACTCTAGGTCTAGGCCATTCGAAAAGAATTTTGGATTGCTTGACGCTGTTACTACAGCATGAGGGCCTTCTGTTTTCTCGATTTCATCTAATGCTGCATCAATTTCTCGGACAAGAGTTGTAGTCCACTTGTTCTCATCATTGTCTAAAGTAATCAGACTAACTTCACCTAAATTTTCTAGGGTTACAAGATCGCTCATCGCCATACCGTAGACCGTGTTCTCAAGTGCTGTCTTATTATCGCCGGAATGTTTAGTTCCTCGGCACTTCAATCCATGCAACATCTTTGTCAACGCGAGGCTCTCCCGGGAGGCCGAGAACTTGCTCTCCTAAAATATTTCTCATAATTTCAGAGGTTCCGCCTTCTATAGAGTTCGCTCTAACTCGTAAGAATCCGTGTTGTATGCCGCTTTCTGAGCCATCTACTGAAAGATCTTCAGGCCGTCTGAATGTATAGTCGAGACCGATTTGACCTAACATTCCCATCATGTCGACTGCTGTTGATAGCACGTCTTTATTTAGCTCTGCGAAAGCGAGCTTTGCGATTGACATTTCAGGTCCGGGGTTTCCCTTTCGGCTGTTAGCGCTTGCTCTCATGTTCGTGAGTCGCTGCGCTTCAGAACGCACATAAAGTTTCATCATTGTGTCTAGAGTGACAGGATCTCGGTCTTCTTCTGATTTTTCGCTCCAAAGTTTGGTTAGTAAACTCACTGGGCCTGAACCTGCCTTGGGCGGCACTCCGCTCCCAACCCCGATTGCGTTTCGTTCGTTCATCAACGTTGTTAATGAAACTCGCCATCCATCGCCAACGTCTCCGATCCTATTTGAATCAGGTATCTTGGCGTCTGTTAGGTACACCTCATTAAACTCTGCTTCACCCGTGATTTGGCGAAGAGGACGAACTTCAACTCCGTCGCTACGCATGTCAACCGCGAAATAGGTCAAACCTCGATGTTTCGGTACTTCTGGGTTGGTTCGGGTAACGAGCATGCCCCAATCCGCTAAGTGAGCTATCGTGTTCCACACTTTTTGCCCGTTGACTACCCACTCTTCTCCATCAGCTATGGCTCGCGTGGCTAGTCCAGCGAAATCGCTACCAGCCCCTGGCTCACTAAATAGTTGGCACCATCGTTGCTCTCCAGTAAACATTGGTCGCAAAAAACGTTTCTTATTCGCTGCATCACCGTGAGTGTGGATAGTAGGTCCTGCCAAGTGCATGAAAAACATTGCCGGGTGCATAGGTTTTGCCCCGGCTTCACGCAGTCGCCCTTCTACTTGCCGTTGTAAAGATGGACTGACTTCTAAACCGCCAGCGCCCGCATCAAACTGGACCCATGCAAGCCCGTGGTCGAATTGAGCACCACGGAACTCCTCATAAGTCATTTCTTTGGGGTCGTTCGACGCTAACAAAATTTCTAGAGCGTTAGTAACCTTTGCTTCCTCAACCGAAGCTTCGTTATTTAAAGTCTCTGTCATTACAACAGTCTGCCGCCATTTCGACTTAGTTTGACAGCCGAATGGCCCATTAATTAAGTCCTGTCAGAATTAAACACTGGTTCACGCTTTTCTAAGAATGCTTGAGCGCCTTCAGCCATATTTTTAGGAATCAAAACTGATTGATGATCTAGCTCAATTGACAGTTGTTCAACAAAGGTATGTAACGAAGAATTATCAATAGAGGTTCTAATTCTTTGCATCGCCACCGGAGATGAATTTCGCAAGATTGCAGTAGCTTTTGCAACTTCGATATCTAGCTGGTCATCATCAACGGCCTTCCAGATCAAGCCCCACTCCTCTGCTTGTGCCGCATCGATTCGTTCGCCAAGCATCGCCATGCCCATAGCACGAGCTCGCCCAGCCCGCATCGGCAGACTCCACGTTGAACCCATATCGGGCACTATTCCTAGTCTTGGACCAAATGTGGCTACAAAAAAAGTTGACTTCACAGCGATTGTCAGGTCACAAGCCAAGGCAATACCCAAACCTCCGCCCGCCGCCACACCATTAACTCGCGCTATCGTCGGCACCGAACAATTCTTAATCGATGCAAGAGCAGGGTTAAAGAATTCTTGCATCGAGATTTCTCCGGCCACCTCAGCACCAGTGGAACCCTCATCAACTAGCGCTGCTTCATTCAAATCTGCGCCCGAGCAGAAGCCTCGCCCTGCGCCAGTTACAACGAGCACTCGGATGCTCTCGTCTTCTTCAACGATATTCATTGCGCTACTAATATCTTGCATCAGCGCATCATTCATAGAGTTTAATGACTCAGGCCTATTGAGGGTGACAGTGGCGACGCCGTCTTTATTATCAAATAGGACGGTCTCGTTGGGCATAGAAATATTCGTCATGAGAGAAAAGCTAGCTTAATGAACTGATTTCTGCCTGCTCTGAATTCAGTTTCTCGGAGGTCGCCGGTAGAGAATCCCATCATTCTCCAAGTTTTGGACGACCTCAGCAGAATGGCCAAGTATCTCCTCTAGCACCTCGCTG
This sequence comes from Acidimicrobiaceae bacterium, assembly GCA_905182565.1. Classification (GTDB taxonomy): domain Bacteria; phylum Actinomycetota; class Acidimicrobiia; order Acidimicrobiales; family Poriferisodalaceae; genus UBA9040. Next base: position 15,269 of record CAJJCB010000024.1, on the reverse strand, counting down.
TTGTGCTCACCAACTTCCGCCGCTGTTAAGTCCGGCAAGGCCGGGGCATCTGAAAATCGAATTGGAAACCCTGGTATTAGCATCTTTCCCGCAACAGGATCGTCTACCTCTCGAACCGTTCCACGTTCCAAAAAATGAGGATGCGTTTCAGCTAACTTGACTGGTTCTACAACCGGCCCACATGGAACTCTATGCTCTTCCAAAACATCAAGAACGTCTTGATCGGTGCCAAAATGGCTCATCCAATCTTCTATAAGTACAGTCAAATCATCTCGGTTAGCTAAACGGTTTGTGTTCGTAGTGAAGCGCGGGTCATCTCCTAGCTCGACCCTTCCCATCGCCTGCCACAAATTTTTGATCTGGTTCTCAAGAGCGAACACAACAATCCAGCTCTCGGGACCTTTAAATATTCCTGCTGGACTGGCCGGCTGATAATGCCGTCCACTTCTCATCGCCGTAACATTTCCTTCTGATAGGGATGGTCCTGAAACTGCGCTCTCTTGCATGTGATACATCGAGTCGACCATGCCAATATCAAGGTGCGACCCAACACCAGTGCGGTCGCGACGGTACAAGGCGTACCCCAATGCGGCAAAGGCATGAACCCCTGTCGCCGTATCGGCGATTCCCGCCCCGATAAGCATCGGCGGGCCCTCCGGCTCCCCGGTCATATGCATCAAACCCGAGTAGGCCTGGGCAATAAAATCGAATGCCGTTTTTTCTCTCAACGGGCCAGTCTGCCCAAACCCTGAGATGGAGACCATTATGACGCTAGGGTTTATGGCCTTCAAATCCGCGTAGCCAAGCCCTCGGCGTTCCATCACCCCAGGACTATAGTTTTCCACTACCACATCAACTTCGGGTATTAGCTCCTTAACAAGATCAAGGCCTTCTGGTCGAGTTAAATCTACTGAAAGACTTCTTTTACCTCGGTTCTGTTGCACATGATATGCAGAACGGCCATTCTTTCTGGGTGGGCTGGGCCGCGTAGGATCTCCGTAAGGTGGAAACTCTACCTTTATAACATCGGCGCCCATTTCGGCTAACAAACGCGTACAAGATGGGCCGGCGAGGTACTGGGTAAAATCCAGAACTCTCACACCCTCTAAATAAGGTGTTTCTCCGGGGACGTGTTGGAAAGATTGATTATGCACGTCCAGAGAATAGACCCAAATTGAGCACGTTTTCTCGCGAATTGACTACATAACGGCGTCGCCTACTTATAGCGGTAGGTGATTCTGCCTCTAGTTAAGTCATAAGCAGACACTTCAACTTGAACCCTGTCTCCTGGCAGAATACGAATATGGTGCTTCCGCATTTTTCCGCTCAAGTGACCTAATACGTGATGACCATTATCTAACTCGATTCGGAAGTGGCCGCCTTTAAGCGCCTCCACAGTCTTTCCTTCGAGCAGAATGGCATCATCTTTCTGTTTAGGCAAACCCTTTTCCCTTCGTAGAAAGCCAACACCCTATGTTACCGGTGTGAAGCCAATCAGCGCTAGATAAGCATCGGAAGCTCCATTAAGGCTAAATTAGAACTTGACTCGAATATTCACTTATAAAAGCGATGCGTCAAAAAGGAGAACGTTATGTCCTACGATCTAAAGGTCACTGGCGGAACAATAATTGATGGCACAGGAGCTCCAAGGTTTCTGGGAGACCTCGGAATTAAAAATGGCAAAGTTGTAGCCATGGGTTCTGCTCCGTCTGAAGCAGTCCGAACAATCGATGCTACTGGGAAGATCGTTTCTCCGGGATTTGTTGACATACACACTCACTATGACGCTCAGGTCATGTGGGACCCGATGGTCTCATGTTCGCCGTGGCATGGGGTTACGACAATCGTTATGGGAAACTGTGGATTTTCGGTTGCCCCAACCCGGCCGGAGCATCGTGATCTCATTATGCGAACTCTTGAGAACGTCGAAGGTATGAGCGTTGAAGCTCTACGCGCCGGCTTAGGAGATTGGGGCTTTGAAACATTTCCTGAGTATCTAGATGCCTTACAAAACAATGGCTGCGCCGTAAACATGGCTGCGATGATCGGCCACACCGCGTTGAGAATGTACGTAATGGGTGAAGATGCAACAGAACGAGAAGCCACTGCTGAAGAGATTGCGACACAAAGACGCCTTGTTACTGAAGCACTTGAAGCAGGCGCATTGGGGTTCGCCACCAGTAGAGCCAATACCCATGTTGGCTATGGGGGCCGGCCAGTTCCTAGCAGAATGGCAACTCCGGAAGAAATAATTGAGATAGCACAAGCGTTGGGCGATGTAGGCGGCGTAATGCAAGCCACCCAGGGAAGAGGGCTAAGCCACGACGAGTTTGCTCGAGTAGCTGAAACCACCGGAGCAAATGTGAGTTGGACTGCTTTGCTTGCCAGCGCCGTTGGGCCCGGCTCCCATTTAAAAGATGTTGAAGAAGCACACGCATTAGCGGCTAGGGGGTTGCCGGTCTACCCTCAAGTAGCAGTTCAGCCGGTTCAATTCGACATGAGTTGGAAAGCACCCTTTATATACGAAGGAATGCGTCTCTTCCAACCAGTTGCCCAAAGCGACTTCGAAGGAAGAAAGGCTTACTATGCGGACCAAGACTGGCGAGCTCTGTTTAAAGAAAAAGCTGGAAACGGTGGCAAAATTGGAGACCGTTGGGCTCGAACCGAAATAAGTTCTTACCCATTAGACCCTTCTATGGAAGGGCGCAATGTTCAACAAATGGCAGATGAAATGGGACAAGACCCAGTTGACCTTATGCTCGATATGGCTTTAGACGCGAATCTAGATATGCGAATCGTCCAGGACGTTTTGAATCATGATCGTGATGAAATCGATGAGCTTTTGCATGACGCAACCACTGTGATAGGGCTTTCTGATGCTGGCGCTCATGCCAGCCAACTTTGCGATGCTAAATACTCAACCGAATTTTTGTCAACCTTTGTTCGCGATCGGCAAAGTTTCGACTTGGAAACTGCGGTTCACATGCTTAGCCAACGACCAGCACAAGTCTTTGGCATTGAGGATCGAGGATTCTTAGCTGAGGATGGTTTCGCTGACGTAGTGATTTTCGATGCTGATGAAGTTGGTCACAATGGGAAGCGCCGTGTGTTTGACTTGCCAAGCGGAGCTGACCGATTAATTTCTGATGCCGTAGGCATAAACGCCGTGATCGTAAACGGAACTCTGATTAGGGAAGACGGCGCAGACACGGTGAGCAGCTCAGATTCTCTGCCGGGCAAGCTACTTCGAAATGGGAAAGGCTGATTCTCAATGCCCGTCGATCCAAATCGAGATTTTTGGAAGCCTGGCATGAGCTGGGAGAAAGCTCTCGAAGATGTTGCCTATATCAGAGACCTCGCTTCCGAAATGGGTGGAAAAGATCGTGTTGAAAGGCAACACGCTGCTGGGCGGGGCACCGTCCGAGAACGCCTAGAACAATTCTGTGACGCTGGCTCATTTTTGGAGATGGGCGAGCTTATGGGTGCCGCTGAGTACGACTCCGAAGGGAATCTTCAAAGTTTTTCTCCCGGCGGATACGTTATGGGCCTTGGAGAAGTAGATGGTCGGCCTATAGCCATTGGCGGAGATGACTTCACTTTGTCTGGGGGAAGTCCTCATGATGTCTTTAAGATTCCCCACAATTTTGCTCAGCCTTTAGCTCTTCAGTATGGAATTCCTTACGTCCAACTGCGCGAAGGAGTTGGGCATTCATCTAAACAAGATGAACAAGATGGGCATATGGGGCTGCCCCAAGGTGATCTATGGCACCAAAGCGTTGAGCTTTTGGCAAACGTTCCCGTTGCCTCAGCCATCATGGGGTCAGTAGCAGGTTGGCCTGCAGCGGGCGCTTTACTTTCTCACTTCTCCGTAATGATTAAAGACAAATCTCAAATTTTTCCATCGGGTCCACCGGTGGTGGAACGCGCCATCGGAGAAAAACTTACGAAAGAAGAACTCGGCGGTTGGCGAATGCACGTCGTCGAAAGCGGGCAAGTAGATAATGTTGCAGACACTGAAGCAGAGGCTTTTGAGCAAATCCAAAAGTTTCTCTCTTTTCTTCCGAACACTGTTCACGACACAGCTCCGCGCGTTGAAACAAACGATGATCCGAAACGTAGACCTGAAGAACTCCTCAACATCATTCCGACAAATCGACGCCAAGGCTATGACGCTCGAAGTTTGATTCGCCACGTAGTTGACAACGGTGACTTTTTTGAGATGCGACGCCATTATGCAAGTGGCATCATCACAGGTTTTGCGAGGCTCGATGGGTTTTCGGTTGGAGTAATTGGTTCTGACCCACTTTCCAAAGCTGGAGCGATGGATGGCAATGGGGCGGACAAGTACGCTCATTTTATTGACTTGTGCGACACCTTCAATTTACCACTCGTCATTTTTTTGGACATGCCGGGCTTCATGCTCGGCTCCCACGCTGAACGCATGGCAACAATGAGAAGGGGCGCTCGGGCCCTGATCGCATCAGCAGAGTGCAAGGTACCAAAAATAGAATTTATGGTGCGAAAAAGTTATGGAGTGGCTGCAGATGCACCTAATTCCATTGGCTTACCCAACGGTATTAACCTGAGATTTGGTTGGCCTTCCGGTGAATGGGGAGGAATACCGATTGAGGGCGGAGTGGCGGCCGCTTATCGACGTGAGATAGCTGAAGCAGAAGATCCAGATGCGCATCGCGAGAATATCGAAAATCGACTGCTGAAGCTTAGGTCTCCTTTTCGCGCTGCTCATAAAGGCGATGTTGTGGACCTTATAGACCCTCGAGACACAAGGGCAATAGCCGCTCGTTTTGTCAAGTTAGCTCAGCCGAAACTTTCTGAACTAGCTAAGCGAGACAAGCGAGCAGTACGTCCATAGATCTAGACACCTGCCTCGGTTCACCTGGAAGCATTCGCCTCGCAGAACCGCCCAATGTTTGTGGCGAACTTAAACAATAACCACATCACACAAAATAGTGGAGGCATCAGCAGCTACTAATTTCAAGCACTCCTCTAGAAATGGGCTCATAGATGGAGCGCCACCGCAAGATTCTAGCATCAGCGATGGAAGCACTTTGACAATATAAATGGACTTCACGCAATAAAGCTACGCGATTACGTCGATACATGGCAGCCTGGAGTTGTGATCGATTTACGTTCAGACACAGTCTCCCAACCCAGTGAAGCTATGAGAGAAGCAATTGCGCATGCAGCAGTAGGCGATGACGTTTTTGGTGATGACCCAACAGTAAATGAGCTAGAGAGTTTTACGGCTAAGCTTTTGGACAAAGAAGCAGCCATGTTTGTGCCGAGCGGGACGCAATCTAATCTCTGCGCTCTACTGGCTCATTGTCAGCGCGGCGACGAGTACATTGTCGGTGACCACGCTCATACGTACATGTATGAAGGCGGAGGGGCGGCAGTCCTAGGAAGTATTCAGCCTCAGCCTATTCCGATGCTTGAATCTGGGATGCTGGACTTAAACCGAGTCCGTGAAGCTGTGAAGCCTAACGATATTCACTTTCCGCGAAGCCGTTTGCTGTGCATAGAAAACACAACGAACGGTAAAGCTATCAGTTTGGAAGAATTAGCCGCTGGCGCCGAGACTGCTTCAGATAATAGCCTTTTCTACCACCTTGATGGAGCTCGACTTTGGAATGCAGCTATTTCGCTAGAAGTTGAAGTTAATCAGATCACTGCCTTTTTTGACTCAATATCAGTTTGCTTATCCAAAGGGCTTGGCGCACCAATTGGATCAGTTCTAGTCGGTAAATCACCTTTCATCGACGAGGCCCGAAAGTGGCGCAAAATGCTTGGCGGAGGAATGAGGCAAACAGGACTGATAGCTGCTGCTGGCTTATTCGCCATCCAAAATAATGTCAACCGTTTGGCACAAGACCACAAAAATGCAGCCTTACTGGCAACTGGCTTAGAGCAAAATAATGGAATAACCGTCGAAGCCAACGAGACTAATATGGTATTTATTCAATTGAGAGAAGAGAATAAATTTATACAAGCTGACTTACATGACCTTGGTATTTGCACTATCTGGAATAAATCTCGCTGCAGGCTAGTAACCCACATAGACGTCACAGAGAACGACATAGACAAAGTTACTGAAGCCTTCGCAAAATTAGTTTAAACCCATCAATAAGCGCAGCTCATATCAATCTGCGATGAGTTCGTTCGATCTCAAGGGCTCGACTATGTACTCATCAAGATCAGCCTCGCGCGTCATTTCGTAATAGTCCACATTTCTCCATGGCGAGTTAACGACTATACGACCTCGGTCATTTCGGTAGTAGGAAGTCATTCCTTCATGCGTCCAGACCATGTTCTCATGTGCTGCATCAACCTTCGCGTTGTATTCATCATGCACATCTTGACGAATTTCGACTGCACCAATTCCCTCTTTAGTCATCTTTGAAATGATGTCCATGATATACCGGACTTGCATTTCGACTACGAAAATCAAGCTGCCCCCATGACCTGGTTGCAGATTCGGACCATACAGTGTGAAGAGATTAGGAAAATCAGGAACAACAGTCCCTAGATAAGCTTTAGCGTTATCATTTTGCCATTGGCTCGCCAGGCTCTCCCCTGTTCGTCCCACAGCATCGTAGGTTGTGATGAAATTCAAGACATCGAACCCAGTAGCCAGAATTAAAACATCAGCTTCTCGCTCTTCACCATTCGAAGAAATAATTTTATTCTTGTCTATCCGTTCTATCCGATCATCGATTAGCTCCACGTTGTCTTTACGCAGCATCCGATACCAGCCGTTGTCCATTAGCATTCTTTTTCCAAATGGAGGGTAGGTCGGAAGGACCTTCTCTAGAAGCTCATCAGCTTTATCACCAAGCTCATCTTCGACATACTTACTGAAATAGGCTCGATGTGCATCGTTCTGGGCATTTAGAGATCGTTCTGGATGCTCCCAATTCGGATCTTTTTGCAGAGCAGAATGAATCCGGTCATTAAAAGTCCAACCTAATCGCACGCGGTACCAATTTCTGTAAAGAGGAACCTCTCGCAAGAGAAACCGGAGCGCTTCTGGAACCGGTTTCCTAAATTGATCGAAGGGAGCTGCCCAGTGCACTGAACGCTGGTAGATAGCAAGAGATTCAACATCATCTTGAATCTCTGGAGCTGTTTGCATACAGCTGGCACCGTTACCGATAATCGCCACACGTTTATCTTTGAGGTCAGCTTCTTCAGGCCACCTAGCAGTATGCCATTTTTCTCCTACCCAACTATCCAGGCCATCGATGTCAGGGGAAACAGGAGGGTTGAATATCCCAGCAGCGCTTATCACTACGTTGGCTTCCAATAGTTCAACTTCGCCATTTTCAGATCTGATTTGCACCTGCCAGGTCTGCCTGCTGCTTTGGTATTCAATATGGTCTACCGATGTAGAAAAACGAATCGTGTCTCGAACCTCGAATTGATCGCAAACATGCTCTAGATAGTCATGCAGTTCACTGCGCAAACAAAAATACTTATCCCAATCAAAAGGCGCAAAGGAGTATGAATAAAGGTGATTAGGAGTATCTACTCCGGCGCCTGGGTACCTATTTTCCCACCAGACACCGCCAACGGTGGCATTACGCTCTATGACCTGGTAATCAACTCCCAATTGTTTCAAGTTTATCGCTGCGCATAGGCCTGACACGCCAGCTCCAATAACTAAGACCTTGAACCCCTCTGGAGTTTCGATCGGGTCACGGTCCAAAAACTTAACTTGTCCTAGTTGAGCAGCTGTGAACTGGCCGTACTCCTCGGGCACAGGTTCAGCCATAGCCACACTCAACATTCGAACAATTAACTCTTCATCTGGAGCAGCTAGTGCTAACGGCCTTCCATCTCTCCAGGCAAGAATTGCTTCTAAAGCAGCTTCGCGAACTTCTATTTGGTGTTCTTCGCTAAGCCCACCAGTGTCGTTATCGCCCAGACCGGCCGCTCTCGCAGGTGCATAGGGCGCATCTAACCAATGCAACTCACCAGTTAGTTGAACAATGACCATAAGCAGCGTAGGGATATTGGCAACATTGATTGCTTCTTCGAATATTTTCTCTTCATCTCGGTTAGGCATTGGTTCCCTCAAATTCCTAGATCTTGCAGATTGTAATTTTTTGGCATTGACTGAATATTTTTTTAAATTAAACTGGTCGTCTTGCCTCGAACGGGCGAACATTTTACAAATATAGCTTTTTTCATGTGGATATGAGTGTGCTCAAGCATTTATGGCAATTTACATCGTCCGGCAACTGCCTCGTAAGTACTTTTTATCACAATAATTACCAGCGCAACTAAGTTTTCCCTCTATCCCGATTCCGGAGATGTATCGATGAAATACGAAGTTCATCGTCACTCGTCGATCCTTCGAAGTGTTCGTATACGACCCATGAAGAATTTGCCCATTAGTTGTAAAAGCATCTCCAGGGCCACATATCAGTGGAATACATTTGAGAAACAGGCCGTTCCCATTATTTTCAGCAACTAATTTTACAACATCTACTTTGCCATGTTCCAACTTTCTGAAATAACCCATACACCGTCAGCACTGGTGCTTTCTTAAGGTTGCACTTAAAAGTTGAAACCGTATACATCTTGATCCCAATTTAGGCTTCCCGAATGTATCTGACCGACTTAGCGCCAAGCCTCAGAGGGCCCCAGTCCAAGTTCTTTAACGAAAAGCACTTGAGTAAACGGAGTGAAGTTTTCTCCATTAATAGCTAGAGCGGCTGCCATCAACTCGGGGTGTCCAAATACAGACAAAAACTAGGCAGCAGGTGCAGACAACCAGAAACAAGATACGGAACGGATACAGGACCACCTTCAGGAGGTTCTGGTTCATGCACCTTGGCAGGACATCGGCCATTATTCTGGCTCGTGCCTTTCACCGAATAGCTCAATAGGTTGGTCATCACCCATGGATTAATCACTAGATGAGGCGCTAATGCCAACTTGCCTTGGTGGTCTAATAAAGAATTTCTATCTAGGAATGGAGCTATGGCGAAAAGATTGTCGACTTCACGTCGCCATTCAGCTAGCTCACCTTCTGATATGGCTTTCTCAAAAACACAAAAGCCATACTCGTGCAAGTCTCAATATTTTCTTCACTAATCGACCCATTACTCTCAAACTAGACTGGGTCTCGATTAGGGAATTTAAGGGCCTTCGCTGTTCCCGACGTATCTAACTCTTGAAAAGCGTTAGATGTATAATCTGCTTGTGCGATAGCCGACATTCGATTCCCTTCTAGCTTCATTGTAGATCGGTAGTACATTTCAACGCTGAGACTTACATAATTCAATAGAGCTCAAAGAGCGAACAAAGGACATTGCTATGGCTAACTCTTCCATCGGCAGCATTGGCTTTATCGGACTCGGAGCTATGGGAGCTCCCATGTGTCACAATCTTGCCCGAAAAGCGTCAGTGCCTGTTATGGCTTTTGATCTAGACCGCAACCGCATCGATCAAGCGATTGATCATGGCGCTATCGCAGCTAACGACCTTGCCCAGGTAGCAACAGCAGATTTAATTTTTGTATGCCTTCCAGGTGAATCAGAAACTCTGGAAGTATGCGTTGCAAAAGATGGCCTCCTGCAACATATGACCCCGGATAAGACTCTCGTCGATTGCACTACCACAACAGTTAGTTCTAATCATTTGATTGCTAACGCGTTGAACAACGTAGGCGTCAGTTTCGCTGATGCTCCTGTCGCTCGAGGAGTACTGAACGCAGTTGAGGGCACACTCTCCATTACCGTAGGCGCGTCAGCGGAGACTTTTCGTCTGATCGAAGAATGGCTCTTCTTAATGGGCACTGAAATATCTCACTGCGGGCCAATCGGAAGCGGAACAGTAATGAAGCTCATAAACAACATGGTGCTATTTCAGAATGTTTCGGCGCTTGCCGAGGCAATGGCGATTGCAACTCGAGCCGGAATAGATCGAAATGACGTTTTTAAATATCTTTCGTTAGGGTCCGCTGACAGTTTCGCCCTAAGGCGCCATGGAGAGCACATCACTAGCGGCGAGTATCCAACTGACAGGTTCCCTACGACTTATTCCCACAAGGACCTCGGGTACCTTCTTGATTTAGCTTCAGAGCTTGGCGTAGATGCAGCCGGTGCGTCCTTAGTTCAAGATAGATTCGAAGAAGTGATTCGACGCGGTCTCGGCAATTTGTACTCACCTGTCATCTATCAACTATTTGAGGATGAATAGTGTTGGATCCATCCCTGATAGACACAGCAAGATTCGTCTCAGATCAGGAGCTATTCCCGAGGGCCATCGAGGCAGATGTTTCCGGTTTAGTGCCAGTTCAGCAACTAGAGATTCTAAGGTCAGCCGGATTTTACGGGCTGTTCTCCCCTGCACATGTTGGCGGCGCTGGCGTAGATGTAGCGACACAACATCAGGTGGTAGAGATCCTCGCAAGTGGGTGTTTGACCACCACGTTTTGTTGGGTTCAGCATGGTGGTGCGTCCAAAGCCGCCGCTAGCGTCGAAGGACCTATGAAAGACAAATGGGCGAACCCTCTTGCGTCCGGCGAAGCAAGAGGTGGGGTAGCTTTTGCTCATTTAGTGCGCCCAGGCCCTCCAACTCTTGTTGCCGAAAGCAAATCAAATGGTTGGCATTTTTCAGGTACTGCACCCTTTGTTACTGGTTGGGGAGATATTGATGTGATTCTCGTTGCTGCACGTCACGAAAATAACATTGTCTGGGCATTAGTCGAAGCAAACGAAACAAGTTGCATTCGCAGTAGAGACCTTTCGTTGGCCGCTCTTAACTCCACACGCACAGTTGAACTTTCTTTCGATTCCCTTCACGTAGATGAAACTCAAGTCACTCAAATAGAGGAATTTGATTCTTGGTACCGGCAATACCAATCGGGTTTACGAGCTAATGGGTCACTTGGCCTTGGAGTTACTGGCCGGGCGTTGAGCCTATTAGGTCCATCTGCTCTTGATGATGAGCTCAAAGCCACCCGTTCTATGTTGGACGGAGCATCGGCATCCGAGTTGCCAGCAGCGCGAGGGCGGCTAGGAGATTTATGCATCCGCTCCACAGCTGCACTTCTGGCCTCACGTGGAGGCTCTGGAATGATCGTTGATCAGCACGCGCAAAGACTCGCTAGAGAGGCTCTCTTTCTTCTAGTGCAAGGACAGACACCAGAGATTAAAAAAATTCATGTTGAACGATTGACCCACGCGAACAAGAATTCTTAGCCGATAGAGGTTTGGCGCATGGTTTCTCATATTTGTTTAACCATCTGGCCCGAGAGCAAAATCGCTACTTAGACAGGCCTACAAACTCAACTCTGTTGTTATAAAATGACATATAGCCAGCAATCGGTAAAACACTTGAAATTGGAGAATGGTAAGCCCAAACAATATTTTCGTGAGTAACGCCGTCGACTGTGACGTGCCAGTAATTTGCATCGCCTTTATAGGGACAATGAGTTACTGTCGTTGATGCAGTTAACAGATCAAAGCTGACATCGCTTGAGGGAAAGTAGAAACAGGTCGGCAAGTCTCCTTCAAGTAGCTGTATCGCAGATTTAGATTCCGCTATTGCCACAGCACCTATCAGCACCTTAACTAACCCTTCATGTGGTTTAAGTTCGATCGAGTTACTCATATCAAGCAACTTAGACCCTTAGGTGAAACAATGTTGACATGACTTCCGTTGAAACTGCTAAAGGGTCCGTCGTAAGTACGAATCTTGGTCGAGTGCTGATGCATGAACATGTGTTTGTTATCTCAACAGAAATTCAAAATAACTACCCAGACGAGTGGGGGGATGAAGAGACAAGGATTAGTGATGCAGCCGACCGGCTCAACGAATTAAAAGCAGCTGGAATTGACACAATTCTAGATCCCACAGCAATAGGTCTCGGTAGGTATATACCGCGTATACAGTTAGTCGCAGCTCGCACGGATATCAATATTGTTTGTGCAACTGGTTTATACACTTTCAATGAGTTGCCACATTATTACCAAAGACGCAGTCCCGTTAACGGTGTTGACCCGATGGCCACTCACTTCGTTCAAGATATTACGAATGGGTTTGCTGATACGGGAATAAAGGCTGGTGTCATCAAGTGTGCTACCGACAAACTGGGACTTACTCCTGATGTGGAAAGAACCCTACGAGCCTGCGCACAAGCACATCGCGAAACGGGCTGCCCTATCACTACTCATACGAATGCCGAAACGAAACGAGGCTTAGATCAACAAAAAATATTCGCAGAAGAAGGCGTGGATCTTTCTCGCGTTGTCATTGGACACTGTGGAGATACTAATGACATTGACTACCTCCAAGCGCTACTCGACCAAGGAAGCATTCTAGGAATGGACAGGTTCGGAATAGATGGGTACCTCAACACGCAGCAAAGAGTTGAAGTGGTCGCCGAACTTTGCAAACGAGGGCATGCCAGCCAGCTTGTTCTTAGCCACGACGCATCATGCTATATCGATTGGATTGAAGGTGAAGTTCCTCTTGCGCCGTTGCCTAATTGGCACTACCTACACATAAGCCAAGACGTGGTTCCGGCGCTCCTGCAGATTGGAGTTACCGATGGCCAAATAGATGAAATGCTGATACGGACTCCTCACCGGTTTTTGGATTCAGTGAACAAGGGCGGTTACTAGATTCTGTCAGATTATCGAGTTTCTCTGAAAATCCAAAAGTTGTTATTTATTACCAGTCGTAAGATCCGCTTCCCAACAAATACTAACGGCGATACCCTCTGCGTTAAGAGGCAATACTTTCACTTTGATTGGTTTACGGTGTTCGACTTGGATCTTGGAAATGGCCCAAGCTCGATTAGCTAGATTATCATCGCAACGCTAGATCTCGTTTCTTCGCTAAGAGCGCTGCACACTATTTCTTTTAGCGCTCGAGTAGTAAACTTGCGGCAGCTATCGAAGGTCTGGGCAAAGATGTCATTGGGCACTTAGTATCTGACTATGCGAGCAATTCTTGAGGGAATCAAAGTTCTTGACTTTACCCGAGTCCTTTCCGGCCCAACTGCCACTCGATACCTATTGGAGATGGGAGCTGAAGTCGTCAAAGTTGAAGCGCCTACTAGCGGTGATTTAACAAGAAATTCAGTAACTCAAAAAAATGGTAGAAGCGGATATTTCGCAACGCACAACCGAGGCAAAAGATCGATATGTGTGAACTTAAAGGATGAGCGCGGTGTCCAGCTAATTCGATCTATCACGGATGAATTTGATGTGATTGTCGAAAATTTCACCCCAGGGACAATGGACCGACTCGGACTAGGTTGGGAAGAACTCTCATCTACAAACCCAAAGCTAATAATGTGCTCTATCTCAGGGTTTGGACAGACAGGTCCACTCTCTGAGCTTCCGGGCTACGACGGCATCGCTCAAGCATACGCAGGGATTGGTTCCTTAAATGGAGAATTAGGAGGCGCACCCGTTCCGGTCGGAGTTCCTGTCGGAGATGTTCTGACCGGCACAAACGCAACTGCAGGGATACTTGGAGCTCTCTTCATGAGAGAAAAAACACAACGTGGCCAGAAAATTGAAACTTCAGTCCTTGAATCCTATTTACAGGCTCATGACACTGCGCTGCAGACTTGGTCAGTTACTGAGGGTCAAACAATCCAAACACGAAATGGTAGGTTTCACGCTCTAGTTTGCCCATACGGCATTTTCGCAACTGAAAACGGCTACGTATTCATTGCGGCTGCGGCTGACAACCATTGGAATGACTTGTGCAGCGCTATGGATAGAACTGATTTGTTAGACCCCCAACACCGGTGGCAAGACCGATTCACACGAGAGGCCGAGCGTGATTTGGTTAACCCGCTAGTGGAGTTATGGTCATCTAACCTTTCAAGAGATCAAGCATTAGAGCGGCTCCAAAAACATAGAGTTCCGAGTGGTCCTATTTTGAGCATCGACGAAGTAGGCAATCTTCCTGAGCTACGAGCATCTGGAGCAATCGAAGTAGTCTCTGACCCCGTATTGGGCACCATCGTCGTGCCTGCATTTCCAATTCATTTTTCAGGAGCAGAAACTGGACATAGTTTTGAGGCTGCTTTTCTTGGCGAGCACAACGAAGAGATTCTCAGTAACTTTATTAGAGAGCCAGATTCGATAGCTTCGCTGACTGATAGCGGAGTACTTTTCGAAGAGCCCATTTCTACTAGGCCCTCTAGTCAAGGGGTAAGTAGCTTTGCGACAAACAAAAAAGGTGATTAGGAACAAACAGGTCGTGGCTAAGTACTATTTTCGCAACTCATATTATAACTAGTTGGATGGTTCTTGGCAGGGCGAGTTCGGCTGCCTCTCACGAATAGCTAAATCAAACCAATTAGTAAAGTAGTTGTCTTCTGATCAGGGTCGATCCACAGAGACAGTGACCATTTCCGATGGAGCAACAACTTCCAGGGCCTCAAAATCATTTGAGCAACCCGTTTCGTTGTGGACCATACCTGAAGGAATGGCCATCGCTCCACCTTCCGAAAGCCTTTCAGATCGACCATCTTCAAACTCAAGATCGACCCATCCTTTAAGAACGTATACGAATTGAAGATCGCACTCGTGGTAGTGCCAGCCTGTTGATTCCATAACGTCTGTTGAGCGCATAACCTGCGCCCTATATTTACCCTCAGTGAGATCACCGAGTCCTGTATCTCTATATTCGAAGAAAGACCTTCGTCCTGTCTTTCCAAATGCAGCGTCTGCCAGTTGTTGACATAACAATTCGTTTACTAGGTTAGTTTCCATCTGTGTCACCTTTTCAATAGTTCGCTGTAGGGGCAAGGCGGTTATATTTGAACCTTGGCTTGCCATTCTTCCAATAAATTAGTGTCCCCAAACGTTTCCAATTCCGAGAAATTCTTTCTACCCCACACCCACAGTAACAGATCGCTAGCAGCACCCCTTAACGCTACATCGCCTTTTGCATGCGATCGATCTACCTCTATGCCTTCAGAAGTTCGAGTGATTAGCCACTCACCCGGACCATCTGTGCAATGGAAATGAACGGTTCCAACGCCAGCAAAAGATGTAGGGATTCGCTGTGGGATAAAGAAATCAAGGAATTCATCTATCCCTTCAATAGCCAGGTCAGCATCTATTTCACTTTCGGAATTAGTAACTGATTGAGCATCCCAACGATGAATCGCTGCTTCTACACACATTCGCCGCATCCAGTAGCTAGCTGTCGGGTCCGTCAAGTTTGAGGACCACACATTTTGGTCTGGCTTCAGAGAATAAATAACTTTT
>CAJJCB010000023.1 GCA_905182565.1 Acidimicrobiaceae bacterium | reverse complement strand
TGAGCCGACGCGATCAGCTACTCGGCTGAAAACTATGATCGATGTGAAGGCAGCTAGGGGACCAACTGTTAGGCCTAGCCCAATACCAACAGTCGAATAGTCCCAGACATTTTTCATAAAAAACGGCCAAACTAGCCATATCGACTGCGAACTAATGCCAATCAAAAAGTTAGCTAAGTTGGTAACCCAAACGCCACGTCGCCTTAATAGTTTCAAGTTGAGTAACGGTTCAACATGGCGAAGTGAATTGACGACAAAGAAAACTAACGCAAAGGCCCCCAACGCTGCGACCCCAACAGTCGCAACTGAGCTATAGCCCCAAAGCCGACCTTGCATGATTGCCGTTACCACAGCAGCTATGGCGATAGTTCCAGCTGCTGCTCCCAAAATATCTAATCGCTGACGGTTTTTAGTAACAAGAACTTCGTCAAGGAAAAACAATGCACTGATGAAGAGAAGTAACGCCACTGGCGCACTAACTAAATAAACCATTCTCCAGCCACCGACAGACAAGATAAAAGCCGCTGCGCTCGGAGCAATTGCAGCTGCTAGCGGGCCAGCTGCCGACCAAAGCCCTACTGCAGCGGTCCTTCTGGATTCTGGGAAAAGTGGCAACACTAAGGCTAACGAGGCAGGAAGTATCGCTGCACCCGCGAATGCCTGCAACAATCGCGACAAATTAAGTAACCAAACCGAAGGCGACGTAGCCGAAAAGACAGCTGACAAGGCAAACAACAGCAAGCCCATTTGAAATATTTTTTTTCGTCCAATTCTGTCAGCCAAACGACCACACAAAGGCAAAAACGCCGCCGTTCCAATGAAGAAGATTGCTACTCCCCAACCCACATCAGCTGCTGAAACTCCAGGAAAACCCCTCTGGATGTCATCAAGCGCAATATTTGTAGCAGTTGTATTAAAGCCTACGAGAATTGTTCCGAGAGACGCTACAAATAAAGCACGCCAGGCACGCGCTGGTACGGCCTCATTTTTATCATCCGCACTTTTCAGAGTTTCTGATTTTAAGTAAGACCTATTAGCTCCGTCAGCCAATGTAATTCTTGGAACTGCAGAAAGAACGACCGAAAACTGGCGACGCACTTTCTATAGCCTACGAATCTATAGAATCGATTACTTACAGAAATCGAAAAATGATTTGAATTTGGTTAAATGTTAATGAGCACTCAATAAACGAGGTAAGCATGCGGTTCGGACTCACTTATGACTTTCGGAATCCCCCAAAATTTCAAAGAAATGCCGCCGATCTGTACCAACAATTAATTGATCAAATAGTAACCGCCGAAACATTAGGGTTTGATCAAGTTTGGTTAACAGAGCACCACTTTACTGATGACGGTTACAACCCTTCGGTAATGCCAATGGCAGCGGCTATTGCTTCTCGAACATCCGTTATTCGCATAGGAACTTTTGTTTTAATTTTGCCATTTCACGATCCACTGCGTGTCGCTGAAGATGCCACTTGTGTCGATCTGATCTCGGGTGGTCGTTTCGATCTAGGAGTGGGCCTCGGGTACACGGCAGATGAATACCAAATACTGGGTATCGACCGCCGAGAACGTGCCGCTCGCCTTGAAGAGGGGTTGGACATTATCAAACGGTTGTGGTTAGAAGAAAGTGTTTCCGTCGATGGACAATTTACTCAATTGCAGCAGGCGACTCTTTCACCCAAACCTGTGCAGTCTCCTCACCCTCCTATATGGATTGGTGCTCGCGCCGGCAAAGCAATCGACAGAGCAGGAAGGCTTGGGGCAAACCTACTTACCACAATCGGCCCAGATCCGGCACCTCGCTTCAGAGATGCACTGTCTGTGAATGGTTTCACGCCAGATGAACATGAGATCGGACAACTCCGACTAATTTACTGTGCCCCGACTGAAGACCAAGCATGGTCCGAGGTAGCGGAATTCCTTCACTTATCTATGAGCTACTACGGCAAAGTCATGGGAGAGACGCCTGAAGCAATGGGCGATGAAAATCTTTGGAATTTTACTTCTCCTGAAGAGATTCGCTATTCCGGGCTTGGTCGAGCCGCAACTATAGGCACACCAGATCAAGTTATTGGAAAACTAGATAGCTGGCTTGAGAACCATCACTGCACCCAAATTATTTGCTCCACTCACTTAGCAGGAATGGACCCAGCAAAGTCGACCGCATCTATGCGCCTATTTGCAGAAGAGGTGATGCCTCACTTCAAGTAAGTAAGGCATCACCTAACCGTTTAACGCCCTTTAAAAGTAGGTTCTCGTTTATCTACAAACGCCTGTGCAGCTTCTTTATGATCATCAGTTTGGCCAGTGCGAATATGGTGTGATGCTTCCATGTCCAAACACTCGCCCATCTCACCATTAATGGCTCGATTTAGATTTTCTTTCATATAGCGGTATGCAACCGTGGGACCGTGAGCCAACCGGTGAGCAATGGCATGAACTTCGCTCATCAAGCTCTCTTGAGAAAAGACATCGTTCACTAGACCTAGTTGCTTAGCTTCTTCCATACTTACTTTTTCTGAGAGAAAGTACAGTTCACGAGCTTTGGCCGAACCGATGAGACGACTCATAAAATATGTTCCACCGTAATCACCGCTGAAACCAACCCGGGCAAAAGCCGTGGTCATTATCGCATTGTCAGAGGCATAACGAAGATCACATGCTAGTGCCATAGAAAGACCAGCTCCCGCTGCTGCCCCTGGCAAAGCTGCAATCGTTGGCTTAGGAATTTCAAATAACTTGCCGGAAGTATCTCGTTGGCTTCGACGCTGGAGGTGAACCCGAGCGTCGTATTGCGCAGAGCTTCCTCCTCCTTCACCACCAGCTTCTGCCATGCCCTTTACGTCGCCTCCAGCACAGAACGCACCACCGGCACCGGTCAATATGATTGCGCCAACGTCGCTAGCATTTTCAGCGTCGGCTAGAGATTGAATTAAGCCCTCCAACATGGCATCTGACAGTGCGTTTCGTCTATCCGGACGGTTGAGGGTAATAGTCATTACGCCATCATTAATTTCAGCTGTTACGTCATTTGTGCCTGTATCTATGCTCCGCTCAGACATTTAATCTCCTAAGTTTTCTGGTAAAGAAATTTGTTACTTGCAGTATTGCTGAGATCTGGTCCGTACGCCCGGTGAAAGCAACTTTGTGCGCTAACCGCTTAATTTATCCCCCAGCACCTTCAGTGAAACCTAGTTCCACTTCAACGCTACGCAATTCGCCATCGCTTGACATAACTTCAACAATAACTCCCCCGCCGATCTTGCTGTCTCGCACCGCGTCGACAAGATCTTCCACTTCACGTATTCGGGTACCATCAAATTTTGTAATTAGCTCACCAATTTCAAGACCAGCAGCATTCGCTGCTCCATCTTCGCTAAGGCCTGCGATTACCACACCCTCCTTAGCGCCCTCGTAGATACCGTACTGAATTCGACTTGTTTCATCTAGGTTGGACAAATCTATGACGTTAACCCCAAGCAATGGACGTTTCGGGATTTCACCCGTTAACAACGTCATGATCACTGGTCGCGCATGGTCTATCGAAATGGCGAACCCTATACCCTCGGCATCACCAGCGATCGCAGTATTTACACCAATCACTTCTCCGTAAGCATTTACTAGAGGCCCACCAGAATTACCCGGATTAATAGCCGCATCGGTTTGAAGAAGTCGAGTTAAACGTCCAGCCATCAGCTGAAGCGAACGGTCTAATGCAGAAACAATTCCAGTTGTGACTGTTGGGGTATCTCCAAGTCCCAGAGCATTGCCAATCGCTAGAACTTCATCGCCAACTTCGACATCCGCGGAAGAACCCAATCGAGCTGCTGCGAAACCAGTCCCATCAACTTTAAGCACCGCCAGGTCTCGTGTTGAGTCTTTCTGAACAAGTTCCGCTTTGTGCAGATCACCATTTGACGTCATTATCACTATCGTCTGCGCATCCTTTACAACATGCGCATTCGTCACTACATGTCCATCGCCACTAACGAAAAATCCTGTACCCGCACCCCCAGAACCTCCATCGGTTTCAACTTGCACAACCGAAGGAGCGATTGCTTTAAGAACGGCTTTAATATCTAGCCTCTTGGTTTGGGTCAATTCGACAACTGGAGTGGTTGCACCACCAGACCCAACAATCAACTCACCAGCGGCACTAGTGCTTTCAAAACTATCGCCATTCGAATCAGTTAGTTCGGTCACATAGATTCGCTGAGCATCACCGAGAGACAACACAAGCAAACCAGAAATCAAAGCGCCTACCATAGCGCTCGTGATCATGGCTAAAAAAAATCTATACAAACTAATCCCAGAGGAACTATTCACAGTAATTAAGCTAGCGATGTATCGCATCTAAAAGTTGTCATTATTCGCACAGAACTTAGGAATACCAATGAAAGCACAAAGCACTTCGGTCGTCATCCCAGTCGAATCTATGGATGAAGCAGTTAATCAATGGTCTGCTCTGCTCGGAGTCGAACCGACTTTTGTGGATGGTGACAGATGGGCTCAATTAGATATTGGCGAAACACGGCTGTCTTTAGCTGGTTCTGATCGAAGCTCTGATGAAGTCGGCTTACTCATCAAGGTCTCTGACGCTCGAGCCAGTCAACTATCTCTGATTGAGTTAGGTTTCACAACTGGCCCGCTGGTTTCCGGGAATCATGAAGAAAGATTCAACGTCGAAGACCTCAGTGTTCCAGTCACCTTCTACTCAAAAGCTGGTTAGTTCTGTATCTTGGTGTTTTTAATGGGTTAAAAGCTCCAATGCGCTATTGGCAAGATGTTCAACCTGGTACTTAAATACTTCAGTATCGACGTCGTCCTGATCTCCCATAGCCCCTTGCAGGTACCGATTCAGCACTCCTTCTACAATTGCTGCTAATCGCCAATAAGAAAACGCTCGGTAATAGTCAACTCCCGAAACATCACGACCTGTTTCGTCCTGATACCAACTCAAAAGTTCTTCCCGCGAAGCAAACCCTCCAGCCATAGTAGGGGCGCTCGAACCTGCGGGTACCTCATCTGGAGACACCCAGTTATTCAGCAGGTACCCAACGTCGGCAAGAGGGTCACCTAACGTGCATAACTCCCAGTCAAGCACTGCCAGAATTTGGCCAGAATTTGTGAGCATATTACCTAGTCGGTAATCGCCGTGAACAATCGTCGCTCCGACCTGAATAGGTTTTTTATCCGCAAGAAGCAGCTGTACTTGCTCCATTTCTTTAAGCTCACGAGTTTTAGATTGTTCCCACTGTCTGGTCCAACGGCGTAGTTGTCTCCCTAAATAATCTTCGCGTTTACCCAGTTCACCCAACCCTATTTGGCTTGGCTCAACCGCATGTAATCTGCCTAGAACTTCAGCAACAGCACGCCCTAATGCACGCCGTTCCTCTAATGGCACAGTTTCTGCATCCTCTTGACTATGTAATACAAAGCCTTCTACATATTCCATGACATAAAATGGTGCGTCATTTACAGCCGAATCCTCACATACGCCAAGTGTTCTTGGGACAGGCACGTCTGTTGTACTCACAGCAGAGATAATTCTGTGTTCGCGTTCCATGTCGTGGGCTGTTGCCAATACATGGCCAAGGGGCGGTCGTCGCAACACCCGGTCATTACCCTTTGCGTCTGTAACTTTGTATGTCAGATTTGAATGGCCACCAGCAATTAGCTCATACGTTAACGGCAATTCAACGCCAGCAATATTTTGGCTGAACCAATCAGATACTCGCTCGTTTTGAATTCCATCAATATCTTCATGCATCATATTTTCCCTCACAAATAAGCAACCATAAAGCTTTTATTCGCACTGACAAACCCAAACAGAAGCTAGTCGTAGTGATAAAAACCCTGACCAGACTTCCTTCCAAGAAGACCAGCGTCACACATTCGGCTAAGAAGCGGTGGGGCCGCAAATAGTGGTTCTTTAAATTCTGCGTAGAGTGAGTCGGCTACAGCCATGGTGGTGTCTAACCCGATCAGATCGCACAATGCCAAGGGACCCATTGGATGGTTACAGCCCAATACCATTCCTGCATCTATATCTTCTGGGCTTGCGAAACCTGATTCCATCATTCGAATTGCTGACAACAGATAGGGAACCAGAAGAGCGTTTACAACAAAACCAGCCCGATCTTGGCTTCGAACTACTCTTTTCTCTAGTTGATCAACTGCAAATTGTTGACAGACCGCTGCTGTTTTGTCTCCGGTTAGAAGAGAAGTAATTATCTCTACTAAACCCATGACTGGAACTGGGTTGAAAAAATGCACACCGATAACTTGTTGCGGGCGATTGGTAGCCATCGCAAGTTTCATTATCGGGATCGACGAGGTATTACTCGCGAGTATTGCTTCCGGGTCATCAATGACATCGCTCAAGCGTCGAAAAACTTCTAACTTTGCTTCTTCTTGCTCAACAACAGCCTCTACAACAAACTGGCAATCAGCAAGAGCTGTCAATTTTGTAGAAAATGAGATGTTTCCTAAAACTTCATTGTGTTTCTCTTCAGTTAGCTTCCCTGAACGCAGCGCTCGCCCCAAACTTTTTTCGACACGTTGCATCCCAATTTGAAGAGCATTTTCGTTTGCCTCAACAATCTTTACTTCGCATCCGCTACGCGCTGCGACTTCCGCTATCCCAGAGCCCATCAGGCCACAACCAACCACACCAAAGCGTTCAATAATCACAAATGCAACGTTATCGCAGGGTTGATCAAGAGGCGCTCCAAGATCAACTCTTTACATCTAGTCGACTTTCTTCAATAGCGCTTTGAACTGCCTCAACCACTTCTTTAGCAGTTGCTCCAGGAGTCAGAACTCGGGCAATTCCAGCAGCTTTCATCGATTCAAAATCTCCTTCAGGAACTATTCCTCCCAAAATAACCGGAATATTTGCGCCCGCTTTGCGCAGCTCGGCAGTAACCATCGGCAAGAGCGCTTCGTGTGCTCCCGATAGCATCGATACTCCAATTGCAGAAACATCCTCATCTATTGCGGCAGCGACAACCGTCTGCGGAGTTTGGAAGAGCCCGGTATAGATGACCTCATAGCCAGCGTCGCGAAGAATTCGCGCCACAATTTTTACTCCACGGTCGTGTCCATCAAGACCTAACTTAGTAACTAGTACACGTTCTGCCATGACTCTTGACACTACCTGGAGTTTGCTGAAACAGCGAACGAGTTTCCGCTTCTCAGCACTAAACCAAATGCGAGTTCCCAACCTATCGCTTCAACTTCGAGCGCAGCTAGCATCTCGTCACTCTCAACCCTGGATTTTTTTGCGGTATCTAATTCAAGAAATTCTTCAGCCATAGCTCTCGCCAATCGCACGACAGCCTGACTCATACGACTTTCTGTAGAGTCCACAGCCGAAATAGCTAGGTTAAACATTTTTTGAGCCTCAGCAGTAGCTCCTTGGCTAGCATCACTGAGCGCTAGAACTAACATGGCTGTTCTCTCATCTAAGTAAGTACCGCGACCATCATCGAGTACTTGTCGAGCTGTAGTTTGTGCTTGTTCGACACTACCGTTTGCTGCTTGTGCTAACGCAAGAGTACTTTTGAGATAGGCATTTGGACTCGCTGCTACGGGTTTGATAGCTCCTAACGTTTTCAGCGAGTCGTCTACACGACCTAGCTGTATTTGTAAGAGACCACGCGTTATATCGAGGTCAACGGAACCTATAACTGGCCTTCCACCAAACGCAGCACCAGCTTGATCCAAATGCTCTAACGCTTTCTCAGGATCGCCGCTTTGAGAAGCAGCTCCTGCTGCCACCACTCGCGCAAAACCTTCTAGCGGCTTCCCGGGCATAGCTAACGCCTCGGCTATACACATGTCATGGCTTGTTCGGCTATCGCTAAGACTTCCTAAAGCAGCGTAAGCCCTGCCTAAGAGTCCAAGCGCTTGGACAACCCCAAACACATTTTCGATTTCACGAAATACAAGTTCTGCTTCAGTAGCGCGAGCGACTGCAGCTTCCACTCGCCCTGACCAAAGCAACGCTGATGCTAATAAAAGGTCCATCATTGCTTCGCCGAATCGTTCACCGCGCTCATGGCTTACATCACGGACTTTAAGGGCGAGCTCTTCAGCTTCATCTCGCATACCGCGATGAAACATGAGAAACGCTAGAAGACCCTCAGCAAATGCTAAGCCAGATAGGTCATTTATTTCTTTGAAAAGAGAAATAGCTTTGCCGACGCGCTGGTCAGCTTCTTCTAACTCTCCACGCTGAAAAGATAGCCAAGCCAAGTTCTCCAGGCACCATGCCAGACCTTGGACGTCATCTAACTGAATAAAGATACTGCGTGCCTCTTCGAAATACCCATCGGCTCGAAGGTGTTCACCGTCATAAATAGCTGACAAGCCTTGAAGCCTCAAAGTTTGCGCTATCTCTCTCGAGGCACCCAAGTCTCTAAATTTGGTTAATGCTTCTTCGTATAATGCAGTTGCATCAGTTGGGTCATCAGAGGCTGCAACAACTTCACCCGAAAGTCGTATCGCTAGCGCAGTACCTTTTTTGTCTCCGACGCGATCTGCTAGCTGTTTTGCGAAACCAGCATCATCTTTTGCGCCCGGCAATTCGCCCAAAGCCAGTCTCGCTCTTCCACGACATAGAGCTAACTCGATGTTTCTGGGGTCATCAGCTTGCAACATGCTAAGAGCCCTAGTGGACAACTCAACTGAAGAGTAATGACTATCCCTCTCCTCGCTCAGACATCCAGCTTTCCCAAGCCAATCGATTGCCTTATCTGCAAGCTCAGTATCAATTTCTTGTTTTTCGCGACCCAGCTCGGCAGCAGCTGCGTAGTGCGTAGCTATTGCCGCAACAGCATCACCAGATGCGTCATCGGTATTAGCTGCTAGCCATTCAGCTACCATGAGGTGGCGATCTGCCCTAACTGACTTGGTTAGCATGCTGTAGGCAACATCACGAACAAGATCAGATCGAAAGCGCCACCATTCGCCTTCCATGGAGAGAATGTCCTTGTCTACAAGGTGCCTGAAGCTGGACTGATCCTTGCTTTCGTCTCCCATCAACAGCAACCCGTAAACCGGGCCTCGCCGACCTAGCACCGAGGCATTTTCGACCATGCGTCTCTCGGCCTGCGGCAAAGAATCCAATCGCGCTGCTACTAAGCCCACTAAAGTTTTTGGGAGCTCACCTATCATCTTTTTTTCTATATCGAATCGCACTCCCGGATTCATAAAGTCTTCTTCACGTAAAAGCGTTGAAATTTCTTCTACAAAGAAGGGATTGCCGCCGCTCCGCTCATATAGCTCCGCTGCTAGAACCGCAGACACAGGTGCTCCCAGCAATGCGCTACCCAGCAAAGATGTTGCTGTCATGTCAAGTGGGTCAAGGTTAATAACTACGGTGTTATGTCTTCCTGGCATCGCGACCCAACGAACCTCATCCAGATCCCACCGAGCCGTAGCCATAACTACGAAAGGTCGATCTGAAAGAAGTTCTAGCATCTGTTCAACTACATCAAGAAGCCTCTGATCAGCCCATTGGATATCTCGTAAGATCAAAACAACCGGATACTTATTTGATACAGCAACAAAAAATTTACGCATACCATCGCGCACCATCGGAACTCGCCGGTCGGTTTCCAAAAAGCCTATTGATGTAGGTCGACCAATTAGGTGGAGAACAACTTCTGCAATCTGCTCGATACTTTCCAAATCGCCAGGATCCAAATAATTACGAATCATCGTAGCTATTTTTTCTCTGGCTCGAATCGAATCATCACTAGCAGCTAGTCCAGCTGCTCCTGCTATGGAGTCGCCGAGGGCTCTCAAAGGACTTGTTTCTCCGTAAGGCAACACTCGCCCCTCTAGCACAATAGCTTCATGCTCAGTTTCCGCTTGTGAAGCAACTTCAGAAGCCAAACGAGTTTTACCTATTCCAGCTTCTCCCAAAACGTTGATCAAACACGCACGGCCTTTCATGATCGCTACTTCAATAGCGCTCGACAAGTGAGCCTGCTCCAACTCGCGCCCAATGAGCGGAGCTCGATTAGCGAATTTTCGGCGTCCCGGCGGTCCAATTTCTACAATAGCTGCAGCAACTTGTATTGACCCCTCACGACCACGTAAGTCAGTCATTCCTCGGTCGTCAAATTCAATTACTTCGCTGACCGCTGAGCGAGTACTTGGTCCAACCAAAATTTCGCCAGGAGCTGCCAAATTCTGTAGTCGACTTGCAACGTTTACCGTGTCTCCCATAGCTGTGTAATCCCCACCAGCTTTAAGAGCACCAACAAGAACTTCTCCGGTGTTAACCCCTATTCGCATTCTCATGTCGCTGGTCTGCTCGGCAGCAAATGCTAAAAGAGTGCGTTGCATTTGCAATGCGGCTCGAACAGCTCGCTCTGGGTCATCTTCGTGAGCGGTAGGAGCACCAAATAAAACAACTATTGCATCGCCTATGATCTTGTCGACTGTCCCACCGAAAGCTGTGACATCGGCAACTAAGCGTTGAAAACAACGATCAATTAAATGTTTCAGCTCCTCGGGGTCACGATTTTCAGAGAGGCCAGTGAAGCCCACAAGGTCTGCGAATAAGACGGTTACGATTCTGCGCTCTTCAGTTTGAACGAGTAAATGGCCGCAAACAGAACAAAACCGGGCACCAGTTGGTGCATCCGAAGTACATGATGGGCAGATCATGTCTCCAGTGTACGAATCTATAACCATGTCACGGTAATCAATAAAATTTCATTGGATGCCTACGAGAAATACTCGTCCACCAGTGCACGCAGTTTTTCTGGTCATTCTTAGGAGAAACTTACCTCTGGGTAACAGTGCGGCCATAACCTTTAGACATGGAAACGATTTTGACTGACCTTGCTGCTCGCACAGTCATGGCGAAGAAAATTTATAGTGCCGGCGACAGCGAAGTTCGAGCCCTAGATGGAGTATCGCTAGATATTAAACGCGGTGAATTTACAGCCATCATGGGTCCGTCTGGCTCAGGGAAATCAACGCTCATGCATTGTCTTGCCGGTCTTGACCAGCTGACTTCAGGAAACGTCTATATTGGCGAAACTGACATAAGTAAACTCAATGAGAGAAACCTCACTTTGTTACGACGAGAACGAGTGGGCTTTATTTTTCAGGCATATAATCTAGTCCCAACACTTAACGCAAAAGAGAATATAGTGCTGCCACAACGGCTAGGTGGCACTACTACCGACCAAGAGTGGTTGTCGCAAGTAATCGCGGCTGTTGGTCTAGAAGACAGACTCAGTCATCGCCCAAACGAGTTGTCAGGCGGCCAGCAACAACGAGTGGCTGTCGCTAGAGCGTTGGCCGGCAGACCAGAAATTATTTTTGCTGATGAACCGACAGGTAATCTTGACAGTCGCACAGGAGCAGAAATTTTAGAGTTCATGAAATCAGCTGTGACTTCTTTCGGACAAACAATAGTAATGGTGACTCATGACCCTGTAGCAGCTAGCTACAGCGATCGAGTTGTTTTCTTAGCGGACGGAAAAATTGTTTCTGAACTTCAAAACCCGACTGCCGAGAACGTTCTAGATCTAATGAAACAGCTTGGTGACTGAGGTGCTAAAATTAACGCTCGCCTCGCTGGCGGCTCGAAAAATTCGTTTAGCTCTAACTACTTTCGCTGTTGTGCTCGGCGTGGCATTTGTTTCTGGTTCATTTATTTTGGCAGATAGCCTTCGGGGTACTTTTGATGAGATCGCGCAGGAGATAGCTGGACCAGGTTGGGTCCAAGTTCGAGGTGTCGAAACTATCGATGGCGACGAGTTTAGTAGGCCGTTAGTCCCTGAAGAATTGATCGATGAACTACTCAAAACAAACGGCGTTGACTCGGCAGTCGGAAATATTCAAGGGTTCCCACGCCTTTCATTTAATGGCGAACTAATTGACTCTGGGCGAGCACCCACTCTCGCTTTCAACTCCACTCCAGGAAGCGAACTAACCGCTTTTATAACATTGGAAGGTGTTCAGCCCGGACCGGGCGAAGCAATGCTTGACGTTGATAGCGCTTCCAGGTATGGGGTTTCCGTGGGAGACAAAATTACTGTCCGTTCTCAGAGTGAACCTGAACAGTTCGTAGTTAGCGGTATTACAAGCTGGGGCGAAGACAACGGCGGTGGAGCTGTTTTTGTGCTCTTTGATACGGCTACTACTCAACGCCTTTTCGGTTACGACAAGACTTTCATGTCCGCGACCGTAGGAATCTCTGCAGGTTTTGCAGCTGAATCTGTTATTGCTGATCTCACCCCGCTACTTAACGAATTGGAACTTGAAGCGGTCACATCTGAAACAGTTGCAACTGAGTTCAGTTCCGAATTCGACCAATTTATTACAATTTTTCAAAATGCATTATTGGCCTTCGCTGCGATCTCTCTCATCGTCAGTGCATTCATTATCAACAACACATTTTCTATTGTGTTGGGTCAACGGATTAAAGAATTAGGGCTTCTGCGGAGCCTTGGTGCTACTGGCAAACAAGTTCAAACTTCGGTGATACTTGAAGGTCTCATAATTGGATTAATCGCTTCCTTAGTAGGGCTTTTCAGTGGGGTAGGCATTGCAGCGCTTCTTAAGATTCTTATAGCTCAGGCTGGAGACGGTGCCGGTCTCCCTGACGGGCCATTAGTAATCGCCGGCCGCACATGGATAGCAGCATTTGTTGTTGGCCTAGTTGTAACGCTTGCAGCTTGTCTTTCTCCGGCTCGCAAAGCAGCGACGATTCCACCTATCGCAGCTTTAAGAGACAATTTTTCGCTGTCTTCTAAAAAAACTAACCGTCGTTCAATCTTTGGCGGTCTCATAGGACTTGCAGGCGTACTACTAATAGTTAGGGGTGTTACTTCGAATTCAGGAGCTAAAGGACAACTTTATGCGCTCAGCTTAGGAGCCCTTTTAACGTTTCTATCGATAGCGTTACTGAGCCAATTAGTGGCTAGCCCCATGGCCAAATTTTTAGGATGGCCTTTCGCTCAGCTTGCCCCCGCATCAGGAGTTCTAGCTAGAGAAAATGCTGCACGAAATCCTCGTCGCACATCATCGACAGCTTCTGCCTTAATGATTGGCCTCGCGTTGGTAGCGATGGTGCTCGTAGTAGGAACCAGCTTCAAAAAGACTTTTAGCGCTGCCTTAGATACCTCGCTTAAAGCAGACTACTTTGTTGACCTTGAGCAACGATCTTTCATCGGCTTTAGTCCAAAATTGGCACAGGATCTACAAAATATAGAGGGAATTGAGACTGCAGTCGGCTTCCGAGGCGGGGAAGGCTCTGCGAGGATACGAGTAAACAACGCTGCCAAAGATGTTACTGCCACTGAAGAAGCAGGCCTAGGGTTGATCGTGGACCTGAGCTTAAGTGAAGGCTCATATTCCGGACTGAACGAAGCTGGGGTTTTAGTTCATCGTGATCCAGCAACGGATTTAGACTTGTCAATCGGAGATAGCATTACGGCTATTTTCCCAGTCTCAGGGTCACAGACTCTCACAGTGGTGGGAATTTACGAAGATGGCGGGATTCTTGGCAATTGGGTAATCGGAACGAACACATTCGAAAGTGGCTTCGACTCAGCGTTACAATTTGACAACTTCGTGGCGGCTAAACTGTCCAAAGGTTTCAATGCCGAAGATTTAGAACAACAAATCGGCACCATCGCAGCCGCTTACCCTGAAGCGCTAATTCAAACCAAAAGCGAATTTCAGAAAACTACGGAAAACCGAATCGATCAGTTGCTTGTTGCAGTTAATGCCCTAGTTGGTTTCGCAGTAGTTATCGCGATGCTCGGCATCGTCAATACGCTCGTTTTATCAGTGTTCGAACGCACTAGAGAGATCGGCCTTCTAAGGGCTGTTGGCATGACACGTCGACAAACTCGCAGAATGATCCGTTGGGAAGCAATCATAGTTTCAGTATTTGGAGGAGTTCTCGGTATCTCACTCGGAGTTGTCTTAGGTTTCGTAGCTGTTCAAGCTATGCCTGACTCATTTGTGACTGATTTCGGTGTGCCATACGGAAACTTCTTCTCAATTCTCATACTGTGCACATTGGGCGGGGCAATAGCGGCAATAATTCCTGCGCGACGAGCGGCGAAACTGAATATTCTCGATGCGATAGGACACGTATAATGGCTCTCGACCTAAATAATCTTTCGCCTGAGGTAAATAGCTTTCTGACTGATCGACATCTAGCTTCGCTCACCCTTTTGCGTCTCGATGGTTCACCACATGTAACACCCATCGGATTTACTTGGGATCCTGAACAACATCTTGCACGAATCATTACTTGGAAAACTTCGGTTAAAAGCAAAATTCTTTTCTCGTCCGGAGGTGGGACAGCAAGCATTTGCCAAATAGACGGCGGTAGATGGCTAACTCTTGAAGGCCACGCCATAGTGTCAGATGACCCAATGCGATGTCTTGAGGGCACGAAGCGCTACGCAGAAAGGTATCGAGAGCCCAAAGATCGAAGTGATAGAACAGTTATCGAAGTAACAGTTTCCAATATTCTTGGTCGTGCCTGAGCACTAAGCCGTCTAGATAACGGATAGTTATTCTAGGTAGGTGGATTGAGAGCTCCATCAAAGCCATCAGTGTGGCTACCATCGCACATTGGCTTACTTGAAGAGAGACCACATCGGCAAAGTGCAACGAGCTTGTCACTGTCGCTCAATACGTTTTCATCTTGATCGGTAATAAGACAGGAGCCCTGCACTAACAATGGTCCATTATTACGAATTTTGATAGTTACATCCGCCATGCGCTGATCTCCCCTATTTGAATGCAAAGTACCTTCGTTGATAAGGATAGCCTCTTACTCGTTTATATATCTTTTTGTGGCAATAACACTTCAGGTAACTCACGTTCATGAACTATCGCAAGTCGTTTGGTTGAACGAGTAAGCGCCACATACAACGCTCGGAGCCCTTGCGGCTCATCCTCAACGATTGTGCGTGGTTCGACCACCACACTTCCATCTAATTCCAAACCCTTCACGAGCTGAACTGGAACTAACGCAATTTTTGGGTGCAAGGGTCCCGAAACGTTTCGACTGGCAGTCGTAGCTCTTCCAAAGTCGACTCCTCCGTTTTGCAGAGCTTGATCAACAAGATCAATCAAACTAGAGGAAACAATGACAGCAAGAGAGCCGCCCTTAAGAACCTCTGCCTCTTCTTTAACGACTCTGACGACAACGCTCAGGAGATTTCCTGACTGACCCGAGTGGCCAACATCTATTATTCTCGGCTCGGTTCCTACAGTTCGAACTGCAGTAGGTGCCACCAGTTCAGGGGCTGCGACACTTAGCACTTGATTAGCTAATACTAGATTAGGTGCAGGGATTCGGTAGCTTAAGGTCAATTCGTGCATACGCGATTCATGCAGTCCTGCTGGAAAATGTTTCACAATCTCAGTCCAATTCGCAGCAGCAGCAGGAGCTGTAGCTTGGGCTATATCGCCGACCAGAGTCATTGAACCATTAAGAGAACGTCGCTCGACCATCCGAAGACCCATGGGGGTATGGTCTTGCGCCTCGTCTACAACAATATGCCCATACGTTCGCGCTTCTTCCTCTAGCGGCTTTCTATTGCTAGACAACCGGGGGCCTAGCTGTGTATAGGCCTCATCTAGAACCGCTACATCCGCATCGCTCCAACGATATTCATCTTCGCTTTGACCGCGTTCTCGATACAAGCTTTCCATTTCCTCATCATTTAGAAGATTTTTCGCAGCTGATCGCAGAAGAGCCTTTGAACCATACAAATCACGAAGAAGCTGAGCAGGCGAAAGCATGGGCCACATCCGTTCGAATGCTGCTTGCACTTCGGGATTTCGCGACAACCTTTCCCTAACAACTTGAGGGTCAGGTTCTGATCTGTGAGACCTCGCTAAACACGCAAAAAATTCTAACTCGACAAAATGCCTTGCTTGGTTATGTCGCCTGTAACGACGGCGCGCGTCGCGCACTATTGACCGCATCTGGCTGCGGGTAACGCGAAGTCTCACTAGACCAAAGCCCAAAGACAGTTCTTCAGGAAGTGCGCGTTGTCGATCTGAGATTGCTCTCTCGATGAGTCGAATCATTCTCGGATCGCCCTTCACCTGCGCCGAGTTCAAGTCATCTGCAAGATGGATACGAACCTTCGGAAATATGTCGCAAAATAGATCCGCTAGGACACTTAGATGAACACCTGCTTCGCCTAAACTTGGCAACACTTGTTCTATGTAGCGAAGAAAAAGACGGTTCGGACCTACAACCAAAACACCTTGACCTTCTAACGGAAATCGGTGTGTGTAGAGTAGGTATGCAGCACGATGCAATGCGACAACTGTCTTCCCTGTCCCAGGTCCTCCCTGCACGATGAGCATGCCTTTGGGCGAATCACGAATGATTTCATCTTGTTCACCCTGAATCGTGGCCACGATATCTCGAAGCTGGCCATCACGGTTTTGATCAAGAGCGGCTAGCAGTGCACCATGCCCCTGATAATTTTCGTCTAACTGATCAAGGTCAAAAAGTTCATCTTCAATATTTAAAAGTTCTTTACCTCGTGTAACAAAATGTCGCCGCCGGACCAAGCCCATCGGATGGCGACCCGTAGCTCTATAAAAAGGTTCTGCTACCGGAGCTCTCCAATCAACAACAACAGGCTCTTGATATTCATCAGCTACTGCCAAACGCCCTATGTAGAAACGCTCGCCAGATTCTTCATCAATCCGTCCAAATATTAACGAAGCAGAACCGAGCTGCAGTTGCCCAAGCCTATTCTGAATGCTTTCTTCTATTACGTCGCGTTCATAGCGTGCTTGTGTCGTTCCGCCACGACCAACTTCCACCATACTTCGCAATTCAACCGCTCGAGTGCGCGCTTGTTCGAGTAACCGGTACGCGCTATCTATATGCGCTTGCTCAAGCTCTATTTCTGAGTCGCTCACGTCTCAATCACAATTTTTTGGGAGACATAGAGCTTACCGGCATGTAGACGCGCATGAAAGACCTACTTCTACCTAATGAGTGGTCACCAGCGTTCATAGGAGATAGCGTTTCTAAGCCAATGGCCCTTCCTACCAATCATCCCGCTCATAAACTTGCTGAAAGCGTGTATCTCCGCGCTTGTAGAAACCTACCGACCTCTCACACGCCAGTCTGGTTTCAACGCCAGGCCGGACGTTCCCTTCCGGAGTACAGAAATATTCGCGGGGACGGAAGCATTCTAGAAGCTATCCATAATCCTGAGCTAGCTGCGGAAATTACTATGCAACCTGTTAACCGCTATGGAGTGGACGCAGCAATTCTTTTCTCAGACATTGTCGTTCCTATCGACGCTGTTGGTTTCAAGATTGATGTAGTTCCGGGAATCGGCCCTGTTGCGGCTTCACCGTTTCGTGAACGAAGTGATCTAAAAAGAATTCGAGAGTTAGACCCTGAGAAAGACACGTCCTACGTGATCGAAACCGTAAAAATTTTGGCCAGAGAACTCGCCATTCCGCTTATCGGCTTCGCTGGGG
This sequence comes from Acidimicrobiaceae bacterium, assembly GCA_905182565.1. Classification (GTDB taxonomy): domain Bacteria; phylum Actinomycetota; class Acidimicrobiia; order Acidimicrobiales; family Poriferisodalaceae; genus UBA9040. Next base: position 75,492 of record CAJJCB010000023.1, on the reverse strand, counting down.
CGCCTTTTACAATTGCCAGCTATTTAATCGAAGGCCGGCCATCTCGGGACCACGCCAAGACGAAATCATTAATGCACAGTGACCCTAAACTTTGGCACGAATTGATGGCGCGATTAGCAGACATAGCAATCGTTTCTATGAGGTCTCAAGTACTAGCTGGCGCCAGCGCAGTCCAACTTTTCGATTCTTGGGCAGGCGCACTTACACCTTCGGATTATCGCAATTATGTGCTGCCTCATAGCCAGCGAGTTTTCGCAGAACTCGCTGACCTTAAAGTGCCACGAGCTCACTTCGGTGTCACTACAGGGGAGTTACTCGACCAATTCGGCGAAGCTGGGCCTGAGGTCGTAGGGGTTGACTGGCGCGTGTCAATTGACCAAGCGCGCTTAAGAGTTGGCGAGAACATCGCTATACAAGGAAATTTAGATCCAGCTCTTTGCTTAGCCCCCTGGGAAGTGGTGAAAAATCAAACGCTTCAGATATTAAAGTCAGCTGGAAACAAACCAGGGCATATTTTTAACCTTGGCCACGGTGTACTTCCAGAGACGAATCCTGAAATTTTGGAAAAAGTTGTCGAGCTAGTTCATAGAGAAACCTCGAGCGGGTCTAAACCCCGATCATGACCAGAAACATCGTCATCATCGGAGGAGGTATATCTGGTCTTTCCGTCGCATACCGCCTAGAAAAATTGTTCGCTAGTGATCCTCCCAACATAACTCTTCTCGAAAAATCTAGTGCAATAGGGGGAAAAATTCGAACCTCAAGTTTTCTCGGACACCAGATCGATGAAGCAGCTGATGCTTTTCTTACCCGAGTGCCTTGGGGACTGGATCTTTGCAGCGAGCTAGGAATCGCGGCTGATTACATTAGCCCAGCTTCATCCAAAGCATACGTGGTTGTCAATGGGAGTCTTCGGCAATTGCCATTGGGTTTGGTCCTTGGTGTTCCGACCAAGTTTTTGTCATTACTTAAGTCTCGGATAGTAAGCCCTTTATCGGCTATTAGAGCCGGTTTAGATCGAATAAAACCCGATGACTGGCCTGGCCACGATGAGACCGTAGGCGAATTAATCCGGAGACGCCTCGGTCCGGAAATAGCTGAGAAGCTCGTCGACCCTCTTATAGGCAGCATTAATGCAGGGGATACAGATCTACTCGATCTAGGTCTTGTAGCCCCTCAACTCGAAGCAGCTGCCAGAAATAATAAAAGTCTCATAAACGGCCTACGAAACCAAGCTGCTCAGGGCGGCGATAAGGCAAGTCCAGTTTTTTGTAGTTTCCCTGAAGGAATGAGTTACCTGACCAACACCCTTCGAAGCCAGCTTAAACACACAGATGTTCAAACAAACATCGAAGTTACCTCTGTGCTCAATCATGCAAAAGGCCTTAAAGTCTCAGCTCAAGGAATTCCCGATACTCTCGCTGACGCAGTAGTTATCGCTACCCCTGCTAATGTTTCATGCAAGTTTTTCGACAGTACTCCAAGTGTTATTTCTCTATTACAGCAAATTGAATTTTCTTCTGTTGCTCTAATCACTATCGGTTATAGGCGTTCGGACATACTCAACCCCTTAAATGGTTCGGGAATGTTGGTACCTAGAAGCGAAGGACTGCTAATGACAGCTTGCAGTTGGGCAAGCAGCAAATGGCCGCACTGGGTTGACGACAACCATGTTGTGTTCCGGGTTTCCGTTGGGCGTTACGGTGATAATCGATTTAATGCCTACGATGACTCATCACTCGTCAGGCATGTAGCTGATGAGCTCAAAAATCTTTTAGAAATAGAAGGAGAATTTATTGAGTCACGTATTTCTAGATGGCCAAATTCATTCCCGCAATACAAACGGGGCCATGAAACGTTAGTGGATTCAATTGATACTCAGATCAAGACCGACTTACCGGGGGTCTTTCTAACCGGTTCTAGTTATCGTGGACTCGGAATACCAGCGTGTATCCGGCAAGGAAATGAAGCCGCAAGAGCTGTCACGGACTACCTAAGGCAATGAAGCAGCGTTATCGTTTCGCTGCTGCCACTACATGCGGCGCAATAACAGCTTTTTCTCTACCACCCTGGGGTCTTTGGCCCATCGCAATCATCGGGTTAGGAATTTTCCTCAAACTCTTAGATTCATCTAGCTGGAAAATTCGCCTAGCTACAGCTTGGTTTTTTTGGGTGGGCTTTTACGTCATAGGTCTTGTTTGGATGATAGATCTAACTTTTCCAGGATGGATTCTCGCAACACCTATTGAAGCTCTAATTATGGCGCTGCCATTTCTACTTCTTCCAAACTTCGGTATCTTGAAAAGAGTTGGATTCCCTGCAGCACTAATAGTTGGTGAATCGATACGTTGGGTTATCCCCTTTGGTGGAGTACCAATGTCAAACCTTGCGTTGGGTCAGGTTGATGCGCCTTGGGTGTCAGTTGTCAAAATAAGTGGACCACTTCTTCTAATCGGAATGCTTGGTCTAGCTGCCAGTGCCTTCGAAGCTATTCTTGTCCGACGGTTCGTTTCAGCTTCTATGTTTCTAATAACAATTCTTGCGACAATGACTATCGCTAGTTTGGCTCCTACATCAACCGTCGACTCTTTAATACAGGCTGGCGTAGTGCAAGCCGGAGGAGAATTAGGGACTCGAGCTGTATCCAGCAACCAAGCAAATGTTTTCGATCGTCATGTTAGCGCTCTAGAAAAAAATAAGATCCCAATGGATCTAGTCGTTTGGAGCGAAAGTAGCGCGATCAGCGATGGCCCTTTGGAAAACAGCGTGCACTTAAGTCAATTAGCGACAATCGCTACCGCCCGTAATACAACAATAATTGCGAATTTTTCGGAACGAGATGGAAGTTATTTTAAAAATGTTTCCGTAGTTGTTGCTCCAAAAGCCGGTCTATTGGACCGGTATGAGAAAACGCATCTGGTGCCTTTCGGCGAATATATTCCATTTCGTAAAGTCCTAGATCGGTTCACGGATCTATCAATGGTCCCTCGGGATGCCTTACCCGGCCAAAAACCAGGCGTCATGGATAGCCCCTTTGGGCCAATAGGAAACGCTATTTCATTCGAAATTTATTTCCCAGAACAAACAAGACGAGCAATCAACAATGGAGCTCGCATCATCACAAATCCGACTCTCGCATCTTCCTATACAAACTCGGCTGTGCCCAGCCAATCCCTAGCGAGCGCACGTTTACGCGCGATTGAGACGAGTAGATGGGTGCTCCAGGCGTCGACTACGGGATTCTCAGCAATTATTGATCCGGATGGAAAAGTAATAGAAAAAACAAAGCTAAAGAATCAACAAGTTTTAAGTTCGCCGGTTGAGCTACGGTCTGGTAAGACCTGGGCGGTTTCGCTAGGAAAAGCAAACATCACTTGGTTCTCTATTCTCCTACTCGTTCTAGTTGGATGTTTTTTCAGGCTTCAATCATTAAAGTCACCGGTCCGTCATTGACGATGTGAACCTGCATCTCTGTTCGAAAACGCCCAAGCCCCAGTTCAGCGCCATGGCTTTCTAGCCGCTGACAGAATAGATCAATTAACGGCTCTGCATGTTCAGGTCGCGCAGCCTCAACAAAAGAAGGTCGACGACCTTTGCTTGCATCGCCGTAGAGAGTGAACTGACTGACTACAAGTATTTCTTTACTCATTTCTGCAACCGAAAGATTCATCAAGCCAGCGGAGTCTTCGAAAACTCTCAGGTTCCATAGTTTATCTGCAAGTTTCGTAGCAGTCAGATCTACATCAGAGTGAGTGACACCAACAAAAGCGCACAATCCTCTACCTATTTGTCCGGTTAGCTCACCATCGCTTGTGACAGATGCTTCTAATACTCGCTGCAATAGAACTCGCACTTCTGAAACCTTCACTTTCTTAGACCTCTTATAAATTGATCATAAGCACTAGTCTTTGAATCCCATGGTTACCGGACGGTAGCCTTTACATGGGTTCAATATTTGTAACACCCAGTCTGAGGTTCTATGTCCGTCGAGCGTCCGCTTCGTATCGCTTTTTTAACTTATCGAGGCCACCCATATACCGGAGGACAAGGCGTATACACGCGTCACATGGCCCGCGAATTAACGAAATTAGGACATTCGGTAGAAGTTTTTTCTGGCCCTCCCTACCCACATCTAGACGACGGTGTCTCTCTCACAGAGCTACCCAGCCTTGACTTGTATAGAATGCCCGATCCTTTTCGAAGGCCCCGGCTATCCGAATTCAAAGACCGTTATGACGTTTTAGAATACTTGGTTACCTCTTTAGCAACATTCGCCGAACCATTGACATTTAGCTTGCGTGCTAACCGAGAATTAGCTGGACGGTTTAATGATTTCGATGTTGTTCATGACAATCAATGTCTCGGGTACGGAATTTTAAAAATCCATAAATCAGGGCTTCCAGTTCTCGCTACGATTCACCATCCGATTACCGTTGACCGCCGGCTTGAAACAAAGCATGCAACCACCCGTTGGAAGCGTTTTACTAAAAATAGATTTTACTCTTTCACCCGAATGCAAACAAAAGTTGCGCAAAAACTACCAAGAATTTTAACAGTTTCTACTAATAGTTTTGATGACATCGTAGCCGATCACGGAATCTCACCTGATCGGCTTCACATAGTTCATGTCGGGGTAGATTCTTCTCAATTCATTCCGCTACCAGAAGTCTCGGTTGTCCCCGGACGATTGATGACCACAGCTAGTGCAGATGTTGCAATGAAAGGCCTTGCATTTCTTCTTGAGGCATTAGCAAAAGTTCGAACTGAAGATCCCAATATCCACCTCATTGTCATTGGAAAACCTAAATATGACTCAAAAGCAACGGCACTGATTAAAGATCTGAAGCTCGAAAGCCATATTGAGTTCATAAGTGGCGTGCCGGACGAGAAAATCGTGGAACTATACAGCACAGCAGAATTAGCAATTGTTCCTTCGCTATATGAAGGATTTTCTCTGCCTGCCATTGAGGCCATGTCATGTGGAGTGCCTCTAATAGCCACTACCGGAGGAGCACTTCCTGAAGTCGTAGGAGAAGATGGCGTAACAGCGTTGCACGTACCTCCTGGCGATGCTGTAGCTCTAGCGAACAAAATTCGCTGGGCTCTAAACCAATCATCGCTTAGAGAAACCATTGGGCAACAAGGTAGGTCGCGTGTTGTCTCCAATTATTCCTGGCGTTCCACTGCAGAGAAGACCGTAGAACATTATTACGCCTTATTGAATTCTCTGAAACAAACAAACTCTGCAGGTGGCGCAAAGTAATGCTCACAGTCGACTACAACCGGCTCGGAGCAGCCGCAGATGATTTAGTTCTGGATATGGGATGCGGAGCAGGACGACACGCTTTTGAGTTTGTGCGTCGAGGGTGTCGAATAGTTGCTCTCGATTACAGTTTCTCAGAACTTCTCGATGTCCGAAACACCTTTGCAGCAATGATCCACTCAGAAGAGATACCGGCAGACTCTTCTGGCCAACCGCTTCGTGGTGATGCTCTCAACTTGCCATTTCCCGATGACACATTCCACCGAATTATCTGCTCCGAAGTTCTCGAACACATTACTAATGACCAGCAAGCGATCGCGGAGCTTTTCAGAGTTCTACGCCCCGGCGGCACCATAGCTGTAACCGTGCCAGCCTGGTTTCCAGAAACTATTTGCTGGAAGCTAAGTAGTGAATACTACGCTCCTAAAGCTGTCGGTGGACATGTCAGAATTTATCGTCGCTCCAAACTTGAATCGGAACTTAGAAACGCTGGCTTCCGAAACGACGGTATCGGTAGAGCTCATGCTCTCCACTCACCTTATTGGTGGCTGAAATGTGCAGTCGGTCCTAAAAAGCAAGACAATTTTCTAGTGCGCATATTCCATAAACTTTTAGTTTGGGACATAGTGAAAAGACCTCGAATCACTCGGGCTGCAGAAAAACTACTCAACCCATTAATCGCCAAATCAATTGTTCTCTACGGTTCAAAACCAGATTATCGGTAGGTCAAAAATGTCTCCCGAATTTATGGGTGTCCTGGCTCAGGAACACCTAACAGAAACAGCTGAGTCTATAGTCAAACATCAACAACCAAATGGAATGATTCTTTGGTTTGAGAACAGCCATGCCGACACCTGGAACCATACTGAGGCTGCCATGGCTCTTAGCGCCACTGGGTTTACTCATAACGCTGAGAAAGCTTACGAGTGGTTAAAAAATGCGCAGAACCAGGATGGCACTTGGTATCACTACTATCTAAAAAATAGTATCGAGGATTCAAAAGTTGATACAAACTGTTGCGCGTATGTTGCCACAGGAATTTTGCATCACTTCCTGATCACGGCGGACAGATCTTTCCTCGAAGAAATGTGGCCTGTAGTAAGGTCCGCCCTTGATTTTGTGGTTGGTTCTCAGACTACCTCAGGTCATATTCCGTGGGCTTTGCATAGCGATGGAACACCATGGTCATACTCACTCCTCACTGGCTCTTCCTCGATTTTCCACTCGCTAAGGAGCGGGCTCTCCATAGCCCAAACCCTAGGAATAGATTGTCCTCAATGGGAACTATCGGCTCTTCGAATAGCTGATCTCATTGCTCATCACGAAGACCAATTTGAGCCTAAATATAGGTGGGCAATGGACTGGTATTATCCAGTTTTGTCTGGTGCGATACATGGTGAAAAAGCTGTCACTCGACTTAACGAAGGATCCTCAAAGTTTTTACTCGCTGACCAAGGAGTTAAGTGTGTTTCTGATCAGCCGTGGGTAACCGCAGCAGAGACTTGTGAATGCGCACTTGCCTATCTAGCGACTGGAGATGAACATCGCGCCCGACAGTTATTTGCGGCGACCGAAGCAATGAGAGACAAAGACGGCGCATACTTTACAGGGTTGGTTTATCCCGAACACATCACTTTCCCTGACGGGGAACGCTCGACCTATACGAGTGCAGCAATTATTCTCACGGCCGACGCCTTGGATAACAAATCAGAAGCTTCGCGACTGCTGATTGGTGACAACATCCCAACGCTTAGATAATTTCCAAGACCTTACAAATCAATTTTTTGTAAGATACGCAAACTCCCGACGGCAGCATAATCTACAAAACTCTGGCTATCTAAAGCCTTGAGATAGATTTCATAGGGCGGCCGTCCTCCATCGTCAGGGTCAGGGAAGACATCGTGTATCGCCAACAAACCACCAGTGCAAACTTTGGGCGCCCAGCTATCGAAGTCAGCATGAGCTGGTATCGGCCCATGCCCTCCATCAATAAAAACCAACGAGCATGAAGCTTCCCAAAAATAGCTGACAATTAAAGCGTCTCCAACGATCACAACAACTGCCGACTCCATACCAGCAGTTTCAAGATTTTTTCTTAACTCCGGCAAGGAGTCCATCCGTCCAGTTTCTGAATCCACCAGACTCGAGTCATGGTGATCCCAACCTTCTTGCATTTCTTCCGAACCACGATGGTGATCAATCGTAAAAACTGTTGCCCCTATCTCAAGTGCCGCCGACCCTAAATAGATTGTGGACTTACCACAATATGATCCAACTTCGATTATGGGGCCCTTGACGCCCACCTCAGCTACAGCCTGGTAAAGGGCCATTCCTTCTTCATGAGGCATAAAACCTCTACAGCTTTGAGCTGCTTTCTGATGCTCGACTCTCACGCTATCTACCTCTTCGAAACAGAAAATTATTAAGGAAAATAAATTTGCCTACCCACAGCAAACCGAAAGAGCCAAGATTGGCCAAAAGTACAAGAAAAGTCGATTCCGTTACTTGACTGACTATTACTACCGCCCCAGTCGATAGGAACAAACCTACAAGATTAAATGCCCAAAAAGGAAGCACTTCAATTCGTATCGAGTGCCTATCGGTCAGGTTCCAAACCCAACGACGGTTCAGATAATAAGCAGGCAGAGATGCTATCGACACTGCCCAAAAATTAGCCCATAGCGGAGCCCATCGCGCAATCTCGATCCCTGACCACAAAGCACTCTGGGTAACGATCAGCGAGACGATGGAGACGACAGAAAATTTTAATAGCTTTGCCCGCTTCTCACACAACCAACCCATAGTTAGCTCAATTGTATGGAAAGTCTCTTCCTATTCGGTTTTAGCAGGTGGACGATAAAAAACTAGGAGTAAAAGAACAGCAGACAAAACCCCACCGCCAAGAGTGACTGCGAACCAGCCTGTGCCACTCCACTCTATACCCATCAAATTATCTAAAGAATATTTACCTGAACCCAGCAAAGCTAGACATGCAGCTAACGATGCGAGCACAAATGTGTACTCCCACCCGTTTCGAATAACAAAAAAACCTTTATCGCGATGCCCAACCCAACCTGCTACAGACATCACTCCTACATATGCCATTGCGGTTATCGGAGTAAAAAATCCAGCGGCTAGACCTAGCCCTGCGCCTATCTCTACTGAACCCGCCATGTGCGCATGAAATAATCCTGGTTTCAGTCCCTCCGAGGTAAACCATTTCCCTACTCCGGCTATTCCCCCCCTGTATTTAGCAATACCATGCAAAGCCAACACAATTCCAAGTGTCAACCGCATTAGCAGCAGTCCTAAATCATAAGCATCTTGGTCCATATACCGAATCCCCTTAGCTGAGACTGAAGAGTAGCGCCAACCACAAGTTCTAACTAACTTATTAATTGGCTAATCACTATTTATAAGGTGATTGGCTGCCATCTCAAAATAGTCGAGCATTTTTTTCTCAAGATCACCTTCTAAATTTGCTTCCAAAAGAGATGTTCTCATATGCCGAAACCATAGATCACGTTCCTGGATACCTACTTCAAGGTGCATATGTCGCATCCGAAGTCTCGGATGCCCGCGTGTCTCTGAATACTGAGTAGGACCACCCCAGTACTGGGCCAAAAACATGGCTAACCAATAACGCGATGGTTCAAGATCATCAGGGTAAAGCTTCCTCAGGTTTTCATCCTCGGCAACTTTCACATAAAATCGAGTACACAAATCTTGAAACCATTGTTCTCCACCAACTAGTTCATACACATTCTCAGACTCAGCTTCAGTGGGCATCAATCAGCTCTCATACCTATAAACATTCGTAGCGCGCTCTTCAAAACCCATCCGCTTATATAGCCGATTTGCCGCTTCGCGAGATGGTCGAGAAGTCAAATCTATGGTCCGCGCCCCTTCTTCGTTAGCAATTTCGATAGCAGCAAGATTCAATTTCTCTCCTACTCCAAAACCCCTGACGCTTTCATCTACCACAACATCTTCTATCCATGCTCTTTTGCCAGTAGGCAACGGGAACATTGCCAAAGTCAAGGAACCCACTATTTTTCCTTCCACGCGAGCAAGCAGAACGTTGCAGGCACAATGACTAATAATTTCCTCTAAATCATTCTGACAGGGAGGCTCTGATGTTTTTGACAATTGTGGCACCAGGCGCGCAAACGCATTTACCACTTCATCATCAATCTTTGTACAGACCTCTATTTCTACAATCACAAGCTGTGCACTCACTTTCTATTATTGTGCATGGGGTTCATCGTACGGATTGAACCAACACCGGATAGCATTTTTTATTGTGCAACATCTCCAGTGGGTAGAACAACCGATTGTCCATGACGCTATCTTCCTCACAGCGTTTACTGGTTGGAATGATGCTGGTGATGCGGCAAGCGAAGCAGTTAAATATCTAACACGAAGATTTGATAGCAGATTAATCGCATCGATAGACCCGGAATATTTCTACGATTTTGCTTCCCTGCGCCCAAATGTCAGGCTAGAAGGCGATGAGCGTCACATTGACTGGCCCGCAAACGAAGTCCGAATGGCAGAACTTGATGATGGTCGCTCTTTGATAACGATGGTGGGAATTGAGCCAAGGCTGCGCTGGCAAACCTATGCGAAGACGCTCACAACGATTGCAAGCGAGTTAGACGTAAAGACGGCGATTACTCTCGGAGCATTGCTAACGGACACGCACCATCAAGCACCTATAGAAGTAATCGGTGCTTCCAGCAACAAAATCGTTAACCGCAACGAAGGGCTCGAACAATCTTCTTACGAGGGCCCAACAGGAATCGTCGGAGTCTTAAACGAATCATTTCATTCAAAGGGATTCACAAGTCTCTCATTCTGGGCCAAAGTACCGAGCTATATTGGTCATTCTCCGTCGCCCAAAGCTGCGCTTGCACTTGCAAAAAGAACCACAGATTTTCTTAATATCCCCTTAGCGGCTAACGATCTACAAATAGCGGCAGCTAATTATGAAGAACAATTAGACGCTCTAGTTGCTAGCGATCCGAACCTCTCACAATACGCTGACCAAATTCTTGAGGATATAGCAGGGCAAGCAGCTGATGAAATAGGTGAAATGGCTGACAACCCACAAGAAATGATTGATGAACTGGAACAGTACTTGCGACAGCAAGACGAATAATAAATCTATTTAGAGCTGTCCTCAGTTTTATTTTTCGTTCCAAGGCAGAGATCGCGGTGGATCAAAAGTTACGTCTTGTTTAATACCATCGATTGCGGCAAATGCTGAATCCACCCATCGCTCAAGACCTGCTAATGGCACAGGCAGTGAATCTCTAGCGAACCAACCAGCATCAGACGTTTCCAACAAATGCCGGTCAAGCTTGCCTCCAATGGCTCGACAGTGGAAAACCATTGAATACAAGGGAATCTGGGTAAACCCCTGACGCATCCCATCAACAACAGAGATAAGAGAAAGCGGCTCGCACTGAATACCGGTTTCTTCATAAACCTCTTTAATCGCAACCTCTACCGGGGAATACCCGACATCAGCCCAACCGGTCGGATACAACCATACCCCGCTATCAGATCGCTGAATGAGCAAAATATGGCCTTCGTCATTAGATACGACTGCACCTACAGCGCACTTAGGGGTAACGTATCCTGCCACCCCAGAGCCAACCATACGCATCCATTCATCGGCTACTGCCTCAGCATCTACCTCAACATGAACCCGACTACGAATTTCAGCTGCGACTTTCAGAATCTCTTCATAGCGTTCCTGCTCATACAAACTCTCAGTAAATCCAAGTCCGGTACGAGCTATACCTGAAAGCATTTCTGCCCACTGAAGTAGATCTTGGCCCGTTACTTTTTCTAAAGCCATTTGCACACAACTCTCAATCAATTTGGGATAGGGCGTGGCTCAGAGCTAACTCAATCTCAGCCTGATGAACAACACTTATAGCTGGCCCTTCCGAGCCAGTCACGTAAAATGAGTCCACTACTTCATTCGATAACGTCTGTATTTTGGCGTACCGGATATCTAATCCCATTTCCGCAAGCACTCGAGTCACGTGATACAAAACCCCCAACCGATCTTCTGTTCGAATTTCAATAATTGTCGCATCCGTCGCAAGTTCAGTATCAAACGTAATTATCGTCGGTGCCTCCACAGCAGCTAAAGCGGTGCGGCGTTTATACACTTTTGAGCGTTGGGCTATGCGAGCATCTATCGCTAAACGACCAACAAGCGAGCTTCTAACATCTTCGATTACGGGTTCCCAATCTTTTGAACCGAGTGGGCTAGCTATGCGAAATTGAGATGCCGCCATACCGGCGGCACTTGAATAAGCATCTGCTTGCAGAATATCCAACCCACTTAACGCTAGTGCGCCCGCCGCTCGACTGAAAACTCCTGATTCATCCGGAGCAACAATAGTAAGCACGTCTAATTCAGCCGCTATTCTTGTTCCACCCTCAGACATTAGTATTTCGATATCTTCGGTAACGAAAGAACGACGGTTTAAGAACTGAATACCGCTGCCAGAAATATATTGGGCAGTTGATTTAGTCAAAGATTCGAGCAACTTAGCTTTCCAATCTCCCCAAGCTAATGGCCCCGTGGCGATTGAATCAGCTTCAGTTAGTGCATCGAGAAGCTCAAGAAATTCAACGCTTTCGACACTTTCTGCGACTAGAGCAAGAGTTTGCTCATCATCGATATCACGCCTGGTTGCAACATCAGGTAAAAGTAAATGGTGCTCAACTAAACGACTAAGTATTCGGACATCTTTCTCCGGGAAGCCACACCTCAAAGCAATTTTTGAAATCAACCTCATTCCAACTTCTGAATGATCACCCGGATATCCCTTTCCAACATCATGTAACAGAGCTGACATCAACAACAGATCTGGCCGCTGCACTCGTTGAGTAAGTCGCGCAGCTTCAGCAACCGTCTCTAACAAGTGCCGGTCAACTGTAAATCGGTGATATACGTTTCGCTGAGGCCTCGACCGGTTCGGCTCCCATTCAGGAATCAGTCGGGTCCAAACCTCATAAAAATCAAGAGATTCAATAACAGGTATCGCTTGTTGCCCACTCCGCAATAGCTCAACGAAAAGCTCTTTAGCTCCATGGGGCCATGGGTCAGGAAGCTCTCCTTGGCGCTCAGAAAGCCGTTCCAAGGAACTCCGAGCTATTGGTACACCTCGTTGTGCGGCCGCAAGCGCAGCATGCAGGATGAGCACAGGATCAGTTCCAGGGTCTCCCGTAATAACTATTTCATTATTCTTAATTTTCAAACCCGCTACTGGTAGCTCAGTATTTTCCTCAAGATCTGATTCCGTATCTATAAATCTCCATGCCTCATCGCTTAGATACGCAACAACTCTCGCAGATGCAGCAATTCTTGCGACTAATTCATCACCGTTAGAATATTGCAGTGCAGCGGCGACTGGATCTTGCTCTTCGAGCAACAGTACGTCTCCACGTTTACCTGTAAGCCGATGCAACTCAACGCGTGCTTCTAGCAAAACCCTGTGTGCATCTTTTAAACGCTCATCATCTTCATTTCCTGCGCTTCCCATATCTGCAAGGGCTAGCCACCTAATGGCCTGAATGTCTCGGAGTCCACCACGTCCGGCTTTCAAATCAGGTTCGAGCAAAAATGCAACTTCTCCAGCCGACCGGTGTCTTTCTTTTACCGCTTTCGACAAATTAGCCAGATGAACATTTGCCTGATTTTTCCATTGGTCACGTGACTTTTGGATCAACTCCCCAGTTATATCTGAATCACCAGCTATGTGACGAGCGTCCAACAGTGCTGTTGCAGTTTCAAGATCAGTTTCGGCTAATCGCAGACTTCTTTCAACTGTTCGAACAGCATGGCCAAGCTTAAGTCCTTCATCCCATATTGGGTACCAGATCTGGTTTGCCAAAGAATCAGCGTCATAGCCATCTTTGTAAGTGAGGATTAAGTCTAAATCACTACCTGGTGCTAATTCCTGTCGGCCATAGCCTCCCACGGCCACCAGCGCCATCCCAGTTTTTTCTCCGTCAGCATTATCGAATAGTTCTACAAGCCATTCATCATTAACGCGCGACAACTCAGAAGGAATCACAGATGCTCGAAGATCTTCTCTCTCCAAAACGCTCTTGCGTCTTTCAGTCAAACTTTTTTGGTTACTCATATGTCTTCAAAATTTCTGGAAGTCGTCGAAAAAAAACTGACCTTGCTAATGCTTCATTGCAACCAGACACAGACGCTTCACCTAATAGGGCCTCGTCTACATGAGGTGCATAGCCAATTACGTATTGCCTTTCAGGCAGATACTCAAGTACACCTGGTGATGACAAATCAACTATTAAAACATTTGCTTCCACGTCAGTAAGCAAACTCAATTTATTTACAAATTCTACCGAGGAGCCAAAACGACTTCGATCCATGAGATTTGGGACATACGCAACTACGCCCTTCATTAAAGGCTCCCTTGTTTTCTCCGTTGAAGATGAGTATGAGCTTTAGCTGCTCCCCATGCGATACCAAGTTCTTGAAGTTCTGCATTCAAATCTCCGAACGAAGCCGGGCTCAGGTCATACACATCTGTGGGAAAGTTTCGAATCGCGAATTCATCACGAATTACTTCAGGCACATTATTATTTCTAAGGACTTTTGTCGGGAAACTCACTGCTTTACGTATCACGCTAAGAGGGCTAACAAATTGGTTATCAATATCAGTCAATAATAAGGCACGTAAATCAGGCATTACTTCGTCATAACATTTTTTAGCTGCCTGCTCGGCTTCAGCTAAAAGTTCCGGGCTTGTCTGACCTTCCCAAGCTACTGAAACTTTTTCTACACAATCTACGACCCACTCTGGCAAAGCTATTTCCAATGCTTGGACCAACTCATTCGTTACTTCCAAGTAGGTCGTCACAATAAACCTTGATTTAGATTCCCTGAACGAAAGCCTTCTAAATCTATGGTGACGTATTCATATCCCAGTCTTTTCATCGACTTAACAATTTTTTCTCGCTGTTCAATTACTATTGGTAAATCATTGACTTCAAATTCTAATCTGGCTATTGAGTCATAATCTCGAACCCGTAGCTGACGAAATCCCATTTGCTTCAACGCACTTTCGGCCCTATCTACTCGCCGTAGCAAAGACACTGTCACTCCTGTCCCATATGGGATCCTCGACGCTAGACAGGCAGCAGCAGGCTTATCCCACGTGCGCAGACCTAGAACACGGCTATGTTCACGCACGTCTTGTTTTGTATATCCCGCTACGACAAGGGGGAACTGTGCATCTCGTTCTGCAGCCGCTTTTTGCCCTGGACGATAATCTCCTAAGTCATCAACATTTACGCCAAGCAGCACAACGCCCTGGGCGGCTTCAGCTATTGGTTCAGTCACATCCATTAGAGCAGATTTACAGTGATAACATCTATCACCATCGTTAACCCTGTACGCAGCACTTTCCATCTCATTTGTTTCAACAGTCAGCCATTGGAGACCCCACTCTGTTGCTAGCTCGCTGCAGTCATTGAGTTCACTTTCAGCAAGACTCGGCGACACTGCGGTAACACACGTAACGTTGCGAGGCCCGAGTGTGTCCGTAGCTACCCAAGCTAAAAAAGCCGAATCTGTTCCACCGCTGAAAGCCACTACTACGCGCTCGAGCCGAAGCAACTCAGCACGTAGGGCTTTCAGATCTGCTTTCATTACAACCGGTCAGACGCTATGGCGTAAAATAGTTTCGAGTCCTTCTTGACAAGAGGCAAGAGTCCAGTTGCAGTAGGCAAAATTTGTTCAGCATAGAACTCAGCAACTGTAATTTTGTCTCTGAAGAAGGCTAAATCTTCTATGCCTGCTTGGATTATCTTTTGAGCTACTTGCGCACTTTTCGCCAGATAGTATCCGCCAAACACTATTCCGGTAAGACGTAAAAACGGTGCCGACCCAGCCGCCGCATCATTAGGGGAGCTGCTAATGCGTTCGCCCAACCATTGAGCTCCGTCGACGAACTGGGCGATGCCTGTTCGCAGATTAAGACCAATTTGTTTGAGTGTTTGGTCCGCAATTAGTTCGTCAGCTAGCACTGTCATTTCTTTTACAAACTTTTCAACTACGGCACCGCCACTCATCGGCAATTTTCTAAACACGAGATCAGCTGCTTGAATGCCGTTTGTTCCTTCATATATCGGTGCGATACGTACATCTCGCCAATGTTGTGCAGCACCGGTCTCTTCGACATATCCCATTCCACCGTGGACTTGAATGCCTAAAGAAGTCATCTCAACGCCTACATCTGTTCCCCATCCTTTGGAAACTGGTGTCAGGAGAGCAGCAAGAGATTCCCAAGACTTTTTTTCTTCGTCATCAACAACCGTCTTCGAAAAATCAATGGCTGCTGCGTTCGCATACATTAAGCAACGCATCGCTTCGCTATTAGATCGCATCGTTAAAAGCATTCGCCGCACATCAACATGGTCAACTATTGGTGATGATTCACCAGTAGCAACTTCGCTGTTCAATGCTTTTCCTTGATGCCTATCCAGCGCATATTTTTTCGCTAGCTGATAGGACCTATCAGTCAAAGCTAAGCCTTCTAGCCCGACCGAAAGTCGGGCGTTGTTCATCATTGTAAACATCGCTCGCATGCCAGTATTTTCTTCACCAATTAAATAACCAACCGCACCGTCTTTATCTCCATAAGACATAACACATGTCGGACTGGCATGAATCCCAATTTTGTGTTCACTAGACAAAACTCGGAGATCATTTCGTTCACCAAGACTGCCATCGTCATTAACTAAAAATTTAGGAACTATGAATAGGCTGATTCCTTTAGTCCCCGGGGGGGCGCCCGGTACACGGGCGAGCACGAGATGAATTATGTTTTCGGAAAATTCATGCTCGCCATAAGTAATATAAATTTTAGTGCCAGAAATTCGGTAGCTACCATCTTCATTCGGGACAGCTCGCGTCATAAGCGCGCCAACATCTGACCCCGCCTGAGGTTCCGTCAGATTCATGGTTCCAGTCCATTCACCTGTAACCATTTTAGGTAGATAGATTTCCTGTAAGGTCTCGTCTGCATGATGAGAGATAGCATCTATAGCGCCTTGAGTGAGTAACGGGCACAAACTAAAAGCCATATTTGAAGCAGTCAGCATTTCTTGAACAGCTAGTCCCACTACCCAAGGCAAACCACCGCCACCATATTCTTCTCCAAAAGCAATCCCATTCCATCCAGCGTCGACGAAGCGCTGGTAAGCCTCTTTGAAACCATCTGGATGAATAATTGAATCTCCGATTTGGTGCACTCCTTGTTCATCGCCAACGCGATTAAGAGGTGCTAATTGTTCTTCCATGAACCGAGCAGCTTCTTTTAAAATACCTTCAACTGTTTCGACGTCAGCATGTTCAAAACCCGACATCGTAGACAGAAGAGGCAGGTTAGCTACATGTTCTAGAACAAATAACATATCTTCAAGGGGCGCACTATATTCCGACATTAATTCCTCCTACACCTAGGATATTGCCGAGAAGCGGTCCGAAGCCAGCCTCTAGCCCATCAATACACTTCAAATAGCTTAAACTCGCAAAATAAGTTGAAAATAGCTCCCTAAATCAGCCATTAAAAGCTTATGCGGGCTACTACTCAATAGCCAAGTTGATCATAAGCACTTTGTCTCTACATGTACTTGGTAATTCTGTCACAAGACGCGGTCCGTATGAATAGAGGACAATAATCATGTGTTTCCATTATTTGAGCGCTGACTCACAGAGAATTTAGGTCTCACAAACCTACGCTGTTAAGTACTTCCTCCGTCTCACCGACGAGCCCCGTGTAAAAAGTTCCAAATTCTCCATATATCGCCGAAGCTTCGTCGAATCGCATCTTGTAAACAACTTCTTTTAGATCATCCAAATAGTTGCCGAAAAGAGTTACACCCCACTCGTAATCGTCAACTCCAGTTGACCCGCTGATGACTTGCAGTATCCGCCCTTTGAAAGTTCTACCGGATTTACCATGCTCGTACATAAGCTCTCTTCGGTTTTCGTAAGGAAGCGTGTACCAGTTGCCAACAGCTTCTCGACGCTTAGACATCGGATAAAAGCAAAAAGCTTTTTTTTCTTCTGGTGGTAACTCTGGATATAGCCTTGGAGTTTTCATCTCCTCTGGGAGATCAGGCGAGTACTCAGAAGTTTCAGTCATAGAAACGTAGCTATCAGAAATTAAAAGGCCAGCTTTCTGCAGTGCGGTTTGGAAACCCCGTAAATGCCAAAGGTCTGGACCTAGTGCCATAAAACAAATATCTGCTTTGTGACCAATTAGTGCCACAGAAACAATTTGATGCTCATCGTTGCGACCTAAATTCACAGCATCAAGAACAGCTTGCCGTTCTGCTTCACGAGTTACTTTACAAAATAAATGCAAAACCGACCATCCCACCGAAGTGGTCACATATTCAGGCTTACTCATACCTGGATCCTATTCGATTGTGTCACGAAGCTCACCTGAATAAACATTCATAGAGTGCTCGCGCGCAAATCCTACAAGGGTAATACCCGACGTTCGAGCAGCTTCTATAGCAAGTGCGCTAGGTGCTGATGCTGCGACCAAGATACCGAACCCAGCAGCCCACGCTTTTTGAACCATTTCAAAACTCGCTCGACTCGTAACAAATAGCCCACGCTCATTGCTATTTGTAATTCCGTCAAGAAATCTTCTTCCCACAACTTTATCTACGGCATTATGGCGTCCGATATCTTCTCGCACTAGTTCGATTTCACCGTTGACATCAAATACCGCTGCAGCGTGAAGTCCACCAGTTCGGCCGTACATTTCCTGCTTTTCTCTAACGCTCTTAACTAATTCGCAGATCATTGAACTTTGAAAAGTAACGTCCACATTTATCGGAGCTATGCGGGTAGCAATCTCAGTTAAAGCAGAAGTCCCACAGAGTCCACATGATGAACTCACAGTACCTATTCGGGGTTCTGGTATCGGAGCTAACCCACCTGTTTCTACTGTTACTACATTATATTCTGACTCAGCAGCAGGTCCTTGGCCACAATAACGAACGGTCAGAACCGAGGCTCCTCCGAGCAGCCCATCAGAGATACAAAATCCTACTGCTAGCTCGTAGTCATTTCCCGGCGTCCGCATCGTGGTCGCAACTAAATGGCCGTCTAATCTAATTTCTAAAGGCTCTTCAACAACAACCTCGTCAGGCAAACGTGAAGGAACGCCTTCGTCATAACGTTCCACTAAAACCCGTTCAGTCCTGCCTCGACGCATAGCCCCAGCTTACGTTGCCTAAAGTATGCAAAGTTCTCCAGTTCACCTTCAGTACGATTTTTTTGAAATGGATTCTATTGAAGCTTGCTCTAGCTCAACGTTCTAATAAGCTGATTAAGTTTGTCGTTTAAGCACAGCTTTCAGATGATGTTGGAAGGGTTCCCCCACCGCAGCCATTGAAACGTCATAGCTTAAAGTATCGCCCTCAATTTTGATTAATCTGCTTACTTGAGTCACTTCTTTAGCAGATGGAGTTAAGCGGACATCAATACTCTCAAAATAGATGACACATGCATTTTCGGTAAATTCAATCGAACCTGTGTGTATCTCAATAATTCCTGAAGGTTGAGCCAGAACAAGTTCTGCGAGATATTCCCCTTGAGGCCGGATGTATCCAGATTCACTATGGAGCGGGACGTTCGTTACCAAGTCACGAGTCTTCTGGCCATATGAGATAAATGGTTTACCCACATGAGCAAAGGTTGCCTCTTCAAGATACTCAAAAGATTTGATGCTCGGATAATGTCCTTCGCCTGTTCCTTTCCAAGTGCCTAGAAGACCGAGGAAAGGCTCGCATAGCTCATGAAGCAACGGAGAATTCATTGTGGCTTGATCCTTTCAGTAGGCTTAGCTTATGTCTAAAAATTTCTTTCGGTAAAAATATTGAGAGACGCCCTGAGGCGCCTCTCAATCTTACTCATTGAACTAGATCTAACTAAAAGTCCATATCAGGCATTCCAGCCATGCCACCATCTTCTGACGGCTGTTCGCAAATGACTACCTCAGTTGTTAAAAACAAAGCGGCTATCGAGCCAGCATTTTGTAACGCTGACAAAGTCACTTTCGCTGCATCAATTACGCCTGCAGCTATCAAATCTTCGTACTCACCAGTCGCTGCATTGAGTCCGTTAGGTCCATCTAGCTCGAGGACCTTGGCGACTACAACTCCGCCTTCCATCCCTGCGTTTTCGGCTATTTGTTTGAGGGGTCCTTCCAAAGATTTCGCTATTAGCTGAACGCCAGTAGCTATATCCCCTTCTCGCGTCTCGGCTAAGGCCTCTACAGCGGCTTTTGCTCTTAGCAATGTAACTCCGCCTCCTGCTACTACCCCTGACTCAATTGCCGCTTTAGTAGTACTCACCGCATCTTCGATCCGATGTTTTTTTTCTTTCAATTCAACTTCAGTGGCAGCACCTACTTTAAGTACTGCGACGCCACCTGCAAGTTTCGCTAGTCGTTCCTGGAGCTTTTCTCGATCGTAATCTGAGTCAGTATTATCTATTTCTCTTTTGATTTGCTCAATTCGGCTTGCTACCTCAGTTTCATCTCCGGCGCCTTCGATAATCGTCGTCTCATCTTTAGTAACGACTACTCGACGAGCTGTCCCGAGAAGGTCCAGAGTTGCGTTCTCAAGTTTCAAACCAACATCTTCGCTTATTACTTGTCCACCTGTCAGGATCGCCATATCTTCGAGCATCGCTTTACGTCGATCTCCAAAGCCAGGTGCTTTTACAGCTATAGATTTGAAAGTGCCGCGAATTTTGTTTACGACAATTGTCGCTAACGCTTCCCCTTCTACATCCTCAGCAATAATTATGAGGCCTTTCCCAGATGCCATTACTTTTTCTAGCAGAGGAACGATATCTCGGACCGCGGTAATTTTTCCTTGAAGAAATAATATGTATGGGTCTTCCATAACAGCTTCTTGCCGCTCAGGATCAGTTACAAAGTACGGCGAGATATAGCCCTTATCGAAACGCATACCTTCAACTAAGTCCATTTCCAGACCAAAGGTTTGTGACTCTTCGACAGTTATAACTCCGTCTTTGCCAACTTTTTCTATCGCTTCGCTGATGTGATTTCCAATTTCTGTATCCGCCGCCGAAATCGATGCCACCTGGGCAATTTGGTCTTTGGATTCAGTAACGCTTACTGCCATACCTTTAATAGCAGTAACAGCTGCAGCTATACCTTCTTCGATACCTTTTTTGAGCGACATTGGATTCGCGCCTGCGGCCACATTTCGCATACCTTCTCGGACCATTGTCCACGCAAGTACTGTTGCAGTTGTTGTTCCATCTCCAGCAACATCATCAGTTTTTTTTGCAACTTCTTTAACAAGTTCCGCACCGATTCGTTCGATCGGATCTTCGAGTTCTATTTCCTTTGCGATCGATACACCATCATTGGTGATTGTAGGTGCGCCCCATTGTTTGTCCAGCACAACATTACGGCCTTTGGGGCCGAGCGTCACTCTTACTGCGTCAGCAAGCTTATTCATGCCTGCTTCAAGGGAACGACGGGCTTCCTCGTCGAATGAGATCATTTTTGCCATTTTAAACAAGCTCCTATACTGGGTTTCACGACTACTTGAATTTATTGTTCCCTTAGGAACGGACTTTTTTAAACGCCAAGAGTTAGCACTCTACGTAAGAGAGTGCTAACAACCAACCAGCAGCTCGCGTCTAATAGATATGCACAATCCGTCTTGCGTGCAAACATGAGTCTGTTCAGTAGCACGACTTCTTCTATTTCTTGTTTTCGCAGCAGCTGAAAGGTCAGTTTTTAGGTTTTTTTGATTTCTTGCACTCAATAGTCATGTCTTCTAATAGTGCTATTCTCTTTAGTTGAATAATCAACTCACCCAGATACGAACTTATTCGTAGCTTCGCTAACACACCGAAAAGTTTCTTCAGTTGCTTTTTCGTAGCCATATAATTCAACCAAAGAAACAATATTGAGCGAATCAGGGACAGATATTTCTTCGTCTACTTCACCAACAATTGCGAGCACGGGCACTTTCAGTTCTTGTGCTATGCGGTAGACGCCGCCAACGACTTTCCCCTCAAAAGACGCCTGGTCTAGTCGTCCTTCCCCGGTTATAACTAAATCTGCACCTTCGATCATTTCCGCAAGCTCAACTTCATCTGCGATTAGACCAAAACCATCTACCAGTTGAGCTCCGAAAGCCGCCAACCCGCCTGCTAGCCCACCAGCGGCGCCGGAACGAGCCATGTCCCTAACATCGATCCCATATTGCTCTAGGTATAGGTCTGCTAACATTTTCAGGCGTCTCGTAAGTAGATCGACTTGCAGAGCACTAGCTCCTTTTTGGGGACCAAAGACGCGCGGCGCATCAAGAAATTTAGTTGTCACGTCACAAGCCACCTCAATTTCGATGCCTCTGAATTTAGCTATTGACTGCATTGCTCTCAACGCTTCATAGCCCCCATCAGTAGACGCTGATCCACCGACTCCAACAATGATTCGTCTTGCTCCCGCTTCTCGCGCTGCGCTTATAAGTTCCCCAGTGCCTCGAGTGTTCGCCACCAATGGATCATTCCCGCTTTTTCCACCGACCAGAAGTAATCCACTTGCGCGCGACATTTCTATAACAGCAGTCTTAGCGGCGTAACGCCAAGCCGCTGCAATAGGCCGGCCTAGCGGGTCGGCTACTTCTGAAATTCTATTCGCACCACCTAATGCTTCTAGGGTGCCTTCACCACCATCAGCCAATGGGCACTTGATGACTTCTGCTGTTTGCATAGCATGAGATGAACCGACGGCATCAGTTACTTCGCTGGCTGTTGCAGTGCCTTTAAATTTATCGGGGCAAATGACGACACGCATTATGCTTTTTAGCTACTCCGCTTTATCTATACCCAACGAGATCATGACGTCCGGCTCCGCATACGTTGCGAATGCAGCAGTGTCCGCAGGCATTCGAAAGACATCATTTTTAGGGTCAAGACCTAGTTCGACAGCGATTTTTTGCGCCTCTAACATATTTCCCGCTATATACGAGATCCTCGTGCGGTCAAGAGCTGCTCCTAAAAGATTGGTAGGAGTTTTTGTTATGTATCCGAGGGTTTTAAATTGATCGTTCATTTTCCCAGCTGCGCCCCTCACTGACGTTGAGTTAGCCACCTGAATAGAAACTTCGTTATTTGCCCTGGCTGTAAAGCCATTCATATCATCACTATTGGCAGCTGCGATAGTTGTAGCAGTTGTATCTTCTGAATCATCTTCTGATGAGCTATCGCTTGGAGTTGTGGTCGCCGTTGATTCACTCACTTCCCCCAAAGCCATGGTGGTAGGTGGGCTAGCGTCTGCTGGCTCTACTTCCAAAACCGGTGTGTTGTCTCCTCGCAGCAAAAATATGCCGATAGCTACAGCGACGATTACGAGTAGGACCCCGCGAATAGCTGTTGCGTTATTTGGTCGGCTATTTAGATCATTCATTATTTGACCTCCTGGGCTGCAGTGCGTCTAGCCACGTGTTCTTGGCGACGGCGATCTTTCATTCGGCGTAACCGCCGCACGAGCAACGGTTCGGCTTCCAGCGCAGCCTCAGTAGCTATAAGCAGTTCGAGAAGCTCAACATACTCCGTCTCGGTTAACTGGAAACGCTCGCGCACCGCCTGCTCTCGGGGAATAGACAACGACCACCAAGATTGTTCAAAATCGAGAATGTCTTTTTCACGCTCAGTTAATACGCTCGAATTTCCATTTTTCACGTGGTTTCCTTTCGATTAACTGGACCTTGAGCCCAAGGTGGGAGTCGAACCCACAACCTCCGCTTTACAAGAGCGGCGCTCTAGCCATTGAGCTACTCGGGCGTTACATCTTCTATCGTAAACCCCCGGAGACCAGTTTTGACGTTGCTAAGCATCAAGATCTCTGCGACGCCTAACTTCATACATAGCAATCGCCGCTGCTGCGGCCACATTAAGCGACTGGACACGACCTTTTTGAGGAATCGAAACAATCTGATCGCATCGCTCACGCACCAGATGAGAAAGCCCCTGACCTTCAGCACCTAGCACTAACGCCAGTGGTTTCGTCGCAAGTTCGAGGTTTTGAACCGAATCAGTTCCATCTCCATCTAAGCCGACTGTCCAAATTCCTGACTCTTTCATCTGGGCCAACGCTGCAGGTAATCCACCGACAAGAGCAATCCGGAGGTATTCCACTGCACCCGCTGCAGCCTTAACCGCTGATGGGGTTAACCGAACTGCTCGATGTCTCGGTAGCACTACTCCAGATGCTCCAGCCACTTCTGCTGTTCGTAAAACGGCACCAAGATTTCCTGGGTCAGTTACTCCATCCAAAACAATTAAAAAAGGAACTTCAGATCCTCGAGGTTTCAAGAGTTCTTCAATTCCCAAGGGCTTAATCGGTTCCGCGAAAGCTATTACCCCTTGATGGGCCTCAGATAATGCCCTCTCATCTAACCTGCGCCGAGAAACTTGTTTAACTGGAATTCTACGGTCTGTCGCCAAGTCATTAATTTCTGCAATAATCGCGGAATCATTGACTTCTTCACCGACAAGTACCTCTTGAACTCGTCTCTTACCAGCCCTAAGCAACTCTCTAACTGCTTGTCTTCCTTCTACGTGATCTGCTCCTAGATCATCTGATCGACGTTTAGAGGTTCCTTGACCACGATCAGAACGATTGGAAGAGGATCCGACCCGGTTACCTCGGCCTTTTCCTGATGCAGGAGCACTATTTGAGCGACGCGAACCTGAAGTCTGTTTTTGCGCCCCACGACCCTGTGCAGGGGTACGGCCTGAGTGACTAGGTCGCCCACTCATTTGACACCCAAGAGAGCTACCGCAAGAGCGACAGCGCCTTCGCCCCTGCCGAGGGCACCAATGCCCTCAGTTCGTTTACCGCAGACTGTCACAAGACCTCCAGCGGCCGTAGAAAGAACACTTTCCATACTACTTTTAACCTGACTAATATTTGGCTTGTCAATAATAACAGTGCAATCAGCGTTGATTAGAATAAATCCCTTATCTCCAACCATTTTTGCTGTTCTCTTTAAAAGTTCCACACTGTCAGCTCCAGCATAAAGTGGATTATTATCTGAAAAATTTTCTCCAATATCACCTAAACCTGCTGCACTTAGCATCGCGTCAATAACTGCATGGGTCACTACATCAGCATCACTGTGACCTTCCAAGCCTCTTTCATCTTCAAAACTGACACCACCGAGAACAAGCGTGCGGTCATCGTTGGCGTAGCGATGCGCATCATAACCCTGCCCAATCCGCATCATGATTCAAGGCCCATCATCTGAGCGACATAGATCAAATCCTCTTGGGTCGTGATTTTATGAGCACGTTTGTCTCCTTCGATGATCTTCACAATTCCTCCGATATTTTCTACTAATCCTGCATCATCACTAAACGCTAAATTTTGCTCATCATAAGCAAGATAGGCAGCTTCAAAAATTCTTCTTCCAAAGGCTTGAGGAGTTTGAACGGTAACAAGATTGACTCGATCAACAGTAGATTCGACTATCACACCATTTCCTTGATTCCTAACTCGCTTAACCGTATCGGCAATTGCAAGCCCAGGAACCGATCCATCTGCACCACCAACAACTTCATTGATAACAGACTCAAATAGCTCGTGAGGCGCTCCTGGTCTGGCTGCATCGTGAATGACTACTATGTCAGTATTTACAGGCAGAGCCGCTAAGCCTTTGCGGACCGATTCTGTTCTGGTAGCGCCCCCCTGAACCACCAGATCCACACCAAACTTAGCTCCGTCAGCGATATCACGAACAACAAGTACCACTCCGTCGCATGATTTACGTGCCGTAGCGATAGATCTACTCAATACCGACTTTCCACCTAAATCTGCGTATTGCTTAGCGCTGCCGAACCTTGTCCCTGATCCAGCAGCAACGACTATTGCCCAAGTGTTTTCCACACTTAACACTGTTGCACTCTTCAGCGCGTTGTCCAGCACTACTATCCTCTTTATTGTGACCCATGTCGAAACATTGAAAAGTACTGAGATGTTTAGCACTCTCAATCGTGATCAGTTGGAGCAACTCGGTGAGTTGTCTACAAACCTTCAGCTTGAGAGAAATGACCAAATTTTCACTGAAGATGATGCTGCTACGGCTTTGTTTATTTTGCTTCAGGGAAGAATAGCTATCACACGTAACTCCGTTGACGAGCGAGAATCAGTCTTAGCTCTTATGGAGCCGGGCGATCTCTTTGGCGAAATGCCTTTTTTTGACAACGGCGATAGGTCAGCCGCTGCGCGTGCATTAGAACCGAGCACTGTTTTGGCAGTGCCCTATACGGCATTACATATACTTTATTCTCAGCATCCTGAATTGCTCTGGCGAGTAGTTGCACTTTTATCACTCAGACTTCGAATTACTGATAGCGCGCTCGCCGACGCAATGTTTTTAGACGTTCCTGGACGGACCGCTAAAAGACTTCTAGAACTTTCGGGAGGCATCGACAGGTTCACATTACCGATTACTCAAGAAGAGCTCTCTGGAATGGTCGGAGCGTCAAGGGAACGCGTCAACAAAGCACTTGCTTCTTTTATTAGATTGGGTTGGATCAAACGTTCAGGAAATCGGTACACCATTATTCAGCGAGACTCACTGAATCTGCGTTCCCGCTAACAATTCAAAGAATCAATACTGATCAATAGCTCACTACCAATTTAAACGACCTTCAATCAGTCGGCTGCAGCCTCTTCAAGCTCGACAGCTTCTGGATCAAATCCCTCAATAGCACTGAAGACAATCTCATCCGTTTCTGTGTCAACATCAACGACAATAATCTCTCCGGCATTGAATTCTTTGTACAGAATACGCTCAGATAAAGCGTCTTCGACATTTCGTTGGATGGCTCGCCTAAGGGGACGGGCTCCAAGAGTTGCGTCGTATCCTTTGCGGGCCAACCAGTTCTTCGCCGCGTCAGTTAGTTCAAGACCGAGCCCCTGAGCTTTCAATTGCTCAGCTGTTCTGGCGATCATCAAATCTACGATTACTGTCACCTCTTCGATGCTCAACTCATGGAAAACAATTGTGTCATCAATTCGGTTCAAAAATTCAGGCCGGAAGTGGGCTTTTAAAGCGTCGTTTACTTTTTCTTTCATCCGCTCGTAACTTACGGCTTCATCATTCTTAGTAAATCCAACATTCGCTTTTCGTAAATCAGCAGTTCCCAAATTTGAAGTCATAATGAGAACAGTGTTTCGGAAATCGACTGACCTGCCTTGTGCATCTGTCAGGCGACCTTCTTCAAGAATTTGTAGCAAAGTATTGAAAACGTCAGGGTGAGCTTTTTCAACCTCGTCAAACAGCACCACGGAAAAAGGCTTACGTCGAACCGCTTCTGTTAGCTGTCCTCCTTCTTCATAGCCCACATATCCAGGAGGAGAACCAACTAGTCGGCTCACTGTATGTTTTTCCATATATTCAGACATGTCAAGACTTATGAGCGCTGCCTCATCACCAAACAGAAACTCGCTAAGTGTTTTCGCAAGCTCAGTTTTTCCGACGCCTGAAGGGCCGAGGAAAATAAATGAGCCTCCAGGTCTCTTAGGATCTTTTAAGCCAGCTCGGGTTCGTCGAGTTGCTTGGCTTACCGCTCGAACGGCGTCTCCCTGACCAATTACTCTCTTATGGAGTTCATCTTCCATTTTTAAGAGCTTTTGAGTTTCTTCTTCGGTCAACTTATAAACAGGTATCCCTGTCCATATAGAAAGGACCTCAGCTACCGCTTCTTCGTCTACCTCATCGAATAAATCAATACCATCTTCTTTGATTTGTTCCATCACTTCTGAACGGCGGTCAAGAAGAGATTTTTCCTCGTCGCGAAGAGAACCAGCAAGTTCAAAATCTTGGTTTTCTACCGATTGTTTTTTCTTCTCAACAACTTCAGCAATCTTATTTTCTATTTCTTTGTAGTCGGGAGGCGTAGCCATCCGCTTAATTCTGAGTCTAGAGCCTGCTTCATCTATCAAATCGATTGCCTTATCTGGCAACTGCCGATCAGCAATATACCGATCAGCAAGGTTCGCAGCAGCAACAAGTGCTTGATCAGTAATAGTGACTCGGTGGTGAGCCTCGTACCTCTCCCGTAAACCTTTCAGTATTTCGATCGTGTGAGCCAAAGTAGGTTCTTCAACACGTATCGGCTGGAAGCGTCTTTCTAGAGCAGCATCTTTTTCGAGGTATTTCCGATATTCCTCAATTGTGGTCGCTCCAATTGTTTGCAGTTCCCCGCGCGCTAGCATCGGCTTTAGAATCGACGCTGCATCGATTGCTCCTTCTGCAGCTCCAGCACCAACTAGCGTGTGTAACTCATCAATAAAAAGTATTATGTCGCCTCTACTCTTTATTTCTTTGAGGACTTTCTTCAGACGCTCTTCAAAATCTCCCCTGTATCGAGAGCCGGCTACTAATGCACCGAGGTCGAGCGTGTAAAGTTGTTTGTCTCGCAACGTCTCTGGTACCTCACCCGAAACAATTTTTTGCGCTAACCCCTCAACTATCGCTGTCTTGCCAACTCCCGGTTCACCAATCAGAACCGGATTATTTTTAGTTCTTCGAGAAAGAACTTGCATTACCCGTTCTGTTTCGCGCATACGTCCTATAACTGGATCTAACTTTTTCTCTCTCGCGTTCTGAGTAAGATTTATTCCGAACTGGTCAAGAACTGCTGAGCCGCCCTGAGGACCTTCTCCTCTTTCCGATGAACCGCCAACAGTTTCTTTTCCACCGCTTGATTCTGACCCTTCGCCTGAACCTGAGTAGCCAGAAAGCAATTGAATAACTTGCTGCCTAACTCGAGAGAGATCTGCTCCGAGCTTCACTAATACCTGAGCAGCTACACCTTCTCCCTCTCGTATTAGCCCTAAAAGAATATGTTCGGTGCCAATGTAATTGTGGCCGAGCTGCAGAGCTTCCCGAAGTGATAGCTCTAAAACTTTTTTAGCGCGTGGAGTAAATGGGATATGTCCACTAGGCGAAGAGCCGCCTTGTCCAATAATTTCTTCAACTTGATTCCGGACAGCTTCAAGCGAAATACCTAGAGATTCGAGAGCCTTTGCAGCTACGCCCTCCCCCTCGTGTATCAAGCCCAAAAGAATATGTTCGGTGCCAATGTAATTATGATTGAGAAGGCGAGCCTCCTCCTGAGCTAATACGACAACTCGTCGAGCTCTATCGGTGAAGCGTTCAAACACAGATCCTCCAGCGAAATTGATGGCGCCCCCGGGAATGGGACACGAAGTTGAGTCTAACCACGGCAACCGCTTGGTCTCACAATAGATGACTATCTATATGAGGATTATTCACGAAAGGTTGGCTCTCGTTTCGCCCAGAACTCCGAAGTCGTTTAGATTGTGAGAGTGACTTCTCTGAGTCCCCTCCAACACAGACCAAATTCAACAGGCGATCTTCAACGAGTTGAGGCGTCCTTACGCGACGCCGCCACTACACAGGATGATTTCCTTACTGAAGTTGCGTCCCATCTCATTCCGGCTGGCGGAAAACGTCTTCGGCCCGCAATGGTAATTGCAGCATCGCTGTCTCATAACAACGATGGGGCAGGTGAAAATGTTGTCACCGAAGAAATGATTAGAGGTGGCGTAGCCGTTGAACTCGTGCATCTTGGTTCTCTTTATCATGACGACGTGATGGACGAAGCAGAAACCCGACGCGGGATTGAAGCAGTCAATAACCGTTGGGGAAATCTTGTTGCAATTCTGGCTGGTGACTTCCTTCTCGCAAAAGCATCAGAATTAGCGGCATCTTTGGGAACCGAAGTGGCTGAGCTTTTAGCTGCCACTATTGGTCATCTATGTGAAGGTCAGGTTAGGGAACTTCAACTGATCTATGATGTAGAGCGCAGTGAAAGCGGATATTTAGAAGCTATTGGTGGCAAAACTGCTGCCTTGTTTGCCACTTCGTGTCGGATCGGCGCGCTAGTCGCAGGATGTGAGCGCACCGCCGTAGAACAACTGACTCAATACGGGTATGCCTACGGGATGGCATTTCAGATAGTTGATGACATCCTAGATTTGGTTGCGACCGATGAAGAATTAGGTAAACCATCAGGCAATGATTTACGCGAAGGGGTTTATACCTTGCCTGTTATCAGAATGATTAAGGCAAATGATCCTGTCAGAGAACTGCTAGGAGCACCGCTGAGCACAGAAGAACGAGATTTCGCCCGTTCGTTAGTCGTAAACGGAAAAGAAATCGCAACCTCAATCGAAACAGCTAGAGGATATGCTCAGGAAGCTATTGAAGCTATCGCAGGGTTTCCGACCACAATTGGCACTCTTGGCCTACGTTCAGCTGCAGCTAATCTCCTTTCCGCGTTGGATCGCTAGTTAGCGAAAATCCAGTGACTTCGATCTGGCCACTACAACGTCAGTACCAAAACCCACACTTATTTCTGCCTAACTCCGTTAAATGGGCTTGGGGAACGAAAACTTTTGTTATGGGAATTATCAACGCAACTGAAGATTCATTCTCCGGCGACGGCCTAAAAAACCGTCTGGATGATGCAGTAGCTTTGGCTAAGTCTTTTGAACTCGCCGGCGTTGATGTAATCGACGTCGGAGGAGCTTCTTCGCGTCCCGGAGCTTCGGTAATACCGATCCAGGTAGAAATAGAAAACGTCGTAACAATCATCGAGGCAATCAGGAATCAGACCTCTGTGCCCATTTCGGTGGACACGACCTGGGCAAGCGTCGCTGAACAGGCTATTTATGCAGGCGCAAACATCATAAATGACATATCGGGTTTCCAACTTGATCCAGAAATGGCGAGCTTGGTTGCAGAAAAGATGGTCCCAGCAGTCATCATGCATAACCAACGGGACCGAAAACATTTCGATGTAGTAGCTGATGTAGTTAAAGGTCTGGAAAAGACCCTGCAAATTTGTGATGATGCCCATGTTGACAAAGGGAATCTAATTTTCGACCCGGGATTTGGTTTCGGTTGGTCAGTTCGCCAGAATTTAGAGTTACTTCAGCGGTTGCCTGAGTTCTGGGCCTTGAACCTTCCCTTACTTATTGGGACCTCAAGAAAGTCCTCTATTGGAACAATTCTGGGCAATAAAGTAAGCGAAAGACGTTTCGGAACTGCAGCTACAGTCGCTCAAGCAATCTGTGCAGGTGTAGACGTTGTTCGCGTTCACGATGCATTTGAGATGCGCGATGTAGTCGCTGTAACCGATGCAATAGTCAGAAGGCCGATTACCTAAGAGTACTGAATCTGCACTTATTGAATCGGCACATAATTTCCTTCTGCACTCAAATATGAATTCGTAGAGTGGTCATAAAAATTTTCACCACCAGATTCTTTAAGCGCCAAAAGCATCCTGGGAAGCGACGTATTCTCACTTTCGAGTCTTGCAATCACTCGCTCTGGGCCAAGGTAGTCAAGCATCTCGAAAGGACCATAGATCCAATTAAACCCCCACTTAATGGCGTTATCTACATTCACAATATCATCAGCGATTTCAGGAACTAGATCAGCTGCGTACAGCAAGGTCCCACCAAAAATTTCCCAAGCTAACTGCCCGAGCAAACTATCTTGGAACAAAATCTTTCCTAAGTCAGCAGACAACCCGACCTCTTCTGACGTATCTGCAGGTCTCCACTCCTCGCTGAGAAGATCAAACACTTCTTTTTCACGGGTACCGTCGTCGAGTTTTATTTGGCGAGCGAAACCGCCGCCCGATTTACGGCCGAGCTGTCCTCGGTCATGCATCGACTGCTCAACGGAAGGCAAGCTTGTAAATATGTGGCCTTTATCTTCTTTCGGCAAATTAGTAGCTAAGTTCCGTCCTACTAATTCCATCACGTCTAAACCAATCAAGTCGACTAGTCCGTATAGCCCTGTTGGAGGTAGCCCCACTGGAGCCGAAAGGACTGCATCAATTGTTTCCTGGCGTATTCCATCATTTAAATATTTTTTCGCAAGGTGGAACCCGGACAATATAAAAAAACACCCAATTCGGTTCCCAATAAAATTCACAGTATCTTTTGCGTGCACTACACCTTTTTGAAGAGTCTCAGATCCGAAGTGTGAAAAGGCCTCAATCACATCAGGGGCCGTCTCTTCGCCTGGTACCAGTTCGAATAGCTTCATGACTTTTACTGGATTAAAGAAGTGAGTTATTGCGAAGTCTTTACAGAAGCTCTCGGGCATACCGTCAGAAAGCTGACGTAGTGGTATCCCTGAAGTGTTAGATGATATTACGGAGTTTTCACGACGGTGGTTTTCAAGTTTTAGAAAAAGCGATCTCTTAATTTGCACATCTTCGACAATGGCCTCGCATACCCAGTCATAGTCATAAATTTTGGGTAAGTCATTTTCAATAGTTCCAGTCGAGACCAGATGAAGATCCGCCTCGTTGATCTGATTCAATGCACGATTAACTGCTTCTTCAGTTATGTCGAGCAACAGAACCCGACAACCAGCCGCAGCACTTGCGGCAGCTATTCCGGCGCCCATGGTTCCAGTTCCTATTACGGCGACTGATTTAATTGATCTTGACACAGAAAGACTCCCCGTCTTCTTTGTACATCGTTCATATCGACGCGCCTCTTTTTAGCTAAGCTATAATTCGCTCACTTCGTGAGGTTTCTTGGCCCAACTAAGAAGCAACAGAACTAAAAGCTCTACCGGCCCGCCACCTGACGTCCAATAATTTCTTTCATTATTTCGGTGGTTCCACCATATATTGTTTGAACTCTTGCATCGGCGTAGGCACGCGCTATGGGGTACTCGTTCATAAATCCATACCCACCAAATAGTTGCAAACATCTAGTAATTACTTTGAGTTGCATCTCAGTGCACCACCATTTAGCTTCTGCGGCGTCTTCTGCAGTTAATTCTCCAATATTGAGCGCCTCTATTTGTCGGTCGACAAAGACCCAGGCGATATCTAATTCTGTCTTCATTTCTGCGAGCTCGAACCGAGTATTTTGAAAAGAGCTAACTGGCTGATCAAAAACCTTACGTTCAGTAACGTATTCGACTGCTCCGTCAAAGGCTGCTTGAGCGTGAGCCACTCCTGTTATCGCAATCGAAAGTCTTTCCTGTGGCAGGTTCTTAACCAGGTTCAGAAATCCTGCGCCTTCGCCGCCAAGTACATTTTCTTTTGGTACAAAAACGTTGTCAAAGAACAATTCAGCTGTGTCTTGTGCCTTCATGCCTAACTTGTCTAAGTTTCTGCCTCGTTCGAAACCTCCCATGCCCCTTTCCAAGACCATTAGCGTCATTCCCTTATGTTTTTCATTTGGGTCAGTTTTCACTGCTGTTATGACAAGATCACTGTTGATGCCACTAGTGATAAAAGTTTTTGCGCCATTAACTAAATAGCCATCGCCTTCTCGTTTAGCTGATGTAGTTATTGACGCAAGATCAGAGCCGGTGCTTGGCTCGGTCATAGCTATCGCACTCATTAGGTCGCCACTCACTA
Organism: Acidimicrobiaceae bacterium; assembly: GCA_905182565.1. Taxonomy (GTDB): domain Bacteria; phylum Actinomycetota; class Acidimicrobiia; order Acidimicrobiales; family Poriferisodalaceae; genus UBA9040. The sequence continues at coordinate 42,667 of CAJJCB010000023.1, read as the reverse complement.
GCCCAGGCATCCAACGATCTGCTTGCTCTTCGTTGCAGTAATTAAGGAAATACGGCAAACAAATGTCATTGTGAAGCGTGATACACATTCCAGATCCGATTACTCCGGCTCGCTGGATTTCTTCATTAATAACGGCGTTGTATCTGAAATCTTCCATTCCTCCACCGCCATGTACTTCTGGAACCGCCATTCCCAAAAGGCCTAGCGAGCCGGCCTTTCTAAACATTGCCTTGTCAACTTGTCCGTCTTTTTCCCATTGTTCGTGATTTGGAACTATTTCCTTCTCCATGAAAGCTCGGACAGATGAACGAAACATTTCGTGTTCTTCATTAAAAATGGTACGACGCATAGCCTGACCGTACCGTTTTTCCAGCGTCTCGACTAGTCGAATCGAGGTCAATCCACCAAGATCTGGCTAACGTTCGTTTGTATGAACAACTGGGATGCCCTAGCTACGGCTGCAGGTGCAAGTAGACGGCTCAATCGTTGTCTAGCTGGGACTCGTCTCGGAGACGAAGAAATTAATGAAATCGCTGCTGTTCTCGACAAATTAGTGGATCGATTTGTAGCCGGTAGTCAAAGAGACAAGCTTGATGACATGATGACGCGTCCCCATCTGGCAGCGATTTATAATGGAAAGCACACTCCATTAGATCTAAGCCCAGGAGATGAAATTGAGTTCGATCCGTTCTCTATTGCTGGGGGGGTCTTCCATCCTTCTTCTATTGGCTTAAAGTTTTTCAAAGAAAGTGATGACAGCGTTATGGCTTTCACTTCGGTGGACCCTATGTTCGCCGGGCCGCCAGAGCGGGTGCATGGAGGTATCCAAGCGCTCATCGTTGATGAAGTGATGGGGGCATTGAATCGGATGCGAGGGAGGCAAGCTTTTACGGCCTATCTCAATGTGAACTATCGGGCCCCAGCTCCACTTAATGTTGATCTGAGGTTTCGAGCATGGGTCGATAAAATTGAGGGGAGAAAAATATTTTTAAAAGCTACGGGCCAAGAATCAAATAAAACTTTTATGGATGCCGATGGTTTGTTCATTGCTCGCGAAGATCAAACTCCAGATACGAACTAGATAAACACAGTTTCTATTTTTCTGGTCGCAGAGTAGGAAATAAGACTACGTCTCTAATGGTTCCGACACCTGTCAATAGCATTGCTAAGCGATCCATACCAATGCCTAGTCCACCTGTTGGTGGCATGCCGTACTCTAATGCCCTGAGATAATCCTCATCTACGGTCATAGCCTCGTCATCACCATCAGCTTTTTGTGCGGCTTGTGCTTCGAAACGCCTACGTTGCTCTTCGGGGTCCGTTAATTCGCTAAAGGCATTGCATAATTCGCGTCCAGCAAGAATTGCTTCAAAGCGTTCGGTTACTCCCGGTTTGTCCCTGTGGTCACGCGCTAATGGCGAAACCTCAGATGGATGTTCGGTTACATAAATCGGACCCCACAGATTTGCTTCAGTGGTTTTTTCGTATATCTCTAATACTAATTTTCCAACTCCATAACTTTCCCTATATGGAACTCCATATTTATCGGCGACTTTACGAATTTCGTCAATTGGCATTTCCACTGAGAGGGTTTCTCCAGTGGCTTCTTCAATAAGGTCGATCATGGAGGCTCGCCTCCAAGGGCGCGCTACATCTAGTGGCTGATCACCGAAGTGCAGAACAGTTGAACCGGTTAGCTCAATTGCTAAGTACTCGACTAATTCTTCTACGAGATCCATGATGTCTTCGTAGTCGGCATAGGCCTGATAAAGCTCAAGCATAGAAAATTCGGGGTTGTGCCTAGTCGATACACCCTCGTTGCGAAAGACCCTTCCTAGTTCGAAAACCTTGTCAAACCCAGCGACTGTTAAGCGCTTTAAATAAAGTTCGGGAGCCACTCGCATATAGAGCTCGAGGTCTAACGCATTGTGATGAGTGGTGAAAGGTCGAGCATTAGCGCCACCTGGTATCGGATGAAAAATAGGAGTTTCTACTTCTATAAATCCACGTTCTTCGAGAAAACGTCTAGTCAACGACATCATCTTGCTTCTTATCATGAAGGCTTTGCGAGCTTCAGGGGTTACCCACAAATCAACATATCTCTGTCGGTACCTGGTGTCGGTATCAGTTATCCCATGCCACTTATCTGGGAACGGGCGGCGCGCTTCTGCGAGTCGCACCCATTTATCAACTCGAATACTTAACTCACCTCTTCGTGTGGTCATTATCACACCGGTAATCCCGATCCAGTCACCCAAATTCAGGCTGCAAAAACTATCGAATTCTGGGGTGCTTTTAGATGGTGCGAAGAGTTGAATTCGAGATGAAGCATCGTCTAAGGTCCCAAACGCCAATTTCCCCTGAACCCGGCGCAACATAAGCCTGCCAGCGACTGTGACAACACGGTCAGTTTCGGTTCCTGGCTCTAAGTCCTGAAATTCCTCAACTAGGTCATTTACCTTAGCGTCAGGGTCAAATCGATATGGAATCGGGGTCATAGTTCCTCAGAGAACGTTTTTGTTGTGGACTAGTCTCAAGCCATGCAACGTTAACCATGGCTCATGATGGTCTACTGTTCGCGCATGCGGCGCAATTAGTTCCGCATACCCTCCAGTAGCAATGACTGTAACGTCACCGATTTCCTCTTCAATACGGTCGATCATCCCGTCTACAAGACAGGCACTGCCAAAAATCACTCCTGATTGAATCGATTCATGGGTATTTCTGCCAATAACACCTTTAGGTTCCGTTAAGTCAACTTCTCGTAGCAACGCTGCCCGACCGAATAGTGCTTCTAGACTTATCTCTAATCCAGGTAGGATCGCTCCACCTAAATACGCTCCTGTGGAATCGATAACGTCAAAGGTGGTAGCTGTTCCAAAGTCTACGACAACGCTGCTCGCTCCATATAGTTCGAGCGCCGCTACTGCGTTGGCAATTCGGTCTGCACCAACAGATCGCGGATCCTCATATCGAATCGGCATTCCTGATTTCACTCCAGGTCCAAGAACTACGGGGGAGACATCTAAGTAACGTTCAGCAAAACGACGAAGAGATGCAGTAACCGATGGGACCCCTGATGAAATAGCCAAGCCTGTCACATCGTTTTCGAGCTCAATTCCTATCTCTGCGGTGAACCCAGCTATTGCTAGCCCTATTTCATCTTCGGTGCGATCAGGACTGGTCGCCATTCGCCAATGCCCTAGCAAACCACTCGAGGCTGTTTGCGGTTCGTCGACAGGAGCCGGGTCGTACAGGCCAACCATCATCTGAGTGTTGCCTGCGTCGATCACCAAAAGCATAGCAAGTCCTTTTCTAAGGTCAGCATGCCGCTAAGCGTGCGCTGCCTCACTTAAGATCGTGCCTTTGCCTCGTCGATAATGCAACTTGGTATTTCAAAAATTTATTTTCCCACTCAATTCTCAATCAATTTTACTTCCTGACCGATAACCGAAACCTCCCAGTCCTCAGGAAGAAGATCTGGCGCTAATTCTGCGAGGGGATACATAACAAAAGCACGGTTCCACATACGCGGATGCGGCAGAGTCAGTTCTAGATCGTCAAGGACTAAATTTCCGTATAGAAGCACATCCGCATCAAGAGTCCTCGGTCCCCATCGAATAGTTCTCTCTCGGTCTGCATGAGCTTCTAGCTTCCTACAAAGTTCAAGAACTTCATAGGGACCTAAAAACGTTTGTAACTCAACCACCATGTTCAGGAATGGTTCTTGTTCCGGTCCACCAATTGGCGCTGTTTCGTACAAACTAGAGACATTCACGATGTCAGCGATCGTTGCTACAGCCTTTTCTAGGAAAGATTTTCGGTCTCCTATATTTGATCCAAGACCTATGAAACATCTAATTATTTCTTTGCTCATATGGAAGACCGGGTAATCTGCACTCCACACGTATGAAGATCTACAGGCACCGGTGGCCGTAACTTCCTAATCGATATTGTTACTTCGTGAACCCCTTCGAGAGACAAAATTTCCGTTGCGATGACGTTGGCCAATCGCTCTAGTAATTGAGCCTTCTCTCGCAAACAAATTTCGGCTGCTAGTTCTCCGACAGTTCCATAATTGATCGTGTCATCTAATCGATCACTCACCCCAGCCGGTTCTAAATCAGCTCGAAGATCTATATCTATTTCTAACGGTTGCTCTCGCTCTCGCTCTTCTGCCAAGACGCCAACTATGCAAGTGACTCTTAGCCCACGAAGTTGAATAAAATCTTTTGGTACTGAAGACTTGCTCATCTATTCAGTCTGCTACACGAGGTTGTTCAATAGCGAGGCTTATTTCAACAAGTTCGCGACCGAAAGGCCCTAAATGTCGCTGAAAAATGCGCTCAACCATTGCTAAAGCCTGAGGACCAGTAGAAACAAGCCGGGCGTATAGTAAATACCCAGCAACAATGCCGCAAACCCGTTCGCTTAGTTCCTCAGCGTGAATGATTACTTTCTTTTCGCGATGCAGCAACGTGTCCATCTCACCATAAATAGTTTCTAAGAAAGTTTGCAATTGTTCACGCTGGGGCCATGGACGGTGTGCGAAAGGTAATCCTAATTCTCTGTAGTTATTCAAATTATGGGAACCCGGTATTAAGGAAAAGACAATATCGAATCCCTGCTGTCTCAGCCAAATAATCTCTTCTTGACGTCGAACGCGGCGGTGATTGGCGCCGTATCCACCCGGTCGTTCACATACGGCGAGTTGATCTTTCATCACCCAGGCAAAATTTCGAGGCTCAATGCCTGCAGCCCATTTTCCCTTCATTGAAACCAATTTTCTTAGACGTCAAGGACCATCGTACTTCCAGTAGGCGATCTCATCCACTGAGTCACTTACACCTATAAAAAAATTTACTAATCGGCTTCGGTGTTATAGGACCAAATATCTTTTAAGTTTCGAAACCGCTGCGCCACATCTAGGCCGTAACCAACTACCCATACTTTGGGTATCTGGAAACCTACATACTTTATAAGGTCATCTAAATCATCTTGAGCTTCTTCTCTGACTAACAAAGAACACATCACTAGACTCGCTGGGTTTCTTGCCAGCAAGGTTTTACGCAGATATCGGAGGGTCAAACCACTATCTACGATGTCTTCTATGAGAATGACATCTCTTCCTTCAATATCAGCATCTAAATCTTTAAGGATGCGGACAACACCGCTAGTGGTTGTGCTGCTTCCGTATGAAGAAACCGCCATGAAATCAAGTTGAACGGGTAAGTCTATTGCCCGACATAAATCTGTGGTGAAAATTACTCCACCTTTGAGGACACCAACTAACAACGGTTCGCGACCTTCATAATCTTTACTGATCAGATCACCTATTTCTGCTACACGACTTTCAATCTCTTTTTGGGTTACCAGAATTTCACTGAGAGCAGGATGGTTAAGAATTAAATTATGGTCGACCACGGCTAGGCAACCTAGTCGCTAGTTTCTGAAACTTCACCCTCTGAGCTAATACGTTCAAAAAGATGCAATTTGCCTTTACTTCTTCGGATTCTCTTACCTCCAGCAATCTCCGTTCCAAGCGAATTTCCTCTAGCGACTTCAAGCACTCTTTCAACAGCTGCAAGATCTGGGGGGTGACCATTTCTGAGCCATTGACGAATAGCTCGCCTAGCTAATGGCACCGGAGCAGAATTTAGCGCCTTTACATCGGTGGGGTCTATAGCGGAGGCCAATTCATCAAGTAAGTCGCGGTCATCTCGTGCTAGGTCAGCAGCACGAACAAATAACGGTGCAACATCTCGCTGCGCGACATCAGCCATTAGAGGCAATATTTCATGACGAACCCGGTTTCGAAGAAATCGAGGATTTTTGTTACTGGGATCAAAAATTGGTTGGTATCCAAAAAGGTCGCAAATTGCTTCGGTATCGCACCTCCTCAATCTCAGCAGAGGGTGACCACTCAGTCGCATTCCTGAAAGAGCATCTAGCGAACCTCCGCGCATTAGCTGCAACAGAACAGTTTCAGCTTGATCATCGGCTGTGTGGCCTGTTAGCACTTCGTTTGGTAATACCCGATAACGGGCATCACGAGCTCGCTCTTCCAGATTCGGTCCATCGGTTAATTCAATTTTTATTTCTTCAAAACCTACGTTGAGTTTGTTAGCAAGCATTCCGACTTTTTGAGCCTCTTCTGAAACTTCTGGTCTGAGCCCATGATTCACATGAATAGCTCTAACCGTGGAGCTAGTTTCGGCTGCCAATATCAAAAGAGCTGCAGAGTCGGCTCCTCCTGATACCGCGCAAATCAATTCTCCCTCGCTAGGGAATGTGCATTTATCTCTGTAGTCCTGGAACGTTGAGCGAGGTTTCATTACACCACGTACCTAAATCGCAGGCACTCGTTGCATCCATGCTTCTGGATCGCGAATTTCTTTAAGTGAGGGCAAATACGAAACGTCTGTCCAAATGATGTCGACGGCTCGATTACCTCTTTGCGACTCGATAGCCGCAATGAATTCTTCGCCTTGTTGATACTGAGCTAATTTGGCTTCGATACCCATTAATTTTTGCATAATGCGCGCAAAACCTTTCGCCCCATTTCGTCGTTCTTGTAGCACACGAGCAAATCTTGGTGCATGGTCTACGTAACCGATCGCTGCGCGCGTCATGGTTACATCTCCATGCCCCTCAACTAAACTCATCATTCCCCCGACGCTTTCGAGCAAGGTTCGTTGTTTATCGCTAGCGAACAGTGCAGCTAAGCCGCCTTCTCCAAGAGGATCACGGCCGGATCGTCGCTCATCATACAAATATTTAATTCCATCTTTAAGACGGTCTGGATCAGGTTCTACCTCATCAAGCATTCCATTTACTAAACTCAAAAAATGAGGTCTTAACCACGGAACTCCGGTGAACTGTGACCGATGTGTTAGTTCATGCAGCGCCAGCCAGAGCCTGAATTGCTGGGGAGGGAAGGCAAACTTTTTTTCCACTGACAAAATATTAGGTCCTACGTAGTACACGTAATCCTGATCATCACGATCTTCGTCCTCGGCAAGCAGTAAGTCATACTGGCCGAGTACACGACGAGACATCCAACCTAGGATTAGTCCTAGTTCAGTAGCAGCAATTTTTTTTGTGAGTCGAGATTCAGTGCTTCCCTCACCATTTTCAGAAACAAGTATGGGCCGTAACAACCGTTGGAAAGACCTGATATTGGCGTCGATCCAACCGGCACGATCAATCACTTTTGCTCGAGCTTTTCCATCTTTCGAATACAAACCAGTTTCTATAGAAACAAGCTCCTCTGCTTGCGGAGTAAACCGCGCAAAATCTGAGTGGAGTGAATTCCCCAAATATGATTGAGATAAGGGTTCATCTCCAGCAATTTTAACTGCTATACGTCGAGCAAGCTCCCAGTCCACTGACACATGTGTCCATTCAACGCTTGGGGTATCGGGGCGCAACGACTTTCGTTACGTAACCTACCAAAAGTGCAATGACATTAACTACAGCGCCCACCGCAAGTGGCACTGCAAGCCAAAAATGCCAGATCTGTGCTCCTAGTGCTTCCATGTCTTTAGGCTAGCTGTCGCAGTCTCCATAGCCGAATCACATTTGATTATTAGCCAAATTTCTCAAATATTAAAATATTCTAGCCTGATTTCATGATCTTGTCGTGAGAAGGTTCCCGCTCCTACAGTCTGCTGGTATCGTGAGCGGCTCAGCGCCCGAGTAGCTCAGTGGTAGAGCGGCTCTCTCGTAAAGAGCAGGTCGTGGGTTCAATTCCCACCTTGGGCTCCATCTGATAATTCCAACATAAGGTGCTGCGTCATCAATTTTTCGTTGGGATTACGACGTAAATTTTGCGACGCTTTCTGTATTGCTGTAAGCGATCTAATTGCTTTTTCGCTATCAATAACTTGATCGGAAACCTCTTCTCTTATCGCCGCTCCTAAGGCACTAAACCCCATCAAAAACTCATCTGTACGCAAACGTCGAAGTTCTCGTTTGTGCCGATCCTCTAATATTGCTCTGCCGAGCCCACGTTCACCAAAGCGCTCTGCGCGCTCATCCAAAGCTAATCTTTCTTCAGAGTGCTTATCTTCCATCGGGCCCGCAGATGAGTCAATTAGTTCTAAAACAAGGTCCGCTGCTTTAGCAGCATTACCACCACTTCCGTTAAGTTTTTCTCGAATTTGACTCCACGCATTCCACCGATTTAATGCTCCGTCATCGCTAGCGAGGATTCGAGCTCTATCTATAGAACCATCTGAAATTTGTGATGCAAACCGTGCACGACCCGGATCTGCCCCCTCTTTAATCAGAAGTTTTTCAAGTTCGCCAGCAGGAATAGGAACAAACTCGATTTGAAGGCATCGAGAAGCAATAGTTACGAGATCGGAAGAAATTTCATCAGCCAACAAAATAAAAAATGTAGACGGCGGAGGCTCCTCGATCGACTTAAGCAGCATGGGTCCGGCATCTCGTATTAGGTGCAAGTCCGTTACGACTATTACTTTTCGATCACCTTCAATTGGGCTTGTAAAAGCGGTACGAACAATGTCTCTGGCCTGTTCGGCTGTGACGAAAGCACCAGAACGATCCACGATTACTAAATCGGGGTGTTCTTCGGCTGTCGCAAGTCGCTGGTGTCGTTCCTGATCATTCTTTTTATCGTTCAGTAGCCCAGCCGCAAAAAGTCTGGCTGCGTTTCGAGTGCCAGCGCCAGATGGCCCAACGAATAGATAGGCAGGTACTGGGTCAATGAGGGCAGCTTGCAGCATCGAGACGGCTCGTGCCTGGCCGATAACAGTATCGAAGAGGCTGCTCATCAATCTTCTTCAAGCGCCTTGTTGACCAGTAGCTGAATCTCTTCTACTGAGCCTGAAGCATCAACTGTTTTCCAACGGTTAGCATCTTGCTCAGCTAACAATTGGAACCCACTGATTACACGTTGGGCGAAACCTTCATCTTCGCGTTCCATGCGGTCCCTAGTCGCACCCAATCGTTGATTTGAGATCTCAACTGGTACTTGCAACAAAATAATTATGTCCGGCAGAAGACCTCCGCTAGCCCATTCTATTAGTGTGTGAAGGTCGTCTAACGACTGGCCTCTGCCGTATCCCTGGTAGGCCAAGGTTGAACCAAAAGATCTGTCTGTGACTACGTCGCGACCTAGAACTAAAGCCGGTTCGACAATGGTGTCTACATGATGAGCTCGATCGGCTGCAAACAAAAGAGCTTCTGATCGCGCTGACGGGACCGGTCCGTCACCTAACAGCATTTCACGAATTGCAGCTCCAAGTTCTGTCCCACCTGGTTCGCGCGTTAGAACAGCATTGAGTTTTTTTGCAAGTCTCTCTGCCTGGGTTGACTTGCCGCTGGCTTCCCAGCCTTCAAATGCGATGTACCGACCACGTTTCACTATTTTTTTTCCTGGCTTTTCCGAAGAGATAAAAGAGAAAGTCCTCCTGCCCCAATGATAAGCAAGCTAGCTAGCCATAGGGCGCCGCGGACACCAGGAAGTTCCATTGTGAACCGTCCGACAACAATTTTGTTTTCGAAAAGCACCCCAAACAACCAGTTAAAGCCATCCGAGAGAAATCCTCCGGCTGTAATCGACAGTAGTAAACAAAACCTTACTGCCGTATAAAGAGCGCTAAATACACGACCTCTTAATTCTTCTGCTACTTCTTCATGTAAAAGCGTGAACCCTAAGACATATACGCTTCCGGCAAAGATGCCCATTACAAAAACTCCAGCAAGCGCTAAAAAAGTATCTGAACAAGACACGGCGAAGAGAAGACCGAAGCCAGCACCAAACACTGAAGTCACAAAGGTGCGTTCTTTATTGAGTCTTCTTTGCGCGACTGAAAGCGCTGAAACTCCGAGCGCGACCCCGAAACCAAGTGTTACTAAAATAGTCCCGAAGCCAGCATTACCTGCCTTCAACACAACGTCGTTGAACACAGCTCCAAGGGGGATCAACATTCCCCCACCAATCATCCCCGTGCTCAGCCCCACCAGAACAGCTCGCACTCGCGGGCTGAGCGCAATGAAGTTCCAGCCTTCGCGAAGTTCTTGGAATCCTTCGGCTAAACCAAGCTTAGTTTTCTTAGCAATTCGTTGTTTTCTGTGGGGTTTGATGGGCAAAGTAGCTATTAACGCAGCGGCGATAAGAAATGTTGCTGCATCTAGTACTAGCGCCCATTCAACTTGTCCTACTGCGCTTTGGCCGAACCATTCAACCAGCTTTGCAAGCCCAATGAACGCGCCTGCAGCTAGGGGGAATGTTCCATAGGCAGCTACTAACGATAAGGAGTTAGCTGCGGTTAACTGCTCTTTGGGAACTAAGTTTGGGACTATCGCTTCCTTGCAGGGACTCCATAATGAGGTCGCTAGTTCTAGAACGAGAGATGCTAAGACAAGACCCCATACGCGCTCTATAAATGGGATTGTCAGTAAAGTGCCCGCTCGAATGATGTCACAAGTGATGAGGAGGCGTTTACGGTTGAGTCGGTCAACAATTAGGCCACCAACTGAAGCTAAAAAAAACCCAGGCAATACGCGGGCTAACATGACGAGCGCAATCGCTGAGCCTGGTTGGTCCCCACCGATCCGTCGAGCTACTTCAATGATTGCGAGAAAGCCAATCCAATCACCGAAGGCGCTAACTATTTGAGCTATCCAGAGCTTTAAAAAGCTTCGAGATCTTAAGACAGTAAAGCGCGCAGGGCTTTCGGGGTTAATGCCATCGGCAGAGTTAGGAGCAGAGTTATCAGACATAAATATTGTAGATGCGCATGAACTAATCGTTCAGTAGCTAAGGGTATTCACTCCCGCAGTATAAATAAAGAAACTACATTAACTAAATTTCATTTTAAGGACTACGAAGTTCTGTACGAAACGCCAGTTCTAAGAAATTTTCTAGTTGGTGAGGCTAAAAGATAATAATACTTACTACCAACTCATTTTTTAGTTTTATTAAATTTGGGGGCACGCTTTTTTGCGTAGGCCTTCTTTTTAGGTGGACCTTTTAGTTTTTTTTCTGCCAAAAGTTCAAGTGCCCGATCGAACGTCAAGTCTTCAGGTATGTCTCCCAAGGCAAGTGACGCCATGTATTCACCATCTGTGACGTACGGTCCAAATTTTCCATCTTTTAACGAAACCATATTGCCTGAGTCAGGATCTTTCCCAAATTCTTGAAGTGGCGCTTTCGCCATTCTTCCAAACTTTTTAGGCTCTTTAAGTTTCTTTACAGCTTCTTCAAGCGTCAATGAAAGTAATTGATCTTCATTATCTAGGCTGCGAGTTTCAGATTTTCCAAAGATTTTCAGATCTTCTGCAGAGATTAACTCATCTGGACCATTATCAGGACCATCATTTAAATTCGGTCCATCGTCGCAGGTGTGTTTCAGATAAGGGCCGAATGGTCCGTTGGAGATAATTATCGGGTTACCACAAAAAGGGTGAATAATTTCTCGCGGAAGGCTTAACAGAGCTAGCGCTTCTTCCAGGGTTACGTCTTCAACTGTCATGAATTTAAATAGCGATGAGGTTTTCGGTTTCGGTAAATCTTTCAGCGCTTGCAAAGCAGAAAATTCATCCACAACAGCTTCTGCTGAATCAAACTCAGCGATAACTTGAACAAAATTTTCAAGAATCTCAATGTTGGCTTCTGGTGAAGCACCAGTTTCTATTTCCGCCCAGTAACCCGATTTTTGTAGAATGTTTCGAACCAACTCGTCTGGTCTCTCAGATTTTAAACCATCAAGGTACGCAATAACATCTAAAAATTCATTAATTCCTGCTAAGGCATTTCCTTTTATTCCAAGGTCTGAGGCTTTCTTAAACGCCTGTAACAAACTCTCGCTATTTTCTTCTGCGTTCGCAACAAGTTTGTCTAACGAAGCTTTCCCTACTCCTCTTTTGGGGGCATTAATTACTTCCAGGATTGCTTCGTTGGATTCAGAATCAATCAGCATGCGCATATAGGCCATGGCGACCTTGCATGGCTTTCGATGATGAGGGAGTTTTATTAGACGTCCTTCTTTTGTTGAAAGCTTAGGAAATTTAGCAAACTCACCTAATGAAACATACGGTCCGAAAGTACCGGGTCGTACATATACCGGCTTTCCAACATCGCCGGGATTAGGCCAAATGTAGTCTTCTTCTGGCCATGGTTGCGGAAAGGAACTGGGCGTTGCGTGCGCCAGAATTTGATTTGGAACTTCGCCTAGGAGCCGCGCATCAGGTTTATTTAAATACTCCCAAGCGCTACGTATGTCTAATTCGTCGATTGGTTGATCGGGTTGGATATTGGTGGTTGCTCCTTCATCTCCAACTCTGAGATACGGGCTCCTGAGATAGCCAAGCCTTACTTCGCCTACTAGTGATGGGTCTATTGCTTCTAATCCCTCTACACCGACTAAGTCTTCTGGGATTCGACCTAAATAATGGGATTTTTCTGACCACTGGACATCAACAAAGTTATTTACTGCTTTGAAATGCAGACCGGGATCCCCAGCGATCACTCTGGTTCTACAATTAATCGCGTTGCAACCACACTTTGCTGAGTTATCAAGGAATTCGTAGTCTTTTCCGTCTGTGAGCTCAGTTCGGTTCAAACCGCCTAGCCCCCAGTACAGATTACTTAAAAATGTTGATCGATCTAAACGACCGTTAGAAATGGAGTCGAGGTCTTCTTCCATTTTTTTGCGTTCTTCAAAGTCAACTAGCTTTGGAAGCTTGTGGCCGAGAACGTTCACTACCATTATTGCTTTTGCCGTTGCGCAAAGAGCCCTTCCTTTTCTGAAGGCATATCCGTTATTCAAAATTCTTTCGATAGTTGATGCGTAGGTTGAAGGGCGACCGATACCGAGTTCTTCCATTTTTTTGACTAGGGATGCATCTGTGTATCTCGCCGGGGGTTTTGTGGACCGGCCTTGCGGAACGCCACGACTTGGTATCGCTGTATCGCCAACTTTGAGGTCTGGAAGGGCTATTTCAGCTGTAACGGTTTCTGAGTCTTCTGCTGAGTTCCCTTCAGCATCATCTGAATAGACACGACGAAAGCCTTCATGAGAAATAACTGTTCCACTTACACCAAGTAATAGATTTTTGGAAGTCTGGTCATCTGGCACCTCCACTGATCCAGACAAGCGCATTCGCACCGTCTCGCCCGTGGTATCTGTCATCTGTGAAGCAATGGTTCGTTGCCAAATCAATTCGTAAACTCTTGCTAAACTTTCGTTAGTCTCAATGCGAACCTGTCGTGGTTCTTTGAAGGTGTCGCCTGCCGGCCGTATCGCTTCGTGAGCTTCTTGTGCGTTTTGAACTTTGCTTTGATACTGACGGGGCGAAGCAGGTAGGTGGTCTGAACCGTATTTTTCTGTTGCAACGCTTCGCGCTGCTCGCATTGCGCTGTCCGACAACGTTGTGCTGTCGGTACGCATGTATGTGATGTAGCCCTGCTGATATAAGCTTTGGGCCGCTCCCATGGCTATCTTTGAGTTCAACCCTAGTTTGGAACTGGCGGCTTGCTGAAAGGTTGAAGTAGTGAAAGGTGCCTGAGGCCTTCGTCGGTAGGCATCATGATCTACTGAATCGACGGTGAAAGGAACTCCTTCGATATTTTCGGAAATACGTACAGCATCGGTTTCTGTTAATGCCACTACTTTGGTGCTTTTTAGTTTTCCGTCTTCACCAAAATCTTTTGTTAAGGCAATTCGAAGCCCGTCTAAAGAAACTAAGCGACTGCTGAAAGTTTCATTCACCGAAGACGTTAATGGCACGCCGAGACTCCAATATCCTGCGTCGATGAAGGCCGCTCTTTCCAACTCACGTTCTACAACTAGGCGAGTCGTTGGGCTCTGAACCGGGCCAGCAGAAGTACCTGGGCCTCCAATTGTGACGAGCTTATTTGATACCTCGAAACCGTATAGCCGGTCCAAGATACGTCGCGCTTCTTGAGCCTCGACCAAGTTGTTATCGATGCTTCGAGTGTTAGATAGTGCTTCGTCTATGGCTTTTTGTGTTATCTCGTGGAAGACCATCCGTTTTACAGGCAGGTTAGTTTTTGGCTGTAGTTCTTCTAACAAGTGCCAAGCTATTGCTTCGCCTTCGCGGTCCTCATCTGTCGCTAGATAGAGCTCCGAGGCTTGTTTCAATTCTTTTTTAAGATTGCGAACAACGCTCGCCGCTCCATCGCTCACAACGTAGTAAGCCTTGAAACTGCTTTCTACATCGACGCCCAGAAAGGCCCACCATTTTTCTTTTAGCTCACCGGGCAATGTTGCTTTGGTAGCCAAGTCGCGTATATGCCCAACAGATGCGACGACGGTGTAATCATCGCCGAGGAATCCGCCAATAGTTTTCGCCTTCGCCGGTGACTCGACGATTACAAGAGATTTGGACATAGTGCTTAGGAATGGATCATTAATTTAGGGGCCTGTCAAGTTTAAGTCGTGCTAAATGTGCAAGACAGTTACCGCGGACGGTATCGGCTTAAAGACGGTTTGCGGTGTTTTAGGTATTCTGTTTATTCAAACCGGCGTGAAATTGTGGTGAGTATAAATACCGCTGCCAGAGCAACAATCGATAACGTCGCAGCTCCAAGCACCTCGCTCATAACAGGTCTTCCTAGAGCTGCGTTCCCTAAACCAATATCACCGCTAGGCCAAGGCCACAGGACTCTTAATGAGCCAGCCATGAGCCCTATAAGCAAAGCAAGAGTTTTTTCGCGGTGAACTCGCAGCAACCACGATAGTCCTCTTGCGAACAGCGCTAAACCTATCCCGGCGCCGATTCCATAATTCAATAACACTGGAACGTTGAAATCTTTTACTGCTTCCAATAGATGGTCATAAAAACCGAACGCCAAAAGAATAAACGAACCCGATATTCCGGGCAAGATCATTGCGCATATAGCGACGGCTCCAGCTGAAATAACTATTACAGAGGAAGGGTCTGACACGGACTCTGAGCTGTATCCAACTACTACAAAAGCTGCGGCGGCACCCAATATAAACCAAAGCGCTTTCACGCAGTCCCAAGCTTTGATCTCTCTTTTGGTGAGTAAAACGCTTCCGACTATGAGCCCAAAAAAAATAGCTGAGAGTTGAACGGGGTGGTCCTCGATTTGGTTGCTAAGCCATGTGGCTAGGGTCACGACCGCTATACCAATGCCGATGCCAAGACTAAACAAAAACTGCCAGTCGACGTTTCTTAATTCTTTACGTACTGACTTAAAATTAAAGCGTACGAGGAATGTGAGGATCGTAAATATTTTGCTGATTTGTTTTAGAAGGTTTTCATATACCCCGAATAAAAGAGCAACAGTCCCACCGGATACGCCCGGAACCAGGTCCGCAGCTCCCATGCAGAGCCCACTAACAATATTTTTCGTTATGGTTCTTCGCACATAAGGGACCGTATCGCGGAGAGCCCCTAATGCACACAGCACTAGGGGCGCTTCCATTCCAACGGTAGATTATTCGTCGAATCGAATTATTGTTACGGGTCAGCCACCAGCCACAATATCGTCGAATGTCATGCCGGGCCCACCATGCTCAGACACATCGAGACCCGCCATTTCTTCTTCCGGTGAAACTCTGATACCCATGATTGCTTTCAGGCCTTTGAATAGAATAAAGCCAGTAGTAACGGTCCAAGCAGCCACGATTATCACCATAAGAGCTTGTACTGCGAGTTGGTCTAAGCCGCCACCGTAGAAAAGTCCCGCGTCTTCGCGCCCGAGGAAAGCATCATCGTATTTGGCAAAGAGTCCTATAGCGAGAGTTCCCCACATGCCGCACGCACCGTGTACCGCAAAAGCGCCGACTGGGTCATCAATTTTCAGTACTCGTTCAACAAACGGAAGTACGAGAACAACGATTAGACCAGCAATAAAACCAGTAACAATTGCACCCCACGGGGTCATGGTTCCGCATCCAGCGGTTATACCGACTAGGCCTGCAAGCGCACCATTTCCAGCCATCGCAACTTCAGGCTTTCCCGATTTGAGCCATCCCAAAGCTGCTGCTCCAAGAACTCCAGCACAAGCAGCTAGAACGGTGTTCAGAGCAACGAACATAACCCAACTATCTGCGGCTAGTTCGGAGCCTGGGTTGAAGCCAAACCAGCCGAACCAAAGAATAAACACGCCAAGAATAGTCAAGGTGATGTTGTGACCTGGAATAGTACGAGGCGTTCCGTCAGCCGCGTACTTTCCGATACGAGGTCCTACCACCGCCGCTCCTACCAGCGCTAGCCAGCCTCCCACACTATGAACAATCGTCGATCCAGCAAAGTCGCTATATACAGCATCGCCAATATTAATTTTGGCGATTAGTCCACCACCCCACGTCCAATGAACAACTATCGGGTAAATAATTGCGGTCGCAAACAAACTGAAGACCAGGTATGTGCTGAATTTGGTCCGCTCAGCTAAGGCTCCCGAAGCAATTGTTACTGCTGTTGCTGCGAATACTGCCTGAAAGAAGAAATCGGTAGCTGGGCTTAATCCGCCGCTCATGTCGAATAGGTCAGCGCCACTTAGAGCGAAAGATCCCCATCCCATGAACCAGCCGCTACCAGCATCTCCGCCATAGGCAAAGCCGTAACCGACTAGGAAGAAAACCAAAATTCCGAGTCCTGCATCAAACAGGTTTTTGGCCATAATATTTCCGACGTTCTTAGCGCGCGTTTGTCCTGCTTCCAGCAACGCGAAACCTGCTTGCATAAAGAAGACGAGCACACCTGCTATGAAAACCCAGATGTTGTCAAGAACTGTTTGCACCATTAGCGCAGCAGCTTCGGCATCACCATCTTCTGCACCTGCCGGACCTGCAAAGAGTAGTAGGCCGCCGGCAGCTCCAGCAGCAGCTAATAAAAGCTTGCGTTTCAAAGTATTCCTCCTGTATTTGGCTGACAGTTGAAATGTATTGATCCCTTATTTCCTAACAGTCACACCCCGGTTACGGCTTTGTGTACGTTTTGTTTCTTATCTAATTCAAGATTGTTACAGGCCTGTTAACAGCCTTGTAACTAATTTTGTTTAGGTCGAAAGTTGATGCCGCTAAGGAACGCTTCAGTTAACCGGCCGGGTAGTGCATTAACCGCTATTAGTCCTGCGAAACGCTTGGGGTGGCGTACCTCTCGACGATTTCGAATTACAGCTCTTAAAGTATCGTCTGCAATAACGTTGGGAGAAACGCTTTTTAGAGTCTTTAAATTTTTGAATCGTCGTTGCGCAAGTTCAAAAACTGAATTCGAAGCCACTCGACTCCACATGTCCGTGTCGATCGGTCCGAGATGTAAGACTGTCACACCGACACCTGTTTTTTTAATTTCTATTCTAAGGCTTTCTCCAAACTTGCTGAGACCAGCTTTAGAGGCGCAGTAAACCGCGAGTCCCGGGGTTGGGGTGATCGCAGCGATTGAAGAAGTAAAAACCAAATGTCCCGAACCTCTAGCAATCATGCCGGGTAATACCTGTCGAGTTAGCAGTTGAGGGCCTAGTAAATTAGTTTTTATTACTTGCGAAATATCTGATTCGGGAAGTTCTTCTAGCAGTGAACCAGTTTCGATCCCAGCGTTATTGATTAAGACGTCAATAGGGCCATCTTGCAACTCAACACGGTTAATAAATCCGTCAATTTCAAACTCGTTTGCAAGATCAAGAGTGTGATACGAACCCCCTAATTCCTTGGCAAGAGATTCGATAAGGGAAGTTGTTCTTGCGACAAGTATCACTCGGGCTCCCGCCCGGCTAAAACTTCGCGCCATGCATTCGCCTATGCCGCGTGAGGCCCCTGTTATAAGAATTCGTTTCCCAAGAACATCCATAATGTGAGCGTAGATGACATGTGGACGCGATTAGGGCCCTGAGGGAATCACTTCAAGTGATTCTTAACCCAGGGCCCTAAGGCTGATAGAAGTTTCTTGGTTTATTTTAGATAAATGCTGGCACGAACACTAATGAAACAATTGTCATAACTTTAATCAAAATGTTCATTGCAGGACCGGACGTATCTTTGAACGGGTCTCCAATTGTGTCTCCAACAACGGCTGCTGAGTGCACATCGGTACCTTTGCCACCATGGGCTCCGGCTTCAATGTATTTTTTAGCATTATCCCAGGCGCCACCTGAGTTAGCCATGTAGATAGCGATCATGAAACCGGTGACAACTGCTCCAGCCAAGAATCCGCCCAAAGCGTTTACGTCGATAAATCCAATAGCCAGAGGTAATACAACCGCTAGAAGGCCCGGAATTACCATTTCTCGTAATGCTGCCTGTGTTGAGATATCTACGCAGCGGCGACTATCTGGTTTTACGCCTTCAACGCCTTCTCGCAGTCCAGGTATTTCTGCGAATTGTCTACGTACTTCAACGATCATTGCTTGAGCAGCTCTTCCTACAGAGCTCATTGTCAATGAGGCGAAGATGAATGGAGTCATTGCGCCAAGGAAGAGCCCAATTGTGACCGCTGTGTCAGTGATATCTAGATTGACTTGGTCTCCAGCTGTTAGTGCAAAAGCCTTGAATAATGCGAGTGCTGTCACAGCTGCTGAACCTACGGCGAATCCTTTTGCTACCGCAGCGGTGGTATTTCCTAAAGCGTCCAAACTGTCAGTTACTTCTCGGACGTCGGAAGGTAGCCCAGCCATTTCTGCGATACCACCAGCGTTATCAGCTATTGGTCCATACGCATCAACTGCAACGATTACGCCTGTGACCGCCAACATGCCAATGGCTGCCAGCGACACGCCATAGATTCCAATTGTTTCTCCAGCTTGACCGAATGCGGCGCCGCCGAACCAGTAAGAGATACCAATCATTGTAACGACGATCACAACTGATGGAAGCGTCGACATTTTGCCTTGCGCGATTCCCTCTATGACAACAGTCGCTGGACCAGTTTTAGCTTGTTCAGCTATACCTTTGACTGGTTTGTAATGTTCAGAGGTGAAGTATTCAGATACGAAACCGATTGCCCAGCCGCCAAGCAAACCAACAATAATAGTTAGTGCAAGATAGATCGGCTTTGTGACCATTACGTCACCGTTGAACAGCCATAGTGTTCCAACAATCGATAGGACCACTGTCAAACCCATCGCAACGTATTGTCCGGTATGCAACTGAGCTGAAAGACTTTTGCCTTCTTTGCCTCGAGTCATTAGCGCACCAACTATTGAAGCCATCATTCCTAAGGCTCCAATAAGAATCGGATACATCAAAAGGGCTTCTAAATCACCAGGCGCTACTAGTTTTCCAGCCCCGTTTATAAATGTGCCCGGTAATAGCAGCGACACTAAGACGATGGGCGCTACGACTGATCCAGCATACGATTCGAAAAGATCGGCACCCATTCCGGCTACGTCACCAACGTTATCTCCTACTGCGTCAGCGATTGTTGCCGGGTTCCTAGGATCATCTTCAGGTATACCAGCTTCTACTTTTCCTACTAAGTCGCCACCAACATCAGCAGCTTTGGTAAAGATGCCGCCACCTATACGAGCGAACAATGCTATCGAGCTTGCTCCTAGGCCGAATGCAGCGACAACCTGGAAAGCGTTATCAACGCCTACCCAAGTTACCCAGAGTAGGTAATTGAAGGTAATTCCAAATAGTGCCAGACCAGCAACGGTGAATCCCATTACGGCGCCGCCTTTAAATGCAAGCGGAAGAGCTTCAGCTGCTCCGTTGCGTGCTGCGTTTGCTGTACGGGTGTTTGCAGCTGTTGCTATACGCATGCCTATGAAGCCAGCGATAGAAGACAGGACTGCACCCATCAGGTAAGCAAAAGATGCATATGGTCGTCCATCGATTGGTACTACTAAGAGCACAACAAACATGACTCCAACAAAGACTGAGACCCATTGGTATTCACGTCGGAGAAAAGCCATGGCGCCCTCTCGGATCGCCTGTCCTATCTCTTTCATAAGGTCAGTGCCTTCGTCGGCCTTCATTACGACCTGGGCGAAGTAGTAAGCGAGCATGAGCGCCAAAACCGAAGCGATCAACGCGAAATATGGTACCGCTGTCACGATATCCTCACAGTTCAGCCCGGACGGGTTCGAGCTACGAAAATCGACCTGGGCTGAAGGGGCCATACGCAGCGGCAGTGCCTTTAGCACCAGGTCAAAATGGTACGCACCTCAACGGCTATAGGCAACCAATTCGTGTGACTCAAACGAATATTTTAAGTGAGTTAAGTTCTGCTACCAATTCTTTTTTGCTGGTGAAATGAAAAGCACGCATCCCAACATCGACTGCGCCCTGCACATTACGTTCAAGATCATCGACGAAAAGACACGCATCTGGTTGCACATTAAGTGCTTTAAGGGCCAGTAAGTACGCTGCTGGATCGGGTTTTGCTACTTTCAACCTGCACGTATTTCCGACGAAATCAAAATAACGTTCGAGGCCCTGTTCGCTCAAATAACGTTCAAAGTCATCATGGTTATTAGTTAATAAACCTAGCTTCACTTGGTTTTCAAGTTTCCCAAGTAAATCTCTCATTCCTGAATCGATTCGGCCTTCAAAAGCAAAAAATTGGTCAACGATCGGCCATATTGCTTGACCGTGGATCACTGTTAAGCGTCGACGAGTTTCGTCTTTCCACTGTTTCCAAGTCCAATCACCGATAATCGCTGGGCCATTTACCTCCGGGTCGAAGGCAACAGCGAAAACGGTTCCCGGGAGATAACCAGCTTTTTCTTCGTAGTTCCATAGAGCTGGCTCATCCCATTGCCGGATCACACCATCAAAATCAAAAAGGATCGCTTCTACCATGATTGTGCCCGTTAGCTCGATGGTTCTTCATTGTCTGCGCTTACAAATAGGATAATTAATGCAGCCACAGCAGCAATAGCTGACGCTGCAAGAATGCCGATTTTCCCAAGGTCTGTAATGGCATCTGTTTGGAAAGCTAATCCAGCAACAAAGATTGAAACCGTGAACCCGATACCAGCTGCCAGGCCCATTCCAATGAACTGTACCCAGTTGATCCCTGGGGGCAGTTCGAACCCAAGTTTGGTAGCTACCCACGCGAACAGGGTTATTCCTAAAGGTTTACCAACTACCAGCCCGAGGATGATTCCTATTGTCACATTACTTGAGGTTGCGGCACTGACTTTTTCGCTAGTAAGCACAATGCCTGCGTTGGCTAAGGCAAAAATTGGGATAATCATATAGGCGGTGAAGGGATGTAAGAAGTTCTCAAAACGTTCAGTAAGTGGAACTGATTCCTGGACGAGGAACGAAACATGTCGCACCTCACCGATACCTGCGTCATCAGGCATTGCATCAACAATTGATTGTGCGTCTCGTTCCGCCAACAATGGTCGGGCAGGTGTAAGCAGACCAAGAGCAACGCCCGCTATTGTTGCATGCACTCCAGATTCGAGCATCGCGTACCAGATAAAAATACCCAGCAGAATATACACAGCGATAGCCCATACTTTGAGGATCTGCAGGACTCTTATCCCAACTAATCCCACCACGGCAATAACTAGCCAGCTGATACTAAGGTCGGTCGTGTAGAAAATGGCAATAACTGCGATAGCGCCGATGTCGTCGACTATGGCCAGGGTAAGCAAAAACAGTTTTAATTTAGGTGAGACTCGAGCTCCTAGTAACGCAACGATCCCCACTGCGAAGGCAATGTCGGTTGCCATTGGTATTCCCCAACCACGTGCTGCTTCGCCCGAGTTGTTTAGCATAAAGTAAAGAAGAGCTGGGCCGATCATGCCTCCAACTGCAGCAATGGCCGGAAGAGCAGCGGCACGTAAAGTATTGAGTTGGCCAGTTACTAGTTCCCTTTTGATTTCAAGCCCAACAACAAAAAAGAACAATGCCATTAACCCGTCGTTTACAAAATGACCAACGGTCATATGCGGAAAATGCCAGCTACCTACAACAATTTTTATATCGGTATGCCAGAATGATTCGTAGCTCGCTCCCCATGGTGAATTAGCCCAGAAAAGCGCTACTGCGGTTGCGATAAGTAATAACACCCCACTAGCTACTTCCCGATCGATAAACCGCAACACTGGGCGTGCCACAAACTTAGCTAACGAATTATCGCTGCTAGCAAACGTTGGACGCTGAAAGATAAAATCGGAACCTGCCATTGTTCGTAGAGGCTACGCCTCTTCAGCTCAAATTTCGAGGAGAAGCTATATCTAGCTTTTGAAATCTGTTCCTAACGCCCCTTCAAGAGTTGACCAAGTGTCGAATAACTCATAAGTGTCAGTGAGTTTAAAAACTTGAAGTATCCGCTCGTCGCTGACAACTAGATGCAGGGTTCCACTTTTTTTTAAGCAGCGACGTCGGAATCCAAGAAGGATTCCCAGACAAACTGAGTCCATCAACTCAACTCGTGAGAGATCAATAATTATTGCCGGATTAGCTGAATTTTTGTTAATAGCTATTAGTCCAGCCGAACGGAACGCTGGAGCGCTGGCTAGGTCAAGCTCACCGCTGACAGCAACTACTCTCCAGCGGGGCAGTTCATAGGAATTAAAACGCGCCGTCATCTTAGTTGAACCGTGGCATCACTTTTGTCGTGATCAGATCGAGCGAAGAGATGATCTGATCACTTGAATGAATCCCTTGTGGAATTAAGAAAAATATTTCGTCAAACCCAAGGACCTTATGGGCTTCATCTATTTGACGACTGATGGTGTCGGGGCTACCCACTAATTTAAGTGGCATTCCTTGCCCAAATTGTTTTGCCCATTTTTCCCAGAACCATGCCATATCCTCAAACTGAGCTTCTGCTTCTGCATCGGTTTCGGCGCATACAGCGATACCGCCCCATGCAGCTTCATGGCCTCTTGGCTTCTCTATCCCATGCTTTGGAGCTTCTTCTCGATACGTTTTCCAAAGAGCTTCACAAAAATCTAGTTTGTCGCTCAGAACAATGGGAGTTCCACCATATTGACTCCAAAACAAAGCAGTAGACATTGACATGGTAAATCCACCGTAAAGCGGGGGATGAGGTGTTTGAAGAGGCCTAGGAGCAATTCCAATTTCGTTAATTGTCATGTCAGCTTCAACACCGGCTCCATATTCAGAGTACACCGTGTGCAAATGGGGGTTTTTGTTGTCGTTCGGGAATTTCCAGAATTCTCCCTCGTAACTAAAAGTTTTGCTGGTTAAAGCCAATAGAACTACTTCAACGAACTCTTCAAAAAATCTACGATTCAGCACGTCGGTTTCAGTGTCTTTGTTCCAATGACCAACAGCAGCAAGCTCTGGACGTATTTTCAACTGCTCAACCCAACGGTGTTGGTATCCGCGTACTATTCCAAACCCTAGACGGCCTCCAGTCATGTGATCTAGCGTCGCTATTTGTTCCGCAACTCGGAGAGGGTTATGAGTCGTGGACACGTAACCACATGAGATGATTCGCAATCGCTCAGTAGCGTTCGCTATCCATGAGGCCATGAGGCCTAAGTCGTTGGAAGCTTCAAAGCCTTCGATTTGTAAGTGATGCTCAGGGTGACCAATCCCGTACCAATTATTTTGATCTGCGAACTGCGCTATTTCACGAATTTCGCTTAACATTCGCTGGTAGTAGTCGTTATTAAGCCCTGCTAAGCCAGACTGCAACTCGTCTCTGCGGCCCATTGTGCAGTACATAAAAAGATCAAACTTCACTTATTCTCCTATTGAAAGTATCAGTCAAACATTAGGCGAGCGTTTTAGATGACTAACGTCTTTTTCAGGTTTATTTTGTAAGGCCATTGATGACAGTGCTGCCATACATTTGAGCTACACCGGAGATATCTAATTCGCCGTCATCGGTCCACCAGCCGCTCACTGAATTCATGGCCGAGATAATCATCCGGGCTAAAACTCTTGCGTCGATATCGCCTCGAAGAGATTGATCTTTTTGGCCCGCTTCAATCAAACTGACCCAACCGTTTGCAAATTCGCGCAGAGGAACTGCAAGATTTCCACGAGTGGAACCCGGCGCCTCTTGGAAGCAGCGAATATTTGCGTGGGTAAAATCACTATCTTTTGTAATGTGTTTTATATAGGCTTCAACCGAAATATTTAGCCGCTCACGACCACATGCTTCTGCCCCGACTGCTGCTAGGGCTTCTCGAATTGCAGTTCGCGCATGATCTATGCCGACCCTAAGAACTTCCTCGACAATAGCGTCTTTGGAATCAAAATGGTAGTAGAGGCTTCCGGCCTGCATTTTCGCAATAGCTGCTATCTCAGTGAGTGTGGCTGCGGCATAACCCTCACGAGCTAGGACCGATGCAGCGGCGTTTAGGATGCGACTTCGAGTTCTTTCGCCTTTGCGAACTCTCGATTCCGCAATCTCTGTTCGCGACATGGTTAGAGGCTACCGGTCATGTCGGCGGTCACATTACTTGATTTTAAAATCACGTTAAAAACGTCCCCCAGATGCCGATAGGCGGCGGCGATGTTCTAGAAAATCTACCAAAACGTAGTCACCCAGATTCTGAGGGTTAGTAAAGAATGCGCGTCCGCCATTCATTTGTGTCATTTTCTCAACGAATGACCGCAAGTGGCTGTTTGGGTCCAGCATAAAAATGTTTATACGAATGTCTTCGCGAGTCGCTCTGATAACTTCCTTCAGTGTTGCATCAACAGTTTCCTGAACCGGTGGATAATTGAAATACGGGTATCCGTTGGGACCAATGTGCGCTGTGGGTTCGCCATCAGTAATCATTATTATTTGCTTACTGCCGGACTGTTTGCTCAATAACCGTCTTGCGATCATAAACCCGTGTTGCATGTTCGTCCCTTGGGCATAGTCCCATGACACTTCGGGGAGTTGACTAGCTTTAAATTCGAATGCTGACTCAGCGAATCCAACTAGACCCAAGTAGTCACGCGGGTACTTACTTGTGATTAGCGACTGAAGCGCACTCGCAACTTTTTTGGCTGGTAAAAAATTGTCGCGCATCGGCATCGACATCGACAGATCTAGCATCAACACTGTTGAGGCCCGTGTTGTCAATTCGGTTCGTTCAACTTCGAAATCGTCTGGGGTTAATTTGACCGGTGTACCGCTTCCTTGCCGACTGATAGCATTTCGAACTGTTTGCTCAATATTTAAATTGAAATTATCTCCAAATTCATAGGGTTTCGTTTCGTAGGCGCGTTCATGTCCAATACCGATTTTGTTAACGCGATGCGAACCAACTTTGTTATCCATTAACTTGTTAAAAAGTTCACCTAAAGCGTTTTTGCCGATTGCTCGAAGCGCCAGCGGAGTTAGCTCCAAGCGGCCTTCTTTATTTTCCGCGTGTCCACTAGCTTCGAGCATTTTAGCCATTTCGCTGAGTCGTTGAATCGACTCAGCCGATTCACTTCCCAACAGCTGTTCCACTCTGTCTGGGTCTACTTCGTTCAGCGCTCCAGGGTTAGTGGCGTTGCGCAGCATCTCCTGCAGGTCATCAAGGTCTCCAAGCTGTTGCATCATGTCGGTGGCTTCGGGCATGTTCATCTGCTCGTCACCTCCGAATTCATAGCTGCGATTCCAGTCCATATCTGGAAACGCGTTTTGTAGATTCTGCGACAGCTGCTGTGACTGCCATTGCAGATCCATGTCATCCATTAGAGCGCTGGACAGTTCCTGAAGTTGCTGACGCTGTTCTGGCGTCATTGAATTCATCATCGCCTGCATAGCGGCCATTCGTTCAGCCATTATTTCGATGAGTTCATCTAAGGTTTCCGGATTCTCGGGGAAGAACTCTCCGTGGCGTTCCATAAAACCATCAAAATCAGTGTCTTCGCCTCGTTCTCGCTGCTCAAGCATTTCGTTAAGTTCAGCCATCATGTCTTTCATGCGAGACAAATCTTCTGGCTGCATATCTCCCATAGCTCCTGCCATCTGATCAAACTGGCTTTGGGCTATCTCTTTTTTTAATCTGTCTAAAAGTTCTTCAAACTGTTCGCGAGCTTCGGGCGAAACAAACTCGTATTTTTGAAGGTCACGTACTTTGCCAGCTAAGTCCGGAGGCATCATATCGAGCTGTAAATTTTTATTTTGGGCGACTTCTTGGGCTATCTCTGATCGTCGTTCGTCTCCGGAATCAGCGGCTTCTCCCGCGTAGTCTTCTAGCGACTCGCGTTCCTCATTAACTACATCATCTAAATCGTTAGATATCTCATCGTAGATTCCGCCCAAATCAAAGTTATCGAGCATCTCTTGTCTGCGCTCTTTTAGCTGATCGAGCATCTCACGTAAACCTTGCATCCGATTACCTTCACGGTCTTCGAATCCTTGCTGCATTAATCTGCGCATAGCAGCGTTTAGATCCCCGTGATATAGCAAATCATCTGTTAGGTCTTTGAAAAGGTCGAAGGAATCGTATTCGAAGCCGGCTTGGCTTCCATCCCAAGCTGAGTAACGGAACCGAGCACCCTCGCGCTTAATTTTCCTTTTCTTTATGGACATGAGTGCGGATCCAATCTTGAGCTCCGGGGTTTCAAATCAACCACGGCCGCGGTAAGTCGCTCGAGTTCCAGTCGCTTCTTTGTTTAATCTTTTCGATAGGTGTAAACCTTCGAGAACTAACTCAACTGCGCTAGCCAGTTCTGCAGGTTCAGAAGAATCAGTTAGCTCGCTTACAGCTACTGCCAATGCGGGGTTTCCTATTAGTAAATCTGCATAGTCATTGGAACCCAGATCATCGCCAGTATGGACAATGGTGCCAGTATCAAAACTTTCGACTACACCAACGAGGTCTTCTGGAGAGAATCTGCCCTTGAAGACTTCCAAAACCGCTGCTTTGATCATTTGTCCAACTATTTGGCCATCTCTGCCTTCTTCTATCGCCTCGATTTCTATCTTGCCGCTGGAAGATGACATTAATGCTTCTAGGTCACTTACTCTTGGGACTACGTGAGTCTCACCGCGTTGCAAAGCACGTCGAGCGGCATTTGCTACCAAAGTTTCATAATTTGTGACAGTCATTCGCACCGACACACCTGAGCGTTGGTTTACCTGAGGGCTTGAGCGGGCAATGTGACTGAATGTCGTAACGATTTCAGTCATGAACTCTGGCACCGAAACTGAAATATTTTCAGCTTCCAACGGTCTGGCTTCTTGCTCCGCTATTTCCATTTCTGTTTCAATTTCTAGCGGATAGTGAGTCCGAATCTGACTTCCGAAACGATCTTTAAGCGGCGTTATTAGTCTTCCACGGTTGGTGTAATCTTCAGGGTTCGCCGAAGCTACTAGAACAACATCTAAGGGCAGGCGAACTTTATAACCTCTTATTTGAACATCTCTTTCCTCAAGGACATTCAGCAAGCCAACCTGAATTCTTTCAGCAAGGTCAGGTAACTCATTGATCGCAAAAATGCCTCGGTTAGTTCTTGGAACCATCCCGTAATGCAACGTCAACTCATCAGACAAATATCGGCCTTCCGCAACCTTAATTGGGTCAACTTCACCGATGAGATCAGCTATTGAAGTGTCTGGTGTGGCCAGTTTTTCACCGTACCTGTTATCTCGATGCTCCCAGTCGATAGGTGTTTTGTCGCCCAGCTCTTCAACTAGATCTTTCGCGTACCGAGAAACTGGTTGGTAAGGATCGTCATAAATTTCTGACCCTTTGATGAAAGGCATCCACTCATCAAGCAAGTTGACCATGGATCTGATCATTCGAGTTTTTGCTTGACCTCGCTCTCCGAGAAATACAATGTCGTGACCAGCAAGCACAGCGTTTTCAAGTTGCGGCAGAACCGTATTCTCATATCCAAGGACGCCATCAAACAACGGGTCGCCGGCACTAATTTTTGTGACTGCGTTTTGACGCATTTCTTCTTTTACTGGACGGGATTCCCATCCTTTTTTACGCAGTTCTCCGAGGGTGAGGGGACGAGTCATTTCCGCAACTTAGCTCAGGTAGGAACAAAAATGTGAGTGGATATAGGACTAAATCCACTACCGTCTTCATCAACGTGACTGGTAACAATCATCAAGAGGCATCTTTCTCACTTTCTGGGGAGTGGCAAATAAGTCGCTCCGATGAGATTTCGCGCCGTTCCGCTGGGGATTTAGGTCTAAATGATTCAGGGTGGTCTAAGGCAACAGTGCCCGGTCAATGGAGAGATACTCCCGAGGTTGCTGATGCTGATGCCGTTCTCTATCGAAAGCATTTCAGCTGCCCCTTATCGGGAAGGGAGACACGTCGATGGCTGGTTTTTGACGGGCTTTGTTATCAAGGAGATATTTGGTTAGATGGCTCATACCTCGGCGATACTGAGGGTTATTTCGCTCCGCATGTTTTTGACATTAGCGAACATTTAGCTGCGCGCGACTCACACGTTCTAGCTGTTGAAGCTACGTGCACAAAAATCTCTGACGAGGATGAGAAAAGTAATATCACGGGCGTTCTGCAACATTGGGATCAGGCGACTCAGGGGCTTAACCCGGGTGGTATTTGGAGAGATGTTCGCGTTGAGCAAACGGGTGCCGTTCGTCTTCAAGAACTAAAAGTTCTCGTTCTCGAGGCAGATACCGATCGCGCTATTATTCGCTGTTCAGCGAAGCTTGACAGCGCTGGCACCCATTCGGCAATGGTTAAAACAACAGCTTCTAAAGCCAATACTGGGCAACTCTCTGCGAGTCATGAGCAGACGGTGATATTGGCTACTGCTTCTAATGAAATCGAGTGGCATATAGCGATCGAGGAACCAGAGCTTTGGTGGCCACACTCAATGGGTCTTCAGCCTTTGTACGACATTAATGTCGACATTGAAATAGATGGAGTCTCCAGTCATGAACAAACACGTCGGGTCGGAATCAGAACTTTTCAGTTGACCAACTGGATAGCCACCATCAACGGGGAACGCCTTTTTCTTAAAGGAGCAAATCTCGGCCCAGCGTCAATTCACTTCGCTGAGATCTCTTCTGAAGATCACAGAAGAGATCTCATGTTGGCTCGAGATGCGCATTTAGATCTGATCCGGATTCATGGCCACATTCCTTCACCTGATCTGTACAACGAAGCAGACGAATTGGGCATGCTCCTTTGGCAAGATTTCCCCCTGCAGTGGGGGCATGCACGTGGAATTCGAAATCAGGCAATGCAACAGGCCACTTCGTTGGTTAACAACTTCGGCCACCATCCATCAATTGTGATTTGGAGCGCCCATAACGAACCTTCGAAACCTATCCGAGGGCATCAAGCGATCGAAAACGCGACCTACACCCGATTCGGGTCTATGACAGACCCGGTGCAACAACTTCCTTCGTGGAACCGAAGCATTTTAGATCGAGGGATTAAACAGGCGCTCAAAGAGGTCGATCCGACGCGACCAGTCGTTGCTCATTCTGGTGTCCTTCCTAATATCTCGAACCTAAAAGGCACTGACTCACATCTCTATTTCGGATGGCAACACGGAGAAGTAAGTAATCTTGAGGCTCTCGCATCAAAATTCCCTCGACTGGTCGAGTTCGTGTCTGAGTTCGGAGCACAAGCAGTTCCACAAAACCTAGAAATCGCTGAGGCTGCAGGTGCAGAGCACTTTCCCAATATCAATACCGAGATTCTCCAGAACACCTACGGGGCAGAGCTTCAACTCCTAATTAGAACAAGTCCACTCAACCAATTCAGTACCTGGGACTTATGGGTAACCGCCACACAGCTTCGTCAAGCTGAAATTATTCGCCACACAGTAGAAATACTCAGAACCCTGAAGTATCGGCCTACCGGTGGCTACTGCCAGTTCATGCTCGCAGATGCAATGCCTTACGTTAGTTACGCAGTCTTAGATGATAGACGCAGACCCAAACTAGGTTGGCGTGCCCTTCAAACTGCTAGCAAGCCAGTGATTGTGGTCGCCGACCTACATAGCTCATCGCTCGAATTAGGAAGTCACACGTGCGAAATTCACGTAGTTTCTGACCTCAGAGAGAAAATTACTTCAGCAATTGTGACCGTCACGTGGGAATGCTGGGGATCTGACCCAATCGAGTGGGTTTTTAAAGGAAACTTCGAAGCTGACAGCGTTACACGAATCGCATCGTTGACCCTTCCCGCCGTTAATCAAGGGGTTGGAAATTTAAAAGTTTCACTAAAAGCGCCACAAATTGAAGTCAGCAACACATACAGCGTTACTATTCGTTAAAGTTTGACGCCGCCTCAATTCTTGGCTTAGTAACTAAGAACTGTGCGGTGTTACTCCACGTGAACTCACCTAGAGGAGGTTGTCTGTGACAGCCACGGCGACGAGCCCGTCCGGTTCGACACCAATCTTCCAACAGAAGCGGCAGATGCCCTTCCCGTTGAATATTTATCAATCAGCTATCGGCCGTAAGTGGGTGATGGCACTAACCGGCATTGGCTTACTTGGATTCGTCCTCGTCCACATGATCGGTAACCTTCACATATATGAAGGTCCTGCCAGAATGCACGAGTACGCAGAATCCTTGCGCACACTTGGCGGCGGGCTAGTACCAAAGACCTTTGTCCTCTGGCTACTTCGCCTAGGCCTAATAGGAATGTTTGTTTTGCATATCCACTCGGCCTACACACTTAAAGAACGCAGTCGCAAAGCCAGCGATAAAGCCGACTTTATCGGTGGTGCCAAGAAATATGAATCCAAACGTGACTACGTGGCAGCTAACTATGCAAGTAGAACAATGCGTTGGACCGGCCCAATCATTCTGCTCTACATAATTTTTCATCTGGCAGATCTGACATGGGGATTAGTGAGCAGTGAGTGGGCCGCCGGTGACCCGTATCACAATGTGGTTAATAGTCTCAGTAATACCTTCATAGCTATTATTTACGTCGTCGCCAACATAGCGTTGGTCATGCATATCTTTCACGGCACTTGGAGTTTGTTCCAAAGCCTCGGAATCAACAACCCTAAATACAACAAGCTTCGTCGAAATCTTGCAACGGCGCTAGCTGGGATTGTCCTCGTAGGAAATCTGACTTTCCCGATACTAACGACAATAGGCTTTATAAATGAGGACAACAGAGTTTGTCCACCGGGAGACCTTGAGTGTCTCGTAACTCAGGCGGAGGCTCATTGATGACCGTGCTCGACTCAAAAATTCCAGACGGACCAATCGCTGACAAGTGGAATAACCACAAATTTTCAGTGAACTTGGTAAACCCCAACAACAAACGAAAATTCGAAGTAATAGTTGTCGGTAGCGGCTTAGCAGGAGCTTCAGCAGCGGCCTCACTGAGCGAACTAGGTTACAAAGTAAAGGTATTTACTTTCCATGATTCGCCAAGGCGAGCGCACTCAATCGCAGCACAAGGCGGCATTAACGGCGCAAAGAACTACAAGAACGATGGCGATTCAGTTCACAGACTGTTTTACGACACTGTAAAAGGCGGAGATTACCGAAGTCGCGAAGCTAACGTTCACCGACTTGCTCAAGAATCAGTGAATATTATTGATCAAGCAGCAGCTCAGGGAGTTCCATTCGCCCGAGAGTATGGAGGGCTCCTAGACAACCGTTCATTCGGTGGAGCACAAGTTAGCCGAACTTTCTATGCGCGAGGACAAACAGGGCAACAGCTTCTCCTCGGCGCCTACCAAGCTTTGGCCAAGCAGGTAGCAGCTGGTGCTGTCGAGCTACACACCCGAACAGAGATGCTCGATGTAGTCCTTAAAGATGGTCGCGCTTGCGGTATCGTGACGCGAAATTTAGTAACCGGACAAGTTCAAAGCCATTCAGCGCACGCTGTAGTCTTAGCAACCGGCGGTTACGGAAACGTTTATTACCTTTCCACTAACGCCATGGCCTGTAACGTTACTGCGGCCTGGAGAGCACACAAAAAAGGCGCTTTCTTCGCTAACCCTTGCTACACGCAAATCCACCCAACCTGTATCCCAGCTAGCGATGAGTTTCAGTCCAAGCTGACTTTAATGTCAGAATCTCTGAGAAATGATGGTCGCATTTGGGTACCGGACGGCTTCGACGATTCACGTTCACCTAATGAAATCCCAGAAAGTGAAAGGGATTACTACCTCGAGCGTAAATATCCGTCTTTCGGAAATCTTGTTCCCCGTGACGTAGCGTCACGTAACGCTAAAACTGTTGTCGATCAGGGTAAGGGCGTTGGGCCACTCAAAAATGGTGTTTTCCTTGATTTCAAGGCAGCGGTCGAACGAGATGGAGAGGATCTGGTTCGCTCTAAATATGGCAACCTCTTCGACATGTACGAGCGCATAACTGGAGAAAACCCTTACAAAGTACCTATGCGTATCTACCCAGCTACCCACTACACAATGGGCGGAGTATGGGTTGACTACAACTTAATGACTTCAATTCCGGGCTGTTACGCAATTGGCGAAGCAAATTTCTCCGACCATGGAGCAAACCGATTAGGAGCTTCAGCGCTCATGCAAGGCCTCGCTGATGGTTACTTCGTGTTGCCGTACACTATTGGAGATGATTTAGCTGGTCGGCTCGGCGACGCCCCAATATCAACAAATGATCCGGTGTTTACTCAAGCAGAGGCAGAGGTCCAAGGCCAAACTGATCGTTTTCTCTCTATTGGAGGTACCCGTTCGGTTGACTGGTTCCACCGAGAGCTTGGCCATCTTGTCTGGGATTACATTGGAATGGAACGCACAAAAGAAGGACTCGAAAAAGCTTTAAGCGAAATCCCGGCCTTAGAAGAAGAGTTTTGGAAAAATGTTTGTATCCCCGGTTCAGGCGCCAACTTAAATTCCAGTTTAGAAAAAGCTGGGAGAGTAGCTGACTTCTTCGGGCTCGCGAAGCTAATGGCTAAGGACGCTCTTGACAGAGAAGAAAGCTGCGGAGGGCACTTCAGATCTGAACATCAAACTGAAGATGGAGAGGCACAACGTGATGACGAAAACTTCGCTCACGTTGCTGCTTGGGAATGGAACGGACCTGACAGCATCCAAACTAGGCATAAGGAAGAGTTGACTTTTGACAACGTAGCCTTAACGCAAAGGAGCTACAAGTGAGCAAAGAACTCGACCTAAAGCTCAAAATTTGGCGCCAAGAAGGCCCTAATGTTGATGGAAAATTCGAAACATATGAGGCCAACGGTATTAGCGAAGACATGTCATTTTTGGAAATGCTTGATGTAATCAACGACAATCTGATTACTACCGGTGAGGTGCCAATCGAATTTGATCACGACTGTCGTGAAGGTATTTGCGGCACATGCAGTCTTATGATCAATGGGCAGGCACATGGTCACGAAAAAGCTACAACGACATGCCAGCTCCATATGCGGAAATTTGATGACGGCGATACCATCACCGTTGAGCCTTTCCGGGCTCGCGCATTTCCGGTAGTTAAAGATCTAGTTGTTGACAGAAGCGCCTTTGATCGAATAATTGAGGCTGGCGGTTACATTTCAGTAAACACAGGTGCGGCCTCAGATGCCAACCTGACGCCGGTGCCGAAAGAAGCATCAGACACGTCTTTCGATGCTGCGGCCTGCATTGGTTGTGGGGCTTGCGTCGCTGCCTGCCCAAATTCGGCTGCACAGCTTTTCACTTCCGCAAAACTCGGTCATTTGAATTTGATTCCACAGGGACAAGCTCAAAGGTTCGCTCGAACCGAGACCATGGTTGAGACAATGGAAAGCTTCTTTGGATCTTGCACTAATCACGGTGAATGCCATGAAGCATGCCCCAAAGAAATCAGTCTTGATTTCATAGCTTTTATGAACCGTGACTACGTCAAAGCGAAGGTAAAAAATCGTAAGCTTGCAGGCCAAAAGTAGTTATTTAGGATCTGTTTTTAGATTTCTTTTTTTAGCCACCACTGATCAAGACGTTTAAGTATTTCTTCCTCGCCTAAAACTCCTTCGGCCCGTTTTAACTCCAAAAGGTAGCGCATAGCTTGCCCTACTTCCCGACCGGGCCCTATACCCAGATGACTCATCACTTCATCACCAGAAATTTCGGCGCGCTCAGCCTTGACGGCGTCCTCTCGAGCTAATTGAGCTATTCGAGTTTCTAATTCATCTAATAACGAGTTGATAGAAGCGACTGTTCGGGGGTTACGTGAGGTGCAATCGCTACGAACTAAGTCATTCAAGTCGCCAAGAAGCAGACCGCCATCGCGCGCGTATCTACGAACAGCACTATCACTCCAACCATCTGCGTAACCTTTAAACCGCCCAGACAAGAACACTAGACGGCTAACCTCTCTCGTATCATTTTCAGTAAAGCCCAGTTTCGGCATACGTTTTTTTGTCATACGCGCCCCCACTGCTTCATGATGTCTGAACGTGACACCACCATGTTCATACGATCTGGTTCGCGGTTTGCCAACATCATGAAATAACGCCGCCAACCTCACGCGAAGCCGAGGAGGGCTTTGGCTCGTAACGGCAATCGTGTGCTCTAACACATCCTTATGTCGGTGTATCGGGTCTTGTTCTAGTCTCAACGCCGGAAGTTCAGGAAAATTCTCATTAGCCCAACCTGAGTCAACGAGGTCCCATAGGCCGTCGCTAGGATCATCTTTAATGAGAACTGTGGAGAGTTGTTTAGAAGGTGGGGTGGCACTCATAGACTTAATTGCGCTCCAAGACATACTAGATTCTCTTCAATGGTGCCACGTCGCACCGCCAAGACCACCTTGTCTTTCAGGATCAGTACTTTGAAGCGTTCTTTTGCTCACCTCCACACTCACACTGAATACTCGATGCTCGATGGAGCAGCCCGTGTATCTGAGGTCGTAGGCGCAGCAGCTTCTGATGGACAGCCAGCACTCGGCATTACCGATCATGGCAACATGTACGGTGTCTTAGAATTCTACAAAGCATGCAAAGAACAGGGCATTAAACCCATTATTGGCACTGAAGCCTACATGGCTCTAGAAAGCCGTGATGAGCGTCCCAGTCGTCGAGGACGCAAAGTTGATGACTCTGGTGGTGACACAGAAGGCGGAGCTAAACTTTACTACCACTTAACACTTTTGGCCGAAAATAATGCTGGCTACAAGAACCTTCTAAAACTTTCTAGTCGAGCTTATCTCGAGGGTTACTACTACAAACCTCGGATGGACTGGGAATTATTCTCTGAACATAGCGAAGGTCTCATAGCGACCACTGGATGTCTCGGTAGCGTGGTGCAACAAGCTTTGTTGCAAGGTGACTACAAAAAAGCGTTAGACCGGGCAGCCCGTCTTCAAGATATTTTTGGAAGAGATAACTTATTTGTCGAACTTCAGGATCATGAGATCCCTGAACAAAAGAAATGCAATCCTCAGCTCCTGGAAATTGCTCGTGCGATCAAAGCTCCTCTGTTGGCCACAAACGATTGTCATTACACCCACCAACATGACGCCGTAGCCCACGATGCTTTACTTTGTGTGCAAACAGCATCACAGATGAGCGACCCTAACCGGTTCAAATTTCATGGGGATCAGCACTATCTGAAGAGTGCCTACGAAATGCGTAAGCTGTTTGATGAACTACCTGAAAGCTGCGACAACACCCTTTGGATAGCTGAACGTTCTGACGTCAATATCGAGTTCGGTAAAGTATCACTTCCCCACTTTCCACTCCCCGAAGGCTTTGAGACCGACGACCAATACTTAGAACATTTAGCATTCGAGGGTGCCAAAAAACGTTGGGGTGATCGGCTACCAGAAAACATCGTTGACCGAATCGGATACGAACTTCGGGTCATCTCGGACATGGGATTCTCCGCCTATTTCCTGATTACCTGGGATCTAATCAAACATGCTCGCGATAACAACATCCGAGTCGGACCCGGACGCGGTTCGGCTGCGGGTTGCGCAGTTGCATACTCGCTGTGGATCACCGACTTAGATCCAATCAAATACGATCTACTTTTCGAACGGTTTTTGAATCCTGGACGTAGTTCTATGCCAGATATTGACATGGACTTTGATGACAGATTCAGAGACGAAATGATTCGCTACACCGCTGCAACTTACGGCCGAGAACATGTCGCTCAAATCATCACATTTTCGACAATAAAAGCTCGTGCAGCGGTGCGTGACGCGGCACGAGTACTGGGTTATCCCTATGTAGTCGGGGACAAAGTTGCTAAGGCTATGCCACCGCTTGTTATGGGCAGAGACACACCCCTTTATGCATGCTTAGATGAACACGAAAAATTTTCGGATGGGTTTAAAGCCGCCAGCGATTTGCGTCAAATGTACGAAAATGATGTAGACGTAAAAAAAGTTATTGATGTAGCTGTTGGACTAGAAGGGTTACGTCGAGGAGACTCAATTCACGCTGCTGCAGTAGTAATTACCAAAAATCCGCTAACTGACTACCTCCCGATCCAACGAAAACCTGAAGCAGGCGTAGCACCTGAAGACGCGCCGGTGGTCACTCAGTACGAAATGAACGGAGTTGAAGAACTCGGGCTCCTAAAAATGGATTTCCTCGGCTTGAGAACTCTTTCAATTATCGATGAAACACTGAAGCTAATAAAATCTGGCCGAGGCGTAACCGTCGACATAGACAATGTGACCCTTGATGATGAACGCACCTACCAGCTACTCAAAGCCGGTGACTCACTAGGCGTTTTCCAACTGGAATCAACCCCTATGAGAGCATTAATGAGGAGCCTCGCCCCGACAGAGTTCGACAATGTAGCTGCACTAGTTGCTCTGTACCGGCCCGGCCCTATGGCTGCAAACATGCACAACGATTACGCGGATCGCAAAAATGGTCGAAAGCCCATCGATCTACCACACGCCGACCTTGCAGAAATTCTCGGCGACACCTACGGATTAATGATTTACCAAGAAGCCATGATGCGGGTAGCTCAACGCATAGCTGGCTACACACTTTCTGAAGCAGACGATCTCAGGAAAGCGTGCGGCAAAAAAAAGCGGGACCTCATCGCTCAACACCGTGTGAAATTTGTCGAAGGTACCGTAGCGTCAGGTTACGAAGAGGCGCTGGGCACTCAACTCTTCGACATTATTGAACCATTCGCAGATTACGCGTTCAACAAAAGCCATGCGTTCGGTTACGGACTTATCTCCTATCAGACCGCTTATTTAAAGGCTAACTACAGAGTCGAATTTATGGCTGCTGTGCTGACCGG
Organism: Acidimicrobiaceae bacterium; assembly: GCA_905182565.1. Taxonomy (GTDB): domain Bacteria; phylum Actinomycetota; class Acidimicrobiia; order Acidimicrobiales; family Poriferisodalaceae; genus UBA9040. Next base: position 5,645 of record CAJJCB010000023.1, on the reverse strand, counting down.
CGTTAAACACAATCTTGATAAAGCAGGTATTTATCTAAATGACTGCCGCCAGGCGGGGATCACAGTCAAAATCCCAGACATAAATAATAGTGAAGTAGATTTCTCTTCCAAAGATGGGGTTATCCCATTCGGGCTTTCAGCGGTCAGGAATGTGGGTGAAGGAGTCGTAACTCCAATAGTCGAAGAACGCAAAGCTAACGGTCCTTACAAAGACTTTTATGACTTCTGTGAACGTGTCCCAACTCAAATTTTGAATCGACGTTCGATTGAAGCACTAACTAAAGCTGGCGCTTTCGAGTCCTGTGGGCACAGTAGACAAGGGCTGATGATGGTCAGTAGCCAAATCATTGACCAAACAGTAAGTCGACGTCGCGAAGCAGACATGGGAATTCAAACTTTGTTCGGGGAACTCGATGCCGCGTCAAGCGATGGCGGTTTCACAGAAAAAATTGAGATCCCGATCACTGAGGTCGATGAAAAAACTATGCTCACCTGGGAGAAAGAGATGCTGGGACTTTACGTTTCCAGTCACCCATTAATGGGCTCCGAGGCGTCCCTCAGGCGAGCAACCGATTGTACGATCGCAGATGCTACCGCTCAGCCCCCATCAGAAGATGGCCGTGATCCAATGATTGTCCTAGGAGGTGTTATCACTAACCTTCAACGCAAATACACCCGTAATGGTGACCTGATGGCCGTCTTCACTTTGGAAGATCTTCAAACTTCAATCGAAGTAATGGTCTTCCCAAGAACTATGAGCGAATACGGTCAGATGCTCGAAGATGACACGGTTGTTTTAGCTACTGGCCGACTCGACGGACGCGATGATGAACCCAAATTTATTGTAAACAGATTCCAACATTTCCAAGTAAAAAAAGGCTCGCAACCAATACGCATATCAGTCCCATCTCACCTTATTAACGACACACTCATCACAGAACTAAAAAGTTTGCTTTCATCGCACCCCGGAGATTCCCAAGTCCTCCTCGGCCTTGGAAACCAAACGGTTCAGCTCCCAGATGAGTACAGAGTAGATGCGGCCAATGGGCTAGCTGGAGAGTTACGGGTACTTCTCGGTCCGGACTCTATTCTCGTTTAGTAATTTAGCTCTTATTATCTAATACACTTTGAAATTGGCGACGCACTGATTCAGGTGCGATGCTGTGAGTTCGTGCGTTGGGAGTTCAAATGTCTGATGGTGATACCCGAAAAGTTAATGAGCAAGCTCTCAAAGACCCTGGCGAGCAATGGAAACCCATGGGCAAATTCAAATCTTTCCAAAAAAGCGACCAAATTTGGGTTCTTGTGGGTATCGGCCTTCTCATCTTAACTATGAACTTAGTATTTGGTTTAGGAGGCGATAACGCTTCAACTACCGACATGATTTTGAAGTGAGACGACAAGACCAACTATGATTTCTGATCTAGTAATAATTTTACCTGATGGATCTGAAAGACATCTCGCACCAAAATCAACCGGCGCAGATCTAGCAGCAGACATAGGCGGCCGCGCTGCCCGAGAAGCGCTAATCGCTGTAGCTGATGGAATCCAAATAGACTTAAATACAGCTCTACCAAACAACTCTCAGGTCTCTTTAATTTTCCCTAACTCTGATGAAGGCATCGAAGTGCTTCGGCACTCAACTGCACACGTTCTCGCACAAGCAGTGCTGAGTTTGTACCCAGGAGCTACTTTTTCTATCGGCCCTCCGATTCAAGACGGGTTTTACTACGACTTTGATCTTCCCGGTGATCAAACGTTCAACGATGATGACCTTGCTACTATTGAATCAAAAATGAGGGAAATTGTTGGACGGAAACAGCCTTTCATTAGATCAGAAGTCGATAGAGCTGCAGCGAATGAACTATTCGCTAACCATCCTTACAAACTCGAAATTTTAGATGGTGAAGCAGATGATCCGATGTCTGGCCCTGAGGGTGGTGTTATCACCACCTACCGAAACACTGACGACTTTGTGGACCTTTGCCGCGGTCCACATGTCCCCGACACCGGCTACCTCGGTCACTTTAAGCTGATGAGAGTCGCCGGTGCGTACTGGCGAGGTGACGAGAAGCGTCAAATGCTTCAACGTATCTACGGCACCGCTTGGTCCTCTAAAAAAGAACTGAAACAGCACTTAGAACGGCTCGAAGAAGCTGCTAAACGAGACCATCGCAAATTAGCAACCGAACTCGATCTTCTGAGTTTCCCGACAGAACTTGGCGGCGGTCTAGCTGTATGGCATCCCAAGGGCGCAGCTATCCGCAAAATAATGGAAGACTACAGTCGTCAACGCCACGAAGAAGGCGGCTACGAATTTGTCTACACTCCGCACCTCGCAAACGAACGGCTATTCCAAACTTCGGGACATCTAGATTTCTACGCTGACGGCATGTACCCAGCCATGGAAATGGACAATGGGACGTACTACCCGAAGCCTATGAATTGTCCGATGCACTGTCTTATTTTCGGACACGGTCAACGAAGCTACAAAGAGCTCCCCTTACGTCTTTTTGAGCTCGGTACCGTATACCGCTACGAACGTTCCGGGACCTTACATGGCTTGATGCGTATCAGGGGGTTCACCCAAGATGACAGTCATCTATACGTAGCGTCAGAGCAGCTTTTAGATGAAATTACTTCGCTGCTTGACTTCGTACTCTCAGTTCTTCGCGCTTTCGGTTTCGAGGACTTCACTTTCAACCTGTCAACTAAAGACCCCGAAAAATATGTTGGGGACGACGCAATTTGGGATAAATCCACTGAGGCTCTTCGAGAAGCCCTTGATCGACATGGCCTCGAATATGCGATAAAAGATGCCGACGCGGCTTTTTATGGACCCAAAATTGATATTGACGTTAAAGACGCAATCGGCCGGTCCTGGCAACTCTCAACTATCCAATGTGACTTTAATCTTCCCGAACGATTCGATTTGACTTACGTCGGACAAGACGGAGAACGTCACCGACCAATCATGTTGCATCGAGCTCTTTTCGGATCGATTGAACGTTTTTTTGGGGTTCTGCTCGAACATTATAATGGCGCTTTCCCTACATGGCTTTCACCAACTCAAGTTCAAGTTCTGGGAGTCCGCGCTGATCATGATGACTATGCGGCTTCGGTTGTCACACAGTTAAAAGCCAACGGAGTTCGATCTGAAGTCATAGAAGCTGATGATCCGTTGGGTGCACGAATACGCAAAGGAAAGCTAGAAAAAATTCCATACATACTCGTGGTCGGCGATGACGACGTCGCTAACAGCACTGCTGGTGTGAACCCGCGAGGTGGCAGCGTCGAAAGAGACATAACGATCGATTCGTTTATCGAACGGATCACCACCGAAATCAATAACAAGGTCACGGCGCCGGTTACCTAGCTGAATGTCTTTCCTACCGCACAGCCGGTACCCTCATAAAAGTTCAGTATAACTACATTGGAGTGCGCAGATTTATATGGCTCGCGTTGCTACAAAACTCTTGATAACGGTTGCTTTGATACTAGGAACTTCGACGCATGCATTAGCTGTAACACCAGATTTCTTCGACATTTCGCTTTTAGGTCCTCCTATTGATTTTTCTGTTGGCTTAGAGGAAGAGTTAGCTTCACTTGAGTTAGATGACAAATATTTTGTGGATCACTTACTTATAATTGATGCGAAAATAGATGAACAAATGGAACGCTTTACTGAACTTGAATCCGATGCTCGGCGAGTGTTTTCACAATTCACGAATCTCGCTGATCAGGCAACAATAGGTAGAGAGTATTCTCAATTAGTTCTCAAAAAAGCGGTTGATCAAGCCGTAACGAATTATGTAAATTCCCTGTCTAGGTCATCACAAGGAGACGCCGCTCTTCAAGACTCCTCAGGTATAGATCGAGAAGCGCTTTTACTTTTAGCAACGAAGACTAACTCTGAAATATTTCCTCAGGATCCAACATTGGAAATGAAATTTGGTTGGGGTGATTTACCAATTATCGACTCAGGTACAGCAAAGTCGTCGGCTGACTCATCTGCTCTTGTAGACATTTTGGCTGAGCTTGAACGGACACAAAAAAACCAAGCAGGTGAACGGAGCCGACTCCGTGCCGATATGTATGCTCTATCTGAGCAGCTAGAAGAAATGGACGACGTCGAAGAGGGTCTTGTTGATACCATACGTGCACTCCGAGCTGAGCTAGCTGCGCTCCAAGCACGTAAAGTTTTCTACAGTCAGGATCAAATTTCTCCTTACAGTATGATTCTCCCATCTTCTAGCCCAATCACATCTGGTTATGGTTGGCGGTGGCACCCAATTTTACGCCAGTCAAGGCGACATGAAGGTGTAGATTTTGATGCCACATACAATGATCCAGTTTGGGCTGCCCATTCGGGTGTCGTTGAAACAGCTTCTTATTCCAAAGGGTTCGGACGTTACATAGTCATCAATCATGGAGATGGTTTTACAACTCTGTATGCGCATCTAAATAGTAGAAAAGTTCGTTCGGGTGAGAAAGTCCAACAAGGCCAGACCATTGGCGAAGTTGGTTCTTCTGGCCTTTCAACTGGACCACATTTACATTTCGAAGTTCGTATAAATAATGTAATACGTGACCCAAAGAACTACCTTCCTTACTAATGGATGCTTTACTTTTTTCTCGTAAAGAAGCTCGGTACGCGACGGCGATGGTTGCCTCACGTTTGAAACCTGGTGCAGGTGCTTCTTTAGGGCCGCTCAAACTCATTCAAACTGAGCCGCCGGCACTTCCTGGACCTGGGTGGGAGCACGTAAAGGTTCGTTTAGCTGGTATTTGCGGTTCAGATTTGGCCACTGTTGATGGTCAGGCTTCACGATACTTCGAGTCGCTTGCTTCTTTTCCATTTGTCCCAGGTCATGAAGTAGTTGGCGAAAGACCTGATGGAACTAGAGTTATTTTAGAACCTGTTCTTGGCCCTGAAACTCGAGGCGAGGTTCCAGCTTGGCCCGGTGCTGCACAAGCCGACGGTAATGATTACGGGCATCTCATCTCAGGAAATCTGGAGCCAGGACTTCAAACCGGTTCATGTTCAAGTACCGGGGGCGGCTGGTCAGAAGTTTTTGCGGCCCATCAATCACAGCTGCATGTAATCGATGAGAAACTGACTGATGAGTCAGCTGTCATGGTTGAGCCTGCAGCAGCAGCCATTCACGCTGTTTTACGTGGCGATGTACCTGATGGTGCAACAGTTGCTGTAATCGGTGCTGGAACTATGGGTTTGCTTGCTGTGGCTGCCTTACGTCAATTTACAAAAGTGAATACTATTATCGTTGCCGCCCGTTATCCCCATCAGCATAAAATTGCTCAGATGCTCGGCGCAGATTTAACTGTTGTCCCAGATGAGTTAGGCCGTTCAATAAGACGTTTAGCGGGGACTAGAGTTATTGGTTCAACTCTGGGTTCAGGCGTTGACGTCACCATTGACGCTGTCGGTTCTTCTAAATCTATAACTGATGCCATCGGATTTACCCGTCCAAGAGGGCGAGTCGTTCTCCTAGGTATGCCAAACGAGGTTGAAATGAACCTCACAGGCCTTTGGCATCGTGAAACTGAGTTAGTCGGTGCGTATTGTTACGGCACAGAGCACAGTCATGGAGATACTCACACATTCTCTCTTGCAACACAAATGG
>CAJJCB010000022.1 GCA_905182565.1 Acidimicrobiaceae bacterium | reverse complement strand
GTCGGCAACTTTAACGGGGGCGATGACGAAAGAACTTGTTCGGGTAGCTGTGGCATTTGGCCTATTGAGTGTGGTGATGCGAAGTTTTCTTACTTTTGCGGTGAAAATGTTGGTGGATGAGGGCTGGACTGGACAAAGAGCTGGCTTGGCGCTTTCTTCTGTATTGTTGGTAGGAACTTTAGCGCAACCAATTGGTGGAAGAATTTATGATCGGATAGGCGGGCGTACTGTTTTCATGTACGCAATTGTTGGCACAATTTTGTCAGTCGCATGCTTCGCAGTTAGCAACGGTGCCATGTCACTAGTAGCTATAGCTTTGATATCTTTGTTCGGGTTTTCGTTATTTCCGGTTTCATTGGCATACGCAAGTCAGCTAGCTGGACCAAAACAAACAGGTGCAGCCGTTGGAGCCGTTTTTGGTGTTTCTGGCCTTATGTCAGCCTTAGCGCAACCGGTAGTCGGAACCTTGGCCGAACAGATGGGAAGCATTCGAGCAGCGTTGTCATGGTTAATAGTAGTTGCGTTGGCAGCATTCCCGATCGCTTTTACTCTTCCCAAAAATAGGGAATAATCAAAATTGTAGGATCTTGCTGTACCACCCTTTTGCGAGACTATATCTATGGCAGCAAGACTAAATATTTCGCTTTTCCCGATGGCAGAAGAAATAAAGGTACGGGGACTTAAGGGTGTTTCGGAAGGGCGAGTAATCCTTGCGGCGGTAGCTGCAGTTCAGGAAAGTAAGACCTATCAGTCGATTCTTAAGGATATGGAAGGTTAGTAGGTGCGTAAAATACTTTTTACGCACCAAAATTTAGTTTGCTCAATAATCTTATCGTTAACTATAAAGTGTAAAATTTTTTGAGATGGTCGGGCAGGCGGGATTTGAACCCACGACCTCTTCGTCCCGAACGAAGCGCGCTACCAACCTGCGCTACTGCCCGCGATCAACTCGTGAACATCTGACGATAGTGCCAGACCATGTAATTAACGAAATTAGGGTGATTCTGAGAGTTCGATATCAGAGTCGCTAGTTTGATCGATTGGGGGCGCTTCGACAGGAACTGTTTTAGGCGCCTCGGACACAGCAGACATTTTTTCTCCTGAGAGCAGCTTCACAGCAGCCATTTTTAATCGAAATGCATCAATTGGCTTTACAAGCCAGCCGTCTGCTTTGGCTTGTTGAGCAAGGTACAGGTCTGCCGTGCGATCCAACAAGATGAGAACAGGGACATAGGGCAAACGCCCGACTTCTGACTCCAGCCTGAGATCAAGACAAGTAGCCATTCCTCCCATGTTTCCAATCTGCAAATCAAGAATGACTAGGTCAGGTTTAGATAGCGATACGGCTGGTCGAACATCCACTCCTGCACGTAGGACACTTAATTCTGTGCCGGGGTCGCTTAGAGCTGCACTTACTTCGTCGATCACCCAGTTAGCATCACTTGCAAGGAGCACTTTCGTCACGGTTATTCAGACTAGCGCTAGTTAAGCATCTGAGTGCGTTGCGTAACCTATTCAAGATACGGAAGACATAAGACATAGGTCATTACTCGAGGTCTCTGTAGCCTGTGATAAACCCACAGGTGCTAATCCCTAGGAGCGAATAAGCGTAATGAGATTCTTAGTAGCGCTGGGCGTTATATTTGGTGCACTTGTACTTTCACCAATTTTAGTGGAACCGTTAGATGCGGCTGAGGCTGATTCTTCCTCCCGTAGGATCGTTGCGGTTATAGAAGTAAGTGGCTTAATCGACCCAATCGAAATTTCTTATATTGAGTCACAACTGGAGCAAGCACAGTCAAATGGTGCCTTAGCTATAGTTCTGCAAATCAATAGTCCTGGCTCAACAGTGGGTGAAACAAGATTAAAAAAGCTATTAGAGAATCTTGAAAATTCAATTATTCCTGTTGGGGTATGGATCGGGCAAAGCGGAGCCACCGCTCAAGGAGGATCCGCTCATATCGTGAGTGTCGCTGGTTTTTCTGGAATAGCTCCAGGTAGTAAAATAGGGCGGTATAGCGAGGTAGAGAATTCGCTCTTGTCTGTTACCGCTGAATTACGGAACCGACGATGGAAGGGAGAGGAAGCAGTTGATTTTGGTTTGGTAGATGTGGTTTCTCCTACACTGGGAGAGTTTCTACTAGCGCTAGAAGATGAAAAAATAATTCCGAAGATTTCAGTTGAGATCGAACGTGCTGATGGTTTGATTCAGCGTGGCGTTGCTGATGATGTAAGCATTACGTTTAGCAAGTTGTCTCTTATAGACCAGCTCTTCCATACCGTCGCGAGCCCTGCAGTAGCTTATTTACTGCTTCTAATAGGACTCTCAATGATCCTTTTGGACTTCTTTACTGGTGGAATCGGTGTTGCTGGTGGTGTAGGAGCCGTATCTTTAATGCTCAGTTCATATGGGTTAGGGATACTTGATGTCCGAATATGGGCGTTGATCGCTCTGGTTGCCTCTATGTTCGGTTTTTCGGTTGATCTACAGACGGGTATTCCAAGGTTTTGGACTTTTGCTGGTTCCGTTCTCTTAGTTATCGGATCACTATTTCTATTTGGGGCACATACGACCAGCTGGGTTCCCTTAGTTTGTGGAATTGGGTTAACTATTTTCTTTATTCTGTCTGGAATGCCAGCGTTGATCAGAACTCGTTATGGGACTAGCACGCTCGGCAGAGAATGGATGATTGGTGAGATGGGCGTGGCAGTAACAGACATAACTCCGGATGGAATTATACTATTCCGTGATGCTCAATGGAGAGCACGCGTGAACAGGCTCACCCCAATAGAGAATGGCGAAACAGCTCGGATCGTTGGGATCGAAGGGGTCATTCTAGAAGTGGAACCAGAAGACGGCGCTGCAATTGATTATAGAGAAATGCGAAAAACTGATCAGTCTTGATCAGAAGGCTAAAACGGTTTCAGATGTATATCACGAGAGCGTTTTTCAAAAATTGAATCGTTTTTTGATTTTTGACTTGTAATAGTGTTTCAACTGCGTTTATTGTGCCTCTTGGGGAGAGGGGAACAGGTAAATGGCAGCACTGGTAGATGACAGTTGGGAACATAAGGCCGCATGTCGAGGGCCACAGGCAACAGTTTTTTTCCCGCCACCGCGCTTTGAACGTAAAAGTGAAAAATTAAAACGAGAAGCAAAAGCCCGAAATATTTGTTCCCAATGCTCCGTCATTGGTGACTGTTTAAGCTATGCGTTGGAGATTAGAGAGCCTCATGGCATCTGGGGTGGCAAAAATGAAGCCGAACGTAGGCAAATGCTTTTGCTTCTTGAGGTTGAAGCTTCTTAAGTATTGCTAAAAATTAGGTAGTCGTGGTCCGGGTAATCGTAAGTCGTCACGACGACGGGTTATGCCTGTGCGATCAAAATGAGCGCACAGGGGTAGCGCGAATTTTCGTGTTGTTCCCAAAGCATCTCTGATTTCTGCAACGGTTACACCCTGAGGTTTCGAAGAAAAAAGATTTGCAAGCAGTGTTGCAGCTAGATCGATAGCAGAAGCAGAAAAAAATATTCCTTCGCTTTGAATTACTAAACCTTTCTGCACTAGTTGGCGTAACTCATCTCGATGGAAGTCGTCGGGAAGTTCTGGTGAAAAAAGATTGTTTTGAAGTTGAGAAATTATTGGATGATTATCTAAGACATTTGCCAACTCTGCTTGTCGCGCTCTTCCGTCTGCAACAGTGATATCGGAAAGTGTAGGTAAAATTAAGCGTTGACGCTCATCTAGTTGCGCTATGTCTAGGCCTGTTGCGCCTGCCTTGTCTACGAGTTCATAGACCGTTAAACGTAATTGTTCTATTGTTTCTGGAAGAGCTATCCAATTTCCGAGAATAGGGTCGCGTTTTTCTCCAGTAAGCCGTTCGAGCTCATCAGCTTTAACCCATTTTCGTTCACTGATGACTCGGTCTGTAGTTAAATCAGGGGCTGATTCTGAAGCTTTTAGTTGAGGGTCAACGTCGAGAATGATACCTCCACCCACTGTTTCGTCTCTACCGAATTCTCGAAGTATGAATCGGTCTCCGGGCATCAGAGAGAGTTTGGAGGGTAAGAAGATACGGACATTTCCGGTCATCCCGGGAGTGAGTTCGCTGGGACCGAGGACCCTCAGCTTCACTGCCCATTCTCCGGATCCAATGTAAATGGCGTAGGCGCCTCTTCTGGAAATATCGTGTCCAAGATTTTTTAATACTGTTAGTTCAGCGTCTATTCGATTAGTTCGATGCCACTTTTCGTCGTTGATGAGAGCGACACCGCGAGATAGATGATGGTGATCGATACCTGCAAGATTAAGGGCCACTCTGTGTCCTGGGCCAATTTTGGTTCGCTTTTGGCCTTGAGTTTGTATTCCACGTATTCTGGCTTTTAAATCCCCGGGCGAAAGAGTTAATTCATCGTCGACTCTTAGTTTTCCTCCCGTGAGCGTTCCGGTAACGATACTGCCGGCACCAACTGCAGCAAACGCCCGGTCAATCCATAGACGGGGACGCTTAACATCAGGTGCTGAAGGTGCTGTTTCGGTCATATTGTCGATGGCCAGGAGAAGGCTATCCAACCCGTTTCTACTGATTGAATCGACACAAATAATAGGAGCTGATTCGAGAAAAGTTCCTATTGTCCGTTCTTCTACGTCCATTTTTGCTATTTCGATAGTCTCTTCGTCGACTAAACCTGTTTGTGTTAGAACAACAATTCCATGTGTGATGCCCAAGAGTTCCAGGATCCGTAAGTGTTCCTCTGATTGCGGTTTCCAGCCTTCTGGCGCCGCAACAACAAATATGCATGCGTCGACTGACCCAACTCCTGCAAGCATGTTTTTCAAAAACCTGATGTGTCCGGGTACATCTATAAATGAAATTTGCCTGCCAGAAGGCAACTCTGTGAACGCGAAGCCGAGATCGATGGTGAGACCTCGCTCTTTCTCTTCCCTTAAACGGTCGGGGTCAGTTCCAGTTAACGCTCGAACTAAAGTTGATTTGCCATGATCAACGTGTCCAGCAGTAGCGATTATATGCATTTCTTCAGCGCCTGGGAAACAAGCGAATCGTCTTCCTCTGAGATCGTTCGCATATCAATAATCGTTGTGTTTTCATTTACTCGAGCAATTATCGGAGGGTTCTGAGCACGTAAAGTCGCTGCGTGATCGCCTTGAAGCATTACACCGAAAGAAGGAATTTTAGCTCCAGGTAGAGCTCCCCCTCCAGCAACAGCGTTTGTAGCCAAAAGCGTGCCAACCTCAAGAGCGTTAGCCCGTTTTTCTAGTTCGTCTAGAGGAGTTTGGACCATTTTCCAAAATGGAATAGCGTCTCCATCGCGACGAAGATAGGCGATAGCAGTTTCTTGCAGGGCGGAGAGAATTAAACCTCCCGCCCTGAAAGCGCGCATCAAAGGATGTGCGGAGCAAGCTGCAATAAGGTCGGAACGGCCCGCAATGATGCCGGCCTGTGGGCCGCCGAGGAGTTTGTCACAGGAAAACATAACTAAATCTGCACCGGCTTGGAGTGTTTGCCTAGCTCCTGGCTCTTCTTTTAGCCAATCAGGTTTACCGTCTCTAAGCCAAGAGCAGGCTTCATCTAGTAACCCTGATCCCAAATCCACAACCAATGGAAGGTCAAGGGTGGCGAGTTGCTGAACTGAAGTTTCTTCAGTGAAACCAGTAATGCGGTAATTCGCAGGATGAACCTTAAGGAGTAATGCAGCGTCGTAAATTTCTTTTGCAGATGCGTAGTCTTGTAGACGAGTTCTGTTTGTTGTTCCAACTTCAATTAATCGAGCGCCTGACTGGCTAATTATCTCTGGCACTCGAAATCCTCCACCGATTTCCACGAGTTCTCCGCGAGAAACGGCAACTCCTTTATCCGTGGCTAATGCTGCTAGAACTAAAGTGACCGCAGCCGCACAGTTATTTACGACGATTGCGGATTCTGCTCCAATTAACTTAGCAATAAGTTTTCCGGCGTGTTCTGAACGCGAGCCGCGTTTGCCTGAAATGAGATCGAACTCCAGGTTCGTTGCTCGGGGCGATTGTGAGTATCCAAATTGAGCTCGACCTAAGTTGGTGTGGAGAAGCACCCCGGTTGCGTTAATCGTAGGGCCCAGAAGAGAACGATATAGAAGTTCGGCCTGCTGTCGAGCTGATTCTGGGTCACCTGATGCAATCGCTAAACGTGCCGCATCCACAAGTAGTGGCTGTGGCAAATCGATATCACTGATGGATCGGGCTAGAGCATCAACGGATGGAGGGTGCACATTCGTGAATGATAGAGCCGTAATACCCTGTTAGGCCATGAAATTTGAGTAAGAGATCACTCAGAGCTCTTAGAAGGTAAGATTCTAGGAGTGTCTGTTCTATTTGTTTTGTTTATTTTGGTGCCTATAGCCGAGCTCTTTTTGATTATAAAGGTTGGGGCCTTTTTGGGTATTTCCTCTACTTTGGCGATTCTCATTCTGGATAGTTTTATTGGCGCGTGGCTCGTTAAACGCCAAGGCTTAAGTCTTATCCGAAGAGCAAAAGTTCGAATGTCGGCAGGAGAAATGCCTGGGGACGAGCTGGTTACAGGATTAGCAGTGCTAGTTGCTGGCGTCTTGATGTTGACTCCGGGCTTTCTAACGGATGCTATTGGGATGGCTTTGTTGATAAGCCCTATACGTTCGGTAGTGATAAAGTTTTTGAAACAAAAATTTCAAGGAAGGCTTGGTGGAGTAATTGATACTCAAGGGAATAGATCAACACCGCCAAATAATATTAATAGCGAACTAAATCAATTTGATGTACCAGGTGAAGAGTAGTGAGTGTTTCTGTGCCATTTCCTGTTCGTAAAGCTGCCACGGTGATGTTGCTGAGAGACGCTGCTGACGGCCTTGAAGTCTTTATGTTACGACGTAATCCTAAGTCCGTTTTTGTACCAGGACAGTTTGTTTTCCCTGGAGGTGCAGTAGACGTTTCGGACTCAAAGGAATCATCTCTAGAGGATATTTGTGTTGGCCTAGATGATATGAAAGCTTCTCAGCTTATGAGCATCGAGTCCGCTGGTCTGTCCTATTGGGTAGCGGCAATTCGTGAATGTTTTGAAGAAGCAGGGGTTCTGCTTGCTAGACGCGATGGTGTTGTCATGAGCTTTAACGAACCTAAGACTTATGAGAGGTTCGAAGGATACCGAAGCCGGGTTTACGATGGAAGTCTAAATCTCCGTGACATGTGTCGACAAGAAGGATTGCATCTCGATCTAAATGACTTGCGATATGTCAGCCATTGGATAACGCCTATAGGTCCGCCTAAGCGCTTTGACACGCGCTTTTTTTTAGCACGTTCCCCCGAGGAGCAAGAACCTCTTCATGATGGTGGCGAAACTGTTGAAAGTTGCTGGATCACTCCGGCAGAGGCACAGAGACTGCATAGCGAGGGAAAATTCGAAATGATTATGCCTACTGTTGCTAATTTAGAGCCACTCTTGGCTTGTTCAAGCGTGGATGAGGCAATGGCTTGGGCTGACTCTTTAAGTGAGATCCCCGCAATTTTGCCTGCTATTGCTACAACTGAGAATGGCACTGAGGTTTACATGCCGGGTGAAGCCGGCTATGAAGATGCCTTGGCTAATCCTCCGGGCGAGGGGTCAACTCAGTAACTGACGCGATAGTTATTTACGAGGATTTCCCACGGAAACTGAAACTTCACTTATCGTGTGCGCAGAGCAACTGCTTAAGTCAAGAGGCGGAGCGATGTCCGATACTAAGCGCTCAACTATTTGGTTGAAAGCTGTAGCGGCTGCACCGGTGTTGCTTGTAGATACAGGTGTTCCATTGTCACCGCCTGCAGAAACACTTGGTTCTAAAGGAATAGAGCCAAGGAGCGGGACATCAATCTCGGTTGCTAAACGAACCCCGCCACCTTCACCGAAAACTGGCCAGCTAGTGCCGTCTGGCGTAACAAAGGCAGACATATTTTCGATAACACCAAGAATTGGCATGTGGCTCCTTCGTGCCATGTCGGCGACTCTAACAGCAACTTTTTGGGCGCTTAATGAAGGAGTCGTTACAACTATCATTTCAGCTTGTGGAAGAAGGCGCGCAAGAGCCATCTGCACATCACCGGTTCCAGGTGGCATATCAATTAATAGGTAATCTAGGTAACCCCATTGCACGTCGCGAAGAAACTGCTCAACTGCTTTTGCGAGCATTAAGCCGCGCCACATGAGGGCGGTGTCTTCGGTATCCACCATTAATCCTGTCGAGACAACTTTCAGAACGCCGCTGCCTTCTGAGCGTTCTTCGGGAATAATTTTTGGGCGCGTTGAATCACTATCAATAATTTTTGCTTCGAGTCGAGAATCGAGGCCCAGCATCCGCGGAACGCTAAATCCCCAAATGTCCGCGTCAAGGACACCTACTGTGAACCCTCTGTTAGCGAGAGAAGCAGCAATATTTACGGTGACTGAGGATTTGCCTACACCGCCCTTACCTGAGGCAATAGATAGAACCCTTGTTGTGGGTTGTATTTCGGTTGGAGACGCATTATCACGAGCGTATTTTCGGGCGCGTTCCATAACGCGCGCTTTTTCTTTAGCGTTTAATTCGTCCCAGTGAAGTTTTACTTTTTCGATACCCGGCAGTGATTTAACACGAGTTTCACAGTCTCTTTTTATTGTCGCCCGGAGGGGGCACCCAGCTGTGGTTAGAGCGATCGTGATATGAGCAGTCGAGTTTTCACGGTAAGCGGACCTGACCATTCCAAGATCGACGATGTTGTCATGAAGCTCAGGATCAATGACTCCGCGCAACAGCCCGATGATTACATCGTCGTCAACCTGAGTTTTGCTCATATTATTGAGGTTAGCGTTGTTGTGGCGATCGTTAACCTTAAGTGTGTGTTCCTGTGAAGTGAGCCTAAAGAGCGGTTACACTAAAGATAGAAGAAATGGAGAACACCGATGATCACTCTCTCTGATGTAGCAGCTGTGAAAGTACAAGAACTTATTGAAGCAGAAGGTGATGCTGATTTGGCGTTGCGAGTTGCTGTTCGACCGGGCGGCTGTTCGGGTTTCAGTTACGAAATGTTTTTTGATAGTGAGACGGAAAGCGATGACCTGTTCCAGGCGTATGGGGACATTCGGGTAGTTTCTGATCCGATGAGTGCACAACTTCTTGAAGGAGCTACCTTAGATTTTAAGGATGGGCTAATGGGATCTGGTTTTGCTATCGACAATCCGAATGCTCAGCGAACTTGTGGTTGCGGTAGCTCGTTTAGCTAGACAGCGAGTGGAAATACTTAGTTAATTTTATTAATGGGTGACCTTCTCGGGGTCATCCATTAATATTTAATGCCATAAATATTTTTATGCGATAAGTAAAAGTTCTTGGAGTTCGCGCCTATCCCAGATGTGGTCCAGACGTTTCAATACTTTGCCATCGCTATTAATCAAAAAAATAAATGGCTCGTAAGCAACTCCCGTCGCTTTAATAATCGGAGCCAGTTCCCCAAGATCAGCCGAATTAGGATTTGCATAAACCTCGGTATGTATTACGTCGATTTCTTTATTAGAGGCATCAATTTCTTTTATCAATATTTCTAGGACTGGACCACACATCCAAGTAGTGCCGCAAAAAGCCGGTGTGCTAGCGATTAGGAGAGTTGGTCTGGCTCCGTCTAATGAAGTATCAAGCGATATTTTGTGAAACGGGCAAACTGGATTACGTGTGCAAATTATTGAAACACCAGCGCTGTCATCATTGGTAGGGGTCTTAAGGGATGGAAATGAGTCCCCGGGCCAAAAAATTGAACTTGAATTTTTTGATTCTGGGCTTGTGAAACCCACATAATTCCCGTGGTTGGGGGTTTGGAAACGAAATTCATAAATACCAACTGCAGGAAATATCGCGTTTACGGGGTAATAAGGCAGGGCTACTCCATCTATATGTCGAGTTGCTTCTGACTTTTGAATTGTTTCTCCAGAAGGATTGATGACCTCTACTGATATTTTTTCTGGTGCTGAATCTCCTAAGTTGCCGTCTTCGTTTCGAAATGACCAGATTGTTCGCTGTGGACCAGCGTTTGCAAGAACTGTCTGATCAGAGAACCATTTTGTTGCAGCTCGACTGAATTGATTTTCTGAGCGGGTGAACCCACACCCAGTCGTGGCGATTGCCCCGGCTATTCCAGCCGCACTGATTGTCAGGAAACGGCGCCTACTCATCGAATCAGGCATCCAAATTGATTTCCGCACCATCGAAAATCTACTGCATGTGAGGGTGATTGAGACGGAACTTCGCTACTGATTAAAACTGAGTTACTCTTTAATCAAGACAGGTTTGCCTTAGAGCGACGTATTTTTATAACTGTTTCTAACGAGAATGTGTAAGTAGAAAGCTCAAGTCAAATACAACTTCATACTGTTAGAGCAAATCAAAGCCCACTCGAAATGAATATAAAAGGAACAAAACATTTATGTCGAAACCAATAGCTCACTATTCAGCGTCCTATCGGGCAGGCGATTTACTTTTCGTATCAGGTCAACTTGGAGTCAAAGATGGGGAACTGGTAGAAGGCGTTGAAGCTCAAACTGCTCAAGCGTTAGTCAATATGTTGGCCGTCTTAACAGGGCATGGTGCGACTCTTGAAAATTTAGCTAAATGCACTGTGTTTATGACAGATATAGGTAATTTTTCGGTCATAAATTCTGCATATGCGGAAGCCTTTGGGGATCATCGGCCAGCGAGATCGGCAATCGCAGTTAGAGCTCTTCCTCTAGGTGGACTCGTGGAAATAGAAGGTTTTGCACACTTGGGCTCTGCATAATTTATTTTTATAACAAAATATGTCCTAGGTTCGGTTTGCTTTGATTTTTGATGTCGACCGAATTCGTGAAAGTTTAAACTTTGTTAAATAATAGATATTAGTTGGTTGATGATGGTTGGTGATCGAATTTTCGTCAATCTTGGGAAGAAGTAAATCAGCACGTTGAAGCCTGAGAAGAACTTAATTCTTGTGACAACTGGGTGAGGCTTGTAATTCATGCTTACTAAGTTCGACAGTCGAACCTGCATTAGTTTATTGTTCGGCCTGAGGTTTATATGAAAGTATCTGTTAGCTCGAAAGTAAAATCTTTGATCTCTCGCCGGACCCAGGCGGTAGTTATCGATTGGATAGCTCCAACATCTGGTTGAAGTCCTGAAACATCGCAAATGTCGGTCGACATTGCACGAAAGGGCAAAGATATTTCAGGTTACATAATCCATGAAATTGACGGCATTAGGGTATTAGTTGCTCCTTTTTTGAACAGTCAGTTTGGAGAATTGGTGTTAGTAGCTAGAGGCTTAACTGGTCGAAAAATTGTTGCGGTTTTCAACGCTGCATCGAGTGAGATCAAATGAACACAACGCTTATTGGCTTAGGTGCAGTATCGGATTAGAGCCAGATCATGATTTCGCTTCACGAATTCGCTACTATCAATGTCATGGCAGGTGGAATAGTAATGGCGGCTTTGTTGTTGCTAAGCCCATTTATAATACCGATGAGCCTTGCGGCTCTGGCTGCGTTAATGGGTGGGATGCTAAAACGTGATGCTGAAGAGCGACATGAAGGAAGCAGCCTTGTAGAGACAAACTATTAAGAAACAATCGGTTGCCCATCTAAAAGTGTTATTGCCAGCGTGATTTTCCGAATCTGTAACCAACACTTCGAACCGTCTGAATCAAGTTAGCGTTCTCTTCACCTAATTTGGCTCTCAAGCGGCGTACGTGAACGTCGACAGTTCTGGCTCCGCCATAGTATTCGTAGCCCCAAACTCTGTTAAGCAGGATTTCTCGTGTGAACACACGACCAGGAGCTACTGCTAAGAAACGAAGTAGTTCATATTCCATATAGGTCAAATCGAGAGGTTGGCCCTCGACCACGGCTTCGTATGTTTCGAGGTTAATTACTAAGGGACCGTATTCAATGAGGTCGGAAATACTGATATCTAATTCGCTGGCAAATAAGTGGGTTAGGCGAGCTTCTAGTTCTTTAGGATGAAAAGGGTCTAAACAGAAATCATCAAAGAGTTCGTCACGCAATTGCAGCTCATGAAGCTGATTTCCTTTGATAAGAAGCATTACTGGTTCGGTAGGAACATCTTTTCTGCGAAGCGCCCGAATAATCGCCCATCCTCGTTCCGGGTCTTCTCCGAGTTGGATGATGGCACCAGCCCAACCCTCCTCCGGTTCTAGGTCAACAACATCGTTCTCAGTAACAATGCGTTTCCAAATATGGCCACCGAGATCTAGGAGTTGAGTCAATTCAGGAGAAGCCTCAGGGGTATAGAGCGCTACAGGTGACATTGAGGTAACTCCGATCACAAACTCGAGTAGTAACGGTCAAGCTCGAAGGGTGTTACTTGAGTCTTATATTCGGCCCATTCAAGACGTTTGTTTCGCAGAAACCATCCAAATAAGTGTTCACCTAAGGTTTCTGCAACGAGTTCACTTTTTTCCATTTCGTCCAGTGCCTCCGACAGTGATTGCGGAAGCTGATCTTGATCTATAAGGCCGCCGTGTTCTGTGTAGCCGGTCATTGAGGGGGGAGCTTCTAGCGGCAATTCGTAACCCATCTCGATGCCTTTCATGCCAGCAGCGAGAATAACTGCGAATGCGAGATATGGGTTACAAGCGGGATCTGGTGCCCTGTATTCAATGCGCGTTGCGTCTTCTCCTGATCCTGCTCGAGGAGTCGGGATTCGGATCAAGGCGGCTCGGTTTGATCTCGCCCACGAAACGTTTACCGGTGCCTCATACCCGGTGATGAGACGTTTATAGCTATTAACTAGTTGATTAGTGACTGCTGTTATCTCACGCGCATGATGAAGTAATCCTGCGACGAAATGTTTCGCTGTCTCAGAAAGCCCATCTGGGCTATTTGGGTCATAAAAAGCATTTTTTCCATCCCGGAAAAGGGATAAGTGTGTATGCATGCCTGAGCCCTGTTCTCCTGCGAGGGGTTTAGGCATAAAAGTTGCATGGACGCCGTGTTCAAGCGCTATTTCGCGCACGATAAGACGAAAAGTCATGACGTTGTCAGCCATCATTAGCGCGTCTGTATAACGAAGATCAATTTCGTGCTGGGACGGAGCATCTTCGTGGAACGAGTATTCAACTGAAATACCCATTGCCTCAAGACTTGAAAGTGTGTGTCTTCTTATATCACTAGCTATATCTGCAGTGGTTAGATCGAAGTAGCTACCTCTGTCGAGCGGGATTGGGCTCCCTTTTCTGTTTTCTTCAAAAAGAAAGTATTCCATTTCGGGTGCAGCAAAAAATGTATACCCTTTTACTCTGGCTTGTTCCATAACGCGCCTGAGAACGTGACGAGAGTCACCAGGAAAAGGAGTTCCATCAGCTCGCTGAATGTCACAAAACATCCGTGCAGCATTTTCGTCATTATTACCCCAACGCATTAATTCGAAGGTTGTTGGGTCGGGCCTTGCCAGCATGTCTTCTTCTCTTATCCGCGAAAATCCATCTATCGATGAGCCATCGAAAACCATTCCATCTTCGAAAGCTGACTCGAGCTCAGCAGGAGAAATAGCGAATGATTTTAGTTGACCTTGTACGTCAGTAAACCAAAGACGAACTATGCGGATGCCCCTTTCTTCGACTCTTCGAAGCACATAATCTTGGGGTCTCTCCATGGAATTACTCAGTTCTTTGTGTCTCAGCTGTTTCTGGTTTGTGCCTTTAAATAGATGTGTTTAGTTTCTCTCGGCCATTCTTGATCTGTTAGCAGCCTAGACCTGCTACTGAACTAAATAAATTCATATTCTGTTCACATAAGCACGATACGTTGGGAAATCAACTCCTGGTTAGTGTTTTGGGCTGAAGAGAAGTTTGAGGCATGTCGTTTAATTCATTGGAAATTGTTAGGTTTTGCATCTGATACCCCCTTCATTCATTCTAGATTCAGGAGTAAAAAGTGGTTTATAGGGCCGAATACATATGGATTGATGGCACAGAGCCAACCGTGCAACTTCGATCAAAAACCAAGGTTGTTGCCGACGGCGAGGCATTAGGTATTTGGGGCTACGACGGCTCAAGCACGAATCAAGCCACCGGTGATAATTCTGATGTTGTTCTTCAACCAGTTTTTCAATGTCCTGACCCAATACGTGGTGGCAACGACGTTCTTGTTCTTTGCGAAGTTGCTTTAAGTGCCGATTTTTCGCCACACCCGACAAATACGCGTGCAGCGGCTCGTGAATCGCTCGAAAAATACGGGTCTCAGGAACCATGGTTCGGGTTTGAGCAGGAGTACACGATGTTGGACCCAGTAACTGGATGGCCTGCTGGGTTTCCTGAAGGTGGTTTTCCAGCGGCTCAAGGACCTTATTATTGTGGTGTAGGCGCAGAAAAAATTTCAGGTAGAGAATTAGTTGAGTTGCACACAACTTGGTGTATCGAGGCTGGCCTGCAAATCTCCGGAACAAATGCTGAAGTTATGCCTGGGCAGTGGGAGTTCCAAATTGGGCCGGTTGATACTGTCAGCGTCGGTGATCAGCTTTGGATGGCTAGGTATTTGTTGTATCGAGCTGGAGAGCTCTTTGATGTGGCAATAAGTATCGATGCGAAGCCGATGAAAGGCGACTGGAATGGTGCTGGTATGCATTCCAACTTTTCGACGAAAGCCATGCGTGAAAGTTATGCAGCTGTTGAGACAGCAGCTCAATCACTGGGTGCTCCTGGAAAACCTGAAGAGCACCTATTGGGTTATGGAGCTGGGATAGAGGATCGTCTTACCGGTGCTCATGAGACACAACGTTATGATCAGTTCAGTTATGGAGTTTCTGACAGAGGAGCTTCTGTCAGAATTCCTTGGCAAGTAGCGCGAGACCAAAAAGGTTATATAGAAGACCGCCGCCCGAATGCGAATGCGGATCCTTATGTTGTTGCGACTTTGATGACGAATACTTGTTGTGAAGCACTTGTTTAAAAGGTTGTAGAGTTTTCCAAACCTTAAAAAAATATTATGGGGGTAAATGGGGCAGGGGCTTAGCTCTCTGTCCCATTTACAAATTTTAGGGGAGACTTTTCTATTTCTGGCAAGTGTTGTTGTTGTTGTCCTCCTACTCTCAAGAGGGTGGGAAATATTCGGGTGGCGATGGCCCAACTCAATTTAAGAGTCGGTGACCTTATTGAGAACAAACAAAAAATTCTTGACGCTTACAATACTGCAGTAGATAATGCGGCAGATGTTGCTGTTTTTAGTGAATTGACGATCACTGGGTATCCCCCTGAAGACCTCTTGCTAAAACCGAAGTTTGTAGAAGAAGCATATAAATGCGTAAAACTATTAGCACTAGAAACAACGCGAACTGTGGCGGTAGTTGGATTTCCAGAATTTCATGATGGAGACCTCTACAACGCAGCAGCACTTTGCGCACATGGTGAGATTTTGGGGATCTACAGAAAGCAGTTTCTGCCTAATTACTCTGTCTTCGATGAGGCTCGGTACTTCAAAGCTAGTCAAGCGTCTAGCGATTTGTATGAGGTCAATGGTGTTCTCTTAGCGTTGTCTATTTGTGAGGATCTATGGGTAGATGGTGAACCGAATTTTTCGGTGATTCCAGATGGCGCTGAATTAGGAATAAGCCTCAATAGCTCGCCTTATGATTATAAGAAACAAAAAAACCGTGAACGGGTTGTGAGTTCGAGAGCAGTTGAGTCTGAGATCCCATTGGTTTATGTAAACCAGGTTGGTGGACAGGATGATTTAATATTTGACGGTAGTTCGTTTGTGGTTGATGAGAAGGGCAACACGATTTGCCGTTTGCAAAAATTCGTTGAAGAAGTGGCGTTAATCGATATCGAGATTACGCAAAAAAACGATAGAGACACCCTGATAAATCGTACCCTTATTTCTTCTGAAGTTCAGCGAACGCAAGTGATAGAGGAACCAAAGATACTTCAGGCGTTGGATCGCTCTTCAGAAGTGTGGAGTGCTCTTGTAATAGCTACTCGAGACTATGTGCAAAAAAATGGCTTTACGGATGTTGTCGTAGGATTATCAGGAGGAATAGATTCGAGTTTGGTGGCGGCGATTGCGGTAGATGCAATCGGAAGCCATCGAGTTCACGGTGTTTCTATGCCATCTCGCTATTCCAGCGAGGGCTCGCGCAGTGATGCCGCAGAACTAGCGAATAACTTGGGGATTAGTTATCAAACTATTCCTATTGAACCGGCTCATCAAGCGTTTCTTGAAAGCCTTACCCCGGCTTTTGGAATAAAAGAGCCTGATACAACAGAGGAAAATTTACAGAGTCGGATCCGAGGTGTTCTGATGATGGCGCTGTCGAATAAATTTGGGTGGTTAGTTCTAACTACCGGAAATAAAAGTGAAACAGCAGTGGGTTACTCAACTCTTTACGGAGATACTGCGGGAGGTTTTGCAGTTATTAAGGATTGCCCAAAACTTTTGGTCTATGAACTTTGTGAATGGAGAAATAACGAATCTGGAATACCCTGGATTCCTATAGCTTCCATAACCAAACCCCCGTCGGCCGAGTTGAGACCTGACCAAACAGATGAGCAATCGCTGCCTAGCTATGAAATTTTAGATCCGATGCTTGAGGCGTACATCGAAGATGATCTAACTGCCTCTCAACTCGTAGCTGAAGGTTATGACTCTGAATTAGTGGTTCGTATCACCAGGCTCGTTGATCTAGCCGAGTACAAACGTCGCCAATCCCCTCCAGGCCCACGTATCACCCCTAAAGCTTTTGGAAAAGATAGACGGCTACCGATAACAAATTTGTACCGTTAGCGATTAAACTTAGATGTAAACGAGCGACCAGTAAGGTCTTACTAAATTTAATGTGAACCCTATCGTTATGTGGACGTTTAGGAAAGGTAAATATGGCCGAAGTGAAACGTCCACGAGAGCCGTTCGCACCCTGGGATAGGCGGGTGCTGCCGGGGCTTTTCGATGTCGAAGAGACTGCCCGTCGAGTAGGTAATTACAAGTGGGTGGAGACAAAACTTTTTGAGACTTTAGGGGGATGGATAGCTACTGTTCCCGAACTTGATGTGAAACTTCGCCTGGGAACTCATTGTTATCACCATGCCTGGCATGCAGAGCTATTTGATAAGCGACTGCCCGAACTTCGGGAAATGAATCCAGAGCGACTAGCTATTCCCCCAAACGAAAATTTAGTAGATTTCATGGAAGCGATGAGTGAACCAGAAGCACCTGGTTTGACCATAGAAAAGCTCGTCGGAGCGTATCGAGTTCTTCTTCCGCATAAAATTGCTGCTTACACCTATCACCGGAACGGCACGAGCGAAGTGACCGATATGCCAACTATACGTATGCTCGATTTTGTTTTACAAGATGAAATGAACGATTGGCGTGAAGGTGAGATGTTGCTTAAATCTATCATTGAGACTGACGAAGAAATTGAACGTGCCACTGCCCACCAAGCTCGACTAGAAAAATTGATGCTAGCTGCTGGCGGAATTGCAGGTAAGGGCTCTATAGGGAATGCTTACATCGATATTACTGAGGAGAAATAATGCGGAAAATTTTCCCTGCTGAAGAATTGGCACGCGACTCGCGTTTCGTTCGACAAAGTAACGAAGACCGAATGAACGATCCACGCGGAGCACGCGTGGGCGGAAGTACAGGAGAGAAATTAAGTAAGTTGACGCCTAATCTTCCCAACGGTCCCGATCGGGCGCGTGCATTAATGCACGGAATATTCGTTGGTGAAATCCAGGCCCTAGAAGGTGCTGGGCGTACCTGTTACGACTTTGAAACCACTACCGATGTTCCGTTTGCTATGAAGCTAGACATGGCTCGCCAATGTTGGGATGAGGCACGACACTGCGAAATATCAGTTGCGTTAGCGGAACATATGGGAACAGAGATAGGGGAATTTGCGGAAAACACGCTTCTCTATCAGGCGGCTTGTAACCCTGACCCTGTTTTGCGATTAACGGGCGTGAACCGAGCCCTTGAAGGACTTGCTATAGATGTTTTCAACACTATGAAAGAGTTCGGTAGTATTGCGGGTGATCCGGTCCTCGAGTTTTGTGAAGATTGGATGCTGGCTGATGAAGTAACCCATGTCAAGATGGGATCTGATTGGTTGAGGGAACTAACTTTGAATGATAAAGAGCGCTTAACGAAGGCACTCGAATTTCAAAAAGTAGTCGACCGTTTGTTCTCATTCAATGGATTTCGTGGTGAGGATGATGAAAACCCTATTCAGCTAACTCGAAGATTTCGGGAATTGGCTGGCTTTTCTGACGAAGAAATCGATGATATCGCTCAAATGTCCCGTGAGGCGGCGGCGGAAACAGTTCATTAATGACTGAAATCCAGATTGAACCGAACTCTTTTGAAATGGTTTTTTTTGATGCTGAAAAAATTGCTAATTTAGCATCGGAGGTAGCTCAAATATTGGAGCTAGGTGATGAGCAAATTAAGTTACGAATAGATGAAACGTCTTCGATGGGACGAAGCAAAGTAGAAAGTTACGAGCCGATAATTTTAGCTGTCGATGGTGGAGCCTTCGAAAATACCCAACGACCAAGATATCTGGGAGAGACGCGCACATCTGAAACAATCGCTCGTTTGTTGATGAGGATAATTGATCGAAGATCTCCTGGATTTGCAAATGCTCCGGAAGATGATTTATTAGATTTACCATTGCGAGTTGCTTGGGATACCTACACGGCTGGACGACTGAACCATTTAGGACTGAGTACACAAAAAAAGCGTAGACAGTACCAATTTAGGAATCGCCATGGATTCTCAGACGCGGCAGACGAAGCCTTTACATTCCTTTGGGGATCGCCAAACAAACTCGTTTGGGCTGATATTGAAAGAATTTCTGTAGGTTGTCGGATCGCTTTAGTTTAAGAATTAAAGGCAAGTAACTGCTCTTCTACCCATGGGTAGGTTAGAGCTAGACCGGCGGCTAGAGAATAGATCGGTTTGAAACCCGTCGACTCAATTACGTCATTTGAGAAATTCCGGCTTTGGACCCCCACAGGGCCGCTTACCCATTGTGGTTTGATTTGTTTATTCGCTACATTTGCAACTATTTGGATAAGTTCTTGGACGGACACATACTCTCTTGTGCCGATGTTAGTTGGCTCTTGGATATCACTTTCCATAAGCTTGCGTATTCCAGCTACTAGGTCAGCTACATATATAAAACTGCGTACAGCAGTGCCATCGCCCCAGGCTTCGATCTGACTGTTGGTACTTTCAGCGACTTTACGGCAAAGAGCTGCGGGGGCCTTCTCTCGTCCACCTATCCAGGTTCCCTCTGGCCCGTAACAGTTTTGGAAGCGTGCAATACGTGTAGAAATGCCAAATTCTCTGCCGTAAGCCAGGACTGCTCTTTCTGCGTAGAGCTTCTCCCAGCCGTACTCATTGTCAGGATTGGCTGGATAGGCATCTGTTTCCGATAGTTCGCCTTCTCCGATTTTCATGTCACGATACACGCAGACTGAACTAGCTAAAAAATATTTTTTGACCCCGCTACGTGCTGCTTGGTCTATGACGTTCAGATTGACAAGCATGCTGTTTCTCATGATCTCAGTTTCAGCTGAATGTATGAAACCCATGCCGCCCATATCGGCTGCTAGTTGGTAAACATGATCGAAGCCGCCGCTTAAAGCCTTAGCAGCCTGATCTGGTTCACGAAGATCTGCTAGCACAAATTCTTGCGCTTTAGATTTGCTCCATTCTGGTTCTTTAAGGTCTACTCCGCGAACATAGAAGCCTTCTTCGACCAGTTTGTTGACAAGGTGACTACCTATAAATCCGCCTGCGCCACACACTAAGATTCTTTTAATCATAAGATCCTTCTAGGCTAAGTCGTGGGCGCTTATACCCTCGAGTAGGTCGATTTCTGGTTGCTTGGTAAGTAAATCTGAACAATTTTTTGCCATTTCTATCATGACATCAGAATCGAAATGGCTTCGAGCAGCTATTTCGGAGTCCCACTTTTCTATAATAATAAATTTGTTCGAGTCGGTGAATGAACCACAAAGATCAACATTTCTGCAACCAGTTTCAGAGCGTGTCATGACAACGTATTTAGACAATATTGCTAAAAGCCCTTTCACGTCATGAGTTGTGAAACTCAGTTGGAGTAGAGTCGTTTCGATAGTTTCTTCGATTGTCATTGTGATAAATCGCCCATGTCGTTTCCAATAGTTAAGCAATTGAAATGGTTATAGCGTGACCAGACATCGGAAATGAACATCGGGACCGATAGCTTGTGAGATCTAAGAAGCATTTATAAATCTGGTCCTGAGTTTGAGGGGCGGACTAGTTGCAAGTTTGATCGTAGCTGCGGGTGGCGGGGCTAAGGCGCCGTTTCACCCATTGAGGGAGCGAGGTACAGGTGGCCAAAGATCGGGTCGAGCGTGATGAGGAAGATCTTGTCCGTCTGTATCTAACCGATATAGGTCAGTACCCATTACTGACAAAAGATGATGAAGTTCGTCTGGCACAAGAAATTGAGATAGGCATTGAAGCCCGAGGGATAAGAGAAGCTGGAGAGTTACCAGACGGCTCAGTTATCTCGCCAGCTAAAAAACGCGAACTTCGTAAATCCGACAGGGCTGGTGAAGAAGCAGAGCGTACTTTTGTCCAATCAAATCTTCGTCTTGTTGTGTCTATCGCCAAAAAATATCAGGCTTCCGGGCTGCCACTTCTTGATCTTATCCAAGAGGGCAACTTGGGGTTAATGCATGCAGTCGAGAAATTTGATTGGCGAAAAGGATTTAAGTTTTCTACTTATGCAACATGGTGGATCAGACAAGCCATTACACGTGGCATAGCAAATACAGGTCGAACTATTCGGTTACCTGTTCATGCAGGAGATACGCTCGCTCGGTTGCAAAAAGCAAGATCAAGGCTGGAACTTAAGTATGGCAGACCAGCAAGTTTGACTGAGCTTGCTCGTGAAGTTGATATGCCAGAAGACAAAGTTACTGAAGCACTCCGGTTTGCTGCTGAGCCGTTGTCATTGTCAGAACCATTAAGGGAAGATGGCGATGCGGAATTAGGCGATGTTGTTGAAGACCGATCTGCGGACTCCCCTTTTGAGGTGGCTGCGACTGCATTGCTACCCGATGAAATTAATCGGCTCTTAGGCCCATTAGATGAGCGTGAACGAGAGATATTAAAGTTACGATTTGGTCTAGACCGTGGGGAGCCAAGAACCCTGGAAGAGGTTGGAGAACACTTTAACTTGACTCGTGAGCGGATTCGCCAAATTGAAGCACGTGCTATGTCCAAACTTCGTCATCCTAGCTCTGACACTGGAGCGCGAGATCTTCTTACGGTTTAATCCGATCAAGGTTGCGATTGGTTTTGCTTTCGGATCTCAATCGACTATTGGTTTAGGAGTCTGACAGCTTTCTCGCTGCTATTGCTATCAGTGCACCTACCATGACCATGAGAAGTAATTTTTTCACTGTTTGCATTCTTTCTTTTTAGAGTTTGGCTATCCAAAGAAGTTGGCGGAGGTGGACGGGAATCGAACCCGCCGGACGGGGATCTCCCGTCCCACCCGCTTTGAAGGCGGGGGAGTCCACCAGGCGCTCGGACACCTCCATGAGTAACTATGCAACGATTCATAGTGGCTTGGGAAGCCCTGAGTCAATATTTTTTGTAATTTAAATTTTCGCTGCCATATTGCCAATGAAAAGGTGAATGGTTAAAAAGATGATGGATTTAGCGGTATTTCTTCAACTTTTTCTTGCACTCTTGCTCTAAGTAGAGTTCAATAACAACGGTGTAATTACGATCACGTAATAAGATCGGAAGGGCGAACATCTAATGGCATTCGTAGGCGCGGTCAACGAGGAATCTGGCGAAAAAAGCTGGTGGGATTTTGCTAACTGCTTAGGTGTCGATCCTGATTTGTTCTTCCCGGAGCGTGGAGCTAGCACTAAAGAAGCCAAAGAAGTTTGTCGCGGGTGCATTGTTAAAGAAGACTGCCTTGAGTATGCGCTGAGTCACGGTGAAAAGTTTGGTATTTGGGGTGGGATGAGCGAACGAGAAAGACGTCGCTTACGACGCCAAAGAGCTTTAGCCCGCCGTGCAGCCTCTGAGCATGCAGTATAAAAAATCGGAACTTATGCCAAGGAGATTTTAAACTTAAGCACGTACTGGTAATGTCACAGATGTGAACCTTGGCGGACCGGAACTCATTATTGTTTTGATTATCATTTTAGTTCTTTTCGGTGGAGCTAAATTACCCAAACTTGCTCGTTCTTTGGGTCAGGCACAAAAAGAATTCAGGGATGGTGTCAAGGAAGCTGAAGAATTAACCGACGAATGATATTTGGGTTCTATATCAACGCACGCCTATAGATGAACCTTGAATCAGTAGCTCTCTGCGAGCTTTTAGAATTCGACGGCGTTGACGCTCTGATGCTCCGCCCCAGACTCCGTGGTCGACGCGATTACGAAGTGCATATTCTAAACACGGTATTTTCATGTCGCATGTTGAACATATTTTTTTAGCGACCTCCACACCTTTTCCGTCACTAGGAAAAAAAAGTGATGGATTCAGATCTGCGCATTTCCCATCAGCCATCCAATAATTGGTTGCTATCTCATGAGTCATTTTTACTCCGGTATTTGCGAAAACATCTCGTTTCTATAGAGAATGACTCCTGGGTAGGGGGTTTGGTTCCATAATTTTTATTTTCTTACATAAAATTAATTCAACAATAATGAGCTACGAAATATCTTCTTGAAGTGACGGGTCGAAACGGCAGATACAGTAGAGGCGTCCCTGAGAAGGAGCACTAGTGACCAATATCGAAACTGAAGTAGTATCTGCACCTGAGACTGGTGTGCGTGTTGTGTACCTGGGACCTGTTTCTCCGCATTGGGAGATTCAAGGGTTGTTCGGGCAACAGAGCATTGTCGATGAATTCCGGAGACGAACAGTGGCTCGTTTGCAGTTGTTGCCGCCGCATGATCCTCAGTTCCGACGTAACCGTGAACGAGTTAGTCGCGATGCTGAGCGGGAGAACGTGCATCTCGAATGGGATCTTGGCGTTCCTGAGTAGTAGCTACTCAAATCCGCTAACTATTGTTATATCTGCATAGATTGATTCTGGGGCGCATTTTGATTTAGTTCAGACGCTCTGTTTTCCGGCAAATTTTTTGGTAGTTAACTAAACATTGTTTCTGTCAGTCCCACCGGGACTCTAAGGTGAAGGTGTGACCGGTTCTGTGCCTGCTGATTTTGAGGAACACCGCGACGCTGATTCTCGAATGGCTGATAGCAGATCGGTGCGTCCACTTACAACTGGATTTGCTCGCCTAGCTAGGGTTCACGTCTTGTCTGCGGCGGCTGATACTTGCACGACCATTGCCTTAGCAGGTTCACTTTTTTTCAATCTAGACCCCGCAGCGGCTCGACCGAAAGTCGCTCTGTATTTACTTTTAACCATTGCGCCGTTTACGGTTATTGGGCCGTTGATTGGCCCTCTAATCGATCGACTTCATGGTGGACGTCGCGCAATGGTCCTAGTCGCAAGTATCGGTAGAGCTTTGTTAGCAGTGTTAATGATCCGTCATCTCGATTCGCTTCTGTTATTTCCTGAAGCTTTTGGAGTCTTAGTTTTAGGCAAGACCTATCACGTAGCTAAAAGCGCCATAGTGCCGGGCCTGGTTCGTGACAAAGCTGATTTAGTAGAGGCTAATTCAAAGCTAGTATTACTGAGTGGTGTGGGCTCGGGTCTAGCTGCGGGCCCAGCGCTACTGCTCAGTCTTGCTGGGTCACAGTGGGTGCTTGGTTTCGCAATAGTAATTTTTATTCTACTAATAGGTGCAGCTGCGAGATTACCAAAATCTTCAGTCGCTGTGCAGCCGATCGAAGTAAGCGAACGCAACGACTTAAGGAGTTCTCGTATCGTTTTAGCTGCTTCTGCAATGGCGGTGTTGAGAGGCATGACAGGGTTTACACTTTTCCTCGTTGCATTTTGGTTACGCGGAGATGGAGCTGCTACAGGATGGTTTGGTGCAATGGTTGCTGCTAGCGCGGCGGGTTCTCTCATAGGGGCTCTCGCTGCTCCTATCTTGAGACGTTTTGTGCAGGAAGAATATCTGTTAGGTGCAGTTCTGACTGCAGCATCGATAGTCGCTTTTATTGCAGCATTTCCGAGTGATCGAACAGCTGTTGTGTTTTATAGTTTAATGATTGGGTTTGCCGCGGGCTTAGGAAAGCTTTCGTTCGATGCGATAGTCCAAAGAGACGCACCGACTGCAAATCAGGGTAGATCATTTGCTCAATTTGAAACCCGATTCCAATTAACCTGGGTAATCGGCGGTTTAATCCCGGTAATTGCTTCGAACGAAATTTTGCCCATGCGTGCGGGCCTAATAATTTTGGCGCTTGTGAGTGGAGTTGCTGCATTCTTGTATCTAGGTGGGTTGTGGGCACTCTCAAGAGGAAGACGAACGCCCTCTCAGTTGTTAGGCGAGAGGCTAGGTTCAGAGAGGAGATACAAGCAGGCAAAAAATCGTATCAAAAGTAACGTTGTAACAAAGTCTAAGAAACTTTTCCATAGCTAAGCCTTACAAAGCACTTTCGAAACTTGCAATGCTCGCTACTACCTAAGCAGTTAATCGGGAAGCTCAATTCGGGCAAGCCAAAGACCCGGTGCGAGTAATTCGTTTGGAGTCGGAAGGTTTCGGCGTTCTGTCCAGAGTTGTTCCAAGCCATCTCGCCCTGCACGTTCTATAACTCCGTTAATGAAGAGTTGACCCTGTTCAATTAGCTCAATTCGAAGATTAACTCCAAAAAGTTTTTCTACGAAACGATCGCTTGTGTCTGTGGTAACACGTCGTCGATGAAAAACTTCGACAAGAGAAGTGTAGGAGGCGATCAGCTGCGTGCAGGATTCTTGGATCACATAGTCGGTGTATGCAACGACTACTGAGAGCAACGCTTCAAGATCAGGAACAACAGATGCTTGCTCATCGCTGCGCATTGCACCGAGGAGCGTATCTGGATCGCCAAGAGCGGATTCCAATTGAGATTGAATTTGTGAGGGATCAGATCCAGACAAATCTAGATTCTCGAATTTTTCTTGCAACGAATGAGGATTGTGATGGAACCCTTTGACGTACTTGGAAAGTAAAGACATTATTGAATCGGCGACGTGAGGGCGAGAAAGAATGCTGTGCATTGTTAATTCGTGAATAAGAACCCACAGCCTTATATCTGTGACTTCAAGTGTCCATTCATCAGCAAATTCTTTGATGTTCCTATCAATGATAAAAATTTTGTTGCCGCTTCGTGGAATAGGAAGGTCATAATTCCCGAAAGAATGAGTCGCAAGGTGTCCAGCCATGGAGCCAGCTGCCATTGCTATCATCATGGGATTTAGGAACTTAAACAGGCCGCCTAACATTTGCGCTTCAATGTTGTTATCTGCGCTAGTTGTTGGTGGAGCGGATAGCTGTGTCGCCAGTAGTTCGGTTAGATCTCGATGAGCAACCAAAGTTTCCTGGGCCCATTCATTACGCGTCACTACTTCGATTTTTACGGGTTTACCAGACTGAGAAGAATCGAGATTGGTAATCTTAGCAACTTGCAATTCGGCAACTCGAGTCAGCTCCTCAATAGATATGCGGTCAATAGGGTCGACATTTGGCTCAGCTTGGCCATCTGTTGCCAATTGCTTAGCAAATTCTTTCGCTGCATCCCAGGCGACAGGGCCCTGGGATTGAAACATTTTACTTAGATCTCCGAAAAAGGGAAGTCCACCAAAAGAGTTACTTTCATCAAATGGGTTGCTATCAGTCACGGTGGCATACTTTACAACAGTAAATTGATCTGAGAAAAATAAATGGACTATTGGCTTTTAATGCCGGGTACTTATTTGATGGGCGCCACAGCTTTACTCGGGTGGTTGGGAATATCATGACTTTGACACCCTCGTGTTTATTGAGGGTAAAAAAAGATAGCTGAGACCATTGATAAATATAGAGATAATCTTATTTACTGTTGTAAAACACTGGATAACGATGGAATAGTAGGCGAATTGTGTCCTAGCGCCACGGTATATGAGCTCACTGCATTAAAGTTTTGCCTCTATGTCGGTAATTGCTGTTTCAGGTGTGGACGGAGCATTACGTCGCCGGATAGTAGATGCTCTAGAAACAGTTGTAGATCGTGTGGTTGCCTTTAATCCGAGTAACGAAAACGAACGCGCTGAATTTTTAACAGTTGAAACCGTTGTGCACTTGGCTTTTGTAGAAGACCTGAATCAGAAAGCATTTCATGCAGTTTTAGAACAACCATCAGGAAATTTAAAAAAAGTGGTTTTAGTGTCAAGCGCTATGGTCTATGGAGCGTGGCCGAATAACGCAATTCCGCTATCTGAAGATGCTCCAGTGAGGCCAAATCCTGAGACATCTTTTGCAGTCCATCAAGCAGATGCTGAACGTAAGCTCATGGAATGGAGTGATGAAAGTGCCTCACGGGAAATAGCTATATTAAGACCTGCAGCCGTAGCTTCATCAATAGCTACAGGTCTTGTCGGAGAAGCGTTATTGGCAGCTGCTCCGATTCGTACTGGTCGCGACGACCCACCCGTTCAATTTTTACATCTTGATGATTTGGCAACAGCCGTAGGGCTTGTTGTTGTCAAAAATTTATGTGGAGTTTTTAATGTGGCTCCAGATGGTTGGCTCTCATCCAGGGAGCTCAGAGAGCTTTTGGGTGCAAGACCAAAGGTACGCATCCCCGTGCCGTTGCCTGGCAGACTAGATCGTTATATTTCAAGACGAGTAGCGCACAACGCACCAAGTGGCTTACTTCCTTACACTCGCTACTCATGGGTTGTTGCGAATGATCGCCTTAAGGCGCACGGGTGGATACCTAAATATGGTAATGATCAGGTTTTTGTCACTGCCGATGCTGGTATGCCATGGGATTCAATGAATGCCAAGCAACGACAGTTGGTGTCTCTGGGTGTTGGACTAACTTCTGTCTTTGGAGCAATAATTTCTTTCGTTCTTTGGGCAAAACGTGCTCGACGGCGGTAATTAAGAAACTATTTCTCCAACAGTAACTATTATTTCTCTTAATTGTTTCTCTCTCCACACAGAAAGTGTTGCTTTAGAACCTGGCTCTAGACTTCTTGCTTTAACTATCAAATCAGCTATTCCACTGATAGGCCGCCTGTTAAGAGCAACGACTATATCTCCTATCCGAAGCCCAGCTTTTTCGGCGGGGCCATCAAACTCCACTCCTCGAATTTTTATCCCCGACTTTGTGTTGGGTGGTAGTTCCTCAGAATTTGAGTCTTGTCCACTTAGTCCTAATCGACCATGTCGAGCATGGCCCCATTGGACTATGTCGGATGCTACGTCGTAGGCAATCTCTACCGGTGTAGCGAAGCCAAGTCCCTCGGCTCCTACTTCGCTTACAGCAATAACAGTTGTGATGCCTACGACGGCTCCCTGAGCGTTCAAAAGAGCTCCGCCTGATGAGCCAGGAGAAATAGGTGCATCAGTTTGAACCATCTTGTACAACCAGCCACCCTGAGGAGATTGAAGATCACGGTCCAAGGCACTAATAACTCCGACAGTGACAGTAGGGCTGCCAGCGAGACGCATTGGCGAGCCAATAGCGATAGCGGTTTCGCCAGCGCGTAGATTTGCTGTACTTCCAAACAGGGCAGGAACGAAAGGACCAAGGTTTTTGTCTAACGGTCTTAAAACAGCAATATCCGTTTTGATGTCGCTCCCTACTAATTTCGCTTCGATTTCCTGACCATCATCCTGAACAATCTTAAATGCATCTCCGTTTCGGATGACATGAGAATTAGTTATCAGATGGCCGTCACTTCGAAAAATCACGCCGGATCCTGAGCTGAGAAGTCTTCCTGATCTGTAAACTTCCACTCTAACTAAACTTGGCATCACCGTTTCAGCGACATCTGCAATCGAGGACGGCCCCAGATACAAATCAGGCGAGGCTGCTAATCCGACGTTGGATACGGTGTTTGACGTGTTGATGATTCGTTCGATCACGGCGGGGCGAGAAAGAGTTGCGCTCAAGATAAAAGTCGTAACGATAACTGCGATTAATGAACTAGAGATAGTAGATATAACCAAATATTTCAAACTAAATAATGGGCTCTCTGGACTACTCGAATTGCTATTTACTGTTATTTTCGCTTCGCTTGGATGACGCCATATTCGGTCATCTGGATGCAGCTGGTAAGCCATTGTCGGAATGTTTCTATTGTCCTCAAATGATGAGGTATCAGGTATCTGTGACCAATCGAATGACGATAAATCATCATCATTTCCTGAAGTGCTGTCGAAGTTCGGCTCTGATGGACAGTCATCATCGGCCCCATTTTTTGCCACGTTTACTACCGTAATCAATATTTACCCCTACGCGTCCGCGACATAGAGGTGGGATAGTTGATTATCTGTCTAAAATGGCATGGTGACGCCGTCCCAAAACCCAAATACCTGGGTCTCTTTAACTACTGAAGAACTGCAAGTAGGTGCAATATATGACTGGTGTCTTCGAGATGACTGTGGCGCAATCGTAGTTTTCTCTGGAACGGTTAGAGATCATGCAGAGCATCGAACCGGGGTCAGTTTGCTGGAATATGAAGCCTATGAAGAGCAAGTGGAACCTAGGCTTGAGTTGATTGTGGATGAGATGAGAGCCCGTTGGCCGGACATACGTCGAGTCGCTCTACTTCATCGTATCGGTGGTCTTTCCCTTAAAGAAAGCTCGGTGGTGGTCGCAGTTTCATCGCCGCATCGACCCGAAGCATTTGAAGCAGCCCGTTTCGGTATTGACACACTTAAAGCAACAATTCCGATATGGAAACGAGAAGTGTGGGACGGCGGAGATGACTGGGGATTGACATCACAAGAAATTTCTGATGTCTCAAGTGGAACAAATAACCCTGGGTGCGACAAATGAGCCCAATCGCTTTTTTAGGTATTGCCGCTGTTATAGCCTGTGTAGGACTTATGGTTATTTGGCTCAGAGGAAGGCGACGCGATCCTTGGGATGCCGGAATCAAAGAGTTCAGAAAAAAACTTGATGCGCTAAGCGCTGAAGCAGAAATTAAAACATCAACTGACATAGATGATGATGAGGGAAGGCAATCCTGTGTCACGTGACCTTGCCATAGACCTCGGAACTGCTAATACTCTTGTGTATGAGAGAGGTCGCGGGATCGTTCTAAACGAGCCATCCGTAATTGCGTTAAATGAACGTACTGGTGATGTGCTCGCAGTAGGTAGTGAGGCCTGGCAGATGATTGGTCGAACCCCGGCTTACATAATCGCAGTTAGGCCTCTGAGGAAGGGCGCTATTACAGATTTTGACACAACTCAACGTATGATTCGATTAATCCTGCAGCGCGTCGGAGTTGGTAGATTCGGTAAAACACGCATCGTTGTCTGTGTCCCGTCAGTCATCACACCGGTCGAACGACGGGCTGTTACCGAAGCCGCTCGACGTGCTGGAGCAAGCGACGTTCGGTTAATAGACCAGCCAATGGCTGCAGCTATTGGCTCTGGGCTTCCTATTCACGAACCCGTTGGAAACATGATCATAGATGTGGGAGGAGGAACAGCGGAAACAGCGATATTGTCATTGGGTGGAATCGTTGCGCTGAAAGCTATTCGAGTTGGGTCCTTTGATTTTGATGCGGCGCTTCAAAACTACAGTCGTCGTGTACATGGTGTTGCAATAGGGGAACGTACAGCTGAAGAAATTAAAGTACAGATCGGCTCAGGCTGGCCGGGTGAAGATGAG
Source organism: Acidimicrobiaceae bacterium (assembly GCA_905182565.1). Classification (GTDB taxonomy): domain Bacteria; phylum Actinomycetota; class Acidimicrobiia; order Acidimicrobiales; family Poriferisodalaceae; genus UBA9040. The sequence continues at coordinate 107,027 of CAJJCB010000022.1, read as the reverse complement.
TTTGATGCTGAGGTCAAAGGTAGAGATCTGACCACCGGGTTGCCAAGAACCTTTATTCTGACCCCAGATCAAGTTCGCCATGCAATCGCTGAACCGGTGCAGACTATCGTTGACTCTGTTATTGACTGTTTAAGCCAAGCTCCACCAGAGTTATCTCAGGACCTTCTCGTCGGTGGCGTTCACTTAGTGGGCGGTGGCGGACTTTTGAAAGGTTTAGCGCAAAGGATAGAAAATGATGCTCGAGTTCCAGTACGAATTGTAAAAACCCCTATGGAAGCCGTGGTCCTAGGAGCTGGAAAAGCCCTGGAAAATTTTGATACTCTACAGGCATCTTTTTTTAAATACGGTTCCCGGTATTGAAATATGACTCATGTGTAAAAAAGTTCGAGTTAGCGTTTATGCACTGTTTTTGCTCTTAATTAGTTGTGGTGAGATAGCGACATCTGAGCAAAGCATTACCGAAGTTCTGAAAGCTCCGGTGCAACAAGCGGTTGGTTTCGATGGAGAGGTTATTCGCCTGGGCGTTCTCGCGGATCTTACTGGGTCAGGCGCAAATCTGGATCTGGCGAGACTGGCGGGTATTGAGACTTTTTGGGCTGAGGTTAATAAAAGCGGTGGAATTGGAAAACGTGTTTTAGTTGAGCTGCTCTCAGTAGATCATCAAGGAGAGCCAACTGCGGCAGCCATTGGAGCCTCCTCGTTAGCCGAATCAGTAGTTAGTTTCGCTTTTATTAGTGAGGTGGCTGCGGGTGCAGCCTACCCAATACTAGTAAATGAAAACATCTTGGCAGTCTCGCCAACCTCAACACTTGATTGGGAATCTGATCCACGATTTCTTACTCATTCAGTCCCAGTAGAAATCATGATACTGACGCTGTTTGAGTCCTTCCCTGAAGCTAAGTGGTGTGTGCTAGCTGATCGTTCGCCGTTAGGCACAAATGTGTCTGCATCAGTTGGAGTGGCTGAAGAGCTATCTAATCTCAAAGAACGTGTGTTACTCATAGAGCCATCAGCGAGCTCAAAAGAGATTTTGACGAACGATCGATGCAGCCATCTTTTTGTGGAGCTTGCGGAAGGTCGCCACCAAGAAGAATTAAGAGGGCTTTCTTATGATGGATTTCTTTTTAAACGGGCTACATCGGGAAATAGTCATGAAAGTTCACTCCGTGCTCAAGAGATCGCAATTGATTTGACTCCGAAATGGCGGGTTGATAGCACACTTGGAATGCGCGAATTTATGACTGCATTAATCAGGCATACTCCGGATGCGCTTACGGATAGTCGTCTGAGGGACGGGTACGTTTCCCAAATCCGCCTCTACGATATTCTTGAAAGAGCTTTCATATCAGGCGAAGTTACGAGAAGTCGACTTCGAGAAATTGCAGATGACTCAGGGCCAGTAAATATGAGGTCATTCGTTGAAGATATTGATGTGACTAACAAACCTAAGATACTCCCACGAGCAATAGGCCTTTTTAGTTCTGGAGGGGAAGACCCTGATGATCGGGGCTGGAGTCGTCTTCAAGTAGTTGAGCCCACGGAAAGTAACGTCAAGAGTCTGGTTTCTAAGCAGCTTGGCAACTAATCAACCTGGACTCCGAGTAAATCTCCGGCAAGGGAACGAACTTGTCTGTCATTGTCCTCTAGGGCTGCTCGAACCGCATCTTGCGCATCTTCAGTATCAAATTGGAATAGGCCTAAAATTGCCCGTCGTCTTATCTGTGGTTTGTCAGACATTGCCGCTAGGAGAGCAAGTAAAGTCGATGATTTGTTGTCAGACTTTACAAACATAGACAGGGCACCTAGAGCGGCAACAGCACTCTCTCTGCACAGATCATCGGCATGTTGAGACGCGATACTAATCAGTAAATCAATTGACGAAGTATCTTCTTGTTCTCCAATAGCAAAAGCCGCCATTTCAACTACATCGGAGTTTGAATCAGATAGAAGGGTTGAGAGAATAACTGACTTGTAAGAAGTAGAAAGTTCTGCTGCGCGGCATCGTACTGCTGGAGAAGCATCTTTGAGTGCACTACGTAGTTGGTTCGGCTTTAACAAGGCAAGTCTATGCAATGCTCCAAGAGCAGCAATACGGACCGTTTCATACGGGTTGAGAAGTAGTTGCTCTGCAGTCGCTGAGTCGCCTAAATGCCCCGCAGCTATCGCTTTCAGACATAAGTCGCGTTCAGTCAACTTATGACGCCCTGCAAAAAGAAAGCTGCTGCTATAGCTATAAGAGAAACCAAGATAGTGAGGAATAAGCCACCAAGAATCGAAAACGCTCCGAGACTTATGATGGCCCAAATTTTGCGCCATAAAGGCGTTCTTTTGTAAGTTGCGCTAGTTGTTGGGTGTGTCTGCTCCAAGTTATGTCCCTTGGTAGGCCGAACTTTTCCTCATTGAATCGTAGTAGTTTTTGGGTCGGACTGATAATCCTCTCCTTAATATTAGGAGAGAGAGCTAAAGGTTTCGTGGCCGTTGGGAAGATTGAGTTGTCTACCAGTCATGCGAATGTTATCGATATGGTGCAAAATTTAGGTTTTGTGATGGCACGCTTAAGAGTAAGTGACTGGTTCTTTGTTAGGGCATAAAAACTATGACTCGGCCGATCGCGAGTGGCCAAGTTGGGCCCGTATTGTCGTGTTTATTCTTGGGGCATTGTTATTATTTGGGTTTGGGCTTGACCGGGTTTATATTGATTCCAAGGCTATAACTAGTCCGGGAAGCACTCAGTACCTTGGGCCTCTGGTAACAGTCAACGGAGCCCAAACTTATGATCCGTCTGGCTCTATCAGCATGGTGACAGTTCGCTCCAATATGAGCCCTTCTCTATTAGAGATAATCGGCGCTTGGTTAGATGACTCGATAAGAATTGAAGATAGCGAACGCGTCTTGAGCGGTCGAACTGTGGAAGAGAATCGCACACTTGGTTTAGAGCAAATGTCTAATTCGTTGGATTTGGCAAAAAGAGTAGCGTTGGAAAAACTTGGGTACGACGTAATGACAGAGTCAGGAGTTCTTATAAGGAATTTGGTGCCCGGCGAACCAGCTGCTTTGGTTCTTAATCGTGGGGATGTCCTTATTGAAGCAGAAGGTACCCCGCTGTACATATCGACTGACCTTGTAGAATTATTAAGTCGATTTCTACCAGGAGATGATTTTACGTTTTCAGTTCAAGGGTTTGATGGTTCAGTTCGGTCAGAGACCGTCAAACTTGGAGACCGAGAGGGGAAAGCATTTTTAGGGGTTTCGGTAGGTACCTATATGGAAATGCTAGAACTCCCTTTCGAGATAAAGGTAGCTATTGAGAAGGTAGGGGGGCCGTCTGCTGGCCTCGGCCTTACCTTGGCCATCCTAGAACAGCTAGGAGAGGGCCAATTGACGGGAGGCCTAGATGTTGTTGCTACTGGGACCATTGATGCTCAGGGACGAATCGGGCCGATAGGTGGCTTAGAACAAAAAAGTTATGCAGTTATGCAGTCTGGGGCCAACATTTTTCTAGTTCCTGCAGGGCAAATGTCAGTGGCGCGCGCAGTTGTTGGGGACTACGTCAAAGTAATCTCGGTCGAAACTCTAGATGATGCTCTGACTGCTCTTCGTCTGAATGGTGGTGACTTATCAGGCTTAAAATAATTTTAGAAGTGCTGGAAAAGTGCGCAGCTAAAATATACGTGGAGCATCCCTGTTCCGTTCATTTCAATCGGTACTCTGAAAAGTCATGGTTACGCACGCTCATGGGGCGGTTTCTCTTAGTACGGATGCGATAACCAATGCTGAGTTTACGCTTAGTTTTCGTGGCTATGCGGTAGAAGAGGTACGCGAGTTCCTGGAGAGTACGGGATTGCAAATAGAATACTTACAACAAGAGCTCCTAAACGCTCATGATCAGTTAGTGACGGCAGGGTTAAGAGACAAGGCTGCACTCGCTTCCGTAATCGAATATTCGCAAGCGCAAACCGTAGAGACTGATATTCGTCCGGGAACAGTAATAGATTTGCAGTCTCGGCGAATCGTAACTAGCAAGTCCAGTATCAATGAGGAAGCCAACCATGACCTCGACCCAGAATTGCCAATGGGGGATACTATTGATAACCGGCGTTTGGCAGAGCGGGTACAGGCGTTCACTCCTGCGATAAATAGATCTAGTAGAGAAGTGCTGCAGTTCCCTGTTCTAGGTTCAAAAGAGCGGCCAGCAGCAATTAATGAACTATTTGGTCTTATTGGTGAACCGCAAGGACAAGAGATTGAATGGGCGAGAGAAATACTCATTCGAACAGGGGAAATTCCGGTTATAGCTATTTCTGCGGATGATAAAATTAGTGATGTAGACCCGGGTGCTGAGACACATGATGCATTAAAAAAGACAATTTCAGAGTTGTTGGGACTTGTCAGCAAAATTTTAACTGGCAACTTGGCGAATAGGCTTGAGTCAATTCGTCAAGCTTATAGAGATGCTGAAAGCCCGGATGGTGATCTGTGTTTACTAAGTCCAGCATCAGATGATGAAGAATTAGTAAAAATGCTTGAAGAACCGCTGTCTAAAGCTTTCAAAAAAGGTGCTCAGGCCGCAGAATATGTAGATGTTGCAAGCGTTTTGACAAAATTAGCAGGGAACACTGGTGACTGGTTACGTCGACAGTTAGTTAGCTGCTCAGATAGTGCTGAAGATATTGAGAGCCAATTACGTAAGATCTACCAGAAATGGAAAAGTAGTGTGGCGAACTGTGTGAGCGGTGACGCAGTAACGCTGGCTTTTAGCTTAGGACTTCAGAGCGATCTTAAAGAAGGATCTAGAGTTAGATGGCGCACGCCAACCAATGGTTGTTGTTCGACCGGATGCCACGATAATGGTCTTGCAGGTGCACAAATGTTTGGTGAAGCATTTCCGACTGGACACACTTTTGCCCCCATCGGGCCTAACTGCAGAAGCCTTGTTGTTGCCTTTCAGCACTAACGCTAGTTGATGCCACTAGAATTCGGCATGTATGAAACCACCGGAAGCAATGGGCTCGCGAAGCCGTAAAAAAACTAACAGCCTTCGAATAGTCCTCGGAGTTGCTGTTGTAGGAATACTTTTTCTGATCACTTCAATCAGGGGACTCGCAGGTTTTTACACTGATTACCTTTGGTTCGACAGTCTCGGCTTTGTGTCCATATGGAAGTCTGTTCTTTGGGCTAAATTCCTGTTAGGCGCAGTTTTTACAGCAATATTTTTTCTGCTGCTGTGGCTTAACTTGTATATTGCTGACAGGCTTGCTCCGAAAGTAAGAGCTCCTGGTCCTGAAGAAGAGCTAGCTGCAAAGTGGCAGAGTTTGATGGGTCGAAAAGTTGGCCTAATTCGTGTTGGAATATCCGCTGTATTTGCGCTCGTAGCTGGGGTAGGAGTATCAGCTCAGTGGGAAGATTGGTTATTTTTTTCGAATCGTGTTGATTTTAACGTCGTTGATCAGCAGTTTGGTCGAGACGTCGGTTTTTACATTTTCCAGCTGCCATTTTTAACGTTCATAGTGAGTTGGGCGTTCGCATCAATTCTTATTGTGTTTATTGTTACCGCAGCGCAGCATTATCTCAACGGTGGTATTCGGGTCCAAGGCCAGCCCGGCTCGCGCGTAACTCCTCAAGTGAAAGCTCATCTTTCTTTCCTATTAGGATTTTTGGCTCTTGCCAAAGGAGTTGGCTATTACCTAGATCGCTTTGAACTGACGTTGTCAAGCCGTGGATTCGTAGATGGAGCAACCTATACCGATATTAAAGCCAAACTTCCAGCTTTACAGTTGTTGATGATTGTAAGCGTGTTCTGTTTTGGCCTTCTCATTTTCAATATTTGGCGTCGTGGGTTTACTTACCCAATAATTGCTGTTGGGCTTTGGGCTTTAGTTGCCAGCCTTGCGGGAACGGTTTATCCGGCCCTGGTGCAACGATTCCAAGTGGAGCCTTCAGAGTCAACGAAGGAAGCGCCTTACATAGAGCGCAATATTGAGATGACGAGACTAGCTATGGGCCTTGACAAGGTCACTCCCAGCACATTTGACTACGATCCGAGTTTGTCAGCAGAAAAAGTTGCTGAGAATATGGGAACTATCCGAAATGTAAGGCTTTTAGACCCCGCAGTTATGCGAGATACTTTCCAGCAAACTCAGGGTATAAAAAGTTTTTACGATTTCCGGGATATAGATGTTGATCGATATGAAATTGACGGTGAAATGACTCAGGTCGTGTTAGCAGCGCGTGAACTGAATCAAGGAGACCTTCCAAATGACTCGTGGGAGTCGCGACATATAGCGTTTACTCATGGATACGGTTTAGCTGCAGCACCTGCTAATGGTGTGGATTCAAATGGGAGGCCTGACTATGCGTTGGCAGATATCCCCGCTATCGCAGAAACAGGAGCAGAAAGTCTTTCTGTTGAGACCCCGGGTCTATATCTAGGCGAAGGCTTGTCAGGTTATGCAATTGTCGGTGCGGCACGTGATGAAGTCGATTTCCAAGATGATGATGATAAAACTGAAGTAACGCGTTACTCAGGCGCTGATGGGGTGGATATAAACGGAATATTCCGGAAGCTTGCATTTGCGTTGAGATTTGCTGAACCAAATCTAGTTGTCTCAGGTGAAATTGGTGACGGGAGCCGGATTCTCTATAAGAGAGATATTGTTGACCGTGCCAAAACATTGGCTCCTTTTCTCAAATTTGACCGTGATCCTTATCCGGCTCTGATAAATGGAAATGTCATGTGGATGCTGGATGCATACACCACCTCTAATATGTTCCCGTATGCGCAGAACGTAAATCCTCGAGCTGTTAAATCTGGCGATCTTGCAGGTTCATATAACTATGTAAGGAATTCAATTAAAGTAGTTATCGATGCCTACAACGGATCGGTTGATTTTTATATAATTGATAAAGTCGACCCGTTAGCTCAGTCATACCAAAAACAATTCCCAGATCTTTTTACTGAAAATGAACCATCTCAAGAATTAAGAGAACATTTTCGCTATCCCGAAGATCTCTTCCGAATTCAAACTGATATGTGGGGTAGGTACCGTATTAATGAAGCATCTGAATTCTACGATGCTGCCGGTGCATGGGCAATCGCCCAAGACCCAGGTAATTCAATCGGCCTGACCGCAATCGAAGCAGTTTTCGATGCCACCGGCAACATAGTCAGCAGATCAGAGGCGCGAATATCTCCTCAGTATTTACTCCTAAGGCTTCCGGGTGAGGACGATGAGTCATTTGTGATCTTCAGGCCTTTCGTGCCATTCTCTGATGACGATTCAAGAAAGAACCTTGAAGGTTTCATGGTTGTTCACAATGACCCAGAGCGTTATGGAGAGATCGAAGTATTCGAAATAAGATCTTCTACGCCTGTTGATGGACCCGCTCTTTTCAACTCGAACATCCAAACTGAAGAAGAGATATCTCAGCGGGTCACGTTGCTAAATCAGAATGGGTCAACAGTTGTCCCAGGCAACCTTTTGCTTATTCCCGTTGAAGACTCACTCTTATACGTACGACCATTATTTATAGAAGCGACGGGAACCACCGCTGTACCTGAACTTCAATTCGTAATAGTAGGTGTTGGGCCAGACGTTGTTATTGCTAATTCTTTTGAAGAAGCTCTTGAGTTGATTATTCCTGATTTAGATATTGATCTCAAAGGTGGCGTTGCTAAATCGACCAAATCAGGCGGGGAAACGGATACTGAAAAAGATTCAAGTACTCTGAGTTTGCCGAAAGACAATAAACCGTCTTCACCTTCAAATAACTTAGACGTAAATGAATTACTTGCTGCTGCGAATAACTCGTTTGCAGAAGCAAGTTCAGCCCTAAGAAGTGGCGATTTGGCTGGATATCAGAACGCTATTGAAGAAGCAGCTGAATACATACAACTTGCTTCCCAGCGGTTATCTGACAATAAAAAGTCTGATGCCTTGACTAGCGATGACGGTTCCGCGTAATTGTGAGAACCAAGATATTGACAGCCAAGGGAGAATTAGACACTCCCGAACGCGTCTTAGTGGTAGTTGCTCATCCAGATGATATTGATTTCGGGACTGCTGGAACAGTGGCAGCGCTGACAGCTGCAGGAACAGTTGTTAGCTACTGCCTAGTCACGAGCGGTGAAGCTGGCGATGATGACTTGAGCCGCTCGTCGAAAGAGCTTGCCGAAGAACGACAAGGGGAACAAACATCTGCCGCTGGGATTGTTGGTGTTTCTAAGCTTCATTGGTTGCACCACCCTGATGGGCGAGTTGTTTCAAATCTGGAATTGCGTCGCGATATCTCCGGTGTTATTCGAAAAGAGCGACCCGATATCGTTATATGTCAATCGACGGAGGCTAATTGGGATCGCATTTATGGCGCTCATCCGGATCACCTAGCGACAGCATGGGCGACAATGGCCTCGATTTACCCAGACTCGCGAAATCCGAGAGCCCATCCTGAGCTGTTGGAGGCCGGCTATGAGCCGCACACAGTTAAACAGGCATGGATGATGGGACTGGGAATAGCTGAGAATATAAACCTTAACGTTGATATAACCGATACGTTTTCGCTGAAACTTTCTGCTCTTCAAGCTCATCGCAGCCAAACTGAACGAATAGAAAACCTTGAAGAATTACTTCGCGAATGGGCACTAGATAAGGCCACAGCAGCAGGTATGGAGCCAGGGCGTTTAGCAGAAGCCTTTCGGGTAATTAATACTGAATAGCTCAATTGCCCCGGGTCTAAAGCATGAATGAAATAGAAGACTTTGCTTAGGTAGTAGCCTCAAAGTCTTTATAGGCTTAACGTTGATGTTATGCCTCGCAGTGCCCCCCACCTAGTAACCGTTGTTGATCGTGGTGTGGTTATGGGTGGTGAGGGTTTTGGGGTTTCGGAGTTGTCGCCGCGATTGATTCCTTTGGTTGGTGGTGATGTGCGTACTGCGGTTGTTGATCGTGGTGTGGTTATGGGTGGTGAGGGTTTTGGGGTTTCGGAGTTGTCGCCGCGATTGATTCCCTTGGCTCCAAAACATGACAAAATCTCTGAACAACTTATAAGTGCACCTGGAGTAGATTCCGGTCGCGCATGGTTAACCGTTCTAGCTACATTTCTCTCATCAGCGGTAACACTCGGAATAATTTATAGCTTCGGTGCGTTCTTTGAGTCAATGGCACTCGAGTTTGGGACAGGGAAAGGTCCGACCGCCGTCATATTCGGTATTACAACCTTCACTTTCTTTTGGCTAAGCCTTATCACCGGACGTCTATCGGATCGGTTTGGTCCGCGCCCCGTTTTAGCCACGGGCGCTTTCGCCTTGCTGATAGGACTCATGATCACCAGCTACGTGAACTCTATCGTTCTCGGATACTTTGCTTATGGTGTAGGTGCAGGCATCGCAGGTGCATGCGCCTATATACCTATGCTTGCCCATGTGGGCGGTTGGTTTGAAAAGCACCGAGCCACAGCAATAGGTATAGCAGTCGCAGGCATTGGAGTGGGTACTAGCCTTATAAGCCCTTTATCTGCACGATTAATAGCTCTTTACGGGTGGCGTACAACTTATCGCATACTAGGAGTTACCGGATTTGTCATTCTGCTCGTATGCACAGCCCTAATAGCTCGAGCTCCAGGGTCAGCGGGTGGTACTCCATCCCGTTTGCGTGAAGCTTTAAGGTCGCGTGTATTTCGGCGGCTATGGATAGGTTCACTGTTTTCTGGTCTTGCGCTTTTCGTACCCTTTGTTTTCATGGTGCCATATGCCAAAGAACAGGGTATTTCCGCAGTAGCCGCTGCCTCTCTTGTTGGCATACTTGGCGGTTCAAGCGTGATCTCGCGAATTGGATTTAGTTACTTATGTAATCGATTCGGAACTTTCCGAGTTTTCCAGTTTGGTATCGGCTTGTGCCCGTGTAGTTTCGTTATTTGGCTCTGTGCTGGATCCTCGTTCATCCTCATGGCCATTTTTATGATGGTACTTGGAATCAGTTATGGGTGTTTCGTAGCAGTAAGCACGCTTCTCTTAGCAGATATGTTTGGTGTAATCGGACTGGGTTCGATCATGGGAGTTTTTTACACGAGCCAAGGTTTAGCCGGGCTATTTGCCCCACCTCTTGCCGGCCAACTGATTGACATAACTGGGGGCTATACGGTTCCAGTATCGGTTTGTGTTGCTTCAGGGCTACTGGCGTTCCTAATTTTGATGAGTCTTCCGGTTAACCAACAGGGATCTCTTGGTCAAGAAGTTGTTGTTACTCTCTAAGTACAGGCATACTTACATCACACGTCGCGGGGTGGAGCAGTATGGTAGCTCGTCGGGCTCATAACCCGAAGGTCGTTGGTTCAAGTCCAACCCCCGCCACTACAAAGAAAGCCTCGCATTTGCGGGGCTTTCTTCTTTTTTAATCTAGCTATGCAACGAAGCGATAAAAGCAAAGTGCCTTCTGTGTCTCACTGGGCATTGAATATCTCGACCAGTGGACATCGAGACATGTTTCTTAATACCTAAGACTTACTGTTTATCGTCCGATTCCAAAGAGAGCAAATGAATACCTGATATGAACAAATATCAGCGTGTCTTGGCCTTATCGTAGTGTTAGTGACTATGGACTTTCGTATTTTTACCGAACCACAACAAGGTGCAACTTATTCGGACTTGTTAGCAGCAGCTTTGATGACAGAAGAATCTGGGTTTGACGCTTTCTTTAGATCAGATCATTGGTTAACCATGGGTGATAGCGATGGTCTGCCGGGACCAACTGATGCATGGATTACCCTCGGAGGTTTAGCGAGAGAGACCAAAAAAATTCGACTCGGGACTCTTGTCAACTCAGCTACTTTCAGAATGCCAGGGCCTTTAGCTATCTCGGTCGCGCAAGTTGATGAGATGAGCGCAGGCAGAATCGAACTCGGTCTTGGTGCCGGATGGTATGAACAAGAGCATGCGGCATACGGCATACCGTTCCCTGCGCTGCGTGATCGTTTTGATATGTTGGAAGAACAATTGGAAATCATCACGGGTCTTTGGGCAACTGAAATTGGTGACCATTACAATTTTCAGGGACGACACTATTCTCTAATAAACTCGCCTGCTCTACCTAAACCACTTCAAAAAAATGGTCCCCCTATTATTATTGGTGGCGGCGGGCAGCGTCGAACACCTCGGTTAGCAGCTGCCTATGCTGACGAATTTAATCTCCCTTTTCGATCAATCGAAACGTTCAAAAAACAAAAAGATCGAGTTGCTAAGGCATGTGAAACATTGGGCCGTGACCCGTCTGAACTTACTTATTCGGTGGCGCTTGTTGCATGTGTTGGTAGCACTGAAGCTGAAATTTCGGCGCGAGCAGAAGCCATTGGTCGCGATGTGAAAGAATTGCGAGAAAATGGGCTTGCAGGTACACCAGCCGAAGCGCTTGAAACACTCCAAAAATGGCATGACGCAGGGGCTGAGAGAATGTACCTTCAGGTATTGAATCTCCAAGATCTCGATCAAATAGGGCTGATGGGTCAAGAGTTCATCGGACAATTGTGAGCGCTTAACCGTAATATTAAATCCGTAAATCCAGTAACAATGTGGTCGGGAAAACCTTGAACACTAGGATAAATTTATGGCGCATGTCTTTTTGAAAGATAAGTAATGAAATGGCTTTGGGCGCTAATGTTTATGGCGATCTCGGTACTCATCTCGTCAAACTCAGCGGCAGCATTAATTGAACCAGTCGAAGAAGCCTCTAATATTAATATTTTGGTAACTGATGACGGGATAGCAGACGCATCACTTACATCATCAGGCTTGTTGACATTCAATTTTCAGGTGCCTCAAGATGAACACGAAACGATAGTGAGCTATAGGCAAATAGATGCTCCTGCAGGGGATTGGTTACCTCTTGCCACGACTGTTTCAAGTAAATTTCAGCGCCAAAACTATGTTTCCGCTATGCACTGGAAACCTGAGCCAGTTATTACCGGAGGGTCAGAAGTTTCGATAGAAAACCATCCGTACCAGGTAAGGTTAGCAACCACACATGGCTCTCAAAGTAGCTGGTGCGGTGGCTCTCTTGTAACTCCCGAATGGGTGCTAACCGCTGCTCACTGTGTCTATGCAATGAATAGTTTTTCGCCGCCTTCGAGACTAATTGTCGGATACGGAAAGTCGAAAAGGTCAGATATGAATGCTGACTCATATTTTATAAAGTCTTCAAGTCAACAGATTGTTCACCCACAATTCAGTTGGCAGACGAACCACAACGATATTGCACTTGTGAAGCTAGACGAACCGGTAGACATGCGATACGCAGGATTACTTCCGGTGCACGATATGGGAGACCCGACAAGCTCATCACCGCTTTTTATTACGGGCTGGGGAAATACTACGACGAACGGTGCCAACGTTGACCATCTTCGAGGGGCACTGGTAAATCTCGACTCACAATGTGGTCAATGGGGGACGCGAATTAACCCGACAATCCAAGTTTGCGCGGTGGGCTCCGCCGGTCAAAGCGCTTGTCACGGCGACAGTGGGGGTCCCCTTGTCATTAACCAAAAAGGGGTCCTCTATTCATTTGGCATAGCTAGTTTCAGGGGAGAAAGTTGCGAGTCGATGATAACGCCATTGGTGTATAGCAAGGTATCGGCCTACAAAGAGTGGATAGAAATAAATACGGGTCCGTTGTGGTCAACAAAAATAGCATCAGACAGTAATGCGGTGTTCCTCGCAAATATCGAGGAATGTGAAACGTATTCAGTGCGAATCTCACCGATACCTGACGGAGTTTTGACTCCGACGAGAGATTGGCTTTTAAATGCCAAGTCGACTCAATGTCCGGGTGTTTCAGTAGAGCCGCTTGAAGGATATTGGCTTTTGGAAGCAACTGGGCGTGTCCATGCTTTTGGCGATGCTGAGGTTTTTGGTGATGTTGTTCTTGCAGAAGAACGAAAGGCTGTAGATATCGAAGCTAGTAAATCCGGATTTGGTTATTGGATTCTCGATGATGGCGGGATTTTCCATAACTTTGGAGATGCAGCTTCGATCCCGAGCGCTGATTTATCTTCTCTCAAAACAAAATACGATTTCGGAATCTCACCTTCTGGGCCCGAAAAAATCGTGTCTTCTATTCCTACTTCATCTGGGCAAGGTGCTTACGTCTTCACATCAATTGGAAGAGTGATTAGGACAGGAGATGCTGTTGCTCTAACTGACTCTGCCGGTCGCGAAGATTTGTTATGGATAGAGCAATTAAATGCGCCGATCGTTGATGCACGGATCACAGCTGACAGATCTGGCTACTGGTTACTAGCAGAAGATGGGGGTATTTTTACCTTCGGTAATGCGGGATTTGCCGGCGCAGTTCCTGAAAAACCCAGAGTTGATTGGATCGACGAAAAAATAGTTTCATTCGCCCCTGATAAAGATGGTGAAGGATATGTGGTTGTTGCAGCAAGTGGGAAAGCCTGGTTTTTTGAGCACCCCATCCGTCCTCAACTTCAGGACGTTATTGAATCTGCTTTCGGTACACGAACGCTTAATCAGCCAATAGCTTTAGTGAAGGAGCGTCGTTGTGGCGGCTACCTTATGGTGGCGAGCGACGGGGGAGTGTTTGCGACTCCGATGTCCGACTGCGGATTTCAAGGATCTTTGGGAGATGATCCACCAGAGAGCCCAATTTTGGCTTTGGCATCGTTAGATTAAAAAAGGTTTCAATATCAGAAGCTATTGAATACGGAATATTAAAACTAAATTCGAATATAGAGATTGTTAAGTGCTATCTATTAGTATTTTTGTAAATTAGAAAAAGACCTCATGATTAACTGCGACACGACTTCCAAGAACGGCTCCGGTCCTAAATAGTATGTTAGATGTGAGTAAATTTTTTGGACGCAGAGTAAAGCCGGTAGCGAACTTTGCTAGGCAAGCACGAAGAATTCGGTTCTCTGAAAATCAAACGTTTGCTCTTATGGCAATTGTTGTTGGTCTAGCTGGTGGTTTAGCTGCAGTCGGATTTCACCATTTAATTAATTTTTTATCAGACGAAATTTTCGGTCGGATAGCTGAATTTTGTGAACCTCTGGGTAAATTTCGTTTCCTTCCACCCATTATGTTAGGAGCTTTGCTCGTAGGTCCGCTGGTGACTAGAGCTGCCCCTGAGGCTAAAGGTCATGGTGTTCCTGAAGTTATGGAAGCTGTGACTCGGCGTGGGGGAAGAATCAGAACGCGTGTTGCCTATATCAAGGCTATTGCATCAGCATTAACTATTGGTTCTGGTGGGTCAGCTGGACGAGAAGGTCCAATAGTGCAAATTGGATCGGCGATTGGATCAACAATTGCGAGAGCCTTTCGTATGTCTGACCGGCGCAGAAGTACATTCGTCGCTGCAGGTGCGGCTGCAGGCGTCGCAGCAGTTTTTAATGCTCCTCTAGCTGGAGTATTTTTTGCTCTTGAGGTAGTGCTGCGGTCATTTACCGCACGAGGTTTTTCTACAGTTGTCATATCAGCAGTCACAGCTAACGCTGTATGGCGGGTGATGGTTGGAGATGAATCAATTCTAACTGCGGAAGTTTATCGACTTGAGGAGCCATTGGAGCTGCTTCTGTATGGCGCTCTGGGAGTATTTGCTGCTGTAATAGCAGTAATTTTTGTTCGTGTTCTTTATTTTATTGAAGATAAATTTGAGAATCTTTCGGTCATAGCGGATCTTCGACCAGTTATTGGTGCCGTAGGAGTGGGAATTCTCGGAGCGATATCTATCGACCTGTTGGGATCAGGTCTTGCTGGTATCGATAAAGCTTTAGCAGGCGAGTTCACTGTGAAATTTATTTTATTTCTGCTCGTCGGAAAAATGATTGCGACTGCATTGACTTTGGGGTCTGGCGGTTCTGGTGGTATTTTCTCACCATCACTTTTTATCGGTGCGTTGTTAGGTTCTGCCTACGGTGAGTTGGTTAACCAGATTTTCCCTGACTCAACGGCACCGGTAGGGGCATACGCCATCGTTGGAATGGCTGCAGTGTTTGCTGCAGCGGCTCAAGCGCCTATGTCTGCAATATTTATTGTCTTTGAAATGACAAATGACTTCGGTCTGATTATGCCGTTAATGGCTGCTTGCGCGGCAGCAACAGTTGTCTATACAGCCATCAAGAAAGATTCGATCTACGAAGTAAAACTGCGAAGAAAACGAGCGCTGGCTTCTGACCAGCAAGGTGATGAGCAGCAGATGAGTTCGGTGCTGTTGGTTGCTGCGGCTGAAGCAAAATATGTAGCGTGTTTTGAAAATATTTTGCTGGCCGAAGCAATTAACTTGATGGATCGTAACAGAGAGGACGTACTTCTAGTGGTGAGCCACGATCGTGCGTTGAAAGGGGTTGTGTACAAACGCGATGCGGTGACAGCTTTAAAAGAGGTCCCAAATCGAAAAGTTGTAGATGCGATACGCCAAGATCATCCCGTGGCGCATCCGGGAGCAACTCTCGAGAATGGAATGCAGCTTCTTGAGAACGGAAACACAAATTTTTTACCAGTCTTAGATTGGAACGATCGGGTTCTCGGTGTCGCAAATCGAATTTCAATAACGCGAGCCTACGAAGTTTCCCTCAAAGCGTTCGACGAAAAATAATTGTTAATTGTCACTAGGTGCATTAACTCACGTGCCTAGATGAGACCAGCGGCTCCGGCAACGCTTGATAAGTGGCGATCGAAATCGCGAACGGGAATCGGTGGAGCCAATATAAGTTCGTCTATGCCCAGATCCTTTGCCTGCTGCACATGATCATTGATTACCTGAGGGTCAAGAGACCTTAGAGGAAGGCCAAGCCGAAAACTGAAGTCATCATCTGACACGTCTCTGCCTGCATCATTCATGATGCTGCGTAAATTATTTAGATGTTGTTCTATATCGGGTTGCGCCCACCAGCCATACCAGCCATCACCGAGCCGAGCTGCGCGTTTCATTGCTGCGGTGGAGTCTCCTCCTATAAGAATTGGAGGACCACCTTTGCTTATAGGTTTAGGGTTTAGCACTACATTTTCGAAGTTTACGAACTCACCATGGTAGGTCGCTCGCTCTTCTCTCCAGGCGACTCGCATCGATTCTATATACTCATCCAAACGGCGCCCTCGGTTTTCGAAAGGTATCCCTAAGGCTGCGTACTCTTCCCACGACCATCCAGAACCAACGCCAAGATCGAATCGTCCGCTGCTTAGATGGTCAAGAGTTAATACCTCTTTGGCGGTTAAAAGCGCTGGCCTTTGAGTCAAGATAAGCACTCCAGTTACGAAGCGCAAAGTTGATGTGTGTTGCGAGGCGACTTGAGCCACGAAGAGGGGATCATAGATTCCAGTTTCGGGATCCCAATTCGGTTTTCCATCGTCTGTGTAAGGATATGAAGATTCGTATTTGGCAAAGAAAATTACATGTTCAGGGAGAGATAAACTTTTAAAGCCCAAGGACTCGATGGTCTGAGAAAAATCTTTTATATAGGCCAGGTCACGATGAGGTGAATTACCAAAAAACCCAGCAATACTAATATCCATGATATCTCCCAGCGTCTTCGCGTTAAGTATAAGTCACTAGTGGGAGCCTACTCACTGGCGCTTAGCTGGTTTGAAGCACTAAGTAATTTTAAGCGGTATACAAGTTGAGGGTAAGAGAATATCCGATAAAAGCGTTATTAAGTCCCATCTAGGTGGATGAACCTCAATAGGTCGCTAAGTTCGCTATTTGTGGTCTCTAATAATTTCTCTGAAAACATTGATGATCTAATTCGTAACAACAA
The DNA here is from genome assembly GCA_905182565.1 of Acidimicrobiaceae bacterium. Taxonomy (GTDB): domain Bacteria; phylum Actinomycetota; class Acidimicrobiia; order Acidimicrobiales; family Poriferisodalaceae; genus UBA9040. The sequence goes on along the minus strand of CAJJCB010000022.1, from coordinate 90,272 downwards.
TGAGTTCGCTAAATCTTTTGATGACAGTGGTTTGCAGGTAGCGCCAACTATGAACCTCGTGGTTGTGGCTTGCATGGACTCGCGCATGGATATTTTTAAACTACTTGGACTAGAGATCGGTGAAGCACACATAATCAGAAATGCGGGTGGAGTCATAACAGATGATGTAATTCGCTCAGTTTGTCTGTCTCAACGTTTCATGGGAACCCGAGAAATAGTTCTTTTGCATCACACAGATTGTGGCCTTCAGATGGTCAGTGAAGATAAATTTAAAGCTGAGTTAGAAGATGAGCTTGGAATCAAACCTCGGTGGTCGTTAGAACCTTTTGTCGATCCTTACTTAGATACCAGGCAATCTATGCAACGGCTTATTGTTACGCCATTTGTAGATCACAGTTATATGCACGGTTTTGTCTATGATATTAGAACTGGTGAACTCCACAAGGTTGAAGAGAAGGCTAAATAAAATTTCAAACCAAAAGAACTTGATACGTCAAAATCATGGTTTGGAGGCGCTTAGTAGGGTTGTGGGAGCATGATCGGTGTCCGAAGGGATACCGTCTTGTCTGCATGTTTGCTCGACGAGTTCATTTATTAGGTAACCAACGAATTCCGCTGTATCTAGGTGGAATGATGGGGCCATTCGGGGGCACTGTCTTAATTCCGATGATTCCGGAATTAAGAACTACTTTCGAAACCACTACTGCGACTATGGGATGGGGATTAGGTGCGTACTTTTTTCCCTATGCATTATTGTTGTTGGTTTCTGGGAGCATAGGTGAGCGTTGGGGCCGCTCAAAGTGTGTGCAGACAGCATTTTTTACTTATGCATTAGCAGCTTTGGTTTGTGTTGCGTCGCCGAATTTAGGTTGGTTTTTTGCGGGTCGGGCAATGCAAGGAACCGCAAATGCCTTTATGACTCCTTTACTCCTAGCGAGCCTAGTAGATGCCACTGAACCCGAGAGGCTTGGTCGGTCTATGGGTAGCTATGCGGCTTTTCAGGCGCTTGGTGGAGTGCTAGGTCTGTTAATCGGTGGTATCTCGGCCGATGGAAATTGGCGATGGGCGTTCATCGCAATATCGATTATGTCAGCAATACTTTTGGTCTTTTTGTTGCTAAGACAAGTAGAAGAAAGTGTGAACACTAATTTAGTTAGCATCCGAAGGCTACTGAGTGGTCGGATGCTCGCGCTGGGACTTATGGCATTAGCTACTTCTGCGGGTCCAGCTGGTGTTGGGGTGCTGGTATCGATAGTAGCAAGAGATAATATCGGCTTGTCGGGTTCTGCTGCAGGCTTAGTTTTGGTCTCTGGCACTCTCACCGCCGCGGCATTTGGGCCAGTTTGGGGTCGCTTTATAGATCTAATTGGTGCACGAAGAGCTGGAGTGGTAGCTGTAATTTTGAGTTCGCTTAGTGCACTTTTGTTGATATGGGTTTCAACTGCTAGTGGATTAGTCATCGTGTGGATGATGGGGGGAGCGGCTGCGGGTTTTATAGCAACCAGTTTTCAATCATTGGCTGCTGTTGCGGTAACTGGTAACCGAGGCGGCGGAATCTCCTTTGTGCTGTCTCATCGCTTCCTTGGGAGCGCTATCGGCCCCTTAATTTGGCTGCCCGTTTATTCCAATAGCCCAATGTCAGCATTTCTTGGATGCGCATCGTTAGGAGCGATAGCGCTCGTAGCGGTAATCGCATCGGGGTATGACACGCTTCCCTCGTAAATATTTTGTTTGAATATTTTAAAGCCAATTGGCGATAGCTTCGCCAATTTCGTCGGGGCTGTCTTCTTGAATAAAATGGCTACCGGTGACGGTTACTTCAGTTTGGTTAGGGAAGGTGCGGCAAAATTCTCGGGGACTACCTGTAAGTAGTGAACCTGGGTCAGCGTTAATGAATAGTTTCTTTACCTGTGATGTTTGTAACCATTCTGAGTAAGACTGAACAATTGCAGTGACGTCAGCTGGCTCCTGGTCGATAGGAATTTCCCGTGGCCAGGTGAGAGTAGGTCTGCGGTCTGCTTTTTGAACAAAAGGCCTACGGTATTCTTCCATTTCTACATCTTGGAGTTCTCTAATGACTGATCCAGGTAGCACTCGTTCAACAAAAATATTTTTTTCGATGACCATTGCTTCACCCGCATCTGACCTGAAGCCCTGAAATACTGGTACAGCTGATTTAGGAAATTCATCCCAAGTTACTGGACGGACAATGGCTTCCATATAGGCCAACCCAATAACTCGTTCTCTGTTTCGGTTAGCCCAATCAAATCCTAACGCTGAGCCCCAGTCATGGATGACCAAAGTAATTTTGTCTCCTAGATCAAGCTGTTCTAACAAACCATCGAGATATTCGCGATGTTCAACGAAGCGGTATGAACCGGGCCCGGTGTCATCAAGCTTGTCTGAATCACCGTGACCAATTAGATCTGGGGCGATGCACCGAGCGTGTTCTGAAAGGTGTGGAATAATGTTTCTCCATAGATATGAAGAGGTCGGATTACCATGTAGAAAAATGATTGGGTCGCCTGAACCCACTTCGTGGTAAGCCATTGTTTTGCCATTGACTGTCGCAAATGATTTAGCTATAGGAGAAGTGGAGAAAGAATTATTAGGCATGTCTCACACCTTACCTAGAGCTTAATATTTTTGTAAAAATAACGTCTAGCAAATTATTTATCGAAATAAGGCTAGAGCTCGAGCCACATCGGTTTGAGTCACTACTGAGTTATTTAACATTGCCTTTTCGAGCCATTCAGGGCGACCAATTGACGCCACAGCGATTGCAGGCTTGAGACCACTTAGCTGAGCGAACTGAACGACGTGCTCGGTTGCATAGTCTCCAGGCCTCGTGTCGCTACTCAGCTCTAGCAGAGCCCATGGGTCTGGTGTTTTATTGCTCATATGTGCAGGAGGTTCGGAGAAAACTTTAGATGAACTTGGGCTACTCCCACCGCCATCGAGCCCAGGACCATCGGCAATCACTAAGCCTCGAACCTGATTTGGTCTTGATCCAGCAAGTAGTAAACCGATGTAACCGCCGAGACCTCGTCCGAAGATTGTCACATCACCGAAAGAGTGGATCACAGCATCTGCATCAGACATAAGGGCTTCACATGTGTAGCCCCCGCCGGCCGGTAATGATGATTGACCATGACCAGTGAAATCTAAACCAATTATTGGTCCTGCCCAATGCTGCGTGCCTGATGGTGGTGATGGGAGAGTGCGTTCGCCGAGGCCATGTAAGAGTAGCAACGGACATCCCGAGCCTTGTTGAAGCTCGTGAACTGCCAGATCAATTTTTACGTGGCGTAAAAATGTGGTTTTCATAAAAGTTTTCCCAAGAAACGAAGGACGATTGCTGATACTTCGGCAGGTCTTTCAATGTGTACAAAGTGGCCGGTTTCTGCCAACGCATGGAATTCGGCCCCGGCTGGTAAAATTGGCAGAGCTTCGTCAGGGCTCGTTCCCCAACCCATTTCTTCTTCTACAGTGCCAATAATTCCGAGATACGGTAGTTGAAGCCCGCGAAGTTTAGGGATAGCCCACTGAGGGTTCCATGCTCCTGTTGGGCCAAAACGTAAGGCTGGATCAATTTTCCAACGCCAACCGTCAGAATCTTTACGAGCACCTACTGTGACTAAATATCTGAGCCACTCGGGAGCGAGCCTCGGGTTCATTGTCTGCCTTCGCTGCGCCAGTCCTGTGAGAGTGTCTGGTTTGCGAGCCAGGTTTGAAGCTTTTCTTCGATGATCTAGATATCCGGACAGTTCTTGGTTGAGGGCATCAACATCTGTACGATCAATTTTTTGGCTAAAACCCCGCTCATTTGGTATCCCATCAAGGTTAATTACAGCGCTGATTCGATGAGGTAATGCATCTGCTAGTTGATTCATGATGCCGCCTCCTTTGCTATGCCCGAGAACTGGTATCAAATCGTTGCTGCCTATCGAGTCAAGCACCAAAGCGGCATCTCGAATATCCGCGTCGAAACTGTATAGGCATGCAAGATCACTGTCGCCATGGCCTCTGTGATCCCAAGAAATCACTCGAAGTCCAGCTTCAGCTAACAAAGGTGCGAAAACATCGAAGGTGCCGGAGAAATCAAAACCTCCGTGAGCCATTAAAAGAGGTTGGGCTGATTCGTTACCCCATTCACTTACCGCTACTTCTAACCCACCACCTACATTTAGCCGCCGGATTCGATCGGGGCGATGTGCTGTTGGCACATCACTGCGCGCGATTATTACTTCTTGGTCGAGTTCACTGGTCATAATTGTGTGGTTAGTTTGCCAGTATTGCTTGCATTTTTGTCACAGTGGAGAGAATCAGATCACCCTCGCTGTCGGAAACAGTAGACCAAGCAGGAATTAATAAATCATTTGTGAGCGCTTCAGCTTTTCCCCAGTTGGAGCGGTCATCCTCAGTTGGATTTGGGCCATCCTCCCAACCGAAGAACGAAGTTTCATTTGGCCTTTTGACCCGATGCGCCATCTCTGCCGTGATACCAGAACTAAAAAGCGCACTAAGATGAATCGAGCCCCGCATCTCTCTGAGTACTGACGTAACCTGCATAGCGGCAGCAGCTGGATTCTTTGGAACAGGTTCTGCTGCGATCCCCGAAAATAATGCCAGGGATGAGCGCTCTTGTGCCTCAATGATTTTCGTGGCGGCCGCCACATATTCACTCAGGTGAGAGAGGGTGGAGAATTTCGCGACGCCAAAATTTTGGTTGCACAGCATATATTCGTGGCCTGCATCCCGGGGTGGAAGAATGTCTTTTGCTGAATTCCAAATTTTTTGAACAGTAGCTTTGCTGAAATATCCCATAGCACTTTCAACTACGTCAGCCTCGACATCGCCGAGCACGCCACATCTACCTAACATGTAGAAACGAAAACCATCTAGGCCCAAAGCCTTCCCGCGGCTAATGGTTGCTTCATCAAAATAGAAAGCCCCTCCAATGCCCGCAATAATTGGTGATGCTTCATTAATGAGTTGAATCGGTGCCATAGAAATTCTTCTTTGTTGGTTCTGAGAGATACTTAGGTTGCCACAGACAGCGATCAGATGCACGGTCGCCTACGGTTATAGCTATGACGACAAATATTAAAATTGGTTTGTTCTCGATAAACACAGACCACCTTGCAGATCCAGAAAATATGGCGAAGGTTGCTGTAGCTGCTGAGGAAGCAGGTTTTGAATCAGTTTGGACAGCTGAGCATGTAGTTTTGCCAGACCCTCAGGTTGCACCTTCACCGCTTCCGCCCGAGGCAAAATTATTAGACCCAACCGTTGCCCTTGCGTATATTTCGGCTGTGACGAAGACAATAAAACTTGGGACAGGAATAATAATATTGCCGCAAAGGAACCCTCTAGTGCTTGCAAAAGAGTTGGCGAGCCTGGATGTGCTCTCTGCAGGCCGTCTTATGTTTGGAGTAGGTGTCGGCTATCTAGGGCCTGAGTTTGATGCTTTAGGAATTTCAATGGAGGACAGAGGCCCCCGGAGTGTCGAGTACATCGAAGCAATGAGATCTATCTGGAATGACGCCGAACCCTCCTATAGCGGAAAGTTCGTCTCATTTTCTAATGTAAAAGCAAACCCACGACCCCACCAAAAATTGGGTCCACCGGTTGTCATGGGAGGCCATTCCAAACCTGCGTGGCGGAGATCTGTAACGCACAGTCATGGTTGGTATGGATTTGCCCTTAACGCTGAACAGACAAAACAAAACATAGAAGGGCTAGCTGAGGCGGCTAATCGCTACTCCAGGCCTGAGGAGCTCGGAAACTTAGAAATTACAGTGACACCAAGAATGCGACCAGGTTTAGAAATGATCGAAGCTTTCAGTGAACTAGGAGTCGATCGTCTAGTTTTACTTTCTGGCGCCAAAAATGTTGATGAGAGCCTTGCGTTTATCGAGCATATTCATGGAAGTTTGTTGAGCTGACCGGAGTAATTATGCAACCGCTTGAGGGAATTCGAGTAATAGAGCTAGCGCAAGGTATAGCGGGCCCATATGCGGGGAAACTTCTTGCTGGGTACGGAGCTGACGTAATAAAAGTTGAACCTCCCGAAGGGGATAGAGCACGTTATCTTGGCCCGTGGAATGGTGTGGAAAACATCGAAAGTGGCGCCCTGCACTTGCACTTAAACACTAATAAACGGTCTGTGATTGGTACCTCAACGGACGAACACGTGATGAAGCTAATTGCTGGAGCAGACATAGTTATTCAGTCTGAACCAAGCCCAGATCCAACCGAACTTCGAAAGAAATACCCATCACTGGTAGTGGTAAGTGTTACTTCTTTCGGCCTCACGGGTCCATTGGCTCAATACGTGGGCGAAGAAATTATTCATTATGCCTATGGGGGCCCTATGTCTGCGAGTGGTGACCCAACTCGTGCCCCTCTAAAAATGGGCGGAGACCTTGGCCAGTATCAGTGTGGCTCCATGGCAGCTGTTTCTGCTCTGGGCGCGTTGACCATCGCAGAGAAGTCAGGTCAAGGGGTTCATGTTGATCTAAGTAACATAGAAACCCAAATAACATCAATTGATCGCAGAGCCGCGTATCTAGTTTATGCTTCATATCGAAATGAGCACGTAGCAAGGGAAGGCGGGTACCGAGTATCGCCATTTCCCATGGGTTGTCGGCCGGCTTTAGATGGTTATGTACAAGTGAGCACTCTTGTAAATTGGATCCCTCGAATGTTAGCGACCATTGAAGATTCGGAAATGGAAGAATTATTTGCGGATCCGATGTGGTTGTTTAACGAAGAGCATCCAGAGTTAGCCGACACTCGTTTAGTTATGTGGACGCTAACGAAAAATCGACAGCAGGCGATGGAAGAGGCGCAAGCTAAGTCATGGCCTGTTACGGCAGTTAATAAGCCAATTGATTTGTTACAGGATCCGCATTTTAAACAGCGAGGGTTTTTTGAAACTACTAAACATCCTGTAGCAGGCCAAGTCCTGCTACCTGGTGCTCCAATACGTATAAAAGATGGATGGAAGACGCTGCGCCCCGCGCCATTATTGGGACAACACACGGCGGAATTGTTAGAAGAGCCGTCTCGAAAAAAAGAGTTAAGGAAAACTTCAGAGCAAGAGCTACCGCTTCAAGACATCAGAGTGCTCGATATGACAGTTGTATGGTCGGGGCCCTATGTAACACAGATCCTTGGTGACCTTGGAGCTGATGTTATTAGGGTAGATAATCCTTGGATATTTCCGACTGTAACTCGTGGACTGCTACCTCGTCCGCCTGCCGAGATAATAAAAGATGTTGGTGGAATTTTCGGAGGCTACCCAGATGCTGATCCAGGTAAGAGGCCATGGAACAGAGTTGGACTGTTCAACGCTCATGCACGGAATAAGAGAAGCATCACTATTGATCTGCGGAAAGACTTGGGACGAAAAGCGTTTTTCAAACTTGTTCAAAAATGCGATGTAATGATTGAGAATAATTCCGTCGATTTACTTGATCATTTAGGAATCGGATGGGAGGAGATACGGGCAGTTAACCCTCGTCTCATACTCGTTCGTATGCCGGCAGTGGGACTAGAAGGTCCCTATCGAGACTATTTAGGATTCGGAGTTAACTTTGAGGCGCTTTGCGGATTGGGATCTATCCGCGGTTATGGGGATTCTGACTTGAGTGAAAATGATGGCGTTTACCATATGGACGCAGCCTCAGGGTCTGCCGGCGTTTTGGCTACCCTCCTAGCTCTAAGAAAACGTGACAAAACGGGGGTAGGGGAAATGATCGAACTTTCCCAGTGTGAAAACATGCTTAATCACATTGGTGAGTTTTTGATAGATGCAGCGCGAACTGGTAACCAACATGAACCCATTGGCAACCGTCATCGTGTGCACGCTCCTCAAGGGTGCTACCAGTGTGAAGGTGCAGACAAGTGGATAGCTCTTTCAATCACGACAGATAAACAATGGCAGTCTTTGTGCGCCCTTATGGAAACCTCGGATTTGGCGAATGACAAAGAGTTAGAGTCAGTAGAAGGTCGCCAGAAACGTCATGATGAGCTTGACGAGAGAATCGGGGCTTGGGTAGAAACCCGGGAAGCAGCTGACCTATTTCATAAACTCCAGTCATATGGGATACCTGCCGCGCCGGTTCTAAACGAACTAGAAGCACTTGCTGACTCTCATTTGCGTGCTCGAGGCATGTTCGCTCCAAACGGAAACTTAGATACAGGTACGCATGACTACCCAACTCACGTTTGGAGATGGGATGGGCCAGATATGGCCTATGGTCCGTTGCCAGTGCTTGGTGGAAGCAACAAGGATATTTATCAAAACTTACTAGGCATGACTGAAGACGAATATTTGGCAATGGAACTAGACGGCCATATTAGCGAAGACTATTTAATGCCGGATGGCTCAGCTCAATAGCTAATGGCTGTTATGTGTTAGGGACGATCTAAATTAAAGTGGTCTCTGGTTGTTGCATACTCCGAACCTGAAAGACGCCCTAATGCATCTAATTCCTGTGCGTTTACCTTGGTTCCATCAAGTATTTTTTCGTCAATGTGGAAGGCTATAACTTCACCAAAAGTAACAACATGTCGAGTCGCTCCTTCCCCAAGTAGAACTTCGCGTATAGCACGGCACTCGAGTACAGCTTTAGCTTCAAGTACTCCGGGTGCATCAACTGACCCAAATGAATTTGCGGTCAAACCAGCGATAGTAAACTCATCAATTTCAGGGCTAAGATTTTCTGCTGTTTTGTTCATGGCTACAGATAGATCATGATCAACCAGGTTTGCTGTGAATACTCCCGATTCTCGGATGTTAGCAAGACTGTCTTTTATTTGGTTATCTATAACTCCAGTTGAAAAAATAAGAACCGGAGGGTTCGAAGCAACGGCATTAAAGAAAGAGTATGGAGCGAGATTGTTGACTCCATCGTTGCTTTTAGTTCCTATCCATCCAATAGGCCTCGGAATAATCAGCCCTGTAGTCAATTTGTATCGTTCTGTTGGATTTAGGTCATCGACCAAGAAAGTAGTTCGTGCCATGTTCAACTCAACTCGTAATAGACGGCCTTAGTTCCGTTTGGACTAGGGATATTTTGTGGAATATAAAAGTCTAAAGTAGCAAAGATCAAAAGTGTAAACTTAGCTAGTCAAGACACTGCAGATACCAATCAGACTGATTTCGAGTACCTTCGACTTAATGGTTCACTCCGGGTATGCGCGGCGATGGCTCATGCTGGGATCTCTGTGGAGTCTTTACGCAGTTTTTGGTTTAATAGCTGGCTCATTAGCCCCTCTGTTAGAACGTATCCGAGTTGAATTAGATATGTCCCGTAGTGCGATGGGCGCTGCGTTAGCGGCATGGCCCTTCGTGTATTTGTTTGTTTCAATCAAAGCTGGACGTGTTTTGGACCGGATTGGCTTGCGCTCTGGGCTCGGTATAGGAATTATCTCTATTGTTGCTTCAGGATTTCTTCGCGCATGCGCTCAGGGGAGCATTAGCTTATGGTTCGCTGTTGCGGTTTTTGGGCTTGGCGGGCCGTTTATTTCTATTGGTGCTCCGAAGCTTGTTGCCGAATGGTTCGGCAAAGAGGAACGCGGCAAAGCAGTAGGCATTTACAGTACTGCGGCACCTACTGGAGCAATGCTTGCTTTGGTGCTAGCAGACCCACTTCGAGTAGCACTGGGCGGCTGGCGTCCTGTTCTGGCTGTATTCGCGACAATGGGAATAATTGTCGGGGCAGTGTGGTTGTGGGTTTCACGTAAACCATCGCCCAGACAAGTGGATTTGGAGAGTCACCTTCCGACCAGTGAACTGCTTAAGGACCGAACGGTGCAACTGGTTTTGGTGCTTGCTTTCGGCTCATTTTTTTTCAGCCATAGCATGGGCGGATGGATGCCTGACATGCTTCAAGATGTTGGTTGGACCGAAAGAGGATCATCATGGCTTGCAGCTGTTGGTGTCGCCTTCGGCATTCTTAGTGCCCTGTGTATCCCGGGACGAGTGCCAGAAAAGCAAAGACCGAAAGCGCTGGCTGCACTTTATCTAATGGTTGCGATAGCTGTTTGGGCCTTAGCAACAGAAATTAGCATCGCTCATTTAGTAGCAGTGCCGTTAATCGGTGTGGCGCGTGTTACCTATGTCCCATTAGCGATGCTAATACTTATGTCTGCTCCGAAAGTCAGTACGAAAACTATAGGTGCTGCGGGAGGCCTGTTTTTTACTGCGGGCGAAGTCGGAGGAGTGAGTGGCCCCTGGATTACCGGAGTAGCTCGTGATGCAGCTTCGAGTTTTACTTTGGCAATTGGAATGCTTTCGGGTTTAGCGATTGTTTTGAGTGTCTTGGCGATTTCAACTGGTAAACGCAGATTACTGTCTAACTATGTTGAATCAGTATCGGATACTGGACCTTAGCGATCACCGTGGTGCGATGGCCGCTAACATTTTAGCGACGCTAGGTGCTGAAATAGTTCTAGTTGAAGGACCTGATGGGCGGGGGAGAAATTCATTTCCTCAAGGACCTGATGGAGTATCGCTTGATTGGTGGTCTATGCGCCGTGGGGCTAAAAGCGTAGTTATAGAAAATCGAGCAGAGTTAATTAAGCTAGTTGCAGGGGCAGATGTTTTAATTGAATCACCTGACGCCGGTATGGGATTAAACGTCGAGGAGCTCAGATCTGTGAACCCGAGTTTGGTCCATGCAACTATCACTGGCTACGGCAGTACTGGTCCTAAAAAAAATTGGGTAGCGACAGATTTGACTATTGCTGCTTCAGCATGTGCTGCTGCAGTTACTGGTGATGCTGATCGGGCTCCGCTTCGGATAAGCACTCCTCAAAGTTATTTCCATGCAGGACAGCAAGCGGCTGCGGGTATAGCCGTAGCTTTGTACGAACGATCTAACTCAGGCTTGGGTCAACATGTTGATATATCGGCTCAACAGTCCCTTATGCAGGCTGCGTTCCCGGCAAATATGACTGGGCCGCATGGGCAAGAAGATGCAGGTAGAACTTCTGGTGGCATTCTAGTCATGAACTACCACTTACAATTCGTTTATCCGGCATCTGATGGTCACGTATCAATTACTCTTTTGTTCGGCGATACCATTGGCATATTCACCTCTCGACTCATGGCTTGGGTATACGAAGAAGGATTTTGTAGCCAAGAGCTGCGTGATTTGGATTGGGTGAATTTTGGACTACGACTTTTTACCGAACCTGACACAGCTCCTGCTCAAATGGAAGAAGCTAAACTCGCGATAGGCAGCTTCACTGCGACTCGCACGAAAGCAAGCTTGTTTGAAGAATCTCGAGAGCGAGAGGTTTTGCTAGCGCCAGTATCATCTCCCGGGTCTCTGGTCGAGCTTGATCATTTCCAACAAAGAAAATTTTGGGATGTGTTAGACGACCCATCTTGGGGGACAGTTGTTGCTCCTGGAAACTGGGTTCAACCCAGTAGCGGAAGGCTCCCAATACGCGGCCTACCTCCAGAACTTGGAGCTGACACTAAACAACTAATGTCGGACACTCGCTTGCCCTTTGCACCAAAAGCTTCTGATACCTCTCGCAGGCTTCCTTTTGAAGGACTGAAAGTTTTAGACACAACCTGGGTTTACGCCGGACCCTTCACAACACGGTTATTAGCTGATTTTGGAGCGACTGTAATAAAAGTCGAAGGACCAAACCGATTTGATCTAACACGCGGAGGTACTAGAGGCCTCAATGATGATCCGGGTATTGATGCATCAATTGCTTATGGGACGCTCAATGCTGGGAAAAAAAGTTTGACGCTCGACCTCAATACTGAGGAAGGCAAGAAAGTGTTTCGTGATTTGGCTAATTGGGCAGATGTTCTAGTCGAATCGTATACGCCCGGAACCTTAGATAATTGGGGCCTTGGCTATGACAGGCTGTGTGAAACAAACCCATTGTTGATCATGTTGAGCACAAGTCTTATGGGCCAAACTGGTCCACTCTCAACCTTCGCAGGTTTCGGAAATCTTGCCGCTGCGATCACAGGTTTTTATGAAATGACTGGCTGGCCTGATAGAGATCCGGCTGGCCCATTTTTGGCCTACACCGACTATGTGGTCCCGGGATTTAAAATAGCACTACTAGTCGCTGCATTAGAGAAAAGAAAAATTGACGGAAAAGGACAATATCTAGACTTTTCGCAAGCAGAAGCAGCAGTCCATTTCCTGACTTCCGCTGTATTGGAATCAACAGTTAATGGCACACATGTTTCAAGGCTCGGTAACTCTGATCGTTTTATTTGCCCGCATGGAATCTACCGAACCCAAGGAACAGATAACTGGGTTGCAATTGCGTGCGAAACTGATACTCAATGGGTCGAACTAAGCACAATCATCGGTTGTCCCGTTATGAAAAATTTAGGAGTGAGCGATCGGCTCGAAACAAAAGCAGAGATTGATGCCTTAATAGAAGCCTGGACGTCGACTAAAGAGGCCGAAGATATTGAGCTGCTTTTTCAATCAGTTAGTATTCCTTGCCAGCGCGTGATTAACAGCACCGCAGCGTTTACAGATCCCCAGCTAGCGCACCGAAATCACTGGCTAGAAGTAGAACATCCGGTCCATAAAAAAATGATAGTGGAAGCTCCTCGCTTTCAGCTCTCTCATACCGCACATAAGGTAACGAGATCAGGGCCATCGCTCGGGGAGCACAATGACTTTGTGTTACGTTCGATTCTTGGGTACAGCGATGATGAAATTATTGATTTAGCGATTGCAGGCGCTATTGGATGACTGAAGAAGAGAGTAAGGCTAAGTGGGACCGCCATTACTTTAATGAGAGCGACGGAGGGGGTGCCTATGAGTTTTTAACTAAGGCGAAATATTTGATAGAAGAAAAGTTTGGTAGCGGGTATTTTTCGGCAGCTGATTTTGCTGGTGGCTCAGGAGATACTGCTTTATGGCTCAGCCAACAAGGTTTCGACACCAGTCTTATCGAGTTATCGACTGAAGCAATAGGGATAGCACAAACTAAAGCTCGTGAATCAAACTTATCTTTAAAGACTATTTATCACGACTTGGAGTCATCAAAACCGCTTGTTAGCAGCTGGGACCTAGTAGTTTGCAGCAATTTTTTTGACCGTCGTTTATTTAGAATGTTCGACCGTTATGTGAAGCCTGGCGGTCTGCTTTTCGTCAGAGTGGCGACAACAACAAACCTAGAGCGTAATGTTCGACCAGGTAAAAGATTTCTTGCTGAACCTGATGAACTCTTGGTTCTTTGTAAAGACTTTCAAATTATAAGTCATGAAGAAGAATGGTTTCAAGACCGGCACGAAGCAAGACTTGTAGGTTGCTTGCCTGAGCCGTTAACGAACAGAAATTAAATCGACAACAAAAATTAAGTGCTCGTTCGGTCCGATGACTCCGCCCGCTCCTGCTGCCCCGTATGCCAAAGCTGGAGGAATTATCAGCTGCCGGCGCCCGCCAACTTTCATGCCAATGACGCCTTGATCCCATCCTGCTATAACTTGTCCGCCACCAAGTTTAAATTTAAACGTTTCATTACGATTCCAAGAAGCGTCAAACTCATTTCCAGTTTTCCAAGAAACACCCACGTAGTGAACCTCAGCGGCATGTCCTGACTTAGCTTCGTCGCCAGTGCCGACTACTACGTCATCTACTTTTAGCTGGGTGCCACTTGGCTCGCTATCAGGAACTGTGACTAAGGGCTTTTCATTCATAAGCGCAAGGCTAGTTGTTATTAAAAGAATCAGTTGAGACTATTTATGAAATCCAAAAGAGCTTTGTTGACCTCTTCGGGGCGTTCCTGCTGGAGCCAATGCCCAGCGCCTTCTAATATTTCTATGTAGCGAAGGTCTGCGAGACTATCTTTCATCGCACTAATATTGCTTGACGTGTTTCCAGCTATCAAGTCAGTAGATCCGCCCATATAGAACGAGGGTTGCTTTATCGTCTCCCCGACCCATGGGCTCAAGGCTGCGGGTAGCTTGTTGAGATTACGGTACCAATTCACTCCTCCACGAAACCCGGTCCGAGTTATTTCTTTGACATAAAATTGTAAGTCCTCCTCAGTGAGCCACTGGGGAAATGTCTGAGGAATAATTAGCTGCTCTGTGAAAGCTTCCCCTAATGGGAAATAACCATCCCACCCTTTGGCAAGATCTCCGCTAGCGACAGCTTCACCGCTAATTGTGTACAAGAAGCCAAGCATTGTTCTATAAATGTCTGCTTCTAGATCCGCCTCAGCTATCCGTGGCTCCTGGAAAAAAAGTCGGTAATAGTCTCGATCGGGCCCTGCCGCTTGACGCATTAAAAAATTGAGATCTATCTCCTCGGGTAGACCTCCCACTGGTGGAATCCAGGGAACGCTGAGGCAAGCTACGGCCTTAAATAGATCGGGTCGGACCAGCGCAGAATACCAAGCGACGGGAGCTCCCCAATCGTGACCCATCACTACGAGAGAATCAGAAGAAATATCGTTGGCAACAGCGACTACATCACCAATTAAATCAATAATGCCGTAAGCGTTAACATCTGCTGGTGCGTCAGTGCCTCCGTAGCCTCGCATGGACATGGCGACTGCCCTATAGCCCGCTTTGCTCAGCGCATCTATCTGATGTCGCCACGAGTACCAGCTTTCTGGAAAACCATGACACATCAATACAACAGGGCCGTTGCCCTTAGCCACATAATGAATATTGATTCCGTTGGCATGAATATTATGTTGCTCGAGTTCTGCTATCTCCATTAGCTCAGTCTCGCACGCGTTCCAACAGGCAGCCAACCAAGTAATGATCTTCATGTAAGAGCTAAAGTCAGAGTATGGAAGAACTGCGCTTTGATGGCCGAGTAGCTGTGGTGACGGGTGCTGGTGGTGGATTAGGGAGAGAACATGCGCTTCTTTTATCCGAGCGCGGAGCCGCTGTTGTCGTCAACGATTTAGGTTCTTCTACTAAAGGCGGGCAGGACCATGATTCAAATCCTGCAGATGTTGTCGTAGAAGAAATTCTTAAGAGCGGTGGTAACGCTGTATCTAACAGTGACAGTGTGGCAAGTCGCGATGGTGGCGAGGCAATCGTGAATGCTGCTTTATCTAGTTTTGGGCGTTTAGATATTGTGGTAAACAACGCCGGGATAATTCGAAATCGAACTTTCTTGAATATCGGAGAAGATGAACTTGAGCCGATACTTGATGTTCATGTCAAGGGCTGTTTTTTTGTGACACGTCCTGCGTATGAGCATATGAAAAAAAATGGGTACGGACGCATAGTTAATACAAGTTCTGGCTCTGGACTATTTGGCGCCTTTGGGCAAAGTGCCTACGCAGCTGCAAAAGCTGCGATATATGGATTCACGCGTACGTTAGCTATAGAGGGAGCTAGATACGGAATTCATGTAAATGCGATAGCACCAGCAGCCTTAACGCGAATGACGCCAGATGCGTTGGGTGAAGACAGCGTCGTTGCAAAAACTATTGGTTTGTCAGGTAGCGATCTTGAAGCGGCGTTAGGGCCGCATCAGGTTGCTCCAGCAGTTGCTTACCTGGCGCACGAATCTTGTCGTCTGAACGGAGAAACTCTATCGGTGGGAGGGGGACGAGTTGCTAGAACGTTTATGTCAGTCACAAGAGGGATCCACGAATCTGAGCTAAGCGCTGAGAAAATAAGTGAGCGAATAGAAGAAATTTTTGATGACGAGAAATGTCTGTCCCCAACTAATGTTGATGAAGAAATCGTTTTGCTGAAACACTTTCTTTCTGACACAAATAATTAGTTAGGTAGTAAGAGCGCCCAAGGCAGTTTCATATTCCGAGCGGCTCAACCCATGGGGATAAACACAAACTAGGTCTATTCCTGCTCGTTCATATTCTGTTAGCTGCTCTCGGGCTCGAGCGAGATCATTAACGTTCATGCAGGTTCCTCTTACAATTTCTTCGGTTGAAGTAAGACCTTGACGAACGAAGTGCTGATGGTAATTAACCATAGCGTCGTAATTTACAGCGTCTGTTTCAAGTGCTTCGGAAGGGCTTAAGCGAACATATAGAACTGTTTGTGGAGTTCTGCCGTTACTCCTGCCAGCTTCTTGAGCTACTTTCACTGTCTCAGCAGCATGTTGTGGTGTCAGCCAATTGAGAACTACTCCATCAGATTTTGCCGAACCCAATTCAACCATCTTAGGTCCGAGCGCTCCTACGAGCACCTCAAATCCCTTTCCGAAGCTGACTCCAAATCTAGATTGTCCCATGAGTTCATCAAGAGCGATTTCCATCCATCGAAGCGGAGACGAAGGAAAAGGTATGCCTAGACGAGATGCGGCTTCTCGGTGTGAGACTCCAACTCCTAGAGTAAAACGACCCTCTGATTGCTCATTTAAAGTAGCAGCTGATAGCGCTAAATGCGGGAGAGATCTAAAGGGAGCGGCAGCGACTCCGACCGCGCCTTTCACTGAGTTAGTTACTGCGAACATCGCAGCGAGGCTTATGTAGGGACTGCGACCACTTAGCCCGCCGCTTGGCTGGTGGTTCCCAGTTTCAGGTAGATAAATGCTTGCGTAACCATTGTCTTCAGCAAATTTGCCAAGGCGTACAACTTCATCAACGGGTAAATCTCTCATACAAATACCTAAATCCATAAGACTTACCATGCCACATCAGCTCATGTCTGAGCAGCCAGTTAAGTAAATCAGCTGCTTGAGGTGAGATGCGTTCGGTCCTTAAACAAAGCTGAGATACGACGCTCCGAGCCAAATAGCGCTGGTAACTTCAGCATTATGGGCGGACATGTATTCATTCAAAATTCCGGTTGGACAAATACCCTGGAAGGTGTTTCAATTTTCGTGAACCAGCTAGCAACAGATTTTGTTACTAGTTACTCCACACATGCATCATGTTTTCTATTGACCGAAGAGATGAGTGGTGATCAATTAACAGTCATCATTAAAGAAAATCTTGGTGGCACCATTGGAGACATTACGAGACTTTTCAAAGATGCAGCATCTCGGACCAAACATGTAGTTCATCATAATGTGCCAACGATAATTGCCCCTCTAACTCTTGCCACAGCTGCAACAGGCTGTTTGGTTGAGAGATGATGAAAGGCAAAGAATTTTCTGGATTAAGTGCAACCGGGCGCGAAAATCTTGTATCGAATCTCCATACAGCGTCAATGAAGATTGTCTTAGCTGTAACGGGAGGCGGCGTCGCATGTATTTCTGATTTATTGACTACGCCGGGCGCTTCGCAGACGGTACTCGAAGTAGTAGTTCCCTATAGCTCCTCTTCGTTAGAGGAATTACTTGGTAAGTCTTCAAACCAATCAGTCTCACTAGAGACAGCTAGAGAAATGGCATCGGCCTGCCTACACCGAGCTCGGATACTTGATCCCGGCAATATTCAAGTAGCGGGAGTGGCCTGCACCGCAGCGTTAACTACTAATAGGTCTAGACGAGGCGACAATCAAGCATGGGTTGTGATCTCAACCAATGGAGCGAATTATGAGTTTCATCTTAAATTAGATAAGGACGTAGATAAACGAGTTGATGAGGATCGAATAGTTTCTGACATGCTGCTGAAAGGAATAGGAATAGCAATGGGAGTTTTACTAAACCCATAAGTGAGCTAAAACTGTTAGATGGGAAAGAAGCGAAAAGCGAAGATTCCTCAAAGCGCCCGTGAACTTACTGCTGACTGGTTCACTAAGGTAATCGGTTTGAAATACGACGGAGTCGTTCAAGATGTTGAAACTGAGGTAATTGGAGAAGGTGTAGGTTTCTTAGGAGAGTTGCATCGATGCAACTTGAAATGGTCAGACGGAAGCAGCGGCCCGAACTCGGTCATCGTGAAATTTCCATCAATGATTAAGAAAAATAGGGCGCTGGGAGAGGTCCTAGGTTCTTACGAACGAGAAATTTATGTTTACAAGGAGATGGTTGGTCGGTTAGGAGTCGTAACTCCGGAATTTATTTACGGCGATTTAGACCCTCATCCAGCGCCATGGTTAGAAACGTTTGTTCTTTATCTCTGCGATAAACTTCCGGTTGGCGGCGTTAGTTGGGTGTTTAATAGAGTTTTGTTTATTGGAGCCCATAGTCCTCGCAAGTATCTCCTCATGATCGAAGATATCCCTGATGCTCGGGCACCCTCGCAGGCAGTCGGAGGGTCAATGGATGACGCTCTAGCGGGTCTGGACATACTTGCTAAATTCCATGCCCATAATTGGATGGACCGAACGAAGATTGAAAATCCAATTATTTGGAGTGTCGGTCGTAGCCCAAAACTAGTGCAAGCTAGCTATCGTCGAAATCGCGAAGCTTTTGTAGCTCGTTTTGGAGAAGCCATTGGCCCGGAAATCATAGCAAAAATGGATGAAATTCAAGCCAACTTTTCTGACTATAACGCTAGCTTGGAGAAATCTCCATGGACATTGATACATGGAGATTATCGACTTGATAATTTGCTGTTTCGGCCTGAGGGAGCAACTGTCTTGTTGGATTGGCAGGCTCTGGCATGGGGCAGAGCAGGCTGGGAAGTGGCGTACTTTATAACCACAGCACTTGAACCTCACCATAAAAAAGAAGAAGAACTGATGCTCAAGCAATACCACAAAGTGCTTGTTGAATCAGGCGTTGCGGATTATGACTACAGCGATTTGTTGAAAGATGTCGCAACATCGAAGATCATGCTTGCTCATCGAATGGTTGCAGCAGATGATCTCTTAGATACTGCAAAAGATAACGGCGAGATAGCATTAGTTGATCTTTTAGTCACACGAGTTGTCGGTTGGATTGACCCTGGTTAGCTGAAGAGGTCATTTCCGATTCCTTCAGCTACCTCATCAAAACTCAAACCTCCGAGCTCGGTCCAGATATCAAAGTTGTGTTCCCCAAGATAAGCCGGAGATAAGAGATCAGTAGTAAGTCGCTTCCCGTTCCATAGAGCTGGAAATGTGTCTATAACACGTTGCCCAAAGTTGTCATGAATGACTGGTTGCCAGAACTGTCGGGCTTTGTGTTGTGGGTCTTGTTCAATGAGTTCTGATGCATTTTGTACTTTCCCAGCAGGAACACCAGCTTCTTGAAGTAGCGACATTCCTCCCTCGGAAGTTTGTCGCGATGCCCAAGTAGCCAAAGAACTTTCGACTTGAGTGCGGTTCAATCGCCGATCATCTTCTGTAGCTAATAGAAGCGTTTTGAGGTCTGGATCATTGAGTATTCTCTGAAGAGTTACCCACTGAGAGTCGTTAGTAGCTGTTATAGCTAGGTGCCCATCGGTAGTTGCAAAAACATTATTTGGTACATGGTCTTGAAGGCCATCTTGATTGCCATTTGGTTGTGTAACGAAGTTGTTTGAGAAATAATCTAAGGCAGCGGGTCCAATAGAATATGTCCCAATTTCGTGTTGTGACATATCTATTCTCTGACCTTTACCAGTTTCTCCGCGTGCGTGGAGTGCAGCTACGGTGCTAAGAGCAGCGCTGAATCCGGCAAGGTGATCGTTGAGTGAGAAGCCTGATCCGATAGCTCCCTCGTCAGGGAAATTGGTTAGATGAGTGATGCCTGAAATAGCATGAATAGTTGGAGCGTAAGAAATAACGTGTTGCCATGGGCCATCTTGACCGCACCCCGACATGGTGACGTAAACCAATTTAGGGTTCCATTGGTGAAGGGTTTCCCAGTCAAGACCCCACCTGTCAAGAACTCCGGCGCTGTAATTTTCGATTAGTACATCACTCTTCTCGATAAGTGGTTTTAAAACTTTAAGTGCTAACTCATGTTTCATGTTTAGGGTGATGCTTCGCTTGCCACGACCCCAGACAAAGTAAAAAGGATGATCCGGACTGTTTACAACTGTGCTGCTGCCCTCGTTTTGAAGCCGCACCACGTCCGCACCTAGCTCAGCAAGCATCCGGGTAGCAAAAGGTCCAGCCAAAACCCAGGTTAAATCTAAAACTCGAATCCCCTGGAGTGGCTTCCCCTTTTCAGGTTTTTCTACTTTGCTAACAGTATGAGACCACCGAGCAACTATCTCTTCAATCGGTGTATCGATAGAAGCTGGAGGTAAGGGATCATTAACGGGATTATCGCTAAACCGAACTAATCGAGAAGGTTGTTTAACTGTTGACCCGATCACACTTTTGAAAAAATTTCGATGGGCGAATTGTGGACTTTCGCAAGCATCTGCGATATTTAAGACACCGCCGAAAGCAACATGATTGTTTTGTGCATCTTCCCAAAGCTCTTTTGCTTCTCGCGTCTTAACCCAATCTCGAATAGTGTCCATGGCATCATCTACGTGGATGAGAATCTGTTCAACATCTTTGCCGAGCCATTGGTTGCCAGCTGCAAAGCCATCATCGACCATCATCTGAAACACGTTTTCTGGCACAGGTGTAGGAGTGATCATGACGTGTCCGGACGAGCACGGAGCAAGGTCATAAAGTCTTAGCCAATGAAGAGCCCCCTGCCTTTCGGCGAGCTTGGGCAACGGTAAAACGTCATCGAAAAGCCATTGCATCATTATGTTTTCAATCGACCCGGAGATTGTTTCGTGAGCCGAAACGTCGACTAGTTGACCTAGACCATCGCGACGTGCTGCTAAGACACCTGTGATTCCGCACAGTGCAGCCATAAAACCTGAGTAGTTATAGGCCTGTCGTCCCCAAAGGTTTAACGGGCGATCAGGTAGTCCTGTTACAGACATGAACCCACCGAGGGCAGCAGAAGTTAAATCCGAACTTACCCAATGAGACCTTGGCCCAGTTCGTCCGAAAGGGGTAAGCGATACTTGGACTATTTTTGGATTGCTTTTTGCTATATCGGCATGATCAATTGACAAAGATCCTAAAAAACCAGGAGGAAATGTTTCGATTATAAGATCAGCTGATGTGGTTAAAGTTTTGTAGGCATTGATGCCATTGGTGGTTGTGAAATCGATCAGGTGACGTTCTTTCCCGCCGTCATACCACCAATCTAATACTCCGCCGCGCTCAGAGTCGATTTGGCTTTTCATAGGCTTCCCAGGTGAGCCCCTCGTTACGCGAACCACGTCGGCGCCAAACTCGGTAAGTAACTTTGTGCTAAAACGTCCGGAGTCGTCGGTTGCATCAACAACTCGGAGTCCTTGAAGAGCGGTCATTTAGTTTCAGTTCTTTTAAGCGAATTAGGTAGCTGGCCATAAGGCCTGTACTCAAAGAGCCCAGAGCTTTTAACCATTATTGTAGAAAGAGCGTTGATTGGAGATAATTTTTTACCACCGTGTCATACATAAGGAAATTGAAAATTCTTTGTAATTTAGTTCGTAGCGCACACAGCTGCGAGGCTCGCTAGAGCAGTCCCGCGACGTGGCTGTCGGATTTGATGTCTATCTAATCCGTTCGTTACATAACCAAATGACAAACCGCTGTGAGGATCAGCCCAAGCCAATTGACCACCGACACCATTGTGTCCGAAACCTGATGGCGATATAGACCTTCCGAGGCCTCTTCGATTTGTCATTCCATCATTCCCTGCGATAATTACACCAAGCGCTCGATGAGCTGGAACGCCCATTGGGTCTTTGAAATTATTTCGTACAGTGCTTACTGCATCCTGAAGCATGACTGGGTCCCATAACTCTTCGGGATTGTGAAGCAGTCCTTGATAGAACATTGCTAGATCTTGGGCACGCCCAAACCCACCGCCTCCAGGGACTCCTATTTCTTTGGTTTCAGGACGATTGAAATTGATAATCGTATTGTCGTTCACTTCAGAAGGAGGTAATTCTCTTACACCAAATGCAGCTTCAAGTTCATCGGGTGTTGCATCTCCAGGTGCTAACTTTAAGTCGACAATATTTTCCTGGTCATTTAACGGTATCCCCAGAATTCGGGGGATACCTAAGGTGGAGGTTATGCGTTGGTGAATTTCTTCACGATAATCATTACCTGTAACTTCATTGATGATTTCCGCAAGCACCCAATGGGCTGATGTTGCATGATATTCGAACCGGGTATCTGGTTCCCAGTTCAGTGTCCACTCCGCCATTCGCTTTCGACGGCTCGAAGAAGTTGTCCAATGTCGAGGCCCCATCGGAGCATGAGGAAACCCAGCTGTGTGCAGTAGAACTTGCTCTAGAGTTATCTTGCCTTTTTCGTTTTCTTCGAATTCCGTCAGATAAGAAGCAATAGTTGTATCCAGGGAAACTAAACCCTCAGTCAGTAATTGCCACATAACTGCGGCTACGAATGGTTTAGTTGCGGAAAAAAAACAGTACCGACTATCTGCGCTGGCGTTACCAATGGTTTCATCGAGAATTAGTTCGCCGCGAAACCCAAGAGCAACTTGGCAACTGGGCAGAAGACCGCTATCAACATCTTGACGGCATCGATCGACAAGCGCATTCACATTGTTTTGATTAATCAAGCTATTTGGCACATCAAAGGCATATCACCCTTAGCCCAAACTTGCACCCTGCTTACTAAACTTGCGTTCAGTAAGCAGGGTGGTTAAGGTAGGACTTGGCGTTTGGTAATTGAGTTCGAGTCATCCAGGTGCGGCTCGGCTTTTGATCCAAACATCTGCTGTTGACATTGGCTTCTACGGGGGAGATGTCGACGGTTAGGGGGGTACCGAAATCTCGCTTGCGCGAGGGTTACCAATACCCCAACGCACGGACAGCGATGGACGGGGCGCCTGAAATAGGCGCCCCGTCCTGCTTTTTGAATTCTTTTTGGTGATCGAGAGAATAAAGTTTGGAGTATTGTCGCTTAAATAATCTCTGACTGGTGGACAAATGAAAGGACTTCAGCATGACGAAAATCGAATTTGGCCTATCTATGCGGCGATCTGATCGAATAGCTGAACAAGCGAAAGCAATCGAGAGCCTGGGATATGACTATGCAACAACAGGGGAGCATGTTTTTTTCCATGTGCCTACTGCTAACGCTTTCATTTCGTTAGCAGTAGCAGCAGGGGCCACTACTCACCTTAAGTTAATGTCTACAATAACTCTTTTACCACTATATCCAGCGGTGCTGGCTGCAAAACAAGTAGCTGCTTTAGATGTTGCCTCTGGAGGCCGCTTTCATTTAGGAGTAGGAGTAGGTGGAGAAATCCCGAAAGAATTCGAGGCGTGTGGCGTTCCGGTCAATGAACGTGGAGCCAGAACTAATGAAGCACTAGAGATTATGAGACGGCTATTTACCGAAGACGATGTGCATTTTAATGGAAAGTTCAACACACTATCTGGTGTG
The DNA here is from genome assembly GCA_905182565.1 of Acidimicrobiaceae bacterium. Classification (GTDB taxonomy): domain Bacteria; phylum Actinomycetota; class Acidimicrobiia; order Acidimicrobiales; family Poriferisodalaceae; genus UBA9040. The sequence goes on along the minus strand of CAJJCB010000022.1, from coordinate 67,060 downwards.
ACTCTCGCCCCGAAGCCGGTTCAAAAAACTGGACCACCAATATGGGTTTCTGGAAGGAAAGAAGCGGCTTGGCGGCGGACGGCTAGGTATGGAACTGGTTGGCTTCCCTACATGTACACCCCTGAGATGTTGGAAAATTCGAATGAACAAATAAGCAAATATCGACATGATGAGGGCAACGAGGTTCCTGTTGATCCGGGCTTATTTATTTTCTTTTGCTGCCACGAAGACAATGAAAAAGCAATTGAATATGCAAATGAACGACTTTCAAAGCAATACAACCAAGACTTCACAAAGATGATCGATAAATATGCGATTGCGGGTGATCCGGACAGATGTGTGGCTCGTTTAAACGAGTACGTAGAAGCAGGCGCAAGAACTATTATTTTGAGCGCAGCGTCACCTATGCATTACATAGAAGAAACTGAACGTTTAATGGCACGAGAAGTGCTGCCAAGGTTTAAAAGTTTGGATGAGATGGCTAGATGAAGCCTGACAAACAGTATTTTGAAACATCTCTTATGCGGACTCGCATAGATGAGATGGAGCTCAACGGAGACTGGTCAAATAGATTATTTTTTGACTCGTTACGTTACTGGGCGAGTCGACAGCCAGATGCAATTGCTATAAAAGATAGTTTTGGTGGTATCAGCTGGGACGCTTTTGTTGCAGAAGTAGAAGCTGTGAGTTGCGGCTTGCTAGAGCTGGGCGTGCGTCCAGGAGTAGTGGTTCAAATACAGTTACCAAATTGGCGACACTTTGTAATTAGTGTCGCCGCAGTTGAACGTATAGGAGCAGTTGTAAATCCGGTATCAACTATTGTTCGATCAAACGAACTTGCTGTAATGAGCGAGTTAGCTCAACCTATGGTGGTTATCACTGCTTCAAATTTTCGTGGCTTCGAATTAGCGTCTATGCATGCTCAGTTGCGAGAAGAGTGCGACTGGGTAAAAGAATTGATTGTTGTAGGGCTCGATGCTCCGGTCAACGCTATGACTTGGGATGAGCTAGTAGAACAGGGAAGATTTTCGGCATATGACCGATCAGCCGTCGAACTAGTTACTCCAACCCCAAATGATGTTTGCGAGTTGATTTTTACTTCTGGAACTACCGGAGAGCCAAAGGGGGTAATGCATACTCAGAACACTCTAAATGCAGCATCAGAGACTTTCATGTCGACTGTATGTGAGGGGATAAAATCTAATTTCTCTGACAGTGCGCCGGAAGGACTGATTTTCCATCTGGCCCTTACGCTTGGCGACCAGAATGGCTATTTGTATGGGATTCGAGCGCCTCTAGAGTCCGGTGGCCAAATAGTGCTGCAGGATGTGTGGGACTCGAAAGAGTGTTTGAGACTCATTGAGAAACATAAAGTACAGGTATCAATGGGGGGTGCTTCATTCTTAACTGACTTGCTGGAAGCTAAGAGCCTGAAAGACTCTGAACTTTCAGAGTGGAAACGTTTTGTGTGCGTAGGCGCTTCAATTCCAGCATCGGTCTTGGAGAGAGCAGATGAAACACTGCCTTGCGTGGTAGTGCCAGGATGGGGAATGACTGAATGTGGTTTGCTGACGGTAGGTCAACCAATTGATTCGTTAGAGCGTCGGTTAAGTGATGGGTATCCACATCCCGGAAATAGTGTGCGGGTAGTTGATGACAAAGGATTAACAGTTGTAAATCGAGAAGGAAATCTGCAGTGTCAGGGCTCGTTTTGCTTTGTCGGTTATTTACAAGGACGAGAGTCAACTGAGTCTTGTTGGGATGGTGGCTGGTTTGATACTGGTGATCGGGCATCGGTTGATTCATCGGGTTACATAAAAATTTTAGGCAGAAATCAGGACGTAATTAATAGGGGTGGCGTGAATGTTCCGGTAACAGAAATCGAAAATGTTCTTCTTCGACACGAAGCGGTTGCCAATGTAGCGATAGTCGGTAAGTCAGGCAATCAGTTAGGTGAAGCTGCTTGTGCCTTTGTAATCCCAATTCATGCAGACCTAGAGTTGGAAGATCTAACAACTTTCTTAGAAGAGAACAATATTACGGAGCAGTTTTGGCCAGATTCGTTGGCTTTGGTAGAAAGCTTTCCGATGACGCCGAGCGGGAAAGTTCAGAAATATAAACTTCGATTAGTGCTCTGATTTAGCTACTACGTGGAATTATTCCTGCCGCCGTATAGGTAACCGTGGGATCCCAGAATAGCCAGTCAAATATTCCGACATCTGCTGCAGCATCTATTTGGGCCTTTACTTCTTTACTTCCGTATCTCACTCGCAACGTGAAATCCTGTAGCCAAGGAACGATAGCGGTGTTAGTACCACTAAGCACTCGCTGAAACTCAGCGAGTGCGGCTGAGGTGATTTCATAGGGCTGCGCTTCAGGGTGAGAGACTCCGTGCTCACCCTTGGCCCAATGAGATGGGTAAATCATCGGGGCTATGTAATCTACGACCTTTGCCATTTCTGGAATATCTTGGGCTATTTGTTCCCCACGTGTAGCAGCAATCCCAAACACAGACACGCCTTGGAAGACATCAAACTCATGGAGATTAGATTGTGCCTTTGCAAGGAACTTGTTTATCACTGAAGAGGGCTTCTCTGAACTCGAGGTAAATCCCGGAATTCGCATTTTATCTAAACTGCCTTCAGGTCGACGCATATAGTCCCAAAGAATGTCATCGATTCCGGCTTTAGCGGCTTCGGTAGCGATAGCTAGGTTGTACTCCTGAACCTGATCATTATAAAAATTAGTGAAACCACCGTATTTACTCAAAGGCTGCCCATCGATACCTTGCAGAACCCAATCTTTGTTTCCGAGACTCCAAGCATGCTGAGATAAAATAGGGTCACGAAACGCGACGATTCTTCCAATTACTCGAACGCCCAAAGAATGGAGTTCTTTAATGGCGTCGACTAAATCAAACTGACTTCGAATTGACCCGGCATCGCGTGCTAATTGCAACTTCGAGTTGTATCCGAGGTATCCGCTTTCATCTTTTAAAGTTAGTTCTACGGCGTTAATTTTACCTGCTTTAATTAAATCAATAATAGGGTTTTTGAGGTCGGGGTAAGCCCATGCTGCTGCGCTTACGTGGACTGCGTGCGTTTTCGGGTACTTGATTGGCACTACAATCTCTAGCGAAGAAGTATTACCAGCTTCATCAATAGCCAGAATGCTCAAAGGCCCAGCGGGTGGACGGTCCAGCTGAAGCTGGAATTTCCCATCAGATGATGACACTGGAATGCCGCCAACTACAACTGTGGCATCTGATTCGGAAATTCCGCTAATAGTTACAGCTTGTCCCATTTCAACTGGATCCAAGACATTTGGAATTATCAAAATTGGCGGTGTGCCATCAATATTAAATTTAATTTCTCGTGAAACTTCACCATAAATCCGACGATCTACAGTCAGACGGAGAATGTGTTTCCCCTCAGGTAAAGGAGGTACTACCCAAAAAATTTGATTCCCATAGCGCTGAAATCCGCTGATAAGCGAATCATCTAAAAAAATTTGAGCAGAACGGGCGTTAGTTCCATCTATGTTGAAGCTAATTTCTTTACCTTCGATATTCAGGGGTTGGAGAGAAGCGGCGTCATCTATTCCAGATATTTCTATATTTACCTGCCGAATGGTTACGAAAAGAAGTCCTATCCCAATAAGAGTAAAAGTTGTAGCGAAAAAGAGTAACCCCCACCTGCGGCGTTTGGGCGGCCGCTCGGGAACATAAACAGCTAGCGTCGGGCGCCAAGTCTTGTTTCCGCGTCGGCGTGCCCGTTTTGACAAGTTGTTGGCATAAACAGGGGCTTCGGCTTTGACTGGTTTCCATGGAAAGCCCCACCCATCTGCTGGATCAACTCTGTCCGGAGTTACAGGATTATTTTCCGATGGAACAACGTCCAGTACTAGTGAAGGACCAACCTGATAGCCCCGGGTTGTTAAAGTCCAACGATTTGTCTGAAATCCTGGGGTATCAATTGCGGCTTTTGTTAGTCCAGTTCTCCGAAGATTGTCAAAAGCTTGGATCACTTCCTGCTCGCTTGTAGCGAGCGCGGTTGCAACTTCGGACACTACGCACGTTTTGCCTTGAGACAAAATGTGGTGCAATACTTTTTTGTCGCTAAGCGCCAGAAGTGGCATGCCTTAAAGCTAGTTCGGTAAACGCAGAGATAGGAAGTTGAGACAAGATTGACTTGATTGTTAACCGAGTTAAAAACTTTTAAGTCGATAGACAACTTTGTTTCTTGCTTAATAGTTTTCGTAGGAGTGAATCTAGTGCGTGTCTAGGGGTGCATGAGAGTCGATGAGACAACTTCAGTTCTGAACGATTTGGAAACTTCTAATTAAAAACCAACATTGGCCCAAGAGCCCGCTAATTTGCAAATGCTCGATCTATCTACCTGCTTACTCGATTGAGCATCTCTAGGTTCATTTTAGATAATTGTGACTATTACCCGAGGAGTCCTATGAATAGCGACCGTGAAGAACTTAATTGGGAAAAATATGGTTCTGCCGCTCGGGCACTCGCTCAGATTGTAGCGGATGATGAGTACCGACCTGACATAGTATTAGCCATTGCTCGAGGAGGTCTCTTTATCGCTGGTTCGCTTGGCTACGCGCTATCGGTGAAAAATTTGTATGTAATGAACGTGGAGTACTATACGGGGGTAGACGAGCGCCTCGAAGTTCCTGTAATGCTTCCTCCATATGTTGACATGGTTGATCTCAGAGATCTGAAAGTGTTAATTGCTGATGATGTTGCAGATACGGGGCACACATTGGCCTTGGTGCGTGAACATTGTTTAGGTGAAGTAGCTGATGTGCGTTCGGCCGTTCTTTATCAAAAGCCTCAGTCGGTAGTGGACTGTGAATATGTGTGGAAACATACAGATAAGTGGATTAACTTTCCTTGGTCCACGGAGACACCATTAGTGAACCCAAGAAAGGGGTCTGTTGTTCTAGATGCATAGCGAATAGCTATCGGGAGCGCAGTTTTTATGAAAATGTCTCGGAATTTCGCAGATTTGAAATCAACTGATATCAGTTATCGACTTAGCTCTTCATCTATTCTCCTCGTTCCTGTTGGGGCGATTGAGCAACATGGCCCGCATTTACCGTTAAGCGTTGACTTGGTCATTGCTGAAACTACTGTGTCCAGGATTATCGCTGAGCGAGGCGAAGAACTAGATCTATGGGCTCTTCCACCGATAGCTGTTAGTAAATCTAATGAGCATGTTGGCTTTGCTGGATCGTTGTCTCTTCGTGCAGAAACTTTACTTGCGGTACTTGATGATCTTGGAAATGGGATCAAAGAAACCCCGATTCGAAAAGTTGTCTTTGTTAACGGCCATGGAGGCAACTCTTCATTACTGAACGTTGCGTGCCGTGATCTTCGAGCAGCACACGGCTTAATGACTTTCTTGATGCACCCATTCATTCCACCAGATCAGGGAGGGCATTCACCTTCGAACGAAATGGGGATGGGAATTCATGGAGGGTACGAAGAAACGTCTGTAATGCTGCATCTGTGTCCTGAGCTCGTCGATATGAAGAGTGCTTCACGCAATATTCCCGAAGAGTTGAGTAAGAATCAGTACGTGCGTTTTGGAGGTACGACTTCGTTTGGTTGGCTGGCGAGCGATTTTGGCAAAGATGGACATATCGGTGATCCGACCGGGGCCACGAGCGCAGCGGGACAAGAGCTTTTTGCTGCGGCTATAGAGTTCGTAGGTAAGCAACTAGAAGAAGTGTCAAAATTTTCGTTTTTGTAAACCAGTCTTATTTCAGAGAGAAAGACTTTTAGCTAAAACGCTTTCGAACTCGTTCTAAAAATTCATCTCTTCTGAGTAAGTCAGAACGGTCCAAATAATACATGGCCAACCAATCTGTCTTACATCGTTTATGGCAGAGGAGACGAAGGCCTCGAAGCGGTGTTCTTTTGCTACCAAGACCCTGCAACCTATTTCTGAAAGGACCAGAGCCATGGGTTGTGACAACTGAAATTCTGCGGATGTTTGACAACAGACCTTTGATGTTGGCCTTACCGGGAGGAAGAGTGAAAGCAACTTCGTTAACCCATACCCTGTCAAACCATCCTTTCAACATTGCGGGAGCTCCGCCCCACCAAGTTGGATGGACTAAAATTAAATGATCAGCCCACTGTAATTTTTCTGCGTGATCGTTGATAAGAGGTTTTTTAGCTATTGGATTCAAATGCCCGATTTTTTCTTCGATACTCAGTTCGGGTCGAAACCCTTCTTCGTAGAGGTCAATACTGATCACTTCTCGTTTTTCGAGGCTGAGCGACTCCAGTACTGCATCTCTAAGAGCTGTGTTAAATGAGCTTGGAAGCGGATGGGCATGCACAACCAAACATTTTTTACCTAACGTGTTTCCAAACCTCATAAGCGACTGAGCTTAATTTCTACTTTTTTCAGAAACATTTCTCTTTGTCGAAAAGATCTCTGGTCTACGCGATCAAAATGTAGCCAGGTACTTCTAGCGTTCGGATGGGAAAGTAGCCGCATGGCTCTGCAGATCAGCCATCTGCCCGTATCAGCTATCAAGAAGCTTTGCCATTTACGAGATCCTGTTGTAGTTATCCCGACTAGCCGTCGCACGTGACGTAACTTTGACTCAATCAGTTTTGTTTCAGGGTTGATATCAAATGCCACCGTTGGAATCATTACCCGATCGAACCATCCCTTAAGAACCGCCGGCATACCGAACCACCAAGTGGGGTAGACAAAAACTAGGATTTGTGATGCTGCTACAAGATCTGCTTGTTCCTGAATCTGGTGGTCAACAATTGGATCGGCATCATGGTATCGAAGCCTTTCCTCCGGGCTCATGGCCGCCTGGAAATTCATGGCATATAAATCTATTTCTGAAACATCATGTCCAGCTGCGAGTAAACCTTTACTCGCTGAGGCTTTAAGGTCGGCGCTATAGCTATCTGAGTCGGGGTTAGCATATAGAATTAGCGCCTTCATGCGATTAGATGATACGGCCTGCAGACATGATGCGGCTACCGTGCTTAGTGTGATTACTGTTATAGGAAATAGCAAGCTCCCTAGCGGGGAGCTAGTGGACCTTAAAGTTCTTGATGGTGTGGTTGTAGAACATCTGAGCCCAGGAAAAACGAAGGTTGATATCGACTTAGGTGGACAGCTTGTTGTTCCTGCTTTTTGTGATCCTCACGCACACCTTGATAAGGCCTTAACAGCGGACATAATCACTAACGAGCGAGGAGATCTCGAAGGAGCTATCAGGGCTTGGCAGAGCCGCTATGGAGATCGTACTGAAGAAGAAATTTATCAGCGCTCACGAAAAGTCTTAAGGATGGCGTTAGCAAACGGAACTCTTTCAGTTCGCACACACGTGGATGTTGGCGCGAATGCAGGATTAGTTGCCGTCGATGCTTTGTGTCGGCTACGTGAAGAATTGTCAGGGCTAATTGATCTGCAAATTGTTGCACTTGTAGCTACTCCAATTAGCGGCCAAGAAGGAAAAGAAAATAGGAAATCATTACAGAAGGCGATCGAAAGAGGTGTGGATGTTGTGGGAGGTTGTCCGCATTTAGATAGTGATCCCGAGAAGGCCATAGCTGTTGCGATAGATGCAGCACTTGAAGCTCAACTACCTTTAGATCTTCATATGGATGAGACTTTGGATCCGGCAATGCTTTCTGTCGTTGTCTTGGGTCGAGCAGTGTTGGAAAAAGGTTTTAATCAAGCGGTTACAGCTAGCCATTGCGTAAGTTTGAGTGTCCTGGAGCCAAAACGACAACGATCTATAGCGAGTTTGCTCAAAGAGGCCTCAATCAATGTGGTTTCGTTACCTCAAACTAATTTATTTTTACAGGCACGCGATCGCCCTACTGCTCCTCCTCGAGGAATCACTCCTATAAGTCTGCTACGTGACGAAGGGGTTGTCGTTGGGGCCGGAGGCGACAATGTTCAAGATCCCTTTAATACTATGGGTCGAGCAGATGCTCTCGAAACGGCGGCGCTTGCAGTAGTAGCTTCGCACCAATCAGTAGAAAGTGGACTGGATTTGGTAACAGATTCTTCTCGAATTGTGATGGGCCTGCCCCTGTGCGGATACAAACTTGGTTTAAAAGCTAGCCTGGTCGCTGCGCCTGTGAGCACGGTTCGCGAGTTGATTGCGACCGCTCCAACCGACAGAGTTGTTATACGCGATGGCGAGGTTGTAGTGAGGACTACGTCTGTTACCGAGATGATTAGGGATTTTTAATAGAATTATTGATGATAATGATAAAAAATCTGCTGATTCATTATGACTACTGGCTGGTTTGAACTAGGACTAGATAGTGAGAACTAATGACTAGTTTAACTTCTGCTCCCGCTCTTACCTTCGACAAGGTTTCCATGGTATTTCCAGATGGGACCAAGGCTCTGGATGAGGTCTCGCTGACTGTGCGACCAGGTGAGTTTGTTAGCATTGTGGGACCATCAGGTTGCGGGAAATCTACTGTGCTACGTATTGCCAGTGGACTCTTAAGCCCGTCTGAAGGGCAAGTGGAACTCGATGACCAAAATATTGGTTATGTGTTTCAAGACGCAACTCTCTTACCTTGGCGTTCTGTTCAGAAGAATATTGAGCTGTTTATGGAGCTTGAAGGTGTTGATAAACAGGCACGACGGGAGAACGCTGCAGCGGCGATTGAACTAGTTGGACTTTCAGGATTTGAGAAACATCATCCGATTCGTCTTTCCGGCGGAATGAAGATGAGAGTTTCTTTGGCTCGCTCATTGACGCTGCACCCTGGTTTATTCTTATTTGACGAACCATTCGGAGCACTCGATGAAATTACGCGTGAGCGTTTAAACGATGAACTAATTGCATTATTTCTGCGTGAGCGGTTCGGTGGTTTGTTTATAACGCATTCAATCTCAGAAGCCACTTTTTTGTCGACGCGAGTCTTAGTGATGAGCGACCGGCCAGGACGAATTGTTGGTGACTTTGAAATTCCCTTCGAGTACCCCCGAAGTGAAGAGTTACGATACGACCCGCTGTTTGCAGAGCTCAGCGGTACCATCTCCCAGGCTTTGAGAGATGGGCATTCATGAGTAAGACAAGTTTACGATATGGATGGCTAGGCACGGGAGGCCCCCCAGCTTTAGTGTTTTTAACGTTCGTTGGAGCTTGGTATGGATATTCTGCTTTAGTTGGACCAACGGAGAGAAATATTTCCTCCCCATACCCACACGCCGTAGTTCAGACTGTATTTGGTGATTTGTCGAATTTAACTGAGCTGCTGAAAGCTACATGGGTTACTACGAAAGTGGCCGGTGTTGGGTTAGTAATAGCCATGGCAGTAGGAATTTTGTTTGCAGTTCTTATGAGCCAAGCTAAGTGGATTGAACGGTCTTTTTATCCGTATGCTGTTTTGTTGCAGACTGTTCCCATTCTTGCATTGGTGCCGTTGATTGGTCTGAGGTGGGGTTTCGGGTTTAAGAGTCGAGTTATCGTTTGCGTAATAATTAGCCTTTTCCCAATAATTACGAATACCTTATTTGGTCTAAAGTCCACCGAGCGCGGACATGGAGATCTGTTTCTGCTTCATAACGCTCCTCGGCTGACGCGTCTGAGAAAATTGCACTTTCCCGCAGCACTGCCGGCAATGTTTACAGGTTTCAGAATTTCGGCTGGTCTGTCGGTTATTGGGGCGATCGTTGGCGATTTTTTCTTTGGGAGGGGCCAGAAGGGCCTTGGAATAAAAATTCGTGACTACACCAATTTTTTGGAAACTGAAATGTTAATTGGAGGCATAATATTATCTGCGTTATTGGGAATAGCTATGTTCCAAGTGTTTGGATTTATCGGACGCGTAATAACTGGTGCATGGCACGACGGTGCCTAAATTTGAAGAAATTTTAAGAACATATTATTAAATCACAACGTTGTAACTTTGTTTCTGTTTGAATCTGTATGCCGATGTTTTTTTTTCTGAGACAATTTCGGCAAAAACTACGCTAAGCCTCAGGAGGGCTAAAGACCTAATGACTAAAAAAACGCAGTTTGCTTTTGTGCTATTGCTTGCCTTTGGGGCTTTTGCCGCATCATGCGGAGATAGTAATGATTCCTCATCCTCAGCAGTGTCTGCCGAGCCCGCATCTAACAATGTGACTGAGGAAGCGTCAGATGACGCTATGGGATCTCTGAGCGATTGCCCGAATCCAATAGTGTTCCAAACAGATTGGTTTCCTGAGGCTGAGCATGGTGCTTTATACAATTTAACCGCTGGAGATGGCAGTATTGATCCAGAGTCTGGTCGCTTTACAGGTGTGTTAGCAGCTGATCCAAGCATGACCGTTGAGATCCGAGCTGGTGGACCATTTATAGGCTTTCAACCAACCGTGGCTTTAATGGCTACTGACCCAAGTATTTTCCTTGGGTATGTCAATAGCGATGAAGCCATTCTGAACTATGAAGATTTTCCTTCTACGGCTGTGATGACCCCATTCGAAATCAATCCTCAAATCATTATGTGGGATCCGCAGACTTATGATATTTCTTCGTGGGATGACGTAAAAGGAACCGGTGCAGTCATTAATCACTTTGGCGGCGCTTCCTATACTGAGTACTTAGTAGGTGCAGGGATCGTTGATGAGTCGCAACTGGATCCTTCATATGATGGCGGACCGGTTCGTTTCATAGCTGAAGGCGGCGCAATAATTCAGCAAGGATTTGCTACTCAAGAACCTTATAACTATGAAAATTCTTTTGCGGACTGGGGTACACCAGTCGAATTTCTACTAATTCATGATGCCGGATATCCGATATACCAAGGCCCTCTTGCGATTCTTGACAAAGACCTCGATGCTCAAGCTGAAAGTTGCTTGCACGCCTTGGTTCCATTAGTTCAGCAATCGGCTGTTGACTTTCAGAACGATCCCGAAGCTACAAGCGCAGCGATACTGCAAGCGGTAATTGATTTGGATACGTTCTGGCAACTGAGTGCCGAAGGAATAGCGAATACCGTATCGATGATGGACTCATTAGGAATCGTATCTAACGGCGATGATGACATTCTTGGTAACTTTGACTTGGACCGAGTAAATAAAGTGATTTCTATTATTGACTCGAAAGTCCCTTCGATAAAGGTTTCTGCGGGGTTGTCAGCATCTGATCTAGTTACAAATAGGTTCATAGACCCAACGATTGGTCGTTGAGCCCAAAGTTTATTGTTTGAGGGTGGGTAGCTAGCGTTGCAGCAATCGCAGCTACTCGCCTCGAGCGGTTGATTCTAAGCAAGCCGACATTGTTTGTGCTGATCAGTACCAAAGGCTCTGGTCTTTGAATATTCTGCTACTTTCACTACGTGGTGTTTCTAAAATGATTGGGTAAAAGCATGAAGACTGGAGTTTTCCTGTTCGGCGGTGTCGAAATGGATGATGCTGGAGCTGGACTGCCTCTAGCTACGGACCGAAGGTACAGTTCCGCCGAAGCCTGGAGAGCTACTGAGCAACTTCTAGAAATAGGAGTAGAAGCAGATCGGCTGGGTTTTGATAGCTACTGGCTTACTGAGCACCACTTCCAGCATGAAGGTTATGAGGTCATCCCCAACGGATTGTTGTTTGGAAGCGTCCTTGCAGAAAGAACTGAACAGATACGAATAGGAACAATGTTTAATGTGGTTGGCCAATGGCACCCACTGCGCCTAGCTGAAGATTTCTCGGCCATGCATAACATATCCGGGGGTCGGGGTATTTTAGGCCTTGGCAGAGGCACAGTGCCCAGAGAAGCTGAGTCTCTTGGAACTAAAATAGGTTCTTTTGATAACCCAGAGGCAATGTCCGCCGATGAATTCAATCGGAAACAGTTTGATGAAGCAGTTGAAGTAGTTCGTTTAGCTCTGGACAATGAAACGTTTAGTTATCATGGGTCGGTTTATGAGTTCCCTCCAGCAGGGATACCTGATCGCGGAGGGTTTGTTGAAACTCTTTCGTTAATACCCCGCCCTATATACCCATACGAAATTTGGCAGGCGGTGACTAGCCCGCCGACGTTAGAGGCTGTCCCTAAAAAAGGTTATGGGGGTGTTTTTTGGCTGAAGAATTATCGCGTGCTCGCTGAATGGTGGAAACGATTCGGGGATTTGTGGCAGAACGCTAACGGAGTTGAACTTCAGCCAGGCCAGCATAGGAAGCTAGTTGTAAGCGTGTGTATCGAAGATAGTTATGAGGCTGCAGCGGCATCGGTACGACCCGGGCATGATGAGTTTTGGAAATTTTTAGGACCGTATGGGTGGAGTCGCGGGTACGTGGGCGAAGATAATGAACCGTTCGCAGCTGGTTTAATTCCGACTCTTGAACAGTCTATCGACAACCGGACTTGGCTCATTGGAACTGCGGATGACGTTCTTGAAAGCATTGAGGCTTACCGGGAAGAACTTGGAGGTTTAGAAAATTTAGTTATTTTCCCAAATATGCCTGGAGATAATTATTCTAAAACCACTGAGCAGATTCAGCGATTTGCAGAGGGTATTCTTCCGAATCTCTAGTTTAAGCAGTATGTGAAGCTTTGACTACCGTCCTAATTCCACCTCGAACCAGCCAGTCTGTTTCGATAGTCATCGAACGTGGAGACAGAAGCGATACAAGGTCATCGAGGATTTTGTTAGTAATTCCTTCATGATGTATTCCTTGATCTCGAAATTTTCCTAAGTATATTTTCAAAGATTTCAGCTCAACTATTGTTTGATCTGGGACATAGGTCATAGTGACTGTCCCAAAGTCAGGCTGCCCGGTCACCGGGCAAACGCAAGTTAGTTCAGGAGTGCTGCACTGCACTTGATAGTCACGATTCGGGTATGGGTTACTTAGAGCAATTAGCTCGTCGACTTGATTTTGGGTCATTTAGGTAGTCCTGGTGGTTGCATGGGGAGTGTTCTCAGGAAATCCGAGTGGTGTAACACGAATAAACTCTGATTTTCTAGCGAAGTCTTTCAAAGTAGTAGAATCGCTATAACTCATTGAGCTTCGAAGACCTGCAAGCAGGTTCCATATTAGTTTTGAAACTTCCCCTCGGTATGGGACTGTTCCTTCGACACCCTCAGCGGCTCGTTGTTCAAAAAATTGTTCGTCTAGATCTTCGCCTTGACGCTCAGCTCTAGCTTCTACAGCTTCAAAACTCGCCATACCTCGTATACGTTTCCTCAATCCAGTGGGACCCTGCTCTATCTCACCGGGGCTTTCCTTAGTTCCAGCAAGGAGGCTCCCGATCATGACGCTATTGGCGCCGATCGCTAGAGCCTTAGCGATATCACCTGAGGTTCGGATTCCCCCATCTGCAATTATTGGGACATCGATGCCAGTAATGTCGTCGATTGCTGTTAGCTGAGGGACTCCCACTCCAGCCACGAGCCTCGTTGTGCAAACTCCGCCGGGACCGACTCCAACTTTGATGGCATCAGCTCCTGCTCGTACGAGATCTTCTGCGCCTTTGCGAGTTGCCACGTTGCCAGCTATGACATCGATAGAACTAAACATCTTTTTTAGTTCAACAACAGCTTGGATCGCATGATCTGCGTGACCGTGCGCTATGTCAAGTACAAGTGCATCAGCACCGGAGTCGACTAATTCTCTTGATCTATCTAACATGTCGTGATCTGTACCAATTGCAGCGCCAACAAGAAGATCACCTTGATCTTTAACTAAACGTATTTGATTAGCTTGAGCCGTCATGGTCATAAAGCGGTGGATTACTCCAATTCCACCTAAATTTGCCATAGCAATAGCCATTTCTGATTCGCAGACAGTGTCCATATTCGCTGCGGATATTGGAATTGCAAGTTCAATGTTTCTAGAAAATGTAGTTTCTAAAGAAACATCGTGCCTCGAACGGATAGTTGATTTTTGAGGAACTAGAAGGACATCATCAAATGTAAGACCAGTTCGCAGGTTATTGAGTTTCATTATTCTTTCCAGATACGTAAATCTAGATATGACGCTACCGTTTGATAGGTGCTTCGTAGCTAGGATTAGCCGAATGCGTATACGCGAGGCACAAATCGAAGAATATGCGGTACTTGGCGAACTCACTTTTAATGCCTATAAGCCTCTATTCGCTGATACGTCGCTACCCGAAGATTTAGGTTGGTATGGGGCGGAATTAAGAGATGTCAAAGCCCGTTCAGTTAATTCTAAAATTTTAGTGGCTGAAATAAAAGGTGAGTTGGTCGGAGTGGTGTCTTACTGCGATGATTACTCAAGTCAAACTGAAGCGCCGCTAGAAAAAGGTACTGCTGGGTTTCGTGTTTTAGCTACCATGCCATCTGTTCAAGGTAGAGGAGTGGGGCGCTCTCTTGTAGAGTGGTGCATTCGTGAGGCTAGGAATACAGGTAAAGCCTCGATTGTCTTAAATACAACCGAATATATGCAAGCGGCCCAGCGCCTATATCGAAAACTGGGTTTTGTCGAGTACCCAAACATTGCTTTCGAAATTGGAGGTAAGTCGCCTGTAAAGGTTCTCGGGTTCCAACTTAGTTTTGAGTGCCAAGGAGAGTCTTCGTGACAAGTCGAAAAAAAATATGGTTGACGCTTTCCCTAGTTTTTTTAATTGTGGCGCTTAGTGGCGCATATGGCATTTGGAGGATCCTCAGCAACGCACCGAGTGTTGTAACGCTCGAAGACGCTGTTGCGACGTTGACTCAGACTGAAGAATCTGGAGATAACAAAACTATTTCAAGCGGAGATTCAGCAGAAAATGAATCAGCATCTGGGGAATGGGTTATAGATAACACAAGTGGGAATTTCACTTTCGAGGATGCAAGTGGATCGTTTGTGGGTTTTCGAATCGATGAAAAGCTAGTCGGCATTGGGTCAGTTACAGCCGTTGGAAGAACTGATGTCGTCTCCGGTAAAATAGTGATTGATGGGAGTTCGCTAGTTGAAACAATTATCGAAGCTGATTTGTCAACAATCGTAACGAATGATAAACGACGTGATCGAGCGGCACGTAATGCTTTAAAAGTTAAAGAAAATCCGTTTGCTTCGTTTGTTTTACAGGACACTATAAAGTTTGATATTGCCGGCATCGAGGGTCAAGCAATCCAGGCCGAAGCCTTAGGCCAGCTGACTATTAATGCAATTTCTCAACCAGCAAATTTTAGTATTGACGCTCAGTTAGTAAATAATCAAATCGTTCTTGTCGGCTCAGCTAAAGTAGTTTTTTCTGATTTTGGAGTTGAGGTTCCGTCAGCCCCTATTGTTGTTTCAGCTGAAGATTTTGGGATCATCGAATTTCAGTTGCTGCTAACACGGAATTGAATCTGCTTCGGTGTTGCTTCGTTGCATATCTTATCTTCGCTGAAATACTTAAATATTTGGGGCGAAATGCTTGGCGTGGACTGTCAGCCAGACAATAAGTGACTTTTGCTAAGTTCGCACAAATCGTTGCGGCGTTATCGGTTCGATTCTTGATTAATCGGTAATTAGGCACTTAAGTTAGGTCTGGCAAAAGTAAACGTAACGGGCGGTTAGGTGAAAACCTGGTCGCCCGCTACGTTTGCTTTAGATCTTAAAATAAGTTAGCGCTTGCCAGCTTTTCCGAGTAACCACAATTTCATCGGAGCAGATGTAGAAAGTTTTATTGATCGGCTTTTTTTGATTTTGATTGCCTCGCCGGTTTGAGGATTTCTTCCCTTACGCGGACCACGCTCTGACATGGAGAATGACCCAAAGCCTGGCCATGCAATTTTTTCTCCTTTTTTGATTCGTTCTGCAGTGTGATCAAAAAAAGCGCCAAGAATATTTTCGGCATCTTTCTTACTTACGCCAGCGCGATCTGCGACAGCCTGGATGGTTTCTGACTTAGTAGCCATGGGGGTTCTCCTTTATGGACAGCAAAGGTAGAGGACACCAGACTTAAGCTATCAAGTGGTGGATTTAGACCTTTGTTTTAATAAATTTGGATTTTTGGTTCAAAGTTGTGAGGCATCGTTATGTCTTACTTTTATTGAAGTTGCCGAAACTTTCTTCCAATTCGTCTAATAAATTCAAGACTTTATTCTGCGGCGAATTACGCAGAGAGGTTTCGTACTGTTCGGCAGAAAGTTTTGGAAGCCAGCAAGCTACGACAGCAGCCACAAAACAGATAGCACCTAATAATAGATACGTACTGGAATAGCTGCCTGTCCTATCACCAAGGTAGCCACCAGCTAATGGTCCTAAAATAGACGCAGGACCATAAAAAATAGTCATCGCCCCGAAAACAGCCGTGAATTGTTGATCAGAAACTTGGTCGCGAACGAAAGTCGCTATGAGCGCGGGAATTGAAAAAGATGCAGCGCCGTAAACGGCTATTGCTATAATCGTGATTTTTTCAGAACCGATTGGAATTGCGATACAAGAAAGAGATGTAAGCAACATAGTTATGGACATTGTGATTGGTCGACCTAGGCGGTCGCTTAGACGCCCGAATGTTAAGGCGCCGATAACGCTCCCGATCCCAAGAATTGATGCCGTTAGTGTCGTGAACGAACGGGAAAAACCATGGTCTTTCTCGAGGGCTAATCCGAAAAATTGATAGTAAGTAGCTGCTATGAATGCGAAAGACATATAGAAAATAACAGCCGTTCGCCATTTGCGCAGATTCCTAACTGCGCAAATGCCAGTGGAACTTGAAAGCTGGTTCTGCACGTTATCAACTCGAACTACCGCCGAAATCGCTACAAAGAGTATTACTGCTATGAAAACTTCGATTATCCAGACTGGGCGCCACGCATCTTGGTTACTAATTAGATTACGAGTGATTGTAGTAATTATTGGAATAGCGATGCTTGCTACGCCCATACAAGCGGTCAGTGTCCCCATCGCAGCGCCACGTCTATGAACGGGAACATTGGTCGTAGCGATCAGGGGCGCAGTTAACCAAATCCCGGCGCCTCCTAGACCGGTAAGAGCTGTTCCTGCTATCAGCTGTGCCTGAGACGATGTAGTGCCTAAAATTACAAGACCGGTGATCACTATTCCCATTCCCAATCTGAGTAATCGAATGGGGTGCATTTTGCCGGCTAAATAAGTGACAATAATCACGCCTAAGAAATATGATGCCATGTTGGTAGACCCGACGATTCCGGCGGTGGTGCTGCTGATCCCTAGCTCATCTGAAATAGCTGGTAGAAGAAGGGGGAGAGTTGCTCTCCCGAATGAGTGTGAAACTATTCCGGCGGACGCGACAGCAATGATTCGCCCCCATCGAATCGAATCGTTTGGCACTCTGGCCTCCTAAGAAGTAGTTAAGAATAAATTATGTGAGCGCTTGGTCTTGTGAGTCAGCGAATCTCGAAATTTAACCAGCATTAGGGGTTGGAGGGCTGACTGCTAATGATATGGAGTATTTAGTCGTTGTGCCGAAATGATGTCTAGGGCGTGCCAGCTAAAAAGAGTCAAAACGTCGTCCGAAATTGTCTGTACTAAATAACTGTCGAAGATCAACGGAAATCATCTTTGCAGCTTTAGCTTTAGTTTTTTTGCCTCGCTGAAATTGCAATTTTAGCTGGCCTTAGTTACATAACTCTTTAAGTGTTGTTGAAACTGACTCGAACGAAATGAAACTCACGTGGGTCACAGTTTCTAAAATTGGGAGCGTTGCGTATCTTCAAAGCTTAAGCAACGCAGGCACTAATTAGATTTTTAAAAGCCTGGGTCAAAAGTAAGTGGGAGTTCCTTTGGTCCCCAGATCCCGGTCCTCATTGGCTTCCATTTCACTTGGCCAGAATTTCTTAGTCCGGGCATTCGATTAGCGATAGCTATAAATGCCTCTTGAAGTTCTGCTCTTGCTAGAAAAGCACCTAAGCAAAAATGGATACCGCTTCCAAAAGTGAGATGGGGAACTTTGTCTTCTCGCGTGATATTGAACTCGTTTGGGTGAATGAACTTTTTTTGGTCGTGGTTTGCCGCTACGAAACTAGGAAAAATAAGCGTATCTTTGGGAAACAGAATGCCACGATATTCAATATCTTCACTTGCATAACGACCCGTACCCCTTACGGCGCCCAAATATCGCATTGTTTCTTCAACCGCTTGGGGTGCTAGAGAAAGATCGTCTCGAATTTTTTGAAATTCAACTGGGTGTTCGGCAAATAGCGAGACAGCGCAGGCTAATTGGTTGCGTGTGGTGTCAGTTCCAGCCAGAAGCAAGGCATTTGCCATAGAAAGCAGCTCGTCTGTTGAGAGGCGGTCTCCATCTTCTTCGGCGCGAATTAGATCTGTAAGTAAATCTTCTTGAGGATGGCTTCTTCGTTTTGCGATGAGAGAGCGCATGTATGCATCCATCTCGTCTTGTGCCGCCATAATTTTGGGGGCATCTTCGGCAAGGTTTCCATTAAAAATCCTGAATATGTCTTCCGCTAGTCGACTAAAAAGTTCCCAGTCTTCCTTTGGGGCGCCTAGCAGTTCGCAGATAATTGGAATTGGGTATGGTTCGCAGATATTGCTAACAAATTCGGTCTCTCCGACCTTACATATCGGGTCGAGTAGTTCATTAATCACTGTATTCATGAATGGTCGTAAACGATCCGCAGACTTGGGCGTAAATGCCGGACTAACAATCCTCCGAATTCGTTGATGTTCTAAACCCTCGGTGGAGAGAATACTTTTCCGTCCTCTTTTCGCCCATTCTTCGTCAACGTAATTTTGCATCTGTGAGATAAGAGCTAGTGCACTGAACCAGCGCTTATCGCGTAGCATGCTCGTGCAGTCATCGTGATACGTGATTGCATAGCCACCATCTGCGCGCGCAATCCAATCGCCGTTGCTTAGAAGTCTTGCACCGTCTCGCCGCTCGGATTCTGATTGAGCAAGATCAACATTGATTGTTTCCATTTCAATGTCTGAAACTAAAGTAGCCATAGCTAAATTCTAGCGATGGTTCGGAAGAGAGTATGGAAGAGGACGCGCAGAAATAATTTCGGAACCTTATTAATTAGCTTGTTTTGTTCAAGCTACGATGTTGTCTTATGGGCCATCCGCATGTACAGGTTGAACGAATCGAAGCTGTTTGTCTTATAAAAGTCGATGATGAACGCGCAAATGCATTTTCTACTGCTCTGGTTCAAACTCTCAGCGAAGAGATAGCTATGGCTGAAGTTGACGAGGAAATTGGTGCAGTCGTAATAGCCGGAAACCAGAAGGCTTTTTTCGCTGGATTTGATTTGGGTATAATTAGAACAGGGGATCGCAAAAAAATCGTGGAAATGACTTCGGCTGGCGGTTCTTTGATTCGGCAAGCATATGGATCCAAGATTCCAGTTGTTGCTGCGTGTACCGGACATGCAGTAGCTGCGGGAGCGTTAATGCTGCTTGGTTGTGACTACCGAGTAGGTACTGATGCTCTTGTAAAGATAGGGCTTAACGAAGTAGCCATTGGTCTTATGTTACCGAAATGGGCGTTAGCAATAGCTAACGAGCGGATTGCCACGCGGTACCTTCAGGTAGCTGTTGTTAATGCAAAATTAATGACTTCGGACGTAGCAGTTGATGCTGGTTTCCTTGATGAAGTTGTGGCAGCAGGCAAGGTTGTGGAACGAGCGGTCGAAGTAGCTCAAGGTTTTGCGATGGATTTAGACTCAAAGTCTTATGAGATGACTGTCAAAGCGATGCGGGGTTCGGTTCTTAATGAAATGGATTCTGGTATTGCATCAGATAGAACTGCGGCGGGTCTTTCAAACTGATTATGAGTGAATCTAGCGTTAGCTCAAAAATCGATCGCGTAGCGATGCGCACATTGTGCATCACATCTTTAGTCGGCTTCATGGTTGCTATGGAGATAACTATTATTTCGGTAGCGCGAGAGGAAATGGCAGCCGCTTTCCCGTCTGCCTCTGCAGCAACGTTGTCTTGGACTATCACGGCATACAACATTGGCGTCGCATCGTTGTTGCTGCCTGCTGGATGGCTGGCTGATCGTTATGGACGAAAGCGTATATTTCTCTGGGGTCTCGCTACGTTTATGATTGGATCGCTACTTTCGGGTGTAGCCCCAACATCAGGCTTACTTATCGCCGCCCGTGTGCTTCAATCCATCGGAGGTGCAGCCCAATTCCCGGCTGGCCTTGCTCTTTTGCTTATGGCAGTTCCGGCCGAACGTCGACAATCTGCCATAGGAATTTGGGCCGCAGTTAGCGGTCTTGCTGCTGCTTTAGCTCCTTCAATAGGTGCGTTACTTGTAGATGTTTTTGGCTGGCGTGCTGTGTTCTTGGTCAATGTCCCAGTAGCTGCATTCGCTTTTGTTGCTGGCCGTTTTTGGTTATCGGAAAGTAAAGGTGAAGGAGTTAGTAACCGAGTAGATCTAGTTAGCGTACCGATGGCATCTTTAGGAATAGGCGCACTGCTCTTTGCGATGGTACAAGGAAAGCAAATTGGTTTGGTGGGCTCACTAGTCGCAATATCAGTTGGTTTGGTGATGCTTACTGTTTTTGTGAGGCGGTCTCTTACACATCAGGAGCCATTATTTGATCTCAGATTGTTCCAACTGCGGTCATTTACCGTAGCCAATATTGGCTCCGTGTTTTTCATAGTGGCATTTTTTGGTTGGTTAATAGTTCTACCTGAGTTTTTGCAGAGAGTATGGGGCTGGTCAGTTCTTAAGTCTGGGTTTGCAATAGCACCAGGGCCAGTTATCTCCGCTATATTATCTGCAACCAATGGTCGTCTAGCCGACAGAATAGGTAACCGTCCAATAGTCATAATTGGAGGAGCAGCAGGTTTTATTTCATGTCTGTTGCATTTTATTTTCACGACCTCAACTCCCGCTTACGTGGTAGGTATTCTGATTCCCGGCGTGTTTATGGGAATCGCCGCTGGATGCAGCTTCGCGATGCTAATAGGTGCTGCAATGAGTGAGATCCCACCTGCGCGTTTTGGTATGGGCGGAGCTGGCCGTACAACGGTTTTCCAGCTAAGCACAGCTTTAGGAGTCGGTCTAGCTATCACGATAGTGGGAGATAATCAGAGCGTTGATACCTTGCTCTACTCGATGCAAAGAATTTGGATTATTTCAGCAGTACTGTTTTGTGCTCAGTCGGTTTTGTTTGTTCTATTTTATCGACCGAAACTCAGACGGTAACTTATTCTTCGGTGCTAACAACGACTAATAATTGCCCGTTGTCAACTTGATCTCCCTCAGAAGCTAGAACCTCGGTGACAGTGCCGTCTAGGGGCGCTGTAATCTGATGTTCCATCTTCATGGCTTCCATGAGAACTAGTACCTGTCCGGACTTTACCTGATCACCATTTGCGACATGTAAGGCCAATATTTTTCCCGGCATTGGAGCTACGAGACCTCCCTCGACTTCTCCGACTTCGAGCTCAGGAAACCTACTTTTTTCGACTAGACAGATGCCGCCATGTGGAGAATCTATGTACCAACGATCCGATACTTTTGTTGCGGTAGCACTCCATCTCATATCGCCGACTGCTATTTCAAATGACTCTTCGGTATTAGAAAGAAGTCGCACTGTTTGCTCTTGCCCATCGTCCACCGACATTTTAAAAGAGCCATTGCGATTTCGGCGATAGGTGACTTTCACTGAGGTTTCTGCAAAATTAAAAAGTATTTCTTCATCAGGCATCGAACTATTTCTGAAACCGGAAGGCATGAACTGCAAAATTTTACTATGAGTCCTATTTGCTGCTTGAGACAAAAGAGCCGCCGAGATTGCCGCCGTATGAATTTCGGCTTGCTCAGCTTCTCGCTGTCTAACTAAGTCAACTCTTTCAATAAAATCTGTAGTTGTGTTTCCGGCCAAAAATTCTTCACTTCGCAATGTAGATACTAAGAAATCTCTGTTCGTTGTAACGCCGTGTAGATGGGTTCGCTCTAGTGCTAGAGCTAGTTTTAGTGAAGCCTCTGTTCGGGTAGGAGCATGTGCAATAACTTTCGCAAGCATTGGGTCGAACTCAACGCTGACTACAGATCCCTGCTCAATGCCAGAGTCAAAACGCACTTTGGGTTCAGTCGCAGGTTTCCAAACGTGAAGTGTTCCCGTGGCTGGCAAGAAGTTATTGCTTGGGTCTTCGGCGTAGAGTCTTGCTTCAATAGCATGACCAGTTATCGATAAATCAGATTGTGTAAAACTTAAACGATTCTTAGCTGCCACTAAAATTTGTTCGCGTACTAGGTCGATTCCGGTCACTGCTTCTGTAACTGGATGTTCAACTTGTAATCTTGTGTTGATCTCCAAGAAGAAAAACTGAGCTTCGTCGCCTTCGCCGTCAAGTAAAAATTCTACTGTACCTACCGAATAGTAACCCATTGCTTCTACCGCTGTAACAGCAGCAGCCCCCATGCGTTGGCGTAAATTTATGCTCATCGCTGGTGAAGGTGCCTCTTCGATAACCTTTTGATGGCGACGCTGGATCGAGCACTCTCGCTCGAAACAATGGAGCACATTACCATGCTGGTCACCTAAGACTTGAATTTCCACATGGCGAGGGGCAGGTAGATAACGTTCTAAAAAAACCGTATCGTTTCCGAAAGCTGCACTAGCCTCTCTTTTTGAGCTAGCGATAGCATCTTCTAAATCATCTCTAGTTTCTACGACTCGCATGCCTTTCCCGCCTCCGCCTGCGCTCGCTTTCACAAGAAGCGGGAAACCGATGTCCCTACTTATGGCAGTGAGATCGCTGCTCGGATCAATTTCTGCTGAAGGCAGCGTGGGCACGCCAGCGGCTACCATCATTCGCTTCGCAGCGAGTTTGTCTCCCATAGCGCTAATGGCTTCGGGAGGTGGCCCAACCCATGTAATCCCGGCTTTTTGGACCTTTTCAGCAAACTCTGCGTTCTCTGATAGAAAACCGTAGCCAGGGTGTATTGCGTCTGCTCCAGTTGCTATAGCTGCATTGAGCACTTTGTCCATATCTAGATACGACTCAGTTGCAGTCGTGCCACCGATATTGAAAGCAAAATCAGCGTCACTAACGAAAGCTTCATGTTCATCACCATCAGAATGAATGGCGATAGTTGAGAGCCCCATCTTTTTTGCTGATTGGAATACTCTGCGAGCTATTTCTCCTCGATTAGCGACGAGAACTCTTGAAATGTTCATTGGTTGAGCCCTTACATCCGGAAGACGCCGAAGCCTTCGGCACCTTCAATTGCGTTGTTGTGGCATGCGGAAAGAGACATTGCGACAATATCTCTTGTATCTCGGGGGTCGATTATCCCATCATCGGTAACTCGACCAGTGGCGTATAGAGCTAATGATTTTTGTTCGTGGTAATACTCAACTTGTTCTGTTGTCTTACGATCTGCTTCTTCATCGAACTCAAGTCCTTTGCGCGCAGCTTGGCCTCGCCGAACGAGAGACATGACTCCCGCTATTTGTTTGGGTCCCATGATCGCAATTTTTGCCGTCGGCCATAGATAAGTGAACCTTGTGTTGAAAGCACGTCCGGACATACCGTAGTTCCCAGCTCCATAACTGTTACCAAGAATTACCGTGATATGAGGAACCGTGGAGTTAGAAACAGCGTTAATCATTTTGGAGCCATTTTTGACGATACCGCTGTGTTCGAAATCTTTACCAACCATGTACCCGGTGATATTCTGCAGGAAAAGTATAGGTATGTCCTGCTGATTACAAAGCTGAATGAACTGTGCACATTTTTCTGCGCTCTCGCTAAAAAGCGGACCGTTGTTCCCAATAATAGCGATAGGGAAACCATGGATAGAAGCCCAGCCGCAAATAGCTGTAGTCCCATATCTGGCTTTGAATTCTTCGAAGCGTGAACCGTCTACGATTCGGGCAATGACTTCTCGGCAGTCAATTAGAGCTTGAAGATCACGCGGCATCAAACTTAGTAAATCCTCTGAGCTGTAGATAGGTTCATCTGCAGCCATAGAAGGGCCAGGTCCGAGTTTTCGCCAGTTCAGATGTGAGACAACCTCTCGGCACATACGAATTGCATCTGCTTCATCTTCAGCTAGATAATCAGCTAAACCTGAAATTTCGGCGTGCATCTGAGCGCCACCGAGCGTCTCGTCATCGCTATCTTCGCCCGTTGCCATTTTGACCAGTGGGGGACCTCCTAAAAAAACTTTTGATTGGTTTCGAATGAAGATGTTGTAGTCGCTCATGCCCGGTTGGTAGGCACCCCCGGCAGTAGAACTGCCAAACACCACTGTGATTGACGGA
Organism: Acidimicrobiaceae bacterium; assembly: GCA_905182565.1. GTDB lineage: Bacteria > Actinomycetota > Acidimicrobiia > Acidimicrobiales > Poriferisodalaceae > UBA9040. Next base: position 42,897 of record CAJJCB010000022.1, on the reverse strand, counting down.
ATCCGCATCTTTGAAAGTTCTGTCACGTCGTAGAAAAGACGCCCAGATTCGGCGAAGTGGTCCGTTTGTTCAAGCATCTGTCTTTGTGGATCATCATCACCTCGAAGGTCACCGCCGGCAGATTCTACAAACTGAACGTAAGGCATTCGATTCTCGCGAGCGATTTGAATAGCTCGCATTATCTTTCGACCGGCGAAAGATGTAATTGCTCCACCTAGAACTGTTGGGTCGTTACCTTCGATCATGCATTCGACGCCGTTGATAACTCCGATTCCCATTACTAGGCCGCCACCCACTGAATATTTAGAGCAGTAACCAGCTAGAGAGCTTATTTCAAAAAATGGTGAGTCAGGATCAAGAACTAATGATATGCGTTCTCGAATTGGCATTTTTTCTCGGCTGCGCATGCGATCCATAGCTACCTGGCCACCGCCAGCTGCTGCCTCATCGTGTAAATCCTGAATTATTGATATTTGTTCCAACATGTCTCTGCGATTCTCGTCGAACCATGCAGCTGAGGTGTCTATGTGTGATTGGAGTATTGCCACCAAGTGCTCCTTCTTAACTAGGATCCCTAGTTGTTGAACATTGATCATGCTTACTAGGTGAATGCTTATCTATCGTTGGTTAATAGTTATAGTTTTTTTAAGAATACCCATAAAGCTCTAATCTCTGCTAAATCCTTCTATGTGAATCGCTTTCCTTGGCAACCGCATATTCAGCAGTTCAGTAGGCATGACGTCGGCCGCAGCTATCAGGTGCTTGTAGACCTCCCGCCTCGATATGAGCAGACGGGAGACCGAGATCATCATCTTTTTCTTTGCCTAGATGGTCAATGGACGTTCGGGTCAACTGTCGATACCGTTCGTCTTCTTGCTCCTGCACGCGAAGTTCCGGAAGCAATAGTTGTTGGCATCGTTCATGATGAACCTGTTTATAGAGAGTTAGTTCAGCAAAGAGCTATGGATTATACGACGACGCAAGTTGACGCTCCGTTAATGACCGGCGTTCGAGTTCCAGGTTCCGAACTTGGAGGAGCTTCTCTTTTTGCGGAGTGGATTCAATCTGTAGTTCTTCCTGCTCTTAAGTCTCAATATCGTGTCTCTGAGTTGACTTTGATTGGTCATTCTTTTAGTGCTTTGTGTGGGGTTCAAATTCTTCTTAACACACCAAAAATGTTTGACCATTACCTACTAGCGAGTCCATCAGTTTGGTGGGACGATCAAGTTATGTTTCGCAAAGAAGAAGAGTATTTTGAGAATAATTCTGCGCTTGGTGCTCAAGTTTTTATGTCAAAAGGTTCTTTAGAAACTGATGAATATTCGCCGCATCGTGAGTTCTATGACCAAGTGAAATCTCGAAACTACGAGGACTTAGTTTTGCATTGGAAAGAGTTTCCAGGGGAGTCGCATTTGTCTGTTGTGCAAACAGCGATTAACCGTGGCTTGAGGGTGCTTCATTCAAAAAAGTAGAGTTTCTCAGCATGGGTCTGTGTTTAGTGACAAGAATGTAAACATGAAAGGTCCTCTTAAGACAGAAACATACTTACCCGTTTACGATTCAGATGCCCACATAGCTGAACCATCCTCTGTGTGGGAAGAATACGCAGATCCGAAATATCGAGAGTTGGTTATGCAATGTCAACCAACGACTAATGGTCGCGACGCTGTTTTTGCTGAAGGCAAGAGTATGGGCGTGAGCGCAGCGCCGGCTTGTATACCCGATGCTTACGGAACTGATGTCACCTGGGATGATATTGTTCCGGGAAGCTATGACCCTGGGGAACGCCTAAAGGTTATGGATGCCGAAGGCCTAGCTGCTGGTTTGATGTTCCCGTCTGTGCACTTAATGTCTGGCGATATACAAGATGGTGAAGTGGCTGCTGCTAACGCTAGGGCTTATAACCGCTGGATGAAAGATTTTGTTAGCGAAGACAGCGAACGACTATTCGGCATGGGAGTGTGCCCGTTGCAGTCCGTTGACGCAGCTGTTGAGGAAATAGCTTTTATCGCTGACGCTGGCCTAACGGGAATCACGTTTCGACCAGAACGGTATAGCGGGCTCGAGTTGTACTCAGAAGAAATGGACCGAGTATGGTCTGCTGCGGAAGACCATGATTTGACGGTAGCAATTCACGGCAGTTTCGGTTCTAAAATGCCGAGCTTTGCTCGTTCAAGATACGAAAATCAATTTTATGTCCATATGGTTTGCCATCCTTTCGAGCAGATGGCCTCTGTTATGGAGATTATTGCGAGTGGGATTCTGGATGACCACCCAAAACTAAGGGTTGGGTTTTTTGAATCTGGACTCGGGTGGTTACCTTATTGGTTGGAACGATTAGATGAACACAAAGAATCTATGGGACACCTTGTGCCAAGGCTGACTCGAGAACCAACAGAAATTTTCAGTGAACAGTGTTTCGTGACAATGGAAGCTGGCGAAGGTGAGGCCTTCGCTCAGCTTGCCGACATGGGTTTGCAGCACACCGTTGTTTGGGGCTCAGATTACCCGCATTATGACTGCACGTATCCCGGAGCTTTGCAGGAGCTAGACGATACATTGAAGCGAATCGATAGAGAAAATCTTCGAGAAGATATTGTTTACACAAACGCAAGACGGTTTTTAGGAATTAAGTGAGAACCTGATTTTGAGTAGCCGGTTCTAATATTTATAGGGAGCGTTATGGGGTCAACAATTGAGTTAAACGCGGCTGATGGCAATGTCTTTAGTGCCTATGTAGCGCGACCGGAAGTAGCGCCCAAAGGCGCTGTGGTAGTAGTCCAAGAGATATTTGGGGTTAATGATCACATCAGAAGTGTTGCCGATGGCTACGCATCCCAAGGTTATTTATCCATAGCGCCGGCGTTATTTGACCGGGCTCAAAAAGGTGTTGAGCTTGGCTATGATGCCGAGGGAATTGAGATAGGCCGAGCGATAGCGTTTGATGACGTGACGATGGACGAGGTTCTAAACGATATCGAAGCCGCTGTAGATTTTGTTTCAGAGGCCGGTCGGGTTGGCATCGTTGGTTACTGTTGGGGTGGTTCAATATGTTATGTAGCTTCGGCTCGGTTAGGTACAAAGATTTCTGCTGCTGCGGGCTACTACGGCGGTCAGATTTTGCCGTATCTAGAAGAACGTCCGGTTGTTCCTTTAGTGCTTCATTTCGGGGAAAAAGACCATGGGATTCCTCTTGAAAGAGTGAAAATTATTGAGGAGCGATGGGAACACATTGATGTGCATGTGTACGAGGGCGCTGACCATGGATTTAATTGTGATGCAAGAGGAAGCTATGAACAAAACTCTGCCCAACTTGCGTTAGAACGAACTTTGTCTCTTTTCGCTGAGCATATTTAATTCAAGGTTTCCTAACTGGCGCTATACAAAATTCTTAAACGTTGACGTTGTCGATTATGACGAGTCCGGCGCTAATCGCGATCTGTCCATCTTCGGTTAGTACTTGAAAACGCACTGCCATTTGTGTGTTGTCGGCTATTGGGGTTGAATCAAGGATTTGTACACTGATAGTTGAAGGCATGAGCACCATTGAAGCCATCCTTCCTCGAATCCTTCGCACTCGTTCCGGTTCGCCGTGAGCTACGTGCTTAATGACGGCGCTAACTCCGAGGGCTAAGGTTGCCGTGCCATGTAAAATTATTCCCGGTAAACCAGCGCTATGTGCGACTTTGGAGTCGGTATGAATCGGATTCCATATTCTCGCCGACTCGGTGTAGGTATGTGCAGATCCATGTGCTATCGGAATAGACACCTCATGAATTGAAGTTTTAGGCATAGGTCCGAGTATTGGTTCTGCGGGTGTCTCAGGATCAGGCGTCTCCAATCCAGAAACGCTTACACCCAAATATATTCCCCCCTGGTAAGTAGTAGCCACCGGACAGCCATCACCATCAATCGTGTCAATTCGCATTGTGGAGTAGGCACCAGGTTTTTTTTGTTCAAGCCCGGTGTATGTCAAGGAGGTACTCAACACGTCGCCAGGTTTCACTAGGCGGTGAATAATAAGATCATGCGAGGCATGAACACTTTGTCTAGTCTCGTCTCTCGTGATTCCCCACTTCTCCGCTAATTCCCTTCCAGCGACTATGACTGGCCACTCGGGGCACACAGCGAACATTGGGTGAGCAACTATATGATTTTGGCTACGCGTGTTGAAGTAGCAATCTTCAGTATCACCCAGCGAAGCTGCGTAAGCCATTATCCATCGCTCATCTATATGGTGAATGAGAGGACCAATACTGTCTCCGACCATGTCCGATGGAATTGGCATCTATTTACCTCTCGAATGCTAGAGCTAATTGTGACAATAGTCTGCTCGGCTCGAGTTTGGCGTATGTGTGGCTCACGCCGTTTATAACTGCGGCTACTAAAGAGAAGAGGTTTCCGGAGCCCGTCCGGTATTTCTTATCTAGTAACCGCTAGTTTCTAATTTGATGTCAAAATTCTTTTCTTCCAGCGGCGTGGCCGGCGAAGCATTTTTTAGATTAGTTAGGGGAACTATAAGAATTTTTATTTTTCGCTGGCTGAGATTAAACGTTGTTGGCTTGGAACGGCTACAAGTTGATGGAAACGTAATTATCGCTCCAGTTCATCGGTCAAATCTTGATGGACCTCTAATTGGAAGTAGCAGTCACCGTCGCGTCAGATATTTAGCTAAGGAATCTTTATTTCGTTCTCGGGTCGCTGGCTGGTCAATGCGATCGTTGGGTTGCTTCCCGGTGCGGCGAGGCGAAGCAGACCTCGATGCAATGAGGGTTGCCAAGTCAATGCTTGATGAAGGTGACGCCATGTTAATTTTTCCAGAAGGGACACGACAAGATGGCGATGAGATTGGCGAAATTTTTGATGGAACAGCTTGGCTGTCAGCAAAAACTGGTGCTCCTGTAGTACCGGTAGGGATAGTTGGGACTTATGAAGCTATGCCTTCGGGCGCTAAATTCCCGAGAAGAATTCCAGTTTTTGCTTTTGTGGGTGAGGCGCTCGATCCTCCTAGTAACACAGAAGGCGGTCCCGCAAAAAGATCTGACATGACTAGTTGGACTGCTGAGTTAAGAAAAGCTCTCGAAGACTGCCAGCGAGAAGCTCGGGCGCTCGCTACTAAGTCTACCTAATGCGCTTTTATTGGGTGCAATCGCCGGTAGGAAGAATCGCCACTGCAGCGGCTCCGGATGCGGACAATATGATTCAAGAAATTGCTGATATGCAAGAAGAAAAAGTTGAGTTTGTTCTTTCTCTTTTGGAAGCAGACGAAGCTCTACAAATTGGGCTTACCAATGAGAAACTAATTTTGGAAGCTGCTGGAATAAAGTTTGCGCAGATTCCTATTGCAGACTTTGGCGTTCCTGAAAATGGTTCTGAAATAGATTCGGTTGTTCTAGATATGGCTAGATATCTTGAGACAGGAGGCTCTTTAGTTGTCCATTGCCGTGGAGGCATTGGCCGTTCATCAATGGTTGTGTCAGCGATTTTGACCAGCCTTGGAGTTAAGAGTAATGATGCTTTGCATCACATTGAGAAAGCTAGGGGTTTAAGAGTCCCGGAAACCACTGCTCAACGGGAATGGGTAACCGATCGTGATAGCTGCTAACAACTAGTCGCTGTGAATGGGGGAGTGTCTATGCAATCACCAGTATGGAATTCAGAAAATGATGGGCCATTAGCAGGTATCCGAATCTGTGATTTCACCGGTCAGCTTGCTGGAGCAGGCGCCACAAAAATATTGGCGGCTTTTGGGGCGGAGGTAATCAGAATCGAAGATCCAAGCAATAGAGGTAAATGGGATATTCTCAGAGGCGTCCCGCCTTTCGTTGGTTCGAATCGAGGTCTAGAAGCAGGGGGGGCATTCAACAATCACAACGCTGGTAAGCTTGGTATAACCCTTAATTTGCGCGAGCCACGAGCTCGCGAGATTCTGAAAAACCTTGTTTCAATAAGTGATGCTGTTACTGAAAACTTCGCAGCAGGAGTATTAGATCGTCTCGGTTTTGGGTACGAGTCGCTAAGGTCAATTCGCGAAAATATTGTGTATGTATCGAATAGTGGTTTTGGTGCCACCGGTCCATATAAATCTTTTAAATCTTGGGGGCCGATAGCTCAAGCGGTTTCAGGTCTAACTTTTTCTTCAGGTTTACCAGACGAACCCCCTGCTGGATGGGGCTATTCCTTTATGGACCATACCGGCGCTTACTACATGGCCATAGCGACCTTAATGGCGCTTTTCCATCGTCAAAAAACGGGCGAAGGACAATGGGTGGACATTGCCTGCATTGAGAGCGCTGGTACTTTACACGGAGCTGCAAGTCTTGACGCCACTGTTAACGAACGGCCGATAAGGCGCAGTGGGATGCCAAACAGTAATAGATCGCAGTCTCCTGCTATGGCCCCGCATGGGATTTGGCGAGCTAAAGGAAACAACGAATGGGTTTCTATAGCGATTCGAGATGACATTGACTGGGAGATATTCGCAGAAGTAGTTGATCAACCTTGGGCGCACGATGAACGTTGGAAAAGGCTAGTTGGGCGACTCGCAAGCGAAAGCGAATTAGAAAAACTAATAGCTAGCTGGGTCCAAGAATTTACGAAATTTGAAGTCAGTGAAATGCTTCGCTCCGCAGGAATACCCTGCGGAGCTGTTCTGAAACCGATAGAACGAATTGAAGCTGATCAGCGAACTGAAAAGCTTTGGGTCGAAGTTGAACATTCAAAGGTTGGAGTCAGCAAAGTCGAAGGCTTACCTCTGGAGCTATCAGAAACAAATTGGCATTTAAGTCGTGGGGCGCCATGTCTTGGAGAACATAATTCTTATGTGCTTGGAGACCTGCTTGGCATTAGTAACAGTGAGCTAGATGACCTTGCTGAGTCAGGAGTTATTTAATGGGTGCTCTAACAGGAATCCGAGTTGTCGAACTCACATCCGAACGATGCGCACTTGCCGGAAAACTTCTCGGCGATATGGGTGCGGACGTTATTGTAGTTGAGCCACCGGGAGGATCACCTACGCGAAGGTATGAACCATTTGCAGATGACTCTGGTGAGATGAAAGATTCATTGCACTGGTGGCATTACAACACTTCCAAAAGATCGGTAGTGGTTGATTTGGGAACATTAACTGGAGTGAGTGATCTTAGAAGCTTAATTAATTCTGCGGATGTTGTGATTGAAGCTGAGCCTTTAGGATCATTATCTGATCTTGGTATCGACTGGGATGACTTTTCGAATAAACGAAGTGATTTGATTTGGGTTTCAGTTACTCATCACGGAAGAAATGGTTTAGACCCTGCAGCTACTGATCTAACAATCATGGCAGAGGGCGGGCCTGTTTGGTCCTGTGGCTATGACGATCAAGAATTACCGCCGATCAGGGGAGGTGGAAACCAAGCATTTCACGGGGCATGTCAATATGCGGTTGCTGGAACTTTAGTAGCTCTTCTTTGGAGAGAAACATCCGGAAAAGGCCAGTTAATAGACGTTTCTATGTTGGGCGTAGCAAACACAACAACAGAAATGGCTACTTTATGGTGGTTAAACAGTAGTCGCGAAGTCCAGCGTCAGACTGGTCGACACGCTCACCATAGCCCTACCGAGTGGACACAGATTCAATGCAAGGATGGCTTATGGTTTAATACGGGAGTTCCTCCTCGCACTAAGACCGAATTTGTTGCGTTGCGAAGCTGGATAGAGGAATTGGATCTGGTCGAAGAGTGTGCTCCATACGAAATTCTGAAGCTTGGCGATCAATTCGAAAAAATAGGACTATTTGAATTAGATGAAGACCCGTTAGCCGGCGAAGTTTTTCAAGCTGGGAGGGACGCGATCACATTTTTAGGTTCGCGTCTTGATGCCTATGAATTGTTCACAGGTTTACAGCAACGAGGTATTGCATGTGGAATTGTTTATTCACCGGATGAGATGCTGAAAGATCCTCATTTCATTGAGCGTCAATTCCCGACTAAAATTCCTCATGAGAACCGAGGAGAAAGTTATCTTTATCCCGGTGCTCCATATCGATTTAGTAAGACGCCATGGTCTGCGTACCGCAGCCCTGAGCTAGGAGAGCATCAAAACGTAATCATAAATGACGATTTGTAACGGATACTTAGAATGCAAAATCTTCTGGATCGTTAACTATTTGGTGTTTGTTCAAGGTGGCTAGCATGGGCGCGAGCTGCCTTCGATAAATTTCTAACTTCGTCTCGTTCTTCATCGGTCAGGCACTCAAAGTCGGCTGAGTGAAGACGATCTGTCAAGCTTTCGATTTCGTTTCGTGAATCACTAAGATGGGAAACATCTGGGTAAGGCTTTTGCCATCCAAAGAACTCAGCGTTCCATTCACCTGTTGGACCACTGAGAATGGCTTCCAACGGCCCCATCTCCATTGACTGAACTGCTACGGCATGGCGTCCGAAACGGAGTTCTCTCATGCATTGAGCTAATTGAAACGTTCTGGCTGGACCTGGCACTGATGGAAGCTCTTGGTCCCGCCAGCCAACAAAAGTAGGAACTCCTTGCGGCTGAGCATTATCAACGATTCGTTCCAACAGTTCCCCAAGACGCTCAACGTCAGGCATCTCAGCTAAGGCTTCAGCTCCGTACTCTTGACAAATTTTTGCCCATACTTTTCCACCCTCGATTGGGTCAAAGGCTGACCTACCTTCAGCAACCATTGACCTCATACGTGAAGGATCCCAAAAAAATGCTGCAGCGACAACATTGTCTACTGGGCAATACCCGAGTACTCCGAGGCGACCAACGGCGTAGGCTCCCATGCCATCACCCATTCCTGCTGCTTTAGCCTTTTCCCGAGTTGACGGTGCCATAAGCCATGACATCGCCAACATTCCGAGAGACCCTCGCATGCTTCTTGCTGCTGAAATACTGTCCATGCATTCGACCATAGCATTCAAGAAAAAATATTTATAGCAGCTTTGGCTCAGCAGGTAGACCCAAGGCTCGTTCTGCGATAATTGCGCGCTGTATCTGAGAAGTACCGCCCCCGATTGTTAATGCTCTTGAATAGAGAAAACCATAATGCCATAGTTTCACATTGGTCCCTAGAGGCCCGACATCGGGGAGCATACCATTGGCTCCAGAAAGGTCTTTGGCAAGGTTCATTACCCGCTGGCCATGGTCATCTCCAATAGCTTTAGTGACGCTTGCTTCAGGTCCGGGTTGCACACCTCGAAGCTTCGCATCAAGTACTCGAAGCCTTAAAATTCTGAGGATTTCTGATTCGATGTGTAAATCTATTGTTCGTTTTTTAGTGTGGCAGAAATTGTTACTTTAGAAGCTTTCACAATATCAATCAGGTTTCGTGCCGTGGGGCCTCGACCCCATAGAGCTCCTTCGCGGCTTAGAGCAACGCGTTCATTAGCTAAGGTGATTTTGGCTAGGTTCCAACCATCATTTTCTTCGCCGATTAGATGGTGAGCAGGCAATCGAACGTCGTTAAAAAAACTTCATTAAAACTTTGTTGCCCGGTCATTTCTGTCAAGGGTCGTATTTCGATACCTGGTAAATCTATGGGACAAATGAAGTATGAAATTCCGCTCTGTCGTGCTTTCGTATGAGCATCAGTGCGCGCCAGAAGCACTCCAAATTTAGCGATGTGTCCGAACGAAGTCCACACTTTTGGGCCATTGACGATGTAGTCATTGCCATCTTTGGTAGCCGTTGTGGATATAGACGCTAAGTCAGATCCCGCATTTGGCTCTGAAAAGAGTTGGCACCATATTTCTTCAGCGGTCAGAATCTTTGGTATAAGAGTTTCAATTTGAGCTGCGGTACCGGCGTGCAGAATCGTTGGACCAGCGATACCCGTTCCTACTGTGTTAACCGGACGGCGTATTCCAGCAGCACATAACTCTTCGTCGATAGTTAGTTGAAAAAGCGGGTCTGCGTTAAGACCATAAGGTTCAGGCCAATGAGGACAAACAAATCCGGCATTTGTTAATTCCACGGCCGTTGGAGTTGGATGTTCTCGGACCTACGCTCGCACTGATAAACGCCGGAATGTCCTATAGTGAGACTCGACGCAATCGGGATCTTTTCGCTAAAGAAGTATTGCCAGTTCTTAAGGAATGGGACTCTCCGCCAGTAGGTCTTGCAGCGTCGAATGCTTAGAGAGATCAGCTGTGAATTCTGAGTAGGTCCACAATAAACACGAGCGGAGTATCAGGACCGATTGTTGATCCTGAACCATTTTTTCCATAAGCAAGATCGCTGGGTATGTGAAGTAATCTTCTCCCGCCTTCTTTCATACCAATCATCCCTTGATCCCACCCGGGGATAACGCGACCTACACCAATCTGCGTTGTGAATGGTTGTCCACGTCTCCAAGACGCATCAAAAATGGTTCCATCTTCGAGTGTGCCGAGATAATGAACCGTAATCGTGTCGCCAGGTTCAACGGCTCTATCGCTTGTTCCTACGGTTTCATCAACCATGAGCAATGAGTCATTATCTAGAGGGTCGACTACTGTAATTTCTGGCGGCGAGATATTCACAATCTGCAATAGGTCAACGACAAACGCCAATGATGAGTCTGGTCCGATATCTTCGCCTGCTCCCTGTTCTCCGTAAGCCAACTCAGGCGGAATAATTAGTAGACGGCGACTCCCTGCTTGCATCCCAACGATTCCTTGGTCCCATCCTTGTATTACCGCACCAACACCGATTAAGACAAAAAAACTTTGGCCTCTGTCCCACGAGGTATCGAACTCTAAACCGCTATCGAGAAGCGCTCCGACATACTGGACTTCTATTAAGTCCCCTGCTTCGACCTGAGGCCCATCACCGGATTTAATATCAGAGAATAGGAGCTTTGAAGGTGTTGACTTGCTTTCGGTGACGCTTATTACTGGTCGACTGTTGTCCGCTGTAGACGAAGCGTAATCAAAAACTGATTCAGAAAGATTTGAACTGTTTTCCTGAGATTCTGAAGAGTCTTTGATATCAAGCGTCGTCTCAGTCGAAGATACGGATGAATCAACAGTTGATGTGCCAGGAGAACAGGCAGTCGCAAATAGGAACACGCTAATTAGACAAGTAAGAATTCTAACCATGGACATGAGCGTATGGATAATTTCACCTTTTCTGACCGTCTCTTTAGATAAGGTTAGGTTATTCAGTCCGTCGTGTCGTGGGGTGTCGATGCAGATAGGTAGATGGGTAGACAAGCGACAATTAGCGGCTGTTTTCGTATTAGTATTTACGGATACAGATTTTCAGAAATGAGTGCAATATCAGTATTCAAATTAGAAGACATTTCGATTGAATGGCTGAACTCTATGTTTGATGAGTCATCCGATCAGATAGTTGGGTTTCGTTGTAATCCAGTGGGAACCGGGCAAATGGGAACCAACATTCGTGTCGAATTAGATTGGAAGAGTGGATCTGTTCCAACAACGGTAATTATGAAGTTTGCGTCTAATGACAAAAAAACGCGAATAACTGGCATCCAAACTGGTGCCTATGAAAAGGAGGTTCGCTTTTATAGCGAAGTCGCTCATCTAGTAGATGTGGCGTTACCAAAGATCTACAGAGCAGAAATTATTCCTGGTACAGCAGACATGGTTCTTGTAATGGAAGATCTTGCTCCGAGGGAGCAAGGCGATCAGTTAGTCGGCAGTACTTTTGAACAAGCGCAAATAGCAGTCAGAGAAGCAGCTAGTTTGCACGGATCAACCTGGGGCAGTGATTCCTTAAGCTCAAAAGATTGGCTAATAAAGCGCAAAAGTTCAGATATCGAGGATTTTGTTGATCTAGCTCACCAATTGTTTTCTTCTTTTCTTAGTCGTTACAAAAGTGACTTGTCGAAATTAGCTATTGAAGTCGGAAATAACTTTCTTCCTCTGCTCCACCAGTGGCTGCACGCAGCGCCAGATCCGATTTGCCTAACACACGGTGATTTCCGTTTAGATAATTTGATGTTTGATATGGAAGCAGAACGCGCTCTAGTAGTAGTTGATTGGCAAACAGTTAGTTTCGGACTAGGGATAAGCGATATCTCATATTTCCTGGGAAGCGGTTTACTTCCAGCGCTCCGTAGTCAACATGAAAAAATCCTCGTACAGGAATACTACGAAGTTTTGAAAAGCTATCTAGATCCGTACACCTACACCTTTTCAGAATGTTGGAATGGATACAGGAGGCAATCTTTTGGTGGGTATCTGATGGCTATTGTCGCAGCGATGCTCGTAGAACGTACTCAAAGAGGAGATCAGATGTTTTTAGCGATGTTGGAACGGCATGCAGATCAAGTTGTGCAGCTTGATGCTTTTAACCTCTTGTCGTGAGTCTTCAATAGTGAATGCAGCTGGAAAGAACTAACGTCTTAGTTATGGGGAAAGCTAGAGCCGCAGTTCTGTATGGCATTGAAGATATACGAATAGCAGAATTTTCTATTCCTGAAATTCAAGAAGATGATGCCCTGATGCGCGTGGAAGCGTGTGGTCTCTGTGGTACTGACCACGAACTCTTCACGGGCCACATAAAAGCTACATATCCGATGATTCCCGGACATGAGTCAGTGGGAGTTATTGAACAAATTGGTGAGAAAGCAGCAGAGCGTTGGGGGGTGAGCAAAGGAGATCGCGTAGCTCTAGAGTGTTGGCAATCCTGTCAAAGATGCGATGAATGTGCTCAAGGTATCTACCGTCAATGTAGAGCTCACGGACAAACTGATCTATATGGAATGATTCCGACAGCTCGAATTCCTGCGCTGTATGGAGGTTACGCGACCCATCATTATCTTTCACCTGATTCTTTGGTCTTACCGGTTCCATCTGGTTTAAGTGCGGTTGACGCCACACTGTTTAATCCACTTGGTGCAGGGATTAAATGGGGTGTGGAGATTCCTCAAACAAAAAACGGTGATGTTGTAGCAATTCTAGGTCCCGGTATTAGGGGATTGTGTGCTGCGTTCGCAGCGCGCGAAGCAGGGGCAGGTTTCATAATGGTTACAGGACACGGAGCGAATGATCACGAGCGACTTCAAATGGCTATGGCTTTAGGTGCAGACTTAGTCGTAGATGTATCGGAGGAGAGTCCATCTCGAAAGTTGCGAGAGGCTACTGATGGTCGTCTAGCAGATGTGGTTGTGGATGTGACTGCTAATGCGCCGAGTGCATTCGCTCAAGCTGTTCAGTTAGCGGCGGTTAACGCGACGATCGTGGTTGCAGGTATGAAAGGCGCCCGGGGAGTGCCTGATCTTCACACTGACGCAATCGTATGGAAAGAGCTGACGATAAAGGGGGCGTTAGGAGTTGACGCTCCGGTTTACCGCCAAGCCTTAGACATTCTTGCAACTAAACGTTTCCCATTTGATGTGCTGAGCCGTGAAGAAGTGCCGCTAGAAGAAGCGGGTGGACTTTTGAGTCGAATGGCAGGCATAGCTAAGGTCGCCGCTCCAGTTCATGGAGTGATAGTCCCCAGCTAATTAAAAGTTGTTCCAAAAGATTTTTGTTATACACACAAGCTAACGTTTCGATATCAAGTAAAGCGGGGAATTGATGACCGATCCTGAACGCACTTCTGACTTACATGCTCGTGCCGAAAAAATTAGGCGAGATATGGGTGGGGCAGAAAAAATTGTTCGTATGCACGAAGAGGGCGACCGGACTGTGCGCCAACACATAGAAGGGTTTCTTGATAGTGGGACGTTTCGCGAAATAGGAACATTCAGTCGTTCTCTTCGAGTCGAAGACCGAGAACATACGCCTGGCGATGGAAAGATTGGTGGTCACGGCAACGTGGAAAATAGACCAGTTACTGTCTTCGGCGATGACATAAGTGTTCTGAGAGGTTCATCATCAATTGTTGGAACACGAAAAGAACACCGTCTTTATGAGCGGTCACTCGCAATGGGGATACCGATCGTTCATTTTGGCGAGACTGGAGGAGCTCGTATCCCCGACATTATGGGTTCTGAAGGAATAAGTGAGCCTGGCGGCCTTTTCGAACTGGCGAAGCGACGCCACCGGGTGCCTATGGCCACAATGATTACCGGTCAATCGTTTGGTGGCTCTTCGTTTCTTTCAGCCTTATCTGACTATGTAGTTATGGTTAGGGGTTCCTGTCTCGCTGTTACTTCGCCGAAAGTTTTCGAAGTGGCGACTGGTGAAATTATTTCGTTTGAAGATGTGGGTGGAGTGGATGTCCACGCTCGAAAGACCGGCCAGATTGATCTTGGAGTTGATAACGATGAAGACGGGTACGCAGCGATTCGTAAATGGCTTTCGTATCTACCAGGTAATGCTTGGGAAGTCGCTCCGCGAAATGAACCAAAAGGAAATCTTGAATTTGATTCAAAAATAAGTGATCTGGTTCCTGAAAAGAGAACGCGCGGATATGACATGCGCCTGCTCGTAGAACAAATTGTCGATCCGGACTCCCTGCTAGAAATTCAGCCTTTGTATGCGCGAAACGTTGTGTGTGGGTTGGCTCGAATAAATGGTTTTTCTGTTGGTGTTATAGCTAATAATCCTATGTTTCAGGCCGGGACATTAGATCCTCAGGCGTGTCACAAAATAATTCGACTAGCAACAGTGTGCGATTCGTATAACATTCCGATGGTTTTTTTAGTTGATGTTCCCGGGTTTATGGTTGGGGAACGAGTAGAGCACGAGTTAATGCTTCACTGGGGTATGCGAATGATGCACGCTCTGCAAAATGCTTCAACGCCAACTTTGACGGTATGTATTCGTAAAGCGTTTGGATTGGCATGGCAAGCAATGAATGGTTCTCAAATGCCAGCGCATGGTGTTTATTCCTGGCCTGGCGCAGAAATTGGCTTTATGGATCCGGAGGTCGGAGTAAATGTTGCGTTTGGGTCAAAGTTGTCGAAGATTATTGATCCAGATGAACGTGAAGCTGAACGAGTTCGCTTAGTTAACGAAGTTGGTGAGTCAACAGACCCCTACGAAGCTGCTGGGACAATGAGAATTGATGAAATGATTGATCCAGGAACCACTCGAATCGTGTTAGCTAATGACTTGGAAATGCTCGCCAATAGACCAGTTCCTAAGCCCGAAGATCGACCACTTAGCTATTGGCCGACTTGTTAATGTTAAAAAATTTACATATCGAAGGGTGGCGATGATGCGGGCAGCAGTAATGCGAAATAAGGAAATTATTGTAACGGAGGTGGCTGATCTATCACCGGGTCAAGGCGAGGCACTTGTAAAAACTTTGGCATGTGGCATTTGTGGAAGTGATCTTCATGCACTGCACCACGGAGAAGCAATGGTAGAAGCACAGAGAGAGTCTGGCGGTCCGTTAGTTTATGACACTTCACGAGATGTTGTTTTGGGGCATGAATTCAGCGCAGAGATTTTAGAGCTCGGGCGAGGAGCACCCACTCATTTAAAAACTGGAGATTTAGTTTGTTCGTATCCAGTACTTATGAGCGGTGGCGAGGCGAAAGCCATCGGTTTCTCCAACGATGTTCCTGGTGGCTACGCCGAAAATATGTTACTTACTTCATCTCTATTACTTCAAATTCCTAATGGGCTTTCTGCTGAACTAGCTGCATTGACCGAACCGATGGCTGTTGGCCGCCATGCAGTTGAAAAGGCTGCGGGCTCGCTTGGCGGTAGCTGTCTCGTCATTGGCTGTGGACCTGTTGGTCTTGCAGTAATTGCTGCTCTAAAGCAAAAAGGCTGTGGTCCAATAGTAGCAAGTGATTTTTCGCCGAAACGTCGCGAACTAGCTGAAATGCTCGGCGCAGACGAGGTCATCAATCCCGCTGATCTATCTCCGTATGATTCATGGCGAGCGATTTCTACCTCAGCCAAGAAGACCATCGATAAATCTTCTTCTCATGATGGTTTACGTCCAAAAGCGGGAGGAATCATCTTCGAATGTGTGGGTCTGCCGGGTGTCATAGAAGAAATAATGACTGGCGCTATGAGAGGCACAAGTGTTGTGGTTGTCGGAGTCTGCATGCAACAAGACAGCTTCCACCCGATGATAGCAATTGGGAAAGAGCTCAACTTGCAGTTTGTTTTAGGTTATTCGGCCAACGAGTTTCGAGATACGTTACGGGCCATAGCCGAAGGCGAGTTAAACGTGGAAAACCTTATTACTGGCAAAGTAGGAATTAATGGAATCGCTCAAGCCTTCGATGACTTAGCTGATCCAGAATTACATGCCAAAGTTATTGTTGAGCCCTGGCGCTAACCGAGGTCCAGGATCCACGGATCTTTTGGTAAGTCTTGGGAGCGAAACTCCTTTGGAATATCGTAGAGCTCATCTATCTGGCCGATAGTTGGAAGATTCAGGCTTTCTAAAAGCATGTTCGTGATATCTAGAGGTTTCAGACCGAGATTCATTTGTTCTGATAACGTTATCGCTCCATCTCGTTTAGATAATCGTTTCGAAGATGGTCCTAGTACTAAAGGAACGTGCGCGTATCGTGGCTGATTCAGACCAAGAAGCGAGCAGAGAAATATTTGGCGTGGAGTAGAAGACAATAGGTCATTTCCACGTACTACTTCCTGAATGTTTTGAAGATGATCGTCGACGATCACAGTCAAGTTGTATGCAGGCATGCCGTCGCTACGCTGTAAAACAAAGTCATCTACAGTGCCGACATAACGGCCTGTTTGCCTATCCAGAAAATCTACCTGTTCATGGTTGCTAGCCAATCGAACCGACGGCGGCTTACCAGAATTGACATATTCTTTAATTTTTTTTTGACTAAGACGACGACATGTACCTGGATAAGCATCTTCAGGTAAAAGACCATGCGGTGCTTCTAGAGCATCGCGGATTTCGCGTCTACTGCACCAGCATCGATACGTTAGGCCTCGTTGTTTTAAGTCATTTAGCGAATCTAAATAGTAGTCGAGACGGTCACTTTGCTTAATCGGTTCATTGTCCCAGTCAATACCTATCAGAGCTACGTCAGCGAGTTGACTATTGCAAAAAGTTGGTTTCGAAGCATCGCCGAGATCTTCAAAGCGCCAAAAAAAATTACCGTTTTGTGATCTTGCGAATAGCCAGGCCAGGAGGGCAGTCCTAAGGTTCCCAAGATGCAAGTGTCCTGTCGGGCTGGGTGCCCAGCGACCAGTAGCTTCTCGCAACCTCGATGCCATTAACTCTCTGCAAGGACCTTGATGGCTGATAGGCACTTTCGCATATTAGATAAATGCTCTTCTTGTCGGCGACTTATAATAAGTTCTTCTTTGTCAGGCATTGACTCGATAGCAGGGGTAAGCCCCGAAGCACCAGGGCCAAGCCTCAGAGTATGACGGAGGCGACTTCGTTTGCCATGCAGCTCGTCTATTTCCCACCGCCAACGTGCACCGGCCGTTTCTTCGTTGTCGCCAACTGCCCAGCCAAAGAGCACATTATCTTCAAATTCGGTAATCGTAGAAGTGGTTTGCCACTCGCCTATGTGTTTGTGTTTATTGGTACCTATGAATTTGGCTCCTAGCTCCGGTTTGGTGTATCCCGGTGCCCATTCTGCGCCTTGGAACTCTTCGGAATACTCTGCGCTGATATTAATGTCGGAAACAAATTTCCAAACAATTTCAGGTGGCGCTTCTATTTCGATTTCACAAATGGCTCCGGGACCTTCGCTGACTTTTCGTGGCGATGCATCATCTCGCTTTTCCCACGTGCGACCCCAAGAATCATAGTAAGTCACCTCTGCTGCTCGGCGTTTTGGAACGGAGTTGAAAGCTGTTCCTTTGCTATAGGCCAACGGCAGCATTGCTACTGGAGTTACTCCAATTGGAATATCTAAAATCTCTCGCATCTCATCTTCCGCAGTCAAAATTGCTGATGTCCAAGCCGTAGCAAGTCCCCTTGCTCTGGCTGCTAAACAGAAACTCCAGGCTGATTGAAGTACCGAATCAAACAATCCCGGTTTCTTGCTGTCATCATGACGCCCCCAAATGCAAGGAATGACAAGAGCTGGAACGTTGGGTATGTTTTCTGCCAAGTGTGCCGCCGAGTTCATGATAGATCGATTTCGATGATCTGTTCCGGCAAGTTTATCTCTTGCCGAAACCATCCACTTGCCAGCATTTTCATAGTAGAGCTCAGCCAGTTTAGTTTTGACCTTGGGGTCACGGATTACTAGCCAACGTCTACTTGACTGATTCCCGCCACCTGGCCCTTGCTCCGCTAGATCAATACAGTCAAGAATTGTTTCGTTGTCAACATGTCGATCGAAATCAAGTCGGAGTCTTACAGAACGGGTAGTTGATAGGACTCCGTCGATGGAAGCGAGGTCTGCATCGACGGCGTCGTATCGTTGCGGGATATTTTGATTCAGGGAATGAAGAGCCATTCTAACATTTAAGCCGCTTTGTTGGGTAAATGCGTCCTAATGTGTGTTTCGTGAGCCGACGGCAAAATTTTCTGAATTCACGATTGCAAGGTTTCGGCGCAACAATTTTTGCGGAAATGTCTGCTCTAGCAGAACAAACACAATCAGTGAATTTAGGGCAAGGATTCCCAGACACGGATGGTCCTGCAGAAGTTGCTGAAGCGGCGATAGCAGCTATACGCGATGGTCGAGGTAATCAATATCCGCCTGGTCTTGGTATTCCTGAGCTACGTAAAGCAATCGCCGAGCATCAGGATCGTTTCTATAGTTTGAAATTTAATCCTGACACAGAAATTCTAGTTACGGCTGGGGCAAGTGAAGCCCTGGCTGCGGCAGTTTTAGCTTTGTGTGAAACTGGTGATGAGGTAGTTACTTTTGAGCCCTGGTATGACATTTACGGTGCCAATATTGCAATGGCCGGAGCGGTTAAAAAAGTTGTGACACTTCGCCCTCCGAATTATGGTTTTGATGAGCAAGAATTTTTGGCTGCGATTACGCCAAAAACGAGAATGATTTTGCTTAACACTCCGCACAATCCAACCGGAAAAGTTTTTATTCGAGAGGAACTAGAGTTCATTGCTCGTGTAGCAGTGGAGCATGACTTAATAGTTGTTACTGATGAGGTGTATGAGCATCTAGTGTTCGACGGAGAACACATTGCCATAGCGTCATTGCCTGGGATGCGTGAAAGAACAATAACTATTTCTTCCGGAGGGAAAACGTTTTCATTTACAGGATGGAAAATAGGATGGGCTGTGGCGCCGCCGGAGTTATTGACTGCGGTCAGAACTGCGAAACAGTTTTTAACGTACGTCAGCGGCGGACCATTTCAATACGCCATAGCGGTGGGCCTTCGTCTTGATGATAGTTACTTTCAAGAATTGGCTAATCATATGCGAAAGAAAAGAGATTTTTTATCCGAAGGACTTAGAGCAGCCGGTCTAGAAGTTTTTGATTCACAAGGTACGTATTTCGTTACAACCGATGTTAGATCAGTTGGTTATGACGACGGTCTTGATTTTTGTTGGAAATTACCAGAAAAAGTTGGAGTGGTAGCTGTCCCAAATGTTGTGTTCTATGACAACAAAAGCGAAGGAAAATCATTAGTACGTTTTACCTTTTGTAAAAGCATGGACGTTCTAAGCGAGGCTGTTGACCGCATGCATGGTTTGCGATGAGGCTTGCATGCATACAACATGACCTTGTCTGGGAAGACCCTAAGCCTAACTTTCAGTTAATAACGCCAAAAGTCGAGTGCGCCATTGAAGCAAAATCTCAGTTAGTGGTGCTCAGCGAGTTGGTCTTAATTGCATAGTTGGTGACCCTTGGAGCGAAGCGATAGCATCCTGCTCGGTAGGCCCAGACATACTTGTCGCAGATATTGAGAGTAGTTTTGTGACTGAGACACGAACGAGTTTCCCGGTTATTCAAGATCGACGCCGAATTCTTTAACAGACAGGAAGTTGTATGAGTTTTGTTGAAATGCGAACTTATGATTTAAAGGTTGGCTCTGCTGGGCAGTACGGAGAACTTTATCGCAATGAAGGTTATGCGATTCAAAGTGGTCACCTTGGCGAGCCCGTCGGTTACTACGTCACTGAAGTTGGTGAATTGAACCAAATAATTCACATGTGGAAATATGAGAGTTTTGAAGAGCGAACAGAAAAAAGAACTGCGTTGTTCGCCGACCCGGTTTGGCTGGCGTATGTAGCGAAAGTCGGCCCGATGGTACTCAAACAGAAAAACATGTTTCTTTTTGATGTTCTAAGTTGAGAGTGTCTACCAAACGAAAGTGAATCCTTATGTCTAACGAACTTATGAACAAGTGGAGTGAGAGTATAGAAACCCTCGGGACTTGGCTTTCTATTCCTAACTCGCATTCAGCCGAAGCATTGTCAAGGATAGGATTTGATTACGTTTGCGTGGACATGCAGCACGGAGTTGCGGACTATCAGATAGCTACGACAATAATCCAAGCAATCGAATTAGGTGGTCAGGGAACACCTATATGTCGAGTTCCGTGGAATGAACCTGGAATCATCGGCCGAATGCTGGATGCAGGCGCTCGAGGAATTATTATTCCTATGGTGAATTCTGTGGCCGAAGCTAAATCAGCTGTTAACGCCGTTAAGTACCCGCCACTTGGGGCACGAAGCTACGGACCGATATTAATTGGGGCGCGAGCCGCTGACCGTGGAGAAAATTACTTCGAAGTTGCTAATAGCGAAACGGCATGTATCCCGATGATAGAAACGCGACAAGCTGTAGAGTCCATCGATGACATTCTCCAAGTTGAGGGTGTTGATGCGATATACGTCGGGCCGGCGGATCTATCAATTAGCTATGGTTTTAGTAACGCATATAGCGATGACAATGCAGGATATAAGGAAGTTCTAGAGCATATTGCTGAACGTTGCGCTGCTCATGGCAAGGTAGCAGGGATTCATTCGACGGCAGGATTAGCAGCTAATCGCAGAGCAAAAGGATTCTCTATGCAAACTATTTCTGGTGACATGGTTGCATTAGGAAAAGGAAGCCGGAATGATTTAAAAGCTGCAAGAAGTGGCGGCGACGGTGATGGTGACTCAAAAATTTATTGAGGTAAAGTTCTCTGCGAGCTATTGGCTAGAAAGAATTTCTTCAACTATTTCTTGAACGGCCAGAGCTTCATCAAAAGAAGCAATCAGACTAGTTTCGCCCTCGATCATGAGTGCAAGTTGGTCAAGTTGGTCTACATATGCGTTCATGCCTAGCTCGGCTCGGTCGGTTCCTAGTAAATCTCTCCAGTCACCGTCTTCGCATACTTGCAGCCGGTACCAATCCCAAATTCGAACAGCGCTGTTAGTTCCTCTGATCGTTAAATTGACGATATCTGGACCCGCTCCTCCGCTAGTCCCCTTTATAGCTAAAGGTTTCCCTCCTGAATCTAGCGACGCTAGAAGATCCGTCTCAGCCAACTTGCCTTCAGGTCCATCGGGATACGAGATTAAAACGTCATTCACTGAAGTGGTACCAAGAGATCGATTGATAATGAAGAGAAAATGAGATACGACTTCACGAACCCAACCACCTTGATCACGATCGCGAAGCCACTGAGCATTCACATGCCAGGGTCTAGGCCAATCTTGAAAATGTAAATCTAAGTCACATCGTATTATTTTCCCAAATTCAGGTTGGCCTACTATTTCAGACATTTTTGTAGCTGATGGCGCAGCGCTAAATACAAAATTAACCCCAGCCGGAGTTCCGGCGTTATTCACTAACGCCACCAATTCGCGACTTTGAGTAATATCAATACCGAGCGGCTTTTCGCAGAAAATAGCTGAATCTGCCGCAACGCACTTTCGCACGTACTCGTCATGGAAAAGTGGAGGTACCGCTATATAAACCAAGTCAGCAGCTTCGATGACTGCAGAGGCACTTCCTGCAATGTGGACTTCTTTCTCATTGGCCTTGCACGCTGCTGAGTCAGGATCCCACGCTGCTACCAAATCAAAACTTTCATGCAAATTGAACTGCTCGACAAACCTTGATCCAACCGTTCCTAGTCCGATTATGCCGACAGAGTGTTCCATAACTAAGAGTCTTTCAGGGTCGATGTGCGATCTACAATTACAAACCAAACTCCAGCTAAAATAACCAGAAAACTAGCCACATATAAAGCAACAGACATTGATGCCACCTCGCTTATTAAGCCTAGCCCAGGAGGCGCCAACACAAATCCAAGATCTCCTGCAGATCGGTAAATACCAATTCCTAAACCCCTTAAATGTTCAGGGAAAAGGTCCGCGATATAAGCAGCTGGAGCAGGCCCTGCGGTTCCAGTTCCTAAGGTCATAATTATGTTGCCAACAACGAACCAGGTCGGTGAAGATCCGATTGCGATTAAGAAAGCTCCTAGCCCAGCAGCTAATCCGGAGAACAAAATTACTTGACGCTTGCCGATATTCTCAACTGCCCACGTAGCGGGCCAAAGCGTTATTAGCGTCATCATTCCGGTAATGGTAAAAACGATGCCTATCTCCCCGGGACCCCAACCGAAAGAATTATTTGCGTATAAGGGAACCAAGGTTGCACGTGTGCCAGCACGGGTCATAAATATTGTGCTCGTGACTAAGGCGATAGCTACAAATTGTCGACTGAAAACTATTTTCTGTATCTCTCCGTCCTTAAGGCTTAATCGGGTCAGGTCTTTAGGCGCTGCTGTTTTTCGTGTTTCAGGTAACCTCCATATGGCGTAAATAGAAGTCAGAATCGACATAGCTCCAACTAAATAAAACGGTGAGGCGAGACCATACCGTTCAGCAACTATTCCGCCGATACCTGGGCCCAATGCGATCCCAACGCTGAGTGCCCATTGGTTAGTCGCTATGTACCGAGCTCTTTTGTCTGGCGGTGCGATATCGATTAAGTAAATTAGCGCTCCACTCATGTAGAAAGCTGAGCCCGCACCCGCAACAAAACGCCATGCGAGTAAAGATAAAATGCTGTCTGCCCAACCGGACCCAAACATCCCGATTGCAGTGATCGCTGGGCCACCGACGAGTAGTATCTTCCGACCGAAACGATCAGCAAGCAACCCGGCAGGAATATTTAAGATAAGCCGAGCAAACGCAAAGATAGTAAGAGTTAGTCCAACGACTGTTGCGCTAGCACCAAAGTTGACTGCATAGATAGGCAGGACCGGTCCGACTACGCCTTGACCGGCCATAACAAGAAAAGTTGCGCAACAAAGAACCACTAATTTCTCTGAGCGGTGAGGCTGCTCACCTGGTTCATGCACCTTCTCTTGTTACCAGTAACTGAACAAGTATTCAGTTCTAAAGGCGAAGATCGATGGATCTTACTACGATGGGTGCAAGGCAATAGGAGTGTTCCATGCAGGTTGACCATCCAATTATTTCAGCAGATTCCCACATAGCTGAAGCCCCCAATACGTATACGGATTATATCGATCCGAAATGGCGTGATGTAGCTCCCCATGTTGTGGAAACCGAAGATAAAGGCGACTTGTACGTTATCGATGGGATGAAACGAACAATCAATATGGGTTTGATAGCAGCTGCAGGTCAAGCTCCTGAAGATCTGAACCCAAAAGCGAAATGGCACGAGCTTCCTAGAAGCAGTTGGGATTCCGACTACAGAATTGCTGATCAAAATAAAGATGGAGTATCTGCAGAAGTTATTTACCCATCAGTCGGAATGGTTCTGTGCAACCACCCTGATGAGGATTACAAACAAGCAACAATGGATGCATACAATCGTTGGATTAGCGATTACTGCTCTGTTGATACAAACCGATTACTGGGCATAGGACAAACGCCTCTTCGTTCAGTAGCCGAAGGTATTTCAGATCTTGAAAGAATGAAAAATGCAGGATTGCGCGGTGTGATGATGCCAGGGAATCCTTGTACTGAGTTCGATTTTGATGACCCTCAATGGGATCCCTTTTGGGAAGCAGCGACTGATTTGAAAATGCCTGTTTCCTGGCACATCCTTACGACTCGAGAGTCAGGTAAACCCAGAGGCCCAAAGGCTAATTCCTTTATGACTATCATCCGGGCGAATCAAGACATCATGGGAACTCTTGTTTTTGGTGGAGTTTTTGAACGAAACCCTGGTCTTAAAGTCGTCTGTGTGGAAGCAGATGCAGGATGGGTCCCTCACTACATGTACAGAATGGACCATGCGTATAACAGGCATCGATTTTGGTTGCCGCCGGGACAAGAGCTGTCTAAATTACCAAGTGAGTATTTTAGCGAGCATATCTACACCACATTTCAGGATGATTGGGTTGCCTTCAAAATGGTTAACGATGTTAATCACAAAAGACTTCTATGGGCGAATGATTTTCCACATAGTGATAGCACCTGGCCCTGGAGTCAAGATCTTCTGGACAAACATGCAGCTAACCTTTCGGCTGAGCAGCGTATAGATATCTTGTGTAACAACGTTGCCGAGCTTTACGATATCGATCTTTCCACTCTCCCTATTGGTGGCGATCAGCTTGTAGCGGCTGCTTCATAGCTAGTTTGTTAGTTCGAACTAGCGGTTGCGGCATGTGTCACAAGAAAATGAAGTAGCAAAAGGCTAATAGGGGATAAACTCATTTGATGGAAGTAGTTTCATCTCGGCTTGATGTAAGCGATTTTTGTGCTGCTCAAGAGATCTATCACGCAAACGGTTGGACTGATGGGCTTCCGATTATTCCTCCAACTAAAGCGCTAGTTGAAGATTGTCTTAACTGGGCAATGTTATCTTCTGAACATGTAGTCGGCATTGAACCAGTGCGAGAGAGAGCTATAACTGCAGAAAAACTGGCGATTAACTCCGTCATGGCCGGTTGCTTGCCTATGCATTTCCCATTAGTCGTCACAGCAATGACAGCGATGTTGCATAAAGATTTCCTACTTCACGGGGCAACGGCATCGACCGGAGGGTCAGCAGTATTGCTGATTGTTAATGGGCCAATTCGCCGTGAGCTTGGAATGACAACCGAGTTTAACGTTTTAGGTAACAGCGATCGAGCATCTGCAACGGTTGGCCGAAGCATCCGGCTAGCTTTAATAAATCTCCTAAATGTTCGACCTGGAGAAATTGATCGTTCAACCCTTGGGCATCCGGGTAAATTTAGTTATTGCTTAGCTGAAGACGAAGAGAATTCTTGTTGGGAGTCACTAGCCTTTGAACGGCTGGGCGACTCAAATGTATCTGCCGTTACAGCGATGGCAGCTATGGCCCCTCGGCAGGTAATGAACGAATGGACTACAGATCCAAGAGAGATTTGTGAGACATTTTCCGCAGAGATTAGGTCGAACCAATTAAATTATTCGATTTGGCCGGGTAATTATGTGCTGATAATTCCGCCGCAACTCAGAGCACATTTCGAAACAGCAAAATGGACAAAGAGTGATATCAAAGAATGTGTTTTTGAACGTGCCCGAGTGCTTCGTGGAGAGTGGGCAAACGTGGGGAAAGGCTCGGTTGTGAAAGATCGCGCTGACCGTGAGTACCCTGCGTTAAACGAGCCAGATGACCTGATGATCGTTGCAGCCGGTGGCCCAGCTGGCGGTTTTGCTGCGATCATACCCCCTTGGCTAGGTTCAAAAAGTCGCGCATCGACAGCTGCTGTTGGTGCATGTGTTGATTGTGAGGTGTTGTAAGGATGGAGCTTCTAAACCCAAGCTATGAAGAAACAAAAATAAACCAGAGACCGGCAGATCGGCTGCTTGAATTACGCGGAAAAACAGTTGGTATTATTTCGAATGGTAAAGAAAATACTGCGCCATTTTTTGAATATTTATCCCAAATTTTAGAAGATAAATATGGCGTTCAAAAGGTAGTGCAAAGGATTAAGAGCAACTACAGTGCTCCCGCTGAAGATGAGCTTATGGCAGAAATTGTTGGCTGGGACGCTGTGCTAAGCGGGGTGGGGGATTGAGGCAGCTGTTCGTCATGCAGTTTGCATGACGCAGTTGTAGCCGAGCGTTATGGAGTGCCGGCTATGAGTATTATGACTAGTGCCTTCGTAGACGCAGCTGAGTTGATGGCGCGAGTTCAGGGCGTACCGGATCATCAATTTGCCGTCATAGAACATCCGATTGCAAGCGCTGACATGGCCGGTTTGCGAGAGCGAGCCGAACTCGCAGCTGCTGTTTTCGCAGAAGTGGTTTTGATCAGTTAGATATTTTCAAACCGGGCGTAATCGAGAGGCAAGGCAGTGGTTTTCTTTAAACTCTCCATTTCAAAAATAGTCCTGACGTCGTATAACGAAACGCGATTTATAAGCCGCTTGTAGAAACTGTCGTAGGTCCGAATATCGGGAACTATGACTCGAAGCATGTAGTCGATTTCGCCGGAGGTGCGGATCGCTTCGATGATCTCAGGAAATTCTCCGATGGCCGTTTGGAAGTCTTGCAACCATAAGGCTGAGTGATCATTAGTTCTAATTTGAACTAGAGCATTGATTCCAAGATTAAGTAACTCAGGATCGAGTAATGCAACTCGGTTAAGGATCACTCCTTCTTTCATTAGATTTTGCACTCTTCTCCAGCAGGGTGTGGCTGTTAGCCCAACCTGTTCCCCAAGTTCGCGTGCTGAGATAGACACATCTGTTTGTAGGATATGCAGGATTTCCCGATCAATAAGGTCCACAATAAAATATTATATTAATGATAATATAAATAATAGTTAAATATTGCTAAAAATAAGATTAAGTCAGTAAAAAAAACAAAACAACTTCGTACCGTATCCTCTAATTTTGAAATCATGAAGATCCGAAATTATTTCACGGAGCACCCAGCGTCGATCGGTGAGTCTTACCGCCAGCATTTGCGCGCCGCTACGCGATACAGTGCGCAACTGTTTCTCGCTGCTGGTGCGTGCGCTGTGCACGCAGTAATTCCAAACTTATTCAGAACGACTGCAAGTACAAAAATTACAGATTTGCATACTCAGATGGCTGAAGGAAGTAGAACTAAATTAAAGATATAGCTGACCTTATGGACTCGTAAGTCATATTTTTACTGGTAGCTACCCAAAAAAAGCCTGATGGTGAGAGTATTGGTTCATGGAGCCGTTCGATGTTCTAAACAGAGATGATGGAACGAAGGTCTGCCCATGGGGAGAAGGCCATGCAGATTATGCTGATTACCACGACCAAGAGTGGGGTGTTCCAGAGTTCAACGACTTTCGACTTTACGAGAAGGTCTGTTTAGAAGGTTTCCAGGCAGGCTTGTCATGGCTAACGATTCTGAGAAAGAGAGAAAATTTTCGAGCGGCTTTTTTGAACTTTGATATTGAAAAAGTAGCCGGATTTACCGATACCGATGTAGTGCGTCTGATGGAAGACGCTGGAATTGTTCGACATCGTGGCAAGATAGAAGCAACGATTGTCAATGCTCAGGGAGCTCTGCGGGTAATTGAAAGATATGGCAGTTTGTCTTCTTTTTTGTGGAGTTTCGAACCAGACAATGTGAAAACAAATGTTGTTAACGCTGCTCAACTAAGTAGATCAGTTAGTGAGGAGTCGACTGAAATGAGTAGAGCTTTAAAGAAATTAGGTTGGAAATTCGTTGGACCGACCACCTGTTATTCTCTGATGCAGGCAGATGGTATTGTCAATGATCACCTTCTCGATTGCTACCGATGGTCAGAAATAGAAAAGCTACGTAGCGTATTGCCACGAACATAATCTTGTTTAAACCCTTTCCAAGTCATAGCCCTTGGTGAAAATTCTAAATCTAAACAAACCAGTCAAAAAGATTTCAAAAGCGTATTATCATTAACGTGAATGTTGATGAAATAAATGAGGTCCCACTTCCATATGAAGGAGATCGTCAAGCATTTAGTGTCTGCTTTGGATGCGGAGCCCAAAACCAGCAAGGCCTTCGATTAAAGTTTTCTCAATACATAGATGGAACGATTGAAACTAAGCACAGCGTAGCGTTTCATCATTGCGGACTCGAGACCGTGGTGCATGGCGGTATCCAAGCAACAATCTTAGACGAAGTAATGGGTGTGGCGGCTCAGACGTCCATCCAAACCTCGACCTCTGATGCGGCATGCGTTACGGCTGAAATGCATCTCACATACAGGCGACCTGTACCAATGTCTCTCGAAGTGGTAGCGCGAGCTAAAGTTGTCGAAATTGAGGGCAGGGATATTCATGTTTCAGGAGCTATCTACGGTGTAGATGGTGCGGAATTAACGTCTGCAGTATCTCGATGGAGGCAGCTACGATCTTAAGGGCCTTCAATAATTGTTAACTTGACGAATCCCTAATTCTGTAACTAGATGAGTCATCGGAATGTCGTGAGATTCAGAAGGCAGCTGTTCGAAAGTAAGGTCTTCAGTGGTTACGCCAATCACGAGACATCTGGGGTTTAGCCTCGGGAGTAGCCGATCATAATATCCTGAACCATGACCGAGTCGATTCCCCAATTTATCGAATGCGATACCAGGGACCAGACTGACAGTGATTTCATCTAGTTCAATTTTTTCTGAGTTCTCTTTTGGTTGTAAGAATCCAAATCGATGAACTTCAGTCGTATCGG
This sequence comes from Acidimicrobiaceae bacterium, assembly GCA_905182565.1. Taxonomy (GTDB): domain Bacteria; phylum Actinomycetota; class Acidimicrobiia; order Acidimicrobiales; family Poriferisodalaceae; genus UBA9040. Next base: position 14,490 of record CAJJCB010000022.1, on the reverse strand, counting down.
TAGCGAGGTGCACTGTTAGGGAACCAACTTCTGGGGTTCGAGTAACAGCGAAGTTGCTCCAACCTAATGCGTCGGCAAGAGGGTCCAAAGAAATTTCAGTTCCGAATGCTCTATAAAAAAGAAAAGTTCCGGGTGTTGGTTCCAGAAATTTTTTGAGGTGTTCAATTATTATATTTCCTGAATTCTTTGATGGTGAGTATTGCATAGAACGTAAAAATAGTCGCCAGTCAGATTTACTAGAAAGGTGAGTGAGTGGTGACAAGTTAACCTCCACTCACATTTACCTCAGCGTCAGGGCTTAGCTTTACGTCGGCGTCAGGGTCTTGGAGCCAACCATCTGGCAGAGAGACCTTACGAGGTCCTCCGGTGTGGCTTCGTTTAACACGAACTCCTTCTGAGGGGAGTACTTGATCAAAGTCAAACTTATTGGTAACCGCTTGCAATTCATCTTTAGAAGAAACGGCGTGAAGAAGACGCCTAGTTTCTCTACCAACTGGATATCCAGCGACGTACCAGCCGGCATGTTTTCGAAATCTGCGAACAATGCTTTCCTCAGGATCTTCGCAATAAAAGTCTATGAGCTTATCTAGATGCGTCAGCATGGTATTGGCTACGAGACCTAATGTAGGTCTGGTATAAGACGGCTCGCGTCCACTTAGTACAGATACTAAGTCGTTGAAAAGCCAAGGTCGCCCTAAACAACCTCGACCAATCTCAATCCCTGCAGCGCCCGTATGTCTAAGCATTCGTAATGCATCCCAAGGTTCCCAAATATCACCATTTCCGAAAACCGGAATATCGATGTGCTCAACTAAAAGCCGAATAGCATCCCAGTCGGCATGGTCAGAATAAAGATCGTAAGCAGTTCGTGCGTGAAGGGTAACGCCGACGCATCCCGCATCTTCAGCTATTTTCCCGCTATCGAGAAAAGTAAGATGATTATCATCGATACCTTTGCGAAACTTGATCGTGACAGGGACATCCTCAGCTGCGTCGACAGCTGCTTTCACAATGCTGTACAAGAGCTTTCTTTTGGCAGGAATTGCAGCCCCACCGCCATTGCGAGTTACTTTAGGAGCAGGGCATCCAAAGTTCATATCTAAGTGATCAATATCGAGGCGTTCTCGGAGTAATCGCACTGAGAGCGCGACGTACTTGGGATCAGTTCCGTATAGCTGAATAGATTTAATGGGCTCATTTGCTCCAAATTCAGCAAGCCTCCAAGTGAGCGCATTTTCTTCCACGAGGGCACGGGCTGTGATCATCTGATTGACATATAGACCTGCACCCCAATCCAAGCAAAGAGAACGGAAAGGCCAATCAGTAACGCCAGCCATGGGAGCAAGGACAACGGGTGTGTCTAAACGAATAGGACCCAGTTCTACAGGCTTGATTTCGTTTTCAGCGGCAACGGAAACCCCCTCGTTAAGAGGGCTTCGATAGGGACCCGTCATGGCGTCTCTCTGCCAGGAAGAAGTACTCCGAAATTGGAAAGGGTTTCGACAGTTTCAGTAATTGGAAGTCCTACGACGTTAGTGTAACTGCCGTTAATAGAGCGGACTAAGGTTCCGCCAAGGCCTTGGATCGCATATGCACCTGCTTTTCCTTGAAATTCAGCTGTTGATAAATACCAAGCAATTGTTGGCTGGTCTAACTCAACGAATTTCACGGCAGTAGTAACTAGCAAAGTCTCAATTCTAGTTTCTGACTTGATAGTAACGGCGGTATGAACCTCATGAACTTTCCCGGATAAACGCGTTAACATCTCACAGGCATCTCTCGCATTAGATGGTTTTCCAAGAATATCTCCGTCGAGAGAAACACATGTATCAGCCGCTAAAATCACGGCGGTGTTCTTTGGAGTCTGGGTTGCTGCTTTCTCCGCAGATATTCGTTTCACATAAGCGACTGCTGACTCAAATTGGGAAACTGATTCATCAATGTTGGGGTTGATTACACAAAATTTAATTCCGAGAGATTGAAGTAGAGCTTTGCGGCGAGGAGAACTTGACGCAAGAGTCAAAAAAGGTTGCACAATGATAGTTTGGCCGGCTGAACGCTTTGATGCCAAGACAAGGAGCGTAAAATCATTCTTTTAACGGTGACGAAAATTGATTAATGTGTCACTGGGTACCAACCACCGAGCAAAGTTTTGTTAGCCAGTTAAATTTAAGCTAGTTGACGGAAATTTATTGGATTGTCGATAGCTAATGAGCTCGAAGCGGTACCGATTATGAGAAACTTTAGATGTTTCGCCTAATTTAAATAATGAAATTTAAGTTTCATTATTTACTATTTAATGGCTCTAGCTAAGCCCAATAGGACTCGAGTTTAATCTTAAATCCTATTTATGAAAATCAGATTAGGTTTGACGAGGCAAAGACCTGCGCAATTCGTTACTGTTTGCCCAGTGGAATTCAACTTAGCTCGAATAATTGCAACTATTGCTGAAAAGCAACCTGACCGTGTTGCTCTGATTCATCGAGGAAACGAAACAAAATTTCCGACCTTGGTAGAACGATTCCGCCGTTTAGGTGGAGCTTTCGAAGCAGCAGGATATGGCTGTCGAGTTGAGCGGCTAAATTTACAAGGCCATGAGAGCGGCCAAGACCATATTGCTTTGTACTTGAATAACGGTCCAGAATATTTAGAAGCGATGTTGGGCGCCTGGTCAGCTCGTGCAGCTACCTTCAATGTCAACCACCGGTACGTATCTGAAGAGCTCAAATATTTATTTGAGGATAGCCAAGCACGCGTGGTCATAGTTCATTCGATGTATGCACCTAATTTGCTAGAGGTTCTTCCTGGTCTTTCTAATATTGAGTTAATAATACAAATCCCAGATGATTCTGGAAATGGACTTATTCCTGGGGCGATAGATTACGAAACGTTTCTATCTTCTAGCGAACCACGCCAGCTCACTGATTGTTCACCCGATGACCTTTATGTTCTGTACACAGGTGGCACTACGGGAATGCCCAAAGGTGTTCTATGGAGGAACGCTGATTTTTTTGTTGGAGCTCTTGGGGGTTCTAATCGAAAAGAAGGTAGAGAGTACGAGTCATATGAGGAAATAGCCGAGGCAGCTTCACGAGGGACACTGCGATGGATGACAAGTGCACCCTTTATGCATGGAGCGGCACAGTGGATTGCCTTACAAGCCTTGTCAATGGGGCACACCGTGGTGCTTCCCGATGTGACCGATCGCTACGATGCAGCGAGTGTTTTGGAAGCTTGTGACCGTGATGCAGTCGAGTTTCTACAAATTGTTGGTGACGCATTCGCTCGGCCGTTACTAGATGCCGTCGCTGCCGGCGCACCCATCCCAGCAAACTTACGATCAATCATTAGCGGCGGCGCAGTTCTAAATGCTGGATTAAAGGCACAGTTGAAAACCACTTTTAAGGGAGTGACGATTCGAGATTCTATAGGTTCGAGCGAAACTGGCGTCCAAGGAAGCAACGTAAGCGGGGAAGGCGAAAAAGTTAGTACCGGAGATTTTGAACCGGCGCCAGGATCAACAGTTATTAGTGCTGATATGGATCAGAAATTAACTCCAGGAAGTAACGAAATCGGTTGGTTTGCTATGTCCGGGAGAGTCCCATTGGGATATTTCGGTGATGCAGCTAAGACATCAAAAACCTTTCCAGTGATAGAACAAGTGAGAATGTCAGTGCCGGGGGACAGAGCACGATTACTAGCCGATGGTCGGATTGAGGTTCTCGGGCGTGATTCAGTAACTATTAACTCGGGCGGAGAGAAAATTTTTGCTGAAGAAGTAGAAAATGCTATCAAAGTTCACGAAGCAGTTTATGACGCAGTTGTTTGCGGTAGACCAAGCGAACGGTGGGGTAGCGAAGTGGTAGCGATTGTGCAGCTTGTAGCGGATGTAAGCTTAGATAGTGCAGCTTTGATACAACACTGCGAAAATCATATTGCTCGTTACAAGTTACCGAAAGTTGTTAAGTTTGTAAGTGAGGTCTTGCGTAGCCCCGCCGGGAAGCCTGATTATCGTTGGGCGGCATCAGTTGCGATTGAAGGCAATACTTGAGCGATTTAGAAACTGAGCGTCGACGGCTTCAAAAACGCATATTACGCGTTTTGCAGCTAGGCGTTATTCCGGGTGGACTGGCAATGACATCGGGCTATGCGGCTGCCGCCTTGCTTGGTAATGAGATAACCGGTAGCGAGACCAAGGGCGCATTGGCGGCGATGTGTTTGAGCCTTGGGGGAACCCTATTGGGTCTTCCTTTGGGAGTCATCATGGCGCGAAAGGGCCGCCGGGTAGGTCTCGGAATCGGATACCTCTCGGGAGTCCTGGGAGGATGCTTAGCTTCGGTAGCAGCTTTAACCGGAACGTACATATTATTAGTATTAGGGATGATCCTGATTGGGTCTGGGCAAGCATCTAACTTGGCTGCTCGTTATACCGGCGCCGATTTGGCAAGTGATCAAGACCGGGCTGAGAGTATAAGCCTTGTGATGTGGGCGAATACGGTTGGCTCGGTACTTGGTCCGACGATAGGGCTTGGTTTAACTTCACTCGGTTCGGAAAATTCGACGGCTCGATTTGCTTTGCCTTACGTTTTCTCAACTGTCTTGTTTGCTGTAGCAGCATCGATAATTTTCAAATCATTAAAGCCGGACCCACTGCACATTGCAGCTAAATTTGGAGGGGTAAGCGATATTAAGCCCCCTAGTCTCTCGGCGCTTAAAAAACTTGTTTCCCATCCGACGGCTCGGCTCGGATTGTTGGGCATGATGCTTTCTCAAGCAGTGATGGTCGGTGTCATGACTGTCACTCCGCTTCATATGAAAGATGGGGGGCAATCTACTACGTTCATCGGGCTAATGATTTCTCTACATATTGTCGGTATGTACGCTTTCTCCCCTCTGGTGGGCAAATTAACAGACCGCCTTGGCTGCGAAGTAATGATTGGGCTTGGGGCCTTGATGTTGGCCCTGGGTGCGGAAGTAGCTAGCCACACCAGTGCACCTGACGCGATGGGCCACATTGTTGGACTCTTCTTAGTTGGGGTAGGGTGGAATTTCTGTATTGTCGCCGCAGGATCTTTAATAGTTAGTGCATTTGAACCTGATATTCGGGTTGCTACTCAGGCAAGCGCTGATGTTCTCATGACTGCCACTGGCGCCATCGCTGGTATTTCTTCAGGTTTGGCAGTTGAGCGGCGAAGTTTTCATGATCTTGCTCATTGGGCAATGTTTGTTGGATTAGCGTTAGCAGTTATAACTACAAGTTCTGTTGTTCGCCGACACAAAATAGTAAAAAATGATGAGGTTCCGGCTATCTGACTAGAGGGAAATAGAAATGAGTTTTCATCACGTTGCATATGCAACAAAAGATCTCGAAGCTACTCGCCACTTTTATGAGGATCTTTTTGGGTTTCCTTTAATCCACACTGAAGTTGTAGATAATGGTGATTCTTGGATGAAACATGTTTTCTTTGATTCCGGTAACGAGGAATGCATCGCTTTTTTTGCCTTCGAAAATATTGGCGAGCAAAGGCACTGGGCTTCAGATGTCAGCAGTACAGTCGGATTACCGGTTTGGGTCAATCATGTAGCCTTCAGGGCCTCGAAAGACCAACAAGACCGAACTCGAGCACGAATGGAAATAGAGGGAATTTCACCAACCATGGATATAGATCATGGCTGGTGTGCATCGTTATATTACTTAGATCCTAACGGAGTGCTCGTTGAGCTATGTCGAGACACTCCAGGAATCACTCGAGATGAGAAAACCGCTCGACGGTTGTTGAGCAAGCCGATTGGACAGAAAGAATAGAACGTTGACTGTTGCTCGCGAATTTATCGGATTAGAGTCACCAATAATTGGTCGCTCGGGCGCCGGAGGGCACCCATGCCAGGGCATCTATTATCAGCCCAGCGAGCTGCAACCCAAGGTCGCTGTCATCGCTACTCATTACAATATTGATTTTAGTGAGCATTATCTAGCTGAATACTGTGCAGCGAGAGGACTTGGGTTCCTTGGATGGAACACACGATTCCGAGGAGCCGAACCTTACTTCTTACTTGATCATGCGGTTGCTGAAATTGGTGTTGGGATCCGTTGGCTACGAGAGGTTAAAAAAGTAGAAAAAATAGTGTTGTTGGGAAACTCAGGTGGCGGGTCATTGATGGCTGCTTATCAGTCGCAGGCAGTAGAGCCAAATCTAAAGCCTGAGTATGGCAGGAAGAACATCGTTGACTCTGCGTACCACTTGTTGCCAGCTGACCTTTATGTATCGTTAACCGCCCACCCGGGGCGACCAACCGTTCTGACTAATTGGATGGATCCATCGATCTTAGATGAAAATGATCCGTTGAGTCTCGATGTAAGTTTAGATCCTTATTCGGAATCTAGAGAGATCCCATTCACTTCCTCTTTCATCACTTCGTATCGCAAAGGACAAAGGGCACGTAATGAACGTATAAGCCAATGGTGTAGAGATGAAATTGATCGACTGTCAGGACAAAGAGCCCACGATCGACTTTTTACGACAAGCCGTTTATGGGCAGACCTTAGAATGATCGATGGAAACATAGACCCAAGCCAGAGAGAAACACCAAGTTGTTACTTAGGAGATCCGCGAAAAGCTAACTACGGTGTTTATGGGGTGGGCACGGTGAGCACCTGCCGAACCTGGCTTTCTATGTGGAGTCTAAGAGATTCTCAATGTAGTGCAGAGAGACATTTAGAACGGATTAAAGTTCCAGCGCTGGTGATTGATGCAGATCGAGATACAGGCGTCTACCCAAGCGATACAGCCGCCATTATCAAAGACTTAGCATCAGAAGACCTGACAGCAGTTACTTTCCATACTGACCATTACCTTTTAGATGGCAAAAAAACGAGGGACTCTGTGGCTGATTTACTTGCCGATTGGATTAAATCTCGCGGCTAATCTTGGAAAAGACTATTTAGCGTATGAGGCATAGACGAGGAGTCTGGCGAAGCTATGGCTTTGATCCGAGAAAGGTATGAAACCGAAATAAAATCGTGAAGAATGGCTCCTGTGTCGGACGTTGTTGGAAACTCTTTGAGAGGCGCATCTGACCAAGTCATGTCAACCGTGTATAAATCAGGATCTGTTGGAACTTTTTGAAGCTCAATCTTGCTGATACCTCTAGGTGGCTCTTCTCCAAGTTCAGTAAATTTCCATCCTTTCATTTCCGAAATTTCTAGATTCGGTACGTTCAAATTCACTACAGGCGTATCTAGATGAATGTCAGAAGTCATAGCTTCAAAAACATGACCTGCAACCTGTGCAGCAGAATGCCATTTTTGGCCAACAATCGCGTCTGCCCAGGATTGATCTCCAGCTCCGAGTCCTCGAACACTTTGACTAACCGCTAACCCTGGGATACCCGCATTTCTGCCTGTTAAGGTGGCGCCAACTGTTCCCGAGTGGTAGACCGAGCGGCCGACATTAGCGCCGGGGTTGATTCCAGAAACGATGAAGTCTATTTCACCGAAAGTGCCTAATCGGGCAAACATTGCGCACAAAGCTGGAGGACCAGCGACCGTCCAAACTTCGTTAAGACCTTCGATTTTGCGACGTCTCACTTCAGGGGTAGTTAGATGTATCGGTCCTAGTGCAGCTCCTGCTCCGGAGTATTCACTGTCGGGAGCGACCACTATTACTTCACCGAACCCGCTCATGTGATGCGCTAGGACGTGCAGACCTTCAGAGTCGATTCCATCATCATTCGTCACTAAAATCTTCACGCAATTAACTTAGCTGGTGCAAGTAAACAAGTGGTTGCTTGCAGCTAACTGAACGGAAATAGAAGCGTTTACTCAACGAGTCGGGCCGGGAAACCACCTTGCGATATTGGACTCCAACGTTTGACAGACAACTCAAGTAACACTTTGCCTTGTTTAACCATTGCTGATCTGTATTCTTCCCAGTCGGAGTGGTCGCCACTAATAACTTGAAAGTATTCGCAAAGTCCATCAAGGGCCGCAGGCAGATCGAGAACTTCAATATGTCCATCAACTTGAACCCATTCAGAGTTGAATTCTTCTCCCATCACACATATGGAAGCTTCTGGGTTACGTCTAGCGTTACTGACTTTCACTCGTTCTGGGTAGCTGGCAATTAGAATTTTGCCGCTGGCGCTAACCCCCATAGTGACTAATGACATCTGAGGTTTTTTGTCTCGTTTTTGAGTAGAGAGGATGCCTCTGTGGCGCGGTCGAATAAAATTAAGCAATTCGTCTCGCTCAACGCTCCGGTTGGTGGCAATATTTCGAGTCATGGGCACTCACAATATAACCAGTACGAACGCAGTGCGAATGCTGCACACTTCTGATGTCCATATCGGATATGTAAAAGGCCCAGGTCTCGAACACCGAGCCGTTTGCCAATGTGTCGCACATGCCTTAGCGATGGCAGCGGTAACTCATAACGTTGATGTGATAATGGTCGCAGGTGACTTATTTGATCATGGCCGGCTTGAGAGCCAAGTTGTTTTAGAAACCTTAGAAATTTTAACTAGAACTGAAATACCTGTTGTAATTATTCCGGGTAATCATGATGTGCATGACCAGGCTTCACTGTGGGAGCGTTGCCATGAAGAAGTCTCTCGCTCCGGAGTTCTCTTGTTGCAAAACATAGAAGGATCTCAGCTTGAATTGCTAGGCGGGGATTTGACGATTTGGGGACGAGCGATGGCTGAACATGAGCCCGGTTATAGACCATTAAGCAACTCTCCGAAAAGACCGACCAGTGGTTGGTACGTGGTAGCAGGGCACGGACATTTGAACTTGACTAGTGATGATGCACATCGATCTTCGCCGATCACATATCAAGAGATTTTAGATACTGACGCAGATTATGTGGCGTTAGGTCATTGGCATGTGCTGACTGATGCTAGTCACGGCGGAGTGAAGGCCTGGTATCCCGGAGCACCGATGGGTAAACCTGGTAACGGGTCAGCAAATCTAGTTGTTTTCGGTGAATCTGTTTCAGTCGAGTGTGTAGCGGTAAACCCGTCTGAGCAAGGTTGCTAAGGGCGTAAAGCTTTATTGCTCCTCGATTGTGGCAATCTTACTTGTCAAATGTTCATAATTTTCCATAAGTTTTGCAGCTTGCTTGCTTGTCTCTTCATGTTCTCTTGTCAGAGTCCGGAGAACTTCCGCATCCTCGTAGGTCTTTGGATCTGCAAGTTGCGTTTGAATTTCAGTTACTCTTTTCTCCACTTTTTCCCAATTCATTTCAACTCGGTTGAGTTGTTTTTTAAGGTCCCTCGTTGCTTGGTGACGCTCATTTCTGTGTTCTGCAGCAGATCGACGTTCTTGTTTAACGGGAGCGGCTTTTGTTTTGCGCGAATTACTACTGTTGGACCTTGAGGGTGTATTCGATGAATTTCCTGGACGAAGTAGATCCTCTTCAACGCCTTGATGCCAAGTTGCCTGGCCATTACGAACAACAATAAGCGCGTCCGCCACATTTCGAATGAGGTGACGGTCGTGGGTAACGAGTAGAACAGTCCCGGGATAAACAGAAAGAGCATCTTCTAGGAGATCGCAGCTAGGTAAATCAAGATGATTTGTCGGTTCGTCTAAGATTAAAAGATTTACAGGGTTAGCCATCACTTCTGCGAGGGCGAGTCTGGTTCTTTCACCACCGGAAAGATCTGCGATTCTGCGATCAACCATTTCTCCACGAAACCCGAATCCGCCAAGAATGGTGCGAAGGTTGCGAGTGCCTGGATCGCCAATTGATGACTTAAATTCACCGAGAACTGTATTATCTAAGTCCATCACTTCAGTGAGGTGCTGAGAAAAAGTTGCGTAGTCAACGTTGTTGCCTAATTCGACTTTTCCGTTAGATGCAGAGAGTTCGCCGGTCAGTAGTTTTAATAGTGTTGTTTTTCCAGCACCATTTGGGCCCACGAGAGCAATTTTGTTGCCTCTTTCAATGACGAAATTAAGATTGTCGAGTACAGCTTTTCCGCCGTAACCGACCGATGCATCTGTTATCTCTGCCACGATTCGCGAGGACCGCTGAGGCGCAGGAAACTCAAAACGTGCTCGGAGTTCTTTTTTTTCGGGGACCTTAATCCGATCAATTTTTTCAAGAGCTTTTACTCGACTCTGGACTTGTCTTGCCTTGGTTGCTTTGTATCGAAAGCGCTCAATAAACTTTTCTGTGTGCGCTAGTCGACGAGATTGCTGCGCAGCTGCGGCTTCTATCTGCGCTAGACGTTCTTCTCGAGCTATTACAAACTCAGCGAATCCACCGACGTATTCATGGCTGCCGTCGCTGTCGATTTCGATAACTCGATTAGCTACGTTGTCTATGAAGTCTCGGTCATGACTAACAAATAGTAGAGAACCATGCCAATCAGAAAGTTGATCTTCTAACCATGCCACGGAGTCGACGTCAAGATGGTTTGTAGGTTCGTCAAGAATCAGAATATCCGGGCGCGATAATAAAAGACGAGCGAGTGATACTCTCATGCGCCAACCGCCCGATAGTTCTCGGACCTGGCGGTCTGTGCTATCGCCGCTAAAACCTAAGCCGGCAAGAACGCGGTGGGCTTCGGCTTCTATCGAGTAACCACCTAATTGCTGAAAGCGAGATTGAACTTCACCGTACTCAGCAAGAATTTGCTCGTGGTCTGATGCATCTGTTGAACCTAGCTGAAGTTCCAATTTGCTGAGTTTGTTGGCAGCTTCATTTATTTGCTTGGCTCCTTCAAGCGTGACTGCAAGAATTGTCCCGTTAAGCTCATCGTCCAGTTCCTGAGGTAAGTACCCAATTGTCATTTCTTTTGGTCGGTGTACCTGACCGCTATCAGGTTCTCTACTTCCAATTAAGATTTCAATCAGCGTTGTTTTTCCTACACCGTTCCCACCGACTAGAGCGATTCGGCGTCCATTTGACAGCTGAATGCTGACGTCGCGAAACAGTGTCCTAGGTTCATATTTTTTTGTCAGACCAGTGGCGGTTAGCACGTCTGAGAACCCTATCGGTGAGGACCGCTGGAGATACGTTCTGCTCGTGAGTTAGGCGCAACAATAAACGCGGCGGCAACCATGGCGCATACTGGAACTATTGACAATAGCGCGTTGAGTTGGCTGTAGGAGGCTGTCAGATTGAACCCGACGGCTATCACAAGTGGCCCCATAGCTGAAGCCCCCACACCAAATGCTGTAGCCACGCCTCTAATCGCTCCGATGTTGGCGGTACCAAACCATTTAGGGTAGAGAACTGATGTTAGTGCTCGAATTGAGCCACCATTAACCCCTAAAAGAAGAGAATACAAAGCTGCTGTAAATCCTGGGCTAACCCAGATATATGAGATGTGGGCAGCGGCTAGGGAAAGCTGACAGGTAATTAATAGAAATCGTGCCGATAATTTATCGGATAACGATGCCCAAATAAATCCCGCTCCGATGGTGCCTACAATTTGAGGAATAAAAATTGCTGCGGCCTGAGATGTAGTAAGTCCTGATGAGGTCATCAAAGCGAAATGATGAAATGTTAATCCAGTTATCAGAAGAGATGAGACAACCATTACAAGGGTTAGAACCCAAAAAGCTGAGGTATGCAGAGCTTCAACAACTGTGTACTGCGGCTTTTTAATCCCCGAATCAGTATTAGAAGTTGCTCGACCATCTGGATGCTGACCGAGGCTTTCTGGACGGTCGGCCATAAAAATTGCTGTTGCTGGCACAATCAAAATAAAGACTACGGAACCGGCGATCGCCCAGGCCCAACGCCAGCCGACCGCCTCAATCAATGCAGTTAAAAGTATGGGTGCGGTGGCCATCATCCCGGCTGAAATAGTCATTGAGATACCAAAAGCGAGACCACGGCGCTGGTCAAACCATAGAGCGATACTTGTTTGGCTAACCAGACTAAGTGCTCCTTGGCCGAGCATACGAATGCCTATGAATCCAAAAATTAAGCCAGTAAGATTTTGGACTAAACCCATGTGAACTACAGCAGCAGAAAACAAAGTGGCAATAATAATCATCGTGAACTTAACGCCTCGACGATCAATCCAACGGCCGATGGCTGGCATCGCCAATGATCCGGTGATGGTCCCTACAAGGTAGGCAGTAGAGACTGTTGTATCGGTAAGTCTTAAATCAGTTGTTATTTCATCTATGAAAGAGGAAACACCAATAGTTTGACCTGGCCCTGTAAGTGCGATGGCAACGGTGCTAAGGGCGAGGATCCACCAACCACGAAAAGCTGATTTTTCGGAGGCATTATTCACTGAGATGGATGCTTACGCTGCCCAACGGACCCGCATCTGTAGCCACCAGTTCGTTTGCTTGACTTTCGTTAATGCCAGTGCATGCGCCAGTAGTAACGATTGAACCTTGGGGTAGTTCGATACCGCGACCAGATAGATGGTTGCAAAGCCATGCGAGTGACTCGAAGGGATCACCAAGAACTTCTGCTCCGGTGCCGGAGCTAACTTCCGTGCCGTCAATTAAGGTAGAAATAGCTAGCCGGCTTAGATCGCCAAGTTTATTTGTGGGAACTTCATCCCCGAGAATCAGACCGGCGTGGGCTACTCCATCAGCAACTAGAAGAGCAGGCGGAACAGCGAAATTAGTTTCGAAACGGGTACATACGAGTTCTATAGCAGGATATGCGGCTGAGACTATTTCACGAACTGATATAGCGTTCAGTGGCTTACCACCTGGCCGTAACGTAGTAGAAATTTTAAAAGCTATCTCAGACTCTATGCCTGGTTGATGATGGAAGCCCGTTAGCTGAACAGTGGTACCAGAACTGAAAAGTGTCGTTGCAAAGACGGGGCCAACGAGTGGGGTTTTAACACCTAGTTTTTGTTGCGATGTTGGCCCAGTAGCTCCTACTTTCCAACCAATCTGCGGAGAGGCTAAAAGTGAAATCAGCTGATCTTGGACAGCGTATGAGCTGCTAGCGGAGTCCGGTATAACAACGTCGTCTAGAGATAAACTCTGCATGGCCATTCTTGCATGGGCTAAGGCCACGGCTAGGGGAACACTCACTACACGCAAGGTACCTGTTAACTGCTCAATTTGGGCGACGAAACTGCTCTATTCGTCTTCGATCTTTTTTAGTTGGGCGACCTGACCCCTGGTCACGCTCACCATCTCTAGCACTAGAAATTTGCTTTGCTGATGCTATGACTTGAGGAGTTTTGTCAACATAGGCAGCGCTTGCAATTGGCGCTCCAACTCTTTTTTCGAGGAGGAGAAGGACATCAAGTTTTCGCTCTTGCCCATGGAGACGTACCGATACCTCATCACTAATGTGTACGGGAGTAGAGGGTTTCGCAACCTCGCTGTTAATTCTGATTGCACCGGAAAGGCACGCATTTTTAGCGTTAGTTCGGGTTCGAAAAATGCGTGTGCACCATAGCCATTTATCAATACGTTGGGTTGGAGATCCAGGATTGATGTGGGTATTCATTTCAGAAAATCAGTGAACTTGAGGTGCAACATTGGTCATAAAGTTTTGCAGCGCTTCTAGTCGCCCTTGTATACCGCCGCGAGCTACCGGATCGAGAAGGATATGGCTTGCTCCAATTTCTTGTATTTGGCCTATCGTTTCAATCATCTGTGATTCGCTACCGCCGACACTTTTGTATGGTTCCATTTTCTCATTAGGGTCCAAAAATACTCGTAACGAGAGTTCGAGCTCATTTGGATCGCGCCCGATTGACTCACATTCTTTTTTAACTTCGTTCCATTCATCGGCAACTACGTCCAACGATTGGAAAGCAGCGTGGAACGCGTGCCCGTATTGTGCCGTTCGACGAAATGCTGCTTTGCTGTGGCCGCCGACCCAAATTGGTACCGGTTTCTGAATTGGTTTTGGTTCAAAGTCGACCTTTGGAAATGAGTAGTAAGTTCCCTCGAAAGAAGGTTCTTCTTGAGTGAATAACGCATTGAAAATTTGGAGTTGCTCATCAGATCGTGCACCACGGTTATCCCAAGGCATACCCAGAACTTCTGCTTCCTCACGATTCCATCCAACTCCTACACCGAGAACAAGACGACCATTCGAAAGGATATCTAGCGTTGCTAACTGCTTCGCTGTCGCAACTGGAGGCCGATAGGGCAAAATAAGAACCGTAAAACCGAGGCGAATATTTTCAGTGCAACCGGCAATGAAAAGTAACGTACCGATTGCATCGAGCCACGCTAACTCTGTTCCAGGGAAAGAACCGTCATCGCTATAAGGGTACTTTGAGTTGAATTCCGCCGGTAGGCAAACGTGATCGCTTACCCAACCTGAATGGACCCCTAGTCGCTCTGCTTCTTGAGCGAACTCGATTAGAGGTTCGCGTCCTGTGCTATGACCTAAATGCGGTAGATGAACACCAAATTCCATACAATTAAATCTAAACCGGTGAATACAACAGTGCCGACATAAGATCTGAACTTAATTAATTACTTCAGGACCTCTCTACTAACTCATGAGTCTTTTAATAACCGGTGGTTGAATAAAT